>DATHQT010000067.1:0-7802 GCA_035482415.1 Acidobacteriaceae bacterium | reverse complement strand
GTCGGATCCCCATTCCAGCAGTGCTCCGCTCGAGGCCCATACTTCACCTCGCCTTCATACGGAACCCCATGACCAGGCGTCCCCGTAGTCTTCAGAAAATCCTCCATCAGGTAAACCGCATCATTCAAAAAGTAAGTATCCGCATCCCCCACATACAAATGAATCTTCCCCTGCAGTTTCGGACCAAGCGTCTCCCAATTCTTCTGCAGAATCGCATCTAGGTCGTAGTGCTCCTTCCAGTACTCCGCAACCTTATGGTCGATCGCACCAGTCTCCTTATCAAAAATCTGCGCCGGATAACCATCCTGCCCTTGAGGCCCATAAACCGCCTGCCAGATATCTAACTGATCGCCCGACCGACCGGTATCCCCCAGCGCAGCCTCATAAGCCGCATTGTCCCGAACTGAAATCAGCGTCTGCCCCAGATAATTCCGCATCGCCGGCTGCTCCACCCGCTTGTTGGCTCCCTGCGCGTAAAACATGTTGTCGTCCTTATACAAATCTCGAGTCATGTACGCATGAAAATCGACGGGATCAGGGCAAGCCACAAACGCCCCGTTGTAGTGATCCGGATAAAACATCTGCACCGCCAGCGACTCCCAACCCCCCGTAGACCCGCCATACAAAAACCGAGCCCACCCCGCGCCAATCCCTCGAAACTGCTTCTCAATCGCCGGAATTAACTCCGTCTCAATCGCATCCCCATAAGGCCCAACGTTCGCCGAGTTCACCGCATAGCTATCGTCGTAATACGGATTCGCATGCTGCAGTTTCACAATCAACATCCGCGGCATCTTCGGCGCAATCCATTCCTGATAGTTTTTGTAAGCCTCCTCCTGCATGATCCGGTTGTACCCCGCAAGATGAAACCGTTCCGAGTATTCCGGCTTCAGATTCGCATCCGGCGGCTCCGTCCGAAAGTCATCAAACTCTGCCGTGTAATGATCCTCCGCCACAATCAGCGGAAACCGCGCCTCCGGATGCTCATCGAACCCCCACGGCACCATCACCACCGCCGACAAATACACCGGCCGCCCCCAAAATTTCGTCAGCAGCGCCGACTGAATCTTGATGTGCCGAATGTACTTCGAATCCGCCTCCGGCTTAATCTCCGGCATCACCTGGTCCATCGAAATCTCCAGCTTCGTCTCCGGCCCCACATGCACCTTCACCGGCTTCGAATACAAATTCCCCGGCGCCATATTCCACTGCTTCCCCTCTCCCCGATCAGCCGACAGCTTCACCACCGACCCATCCCCGCGATGAAACGTCTCATACACATTCAGCACCGCCTGCACCGTATAGTCGCCCGGCGGCACATCCTTCAACGCAGTCCGCGGATACCCCGAAATCCCATCGCCGCCCTCGTCCGCAACCACCACCACCTGCCCCGGCTTCATCCCATCCACCGTCACGCCAAACACCTGCTGCGACAGCATCGTATCGTTGATCTGCATCCGAGGCTCCTCACTCGGATCATTCGACAGCAGCACCATCAGCCGTCCATCCAGCGCCTTCCCCGACACGGCCGCCGGAAACCGCACCGAAAACGTCTGCGCACCCGCAGACACACATAGAACCGCAACCAAACCCACAAGCACTTTGCGCATACGAGAGTATAGAACCCGTATTCTGCCGGACGTGCCCACTACGCGTGGGGCGGGCGTTCGCACGCCTTTTTACGGCTTCGCGTGGACCTCCCGTTGGTCGGCAAGAAGATTTCGTTCGCGACCAACGGAAGCGCCCAGCCGAAGGCCTCTGCCCGCAACGAAGTTGCCGCTCCGCGCGTAGCGGGCCCGTCCGGCAGGACAAGCGTCTCGTGTCCCTAAACAGATTCTCAATAAATCGTCGGCGGCCCCACGCAAACAAAACTCCCCGCCACCTTCACATCGCCTCCCACATACCGCGCCACCGCCGGATACACGCACACCGGCCGCGTCCTCACCACACCCTTGGTCTCATCGTCGCCCACGTACTCGCTCGCCGTCAGCGTTCCCGGCCCTGTCCCGGCCTGAACCCACTGCTCCAGCGCCGTGAACACATCATGCTGCGCATCTCCCCGAACCGCGGCGGCGCCCTGCCCAAAGTCCACCACTCCCGGCCCGCCATCGCAGTGCAGCATTCCCGGCACCATGTACAGCCGCACCGCCGCATCCGCAGCCGTCTTCCCCATCGACGCGACCACCCCGTCGTAATACGCCACCGTGCTCAGCGCCGGAATCGCCGGATCATTCCACCCGTGATACATCAGCAGCTTCCCACCCCGCGCCGCAAACGGCTTCAAATTCGTGTCCGTAGCATTCAGCGCCTCCCCCGTCTTCGCCAGCGCCTTCTTCGAGTCGCGATCGAAATCAAACGCCGCCAGACTCCAATCCTCCCGCTCATACACAAAGTCCTGAAAGTACCCCAGCCCGAAGTACATCATCGCCGTCTGATCACCCTGCTTCTTTCCCACCATCCACCCTTCCCAGCCCCCCTGCGCGCTCTCCGCCCCCGGAGAATACCCCGGGAACACCTCCCTCCCCTGCGCATCCACCTTCGCCGCATAAATCGACTGCAGCGTAGCCATCTGCCCCGCCGTCAAACACCCCTCCGTCTCCGCCCCCGCACAAGCCAGCACCGCCGGATCGAACCCGCACTTCGCCGGATTCCCCACCACGCCATCCTTCAGCCCATCCTGCCCATCGCAGGCCGCCAGCACCGCCGCCGTAATCGCCGGCAGCTTACTCGCCGGCAGATACGCCCCCGCACTCGCCATCAACGTCTGGTCATTCGCCGTAGAAGCCGAAATCAGCGCCGTCCAGTTATACGCCGGAGCCCCCGCCAGTATCCCGTCAAAATCCCCCGGAAACCGCTGCGCCTCCATCAGCGCCTCTCTCCCGCCATCCGAGCACGCCGTGAAGTACGCATGCCCCTCCGCCCTCCCATAAAACGCCTTCACCAGCACCTTCGCCTGCACGTTCATGTCATGCACCGCGCGCCACCCAAAGTCCTTCACCTTCTCCGGATGCCCCAGCGCAAACGTCGCCCCCATCCCCACATGCCCCGTATCCGTTCCCGACGTCGCATAGCCCTCCGCCATCGCCGCCGCCATTCCCTCATAGTCAATCTCTCCCGCAAACCCGCCATTGCCCAGCGCGCGATACTGCCCATTCCACCCCACCGGCAGCCACACCTCAGTCTTAATATCCGAATCCGCCGAAGGCGTATCCGTCACCATCACCCGGCAGAACCCCGGCAGCGTCCCCACCTGCGTCGCCCCCAGCTTCTTCACATCCGCCAGCACCGCACCCGCCGCCTCGATCGTCGCCGCCGTCACCTTCGCCCCCTCCAGCGTGACCGCCGCCAACCGCGCACATCGCGCCTCCGCCGTGCCCCGCCCCGCAGCCGCCTGTTGTCCCAACGCATACCCACCACAAACCACCCACACTCCCACCGCAATAACCATGTATTGGCGCATAAAATGCACTATACGCTCCGCCTCGCGCGTCCTCGCGCGGCTTCATGCGTCTAAGCAAATCTAAGGAGGGATGATGCGTCGCACTGCATGGATATGGGCCGTCGGCTCCGCTGCCTGGACCTTCGACGCCATCGTCAACCTCTACTACCGCAACCGCCCCCACGCGGAGCTCGCCTTCATGGTCGCCGTCATGTTTGCCATCGCCTGGGCCTACTACTCCCGCCAACCCACCCGCTAACCGCAACGTTCTTCCCGACCCAAAGCAAAAGGCCCAAGCACAGCCCAGGCCTCCGCCGTCACTACTCACTACTCACTACTCACTACACACTACTCACTGCTTCTACTTCCCCATCACCCGCTGCATCGTCTCGCCAATCTCCGCCGGCGACTTCACCACATGGATCCCGGCAGCCGTCATCGCCGCCATCTTGCTCTCCGCGGTTCCTTCGCCGCCAGAGATGATCGCGCCCGCATGCCCCATCCGCCGTCCCGGAGGCGCCGTCTGCCCGGCAATGAATCCCACCACGGGCTTCTTCACATACTCCCGGACGAACTCTGCCGCAGCCTCTTCCGCCATCCCACCAATCTCACCAATCATGATGATCGCCTCGGTATCCGGATCATCATTCAACAGCCGCATCGCATCAATGTGCGACGTCCCCACAATCGGGTCGCCCCCAATCCCAATCGCCGTCGACTGCCCAATCCCCCGCTGCGTCAGCTGGTACACCGCCTCATACGTAAGCGTGCCCGACCGCGACACAATCCCCACCGAACCCTCTTTATGAATCCGCCCCGGCATAATCCCAATCTTCGCCTTCCCCGGCGAGATCACCCCCGGACAATTCGGCCCAATCAGCCGCGACTTCGACTTTCGAACCACCTCCCACACCTTGACCATATCCAGCACCGGAATCCCCTCGGTGATGCAAACGATCAGCGGAATCCCCGCCGCCGTCGCCTCCAGAATTCCATCCGCAGCAGCCGGTGGCGGCACAAAGATCATGGTCGCATTCGCCCCCGCCTCCTTCACCGCTTCATCGACGGTATTGAACACCGGCCAACCCTCAAACGTAGTCCCGCCCTTCCCCGGCGTAACGCCCCCCACCACCTTTGTCCCATACTCCGCGCAGCCCTTGGCATGAAACGACCCCTCACGCCCAGTAATCCCCTGCACAATAAGCCGCGTTCCCTTACCAACCAATACCGACATTTGCTCTCCTGATTCCGCCTAAGCGGCGCGCTGCTGTAGATGCCTGAGTTCTTGCCCAAGTACTTGCCATTGCGCAATGGTCTGCCCGAAATTCGCAGGATGAGTAGCCCAGGCGATGATCGATTCACCGGCCTTCCGAACTTGCACATGTGACGAGCACTGAGCCAGATCTTCGGCATCTCTCGTCAGGTGTTGCCATGCTCGACGGCAAGCTTCGGTCTTGCCATACAAAATCAGTAGAGCTGGTTCCTTGGAACGCATCTCGTAATCGATCTTCTCAAGACGGCTTTCCAGGTACGACCGACGATCTCGTTCGACGCCAAGGTTGTGCGCGGCGATCCCGCTCAGTTCAATGACGCAGGTCTCTGCGTTGATCGCGTGGCCCGGGTGGCCCGGGTGTCGCCCCCAGTGTTTCTGCTGATAAGAAAGCCGATCACTTATCCCTTTAGCGCCATACCCGACTAATACGGAGATAAGCCGCGTCCATGTGCGCTGCGGAGTCGGCTTGTCACCATGCCATCTCGAGTCTTCGATCTGCAAATGAAACTCCAAACAGTCGTCCAACTCTTGACTACCAAGGTCGCGCCAAGCAGCATACCGTTTCCGCAGCTCACTCTCGTCTTTGGACATCCCCTGCTCCGGGCCAAGGAACCAATACGGTACTTCCCAGGAACCGAAACCAAAACTCTTCTCTGCCATATCTTGGAAGGCTTCCATGGCGGCTATCCCTTCGCCGCAGCCACAGCCATATCGGCGGCTTCTTTCATCGTTGATCCAATTTGAACTTTCATCCCAGATTTAGCGATGATCTCGCGACCTTCTTCCACGTTCGTACCTTCAAGGCGAAGGATGATCGGCAATTGAACATTCAACTTTTTCGCCGCCGCGACTACAGCCGTCGCGAGGACATCGACCCTGAGTATCCCGCCAAAAATATTAATAAAAATCGCCTTCACATTCGGATCCGACAACAAAATCCCAAACGCATTCTCAATCTGTTCCTGGTTCGCGCCACCGCCGACATCCAGAAAGTTCGCCGGCGCCCCGCCCGCATACTTAATAATGTCCATCGTCGCCATCGCCAAACCAGCGCCATTCACCATGCAAGCAATCGACCCATCCAGCTTGATGTAATTCAGCGCAAACTTGCTCGCCTCAACCTCGAGCGGATCTTCCTCCGAAATATCCCTCAGCTCTTTCAAATCCTTGTGCCGGAACATCGCGTTGTCGTCGAAGTTCATCTTGCAATCCAGCGCCAGCAGCTTCCCATCCTTCGTCGTGATGAACGGATTGATCTCCATCAGCGTCGAGTCGGTATCCATGAACGCCTTGTACATCCCCATCATCAGCCGCGCCGCTTCCGAGATCTGCGCCGGTGCCAGCCCCAGCTTGAACGCCAGCTTGCGCGCCTGGTACGGCTGAAACCCAATCGCCGGATCCACATACTCCTTGAAGATCTTCTCCGGAGTCTCCTGCGCGACTTCCTCAATCTCCATCCCGCCCGCCTGCGATGCCATGAACACCACCTGCGCCGACGCACGATCCAGCACCAATCCCAGATACAGCTCGCGATCGATCGCCGACCCGGCTTCAATCAGCAGCCGCTGCACCTTCTGCCCCGCCGGCCCCGTCTGGTGCGTCACCAGCTGCATCCCCAAAATTGACTTCGACGCCGCAGCCGCCTCCGTCATCGACTTCGCCAGCTTCACCCCCCCACCCTTCCCGCGCCCTCCCGCGTGAATCTGCGCCTTGACGACCACCACAGCGTTCCCCTCCGAGAAAAGCTGCTTCGCCGCCGTGTCTGCCTCCTCCAGCGTCGTCGCCATCTCCCCGTTGGGAACAGCCACTCCATACTTGCGCAGAATCTCTTTCCCTTGGTACTCGTGGATCTTCATGCGGACTCCAGCCTTGCAGTTTCGGTTAGGACGGTTTGCGATCCCACCATCGGGATCATCCTAGTCACTCGCGCAAGACCCTAGCAACTACGCGCGGCGATAATCGGAAAAGTTGGGCGATTTTTGCTCCTGTCAAGGACACTTGACTTTTGCCTGAACCCTAGTCAAGCGTCCTTTACATTCGACCTCAGAACTGTCAAGCAAACTTTACGTTTCACCCGGAAACCTGCCCGCCACCCGTCCCGAAACACCGCCACACACCCCCGATTTGTCACCCGAAACCAGGCTGTGTCAGCACTTTTTGTTACTCTCAGAAGCGCACATGCCTATCCAGAACGAGCTCCGGCGCATCCTCGAACAGCGCGAAACCCTCTCGCACTCCGAGGCCTCCACGCTCATGCAAACCATCCTCGCCGGCCAGGCCAGCGACATCGAATTAGCCGCCCTCCTCGGCGCCCTGGCCGCCCGCGGCGAGACCGCCGCCGAGATCGCCGGCTTCGCCTCAACCCTCCGCAGTGCCTCTAACCCTCTTCCCCTCAGCAACCTGGAGCAGCAGGACTTGGTCGACACCTGCGGCACCGGCGGCGATTCCAGCGGCACCTTCAACATCTCCACCGCCGCCGCCCTGGTCGCCGCCGCCGCCGGAGCCTCCGTCACCGGGGGCAAAATCATGGTCGCCAAACACGGCAATCGCCGCGTCACCAGCGACTGCGGTTCAGCGGACGTCCTCGAAGCCCTCGGCATCCCCGTCGCACTCTCTCCCGACGAAGGCGCAGCCGCCCTCCGCAAACATCGCTTCGCCTTCTTCCACGCACCATCGCTCCATCCCGCAATGAAGACCGTGATGCCTGTTCGCCGCGCCATCGGCATCCGCACCATCTTTCATCTCGTCGGCCCGCTCTCCAATCCCGCCGGAGCCTCCGCGCAAGTCATGGGCGTCTACGCGCCGCATCTCGTCCCCCTCGCCGCCAGTGCCATGGTCCTCCTAAACACCCGACACGCCTTCGTCGTTCACGGCGAAACCGGCAATAGCGGAATGGACGAATTCTCCATCTCCGGCCCCAGCCACTTCGCCGAAGTCCACAACGGCATCGTCACCGAAGGTACCCTCACCCCCGAAGATGTCGGCCTCACCCGCGCTCCCATCGAAACCCTCCGGGGCGGCGACGCCCGCACCAACGCAGCCATCCTCACCGCCGTCTTCTCCGGCGAAAAAGGCCCCCGCCGCGACATC
>DATHQT010000066.1:0-26149 GCA_035482415.1 Acidobacteriaceae bacterium | reverse complement strand
TCGCCGCCAGCAAAAAAGGACAGAAGATCCATTCCTTCGGCCTCAGCCCGCACTTCACCAAGGTCTTCACCATGGTTGGCATCACCAAGTACACCACCCTGCATGCCGATGAGGCCTCCGCCTGCGCTGCGTTTGAGTAGCCCATCACTTGATCAGACTCGTCCAGTCCAGTACGACCTTGCCCGTCTGGCCAGAGATCATCGCGTCGAACCCCTTCTGAAAATCGCTATACGGAAACCGGTGCGTAATCACCGGCTCAATGTCGACGCCGCTCTCCAGCATCACCGACATCTTGTACCAGGTCTCGTACATCTCCCGCCCATAGATTCCCTTGATCGTGAGCATGTTGAAGATCACGTCGCGCCAGTTCATCGGCGCCTCCTTTGCAGGAATTCCAAGGATTGCAATCTTCCCTCCATGCGCCATGTTCGCGATCATGTCGCGCAGCGCCTGCGCGTTCCCGGACATCTCGAGCCCCACATCGAACCCCTCCTGCATGCCAAGCTGCTTCTGCACCTCGGCGATGGGAGTTTCCGTAGGATTGACGGCCAGGGTTGCGCCCATCTTCTTCGCCAGCGCCAGCCGATACGGATTCATGTCCGTAATCACGATGTGCCGCGCACCGGCGTGTTTCGCCACCGGGATGGCCATGATCCCGATCGGCCCCGCGCCTGTGATCAGGACGTCTTCACCCAGCAGAGGGAACGACAGCGCCGTGTGCACCGCGTTGCCAAACGGATCGAAGATCGCGGCCACTTCCTGGTTGATCTTCGGATCATGCCGCCAGATATTGGTCATGGGCAGCGAGATAAACTCGGCAAACGCGCCTGGCCGATTGACCCCAACGCCCAGCGTGTGCGCGCATAGATGGCGCCGGCCTGCCAGACAGTTTCGGCACCGCCCGCAGGTCACATGCCCTTCGCCGCTCACAATATCGCCGGGATAGAAATCATTGACATTCGATCCCACGGCAACGATTTCGCCAACAAACTCGTGCCCAATCGCCATCGGCACAGGGATGGTCTTTTGCGCCCACTCGTCCCACTGGTAGATATGCACGTCGGTCCCGCAGATGCCGGTATAGCGCACGCGAATCAGCACATCGTTGATCCCGATCTCCGGAACCGGCACATCTTCCAGCCACAACCCCTGCTCCGCCCTGCTCTTCACCAATGCCTTCATCGTTCCTGCTTTCCCCCGTGTTCGCACGAATACATCGCGCGACGTCCATGATATCCCGGTGCCCCGTGCATTGCCCCGAATCGTTCCTTCGCCTACACTTAGGTTTGTGCCCAGGAGTGGGCGGATAGCTCAGTTGGTTAGAGCGCCTGCCTTACAAGCAGGATGTCGGGGGTTCGAGTCCCTCTCTGCCCACCACTTCCCTTCTAACACCAAAACAAATGGCGGCTAATTGTAGAAGCGTGTCGCGATGATCTGGGCGCCGGGATCGGTCGCGCCGATGCTGCTGGTTTGAATCAGCAGTTCGAAGGAGCGGAGCGAGCCGTTCGGTAGGCGTGCCCGGTCCAGAATGGAACGCATGTCCGGGGAGTAAAACAGAATATCGGCGGCCGCCTGGGTTGCGGCCATATTCAGTCCCTGGATGATCAGTACATGGCCGCCGCCATCGAGGTTTGGCAGGTAATCGATTACTCCATAGGTGCGATTTGCCATCGGGCCTGTGCCGTTTAGATATTGCTTCTGCTCTTTCCCGATCGGACGTTCGTTCAGCACCAGCGATTGATCGACCGTCGAAGAATATTGCAGCCTGAAGTTCATGCGACCTTCAAAGAGTGAGGCCCAGGGATTGGTGTGGCTCGAGCCCAGAAGGATCACATTCGAGTTTTTCAGGTCCTCTGCAGTGATGCTACGCGCGTAGCGGATGTCCACTCGTCCGGCAGAAAGCTCATGCAACTGCATAAGCTTCGCCGCGATGTTCAAATCAACCACGCTTGTATATCGCTGCTGGCGCAGATCTGCCAGATTCCCCGCATCGATGCCAGGTAACGACGATTCGCCAGAGAAGTAGGATCCACTGGCGTAGGTCTCCAGCGAAATCTGCTTTCCAGTTAAATTCTGCAGAATCCCGAGGCCGCTATCGGCTGGAACGATCAGGGTGTTGCGGTCCTTCTGAAACATCTCGGCCCAAATCGGATGAGCGAGCTCAGGGGGTTGACCAGCGTCCGGGCGGTGGATCGCCGACCAGGCAAATGCGCCCAGGACGCATCCCATCAGCAGGCAGATCAGGCCTATCCACCAAACTTCCCGCCTCGACCCAGCGGACTCCAATCCCTGCACTTCCAATTGTCTTAAGGGCAGCACCCCCGGCTCGACCCGGCCGCCTGTGAGCGCGATCCTTTCCGTCGAGACGCGATCGATTTCGCCCGGATCGTCATCACGGCTGTCCGCATTGGTTACAAAGATGGGCACATACCCTCCGCGCGGGATCACAATCCTCAGCGGCTCGTGGCTGCCCTCCGACTCAAAGTATTCGTCCATCCGCTTGCGCAGCGTACGCGCATAGCTGCGGACGATATTGTCTTCGCCCGGGTTATAGTCGGTCGGCCGATTGAAGATGTGTATCCCAATGCGCTGCTCCGAGATGTTGTGAGAGTTCCCCATCAGGGTCTGCTCGCAGATATGCAGCAGGAACCTGGGTAGCAGGTCCGACCTGCACAGGAGCTTGCTGGCTGCGATGCGACAGGCCAGGTGCCATTCTTCCATGTCCGAGAGGCGGTCCGCATCGGCTGACGGCACCGCCTCCGCTATCTCGACGGCTCCACTTGGCAGAGGCCGGTATCTCAAAGGCGAGGCGGCGGCGGCGGCGCTGGGGAACAGACCCTTCGCAGGTGGCATGACTAAAGCCTAGGGCCAGGACGTGAAAATTAGATGAACCACATCGGTGCGATGGAAGGAATTCGCCTTGATTTATAGAGGGGTGCGCAGGGGTGTGATCACGGGGCAAGCCTATTTTTCACACCATCGCACCCTTTCGATGAACCGCCTTAATCCGCATGATCAAAGGGCTGCCACCAGTGGATGCAGTGGGCAAACCGGCGTCGAGCCGGCTCCACGAAACCATTCGGCACGATTTACACATTATGGAGTGTCATTAGTGAAACGCCTCAATTTGTTCGTGTCGATTGTCCTTCTTCTCTTGCTCTCTTCTCTCCCCGGGTTCGCGCAGTTTGAGACTGCCTCCGTTCTCGGCTACGTTCGAGACACGTCCGGCGCTGCCCTGGCCGGTGCCTCCGTGACCCTGATCGATGTGGACACCAAGACCCAGGTGACGGTCGTGACCAACAAGCAGGGGGCTTACGAGTTTCCGGACGTGAAGCTCGGCCACTATCAGGTGACCGCCGCGATGAACGGCTTCGACGTTTCGAAGACCGAAGACTTTACCGTGCAGGTCAACGCCCACCAGCGTGTGGACGTGGCCCTGAAGGTAGGCTCGGCGGCCGAAACCGTGCAGGTCAACGCCGCTGCGGCGCTGCTGGAGACCGACTCCAGCGAGCGCGGGCAGGTCATCAACACCCGGGAGGTCGAGAACCTGCCGCTCAATGGCCGCGCCTATGCTGACCTGGCCGCACTGGTCCCGGGCGTACGCCGCAACATCCTTGAGAACTCCACCGACTCCAGCCGCGACGCCAGCTTCAACGTAAACGGCCAGCGCAGCGAATTCAATAACTTCCTGCTGGACGGTCTGGATAACAACGCCTACGGCACCTCGAATCAAGGCTTCTCGAATCAAGCCATCCCGCCCTCCCCGGACGCAATCAACGAGTTTCGCGTCGAAACCGACAACTACAGCGCCGAATATGGACGCTCCGCCGGAGCCGTCATCAACGTCAGCATCCGTAGCGGTACCAATAACTTCCATGGCAAGGCCTACGATTATTTGCGCAACACCGTGTTCAACGCAATCGGCCCCTTCACGCCGCCGGCCAATCCGCTGACCGGCGCAACGCAGAAGCCCGTCCTCATTCGCAATCAGTTCGGCGGCACATTCGGCGGTCCGATCTTCAAGGGTAAGCTCTTCTTCTTCGCCGACTACGAAGGCACCCGTCAGGTGGTGCACGCCATCAACAGCGCAACGGTTCCCACGGCGGACCAGAACGGCACCAGCGCACTGGCGATCGGCAACGGAGGCTATACCTTCCTCTCAGGCAAGAGCAGCGAAAGCAACGGAGCGCCCGTTCCGTTGGTCAATCCGCTGACCGGACAGCTCTATCCCAACGGCGTGATTCCCTTTACGGATCCGTCGGTCTCTTCCTTCGCGAAAGGTGTGCTCGGTGCGCTGCCGGCGCCCAACGTTCCCGGGGATCCGTTCAGCAACAACTATGCCTCGCTGCCACCCGACACCATCAATGACGATAAGGGCGACATTCGCCTGGACTACACGATGAGTCCGAAGACCACCGTGTTCTTCCGTTACAGCGAACACCAGGGCATCATCAACTCGCCGCCAAACATCCAGGGACCGGCAGGCGGCAACTCCAACGGTACGGTGAATATCTTCAACCAGCAGGCAGCCGGTGGCATCACGCAGGCTTTCTCGCAGAATTCAATTCTCGATGCGCGGTTCGCCTTCACGCTTACGAATGGTGGAAAGACGCCCTACGGCGCAAACCTTCCCAGCCTGGAGACCGGCATCCCCGGGCTTCCAACCGACCCCGCGGTCGTGCGCAGCCTGAATGTGCAGAGCGTGAATACGTTCTCGCAGTTCGGCAACCAGGGATCCAATCCCCAATTCCAAAACCCGACGGTGTACAACCCGAAGGTCAACTACACGCTTCTGCGCGGCCGCAACCAACTGAAGTTCGGCTATGAGTTCCAGGCGATCTACACGGCCATCGACGACTTCAACCCGGTCTACGGTCAGGACACCTACAACGGCGGCTACAGCTTTACCGGTGGGAGTGCCAGCACCCTCAGCGGCTCCGATACCGGCACGCGCGAAGCCGTCGCTCTCGCAGACTTCCTCTTCGGCGCACGCGACACCTACCAACTCAACAACTTTGTGGTCGTCCATCTGAATCAGCGCGACAACTTCATGTATGTGCAGGATGACATCCGCGTGAACTCGCGGCTCACCGTGAACGCCGGCCTCCGCTACGAGTTGGTGACGCCGCAGTGGGAGTCCAACAACCTGCTCGCCAACTATGATCCCACGACCCAATCGCTGATCCAGGCGACCAATGGCTCGCTCTACCAACGCGCGCTGGTCAACATGCCCAAGCTGGACTTCGCACCGCGGATCGGTCTCGCGTTCCAAGTGGATCCGAAGACGGTCGTTCGCGCCGGGTATGGCATCAACTATGCGCAGTTCAATCGCGAAGGCGGCGAGAATCTGCTCGTCTATAATCTTCCCGCCATCGTCAACACCTCGGTCACCCAGGTGCCGACCAACGCCTTCCCCGGCATTCGCGGTTCGAACCCCGGGCTCACAACTTGCACCGCCGCACAGGCGGCCGCACCCTTCAACCCCGCGAACCCGATGCCCTGCTTCTTCACCACTTCGCAGGGATACCCGCTGAATTTCGCGGACCCGGCCAACGTAACCGCTGCCAGCAATCTTTCGACCCAGGCGCGCTACATTCCAAAGAATCTGCCAACAGGATACGTGCAGAGCTGGCACCTGACCGTGCAGCGCTCGTTTGGAGCCAATACCACCTTTGAGGTATCGTACGTCGGCGAGCATGGCGTGAAGCTGCAGACACTGGCCGACTTGAACCAGGCCGTGCCCAACGCCATCACCGCAACCTGCAACACCATCACCACCGCCGGCTGCCTTTCCCTGCAGGCTCGCCGTCCCATCCCCACCTTCACGACCATCGAAGAGACGCTGCCCGCCGGGCTGCTTTACTACAACTCCCTGCAGACGAAACTGGAGCACCGCACGGCGCATGGGCTTTACCTGCTGAACTCCTTCACGTACTCGCGCGCCGAGGACAACGCGGCCGGCCACCTCGACACACCGGACAACGACAACTCGCGCATCAACCTCGAGAACCCGCTCGGCGAGATTGGCCCCTCAGCCTATAACCAGCCGCTCAACGAGGTTCTTACCGTCGTCTACGATCTGCCCTATGGCAAGGGCCGGAAGTTCGGCTCGACCGCTCCCTCTGTCCTGCAGCAGGTACTGGGCGGCTGGCAGGTGACCGCGATCAACAGCGCCAGCAGCGGTTTGCCGGTCAACCTCAGCTACTCGCCGAACGCCTTTCAGCAAGGCAGCCCGCTGCTCGTGCAGCGTCCCAACCAGCTTCCCGGCGACGTGGTGTTACCCAAGTCGCAACGCGTAAAGTTCAACGGCAACCAGGACATCGAGGTGCTCAAAGGCTCAGCCCTCACGCCCAATATTCCCAGTCCCTTCAGCCTCCCTACCGTCAACCAGGAGTATGGCAACGCTGGTCGCAACTCCATCCGCTTCGACCCGTTCTACCAGCTGGACATGGGCCTGCATAAGAGCTTTGCGATCTATCACCACACCACATTCGACTTCCGCGTGGAGGCCTTCAACCTCCTGAACAACACAAACTATGCGTTCCCCTCCAGCAACTACAGCCCCAACTCCACGAGCTTCGGCGTAGTCGCTGCTGCCTCAACCTTCCCAGCGCGCATTCTGCAATTCGCCGGCAAGATCATCTTCTAGCAACGCAGCGTAACCCACCGACCACCCCGCAGGAGAACCAACGCATGCTCAACAGAAGACAGTTCAACTCGCTTGCAGGAGCGTCACTGGGCAGCCTGCTCACCCGTCAACTATGGGCTGAGCAGGCACGCGCCACGGCCTCCCCTCACACGTTCTACTTCGCACTCGTTGCCGACAGCCACATCATCGACGACTTCTACGTCAAAGGCAGCGAGAACGGCGTCGAAGACAACGAAAGCATCCTGGTCACCACGCCACGCCTGATCTCCGCGCGCGACCTGATCAACAGCCTCAGCCCCGCCATCGAGCAGACCTTCCTCATCGGCGATTACTTCCACAACTATCCGTCCCTCGATTACGACTTCTACTTCCAGAACAAGACTCGCCTGGATAACGCCAAGGCCATCACCGACGGCTTCACGATGCCCGTCCATCTGGGCTTCGGCAACCATGACTATGACGTGCACCGCGTCTCCCGCGAGATGAGCCATCGCCTCTTTGAAGCCAAGTTCCAGGCCAAGCCTTATTCGGCGCTCGACTACAAGGGTTACAAATTCATCCATCTGAATAACTTCCTCGGCAGCACGCAGGACCGCGATGCCGCCAACTTCCATCCCGGTCGCGGCTCGCTCGGCGAAGAGCAGCTGCATTGGTTTGAAGCTCAGTTACAGCAGCACAAACCAAGCTTCGTCTTCATCCACTATCCGCTCGATCTCGACGAGCCGACGGAGTTCGCCGACTACGGTCTCTATCCGTTGCTGGTGAAGTACAAGGAGACAATCCAGCTGGTTGTCTCCGGCCACAAACACAGGTGGATCGACAACGGAACCACCTATGGCCCCAGGCACATCGTCATGGCTGCGACACGCTACGATCCCAACGCCTACATGCTCATGGAAGTCGACACCAAGCACGCGACCTGGCGGTTCATGAACGAAAGCCTTGTCGAGTGGTCAACGCACTACAGCAAACCCTATACCTCCGCCTAACCCTTCAGGACTCCCTTATGAATCGCATCGCTGCAACGCTCCCTCTCGTCATCCTCTTAGCGCACGCGCAGGCCCAGGCAAACGATGCCGCGCTGAAGTTGAATCAGATCCAGGTCATCGGCACCCACAACAGCTACCACGTAGGCATCGCTCCGAACGAAGTGAAACTCTGGCAGGCGGACCCGCAGTACGCCGCTGCCTACAAGGGGCTCGACTACCAGCACCAGCCGCTAACGCAACAGTTTGACAGCGGCGTCCGCCAGATCGAGCTCGACATCTACGCCGACACCAAGGGTGGCCGCTACGCCGATCCTGCCGGCCCGAAGCGTGTCGCCGCGGCCGGCCTGCCCGCCGACCCGCCCTTCGATCCCAACGGCCTCATGCAGAAGCCCGGATTCAAGGTCATGCACGTGCAGGACGTCGACTACCGCAGCTCCTGCCAGCCCTTTGTCGCGTGCCTGCAGGAGGTCCGCACCTGGTCGCATGCCCATCCGAACCACGTTCCCATCTTCATTCTCGTGGAGACCAAGCAGGGTCCAGCCGGTAAGCTCAAACTGACCGAGACCGAGCCATTCACCCCTGCGGTGTTCGATGCTCTCGACGCAGAGATCCGGTCTGTCTTTCCTGCCGGTGAGCTCATCACACCCGACGACGTGCGCGGCCGCTATAAGACGCTGAACGAAGCCGTGCTTGCAGGCAACTGGCCCACCCTCTCCAGCTCGCGCGGTAAGGTCGTCTTCCTGCTCGATCAGCGTCCGGTTACGCCGGTCTATCTCGAAGGACACCCTTCCCTGCGAGGCCGCGTGCTCTTCACCAACTCCACTCCAGGCGACGCGGATGCAGCCTTCCTCGAGCGCAATGGCGGTCCCGCCGCGGACATTACCGCCCTCGTCAAGCAGGGCTACCTCATCCGCGCTCGCACGGATTCCGACACGAAGGAGGCTCGTGCGAACGACACCGCCGTACGCGATGCCATGATCTCCAGCGGCGCACAGCTCCTCAGCACCGATTACCCCATCAACGAACCCGCTCGCTGGGACGGCCACTTTGTCGTCAAGCTGCCCGACGATGTTCCCGCCCGCTGCAACCCGATCAACGAGCCCGCTCACTGTAACCTCAATTAATCAGGTGCCAGGCAACGCAGCAGACGTTCTGCTGCGTTGCGCCGCCCCAGCGTTCGGGTCGCGCCGACTTCAGAAAGGATCGCCTTAACGAGAAGGAACGAGGTACAGTACGAACAGCGTTGTACCTGGATGTGAGTCCGTCTCTGCCACCACTTTCCTCCCCACAACTCCCCACCGAAGCTCCCACGATGCCCGCGCGCCTCATCCTCAACGCAGACGACTTCGGCCTTACCCCCGGGATCAACCGCGCCATCGCCGAGCTGCACGCCGCAGGCGCTCTCACCTCCGCCACCCTCATGGCCAACGGCCCGGCCTTTGACGACGCCATCCGCATTGCCCGCTTGCAGCCCACGCTCGGCATCGGCTGCCACATCGTGCTTACGGACGGCATCCCGCTCTCCCCCCCCGAAACGATCCCGACGCTTCTCGGCCCCGATCGCAAATCCTTCAGGGCGTCCCTGACCGACTTCTTCGCTGCCGTCCTGATCGGCAAAGTCTCCGCAGCCGACATCGAGCGCGAGGCCCTCGCACAGATCGCTCGCATCCAGCAGCACGGCATCTCCCTCACCCACATCGACACCCACAAACACACCCACATCCTCACCCGCGTCGCGCGCCCGCTGCTCGCCGTAGCCGAGCGCACCGGCGTTCCCGCCATTCGCAATCCATTCGAGCCTCGCTGGAGCATTGCCCTCGGCAAGAGCCCCATCCTTCGTCGCCTGCAAATCGGCACGCTCCGGACCCTGCAGCCGCGCTTCTTCGCCCTGCCGCAGATTCGCAGCGGCCGCGTCCGCACCACCCGCGGCACGCTCGGTATCTCCGCCACCGGTAATCTCAACTCCTCCACGCTCCGCGCAATCCTCGATGCAATGCCCAGCGGCACATGGGAGCTCGTCTGTCATCCCGGCTACAACGATCGCGACCTCGACGCCGTCACCACCCGCCTCCGCGCCACCCGCGACATCGAACGCGCCGCCCTGCTCGCCGCATTTTTCCAAACTTCACAGCAACCATCGCATCCTCCGAATCCTCCGCTCCCGCAACTCATCAACTACAGAGACGCAGAACAGCTCACTGGAGCAACCAGGTAGCCCATGACGATAGGCCCGGAAAAGGTTATAGCGGAATCAATATGAAGATTGGCATCACGTGTTATCCCACGTACGGCGGTTCGGGCGTTGTTGCCACAGAGCTCGGCATCGAGCTGGCTGCACGCGGTCATGAGATCCACTTCATCACTTACTCGCAGCCCTTCCGCCTGGCCGGCCGCGACGCCAACATCCGCTACCACGAGGTACCGGTCTCCAACTACCCGCTCTTCGAGTACCCTCCCTACGATCTCGCCCTCGCCACCCGCATGGCCGAGGTCGCCGAGCTTCATTCGCTCGACCTCCTGCACGTGCACTACGCGATCCCCCACAGCGTGAGCGCCCTGCTGGCCCGCCAGATGCTCGCCAAAAATGGTCGCCACCTGCCCTTCATCACCACACTCCACGGCACCGACATCACCCTCGTCGGTCTCGATCGCTCCTATCTCCCCATCACGCGTTTCGGCATCGATGAGTCCGACGGTGTCACCGCCATCTCCTCGCACCTGCGTGAGCGCACCCGCGAGAACCTCGGCATCACGGGCGAGATCGAGGTCATCCGCAACTTCGTGAACTGCGACTTCTACGTGCGCGATCCGGAGCTGGTTGCCCAGCAGCGTCCGCGCTTCGCCAGGCCCGGCGAAAGCCTGCTCGTGCACCTATCCAACTTCCGTCCAGTGAAACGGGTTTTGGACGTCATCGAAACCTTCGCCCGCGTCTCCCGCGCCCTGCCCGCCCGGCTGCTCATGATCGGCGACGGCCCCGAGCGCTCCGCAGCCGAGTTCCTGGCGATGCGTCTCGGCGTCGGCGACCGCGTCGATTTCGTCGGCAAGCAGGAGAACGTCAACGAACTCCTCCCCCTCTCCGACCTCATGCTGATGCCCTCCGAGATGGAGTCCTTCGGCCTGGCCGCGCTCGAAGCCATGGCCTGCCGCGTGCCCGCCATCGCAACTCGGGTCGGCGGCGTGCCGGAGCTAATCGAAGACGGCGTCAATGGCCTGCTCTTCGATGTCGGCGATGTCGACGGCATGGCCGCCGGCGCGATCTCCATCCTCAGCGACCCGGCGCTGCTCGAACGCTTTGCCACTGCCTCGCGCCGCACCGCGCAGGATCACTTCTGCGCCTCCCGCATCATTCCGCTGTACGAGCGTTACTACGAACGCATCCTCGCCCAGGGACCTCGCTAACCCAAACCGCCCCCGGGCCGTGGTTACCTGTTAACATCCGGGTTAACTGCCGGGATGCGCTTCGGCAAGATCCTCACCACATCTTCGGTGGCGCGTCTACTCTGTTTAACTAGGTGCATCAGCACCTTTTAAAACAGGTGTATCGGCACTTTTTGAAATACGTGCATCGTCACCGCAGCTCTCTCAGGAGAAGATCCTCGATGAAGATGAAGTTCTCCCTCCCCCTCGCCGTCTCGGTCCTGATGCTGACAGGTGCGCCACTGTTTGCACAGACGACGGGCACCTCGCATCCCGAGGAAATGGACGATACCCAGCAACTCGCGCCGGACGCATCGGAATCGCACTACGTTCCGCCATCGCACGCAACCCCTTCAGCGACCGTTACGGTGACCACGCCCGCCCCCTCGACGCCGACAGTGTACCAGCGCAATCCGCCCATGCAGACTGCCTCGGTCGCCATGGGCGCCGTCGGTGATCCTGACGGTGAGATCGTCACCGAAGTTCCCGTCGGACCCAACGAGCTACCCATCGGCACCCACCTCAATGGTGCGTTGCAGCAACCGATCTCCACCCAGACCACGCAGGCCGGCTCGCGCTTCACCGCTACCCTCTCTGCCGAAGTCAGCCGGAACGGCGTCGTTCTTCTACCCGCGGGCAGCATCGTCTACGGCCGCATCACCCACATTCACGGCGGCCGCCGGATCAGCGGCCCCTCCGCCATTCGCCTCCAGCCAGAGTCCGTCAGCCTGCCCGACGGTACCGTCTATCCCATCCACGCCGAAGTCACCGACCTTGACCACTACGCCCACTCCCACATCAACAACGAAGGCACGATCGTCGGCAATACCCATCCCGGAGAAACCGCTGCCGCCGTTGGTCTCACCACCACCTCGGCCGTGGTTGTCGGAGCCGTCGTCGGTGGTGGCGTCGGAGCCGTAGTTGGCCTGGGCGTTGGAGCCGGAGCAGCAACAGTCTGGTGGCTCAGGCGTGACCGCCAGCAGGAATTGCCCAGCGGCACATCGATTGTTTTCACCCTCAATACCCCTCTGCAACTAGCTCCAACTGCACATTAGTTCCCTTCCCCCTCCACCTCAAAATCGAAGGCCCTCAGAACATCGAGGGCCTTTACCTTTAGTTTTCTCTATCCTCTATCCCCTGTTCTCACCCCATCACCTGCGAGAGCAGCCGCTTCCAGTTCTTCTGATTCTTCTTAAAGCTCTTCTTCAGATCTTCAAGGATTCGCTGGAAGTCTGGATTCTCGAGCATGCCTCTCCACGCCGGATTGATGCTGAACCACGGATAGTTCTCATTGCCCAGGTAGATCGCGCGGCGTAGCCAGTGCAGCGCCTCGGACGAGTCGCCTTCGACGGCGAAGTACGTTGCCAGACGATAGGCCATCTCGCTATCGGCCTCGGCCGCTGCCAGCGTCTCTTCCAGCACGAACTCCGCGGCCCGCTTGCGATCGCCAAGCTGCACGTAGCACATCGCAATCGTGGGAAACACAATCCGCAGAGTGGAGTCGTCGCGCGTCACCTGCTCCAGCGTCTCAATCGCCTTCTCCAGCTGGCCCTGTCGCATCTGCTGGTAGCCCTGCGAGATGCGAAGCAACGGCTGTTTCGGTTCCAGCGTCAGGCCCTTCTCAATCTCATCGCCCGCCAGCTCCAGCTGGTTCTGATACTGGTACACCCGCGCGCGATGGTTATAGATCATCGCCGCATTCGAGGGGTTCAGCCGCAGCGACATATTGAACTGGTTCAGCGCCTCCTCATACAAGCCGTCGATGCGCAGCGTAAGCCCGGCAACCAGGTGAACATTCCAGTCGTTGCCTGCGGTTTGCAGAAGGCGCTCGATGCCATGCCGTGCGCTTTCCTTTTCGCCGCGGCTCAACAGCATGTACACGCGATACAAGTTCGCTTCCACCGAGGACGGATCGCGCTCCAGCGCCCGATCAAACGACCGCCGCGCCTCCAGCACATGCATCTGCCCGCCCAGACCATGCCGCGCATACTGCAGCTGCGTAATCCCCAGGCCCGCCCACCCCGGCGAATAATCCGGATCGCGCTTCACCACGCGCTCAAACAGTTCGCGGGCACGATCCAATTCATCCCGGCTCCCCGTCCGCGACATGAACGAGCTCAGCAGCGCACGGGCCTGCAGATACTCCTCCGACACCGCCTGCCCCAGCGACGCCACGCTCGCCGGTCCTGGAACGCCCATCTGCAGCCCGCCAAAACCATGCAGCTCCGCAAACACCTCGTCGCAGATCTCGGTCTGCACCGCAATCAGATCAAAACTCGCCACGCTGATCGCACCGCCAGTACGCACGCTCTGTCCACCCACATCCAGCAGCTGCCAGTTAAGATCAAACCCCTTCTCCGAGCGCAGAAAGCTTCCTGCCAGCACAAAGTCCACCATCAGCTTCCGCCCCACACTCAGCGGATCCAGCTGCCGCGTCGGCACATCCATCAGCGCACTCGACGGCCGCACCACCAGCGACGGCACCTTGGCCAGCCGCGCTGCCAACGCGTCGGCGAGCGCGTAGCCATAAAACTGCCGCGAGTCGCTCGACTCCAGATTCACAAACGGCAGCACCACAATGTTCGGCCCCTTCGACACCGTGCTCGCCGTACTGTCCCGAAACCGCTCCGCCAGCATCGACAGAATGCCCGTAGTCCGCTTCTCCTCTTCCGGTCGATCCATATCCAGCCGCTGCTGCATCGCCATATTGATCGCGCCCTCGCCCGGCATCAGCATCGAGTCCAGCTGCAGCGACTTCACAATGGTCTTCAGCCCCTCCCTCAGCTCCGCGGCCGACGCATACCGCTCCGACGGCTGCTTCTCCAGGCAGCGCAGAATCACGCTCTCGAGCTCCACCGGAAGATCCGGCACAATCTCCCGCAGCGCCGGCGGCTCCGCATACTGAATCGCCCGAATGCTGTGCACCTCCAGCGCGTCGGGCCGATGGAAGGGGTGCCGCCCGCTGACCATCTCGTACAAAATCAGCCCCAGCGCGAAGATGTCGCTCTGCACGCTCGACTGCCCGGTCACAAACTGCTCCGGAGCCATGTACGCAATCGTCCCCCCACGCGCGGTATACGTCGCCCCCGCAAACGCCGGCGTCACCGGTTGCGTGGTCATCGAGGGATCGAAATCCACGTTATCCCGCTTCAACTGCCGCGCCAGCCCAAAGTCCAGAATCTTGATCAGGCCGCCGTCGGTGAGCATGACGTTCGCCGGCTTCAGATCCCGGTGGAAGATCCCCAGCGTATGCGCAGCCGACAGACCATCCGCCATCTGCATGCCGCTCGAAAGCACCAGCTGCACGCTCGCCGGCCCCTCCCCAATCACCTTATCCAGGCTCTTCCCTGGGACATACTGCATCACGATGTAGGCTTCGTCATCCGGCTCGCCCGGTGCAGTTTCCCCTACCTCATAGATAGCGCAGACGTTAGGGTGATCGATGGCCGACGCCAACCGGGCCTCGCGCAGCTGCGTCGCACGCACCTGTTCCGGCGTCTGCGATCCCCGCTTGAGCAGCTTGAGCACCACCGGCCGCTGCAGCAGCGTGTCGTTGGCCAGGAACACCACGCCACTCCCCCCGGAACCAATCTTGCGCAAAAACTCATATTGTCGAATGACGCGGCGAGCCATGCCCCATTATCTCAGCTAGTTCCCGGCTGGCTCTGTGAAGAAAACATTAGCCCCCCGCCGAACCCTCTTTCGCATAAACTCCACGTATCCACCTGATTATTACCGCTTTAATGATTTGGGCACCCTTTTCCGGTTACACCGCATCAGAATTCGGTTAAGCCCCAAAAAGAGCCCGAAAGCAGCGGCAAGGGTGATAGAGATAACGATCCACTAACCCGGACAATAAGGCCCCAGAGACACATGCCACACTCCCTGTTGCTCATCGACGACAATGCCATCCAGGCTGCGACCCGTCAGACCATCCTCAAACGAGCCGGCTACTTCGTCGTTGCCGTCCTTAACCCCGAGCGCGCCCTCGAGCAGCTCCGCAACAACGACTACCCCGACACCATCGAGCTGGTCATCACCGACCACATCATGCCGGGCATGAATGGCGCCGAGTTCGTCACCCGTCTGCGCGAGTTCGCTCCCCATATTCCTGTGCTCGTGATCAGCGGCCTCGCTGAAGCCGAGGACGAATACGCCGCCCTGGGCGTCGACTTCCGCATGAAGCCCCTCCTTCCCCAGAACCTCATTGCCACCGTGCAAACCTTGATCGAATCCCGCGCCTCCGCGCACATCTGATCTCCCGAACCCTCCTGTACCCCCTTGTGACCCCAGTCACGGGCGTTCCTTCCTCCCGACCCTATCCTGTTTCTGGACATGCGCGACGTTTCCTGCACCCGTTTCGCGCGCGCCGCGGTTCTGAGAGAATAGATTTCGAAGGAAGTGCACATCCATGCCCCACCCCATGCCATTCTTTGGCAGCGTCTCCCTCCTCCTTGCACTCGGACTGACGGTATATACCCTTCTGGCCGGCACTCTTTCGCTCTGGGCCATCGCCAACGGACGTGCCCTCGCTGTCGCACCGGAACGCATCCGTGAGACCGCCCGCCGCGCCGGCATCGCCAGCTTTATCGCTGTCACCTGTGCCGCCTTCGCCCTGATCTGGGCCTTTGCCACGAACGACTTCTCGGTCGACTACGTCCTCCACCACAGCAGCATCGCACTCCCCTGGTACTGGAAGTTTTCCTCCATCTGGGCCGGGCAGGAAGGCTCGCTGCTGCTTTGGGCATGGCTGCTCGCCGGCTACGGCTTCGTCCTTCGCATCCGCCACAAGAGCGACATCACGCTCCACGCCTACGCCTCCACCATCCTCGCCGGCGTGCAGATCTTCTTCCTTCTGCTGATCAACTTCAGCGCCATGCCCTTCGCCATCGTTCCCGGCGGCGTTGGCCCCGCGGATGGCTTCGGTCTCAATCCGCTGCTTCAGTATGCAGAGATGATGATCCATCCGCCGATGCTCTACCTCGGCTACGTAGGCTTCTCCGTTCCCTTTGCCTTTGCGCTCGGCGCGCTGATGATGCGCTATCCCGGCGAGAAGTGGATCGCCATCACCCGCCGCTGGACCATGGTGGCGTGGCTCTTCCTCACCTGCGGCATCATCCTCGGCATGCACTGGGCCTACGCCGTGCTCGGCTGGGGCGGCTACTGGGGATGGGACCCCGTTGAGAACGCCTCGCTCATGCCCTGGCTCACCGGCACCGCATTCCTGCACTCGGTCATGATGCAGGAGAAGCGCGGCATGATGAAGGGCTGGAATGTCTGGCTCATCTTCGTCACCTTCATCCTCACCCTTCTCGGAACCCTGCTCACCCGCTCCGGCCTGGTCAGCTCCGTGCACGCCTTCGCGGAGAGCGACATCGGCACCTGGTTTGTCTGGTTCCTCGTCCTCGTGCTGGCTGTCTGCCTCTTCACCTATCTGTACAACCGCGATCATCTGAAGAACGAGAATCACCTCGAGTCGCTGGTCTCGCGGGAGAGCTCATTCCTCTTCAACAACCTCGTCCTGCTGGCCGCCTGCTTCACGGTTCTCTGGGGGACGCTCTTCCCCGTCCTCTCCGAATTTGTGCAGGGCTCGAAGGTCACCATGGGCGCGCCCTTCTATAACCGCGTGGCTGTGCCCATCGGCATCTTCCTGCTGTTTCTGACTGGCGTCGGTCCGCTGCTGGCCTGGCGGTCCACGTCGCTGCGCGCCATCCGCCGCAACTTCGTTCTTCCCTGCATCGCGATCATCGTCACCACGCTCGTGCTGATCATCGCAGGGGTACGGCCCTGGTCAGCCGATACCCAGGCAGCCGGCGATGTCGGCTCCAGCATCTACGCGCTGGTCTGCATCGCACTCGGCGTCGGCGTGATCACCGCCATCGCGGCGGAGTTCCTGCGCGGCGCCAACGTCGTCCACACCCAGACCGGCAAGAACCTGTTCGAATCGACCATCCTGCTTACCCGCCGCAACACCCGCCGCTACGGCGGCTACCTGATCCATTTCGGCGTGGTGATCATGTTCATCGGTCTGGCCGGCTCCGCCTTCAACCAGTCGCGTGAATCCGAGATGAACTTCGGCGACTCGATCAACCTGGGCGGCTATAAGGTGGTCTGCCAAAGCTTCTCCGAAGACTCGAACGCGAACTACGATTCGCAGTTTGCCCTGCTCGACGTCTATCACAACGGCAAACTGGTTACCCGCCTCGCGCCCGAACGCCGCGTCTACTTCGTCAATACCGACCACGCCCAGCCTTCCACCGTCGTCGCCATCCACTCCTCGCTCCAGAACGATCTCTACGTCGTCTTCGAAGGCACCAACCCGGACAACCAAAGACCCATCATCAAGTTCTTCATCAACCCGCTGGTCAACTGGATCTGGGTAGGCGTCGTCATCGTGATCTTCGGCACTTTCATCGCGCTGGTACCTCCGATCAAACCCGCCACCCGCCGCGTGGAAGTCCCCTCACCGAATCTGGCTCCGAATCCGGGTGCCCCAGGCCTCGCTTCTGAGACCTGGGCTGGTGGCGCTGCCAAAATATCCGCTACCACTGGAGCGCCCAATGTATAAGCGCGCCCTGCAACTTGTCGTCATCGTCTTCGTCGCCTTCACCATGCTCGGTGCGAGTTCTCCCTCCGCGCGCTTCGGACGCCTCGGGCACGACCTCATGTGCACCTGCGGTTGCAGCCAGATCCTGCTCGAGTGCAATCACGTCGGCTGCCCCAACTCCACCGGGGAGATCGCCGACCTGCACACGCAGCTTGACGCCGGCGCCTCCGACGGTCAGGTCTTCAAGTTCTTCACGGTCAAGTACGGCCCCATCGCTCTCGCAGAACCCGTGCGCGGCGGCTTTGACACCGTAGCCTGGATCGGCCCCTTCGCCTTCCTTCTGCTCGGCGCCATCCTGATCCTGTTGCTGCTGCGCCTCTGGAAAGCCCGCCACGCCCGTCTCGCGCCCGCCGTTGAGCCTGCAACCCCGGACGCCGACGCTCTGCGCGACCGCATCCGCAACGAGACAGAGTACGGCGAGTAATTTTTCCGCTACACTCTACCCTCCATCCTCTACACTCTGCTCTATGACCCGCCTCGAACTACTCACGATCGTTGTGGGCCGCGCGCGCGGCAACGGCTTCGAATTCCGCCGCTGGTATACCAGCCGCCTGGGCATTCCCTGGATCAGCGCCGAGGCGGCCCTGAAGCTGCTCGATCAGCAGCGCCGCTACTATGCGCTCCTCTACTCGCATGAGTTTGCCAACGCCTTCTGGAAGGCCGGCGAAGAGATCACCTTCAGCGTTCCCTCCCAGACCTTCCAGCGCCCCATGCCCGACGGAACCCTCAAGACCGTCCAGCGCAAGGGCTTTATGCGCCGCTCCGCCCGCCGCGACGCCTGGAAGTATCACCTCCGCGAGATGGCCCTGGCCGAAGAGCCGCTCCGCTACCTGCGCAAATATCTCAACGTAGAAGAAGACCTCACCGAAGACCTCGCGGCCGCCACCGCCGACGAAGCCCCCATCGTCCCCAAGCACCGGCGCACCAAAACCCCGAAACCGCCCGCCCCGCCCGCACCAGCAAAACACGGCCGCAGCAAGCCGATCGCACGCCCACTGCCCACCGGCATCCCAGCCTTCCTCACCCGCCCCTTCAAATAACCCCAGCGCCAACTCAGCCGCCCGAGGTCATCTCCTTGAGCGCCTTCTCCGCAGCCTTCTTGGTCTTCGGCACTGGATCCAGCGTGAGGCACTTCTTGTAGTGCATCATCGCCTCATCCAGCTTCCCCAGCCGCCGAGCCGCCTCGGCCAGCGCCAAATGCGCCTCCGCATCATCCTCAGCCAGCGACACCGCATCCGTCGCGCGCTCGTACATTCCCCTGAAGTTGCCGTCATCGCGATAGAACGCCGCCACCTTCAGATCCTCGGCCTCGCGCTGGTCAGTCGTCTGGTGAAAATCAATCCCCTTCTTCGCCCGCGCCGCTCGCCGAGCCTCCGCAGCCTTGGCTGCCGGATCCGTATCCGCATCATCCCCCAAAGGCCCCGCCGTGGGATCGCGCTCAGGCGGACCACTGCTGCTGGAACCCCCACCCGAACTGCTGGAGCTGTTCCCCGAACTCCCCGCATCCTTCAGCGGCCCACTCCCCGGAGCTCCCGGCTGCCCGCCTGCTGTGTCCTCTCCCGGAAACGGAAACTTCGACGCAGCCGGCGTACCCGCAGCCGAACTTCCCGCAGTCGAACTCCCAGCCCCACCCTGCTGCCCGGCTGGAGGCGCCTGCCCATTCGCCGGCGTCGCCGGGCTATCCCCAGGGAACGGGAAACGTTTTGCCGGGTTCGCACTCCCCGCAGCAGGAGCCTGCCCCGGCGTCTGCGTCTGCCCATTTGCAGGCGGCGGCGCAGCCTTCTTATCGGCCGGGTCCTCACAGTTCGGCCAGAAAACCGTCTTCCCACTCTCATCCGTAAACGTGCATCCACCCTGCTGCTGCGCGCGCACCGCCTGCGCCGCCAGCATCACGCCAACGCCAGCGCTCACCAACCCCAATCTCCTCAACCCGCGCATCCACCGCATATCTCTATTAGACGACACCCGGCCCCGCCGCGGTAGCCCTAATCCTCTACTACTCACTACCCACTACTCGTTACTCACTGTCTTCTTGCTATACTCCACCCCATGCCGAGTCGCTCTGCCACCACTCCCCGCCTCCTCATCCGCTCCTCCTCCATCCACGCCGCCGGCTGCTACACCCTCGACCCCATCCCCAGCGGCCGCCGCGTCCTCGAGTACGACGGCGCCCGCATCTCCAAAGACGTGGCCGACGAGCGCTACGCCGACCGCCCCGTCACCTACCTCTTCGGCTTCGGCGACAAGGGCGACGTCATCGACGGCTTCGGCACCGCCATGTTCCTCAACCACTCCTGCGCCCCCAACTGCCGCACCGAAGAGTCGGGCGGCCGCGTCTTCATCCGCGCCATCCGCGACATCGCCGCCAACGAAGAGCTGGTCTACGAGTACAACCTCTACGACTCCGACGACGACAGCGCCGACTGCTACTGCGGCGCCCCGCAATGCCGCGGCACCATGTTCTCTGAAGACGAAGTCAAACGCCAGGCGCGCAGGAAAGCACGCAAGCAGGCGCGAGCCTCACGCTAATTCATCCAAGCCCGATTTAACGACAAACGACCCAACCCGAGTCTCCTCGCGTTGGGTCGTTCGCTTGAACCTGGGCCTTCGGGTCCCGCAAACGCTACCGGTAATAGCAGTGACGGTATCCGTGGTGGTAGTAACAGTGCCGATAGTGGTGATGGTAATGATGGTAATAATGCGGATGTCCAACCGCGACGACAACCTGAGCGCTCGCAGCCGGAACTAACGGCGAAACGAGACACGTTAGAGCGAAAAATCCAAGCGCAAGCTTCTTCATATCGGCAAGATATCCTTTCTCTCTTGCTGCGGTTGTGCAAACTGGATCACCACGGTCCGAGTGCAATCCCTCAGAACCAAATCCAGCCAGCCATAACTGGGTTCAATACCACGCAGGGTCAACCGGCAACGCGCCTGCTAGTTGCAATGACGGTGGTGATGGCTGTACCAACAATGGTGATGATGATGGTGGTCGTACTGCGCGCTCGCGGATGGAACCAGCGTTGCGAGGAATGTGAGGGCGAGAATTCCAAGGGATAGCTTCTTGATGCTCATGACAGGTGCCTCCTTCCTAAATTTAATTAGCGACAGCTGAAGATCTATTCCTGATCCAACAAACAACCCAACTCAAGTTGCCTTGAATTGGGTCAGTGCCACACAGCCGCCAGCCGGCCAATCGTCGACTAGTTGCAATGACGATGGTGATGGCTGTACCAGCAATGGTGATAATGGTGGTGTGCATGTCCGACTTCGACGACAACCTGGGCGCTCGCTGCAGGTACCAGCGGAGCCAGGAACATAAGAGCGAGAAAGCCAAGACTAAGTTTCTTCATAACTACTCGGATGCCCAACCTATCCGTTAGGTTGTGGTGCTATGCGTTGTAATTCAAATTGCTTGTGCAAGCCGGACATAGAATAAAAATTCCGAAGGCAACCTATTGATCGGTGCCAGCAAAGAGCCGCGCAACCTCTCCACACCGCCGGGCGCTACAATCAACTTCGTCAACCTAACTCGCCGATGGCCTATCAAGTTCTAGCCCGCAAGTATCGCCCCCAGCTCTTCTCCGACGTCATCGGGCAAGACCACGTCACCCGCACCCTGCTCAACGCGCTCGCGCAGAACCGCATCGCCCACGGCTACATCTTCTCCGGCCACCGCGGCATCGGCAAGACCACCATCGCGCGTATCCTCGCCGCTGCGCTCAACTGCAGCACCCCGGTTGGCTCCCCTGAACGCCCCACCGAAGAGCCCTGCCGCATCTGCGTCAACTGCCGCGAGATCTCCTCGGCCTCCCGCCAGGAGAACTCCATCTTCGAGGAGTCGCACTCCTTCGACGTCGAAGAGATCGACGCCGCCACCAACCGCGGCATCGACGACGCGCGCCTGCTTACTTCGAAGATCCAGACCCGCCCCACCAACAAGAGCAAGTACAAGATCATCATCCTGGACGAGGCGCACCAGATCACCGACGCCGCCTGGAACGCTCTGCTCAAGACCCTCGAAGAGCCGCCCGACTGGGCCATCTTCATGTTTGCCACGACGCAGCCCGAGGACATTCCACAGACCATCCGCTCGCGCTGTCAGCACTTCAGCTTTCACGCCGTCAAGCTCGACGATATCGTCGGCCAGCTTCGCTCCATCGCCACCAGGGAAGAGCTCGACGTGGACGACGCCACCCTCACGTTGCTCGCGGAGGCCGGCGACGGCTCCATGCGCGATGCCCTCTCCATCATGGATCAGGCCATCGCCTCGGCGCCTGTCGTCGACGGCCGACCGCACTTGGAAATTACGCAAGTCCGCGAGCTCATGGGCTCGGTGTCCAACGTTGTCTACGAGCAGATCCTGCAGGCCGTCCACGCCAACAACTCTGCGGATGTTCTCTCCGTCGTCGGCCGCCTGCTCGACGCCGGCAATGGAGCGCCTCAACTCGCGCGCCAATTTGTCCGCTACCTCCGCAACACCATCGTCGCCAAAGTCACCGGCCTCGCGCCAGACGCCGACGCCACCGGCACCGCCGCCGACCTCCTCCAGATTTCTCCGGAAGAGCGCAACCGTGCTGCGCGTTCCGCCGCGCTCTTCACCGAGGAAGATCTCTCGCGCTTCCTCGCCATCATGCTCCGTACCTTCGACGAGCTGGGCTACCGCCAGGAGCAACGCTTCCACCTGGAGCTCGGCCTCCTCAAGCTGGTCCACATCCAGCGCCTCATCCCCATCGAAGACCTGCTCAGCCAGATGGGAGCAAAGACCAACCCGCGGCCAATCACCACACCTTCGACAAAACCATCGGGTGTCCCATCTTCGGCGACGGCCCCCTCGTCGCCTAAGGTGGCAGCTGCCAACTCAACGAGTGCCGCACGTCTCGCTTCTGAGACGTGGGATCGTGCCAATCCAACTCCGGTAGCCGCACCACCTTCCCCCTTCGAGACGGACCGCTCCCGCAAAGTCCCCACCGCCAGCGTTGCGTCCCAGCCGGAACCAAGCCGCCCCGAGCCCACCGCAACAGCAGGCTCCATGGCCCTCGCCCCGGCGCCTGTCCCCGAATCGCAGAGCGGGCCGCAATTGGTTCCCCCCGTCGCAGCAATCGCAACCGAGCCGTCGCCCCCCAACAACCTGGACCTCGACGCTCTTCACTCCGCTCTAATCACCGCACTCGCCGCCATCAAGGGCCAGCAGTCGGCCTCCGAGCAAGTCGAAGAATCCACCCTCAAGCTCAACGGCGGCATCCTCGAAATTCACACCACCCTCTCCAAGACCATGCTCCCGGTAGTCCTCAATGCCGAGGCCGAGCGGACCATGAAGACTGTCCTTCGCGACCAGGCCAGCGCCCTGACGCTGAAGCTGATCCCGGGTGTTGCTGCTGCCGCGACCGGGCCGAAGAAGCCTCGAGCGGCCGCGAGTGGGTCGGTGGCGGAGATGGCTGAGAAACATCCGGTGGTACAGGAGGCTCGGCGGCTGTTTTCGGCGGAGATTAGTAATGTGATCGACCTGCGGGAAAAAGAGTGACCCGAAACCGGGCTGTGTATGTTTGTGAGTACCCGAAACCGGGCTAAAACGACACGGAGATTCTATGGATTTGGACATGAACAAGATGCAGCAGATGCTGGTGCAGGCGCAGGAAATGCAGCAGGCAATGGACTTACGCCTCGCCGAGACCATTGTGGAGGGGGATGCTGGCGGGGGTGCGGTGAAGGCCCGGATGAACGGCAAGAAAGAGCTGCTAAGTGTAACCATTGCACCATCTGCAGCAGCCGCGGCGGCCGGAGACATTACCCTGCTCGAAGACCTCATCGTAGCCGCCGTAAACAGTGCCGGACGCAAGGCAGATGAGGCCAGCAAGTCCAATGCTGCCAGCATGTTGGGAGGCCTTGGCCTCCCTGGGTTTTAGCCTGTGGCGACGCGTTTTGCGGAGCCCATGGAGCGGCTCATCGAGGAGCTGCGGAAGCTGCCTGGGGTGGGGACTAAGTCGGCGCAACGCTTTGCGTTTCATATACTTAGGGCTTCGCAGGGGGACGCGGCTGCGCTTTCGGCGGCGATTCTGCGCCTGCGCGAACAGCTCCGTTTATGCTCTAAGTGCAACAATATCACTGACATAGACCCCTGCATCTACTGCTCCAACCCGGCCAGGAATGAGCGCGTTTTGTGCGTTGTAGAAGAGCCAACCAACATCAATGCCATCGAGAAAACCCGCAGTTTCAATGGCTTGTATCATGTGCTGCATGGCACGCTTTCACCCGTGAACGGTATCGGCCCGGAACAGTTGAGGTTAGCTAACCTTTGGCCGAGGTTAGAGGGGGCAGAAGAGCTGATTTTGGCCACTTCGCCTACTGTGGAGGGTGAGGCGACGGCGCGGCACCTTGCGGACGAGGTGCACCGTCGCTATAACTCCTTGCGGATCAGCAGAATAGCCACAGGAGTTCCAGCCGGAAGTGATATCGAATATGCCGATGAAGTGACCATGACCCGCGCCCTGGAGGGTCGCCGGGATGTGTAGTTGGTGTAAGACATAGCCCGGTTTCGGGTACTCACAGACACGTTTAGCCCGGTTTCAAGGCCCATTTTTTACATCGCGCGATCTATCCCCTAGATACATGGGTGAAATGACGCAGGTCGGTCAGTTATCGGTGTAGAACGGGGACGCGGAGGTCGCCGCCGGTCATTTGTTGGGGGAGCTCGAGGTTGAGGAGGCTGAGGATGGTGGGAGAGATGTCGCGGAGGGAGCCGCCTTCGCGGACGCCGATGTTTTTGCCCTGATCGGTTACGAGGAGGAAGGGGACGGGGTTGGTGGTGTGGGCGGTGTGGGGACCTCCGGTGAGGGGGTCGATGAGGAGCTCGGCGTTGCCGTGGTCGGCGGTGATGATCCAGTTGGCGTTGTGCTGTTTGACCGCGGCATAGATTCGGCCTAGCTGGGCGTCGACGGTTTCTACTGCTTTGACGGTGGGCTCGATCTTGCCGGAGTGGCCTACCATGTCGGCGTTGGCGAAGTTGACGATGATGACGTCGAAGGCGGTGTCGGTGATGGAGCGGATGACTACGTCGGCGATGCCTTCGGCGGACATCTCAGGGGCGAGGTCGTAGGTGGCTACCTTTTTGGATTGGACGAGCTCACGCTCTTCGCCGGGGAATGGCTTCTCGATGCCGCCGTTGAAGAAGTAGGTGACGTGGGCGTACTTCTCGGTCTCGGCTACGCGGAGGTTGCGGAGGTTGGCGACGGCCATTACGTTCGCGAGGAGATTGTCCATGCTCTCGGGTGGGATGACCATGGGGAGAGTGAACTTGGGGTCGTACTGGGTCATCATTACGTAGTGCAGGTCGGCGGGGACGGTGTGGAGGGGGATCTCGTCGTTTAGCTCGGCGGCTTTGGGGAGGGCCATGCCTCCGTCGGGGGTTAGGCCGGAGCGGCGGGTGAGGACTCGGGTGATTTGGCGGACGCGGTCGGCGCGGTAGTTGAAGCAGATGACGGCGTCGCCCTCGGCGATGAGGCCGATGGGATTGTTGCTGGCGTCGACGCAGACGAAGGGCTCGACGAACTCGTCGGTGATGCCGTTGTTGTAGCTTTCGAGAATGCGGGCGTGAGGGTCGCGATGCTTCCCTGCTTCGGGGTCGCCCGAGACCATGGCGCGGAAGGCTTTGTGTTCCTTCTCCCAGCGGTAGTCGCGGTCCATGGCGAAGTAGCGGCCGGAGACGGAGGCCAGCTGGCCTACTCCATACTCGACGAATTTCTGTTGGAGCTCCTGGATGTAGCCGGCGCCGGAGGTGGGCATGGTGTCGCGGCCGTCGAGGAAGGCGTGGACGTAGACGCGGGCTACGTTGTGCATGGCGGCGAGGCGCAGGAGGGCGTAGAGGTGGCGCTGCTGGGAGTGGACGCCGCCGTCGGATACGAGGCCGATGAGGTGGAGGGCCTTGTTGCTGTTGGCCACATTCACCGCTTTTAGGAGTGTCGCGTCGGAGAAAAATTCGCCGGTTTCGATCGCGTGGTCGATGCGAGTGATGTCCATGCGGACGATGCGGCCGGCGCCGAGGTTGAGGTGGCCGACTTCGGAGTTGCCCATCTGGCCGTCGGGGAGGCCGACGAAGTGGTTGCTGGCCTGGATGAGGGTGTTGGGGTACTCGCGGAGGAGGCGGTCGTAGGTGGGTTTGCGGGCGAGGGCGATGGCGTTGCCGTGGGTTTCGGCGCGGTAGCCCCAGCCGTCGAGAATGGTGAGGATGACCGGTGGTGTGGTTCGCATTTGGCTAGTTTACTTGGTTGGGTGTGGAGAGGATGTGAAGGGGCGCACAGGCGGCGAGGAGCGAGGTGCGGCGAAGTTGCCCGAAACGCGACTTTTGCGGGAGGAAGGTGGACCTTCAGCGTTTCCGGTCATTTCCGACTCTGGTCTCGCGCTCTGAATCGAACGCCTTTCGTATCCTTCGCATCTGTTCCGGATAGAAGCTCGCAACCCAGTCTAGATACGTATCCAGAGAGTTGCCGT
>DATHQT010000065.1:0-33201 GCA_035482415.1 Acidobacteriaceae bacterium | reverse complement strand
CCCATCGTCCACCAAAAAGTTGCCCACCCCCTTGCCGTCCACAACAAACATCCCGCCGCCCTCGATGCTCACTCCCGCACGCCCCAGCGCCTCTCCCATGGCAGCCAGCGCGCCCGGCCGATCCTCCAGCAAGATTCTTAGATTCTTCATCCACACTCCTCCTCACAACCGTCCCCATCTTCGAACACCCTCGGCCTCCATACTTCGTTGCCCAACGAAGCATGAATGCACGCCCCTTCCGTATGCTTATCCCATGCGTCCTCTCCCGTCAGCAGGCAATCCCATCCATTCCCCCATCCGCGAAGACGCGCTGCTCTCCAAAATCGCCACCGCCATTGGCGAGCCCGCAAGAACCCGCATGCTGCTCACGCTGCTTGACGGTCATGCCCGCACCAGCACCGAACTCGCAGCGCTCGCCGAAGTCACGCCCTCCACCGCCAGCGCTCACCTCAACCGCCTCCGGGAAACCCGGCTCATCCGCGTCGCAGCCCAGGGCCGCCACCGCTACTACTCCCTGCGCGGTCCCGAGGTCGCCCGCCTTCTCGAGCATCTCGGCGTCCTCGCCGGCGGCATCACCAAAAAGTTCGTGCCCAGCACCCCCGCTGCCCTCCACAAAGCCCGCACCTGTTACGACCACATGGCCGGAACCATTGCGGTCGCGCTGCATGATCAATTCCTCCGTGAACGCTGGCTCATCGCCGATCCCCCCGCCGGCATCGACGCCTACAACATCACCCGCTCCGGCCTGAAAACCCTCGAGCGCCTCGGCATCGATGTCGCCGCCGCCCGAGCCCTCCGCCGACGTCTCGCCTACGCCTGCCTCGATTGGAGCGAGCGCCGCCCCCACCTCGCCGGTGCCCTGGGCGCCGCCCTATTGCAACACGCGGTGACAAAAAAGTGGGTCGTTCGCGATCTCAACACCCGCGCCCTCTCTCTCACCAAGTTGGGCGAGCGCGAAATGGCCAGCCAGTTAGGCCTCAAGTTCTAAACCCGCCCGCCCGAACAGATTGCACACCGTCACCCCACCGATAGCCCTGCGCCCCCCACTCGTACTATCCTCATCGGATACCCCAAACCCCGCGCGAGGTCTATGCCCAACGGCGATCCCATCATCGGCACCTCTCCTCTCCGCAAGGAAGGCCGCGCCAAAGTCCTCGGCGCCGCGCAATACATCGACGACCTCACCCTCCCCGGCATGTGGCACGGCACCACCATTCGCTCCACCATCGCCCGCGGCCGCATCCGCAACATCACCTTCGCCCCCCACATCCACTGGCACGACTACGCCATCGTCCGCGCCCACGACATCCCCGGCGAGAACACCATCGTCCACCTCACCAAGGATCACCCCTGCCTCGCGGCCAGCGAAATAAACCACGTAGCCGAACCCATCCTCCTCCTCGCCCACCCCGACAAGTCCGCCCTCCTCGCCGCCCGCGCCGCCATCACCATCACCTACGACGAGCTCCCCGGCATCTTCACCATCGAAGCCTCCGAGTCCGCCGCCGACAGCAACGACGCAGCCAACATCATCTGGCTCGGCTCCTCCGAAGGCGGCACCCCCAACTGCTTCAAGCAATATGCAATGTACTCAAGCAAACCTGCGGAATCTGACGCCTTAGGCGAAGCCAACACCACCGAAGACGCCATAGCCGCAGCCTTCGAACAGGCCGACCACATCATCGAAGGCGACTACACCACCGGCGCGCAAGAGCAGCTCTACATCGAACCCAACGGCGTCATCGCCGAATGCGACCTCGACCCCGCCACAGGTCACGTTCGTGGAGTCACCGTCCGCGGCTCCATGCAATGCCCCTTCTACCTCGTCCACGCCCTCACCCTCGTCTTCAACCTCCCCGAAGAAAAGTGCCGCGTCATCCAGGTAGAAACCGGCGGAGCTTTCGGCGGCAAAGAAGACTTCCCCTCCGTCATCGGCTCGCACGCCGCCCTGCTCGCGATGAAGTCCGGCCACCCCGTAAAAATCGTCTATGACCGCGGCGAAGACATGGCCGCCACCACCAAGCGCCACCCCTCCCGCACCCGCATCTGCACCGCAGTCTCCCGCGAAGGCAAACTCCTCGCCGGCACCATCGACATCGCCATCGACGGCGGCGCCTACGCCACCCTCTCCCCCGTCGTTCTCTCCCGCGCAACCATCCACGCCCCCGGGCCCTACAAATGGCCCGCCCTCCGCGTCCGCTCCAAAGCAATGGCCACCAACATCCCGCCCCACGGCGCCTTCCGCGGCTTCGGCGCCCCCCAAACCCTCTTCGCCCTCGAGCGCCACATCGACAAGATCGCCCACACCCTCAACCTCTCCCCCGAAGAAGTCCGTCGCCAAAACTTTCTCGCCACCGGAGACCACACCGCCACCGGCCAACCACTCGTCGAGCCCGTAGACATGCATCACCTGCTCACCCGCGCCCTCGCCGACTCCGGCTACCACCACAAGCGCGCCCTCTTCGCCGCCTCCAACCCCACCTCACAAATCAAACGCGGCATCGGCATCGCCGCCTTCATGCACGGCGCCGGCTTCACCGGCTCCGGCGAGCGCCGCCTCAACTCCTTAGTCCATCTGGAAATCCTCCCCGACGGCCGCCCACAAATCCTCGTCAGCTCGACAGAGTTCGGCCAGGGCACCAACACCATCCTCTGCCAGGTAGCCGCCCAAACCCTGGCCCTCCCCTACGACGACATCCTCATCCACGAAGTCGACACCGCCCTCGTCCCCAACTCCGGCCCCACCGTCGCCTCGCGCACCGCGATGATCGTAGGCAAGCTAATCGAGCGCGCCGCCAACGAAATCCTAACCACCCTCCGCGACCAAGCCGCTCTCCCCACCCCCCACACCCGCGCCGACTTCCTCACCGCCGCAAAATCCTACCTAGCCTCCCACCCCCAACTCCGCGCCTCCGTCCGCTACGAGCCCGCCACCAAAATCCATTGGGACGACGACCTCTACCGCGGCGACGCCTATCCCGGCTTTGCCTGGGCCGTCTACGTAGCCGAAGTAGCCGTAGACCTCGACACCTACCAGGCCACCGTCACCCGCTTCGACGCCCTCCAGGAAGTAGGCAAGGTCCTCCATCCCATCCTGGCTACTGGTCAAATTGAAGGCGGCATCGCGCAAGGCATCGGCTACGCCCTCTACGAAAAATGCGTCTACCAGGACGGCCACCTGATGAACAACCAGATGACCAACTACATCATGCCCACCTCCGCCGACCTCCCCGCCATCCACGTAACCTTCGAAGAAGTCCCCAGCCCCCACGGCCCCGGCGGCGCCAAGGGTATCGGCGAACTCCCCATGGACGGCCCCGCCCCGGCCATCCTCAACGCTATCGAAGACGCCACCGGCATCGCCTTCAACAACATCCCCCTCCTCCCCGAAGACATCTTCGAACGCCTAACGAGTTTCACCACTCACCCCCACGGCGGCACCGAAGACTTAGATCCTTCAATCGATCGCGACACCCGAGTAGAGCCGGCCGACGACCCTCTCACCGAATCCCCCAAGGTGCCCGCATGACCCTCTTCCGGATTAGCCGTGGGCTTCAGCCCACGGAAACACATCACGACACCAATCGGGCTTTAGCCCTGGCCCGGGTGCCCCATCTTCGCGACGGCCTCATCGTCGCTAAGGTGGGCATCCCGCGCAAGCGCGACCGCTGGTCTCGCGCAACCTCGCTGATGCCACGCACGAGCCGTTGCTTTTCTTTCTGTCATTCCCCCCGGGAATCTGCTTCTGCTCTTGCTCTTGAATTTGCCGTTGCTTCTGGATACCCCAAGGCTTCAGCCTTGGGTTTCATATCCGCCCCGAAGAAGTGGGGCTTTAGCCCCTGGGGTATGCCTTCGTCAATGGAGGCAACAACGCCATGACCCAGATCAAATTCACCATCAACAACACGCCAGCCACCCTAACCGTCCCGCCCATGAAGCGTCTCCTCGACGTCCTCCGCGAAGACCTCCATCTAACCGGCACGAAAGAAGGCTGCGGCGAAGGCGAATGCGGAGCCTGCGCCATCCTCTTCAACGGAGAGCTAGCCAACTCCTGCCTGATCCCCGCCCTCCAGGCCAATAACGCCACCCTCACCACCATCGAAGGCCTCGCCCCCAACGCCGCCGCGCTCCACCCAATTCAACAGTGCTTCCTGCAAGAAGGCGGAGCCCAATGCGGCATCTGCACTCCCGGCATGATCCTCGCCACGCACCATCTGCTCACCCAACACCCCAATCCCACCGACGCCCAAATCCACGAAGGCCTCTCCGGCAACCTCTGCCGCTGCACCGGCTACATGCGCATCTTCGAGTCCGTAAAGCAAGCCGCCCTCTCCAACTCCCAGGGATCAAAATGAAGAAGGCTTTGTGGATAGGTGCCGGTGTTGGATTCCTGATGCCCATCGCGTGGGGATGTCTAAGCTTTGTTTTATTCAATGAGCCCGAAGGTCCCGCCGCAGAGTTGTATTGGAAACTCAACCATTTCTTCTGTCCATTACACGCGCTCCCAACCGTGATCGAACTTCCAGGAACCGCAGCCATCTACGCCGCGTTATCCATTCTGCTGGTCTACTGCTGGTCAAAGGTCGCAGCCACTAACCACTAACCACTAAAAAATATGCAAAACCGCAGCGTCCCCACCAACACCCTCATCCCGCACCTCATCTACCGCGACTACCTGGCCGCAGCCGCCTGGCTCATCCGCGTCTTCAACTTCACCGAGCACTTCCGCTACGGCGACCCCACATCCGGCGGCATGCAGCTCCACCTCAACGACGCGCACATCATGATCACCGGCACCCGCCCCAACTCCGACAGCCCGATCAACCTCGGCGCCTGCACCCAATACTTAACCATCATCGTCCCCAACGTCGAAGCCCACTACCAACACACCCGGCAACACCAAGCCACGATCTGGGAAGACCTCCACGAGACCGTCTACGGCGAGCGTCAGTACGGAGCCTACGACCTAGACAACCACCGCTGGATCTTCTCCCAGCACGCCCGCGACCTAAGCGCCACCGACTGGGGCGCCACCCTCGCCCACCCAACCACTAACCCAACCCAAGCGACTAGCCCTTGATCTTGTCATCCTTCCCGAAACGGTGGAATCCGCGTCTTCGTTTGCTTCTGCCGTTGCCATCGCTTTTCTTTCTGTCATTCCCTCTGGAAATCTGCTTCGTCTGTCGCGTTTGCTGTTGCGTTTGCTGTTGCTGTTGTTAGTTTTTCGCCGTCATCCGAGCGACGCGAAGGATCCCTGTATTTGCAGTTGCCCTTGCCGTGCGTCTCAGTGCCCCCAGGCTTCAGCCTTGGGTCTCATACCCCAAAATAAGAAAGGGGCTTTAGCCCCTGCGGTATGCTCTCTCTACGCTCTACACTCTACTGTCTACCCTCTGCCCCATGCTCTCCGACCCCACCCAATACGCCCTAACCGCCCCACCCACCCTCAACGAGGCCCTAACCCTCCTCGCCGAAAACCCCGGCCAACACACCCCCCTCGCCGGAGGCACCGAGCTCATGGTCGCCCTCGCCGCCGGCCGCCTCACCCAAAAATCCCTCCTCTCCATCAACCACCTCCCCGAACTCCGCTTCATCCACGCCACTTCCGAATCCGTCACCCTCGGCGCCAACTCCACCTTCACCGACATCCGCCGCAACCCAACCATCGCCCGCGACCTCCCGCTCCTCATCCAATCCGCCTCGTGGACCGGCTCCATCGCCAACCAGAACCGCGCCACCCTCGGCGGCAACATCGTCAACGCCTCCCCCGCCGCCGACACGCCCCCCGCCCTCCTGGTCTACAACGCCACCGTCACCCTCATCTCCGCAACCGCCACCCGCACCCTCCCCTACTCTCACTTCCACCTCGGCTACAAACGCACCGCCCTCCAACCCGATGAGCTCCTCCACAGCGTCTCGATCCCTCGCATCTACTCTGCCCACCAACACTTCATCCGCAAAGTAGGCACCCGCAACGCCCAGGCCATCTCCAAGACCGCACTCGCCGCCATCGCCCTCCTCCAAAACCAAACCATCCAGGAAATCCGCCTGGCCGCCGCCTCCTTAGCCGACCGCCCCCTCCGCCTCCACGCCACCGAAGCCGCCCTACAAAACGCGAGCCTCGCTCCCGCCGACTTCCCCACCACCCTCCGCCGCGCCCGCGCCGCCCTCGCCTCCGAATCCCACCCCATCGACGACATCCGCTCCACCGCCCGCTACCGCTCCGCCGTAGCCGCCAACCTCCTCGAACAATTCCTCCGCGCCCTCTCCTAACTCGTCCCAATCAACGCTGCCCAGGCCGCCAGCGCCCCATTGAAACTCGTGTAAAACCCATATGCGTCATACACCGCGCTCCCCCAACTCCCTGCACCTCCGCCGGCAGCGCCGCACTCTGCACCGGGTCCGACACATTCCTCACAAACCCAAACGCCACCCCCGCCGCCTTGCACACCTCCCCCAGCACGGCATCATCCATCTCAATGCAAGCGTATGTTCCGTACGTCCCCGCCGAAGTCCCCACCACAAACGTAGGCGTCGTCAGCAACGAGCTCCCCCCACCCGTCTCATCAAAAAACTTCGGCACAGTGTCGCCCGTGTTCAACCCATCCGGATCGAGATCAAAGATCGAATACTTCGTCCCGTAATACGAATTGAACTGCGCCGCCAGATTCCGCAGATCCCCCTCCGTCGTCGGCACTGGCAGCAGCAAGCTCGCAAACCCCGCCTTATGCAGTACCGTCCCCCCAGCCGACCACCCATTCGCCCACACCGGCCAGCTCCCCTGCGACTTCCCCGCCGCATACAGCGTCCCCGCACTCACCGCCCGCACCGTCCCCACATGGTCCCCCACCATCGCCCCGCCCGCCGTCCCAATCGACATCACCAAGCCCGGCTTCACCTCCCGCAACAACATCTGCATCATCGCCGTCAGCTGCGTCTCCCCCGGAAAATCCAGATGCGTGTTCGACTTCCACAGCAGCACCCGCTTCCCCCCAACCCCCACCAGCCGCCACTCCCCCCAGTAGTCCCACCCGCTCACCGTCGTCGACGGCATCCCGACCGCATACTGCGTCCACCCGCTCCAGCTCCCCGTATTCCGCTCCGAATAAGGCATCGCCGTCCCGCTCGCGCAGAACACATGCTGCATCGCGGCCCACTCCGCCTCCGCCCAGGTAATCACCACCGCATCTGCGTTCGGCAGCCCACCTGCCGTTGCCCCCATCAAGGTAGGAGCCGCCTGCCCCACCCCGCCCCAATCAATCGCAGGCAAATCCGGTGTCTCTGAAATCACCGGCTCAAATCTCTTTTGCTTCTCTGTAACAAACAAACGCGCCGGCCGGTACTGGGGGACACTCATCGATTCACCTCAGAATCTTTGATGTCGACCCCCAGCCCTCCCGTCGCCTTTTCCCCCGTCTACTCCGCCAGCGTGATCGTATGTTGTTGTCCCGCATGGAGTCGCACCATCTGTCCCGGCAGCGCTACCGCCTTGAACAGCGCCACGTTCCCCAGCATCTTGTCCGGCCCCGGCACCGACGCAATCTGCCATCCCTCCGGCACCGGCTGCTCCACCACAAACACCACCGGCCGCTCGAATCCGTTCTGCAGCAGGTAGTCCTTCTCGTTCACCACCACGACGCTCCGCTGCACCGCGCCATTGACGACCTCGCCCTTCACGCGGTTCGCCGTCAACTGGCTATCCAGGTGGCACGTCGTCGAATCCAACTGCGCGACCGCCCTCTGCCCGCTCGCTCCCGGCGCACCTCCGCCCACGGGCTTGGCCCCCGGGACGCTGGCTCCCACCACGCCATCCACCTGATCCTGCAGAATCAGGCAGTCCTTGTTCACATGAATCTCCTGAAAGTCCGGGGCAGTCGTCGCCATCGCCAGTGATTCCCGCACATCCGTGTGCCGGCATCCAGCCAATCCAACCAGGCTCAGAATGCCTGCCGCAATCATCGATTTAGATAGAACTGTTTTGGTCGTCATGTGTGTTCACCATGCGCATGATTCTTATCCACCTATGGTGCTACCGCAAGAGCCCGAAAGGAGTAAGACCCCAGACCAAAGGTCCTATAGCCTAAGGTCACTAAAGTTGCTAGTGAAAAATTCAAAACAGGAATCTGCGCTGGTTCACTTCCGCGATTTTGTCCTGCCTGGGTAAAGCTAGCAGCTACCCGTGGCCGCGAAAAGCCAAAAGAAAACAGGCGTACCTCCCCGAATACCCTAAAATAAACGTAACCGCGCCCCCAGGGAGCCGCCGCATGCTAGAGCTCGCCAAAGCCGCCTCTTTCTTCGCCTGCCTCCTCTCCCTTTACTGGACCGCCCTCAGCGCCTTCTTCCACCCCGGCCTCCGCTGGCAGGACCGCCTGACCCTAGCCCTCGCCCGCCTGGCCCTCGCCGCCGCCCTCTGCCTGCTCAGCGGCCTGGTCTTCCGCCTCCCCCTCCGCTCCAATCCCGACGCCCGCCTGCCCCTCACCTCCACACTCCCCATGCAACTCTTCTTCTGGGCCGCCCCCATCCTCACCCTCCTCTTCCTGGCCACCTGGTACCTAACCTGCGGAGCCCCCACCTTCACCACCCACAACCCCGCCTGCAGCTAGACGCGCAGTGGCCCTTGCCGTTGCAGTGGCCCTTGCCGTTGCGGTTGCCCTTGCCGTTGCAGTGGCCCGTTTTCGCCGCCGTTGCCGGTTTTTCGCCGCCGTTGCCCGTTTTCGCCGCCGTTGCCCGTTTTTCGCCGTCATCCTGAGGCGAAGCCGAAGGACCCCCGCATTGGTCGTTGCCTTTGCAGTTGCCTTTGCCTTTGCCTTTGCCGTTGCCGTTGCCGTTGTCGCTGCCGTTGCTTGTTTTACGCCGTAATCCTGAGGCGCAGCCGAAGGACCCCCGCATTGGCCCTTGCCGTTGCCGTTGTTCTTGCCGTCGCCTGTCTTACGCCGTCCTCTCGAGCGCAGCCGAAGGACCTGCCACCGGGCCCGCATCCCCGACGAGCCCACACGCCTTCCACCACAAACGTTGCACGCCTTCCGCTCAGCCGAAGCCCTCCGCGACCCCACCCGTACCCCCAACCCGACACGCCAAGCCCCTCGCCGTCCGCGCAGGACCAGGACCCTGTCAACCCCCAAGCCCACCAAAATTATCGCTAACCAACTGAAACCAAACCAAATAAAACATTCCAAAACCTGGCATAGTTACCCCCGCCAGCTCACTACAATAGAAGTAGGGATACATCGCCAGTCACCTGATCGCCTCAACCGGCCACGCCCAGCCGAGGGGGGATACTTTGATACTTAACCCCTGCAAATAGACTACTTTAGGAGTAATTTCGGCTCGAACAGGGGGGGGTACTTTGTCGTCTAACCCCTGCAGATGGACTACTTTAGAGCGAAAGTATGACTTGAGGGGGGAGGGGGGTCATCCCAGCATCCCCCGCGCCCGCTCCACATCTGTCTCCGTATCCACATCCAACCCCAACGATTCATCCACCACCACCACCGCCCCGCGCAGCAGCCCCCGAGCCCCCACATCGCCGCGCAACTCCATCAACTCCGAAAATTTTTCCGCCGGAAAATAAGCCGGAATCCCAACCTTCCCCGCATACCCCGAACCCGTAACCCGATCGACCTCGCCACACAACGAACGCAGATGTTCCGCCCGCAGCGCGACCTGGTCACAAGCCATCACCACCACTCCAACCACACCCAACTCCCGAGCCCGCGAAACGCCAGCGCGGATCGAACTCGCCATGCCCTCATCGGCCAACGCATTCACCACCACCTCAACACCGCCCAAAATGCTCGCGACTCCTGGGTCGCGAACCACCACTTCGCAACCGCGCAGCCCACCCGCAACGCTCGCATCGCGAACCACCACAATCACCGGCGCCAGCCGAGCCTCCACCGCAACCCGAACCGCTCGCTCCAGCAGCGTCTCTCCACCAATCTCCACCAACTGCTTCGCCCGCCCCAACCGCCGCGAAGCCCCTGCAGCCAGCACCACAGCCGCAACCGTCACAGCGCGCACTGAGCCTGCAGATATCGCGATGCACCACCACGCGCAACCTGCTCTTCCACCATCTCTGGTGTCATCCGTCGCGACCTCCCCAGCTTCCCCTCACAGCAAGCCTGGATCTCCGCGACGACCGCCAACGCAATCGCCTCCGCGCCATCGCCGCCAAGATCCAGCCCAACCGGAGCGAACAGCCCTTCGCAAGCCTGCTCCACGCTCCATCCCAGCAGCGCGGCCGTCTCCCTCACCAGCAGCGCGCTCCGGTGCCGAGCACCCAGCAATCCCAAATACCGCGGCCCACACCGCAGCGCTCCAGCCAACCACACCCGATCCTGCTCGTAGCTATGCGTCATCACCACCACCGCATCGCGATCCCCAATCGCCAACTCCTTCAGCTCCTCAAATCCCTCCGCAACCAGCACCAGCACAGCCTCCGGAAACCGTTCCGCCCGCGCCCACTGCGGCCGTCCATCCACCACCACCACGTTCCATCCCATCAGCGCAGCCATCTGCACCAACGGCTGCGCATCATCTCCAGCGCCAAACACCACCATCCGCTGCGGAGCCTCAATCCGCTCCACGAATCCACCTTCAACCTCAGCCTCCCCAATCACCCGCCGCAACGGCGCCCCATTCTCCGGCAGCCACGTCACCACCCGACTCTCCACCCCTTCCAACGACGCCTCCAGCGCCTCCATCAACCCCTCAAACTCCACCGTCCCAGCCGGTTCCACCAGCAGCTCCACCGTCCCTCCGCAACCCAGCCCATACGGAATCTCCGCCGTGTCGTCGAACAGCGTCGAGTACCTCTCCACCACCGCTCCGCCGCGCACCATCCACGCAGCCTTCCGCACCACCTCGGCCTCCAGACACCCGCCCGAGATCGATCCCGCATACTCCCCATTCCCAGCCACCAGCAGCCGCGCTCCCACCCGCCGATAACTAGACCCCTCCACCCGCACCAGCGTCACCAGGGCCACCGCATCCCCTAGCCGCCACAGCTCCACAATCCTCCGCCGCTCACGCATCATGCAACACCACCTCCATCACAGCTACTGCTTCTCACTAAAGGTATGGATGCCACACTCCAGCTTCTTGCCGCCCCACCGCCCGCTCCGCGGATCAGCCCCCGCCGCCGGTACAGCCGTGCAGGGCTCACATCCAATGCTCGTGTACCCGCGATCGTAGAGTGAGAGCCGAGGGATCCCGTGCTCGGTCGCATACCCCTCCACCCTCCCCCAATTCCAATCCGCCAGCACACTGACCTTCTTCAAGTTCTTGCCCGTCGGCAGACGATGGTCCTCAACCTTCCTCAACCCGGCCCGGGTCGGCGACTGCTCCCGCCGCAGCCCCGTAAACCACCAGGAGTACGGCTCCAGCGAACGCATCAGCGGCTCAACTTTGCGAATCGCGCAGCACTTCGTCGGCTCTACAATATGCAGCAACCCGAACGCTCGTTCGTGCTCTTCTAATGTCGTCTTCGGAAGCGCGTTCACAAGATTCAAATCCCACTCGCGCACCATCCGATCGCGATAAGCAATCAATTCCGCAAAGTGATATCCCGTCTCCAGAAAGATCACCGGAACTCGCGGCAAATGCTCACGCAACATGTGGAGCACCACCATATCCTCGGTCTGAAAGCTGCTCGTCAGGCAGACACTGCTTACCGCCCCCTGCGCAGCTTGCCGAACGACCTCGGCCACAAGCTCCTCCGCCGAGAATGCCTCCTGTAGCTCGAGCGATGGTTTGAGAATCTGGCTCATTCGGTCTCCGCTGAATTGGATGAACCATCGAGCCATTTCGAAGCATCCGCCAGCGACTCGATGGTTTCTTCTCCAGCTACTTCCTCAATGGCCGCGAGCGTTGACGCGTTCAGGGAGGGGCGAGCCGAAATAGCTCTGACACCCGCGAGCTGCAAAGCGCGCACCACTCCCGGCAGTGAGGCCTCCGGGATTAAAGAATCATCGACAATCACCGCAGCCAGGCCGCGCCTCCTCAGGGCGTCCCGCAATGTCACCGCTTCGTCCGGAAGCCCGCGCAACCACACGAAGCCGGCATCTGCGGCATGGGTTGCACCCGTCGCCAGCGGCTCCGCCGCATCGATGATCATCGCTGCGCCCACCGTAGCATTCGTCACCGGATCAATCAGGATCACCGCGCCCATCTCACGATTCGCCGCATACGCGTCGAAAAACAGCGGCAAGCTCGTGTCGAATTCGATCTCCGCGATATCGTTCATCTGCATCTGCGAACACTCGCGCTGTTCTGTCGATTGGATATCGACCCCGTAGAGAATCCTTCTCGCTGTGGCCCGAACCGTTCGCGTCGTATGTTTTGCTAGATACGTCTGCCCCGCAACCAGCGGCTGCTCGTGCATCCACACCACCATCGCCCGAAACGCGCTGCTCACACGCGGAGCATTCTGACTCTCGCCAATGAGCATCTCACCGCGGCTCAGATCGATCTCGTCCTCCAGCTCAAGCGTCACGCTCAGCGGAAAGCTTGCCAGCGGAAGCTCTCCATCATAAGTAACGATGCTCTTCACCGTCGTAATCCGGCCACTCGGCAACGCCTTCACCCGCATGCCGGGCCGCACCTCGCCGCGTTCAACCCGGCCTGCAAATCCCCTGAACTCCGCGTTCGGTCGCACCACCAGTTGCACCGGAAAACGCAACGGGCCATCCGCCGCCTCACGAATCGTCAGCGGCACAGTCTCCAGGTACTCCAACAGTGTTGGCCCCCTGTACCACCCCATGTTCGTGCTGTGCTCGACCACGTTGTCACCCGCCAGCGCACTCACCGGTATCACCTCGACGCTCTTCAGCCCAAGCCGCTTCGCGAGCGCAGCAAACTCCGCCGACACCTGGTCAAAAACCTCCACGCTGTAGTTCACCAGATCCATCTTGTTGATGGCCGCCACCACGTGTGGAATCCGCAGCAGGCTCGCAATATACGTATGCCTCCGGGACTGCGGCAGCAACTCCCCGGCCCGCTGAAATGCCTTCGCATCGATCAGCACAATTGCAACATCTGCTGTGGATGCACCGGTCGCCATATTGCGCGTGTACTGCTCATGCCCTGGCGTGTCGGCAATGATGAACTTGCGCTTCGCCGTCGAGAAGTACCGGTAGGCCACGTCGATCGTAATGCCCTGCTCGCGTTCCGCCTTCAACCCATCCGTCAGCAGGGAAAGATCGACAGCCCCACCCGAGCGATTCACGCGACTCGCGCGAATCGACGCAAGCTGATCCTCATACACGCTCTTGGTGTCATGCAGCAGACGCCCTATCAATGTGCTCTTACCGTCATCGACGCTGCCAGCCGTAGTAAATCGCAGCATCTCCTGTTCCAGATGGCTATCGAGAAACGCCCGGAAGCTCGTCTCATTCACAGATCGCTGAGCTGAAGGCAACGTACTCATCAGAAGTAGCCCTCCCGTTTCTTTAACTCCATCGACCCCTCTTCATCGTGATCAATCGCGCGACCCTCGCGTTCACTGCGGCGAAAGCCAATCAGCTCCTCGATAATCTCCGGCAACGTCTCTGCCTCGCTCCGTATCGCCCCTGTGCATGGCACACATCCCAAAGACCGCATCCGAACCTTCATCAACTCGGGCTTCTCTCCCGGCAATAAACGCATCCCCTCATGCACCAGCGTGATCATGCCGCCACGCATCACCGCCAGCCGATCCTCCGCGTAATACAACGGCACAATCGGAATCTGCTCCGCATATAAGTAGAGCCAGATGTCCAACTCCGTCCAATTCGAAAGCGGAAAGACTCGTATGCTCTCGCCCTTGCGCAGCCGCGAGTTATACAGGCTCCACAGCTCGGGCCTTTGATTCTTCGGGTCCCATTGCCCCGCCGCATCACGAAAGCTGTACACCCTCTCCTTCGCCCGGCTCTTCTCTTCGTCGCGCCGCGCTCCGCCAAACGCCGCATCAAACCCGCCTTCTTCCAGCGCGTCCAGCAATGACCGAGTCTTCAGCGCCCCGCAGCAGTTTTGCGTTCCCAACTTCCACGGGCTCGCCCCGTCCGCGATGGCCGCCTCGTTGCGATGCACAATCAACTCCGCGCCAATCTCCTTCGCATACGCATCGCGAAACGAAATCATCTCGGGAAACTTGTAGCTGGTATCGATATGCAGGAGCGGAAACGGAATCTTGCCCGGGTAAAACGCCTTCTGCGCCAACCGCAGCATGACGCTCGAATCCTTCCCAATGGAGTACAGCATCACGGGGCGCGCAAATTCAGCAACAGCCTCCCGCAAGATATAAAGGCTCTCCGCCTCCAGCGCCTCAAGATGATTCAGCCGCTTCTGATGAAGTTTCGCGATACCTTCGCCAGCGGCTCTGTCAGTAAGCAAGCAGCCTCCCCTTGCAGACCTCAACGGCCCAGTTTTGTCACAGATGGAGTGCCCCGCAAAACGCCTATAGGGTTAGTATGAACTGACCAGACGTTTTTTTAGATGAAAGCCGTTCACGGGATAAGATCGAGTACGCGCGCGCTCATTAACAAAATCGACTTTGCCGTGGACATCGCGTAATACGTAAACTGAAGACTTCCATCCCATTGAGCTTATTCGTTTCGGAGCCGAGCATCAAGCTTGAGTCAGCAGCTAAACCACGTTTCCTTCATGCGTTCGATACCTTCTAGGGGATACTACAGAAGTGAATCTGGCGCACGCGCCTCATTCCATGCAGCTTCTTGAAACCTCTGTTCCATGAAACAACTTTCAATCTGGCCGGGTTCTTTGGAGGAATCGCCGCAATGCAACGCTTGACTCAATGGGCTTCGCTTCTCTTCGTTCTCCTCAGTCTTGGTACTGCTGCGGCGGTCTCCTCTGCGCAGGCGACAAAAGGCGGGGAACAGCATATTGACTCGCGAGTCGACATCTATGGCGGCTACGGCTACTTCCATCCCTTCAACAGCGCCGTCGACGGCTATCAGTTTCAGAGTGTCTACAATCCCAATGCAACCGTCAGCGTATCCACCTGGTTCAATCGCTACTTCGGCGTTCAAATAGAAGGCGGCTACTTCTCCGGCACCACCGAGCACAAGCAATATATTCCGTCGTGCACCGGCGAAACCTGCAGTCAACTGGTCTATACCGCAGAAGGCGGCCCGATCTTCCGTTATCCTTTAGGACGTTGGGTGCCCTTCGCCCATATACTCGGCGGCGGTGAACGCACCAATGGCCCCGCCGCTCAATCGCTGATGTGGGGATGGGGAGTCACCGCCGGTATTGGTCTGGATTACGTCCTGCCCTTCTGGGGTCAGCACCTCGCCATCCGTCCCATTCAAGCCGACTATCAACGCTCCCAGGTGGTTTACGGCCCACTGCTCCTTCCTTCTGGGACAGAGGGCGGTTTCAGCGAGCTCAGCAATCTAAAGCTCTCTGCCGGCCTTGTTATCCGAATGGGCGACGTCGAGCCGCGCTACGCTGTCATGCTCGGTTGCAGCGCTCAGCCCGCCAGCGTCTTTCCTGGCGACCCCGTTAAGATCGAAGCCAACGCCTTGCACCTGAATCCGAAGAAAACTCCGGTCTACACCTGGGCTGCCAATGGCGGCAAGATCACCGCCTCCGGCCCGGAAGCGACGATTGATACCAGCAACCTCGCACCCGGGGACTACGTCGTCACTGGACATGTAGAGGAAGGCTCCAATCCTCGTCAGCAGGCGTCCTGCGCCGCACCCTTCTCCGTGATGCCCTTCCAGGCACCCACCCTCACCTGCAGCGCCAATCCCAGTACTGCAGTCTCCGGGACCGACATCGCCATCAGCACGGTCGGCGTCAGCCCGCAAAATCGTCCGCTCACGTACTCCTATACGGCCACGGCAGGCGTGATTGCCAGCTCTGGACCCACCGCCGTCCTCACCACCGCTGGCTTGAGTCCGATGACCATCACCGTCACCTGCAACCTCGTCGACGATCTCGGACAGACCGCCAAAGCGACCACTGACGTTATCATCACCGCGCCCGTCGTTCCCGTCCCGCAGACTCAGCCGCTCTGCAGCCTCAGCTTCACCCGCGATCGCCGCCGTCCCGTGCGCGTCGACAACGAAGCCAAGGGCTGCCTCGACGACATCGCCCTCACGCTTACCCAGCAGGCCGACGCCCACCTCGTCATGGTTGGCAGTTCAACGCCGGATGAGAAGCCCGAGGCCGCCGCAGAGCGTGCCCTCAACGCCCGTCAATACCTGGTTCAGGAAAAGCGCATTGATCCTTCCCGCATCGAACTCCGCATCGGCGCACCCACCGGTAAGGTCGTAACCGACACGCTGGTTCCCGCAGGCGCAACCTTCAACAATCAGGACACTCACACCTTCGACGAAAAAACCATCGTTCGTCACGGACAGGCCTACGGCGTCCCTCGCTGAGGGAGGACGCCGTAGAGGGCCTCACGGAAGCGCCGCTGAAAAACCAGGTATCGCCAGCGTCGCATCGTGGCCGCTCTCAACTTCTGCTAAAATCAAGAGGTTGGTCAGTGGGTGTTGCAGCTCATGCTGTTTCCCGGAGCTTTGCGTTCGCCCACGAACGGCCAGCCACTCACCTATCCATTGTTCGGGGCGTAGCGCAGTCTGGTAGCGCACCTGGTTCGGGACCAGGGGGTCGGAGGTTCGAATCCTCTCGCCCCGACCATTTTTAGAATCAACGATTTACGCGGGCTTCCCCGGTGGCTTGAATTCTAACCCAAGGGCTCAATCCGCACAATGTATGTCAGCACTGTCGTCCCTTCCCCGCCTCGTAAGATCCGCAATACAATCCGGACTACTGGGCTCGCTTGCGTTTGGACCAAACGGCAATATCACGGCACGTCTCTCACAAGCGCATCCGCTAGAATTCTGCCATGACTCCCCTACGGTTCTATGAGTTCTTTGCTGGAGCCGGACTCGCGGGCCTCGGACTTGGTCCCGAGTGGCAATGTGTGTGGGCGAATGATATAGACCCGCGCAAGGGTGCGGTCTACACCGACAACTTTGACAAAGACCACTTCTATCTTGGAGACGTAGCTCAGTTCCGTGGCCATGACCTCCCTAATAGCACGTCGCTCTCGTGGGCGTCCTTCCCATGTCAAGATCTATCTCTAGCGGGCTGGCGGCGAGGGATATCCGCCGACCGCAGCGGTTCGTTCTGGGCGTTTTGGCGCATCATGCGAGACCAATACAAGATTGGGTCGCGACCGCCGATCATCGTGATTGAAAACGTGGTGGGGTTACTTCATCAGGGGGATAGCTTCACCGGCATGTGTGAAGCGATGGCGGCCCTCGGTATGCAGTTCGGAGCGGTAGTGATGGATGCCATACACTTCGTTCCTCAGTCGCGCCCCCGCGTATTCCTCGTGGCTCTAGATGGCCGCGTCGATTGTGGATCATTGGCAAGGAGTGAGGGCATACCTGTATGGACGCCCAAGGCGCTGCGTGATGCTTATTCGCAGTTACCGATCCACCTTAAGAAGTACTGGCGGTGGTGGAATCTTCCCGCGCCGACTGAGAAGCCAAAATCTCTTGCCCGCGTCATTGAACGAAAGCCCACAGGGGTCGCCTGGCACACGGCGACCGAGACTCGTTATATTCTCTCGCTGATGAATGACACCCATCTGATGAAGGTCAAAGAAGCTCAACGCAGTGGGAAACGACACATTGGATTTATCTACAAGCGTATGCGCGGCGGGCAGCAACGGGCAGAAGTACGGTTCGATGGGGTCGCTGGATGTCTAAGGACGCCGCGAGGCGGCTCAAGTAGGCAGACTGTCATGATCATTGAAGAAGGCAAGATAACAACCCGCCTTCTATCCCCCCGTGAGGCCGCGCGGCTCATGGGCGTGCATGACAGATTCGTTCTTCCGTCGGCCTACAATCAGGCTTATTTAGCGATGGGGGACGCCGTTGCTGTGCCCGTCGTCGATTGGCTGTCTCAGCACCTCGTTACTCCGCTTGCACGCCTTGCACCGGCGTTGGCTCACAACCGGGGTCATCGTCCCCACTTGGGCAAGCTCTTAGAACGTGCAGAGAAGCGGGCCTCGGAGTGGACTCTCGACATAAAGCGGAAGGTGACAAAAGACATGGAAGAGAACGCTATTGCAGCACTAACGAGGTGGTTTGCAGACGAGAAGACACACCTTGAGGGCGGCTCTGATAAGTATGTTGTGTGCGCGGGGATAGCCGTCGCTGAAGTACTGAAGAGCACTTTCCCAATAACGGTCGAGAGCTACATTACCGACGGTAACCAAGTTAAGACCAGCGGTGCGCTCATCAAAAAGGTGCTGAAGGAATTTGGGGAAAGCCGGAAGTACGTCTCAGAAGGCGGGCGAACAACAAGGGGCACGCGCCCATCAGCGGAACGACTAGTCGCTTTGTTGAACCCCATTTCCGAGCTTGCGAACGCATCGAAACAAGAACGCACAGCGGTAGCCAAGGCAGTGCAATTCTGGTTGTTCGAGAATGGAGTCAAACCATACTTCAGCAGACAGAAGCTTGAAATTGATATAAACCTGGACAAGCCGGGTTCGCAGATAGTCGCGGACATCCTTGAGACCGCAGGACGGCGAACATTAGCGGGGCCTGTTGCGCAGCATCTAGTGGGCGCAAAGCTCGCTATCCGGTATCCAGAACGCGAAATAGAAAACCACTCCTATACGACGGCGGACCAACAACTGGGGAGGCCGGGCGATTTTCTTCTCAATGACACGGTCTTCCATGTGACTGTTGCTCCGGGGCCGGATGTTGTCGGGAAGTGCGCCGCAAATGTGCAGCAGGGCTTTCGCGCCGTACTCCTTGTCTCCGAATCCAAGATACAGGCAGCGCGCCAGCTTGTTGAGCTTGCTGGTATACAGCAAAGAGTAGGTATTAACTCGTTGGAGCAGTTCATCGGCCAGAATGTGGAAGAACTTGGAGAGTTTGGAAAGGCCTCGCTCGCGAGGAATCTCCGCGCCCTTCTGGAGAAGTACAACGAGAGAGTGAGCGCTGTACAGACAGATCGCTCCCTCTTGATAGAGGTCCCCGAAAACCTGTAATGGCAGACATATTCGATGCGGCTAAGCGAAGCTGGATTATGTCGCGAGTTGTGTCGAAAGGTACTCGACCGGAGCAGTTCATCGCCACCTCTTTGAGGGCAGCGGGCATCCGGTTCCAGACCCACCGAGCAGACCTGCCGGGTTGCCCGGATTTCGTCTTTGCAGGGATCAGGCTTGCCGTATTCGTTGATGGATGTTTTTGGCACTGGCACGGCTGTCCGCGTTGCCGGATGCCTGCAAGCCATCAGGACTACTGGGAGAAAAAAATAGCGCGGAACATAGCGAGAGACAGGCAGTCTCGCACCGAATTACACCGCCTTGGGTGGCGATACGTCACGGTGTGGGAGTGCAATCTAGCGGACGGCATGAAGCGATGCACGCGAATGGTTAGGAAATTGACTCCGAACGATAGAGCCCGATAGGAAGAAACGTTGCTAAGATCCCGTGTGGCGTAGCCGTCGGTGGCATCGGGACCGGACAGAAACGCGGACGGCCCGTGAGACGTGGAAAGTGTGCTCTCTTTCATAACGGCATTCAATGGTTGACACCAGAACGCGCCGGGGAATTACGGGCAAGGATCAACGCCGTGGAAAAGAAGCCGCGCTCGCCTGTGAGTTCGGCATTTCCCATGAGACGCCCTATCAGTACGAGCCGGTGTCACAGATCGCTGCATACCTTCGCGCTATTGTTCTTTTCGGTAAAGCGCCGTCGCTAGCGGTGCCACTTCCGCCGTTATATCGCGATCAATGTTCTTTTGCTTGCACGGCGCGATCCAGCCAACATCATACCCAGGGAAGCCATCCCCATCGGGTGTTGAATAGGTGCTCAAGCGCCCTTTGTCTAGTGACCACTCCACTGCGCGGCCTTCTGCGTACCCTCCCATCTTGTTGTGGGCGCGATAGGCATAGCAATAGCTGACGTTGCCTTTCTTGTCCGGCTTTGTGACAAATACACCGTCCAGGACGAAAGACGCCGGGTCAAGCATCGTGTCGTGCAGGTGAGCCACAGTCGCGGCGGCGTGTTGTGCGTCTGGTGAAGGCGCGAGCGCGAACAGAACAAGCAATAAAGCATTCATAGGCACCTCTTTTTGTCTCAGCAACCTACAGCAAATCAGGCCCTTTGCATAACAAACACCCTTGAATCCATTAGTCTCTTCGCCAATTTGATTGCTGGGAACGCAATGCACATTATCGTGTGCCAGCTTATCATGGGTGGACACTATCGTGTGCGGGTTTTCCCATTAGCTCCATGCGGAAAACCAACCCAAGGATCTTGTTTGGAAAGCGGCTTCGCGAACTTCGCTTGGAGCGCGAGTTGTCGCAGGAGAAACTTGCGGAGATGGCAGACTTGCATCGGAATTACGTTGGAGTCTTAGAACGTGGTATTCAAAGTGCGTCTCTGGATGCCATCTGCAAATTGGCGGCTGCCCTTCGGGTCAAGCCAGCCGATTTGCTAGAAACGCTGCCCTAGCATCGTGCTGGGACACTTAGCGCGTGTCCTTGACCCGCTCCCGCTTGTCACGCGCCCGCTTCTTGCGTTGCGAAGTGAGGTGCCCACAATACTGACAGCAGAATATTTTCGCGTGCGCAGTCTTCAGTGGGAACGGTTTCGCACAGTCTTTCCGGGCGCACTGCGTGAACGGTATTCCCTTAGCCAAATCAAACATTACCGTCGCTAACAACATTTGGTAGGCGTCGGTGGTCCTAATCACGCCCACCACGACTCTGGTCAGCTCAAAACGTAGCGTGTACTCTATCCCCGATTGCGTCACGAGTTGACGGTCGGTTTCGGGACGCCCTAACCTTGCCGCATAATCCGCTTTGAACCCCTTTGGATCAACCAAGGCCCTTCTCAGAGTTTCTCGGAACTTCCATACTCCGGCTACGCGGATAGGAACCGGATGCCCTTCACTGCAATGCCGCCGCACCTCCGGCGACCAGTGGCTCAATATTTCCACATTTGACCAAACGCCAACACGCTCTAGGAAGCGCAATAGACCCTCGTTGTCTCCCTCGGCTAAGCCGAAAAACGCATCCCGGACGCGCCAGCCGTCCAGTGCTGACAGTTTCAAAGTCGATGCCCCCGAAGTCACTGCAACGCTCGGAAACGCAAATTCGTCCTGGGGCGCGTTTCCGCGTCGCAACTTGCGAAGCTCCCAACTGGCCGGAACCTTCATGAATTGGAACTTGATAGGAGTTTCCAAGTATTGTGCCATGGAAAAGAGACTATTCCTTGGCTCATGAAAATACTAGTCTGTACTTGCTGGAGCGGCTCATGCCGCAGAAACGAGTCCAATCATGTCTGACGCAATAGATGAGCTAATAGAGCGCTCCAAGGATCACCGGGAGCTAAGGGCGTTTCACGAATTGCACAAAGCACACCCGGAGATCCTAGACTTCCTCGTGAGCGAGATCCGGCTCCGCATCGAGTCGGGCTTTTCCGCGTTTTCTTATCGCAGCCTTTGGGAGTACACACGCTGGAAGATCACAATGGAGAAGGGGCCGGGCGCGACATTCCTTATGAACGATCACGCACTCCCGTTCTATGCCCGAGCCATCGCCATACTGTACTCCGGACTTAACGGACGCGCGGAACTCCGCAAATCTAAGGCAGACGACATTTTCGGGCTTGAGTTCGAACCTTTGCCAGACGAGCGTCCCAAAGATTACGCTCGGCGTTTACGCTGGGCAGACGGTACCCCCCTGGAGAAAGGCTGGCGTCCAACTAAGCCCCATGTCGCTACTCATCCCGCGAGCCGCCGCCCCGACATCCACAAGCGCCCTCTGAGACCAGAGCCAAATCTCTTTGCTGCGGCCCGCTTGATCCTTACTGAGCGCCACAACCTCACCAACAGCGCGCCCCGTGCCGCACTGATGCGTCTTGAGGCCCTCGCGGTAGAGCTGAAAGACATGGGGGGGCGGCTGTGAACCTCTTGGACGTTGCTCTCAATTGCATCCGACGCGGGTGGTATGTGTTCCCGTGCGTACCGAAAGATAAACGTCCGCTGGCTGGGTTGGCACCGCGTGGCTTCCTGGACGCGGTGAATGATGAAGCAACCGTCCGGCGTTGGTGGACTGCCAAACCGGACGCCAACGTTGGAATTGCAACCGGCGCAAGTGGGCTGGTGGTAGTGGATGTGGACCACGGCCTTGCCGATGCCACCCAAGCTGAGGGGTGGCTGTGCGCCGTTAGCCCGATGTTTCCTTACGCCGTGCGTACCGGCAGACGTCCAGAGTTTGGCCTCCAGCTCTATTTCAATGCGGATGGACTGCGAAACAGCGCTGGGTGGGATTACCAAGGATGCAGTGGCGATATCCGGGCAGATGGCGGATATGTTCTGGCGGCAGGCAGCATCCACCCGAGTGGTGAGTCATACGCGCTTTTTGTCGACGCCCCTGTTGGCTCCATGCCGCCTTGGGTCAGAGAACTTGCGCCTGTGAAGCAACAGTTTGACCCGGCCACCGCCGTGGATGATGCAACGGCGGATGAGTGGAAAACGTGGTTATTGGACTACTGTGATCACTATGAAATTGAGTTGCGCGATTATGAAAAACGCGTGCCCAATGGCTGGTGGTTCGGTATTAAGTGCCCGTGGGAACATGAGGGCGGTGCCGGTGGTGAGAGTAGCACCGTACTGGGCATCCTTGACGGCAAGGTGGCGTTTGAGTGTTCACATGGCACCTGCAAAGCGGCCAAACGAAGGACGGCAGTATTCAAGGCCAAGATGCAGGACTTAGCCGGTGACTGGATTGCAGAGCCGGGCGCGGATATCCAGGTTGTCTTGAGCGGCAGGACGGCCCAAACGTTGAGCGCGCCCAAAGAACCTGTGGACTGGCATACGCGCTACATGACAGAAGAGAGCTATCTCAACGTGAAGCCGCCTGAGTTTCTGATTGACGGTTTCCTGGTCAAGGATTCGATTGCCATGCTTGGCGGCCCGGTGGCACAAAGGAAGAGCATCATTGCCCTGAATATCGCGCACGCTCTTTGCACGGGTGAGGCGCTTTTCGGGTACTTCAACGTTGCAGAGAAATCAACACGCACCGTGTACCTATGCCCGGAGATGGGCGCGGCATCGTTCGTAAAACGTATCAAGCAAATCGGGCTTGGTGGGTATGTGGGCAAAACGCTGTTCATTCAGACCATGAGCGAGCAGCCAACGGTGTTGGATGACCTGGACGGTGAACTGCCCGGGTCCGTTGTCATCGTTGACACAATCACCCGCTTTATTGAAGGTGATGAGAACAAATCGGAGGACATGCGCCGGTTTGCTCAGAAAGTGTTCCGCCTTGTGAATGCCGGTGCAACCGTGGTGCTGTTGCATCACAGCAAGAAAGGCTCATCAGGAACTCTGGATGATGGCTTACGCGGCAGTTCTGAGTTGGCCGCGTTTGTCGATTCTTGCTGGGTCACAGAGCTGGATGATCCAACCAAGCCTTATGAGTCGTTGTCAAAGATGCGGAACGTCAAACAGCGTGACTTTGAATCAGATCCATTCCGGCTGAAACCTGCTCCAGGTTCGTTCTATCTGACGATCGAAGGTGATCCAGCGCCGGAAGCGGTAATCAGAGGCAAGAGAGAACAAGCAGCACGTGATGCGCTTGCCGAGATCCTGAGTAGATTACCCAAGGCAGGCATCAACAAGTTGCGTGATGAGTTGAAAGCGAAGGGACACGGCAAAGGTCAAAAGTGGGTGACGCAGGCACGGTGCGAAATACTCGGCAAGGGCGCAACCTTGGCGTCAGATTAGCCCATACTTCCGTATCCATATCCCTTAGAGAAAGAGAGAGGATATACACCACTCACTCACCCACACTGCGTGTGTGTGGGAGATGTGATGTTGGGATGTACTGCAAACGATATGACCATACCCGTCTTAACACCGGGTATGGCATACGTCACCATCAATAGTCTTCGGATCATTCAGCAACGGTTCTTCTGGTGTGACAAGACGCAAGCAGCGCGCATCGTGCGATTGATGCATGTGAACGAATGCACAGCGGCTTTGGCAACAATGCAAGTCATTGATAATGGATGACATGGGGGTGGGTCAAAATGTTGAATAGACACCTCATAAAGAGCGCCGCAATCCACAAATCTACACAAACAAACAATTATGACAAATTGGCTATTTGTGGGAATATCCCGTTTGTCATATTGCAACGGGCGTTGCCGAAGAGCTGACTTGCTAGCCACCTAACGCTATTTTCCGTCGGCGCTCGTAGCGTCACCGGACGCTCGGCGTAACCCCCGTCTTAACACTTGTTTGGTGTAGTATCGGCCCGCATACCGAAATCGATTCTAGTGGAGTTCTATGCGCTTACTTATTAGTCTTATCGTCTTACTTTCCACATGGACTGGCGTGGCTTCGGTGATTCCTACGGAACTCACCCAAACCGTAGTTTTCATTTACAAGGGCGCAGAATGCTCGGCAGCTCAGGCAGAGGGGACCGGATTTCTTATGGCTATGCCTACTCCGGACGGCAAACGTAGTTGGGCATACCTGGTGACCGCAAAGCACGTCGTCCACACGGACTCCAACAATTTTGAAAGTCCACTTTTCGACTCGCTCTGGATTCGCATAAATACGAAAACTGGAGGTTCTAAGATTTACAAGGTTGATCTAGTTGCTGCCGGGGACAAGCAAGACGTCTTCATCAACGAAGATGCATCTGTTGACATCGCGGTCGTCCCCCTTACCATCTCGGCGACCGACATGCCGGAGCTTGAGCTTAAGGTCCTTCCTGAACAAATGCTCGCAAGCACTAGCGATCTTAAGACGCTTAACATCGGCGTCGGCACGGATATGTTCTTCACTGGAATGTTCACGGGATTCCTCGGCGAGAAGAAGAGCTATCCCATAGTTCGGTTTGGGAAGCTGGCTATGATTCCGGACGAGAAAATTCAATTTGCGGGGCAATGGACCGAAGGTTATTTGATGGAAGCGTTTTCATTTGGCGGAAATAGCGGCTCCCCTGTTTTTTTTTATCCCTCCGCAGACAACACGCCAGGGATAATATCTGTGGGGTCGCCTTCCATCAAGATTGCTGGAGTCATGAAGGGGTTCTTTAACGATTTTGAGCAGATTCAACTTCTACAGAACCAGGCCGCAGTACCAGGCGGCCCACCTATCCCGGTCTCTACTGGAAACGCTGGAGTAGCGCTGATCGTACCTGCAAAATTCATAAGCGAGATTCTGCATTCGCCCGCTCTCGAAGCTCTTAGGAAAAAGAATCCCTAATCCATTTCTCCGAGAACCGCGGTTTTCGCCATTTCCCGCGAACGGGCGGCTCGGCGGGCGCTTCTATGCCCAACTGGCCGCGATCAGCTTGTCCAGGCGGCCCTGCCGCCACTTTCATCCACGCGGCGTAATACTTCTTCGTGGTCCTGATGCTCTCGTGCCCCAATGCTTTGCTGACCTCGCCAAGCGGGACCCCGCCCGGAGAGGGGCCGCTGACGGACTAGGGTTTGGGCACGGAAACGAATGAAGAACGATTGCGCACTCTTCCATTCAGTCGTCCACGCAGTTATCTGGTCAGGTCAAGAGTTTGGACAACAATCGTTCTTTACGTGGGAACGCGCGGAAGGTATCTTTGCTCTGAAACTCTATCGCCACTGTGGAGATGACGGACGTGGATAGCTCAACCATTTTGGCAGTAGGCTGTTTTGTGACGGGATTAATCCAGGCGTTTGGGACAGTAGTCCAGTTGCTAGACCGCCATGCAGCAAGAATGAACGCGAGTGACGCTACGAACCTCAAAAGCAAATTTCCGTGGCTCGCCATGGGTCTTTTGCTCGGTGCAATCTTTACCATCGCATTGGGATTTTGGCTTATTTTGCGTCGTCCGCCGACGCCGCAAGCGACTGCGATTACGGCTACCTCCCATACAAACCAAACGCCTACGTCCACCTCTGTACCTCCGCAGAAAACCGCACCGACAGCGCTGCCGAACGCAGAGCCAAGCTCGCATAAAGCGCAAAGCGCGTCTCAAAGCGGCCATCACAATCAGCAAGTCACAATCGGCGGCAACGTTACCCAAGGAGGGGACGGAGGATGTCAGCAAAACATCATCGGCGGCAATGGCAACACAAATCAGTGCGCTCCGGAGATGCCAAAGATTTCAGCCGCAAACGAAACAAAACTCACTAATGATCTTGGAAAGATCAAGCCAAAACTCCAAGGTGCCGTGTCTGTTTACTATGACTTCACCGCTGATGGTGGAACCGAATTAGCGCAACAGATACAAGGAGCATTCGCTGGCACAGATGTGCAGGCGGTTCTGGAGACGCCTGTTCTCAATTTCATCGTCAATGGCCCGTCCTATCCTGGATTATCGTTAGCCAATGTCAATGAGGAGAATAAACCCATCGCGGATGCTCTCGACAAATTGCTAAAGAAGAACAAAATTATCTCTGTGCCACTCAAGCGAATCAGCCAAGATTCAGTGCGAGCGCGCGGTGATAATTCGCTTTTCGTCATCATTAGAAAGCCATAAAGTAGGGCCACAAGCTGAAGTAGGCGTCTTCGCTGTTCTCGAAACCGCAACGGAGCGGTGAGCTTGTTGGCGGCAAATTCTGGTCGACGAGAATGGCGATTGCCAGTCCCGCCTTTTCGGTTGCGCTAGTCCTAAAGCTCTGCGAGCATGGCTGGCATGAAAGCTCTTCTTCCCGTCGCACTGTTTGCCCTGTTGCAGTTCACTGGATGCGCGCCGCCCAAGACAGCGGAGAACCCGGTCGATAAGGCTCTCACTCCAAGTCCGGGGCCAATTCGCCGCTTCGAGAACATACCTGCTGTGGGAATCCAGGGCGTAGCCTTGGACACGGTGACGGGGCAATGGTGTAAGACGTGGGAATGGTCATACAAGAACGACGCTATGAGCGGAAGTTTAGACACGCTGCCAACGTGCCTCAGCATCTTTCAGTCCACCCGGGCCCAAGCGCCCCTCCCCTGAGAGAGATATCAAAAAGCAAGCCCATAAGTATTCATAGCGGCGAGTTGCGAGAGCAAGGCTGTTGCTGGACTAGCCCGCTTCGCTGTCTCAAAAGCGCGGGGTAGATGCTCAGTTTCTCGCAGACGTCACCACGAGGCCGTGAGCGCTTTGGCGGGCCATCCAGGACCGCGATATTCGCGGTTGGCAACTACAAAATGTACGAACCGCTTCAGGCGGAGAAACCGCGCAAATCTTGCCGCAGAAAGCCCAAAAACGGAAAGTAATTTTGTGCACGGATATAAATGTTTGGCGGAGGTCTCTAGATGACCTTGTGGCAAGATTTGAGGTACCCCGGTGGAACATAGGGTCGCCTTTACCTAAGCCCCAGGCGATGGTATTGTCGGGACGACCGTGTCGGACATCCTTATCGGCGTTGGCATCTGCCTCCTCATGGCCGTTATGGCCTACATGGGCATGTACGTCACCCTGCATACACCCACGACCGATGAAGAGAAAACACGCTGGAAACTTGGATTTGCCGCACTGGCAGTGGTGTCGTGTCTTCTAGTCGGCTGGCAAATCCACCGCAGCACTGTTTCTCAAAACCAACTGCAAGACCGACTTAACAACATTCGCAACCCGCCTACGGCGGAAGAGAACGCAGCGGCGTTCTTCGCGTTGGAAAATAAAGCGCGGAACACTGTGCCCCCTCCAGCCGAGAACCCCAAACCACCTTTGTCCGCACCGACACCAAAGCAGAATGTCAAGAAGAATCCGGCACCCTCACCAACACCCACACCCGAAACGTCAACAGCGGCTCCGCCAGCGGCCCAATTATTTGTCACCCAGAGCAACGACACCTCTTCCCGCCCCGGGACCATACTTACGAGAGTAGTGATCCAGACCACGCAGGTGTTCCCAACACTGAGATTGGCCCTAAAGTGCGACGGGCCATTGTTGGATGGGAATGGGGGCACGAACGGAATGATGATGATGGTAAATGAGGGCGTCGCCGCAGGGCACCCAAACGTTTTCATTCTGACATATCAATCGGCGACGCCCGCTTTTGGTCCCGCCAGCCCCATCACCATAAGCTTGTGGTCGAAAGACCCCGTTAGCTGCAAAGAAGCTTCGACCTTCTGATTACCGCAGATTCATCTGGCGAGTAAACTAAGCCGTTCGTGAACTGCCTGTAGGTCCGCTGTCACGAGGTTGGCATAGCGCCGGGTCATTTCCAGCGAGCTATGACCGAGGACCTTCTGGAGATGAAACACGCTCCCTCCGCGCCGAAGGTAGTTCACCGCAAAGGTGTGGCGGAATGCGTGTAGGGTACGACATGGTGGAGCAAAGCCTAGCCGCACGCAAAGCAGCTTGACGTCGCGCAGAACAACTCTGCGCCCCAAGCCAGTCTGAGTTCGATTGGCGAAGAGGAGGTTGTCTGGCATTCGACTGGCCTCCTTGCAATAGCGGGAAAGGGCCTTTCGCAATTCAAAACTGAAAGGGACGACTCGCTGCTTTCGGCCCTTGCCGTCCAGCGTTACTAGCAGATTGTCAAAGTCAATGTCCCGAACCTTTAGGGTGAGGACTTCGCTAATCCGGCAGCCGGTGTCCAGCAGGAACAGCGTCAGTATGTGGAGCCGTAGTTGATACTTCCCTCTCGGTTTCCACGAAAGTAAAAGTCGGATTTGCTGCTCAGTGTAAGTAGGGAGAACAAGCTCCGGCACTTTCAGATGGGCAACTTTGGGGTGGCGACACCCGCTCCCGCACTTTGTGTCTGACCCCACGTTGTTCCAGTGCGCGTAAGAATTGAGCGCTTGGATGACTGAATTGCATCCGGTTGCTTTCAGCCCCTTTTGGCGCATCCGCATCACGGCGTCCTTCAAATCCTCTTGCGACGGGGAGTCAGTGAGTAGCCATCTGAGGCTGTTCTTGTACCACTCAATTGTGGCTGGTGTGACGTTGGCGAGGTATTGCCGATCGCGGATGAACTGCTCAAAACGTGCTTCCATGCGTTCTCTCCCAGGTGCGCTAATTCGGAGAAAATCGCGTATTCGTTGGCCTTTTCGCAGTCTGGTAGCGCACCTGGTTCGGGACCAGGGGGTCGGAGGTTCGAATCCTCTCGCCCCGACCATTTCAGGCCACTGGCTAGTCTTTACAAATCAACCCTTTATCGAACATCCAAAAGCCAATGAGGAGCCTCCTCCGCCGATAATCTCGGTTTGGATGATGGACTCATATTGACTAGCTCCCAGGCTCAGTGGAGCCCGCACACTATGTTTTCTTGTTAAGGTCGTCGTCCTTGTAGTACTTCGTACCCTGCAGGGTCAACTGTAGGGCGAGACCATTCTTGGTAATTTGATAGACCCAGACGCCCGGCGCAACCTCTTCGGCTCCCGAGTAAGCACCGCCCTTATCGCCTGCCTTCGCCGCTGCGTCCGCTTGCGCTGAACCTGACCAGCCGGAGTTGAGGAAATTGCTATACGCTTTATCGGTTTCGAACACGAAAATCACGTTATAGTTCTTCACGCCAACACCCAGACCGGCGCCTGCGGAAACCATCTTCATGAAGGTCTCCTGTTTGGAACTGGTGTCAACGGCGATTCCTGAGCCGCGCGCCGTGCTCAACAGGAAGAGGTTCGTTCCCATGTTGTTGAAGACGGCATATCCAGCAGACTTTTGGATAAGCCCCTTGGCCGTGGGTTTCAGCTTGTACAGTTCCTGCAGAGTCTTATCAGCCATCTTGCGAGACTTCTCCCGCTTCTTCTCGGGTGAATCTTTGGCACTTGCGATATTGACAGCCAGCGGGATTACTGCGAGGCCTGTAGCGATTGTTCTGATTCTCATCGACGCTCTCCTTCTCTTGAAAACCCGCGTGCGAACACGCCACGAAGTCCGGTCTGCTTCCAACCACCCCCACTCAATAGGACAGCAACGGACGCGCCTTTTCTACTAGGGAATCCCCCAGTTGTTTGCGCACAGCGTACGAGCAGAAAAAGGAAGCTGCCGCATCCCGTAGCGCTCCCAGGAAGATGAAGTCTGTCGATGAAAATAAGGAAGACTTTCCCGGACGACTCTGACGCCTTTTGTGATTTGTGCCTGGTTGCGGAATGGATTGCATGAACGTGCGACCAGGAATTGGGACCAGCCAATGGCCTTCTGAGAGACATTTTTGACCTAAGCGACGCCGAATCGATGAGGTTCTCCCTCGTTCGGGACCACGGGGTCGGAGGTTCGAATCCTCTCGCCCCGACCATTTTTCGAAATCAACGATTTACTCGGGTTTTCCCTGGCCCGGGGGATCAATCCGTGCAATGTCGCCGGGGCAAATTCCTCAGTTCCGGTCTCGCTCCGTCCGCTTCCTACATGCAACGCGGCACGTAACAGTGCCAGACTTCTTGATTCCGGGGCCGAGTCCATATGAATGTACCCGAGGCTGCTCCAGAATCTCCGCCGACACAAGACAGACGAGCGATAGCCACATGAAACCCAGCAGGTCACCGAACACACAAACAGCTCCAACTTTTGATTCAGGCAAACCCTCGCACCGCTCCATCGCACAGGCTCAGCGTTCGCGCAGTGCCGACATGGCGTGCGGCATGGAGGCGCCGAATCAACAAAAAGTGCGGATTGATTTTTCGGAAATCATCCTGGCGTAAAATGCGATCGGTCTGCCTCCATTCATTTTGATCTTTAATCCAATCGCGATCGACGAGCGAAAAGGGACCGAATTATTTCTTCTCTGGTTGATCCATCCAGGGTTCGCGTGGTCGTCGCACGACCAGGACTGCCGCGCAAGATTGCTGCGGCCTCGGACAGCAAGTCTCGTGCCGTGCTAAAGTTGGCGGCAAGTTGCTCATGGCGTGATCGAACCGTTGTCTTGGGAGAACCATGCTAGACCCATCCTTTCCTCGAAGACCAGGACGTCGGTTCAATTCGTGGTTGGCTGTAGGGGTAGCTCTTCTCGCGACCCAGGCGATCCTCTCGCTGACTCTCAGGCAAGGTCCCGCCCTGGTCGCATACTGCGAAATCAGCTATCTCGTTTTGCTCCTCCTTGCGAGCGGAGTTGCCCTCCGCAATGCCCTCCAAAGCAGGCAGGCGACGCGGTTATTCTGGTCATTCCTCGCAGCGGCCTTCGCGGTGTGGGCGCTCGTGCCTGGCGCTTGGTTCAACAGTGTCGTCCTGCACGGCAGGATTCCGGATTTCCTTCTCGACAATCCTCCCCTCTTCCTACACACCGTATTGATGATCGCTGCAGTGGCTTCCCGTCCTCACTTGAAGTTACCTGGCCGCAGACCCTATCGAGCGACGCTGAACTTTCTGCTCCTGCTCTTTGTCTGGGTTTTCGCCTATGCCTTTTACCTGTTCCCGTATCAATACGGAAACGAGGGATCGGCCATGATCCTGCGTTTTGAGGCCATCTACTTTGTTGAAAATGGCTTCCTTCTGGTCATTCTCGGCCGGTTGATTTTTCGCTCGCAAGCTCCCTGGAAGCGCATCTACCTGCACATGTTTGGCGCCTCGGCCCTCTATACCTGCGGCTCCCTGGTCACGAACGTCCTTTGGGCTTTGAAGGATCCTTCCGGTGATCTAACCGGCGCGAATTATCCGGCTCTACGAGGTCTCCTCGGGATGGTGTTCACTGCCTCCATCTTTTGGTTCTTCTGGATAGGACTCGAGGGAGACAGGCTGAAATCGAAACTGAATCACGCCGTGCAGTTGAACACGACCAACCCCAAGTACAGTTCTGTTCTGGCAATGTTCGCGGTACTGGGGGTTCCCGTGGTTGGCGTGTGGGAACTGTTCCGAACGGGCGAGCCGATCGGAACCCATGAAATGCGTCTCCTCGTGGTCATGGTTGCAGGACTCATTCTCGCTGCCGGTGCCTTTGCCGAGCATTATCTTGCCAACCGCGAGTTCGCTTCGGACGTCGCCGTGGCCCACGACAGGCTTCGTCTGGCGATGACATCGGGTAAATCCATGGGATTCGACTGGGACCTGGCCACCGGGCAGAGCATTTGGTTTGGCGACCTGGAGTCGGCCTTCGGGATTCGCATGGATCCCTACCTCGCGCGTCAGAACGAATTCATGGAACGCCTTTACCCCGACGACCGCGAGCGCGTAGCGAAGGTCATCGCAGATGCAATGCAGGGCCGAACGGAGTATCAAGCGGAATATCGCGTGGTGCGCACCGATGGCGCCATACGATGGATCGCGGACAGCGGGAAATTCTACTTCCCGGCCAATGGCGATCTGCCCCGCGCTCTCGGCATTGGCGTGGACATCACGGAACGCAAGCAAGCAGAATTCGCGCTCCGCGAAAGCGAGGAGCGCTTTCGCCTAATGTCGAACACGGCCCCTGTGCTCATCTGGATGGCCGACACCGACAAGCGCTGCACCTACTTCAACAAGCCCTGGCTCGACTTCACGGGAAGGCCGTTGTCGGCCGAACTCGGAAATGGCTGGGCGGACGGAGTTCACGCAGAAGACTTACGACGGTGTATGGAGACCTATACTCAGTCGTTCGATCGGCGGGACCCGTTCAGGATGGAGTATCGCCTCAAGGCAAGCGACGGCGAATACCATTGGCTTCTCGATATAGGAGTACCCAGATTCCACCCCGACGGCTCCTTCGCCGGATACATCGGATCCTGCATCGATGTCACCGAGCGCAAGCTTGCAGAAGAGGCGCTCTACACCATCAGCGGCCGATTGATTGAGGCCCAGGAGCAGGAGCGCACCCGCATCGCCCGGGAACTTCACGACGACTTCAGCCAGCGAATGGCCTTGCTCGCCATCGAACTCGACCTGCTCAAGAAGGACATTCCCGGCCTGAGCAGCGATGCGCTCAACCGCATGGACAGTCTCCGCAAGCACACCCAGCAGATCGGCTCCGACATCCAGGCTCTGTCGCACGAGCTGCATTCCGCGGCCCTCGATCATCTCGGCATCGTCTCGGCCATGAGAGGGTTCTGCGAGACGTTCGGAGACAAGCAGAAACTCAACATTGACTTTCACAGCCGGCACTTGCCCAACCCCGTGTCCCCGGACGTTGCCCTCTGCCTGTACCGCGTCTTGCAGGAAGCCTTGCACAACGCCGCGAAACACAGTCGAGCTTCGCAGTGCAACGTGCAGTTCCTCGGAATCCCCGGCGAGATTCAACTCACCGTCAGCGACGACGGGGTCGGCTTTGATGTCGAATCCACCAACAAGGGACGCGGCCTCGGCCTCATCAGCATGCGCGAACGAGTCAAG
>DATHQT010000064.1:0-114939 GCA_035482415.1 Acidobacteriaceae bacterium | reverse complement strand
ATGTGGGGGTTGCTGGGGCCGATGAGGAGGTAGTCGGCGGGCTGGGAGTGGAGGAGGGTTTTGGCGTCGCGGAGAGTGGCGATGGAGTGGATGTCGAGGCCGTGCTGGGAGAGGATGGTGCGGACGAAGGCGCAGAGGTCGGGCGAGCTGTCGATGAGCAGAACGCTGCGGCCGTGGGAGGGTTGGGTCTTCGGGGTGGAGGTGGATTTCTGGAAGGAGCTGAGGGCGTCGCTGTCGGTGGAGTAGGAGCGGAGGACGGTGGAGAGCATGGTGTGGTCGAGGAGACTGGCGACGAAGGGCGAGGGGGCGGAGAGGCGGAGGTCGCCGTTGCGCTTGCGGAGGGCGGCCATGTGTCGGACGATGAGGCCGAGACCCATGCTGTCGAGGCGATGGACTTTGGCCAGGTTGAGGATGATTTTCGCGGTTGCGTGGGAGCAGCGGTCGAGCTGGGCTTCGAGGGCGGTGGCTTCGGGGCCGAGGGTGATGGCGCCGTCGCAGTTGAGGATGTAGATGTTGTCGGTGAATTTGGTGGTGAGGTTCAGGGGCATGCGCGCTCGTGGGAGTGGGTTGCCATGAATAATACAGGGTCTTGCGCGGACGGCGAGCGTTCGATCGGTGGTGGCGAGGAGGAGGGGCGGGTACCCCCCTCCCCCTCTACCCCCTTGGGTTGAAAAACGTTGCCTAAGCGTTTGAAAAAGAAGCAGTTAGGTGCCAAAGTATCCCGCCGGTTGGGAGTGAAAATGGCCTGTAACTGTTGCAAGCACTTGGGTTAGGTTGCGACATACCCCGTTCTAAAGGACTTAGCTGGCACCTGACGGAGGGTGGGCTTGGGGGTGCTGATTGTTTTGGGGGCTATCTCTATTGTAGTTGGCGGGTGGGGGTAACTATGCCAGGTTTTGGAAATATAAATCGCCAGTGTTTCTAGGGGGTCTGGTGGTTTTGGGGGTGCCGGGGGGCTTGACAGGGTTCTGCGGTCTTGCGCGGAGGGCGAGAGTTGGACGGGTGTCGGGAAGGGGGGCGCGGGGGGTTAGGGGATGGCGACCTGGGTTTGGAGGCGCTCGTCGTAGGGTGCGCCGAGGGCCGGGGAGATGATGGTGCGGAATTTCAGGGTGTAGGACGCGGTGACGTGGGCATTGTAGGCGGCGCGGTTACGGAAGGTGTCGACGAGGGTGTAGTGGTTGGGCGCGCTGATTTGCTGGAAGAGCTCGATGTGGAGGATGTTGGGGTCGTGGGAGGCCTGGGCGAGGTAGTGGGTGAGGGCAGGGACGGCGTCGAGGTGGTTGGGCATGAAGTCGATGTGGGTTACGGCGGTGATGGGCTGGGCTGGGGCCTGCGCCGGGGCGGGCTCGGCAGCGGAGAAAAGGGCGGCGAAGAAGAGGGCGGCGAATAGGAGATGGGCGCGGCGGAGTCTCATGGATTAATGGATGGTGCCATGACGGGTGTGGTGGCTGCGGTGACGCAGCCGGTCCTGCGCGGACGGCGAGGGGCTTCGCGTGGCTGTCGGTTGGGCGGGGTGGGCGGGGGCGAGGAAGGCAGGTTGGTCGCTCCGCCTGCGGCTGCGCGCCGGCCTTCGGCAGAGCGGTAGGGCCGTTGGCCCGGCGGGTTGATGGCACGGCTGAAGCCGTGCCCCTTCGATGGTTTGGTTGGGTGAGGTGAGTGGCTGGACGAATTAGTCCCAGAGGTAGCGTTCGTCGAAGGGGATGCCGTACTTCACCAGGAAGGTGCGGAGTTCTTCTTCAAAAGAGTGCTTTTGGTGGTGTTGGTCCTGAGTACAGATGTAATGCTTCAGAGCGGGTAGGTCGGACGGACCTACGGAGAAGACGCCGTAGCCGCGCTGCCATGCGAAGTGGGCGAGTTCGGGGGATTGGGTTTTGAGCCACATGGATGAGGACGTTTTGAGGTGTTCGACGAGTTTGGCGATGGTGATTGTTCGGGAGAGTCCGATGGCGAGATGGACGTGGTCCGTGACGCCGCCGACGAGGAAGCATTCGCAGTCGAGGTTGCGTGCGATGGTGGCGAGGTAGGCGTGGAGGTGTGGGCGGATGGTGGGTTGGAGGAACGGGGCGCGGTCCTTGGTGGAGAAGATTACGTGGATCAGGACGAGCGAGAGGGATTGTGGCATGGAGGTTGGTTGCAGTGCCCGATGGTATCGCATGGGGGATGCCGAAGGATATGATCGTGGACCCCGCGTTGGCGCGGCACGCAAATGAAGTCCAGGTAGCGTTGGTGACGGTGCCGCCGTTGGGAAGATTGGTTGGCCGCGGTGGTGATCCAGTGGGGTTACGCGCGAGTGGGTTGGGGCGGGCTTTCAGCCCTTGGTATCTGACGTGGGGTTTGCCTAGGCCTTCGGCCTAGGCTGTGATGGTGTTGGGCCTTTGGCCCTTGGGGTGGTGGTGAGATGGGTGGTGCTGGTTGGGGTGGAGATGGGCGGGAGCGGTCGCGCTATCGCGCGATGCCCACCTTAGCGATGATGAAGCCATCGCGAAGATGGGACATCCGGATGTGGGCTTGCCGCCGCCTAGTTATGTCAGTTGACCCTCAAAGCTAGACCAATTAGTCTCAGTCGCATGGCAAGAAAAGACTCTCCAGAGTCGGTGGGACCTGGCGGAATTAGCAAACCGGTTTCCGAGACGACCATATATACCCGTCCGCGGCCCGTGCCCTCGGCGCAAGTACTTCACTTCAAGGACGCTGGTAGCCGTAGCAGGACAGCAAGTCGAGCCCCTGCGAAAAAAGCGGTGAAGAAGAGCGCGAAGAAGAAGTAGCAATATTAGGCGCTAGTTTCTTTGCCCAATTTCTTGCGTGTGGTTCATTGACTTCAATTCGAGCTTACCGTAGGGTCGCTTCATGGCTGATAGATCTCCGACGCATAATAATCCGCGACCTGAACCACCATCGAGGCCTACTCGTGACCAGGCCCCGCACCCACCGCCGCGCACGGATTATCATGCTCCGAAGCCGGTGCCGTCGACGCCTGTGAAGAAGGGTGTCTGAGCGTCAGCCCCCCCAACGATATTGCGTTGGCTAAGAGCGCCATCGTTAGAATCCATCTGCCGATTTTTAGTGTCTTAAGACGTGAACCGTGTATTTTTTCTTTGCTAGCTATCCTCTCCCGCGCTCCGTCTATTAAGCTCCAAACCATCAACGCCGGCCCATCTTCTTCTTCTTTGTCTTTTCCAGCCTGCGCAATCGTCTCGTCGCGCCATTCATCCGTCGGATTCACCGTATCGTATCCGCGAACCTTCAGGATGTTGTGTGCGAGCAGGAACACGATAAATAACAGAGCGCACCCAATCCACTGAACTATCAAAATCCATTTCTGATCTATTTGTTGGGTAAGTAATACGGCTGGTTGCACCGCCAAGAACGCTGCGGCCGCGAAAAGTTGGCTTGCTTTCGAATCCACCGCGTTGGATGCATCCAGCATGGCGTCTTCACGTCGCTGGAGTTGTTCCAAAATTATTTCGTCGCCGACTCTGTTAGCTACAGTTTTCATGTCGCCTCATTCTGGGCGATGTAATCCCGTTTGATTCTCAATCAACACAAGAAATATCACTGGGTCATCTGCCGAAGCGTTGGCCGCCGGACATTTGGCTCATTAGGCGTTGTTGCATTTTGCCTCCGCCGGAGCCCATGGTCTTGAACATTTTGCTCATTTGCTGGTGCTGGCGGAGGAGGTTGTTGACCTCTTGTACCGTCGTGCCGCTGCCGAGGGCGATGCGCTTGCGGCGGCTGCCGTTGATGATGGCGGCGTTGCGGCGCTCCTTGGTGGTCATCGAGTCGATGATGGTTTCTACGCGGGCGAATTGCTTCTCGTCGACGCTGCCGGCCGCTTGCTGCATGGCGGCGAAGGGGCCGACGCTGGGGAGCATCTTCATGATGGATTGCATGCTGCCGAGCTTTTTGATCTGGCGGAGCTGCTCGCGGAAGTCTTCGAGGGAGAAGCCGTCGCCGGAGAGGGCCTTCTTGGCGAAGTCGGCGGCCTTGGTCTTGTCGAGTTTTTCGTCGGCGCGCTCGAGGAGGGTGGCGATGTCGCCCATGCCGAGGATGCGGGAGACGATGCGGTCGGGGTGGAAGGCTTCGAAGGCGTCGGGCTTTTCGCCTGTTCCCAAAAATTTGATGGGCTGGCCGGTGATCTGGCGGATGCTCAGGGCGGCGCCGCCGCGGCTGTCGCCGTCCATCTTGGTGAGAATACAGCCGGTGATGGTGAGCTTGGCATTAAAGGCAGCAGAGGAGTTGACGGCGTCCTGGCCGGTCATGGCGTCGGCTACGAAGAGGATTTCGGTGGGGGAGAGGAGTTTTTTGAGCTGGGCCATCTCGTCCATGAGGGACTCGTCGATGCCGAGGCGGCCGGCGGTGTCGACGATGAGGATGTCGCAGGCGGAGTTGATGGCTTCGCGGCGGGCTTCTTTGGCCAGGCGGAGGACGTCGTCGGTGCCGTGGGTGGTGGTGGGGTCGAGATTGCCTTGGTAGAGCTGGGCGCCGATGGACTTGGCTACTACGGCTAGCTGCTCGCGGGCGGCGGGGCGGTAGACGTCTACGGAGACCAGCAGGGGGCGGTGGCCACCCTTCTTTAGCCACTGGGCTAGCTTGCCAGAGGACGTGGTTTTGCCGGAGCCTTGCAGGCCGGCCATCAGGATTACGGTTGGGGGCTGGGAGGCGAATTTGAAGCGGGCGGTGTCCGTGCCGAGGGTTGCGATGAGTTCGTCGCGGACGATTTTTACGATTTGTTCGGCGGGGGAGAGGGCTGTCGTGACCTGGCTGCCGAGGGACTTGGCGCGGATTTTTTCGATGAGGTCGCGGGCTACGTCGAGGTTGACGTCGGATTCGAGGAGGGCGACGCGGATCTCGCGGAGAGCTTCGTTGATGTTCTCGTCGGTGAGGGTGCCCTGGCCGCGGAGGGTCTTGAAGGAGCGCTGGAGTTTGTCGGAGAGGGTTTCAAACATGGCTGGCTTAAGTTTAGCAGTGTGGGGCGGGCAGGGAAGAAAGCAAAGGCTTTGACGCAAAGGGCGCGAAGGGAGCCACGTTTCGCCACGGTCCGGCGCTGCTGCGCGCAGGGCGAGAGTGAGATTTGGGAAGGGCACGTGGCGAGGGAGGTACGGGGGGTGGCGGTTGGGGGAGGGGGGCGCGAGAATCTAGGGATGAAGACGGCGTCGGATGTTGGGAGTAGTGCGGCGATGCTGCGCGAGTATATGACTCACTTGCGGGTGGAGAAAGGGCTGCGGCCGCTGAGTTGCGAGGCTTACTTGCGGGATCTGGAGATGTTTGCGGAGTTTCTGGAGGGCGGCGGCGTGGGGGGCGTGGGGGTGAAGGGGATCGAGTCGAAGACTTTTTTGAGCGCGGAGCAGGGGGATGTTAGCGGGTTTATGCAGCATCTGCGGGAGCATGGAGTGCAGAGCCGGTCGATTGCGCGGAAGTTGAGTTGCGTGCGTGGGTTTTACAAGTGGCTGCTGATCGAGAAGCGGGTGAAGCGGGATCCTACGGTGAATATTGAGTCGCCGTCGAGCTGGAAGGTGCTGCCGAAGTCGCTGGCGGAGAGTGAGGTTGGGGAGATGCTGTCGCGGACGGGGGCGGCGGCTCGGGCGAAGGATGCGGATGGGATGGCGCTGCGGGATCATGCGATGTTGGAGCTGCTGTATGCGGGCGGGTTGCGCGTGGGGGAGATTGTCGCGCTGCGGCAGGAGGATCTAAGGCTGGAGACGGCTAGCGTGCAGGTGCGGGGGAAGGGCGATAAGGAGCGGATTGTGCCGATCGGGCGGTCGGCGGTGGAGGCGCTTGAGGCTTATGTGTCGCGCGGACGGCGTGAGCTGCTGGGGAAGGCGCTGCAGAGAGCGTTGTTTCTTAGCGTGCGGGGGAAGCCGCTGACTACGCAGATGGTTTGGAAGATGGTGAAGGCGTTGGATTCGCATGCCAGTCCGCATAAGCTGCGGCATAGTATGGCTACGCATATGGTGGAGCATGGCGCGGACCTTCGTACGGTGCAGACGCTGCTGGGGCATGCCGATATTGCTACGACGCAGGTGTATACGCATCTGGCGATTGACCGGCTGAAGACGGTGCATCGGATGCATCATCCGCGGGCTACGCGGAGAAGTGGGGTGGAGGCGTGAGGGGGCAACGGACGTTGTTGCTGACGGTGCTCGCGGGGGCGGCGATTGCGTTTGTCGTGAGTGAGGTGCGGGGGCATGACTTCCAGGTGCTGGCTTTGCCGGGCATTCACTTCGCCATGGCGATGAGGACTGACCTGCGGATTTCCAGTCTCTTGCTGGTGTTTGTTGGGAACTGGTTTTTTTATTCGGCGGTGGTGGGGTTGGTGATGTGGATTGCGAGAAAGGTTCAGGCGCGTCGATATGAGTGAGCAGAGTTTTTGGCTGACAGATAACCCCACTCATGACGATGGAGCTGTCATGAATGGGCCACCCGGCTTTTGGGGGATCGTGGAATGAGTCGCGAGGCCAAATCTGTGGGAATCGCTGTGACCTTGAGCGGACTTGTAACTGTTGCATCGACAGTTCCGCTTTGGCGTGATCTTGGTGAAGGTTGGGGCGTGCTGCTTTTGCTTTCACTTCCGGGAGCCATTTTTGCTTTTCCGCTTGGCGCGATGGGTGTTGTGGGTAACGCGCATGATCCAAGTCTTGCTGTCATTGCATCCGTCGACTTCTTGTTCTATGCGTGGCTGTTCTCTTGGTTGATGATGCGGAGGCGCCGTCATGAAAACTAAGTCGACGGATTCCTTTGCGGCGCTGGCTGAGCGGTTCCTGGCGATGTTGCGGGATGAGCGGGGGGCTTCGGAGCATACGCTGCGGGCTTATGCGCGGGAGGTTCGGGGGTTTGCGGAGTTTCTGACGGAGACGCTGGGGGAGGGGGCGGCGATGGCGTCGGTGGAGCATACGCATATTCGCAGGTATATGGCGACGCTGCTGGATAAGGGGTTGACCAAGGCTAGCGTGGCGCGGGCGCTGGCGGCGATTCGGAGCTGGTTCAAGTGGGCGGCGAAGGCGGGGTTGGTGGAGAGTAATCCTGCGCTGTTGGTGAGTACTCCCAAGCTGCCGAAACATTTGCCGCGGGTGCCGAGTATGGAAGAGGTGAATCGGGTGCTGGATTCTATGTCGCCGAAGGGGAAAGCCGTGGAAACCCATGTCTCAGAATCGAGACATGGGGCACCCGCCACTGCGCGTGGGGCGGGAGGCGCTTCGCGCGAAGCGGCGGATCAGGCCGAGGCGGGGAGTTGGCCGGAGCGGGAGCGGGTGATCTTTGAGTTGTTGTATGGGTGCGGGATTCGTAACTCGGAGCTGGTGGGGTTGGATATGGACGCGATCCATTGGCGGGATGACGCGGTTCGCGTGTTTGGTAAGGGGAAGAAGGAGCGGCTGGTGCCGCTGGGCGATGCGGCCGCGGAGGCGGTGCTTGCTTACTTGCCGCAGCGGCAGGCGCGGCTGGAAGCTGCGGGGATGGGGAAGCTGGTGCACGATGGGCCGTTGCTGATTCGGCTGCGGGTGGGGGTGGCGAAGGGTGGGGCTCGGTTGACTACTCGTAGTGTGGGGAGGATTGTGAAGTCGATTGCGCTGAGCCGGGGGCTGGCCGCGGATGTGCATCCGCATACGCTGCGGCATGCGTTTGGAACGCACATGCTGGAGGAGGGGGCGGATCTGAGGGCGATCCAGGAGATGCTGGGGCATGAGCGGCTGTCGACTACGCAGCGGTATACGCAGTTGACGGTGGGGCAGGTGCAGAAGGTGTACGACGATACGCATCCGCGGGCGAAGTGAATTCAGTTCTCAGTTCTCAGTTCTCAGTTGTTAGTTCTTAGTTGGCAGCCGGTCTCGAGGGCCCACCTTAGCGACGATGAGTCCGTCGCTAAGGTGGGGCACCCTGTTGCGGGGTTAGTTGTTGGGTTTCCAGAGGCCTACGATGTTGCCTTCGAGGTCGCTGAACCAGGCGAAGGTGCCGGTGGGGATGGGGGTGGGTGGGACGATGGTTTTGCCGCCGGCGGCTTCGACTTGCTGGAGGCTGGCGGCGACGTCGTTGGTCTCGATGTAGAAGTGGGTGAACTGGTGGGGCTCGTGGCCGAGGGCAGCGATGTGGCCGGCGATGCCCTGGGTGGAGCCGGTGTCGATCATGCCCATGGGGCCGGGGTCGATGGACCAGCCAAAGACGTTTTGGTAGAAGGCGGTGGTGGTGGCTTTGTCTTTGCAGCCGATTTCGAAGTGGACGACGGGATGGGCCATGAGGTCTCCTTGCGCGTTGCGAGGAGTATCGGGGGAGAGGTGCGGGGAGTCAAGAGGGACGTGGATGAAAAATTAGCGAACAAACAGCAGATGCCCAGGGGGAAGGACAGAAAGAAAGGCAAACGCTTTGACGCAACGGGCGCAAAGGTTGCGACGTTTCGCCACGCAGATTGTGCAAAGGAAGAAGCAGATTCCCAGAGGGAATGACAGAAAGAAAGGCAACGGCAAACGCTTTGACGCAACAGGCGCAAAGGTTGCGACGTTTCGCCACGCAGATCGTGCAAAGGAAGAAGCAGATGCCCAGGGGGAATGACAGAAAGAAAGGCAGGAACAAAAGCAAGGGCAACTGCGGGTGAGGGTTAGGGCGCGGGTTTGAAGTTGAAGGTGGCCAGGTTCATCTGGCCTTCGGTGACGATGTGGACGGTGAGGACGCTGCGGCCGGCGGGGAGTTGGAGGGTGGCGGCGTTGGGAAGGAGGTTCCAGTGGTGCCATTGGCGCCAGGCGACGGGCTCGGCGGGGTTGGCGGTGGAGGGGATGTTGATGGGCGGGTTGGGGACGCCGTTGACGTCGAGGGAGATGCCGCCGCCGCGGTTGGAGGTGTAGAGGAGGTCGGCGGTGTAGCGGCCGGCGTGGGCTACGTTGACGGTGAGGTTGAACCACTCGCCGGGAACGGTCCAGCCGACGTAGAGCTGGCCGTCGGGCGGGGTGACGAGGTCGTAGGGGTTGTTGTCGATGGGGACTTTGGGGTCGTGGAATTTGGTGTAGGAGGTGTCGACGCCTTCGTGCATGCGGAACTCGTTGAGGTAGGTGCCGTTGGCGGGGTTGAGTTCGCCGCTGCCGTGGTTGACGGCGTCGGTGTCGTGGTAGGCGATGCCCTCGCCGCCGGCGTCGTAGTAGGCGCACTGGACGATGCCGGGGATGGGTTGCGCGCCGATGGGGTGGTGGGCGTCGGTGTAGGGCGTGCCTTTGTAGGCGGGTCCTGCGCGGACGGCGGGCGGGGCAGCATGGGTGGACTGGGCGGTGGCGAGGGGTGCGGCGAGGAGCGCGAGGGCGAGGGGGAGTGTGGCGAGGTTCACGGCTGAGGGGTCTCCGGGTTCCTCGCCACTATACCGCGGTGGTGGGGGAGTTGGTCATCATCGAGAGGGGGAAGCAGGTGGCCGGTGGCGATGAGTGAAAAAGACAACTGCAAGAACGGGAGAAAGCAGGTTCGTTCGCTGCGCTCAGAATGACAATTTCTTTCAGAAATTGTCAAAGAAGGGCAAGGGCAAAGGCAAGTGCAACTGCAAAGGCAAGCGCAAGACCGCGGGGAGCGCTAGTAGCGGGGGATGGTGGGGTCGATGTGGGTGGACCAGGCGTCGATGCCGCCGGCGATGGATTGGGCTTTGTCGAAGCCTTGCCCGCGAAGCCAGTTCGCTACCGAGAGGGAGCGGGCTCCGTGGTGGCAGATTACGAGGATGGGGGTTTCTTCGTCGAGCTCCTGGTGGGCGCGGCCCGGGATCTCGTTCATGGGGATGATGACGCTGGCCTGGATGTGTGCGGTTAAAAACTCCCAGGGCTCGCGGACGTCGAGGAGCAGGGGAGGGTGATCGGATGCGAGCAGGGCCTGGGCTTGGGAGACGGTGAGTTCGAGATCCATAGAAGAAGGATACAAGGTGATCCCGTGAAGAAACACTGGAAGAACGTACAGGTGTGGGTGAGCGCGTAAGTGTGTCGGCTGCGTGACATGTGTCAGGTCGGATTGGTGACAGGAGCGACTGGCGAATGGGAGGCGCTGGAGGCAGTCTGGGATTGTGGATGAAGGAGATGGGCGAAGGAGAGTGTGAGCATGGCAACCGAGGTTCCAGTACGTGAGGCGGAAGGTTCGGCGGGGGCATGGGGGTGGTTGCTGGCGGCGGCTGTGCTGCTGCTGTTTGCCGATGGGCGAGAGACGATGGCGCTGGCGGCGTGGCTTGCCCCGATGTGCCTGCTGCGTTTTGTGCGGAGCCAGCCGGCAGTCCGTGGACTGGCCGTTGCGTACGTGGTGGCGGTGGTGATGCGCGGGATCGCGTTCCGGGGGATGACGCCGATACCGGGCGTGTTTTATTTCATTTTCCTGGCGGTGTCGGGCGTGTCGGTGATGCTGCCGTATGCGGCGGACCGGCTGCTGGCGAGGCGGCTGAACGGCTGGGCGAGCACGCTGGTGTTTCCAACGCTGCTGGTGGCCACCCAGTTTGTGTATGCGCATGGGCCGTTTGGAAGCTGGGGAGGGATTGCGTACACGCAGGCCGGCAATCTTCCGCTGCTGCAGACGCTGGCGGTGACGGGGTTGTGGGGGATCGCGTTCCTGATTGGGTGGTTTGCCGCGGTGACGAACTGGGCGATGGAAGCGGGGCTTGCGACGGGAATTGCGATGCGGCGGCTGGCGGTGTTTGGGGGCGCGTACGTTGTGGTGATCTTGATGGGAGAGGCGCGGCTGACGCTGTTTCCGCCGCGGGCTGCGACAGTGCGGGTGGCTGCTCTTTCGGTGGCGAAGGGTGGGCTGCCGCTGGAGGATTCGGTTGTGCAAGACGTGGTGCAGGGCCGGGCGTCGGAGGCCGAGCGGAGGCAGTTTTTGGAGGCGACGTCTGCCGGCCAGGACGACCTGCTGGAGCGGAGTGACCGCGAGGCGAAGGCTGGGGCGAAGATTATTTTCTGGTCGGAGGAGGCGGCCTATGTGCTGGCGCAGGATGAAGCGGCGCTGGTGGCGCGAGGCAGCGCGCTGGCGGCGAGAGACCACGTGATCCTGGGAATGGCGATGGCGGAGTGGACGCCGGGGAGTGCGCATCCGCTGGCAAACAAGATCGTGATGGTGGAGCCGGACGGAACGGTTGCGTGGGCTTATCAGAAAGCGCGGCCGACGCAGGGGCCGGAGATGGAGAGGTCGTCGGCCAGCGACGGGAAGCTGCGCGCGTTGGACACGCCGTATGGGCGGCTGACCGCGGCTATTTGTTACGACATGGACTTTCATCCGCTGCTGGCGCAGGCGGGAAAGATGCGCGCGGATATGATTCTGAGTCCGGCGAGCGATTGGCGGGCCATCGATCCTCGGCATACGGAGATTGCGAGCTACCGGGCGATTGAGCAAGGCGCGAACCTGGTGCGGGCGGCGAAGTTTGGGCGGTCGGCTGCCTATGATTACGAGGGGCATGTGCTGGCGCAGATGGACGAGTACCAGGCGAGCGAGTTGACGCTGGTGGCGCAGGTGCCGGTGCGCGGCGTGCGCACGGTGTACTCGGTGATGGGCGATTGGTTCGCGTGGGTTTGTGTGGCGGGCTTTGGGCTATTGCTGGTGATGAGCTTGCGAAAGCAGGGGAGTCGTTATTGAGATGCTGGATCGGGTGGAGGGTATGACCGCGAAACGCATTGGCGGGTCACGGTCCTAAGGATCGAACCATCCAACGGGTGTTCGCTAAGGGAGATACCCCTCATGTACAATGGCGGCGCGTCGCGGGATACGCGGCGTTATCGAACATACGATCGGAGGAATCTCATGGTAGTCGACAGAGAAATAGCGGACTTTTTCACGCTGTTGATTGGAAGACTGACAAACTGGAACTTCCCGGTCAAGGGCGACGGTCCTGGCGATCCGATTTACCTCAATGCCGAACAAACTGCCGAGCTCGCTGTTGAGGGCATTCGCATGCTAACGCCGCTCTTACCGCGAGAGGCGGCTCAGAAGATCGATGCCGCTGTCGAAAAATATCCGCGTCGGAAAAAAGCCAACGTGGAAGAAGCCATGATGAATATTGGGAGTCTTGGAGGGGTCATCCATCACGGAAAGACCGGCCCTCCGGGATGCTGCGTCATGATGAACGGGCACCTGGTGTGTACCCGTTTGGAGAGCGCAACTCATGCGTAGGATGGACCCTTCGCTCGCGATGCCTTGCATCGGTCGATGCGATCCGCAGGCGAGTCGCCGGCTTCGGCTTCGTCAAGACAGGCGAGCCATGCATCCCAGGTCACGGGCTCGTTGTCGCCCGTAGGACGTAGAACGAAATAAATCAGAGCGCAACCAGAGCGCAACCGGGGATTGCAGCGGGCCGCCGCTGCAATCTCTTCATCCGCTCGTGGGATTGCGTCCCCGGTCCTGATCGAGGTTTCGGACAGGAACGTGTGGTCGCTGGCAGCGGTGGGGGCGAAGGACGGCGGCGGTTCGAAAACCGAGGATCGTGAGGGGTTGTGGTTGGCGCGTCTTAAGCGAAGATCAGGCCGAGGTTGGAAACCGATGGACAGGACATTATATTGTCCTTATGCCCGCATCGACGCTGTATGCCAGGATCGAGGAAACGATTGCCACGGAAATTGCCCAGGGTGAGTATCGACCCGGAGATCAATTGCCTACCGAAGATGAACTGCTGGAGCGATTCCAGGTAAGCCGCATCACGGTTCGCCGCGCGATCCAGAACCTGGTTGGGCGCGGCCTGGTGGAGATTCGTCGCGGACTTGGAACCTTCGTTCTGTCGCCGCGGATCGAAGCAGAGCTGACCAAGCTGACGGGCTTCGTCGAGGATATGAAGTCTGTCGGGCGAAGAGCGACGGCCCGTGTGGTGAGTAAGGGGATTGTTGCCGCCTCGGCGCGGGTTGCAGAGCGGCTTCAATTGGCGAAGGGGACCAACGTGATGCAAATCAAGCGGGTGCGGCTCGCTGATGACATGCCGATCTCGTTTGATGAGACGTATCTACCGCTCCCCCTGGGCAAGCAGATCGTGCGCAACGATCTACGACTCCATCCGATCTTCACCCTTCTCGAAGAAGAATATGGAGTTCCCCTGGTCGAAGCAGACTATGAGTTGGAGGCGGTGATTGCAACGAAAGCTATCGCTGCCGCGCTGCAGGTGCGGGTCGGTTCCCCGATTTTTCAGATCGAGCGCACCTCGCTGACGACCGGCAATCAGCCGGTTGACTACGAGGTGCTGTCGTATCGAGGGGATGTTGTCCGGTTTGTCACGAAGCTGCTGCGTCACCCGGGAGAGTCGGGCGGAACTCAGGCATCGCGCTTGCGCAAGCGATAGCTATCGATGGACCATGGGCTCGGGTTGGGGAAGACGAGCGCGAGGATGCACGCGATATAGAGAAGGTCGCATTCGTAGCCGGGAGGTCCGAATTGGGCGCGACCATCGACGATCGCCTTGATCTTGATGGAGCTGAAGCCATAGGGGAGATGGACCGTAAACATGGCGGTCAGCAGGACGACGATGGCCGGCAGGCTTGCCCAGGCAACCAACGCGCCGAAAAGAAACGCCGCTCCTGCGAGTAACTCTACCGAGATTGTGAGGTACGCGGAGAAGTGGGGGAAGGGAACGTGCAGGGCCTGCAGGATCGCTGCGAAGGCATCCGGGCCCTTAGCGAGTTTCGCCCAACCGTGTTGGAGGAAGCCTCCTCCGGCGATGGCGCGAAGGGGCAGCGCGGCGTAAGGCTGCAGGGCGGAAGAGATGCGAGTCTCTGCGAGAGGGCTGGATTGGGTTGGCATGAAGGTCTCCTGTGGATCGAGCCTCGCGGGAAGAAGCTCGTTACATTATGATGTTATAATGTCATCATGGGGTTCAGATTTTCAACGCCTGAGAGTCGAGCACAGGTCGCGGGGCAACCTTCCATGCGGGAAGCGCTCGGATTCTGGTGGAAGCTGGGCTGGATCAGCTTCGGAGGCACGGCAGCTCATCTCGCGATCATGCACTCGGAGCTGGTGGAGAAGCGGCGCTGGATCGATTCCGACGATCTTTTCCACGCCCTGAGTCACTGCATGCTGTTGCCGGGACCCGAGGCGCAGCAGCTCGCGATCTACCTTGGCTGGAAGCTGCACGGAAAACTGGGCGGCTTGCTGGCGGGCACCTTGTTTGTTCTTCCTTCCACCGCCATCCTGCTGGGGCTCAGTCTGCTCTATGCACGGTACGGAAGTGTGGGGTGGGTGACCCTCCTGTTCCGGGTGTTGAAGCCGATTGTGGTGGCGTTGGTTTTGCGGGCGCTGTTTCAAATCGGACGTCGCGCGCTCAGGTCTGGTGTGCAATGGCTCGCTGCGGTCGCATCGTTCCTTGCGCTGAGCCTGTTGCATATTCCGCTGCCCTGGATCATGGGAATGATGGTTGCGATGGGTGTGCTGGTGGGGCTTGTGCAGCGCCTGCGAGGGATCGACCGGCGCTCATCGGCAGAGAAGACGGCAGGGTACGCAACGGGCGCGGCGGCCTGGCGGACGCTGCGCATCGTGGGCGGATGCGCGGCGATTGGAAGCGTTCCGTTGCTTCTGCTGGGGATCTTCGCGCGCGATTTTCCGTTCTGGATGAGGCTGTCGGCCTTCTTCACGCAAACAGCCTTTGTGACGATTGGCGGCTCCTACACCGTCATTCCGTACGTGGCGCAGATAGCCGTGATGAAGTTCGGGTGGCTAAGCCATGCGCAGATGCTGGACGGATTTGCGCTGGCGGAGACCACGCCGGGGCCACTGATCATTGTCGTCGGATTCGTGGGATTTATGGCTGGATTTCATCATTTTCAGGGGTCCTTTCTGATGGGAACGATCGCCTTGCTGGTCACGATCTTCTACACGTTCCTGCCGTGTTTCCTTTTCGTCTTTATTGGGGCGCCGTGGATTGCGAGATCCGGTGAAAGCCAGTTGATCCGGTCGGCGCTCAAGCTCATCACGGCCGCGGTTGTTGCTGCGATTCTGCAGCTTACGGTGTTCCTGGTTCGCGGAGTGGTCTTCCCGGCCGGATCGAGGAGCCCGAACGTGTGGGCCGGGGTGTGGATTGTCAGTGCGTTCGTCGTGATCCACCTGATCCATCGGCATGCTCAACGCGTCTCGCGTAAGCGCGATCGTCTTTCATGCGCTGCAATGGACTGTGGTCAGAGAGCAGAAGTCACTTCCTCGAGGTGAGGTTCGCGCATGGCGACGGACGGCGGCGGTTAGCGGATGACGGCGTCGAAGGGGAGGAAGAGGGTGAAGACGGTGCCGTGGTGGGCGGGGGACTGGCTGCTGCGGACGTTGAGCTCGCCGCGATGGCGCTGGACGATTTCTTTGCTGACCCAAAGACCGAGGCCGGTGCCGGTGACGCCCTTGGTGGTGAAGAAGGGGTTGAAGATGCGGGCCTGGACATCGGGGCTCATGCCGGAGGCGTCGTCGGCGAGGGTGATGGAGACGCCGGGCTCGCCGCTGCGCCAGTTGGTGGCCTGGCGTTCGCGGACGAACAGGCGGCCGCCTGAGGGCATGGCGTCGAGCGCGTTGCTGACGAGGTTGGAGATGACCTGGCGGATTTCTCCGTCGAAGCAATGGACTTTGCGGCGGGCGCGGCTGCGGCGCTCGATGCGGACGTGGGCGTTGTGGATGCGGCCCTGGTAGATGGAGAGGACGGTGTCGGCGAGGTCGCGCGGGTTCATGAGCTGCGGGCTGGTGGCCTGACGGTGGAAGCGGAGGGTCTGCGAGGTGATGGCGGCGGCGCGACGCAGTTCGATCTCGGCGGTGGTGAGGTAGCCGCGGGATTCTTCGAGTGAGTCGGATACCTGGGCGAGGTAGATGAGGTTGGTGACGGACTCGAGGGGGTTGTTGATCTCGTGGGCGATGGAGCTGGCGAGGCGACCGACGACGGCGAGCTTTTCACTCTGGATGAGGGCGAGTTCGGCCTTGCGCTGCTGGGTGATTTCGAGTGAGGCGGCGCTGATGGCCTGGACGGTGCCGTCGGGAGCGTAGACGGGGAGATAGTTTACGGTCCAGTAGCGATGCTCGCCGGGGTCTGTGATGAGTTCGCCTTCGAGCGGGAAGTTGATGACGGGATGGCCGTCGCGGACCTGGTCGAAGAGCTCCCTGAGGCCGGGGATTGGGGCCATCTCGGTGAGGGTGCGGCCGACGATCTGTTCGGGCTTGAGGCCGAAGAAGGCGGCCTGGCGATCGTTGAGACGGAGGTAGCGATAGTCTTCGACGTCGAAGAGGGCGAGGCCGATGGGAGCGGTGCGATAGATGGCCTCGAGCTCGGAGTGCTGGCGTTCGGCTTCGAGGGTTTTATTCTGGAGGGCTTCGCGATCGATCTTCTCTGAGGTGAAGTCGCGGAAGAAGAGGATGATGCCGTCGTCGGTGGGATAGCTATGGACGCGGAGCCAGACGTTGAGGGGCTCGGGGTAGAAGGCTTCGAACTCGGAGGTGAGGCCTTCGTCCATGCTGCGGCGGTAGGACTCTACGTAGGGCGAACCTTCGTAGAGGGTGGCGGGGAAGACTTCGAAGAGATTTCTGCCGGTAAGATCGAGGCCCATGGAGATGATCTCCTGCGCACGGCGATTGAGGAAGGTGAAGCAATAGTCGCGATCGAGGAAGACGACCCCATCGGTGGTGGCTTCGAAGAACTGCTCCATCTGCCGGAGCAGGATAGGAGCTTCACCACCGATTTGGGTTGAAAACGTGGGCAAGCGGCATCCTCGAGGTCAAAACCGCCCCGTATTTCCTGGGGGACTTCGAAGTGAGATGCGGCGGCAGGCGGAGAAGATAGCCAGGACGCGTCGAGTTGACCAGATGGTAAAGGGCTTAGGCGTTGGCTCCGTGGCATTTTTTATACTTCTTGCCGGAGCCGCAGAAGCAGGGGTCGTTGCGGCCGATTTCTGCGCCGGAGCGACGCTGGGTAGCGGTGGCGGTGGAGGTGGAGCCACCGGCCTGGCGAGCGGCGGCGAGGTCGCGCTGCTTGTTGCGCTGGAACTCGCGCTCGAGGGCGTCGATGGTGGTGGAGGGAGCGCGGGTGGGGACGGTGGGGGGTGGGGCTTGTTGCTGGGGCTGTCCATCCCAGGTCTCAGAAGCGAGACCTGGGGCACCCGAATTTGTGGCGTCGATGGGGAGACGCTGCTGGGCGGGCGGGGGCGGGGGCGCGGGCTGGCCGAGCTGGAGCTGGGCCAGCTGCTCGAGGCTTTCGATGGGGGTGCCATCGGGAGCGAGGATCTGCATGCGGAAGAGGTTGCGCGCGGTGTCTTCCTGGAAGCGCAGCATCATGGCTTCGAAGAGCTCGAAGGACTCCTGCTTGTACTCGACGAGGGGATCCTTCTGGCCGTAGCCGCGGAGGCCGATGCCTTCCTTGAGGTGATCCATGTTGAGGAGATGCTCTTTCCAGAGGGCGTCGAGGACGGAGAGCATGACGACGCGCTCGTGGTAGCGGAGCTGGACTTCGCCGAGGATTTTTTCCTTGATGTCGTAGCGCTGGTTGAGCTGGTCGAAGATGGCGTCGCCGAGCTCGTGGCGATTGAGCTGGGAGGGGTCGATGGAGCTTTCGAGGCGGGCGCCGAAGACGTCGTGGACCTGGGAGAAGATCTGCTCGGTGTTCCACTGCTCGGGGTGGGCCTTCTCGGGGGCGTGCTCGTCGAGGATGCCGGAGAGGATGGTGGAGACGTAGTCTTCGGTGATGAGCTGCTTTTGGGCGACGCCTTCCATGAGCTGGCGGCGGAGAGAGTAGACGGCCTCGCGCTGCTTGTTCATGACGTCGTCGTACTCGAGGACGTGCTTGCGGGACTCGAAGTTCTGGCTCTCGACGGCTTTTTGGGCGCCTTCGATGCGCTTGGAGATCATGCGGCTTTCGATGGGGACGCCTTCTTCCATGCCGAGGGACTGGAGGAGGGTGGAGACCCACTCGCGGGCGAAGATGCGCATGAGGTCGTCTTCGAGGGAGAGGAAGAAGCGGGAGGAGCCGGGGTCGCCCTGGCGGCCGGCGCGACCGCGGAGCTGGTTGTCGACGCGGCGGCTTTCATGGCGTTCGGTGCCGAGGATGTGGAGGCCGCCTGCTTCGATGACGGCGTCGTGCTCCGATTTCGTTGCAGCCGCGTGGGCTTCGATGGCATTGTCCCAATCCTGGTGCGAGACCTCGAACTCCTGCGACTGGTAGTAGAAGCGGACGAAGCCGTGGGCGGCGACGGGAGCGATGGCGCCTTCGGCTGCGGAGACGGCGCGGGCTGCCTTGCGCTTGACGAGGTCCTGCTTGGCCATGAACTCGGAGTTGCCGCCGAGGAGGATGTCGGTACCGCGGCCGGCCATGTTGGTGGAGATGGTGACCATGCCGAGACGGCCGGCCTGGGCTACGATTTCGGCTTCCTTCTCGTGGAACTTGGCGTTGAGGACGACGTGGCGGACGTTTTTGCGTTTGAGGATCTCGGAGAGGAGCTCGGACTTTTCGATGCTCGTCGTTCCGACGAGGACGGGCTGCTTGGCGGCGTGGAGGCGCTCGATTTCGTCGGCTACGGCGAAGTACTTTTCTTTGGCGGTGCGGAAGACGACGTCGGGGTTTTCGATGCGCTGCATGATGCGGTTGGTGGGGATGACGACGATTTCGAGCTTGTAGATGGAGTCGAACTCGGAGGCTTCGGTTTCGGCGGTGCCGGTCATGCCGGAGAGCTTTTTGTAGAGGCGGAAGTAGTTCTGGAAGGTGATGGTGGCGAGGGTCTGATCCTCTTTGCGGATTTGAACTCCCTCCTTCGCTTCTACCGCTTGATGTAGCCCGTCGGACCAGCGGCGACCAGGCATGAGGCGGCCGGTGAACTCGTCGACGATGATGACTTCGCCGTCCTTGACGACGTACTCGACGTCGCGCTTGTAGAGGGTGTGGGCCTTGATGGCGACTTCGATGTGATGCTTCATGTCCCAGTTTTCGGGGTCGGCGATGTTACCGATGCCGAGGAGCTTTTCGACCTTCTCGAAGCCTTCGTCGGTGACGGTGATGGCGCGGGCTTTTTCGTCGACGACGTAATCGCCGGACCAGGTTTTGGTCTCGAGGGTTTCGATGAGCTCACCCTCTTCTAGCTGGGGGATGATGGTGTTGGCTATTGCATATTTGTCGGTCGTTTTATCGGTGGGGCCGGAGATGATGAGGGGGGTGCGGGCTTCGTCGATGAGGATGGAATCGACTTCGTCGACGATGCAGTAGAAGTGGCCGCGCTGAACCTGGTCGGGGAGCTCGAACTTCATGTTGTCGCGGAGGTAGTCGAAGCCGAACTCGTTGTTGGTGCCGTAGGTGATGTCGGCGGCGTAGGCTTCGCGGCGCTGCTGGTCGGAGAGGTCGTGGACGATGACGCCGACGGAGAGGCCGAGGAAGCCGTAGATTTTTCCCATCCATTCGGCGTCGCGCTTGGCGAGGTAGTCGTTGACGGTGACGACGTGGACGCCGTGGCCGGCGAGCGCGTTGAGATAGCAGGGGAGGGTGGCGACCAGGGTCTTGCCTTCGCCGGTCTTCATCTCGGCGATTTTGCCCTGGTGGAGGGCCATGCCGCCAATCATCTGGACGTCGAAGTGGCGCATGCCGACGACGCGGCGGCCGGCTTCGCGAACCACGGCGAAGGCTTCGGGAAGGAGCTCGTCGAGGATGACTTTTTCGGCGGCGATGCGGGCTTCGGGGTCGGTGATGCCTTCGAGCGCGGCGGCGATGCGGGCGCGGAATTCGGTGGTCTTGGCGGCGAGCTGTTCGTCGGTGAGGAGCTTGGTGGCTTCGTCGAAGCCGTTGATCTGGGCGAGGATGGGGAGCATGCGCTTGACGGCACGTTCGTTGGAGGTGCCGAAGACTTTGGCGAGGGCGGCGTTGAACACGGTGGGTTCCTTTGGGGGTGGCGCGTAGGCGCGGATACTGGGGTGCGGGCGGCTAGGGGGCTTGGGTCCGCAGGACGCTGGGGGAGCGTCGTTTAGCTGAGGCTGGAGGTAAAGATTTGGAGCGCGGCGGTGTGATGCGCTGGCGGACGCATGGTCCAGGCAGCGGTGTGGAGCGCGCGGGAGGCTGGCGCGAGCACGAAGGCATCGGTCCTGGGGGGAGCGATATGTTCGGCGAGCGGCTTGGCGATGATGGCCGCAGCGGCGCTCTGGCAGAGCAGGGTGCTGATGTAGCGGCCACCGAGGGTGAGGTCCGTGGAACGCAGGGCGCGGGCATCCGCTGCGCTCAGGGACGAGAGCAGGAGGAGGAGGCAGGCGAGGTGGCGATTCCGCAAACGCATACGCTTCTATGTTAAACGAAATGCGCGTGGAATTGGACGTTGCATTGAAATTTGGGCGGTTTTTGAGTTGGCTGCTACATGGAAACTAGTTCTTCACGCTTGGGGAGCCTTGTGAACCTGGTGCGTGAAACGATCCTTGAGCTTGAGCACGGGAGATTCCAGGATTCGAAAGCTGAGCCACGCGATGAGCCATGACGCAAAGAACGCGATGAAAATAGTCACGGCAGCGGCATACGTAGGGAAGAACCTGTTGGCCACGTAGGAGTAAAGGTCATGCAGAAGGTCGTGATAGACGTAGAAGCCGTAGCTGATGACGCCAAAGTTTCGTAGACCTCTGAGACTCAACATCCTGCTCCACCAGCCGCCGGGATAGATGGTTTCGAGAATCAGCGCGCTGGCGAATAGATCGATCAGGGTAAACCCGAGAATCCCAACCCAATTCGTCGCTGAGCCCTCATAGGGCAGTTTAAATCCATTGGACGGCCAGCAAATATACGACAACAAGAAGTGCAGCGGAGGTACCTAAGATGGCGTGCTTCCAGCGGTGCAGCCACTCTTTCTGAGGGCCTCGCAAGCACAGGGCAACGAGGCCGCCCAGGAGCAGCGCGTCGATGCGCGTGGGCATGCTGCGGTAGAGAAGTTCCATGCCCAGCATCTGCGAAGAAAGGTGCGTCGTAAGCCACCAACGAAAAAGTGGGGCCGCAAGGATGACACAGACGCAGATCTTCATCAATGTCTCGCGCTTGCGAATGCTGTACACAACGAGCGGCCAGACCAGATAGAACTGCTCTTCCACGCAGAGAGACCAGAAGTGCCCGATGTACAAGTGCATGGGGCTGCCAAACCACTGCTGCACGGCCGGCCCGGAGGTTAGACGATCGAATCGATACGGATTGCCGGCTTGATGAAGGAAGAAGAACCGCGCGTAGTTGCCGAGGTATGCGGGCCATAGGGTCCAACGCCAGTTCAACTCCCAACGCACCAGCGGAGCGGCAAGCAGGATGGCGAGCCAAACCGTGTAGTAAAGAGGAAAAATACGCAGGGTGCGACGGATGTAAAAGTCGCGATAACGGAAGGGCTGATTTTGGCTGTCGTAAAGGATGCCCGTGATGAGAAAACCGGAGAGGACAAAGAAGACGTCGACGCCAGCCCAGCCCCAACCGAAGATGAATGCGTACTGGGACGCATAGTGTTGCAGAAATACCATGAACACTGCGATCGCTCTCAGCCCATCGAGGCCAGGATAGTGATTCCGTATGGTGGCATCGTGCGGTCTAACTGCGTTTGGCATCTTCTGTGACGATCAGGAATAGCTAACGACGGGCAATGTTCTAAATGCAGGTTATCCGGAGATCAACCCAGAGGGCTGGATTACGAGAGATCTGTTCTTTGATGGTCAGGACTGCCCGTGGGCGGTTAGCCAGGCGTGGAGGGTGGCGGTGTCTTGCGGGGTCAGGGTGGGGGCGGACTGCTGGAGCATGTGCATGAACCAGTCGATTTCCACGGGGATGGCGGGGTAGCCGATGTTGCTGCCGGCGGGGGTGGTGGGGTCGGGGCGGAGGGAGTTGATGATGGGATGGCCGGTGGGTGGGAGGATGACGAGGTACGGGATACCGACGTTGGCTCCGCCAAGTTTGGCCAGGAGAGCGACGGCGCCCGGGGTGTCGTGGTGTTTGGTGTCGGTGGTGAGTTCGCCGGCGTCGAGGGTGGCGATGACGAAGGCTTTATCGAGGATGGGTTTGTTGGCGGGGTCGTCGAGGAAGTGCTGGAACATGTGGCAAGGGCCGCACCAGGAGGCGCCAAAGATGAGCAGGACGTTTTTGTGCTGCGCGGTCGCGGTGGCGCGGGCCTGGGAGAGGATCTGGCCGGCGGAGGGTTCGGCGTGCAGCGCGGTAGGGAGGAGGATCGCGGCGGCGATGAGGGCGGTGCGGAGGAAGGAGCGGGGCGTAAGGGGCATGGGCTGTCGGACTCTCCCGGTCAAGAAGTTTGGGGCTGATTCATTATGCGTTGGACTGTCGGATTGTGGATTCGGGTTGAGCTTTTATGCGGTAGGCTATCGCAATGTTGAAAATTAATTGCCGGACCTGCGCCGTGGTGGCGCTTGCCGTTTCCCTTGCTTCGGCTGGCGGTGGCCAGGAGAAGGCAGCCTCGCCTGCTACAAATGACAAGGCTGCGCCTGGTGCGAGTGACAAGGCGCCGGCGTTTCCTACGAATGAGCAGCTGCGTCACTACAAGGGAATGAGCGATCCTCAGCTTTCGCCGGATGGGAAGCAGGTGCTGGTGCGGATTGTGGATGCGACCGCGGATGGCGCGAAGGGGCATATCTGGCTAGTGGAGGTGGGTGGTGGGGCGGCGCGGCAGTTGACGTATTCTCCTGCGGGGGACAAGCGCGGGGAGCAGCGCGGGCAGTGGATGCCGGATGGTTTGTCGGTGCTATTCCTGGCGCATCGGGGCGAGCACACGCAGCTGTACAAGCTGCCTATGGATGGCGGCGAGGCGAAGGTGTTTGATCTGAAGGTGACGCCGCAGGTGGATGAGTCCAAGCGCGAGGGGGCGCTGCCGCCTGCACCGGCGAAGAAAGATGATGCGAAGAAGGACGACGAGAAGGTTGAGCCGGTGGCGATTGATGTCGCGAGTTATCGGGTGTCGCCGGACGGGAAGACGATTGCGATTTTTGCGGCGGACCCGGAGACTGCGGGAGAGAAAAAGGCGAAGGACGCGAAGGCGGATGCGGAGTGGGTGGATCATGGGCTGCATGGATCGCGGATGTATCTGCTGGATGTGGCGACGGAGAAGCTGACGCTGACGGGAGCGCCGATGGATGTGCGGGGCGCGTCGTGGAGTGCGGACTCGAGTAAGTTGCTGGCGATTGCGGCGGCGCCGAATGGTGTGGAAGAGCTGGGGCCGGCGAATAGTGCGTGGATCGTGAAGGCGAGTGATCCGGCGCATGCGGAGAAGGTCGAGGCGATTCCGGCGACGGTGGGGCCGGCAGTGTGGTCGCATGATGGCGGGAAGATTGTGTACCTGGCGCAGGCGAAGAAGGATGCGCCTCCGGGATATTCGGACATGTACACGTACGATCTTGCGACGAAGACGACGGTGAATCTTACGGATGGATTTATGGGGACGGTGGGGCACCAGGAGCCGGTGGCGCTGCTGGATGGCGGCGTGTTGCAGGATACCGAGGAGGGTGTCGAGGGGCGGTTGATGCGGTACGCGGCGGATGGGAAGAGTTCGGCGGTTGCGCTGCCGGTGGCGGTGGTGGCCGCTGCGGTGACGAATGAGGCGCAGAGCGGATGGGTGTTCCTGGGGAGCAGTGGAGGAGCGGCTCCGGAGCTGATGTATAGCGCGGCGTTGGGAGAGACGCCGAAGGTGTTGGCTACTCCTGAGCTTGCGCCGAAGGGCGTGAAGAGCGCGGCGGCGAAACGTGTGGAGTGGACCAACGAGAAGCTGAAGATTGAGGGGCTGCTGTATCTGCCGCCTGAGGCGGCGACGAAGAAGGTTCCGCTGGTGGTGGAGGTGCATGGCGGGCCGCTGGGTGCGTATGTGGATAGCTATTCGGTGTTCACGGATTATTTGTTGGCGCAGGGGTGGGCAGTGTTGCGGACCAATCCTCGGGGAAGCACGGGGCGCGGTGCGGAGTTTGCGGCGGCCAACAAGAATGATCTGGGTGGGGCGGACTATCGCGACATTATGGCGGGCGTGGATTTTGTCCTCAAGACCGAGCCGGTGGATGGCGACAAGATGGCGCTGATCGGGTATAGCTATGGCGGAGAGATGGCTGCGTTTGTGGAGACGAAGACCACGCGGTTCAAGGCGATTGTTAGCGCGGCTCCGGTGATTGATCAGAACAGCGAGTATGGAACGGAGAAGGGAAGCTGGTATGACCAGTGGTACTTCGGGAAGCCGTGGATGCATCCGGCGGATGCGTGGCGGCAGAGCCCGGTGAGTGGGGCGGCGCAGGCGAAGACGCCGTTTATGCTGCTGCAGGGGCAGGATGATACGACCGACCCGCTGGGGCAGTCGCTGGAGATGTATCACGCGCTGCGGCAGATGGGCGTGCCGGTGGAACTGATTACGTATCCGCGGGTGGATCATGGGCCGCTGGGCGGGGCGATCTATGGGTCGCCGAGCAATGAGCCGTGGCATGGGTTCGATGCGCGGCAGCGGGTGGTGGCGTTCTTCAATAAGGAGTTTGCGGGGGCGGCGAAGTAGAGCGAAAAGTTTGAGCCGAATGGATCGGGCCTCGTCTCAAACGATGAGACGTACCTCGAGGTGAGACTTTGGCGAAGATCAAGAAGGTCGTGATTACGGCGTACGGGGACGAGAGCGTGCTGGCTGTCGTGGAAGCAGCGTTGCCGGAGCCGGCGGCTGGTGAGGTGCAGCTGGCGGTCGAGTACACGATCGTGTCGGGGTCGGATGTGAACATGCGGCGGGGAACGTATCCGTTGCAGAGGAAGCCGCCGCTGACGCCGGGATACAGCGTAGTTGGCACGGTGGTGGTGAATGGGAAAGGGTGCGCGAAGTTTCCGGTGGGCACGCGGGTGGCTTGTCTTTCGAAGTATGACGGGCAGGCGGAGCGGATCAATCTGCCGGAGAAATACCTGGTGCGAGTGCCGGACGGAGTGGATGGCGGCGAGGCGGTTGCGGTGGTGTTGGATTGGGTGACGGCGTACGAGATGCTGGTCCGTTCGGCGAAGGTGCGGGCGGGGCAGAAGATTTTTGTGCACGGGCTGAGCGGCGGAGTGGGAGGGGCGCTGCTGCGGCTGGGGAAGGTGATGGGCGTTGCGGTGTACGGTACGGCTTCGGCGAAGAAGCATGAAGAGTTGAGGGCGCTGGGGGCGGTGCCGTTTGACTACTCGAATAAGGAATGGATTGGCGCGATGCAGCGGATGGGCGGTGTGGACGCGGTGTTCGATGCGCTGGGGTTTGAAAGCTTCGACGAATCGTATTCGATTTTGAAGAAGGGCGGGATCCTGGTGGGATATGGGCAGAACCTGCCGGCGTGGACGGGGACTCCTGAACGGACGCCTGTGCCGATGTTGCTGAAGTTGTTTGCGCGGAACCTGGCGGTCTGGACGGGGAAGAAGACGACGTTCTTCGGCGTGATGCGAGGTTCGAAGTACTTTGCGACCGACCTGGAGACGCTGTTTGCCTGGCTGAAGGAAGGCCGGATATCGGTGCCGGTGAAGGCGCGGTTCGGTCTGGACGAGATTCAGCAGGCGCACAGGGCGTATGCCGCGAGCGCGGGGATGGGATCGATTGTGATCGAGGTTGCGCGGCCGTAGAGAGCGCTAGGGGTGTTGGGTGGTCTGCGAGGGCTTGGCGCCGTGGAACAGGGCGTGATTGACGTCGGGCCAGAACTCCTTGACGACGAAGGAGAGGGCGTCGATGCCGATGTTGGTGCCCCACTGGGTGCCGAAGGTGCCGATGGAGCGCTCGCGGGTGGGGTAGTAGGTGGTGGAGATGCCGCCGGCAGCAGCAGAGCCGAAAACTTCGCTGATGTTGAAGGTTTCGTTGCCGGCATCGTTACGGGTGACGACCGTGCGGGTGACAGCGTAGCCGGTGCGCTTCCAGAAGCCGCCGCGGCCGAGGGTGTAATAGCGATTGTCCTCGCGGGTGATGGAAGGAACGATGCCTTCGACGAGTAGATTCTCGATGGTTTGATCGGCAGCGGCATGCCAGAGGTAACGGCCGAAGGCGACGCCGCCGGAACCGAACTCGGGATAGGTATTCTCTGCGACGCCGTAGCCGGCGAGGGCGAGCGGGATGAAGATGGCGGAGTAGTCGAACGAATCTTTGAAGGCGGTGCCAAACTTCTCTTTGGCGGTCTGGGGCGGCAGCTTGACGTCGGCGCTGACGGCGCGGAAGTTGGGGAGGATGCCGAGGATGCGCGAGGTCTGCTTGGGCGGTGGCTCGTTGGATTGCGTCTGGGGAACGGGCGCGTCGATGTCGGCTGGGGGCGCGGGCTGATCGGTGTCGGCGCTGCTGGAGATATATTGAGGAACGCTGAGGTCAAGAGCAGGGGCAGCGGCGGCGGTCTGGAGGAGAGCGGGAGTCGAGGGGGAGTCTGCGAGGGTGGCTTGCTGCGCGTGCAGCGTCGTGCCGAAGAAGGCGAACGGGGTCGTGCCGAAGACGAAGAGAGCGAGCGAGACGCGATATGCGGAGGAACGATATTTCGATGAAAAAAGCTGGTGCATTCTTCCCCTTGGACGATTCCGTACGTTGATTCTTACAGCCTTCGTCGTTTGAAGCTGCATGGTGTGATGACTAGAGACTGTTCTTAGTAGACGCACGAGAGAGCGACAAGGTTCTCCCGATGAAGGCTTTGTCATGATCCATCAGGTCTCTTCATCTTCTTATGCTTAGGGTATGGATGCCGCGGCGGGCGGGGTGGATGCAATGGCGGGCGAAGATTATGCTGAGGGAGCCGGGATTGGGTTGGAAGAGGACAGGCTCAACAGGGGCGGACGAGGAAGAGGACGGTCTATGAGCGGAGTAGCTGGGAACGGAGCAGCAGGCAGCGGAGCGGCGGTTGGGTATGCGCGGGAGCAGGGCGCACGGTTTGTTGAGGAGCTGAAGGACCTGTTGCGGATTCCTTCGGTGTCGACGGCACCGGAGCATGCGGGCGATGTGCGCAGGGCGGCGGAGTTTGTCGCGGACGGGCTGCGCGCTGCGGGGATGGAGAATGTGCGGCTGATTGAGACGAACTCGGCTGCGCATCCGGGAGGACATCCGCTGGTGTATGCGGACTGGCTGCATGCAGAGCCTTCAGCGGACGGGAAGGCGAAACCTACGGTGCTGCTGTACGGGCACTACGATGTGCAGCCGGCGGAGCCGTTGGATGAGTGGAAGTCGCCGCCATTTGAGCCTACGGAGCGGGATGGGAATATTTATGCGCGTGGGGCTGTCGACGACAAGGGACAGATGTGGATGCATGTGAAGGCGCTGGAGTCGTTGATGAAGGCGGACCGGAAGCTGCCGGTGAATGTGCGCGTGATTGTGGAGGGCGAGGAAGAGGTTGGAGGCGAGGGGATTGCCGCGTTTGTGCGCGAGCATGGCGACCAGTTGAAGGCGGACGCGGCGCTGGTTTCGGACACGGAGATGTTTGCGCCGGAGCTGCCGACGTTGTGCGTGGGGCTGCGCGGGATGATCTATACGGAGCTGGAGGCGCGGGGCGCGGCGACCGATCTGCATTCAGGGATGTATGGAGGTGCGGCGCCGAATCCGTTTGTGGCGCTGGCGCAGATGATTGCGAAGTTGAAGGGCGAGGACGGAAAGATTGCGATTCCGGGGTTCTATGACGGGATCGAGGAGCCGACGAAAGCTGAACTTGCTGCGTGGAAGTCGCTGCCGTTTGATGAGGAGGAGTATCGGAAGCACGAGGTGGGGTCGACCGAGCTTACGGGCGAGGCGAAGTTCAGCGTGCTGGAGAGGACGTGGTCGCGGCCGACGATGGATGTGCACGGGATGCCGGGCGGGTTTATCGGGGCGGGAGCGAAGACGGTGATTCCTGCAAAGGCGGTGGCGAAGATCAGCTTCCGGCTGGTTCCGGGAATGACGCCGCAGGAGACGTTCGCGAAGTACAGGAAGTTTGTGGAGGGGATTTGCCCGAAGGGGATCCAGGTGAAGGTCACGCTGATTCACTCGGGTGAGCCGATCGTGGTGAGCACGGATAACGCGTATGTGCACGCGGCGACCGAGGCGATGGCAGAGGTGTTTGGGAAAGAGACGGTGTTCGTGCGCGGGGGCGGGTCAATCCCGATCGTGGGGGATTTTGTGCGCGAGCTGGGGATTCCAACGGTGATGATGGGGTTTGGGCTGCCGGACGATAATCTGCATGCGCCGAATGAGAAGTTTCACCTGGCGAACTTTCACCGGGGGATTGAGTCGATTGTGCGGTTTCTGGATAAGGTCGGGGCGGGAGCTTAGGGGAAAGGCTTTGACGCAAAGTTCGCGAAGTTGGCAACGGTTCGCGAAGAGAGCATTGAGGTATTTCGGGTATGGTGCAAGATGCGAAGCTGCCGGTGCACGGCTTTGTGCTGGCGGGCGGGAAGAGCTCGCGGATGGGGGAGGATAAGGCGCTGCTGCGGTTCTGCGGGCGGCCGATGGTGGAAATCGCTGTGGAAAAGCTGCGGGGATTCTGTGCGGAGGTTACCATCGCGGGGAATCGGGAAGACCTGCGGGAGTTTGCGCCGGTGGTGCGGGAGACGCGGACCGGGGTGGGGCCGGCGGCGGGGATTGAGGCGGGGTTGGGAGCGGCGTCGGAAGAGTGGGCGCTGTTTGTGCCGGTGGATGTGCCGCTGGTTCCCGGGGAATTGCTGCGGCGGTGGTGTGAAGAGGCGTTGCGGGTGGGGATGAGCGTGAGCCTCCTGGGGGCGGGAGGACGAAAACAGCCGGCGTTTTGTTTGCTGCAGCGGGAGAGAGTGGGGGCGTTTACGGATCTGCTCGATGGCGGGGAACGGCGGCTGGAGGTGCTGCTGAATCGCTCGGCGGAGTCGGATGGATTTGCTTCATGGACGTATGACGAGCACGTACTGTATGGGCGGGTGGAGGAGGGTGCTCCGGATGCGGAGACGGTGGAGCGGTGGTTCAAGAACGTGAATACCCCGGAAGACCTGGCGGAAGCGGAGGCCTGGGCGGGTGCGGATAGGGTGGGCGGCCGGTAGGGGGCATCCTTGGAGGTGCGGGGCGGGCCGGTTTAGGGGAGATGCTTTGAAGGAAAGCGTGCATCATAAGAGGTACAGCTATGAGTGAACGTCCTAACCCTCCTGACTCGCCGCGTGAGCCACCTGCGTCTCCTGACACTGAACCCAGGGGTTCGTCGATCGCTGCGAACAAGACCGATCCGAACGCTGTGGCAGACCGTGCGGCCCATAGCTCGGCCGGGAGTACTGGCCAGACGACTGCGGAGGCTGCGCAGGAAGAACAGATTGAAAAGCCGTTGATTGAGGACGTGTCGCGGGACGTGGCGCCGACGGTGCGGGAGTTCATCGACGAGACGGCTGCGGCGAACAAGGAGGGGAACGCGGCGATTGCGGAAGAGGCGGTGACGGCGGAGGAGGAGTCGGCGATGCGGGCGGCCGACGGGACGGAGGGTGCTTCGGCGGAGGCGGAAGAGGTGGCACCGTTTATCGCGTTTGAGAATGTGAACAAGTCGTTTGGCGACCTGGTTGTGCTTAAAGATGTGAGTTTCTATGTAAAACCTGGGGAAACGCTGTGCATTCTGGGTCGAAGCGGGGTGGGTAAGTCGGTGTCGCTGCAGATTTTGATGGGGTTTCTCAAGCCGGACAGCGGGACGGTGCTGGTGGCAGGGGGAGACATTGCGGGGTATGGTGAGCCGGAGATGCAGGAAGTTCGGCGCAAGGTGACGATGGTGTTTCAGAATGGGGCACTGTTCGATTCGATTACTGTCGGGGAGAATGTGGCCTTCCCGCTGCGGGAGCGGGGGCACATGGAGGAGGACCAGATCCTGCAGGTGGTGAAGGGGCTGCTGGAGATGGTGGGGGTGGCGGGGATGGAAAACCAGTTGCCGTCGGAGCTTTCGACGGGGATGAAGCGGTCGGTGGCGATTGCGCGGGCGCTGGCGTCGCAGCCCTCGGCGGTGCTGTATGACGAGCCAACCACGATGGTGGATCCGCTGATGGCGCATCTTCTTGGCAACCTGATCCAACGTTTAAAAATGCAGATGCATCTCACCAGCATTGTTGTCACGCACGACATGCGTTTTGCAGAGAAGCTGGCGGATCGACTCGTGTTCCTGCACGAGGGCAAGGTACGTTTCTTTGGGACGACGGAAGAAATGCGGGCGAGTGAAGACCCGATTCTGCACGAATTTTTCTCCATGGATGAACTGGTGTTACCGGTATAGCGTCTTAAGTACCCGTTTCAACAGGCTCCGATCCTTTACAGTAAGAGAGAACCCATAACTGACGATAAAGAGCGTGTCTACAAAGAGTTGAACAAAGTACACACCAACTCCGCCATGCAGGCCATGGCACAACAAAACGGCCCCAGGACCGAAAATTCAGAACTATGGCGACCCTCGATTATCTAAAGCAAGCGACTATCTCGAGCCAGCGGCGCCATCAGGCGCGCATGCAGGAACGGGTACGGCTGTTTTCCAGGCCGTCGTTTACGATCATGGTCTGGGCGATGCTGGATTTTGTGAGCGCGCTGATAGCAGGTTTTATTGCGTTTCGGATCCGGTTGGATCCGGTGGTGAAGCCGACCACTCATGCGGTGCTTCGGCACCTGGAGGCGACGGCTCCGCTGGTTTCGATTGCCTACCTGCTGGTTTTCGGTGTGTACCTGGTGATCTTCGCGCGGCTGTTCGGTTTGTATCGGTCACAGGACGTGCGCAGCGGATTAAACGAGCAGCGGCTTACGGTGCAGACGACCCTGACGTCGGGGCTGATGCTGTGCGGGACGCTGTATGTGATGAAGCAGTACGCGGTTTCGCGCCTGGTGGTGGCGCTGACGATCGTGATCACCGCGGGCTTCCTGATGGCGCGGCGGGCGATTGAACGCAAGATGATGCAGCGACGGTATTTGCAGGGGCGGGAGACGCGGAATGTGCTGATTGTGGGGCATGGCCGGGTGGCCCATGCGCTGCGCAATCATCTGCAGGCGCTGCCGCACATGGGTTTCCGGTTCATGGGATTTGTGTCGCTGGAAGAAGATGCCGAGGACGGCGCGAACTCGCAAATTATTGGGAACATTCAAAACTGCGTGGCGCTGGCGCGGTCGCTGTTTGTGGATGAGATCTATTTCTCCACGCCGGCGGACAAGCAGACGGTGGTTTCGGTGGTGGAAGAGGCGCGGGTGAATGGCATTGAGGTGCGGGTGGTGCCGGACCTGTATGACGGCCTGGCGTGGAATGCGCCGGTAGAGTTCATCGGGCAGTTTCCGACCATTCCGCTGCACCAGCGGGAGTTTCCGCGCGGCGCGTTCCTGATGAAGCGGGTGCTGGATGTGTTTCTGTCGTCGCTGGCGCTGCTGGTGCTGTCGCCAGTGATGCTGTTGATTGCATTGCTGATCCGCCTGGATTCGCCGGGGCCGGTGTTCTACCGGGCATCACGGATTGGGCGGAAGGGGCGGACGTTTACGTGCCTGAAGTTCCGGACCATGGTGACGGATGCGGACAAGTTGAAGGAAGACCTCGCGCACAAGAATGAGCGCGACGGGATTCTGTTCAAGATGAGCAACGATCCGCGGATAACGAAGGTGGGAGCGCGGCTGCGGAAGTATTCGCTGGACGAGCTGCCGCAGTTCATCAATGTGTTGATGGGCGATATGAGTTTGGTGGGGCCGCGGCCGCCGCTGGCCTCCGAGGTGGAGAAGTACGACCTGGCGCACCTGCGCCGGCTGGATGTGCTGCCGGGAATTACGGGGCTGTGGCAGGTGGAGGCGCGGCAGGATCCGTCCTTTGACAGCTATATTTCTCTGGACACCGCGTACGTCGAGAACTGGAACCTGCTGTTGGATCTTCGCATCCTGGCACGGACGGTGGGCGTGGTGCTGGCGGGCACGGGGTCTTAAGGGCAGAGTGTAGGGGATAGAGTGTAGAGAGGGCGGAAAGGCCTTCGCGCGCGATAGACTGTAGGGGTGCGGATCGCGCTGGCGCAAATTAATCCAACGGTTGGAGACTTCTCGGGGAACCTGCAGAAGATCGCGGAGTTCGTGGAACGGGCGGCGGCTGAGGGTGCTGCGCTGGTGATGTTTCCGGAGCTGGCGACGTGTGGGTATCCGCCGGCGGATTTACTGGAAAAAGAAAGCTTTGTGAAGCGCGCGGAGGAGACGCTGGCGGCGGTGGCGGAGCTGACGCGCGGCGAGGGCCGGCCGGCGGTGCTGTGCGGGTCGCCGATGCGGTGCGAGGGTGGGACCGGAAAACGCGTGCGCAATGCTGCGGTGCTGATGGAAGACGGCGAGATTACGTTTGTGCAGCAGAAGATGCTGCTGCCGTTCTATGACGTATTCGATGAGCAGCGGTATTTTGATCCGGCGAAGCAGCAGGCGCTGACGGTGGTGAAGGGGAAGGCGGTCGCGATCACGATCTGCGAGGATGCGTGGAACGACAAGATGTTCTGGCCGCGGCAGATGTATCCGGTCGATCCTATCGACGAGTTGATGCGGCAGTGGGCCGTGTTGCCGCAGCCGCTGAGCGGGCATCGGCTGATTCTGAATATTTCGGCGTCGCCGTTCTGGCATGGGAAGCTGGAGGTGCGGCAGCGGATGATTGGCGCGCTGGCGAAACGGCATCGTGCGACGGTGGTGATGGTGAACCAGGTGGGCGCGAACGATAGCCTGATCTTCGATGGCGGGTCGTTCGCGGTGGGGCCTGACGGCGAGGTGTTTGCGCAGGCGAAGAGCTTTGTGGAAGACCTGCTGATTTTTGAGACCGAGGACTCGGTTGCGGTTGCGGGGGGAGAGGCGAACGGTGCGGAGACGCTGGGGAATGAGGGCGACGCGGGGGGCGAGGATCGCGTGGAGAAGACATGGCAGGCGCTGGTGCTGGGGACCCGGGATTATCTGCGCAAGTGCGGATTCAAGAAGGCGATTATTGCGTTGAGCGGGGGCATTGATTCGGCGCTGGTTGCCGCGATTGCGGTGGCGGCGTTGGGCGCGGAGAACGTGCAGGGCATCGGGATGCCGAGTGAGTTTTCGTCGGAGGGTTCGGTAACGGACGCGGAGAAGCTGGCGCGGAATTTGGGGATTGCGTTTTCGACGGTGCCGATTCGCGGGGTGTATGAGGAGTTTACGAAGTCGCTGGAGCCATTTTTCAAGGGAACGAGTTTTGGGTTGGCGGAGGAGAATCTGCAGCCGAGGATTCGCGGGAGTCTGTTGATGGCGCTGTCGAATAAGACGGGTGCGCTGGTGCTGACGACGGGCAACAAGAGCGAGATGGCGTGCGGGTACTGCACGCTGTACGGAGATATGGTGGGGGCGCTGGCGGTGATCGGCGATGTGTATAAGACGGAGGTGTACGAGCTGAGCCGGTGGGTGAATCGCGAGCGCGAGGTGATTCCGGAGGATACGTTGACCAAGCCGCCGTCGGCGGAGTTGAGGCCGGGGCAGAAGGATACGGACTCGCTGCCACCGTATGATGTTCTTGACCCGATTGTGCGCGCGTACATTGAGGACTACAGCTCCGCGGAAGAGATTGTGCGGTCGCAGGGGGTGGAGCTGGAGCTGGTGCGGAAGGTGATCCGGCTGGTGGAGTTGAGCGAGTACAAGCGGCAGCAGGCGGCGCCGGTGTTGAAGGTTTCACGGAAGTCGTTTGGTATGGGAAGAAGATTTCCGATAGCGGCGAGACGCGAAGTTTAGTGTGACGGCCGCGAGGCTCGATTTGACTTGAGGAGATACGGCATAGTGAGGATGGTTTTGATGGTGAATGAGGTTCGCAGCATGAAGACGATGGCAAGAATGATGGTGGTGATGGCGGGCATGGGAGCCGCAGCGTGGGGGCAGGCGCCGGCAGCACCGGTGATGTCTCCGGCAACGGCGGAGGCGGCGCAGGCAGGGCAGGCTCCAGCGGCAAATGCGGCGGCGCCGGTGGATCCATTTCCGCCGGTGAATTTAAAGAACTTCACGGCGAACTCGCCGACGACTGCGGAGGTGAATGCGTTTCTGAAGCAGGCGTGGGGTTTTGACGACAATCGCATATGGAGCATTGCGGCGATTGTGAAGACGCAGGCTCCCGGTGTGTCGAGGGTGATTGTGTTTGCAACCGATAAGGCGCATCCGGACAAGGTGTCGCGGAACGAGTTTTTTGTCACGCCGGATGGCAAGCACGCGATTGCGGGTGGAGTGATCGACTTTGGGCCGACGCCGTTTGCGGAGCGGCGCGCGCTGCTGCTGCAGGGGGTGGATGGACCTGCGGAGGGCGCTGCCGGGAAGGACCTGTTGATGGTGTTGTTCTCGGACTTGCTGAATGGGCGGTCGAAGGATGCCCAGGAGGTTGCGAGCAATCTGGTGAAGGACATTCCGCAGGCGCGGCTGGTGGTGGAGTATCTTCCTGCGGATGGCAGCCCGTATGCGTTTCACGCAGCAGCGGAGGGAGCGTGTGTCCGCAAGGCGAAGGGGGACGCTGCGTTCTTCACCTATGGCCAGGAGGTTTACAGCCGGCAGAAGGGGCTGACCGCGGCGACGCTGCAGGCGGCGCTGGATGCTGCGGTTGTGGCTGCTGGCGGGGACGCGAAGAGCGTTGACACGTGCTCTGCGACGCCGGAGACCAAGGCGGTGGTGCAAGCTTCGATTGCACTGGCGGCAAAGGCCGGTGTGGATGTGGCGCCGATGCTGGTGGTGAACGGACGCACGCTGCCGCCGGTGGAGATTCCGTACGACACGCTGAAGCGGATTGTGGCGTACCAGGCGCAGCTGGATGGGATCAGTGTGAAGGTGCAACCGACGCTGACGAATCTCAAGTAAGTGAATAAGGCTGGAAGCAGCAAGGAGACCGGACAGTGAAGATTACCGTGGTGTCTCCGCATCGCGGAGATGCGGCCTTCGCGCTGGGACTCTCGATTGGGGCGTGGCTCGGAGAGGGCCACGCCGTCGAGGTGGTGAGCTGCTTTACGCGCAGCGAGTTTGCGCCGTACTCGGATGTGGGGTCGGTGCATCGGAACGACCGCGTGTCGTTTGTGACGGCGGTGCGGAAGCGCGAGGATGAGGCGTGGCGAAAGCAGCTTGAACCGGTTGCGCGGGCTGGCGCGGCGAAGTTTTCGATCACGGATTTGAATCTGAAGGATGCGCCGCTGCGGTTGCATGTGGGAGCGAACGAGGTGTTTGGGCGGGCGGCGGATGCGTCGGAGAAGGTGGTGTCGAAGATACGGCGGGCGCTGGAGACGAGTAAGGCGGGAGCGTGGGTGCTGCCGCTGGGGCTGGGCGGGCATGTCGATCATGTGACGGGGCGGGATGTGGCGCTGAGTGCGCTGGCGGCGACGATGCCGGTGGCGTTCTACGAGGAGCTTCCGGAGGCTGGTGTGGTTGGGGAGGAGGGCATTGATGCCGCTGTTGTGGCGTTGACGTTGGCGGTGCAGAGTACGCTGGAGCCGGTGCTTGCGGGTGGTGATGGGTTGGGCGATGTGGAGGCTGCGGTGGCGAAGAAGCGGCGCGTGGCGTGGTGTTATGACTCGCAGATTGATGAGGCGGCGACGACGGAGATTGCGGAGTTTTGCCGGAGGTTTGAGGGGCGAGAACGGATTTGGGCGAATGCGGCGTGGCGCTCGCAGGGGTTGTAGGACAGCCATCACAGAGGGTGCGGGGAGTTCGACGGTAGGATGGTGGGGGAGAGTTTGTGCATACACGGACGATAGCGTCGCTGATTGCGGTGATGGGAGTTCAGGTATTTGCCGCGATTGCGGTGATGTCGCTGCATCGCTCGGAGGCGTGGCTGCGGCGCGCGCTGCCGTATGTGATCAGCGTGGCGGTGGGAGTCTTGCTGGCAACCGGGGTGGTCCACCTGCTGCCGGAGGCAGTGGAGGCGCTGGGGAATCGCAGTGGTGTTTGGATTGTGCTGGTGCTGACGATGCTTGGCTTGTACAGCTTTGAGCGCTTGTTCCATGCGTTCTCCGGGGTGAGTGCGGAGCCGGCGACGGATGCGGAAGAGGCGCATGAGCGGGGGCATCATCATCACCATCATGCGTCGAGACCGGCAACGCTGCTGCTGGGGAGCTTTATGCACAGTTTGGTGGATGGCACGGGTATTGCGGCGGCGTTTGCGATTGACGCGCGGGTGGGCTGGGTGACGGCGCTGGCCGTGGGACTGCACGAGGTGCCGCATCGGCTGGGAGATTTTGCGCTGCTGATCCATATGGGGATTGCGCGCGGACGGGCGGCGATGCTGGCGATTGGTGCTGGCGCGTCGAGCTTGCTGGGATGGGCGGTGGTGGCGGCGCTGGGGCAGGGTGGATCGCACCAGGTAGCGTGGCTATTGCCGGTGAGCGCAGGAAGTTTTCTGTATATTTCACTTGTCGATCTGCTGCCGGAGTTACAGCATGAGCGCCGACCGAGGGCGGTGCTGGGGCAGATTGTTGGCTTGGCGGTGGGGATCGCCCTGGCGTTAGGCTTAACGCAGCTGCCGGGAGCGTAAGGTCGAGAGCATAGAAGGATAAGGAGCGAAACGAAGGCGATGCGGATTGGTGTGGATGTGGGTGGGACGAAGATTGAAGCCATTGCGCTGGATGCGAAGGGCAGCGAGTTGCAGCGGATTCGCACGGCAACGCCCAGGGGCGAGTATGAAGGAACCATCGCGGCGGTTGTGGGGCTGGTGAATGAACTGGAGACGGCCACCGGGCAGAGGGGAACGGTGGGTGTGGGGATTCCGGGAACGATTGTCGGGGCGACGGGGCTGGTGAAGAACGCAAACTCGACGTGGCTGAATGGGAAGCCGTTGCAGAAGGATCTGTCCGCCGCGCTGGGACGCGAGGTGCGCTGCGCGAATGATGCGAATTGCTTTGCGATCAGCGAGGCGACCGATGGCGCGGCGAAGGGGTATGAGGTGGTGTTCGGCGTGATCTTTGGCACCGGATGCGGCGGAGGGGTGTGTTTTGAGGGGCGCGTGCACAATGGTCCGAATGGCCTGGCGGGGGAGTGGGGGCACACGCCGCTGCCCTGGGCGACAGGGAATGAGCTGCCGGGGCCGTTGTGTTACTGCGGTCACCACGGGTGCCTGGAGACATGGATTTCCGGGACCGGGTTGGAGTGGGATTTTGCGCGGACGAGCAGCCGCAATCTGCGTGGGGCGGAGATTGTGCAGGCCGCGGAGGCTGGGGATGAGGAAGCCAGGCAGGCACTGGAGCGGCTGATCGACCGCATGGCGCGGGGGCTTTCGACGGTGGTGAATGTGCTCGACCCGGATGCGATTGTGTTGGGGGGAGGGCTATCGAATCTGCATCGGCTGTACGATGGCGAGTTGGCGAACCGGCTGCGCGATTACGGGTTTGGTGGCGGAGTGGAGACGCCGATTTTGAAGAACCAGCATGGGGACTCGAGCGGGGTGCGGGGAGCGGCGTGGTTGTGGCCGCTCGAAAAAAGTGACGCTGAGGAGTCAGGCCGCATCTGATGGAGCATGACAAAACGCGGGGCAGCGACAGCGGAAGTGGATCTCGGACAGGCGTTACGGAAACAGTTGCAGGCGTTGCTGGATGGCGGGCAGGCGCATGCGACGTTCGATGAGGCGGTGAGGGACTTTCCGGCGAAGCTGCGCGGTGTGGTTCCGGAGGGGCTGCCGTATTCTGCGTGGCAGATTCTGGAGCATATCCGGATTACGCAGCGGGACATCCTGGACTTCAGCAGAAATACCGATGGCAGCTACAAGGCGGTGAAGTGGCCGGAGGACTATTGGCCGAAGGCTGCGGAGCCGGGAAGTGACGAGGCGTGGGAGCACTCGATTACGCAGATACACGAGGACCGGGCGGCGTTTGAGAAGCTGCTGGCGTCCGCCGATGATGCGGAGTTGATAGCGCCGTTTGCGTGGGGGGCGGGGCAGTCGCTGCTGCGCGAGGCTTTGCTTGTGGCTGATCATGATGCGTACCACGTCGGGGAGTTGATTGTGGTGCGGCGGCTGCTGGGGGCTTGGAAGAATTAAAGATGGAGCGGGCTTTCAGCCCTCGATCCTTGGCGTGACCTTAACCTGGGGCTGCGTCCCAGGCTGTGATGGAGTGGGCCTTTGGCCCTCGGCGATTGCGCGTCCCTGGAGGCCGAGCACGGGGGCTACTTGGTTAGAGGCAGAGGTTGGGGACTACTTGGTTAGAGGCCGAGTGCGGGGGACTACGTGGTTAGAGGCCGAGCCCGGGGGCTACCTGGCTAGAGGCCGAGGGCTGCGGGCCACTCGGTGGGGTGGTCTACGGTCCTCTCGGGTTGGGCGGCGGCTAGTGCGGCGGGGGCGAGGCCGAAGGTGCAGCCGAGGAAGTGGGCGCCGCAGCGTTGCGCGGTGAGCGCGTCGACGTCGGAGTCGCCGATCAGGACGGTGTCTTGCGGGGTGAGTGGGGTTGCGATTAGAACGGACGCTTCGGCGATGAGGGTGAGAAGGCCTTCGGGGTCGGGCTTCTTGGTGTCGAAGGAGTTGCCGCCGTAGTTCTGGAAGAAGAAGGGCTCGAGGGCGAGGGCGCGGCAGATGTCGCGGGAGGGATTGACGGGCTTGTTGGTGAGGACGGCCATGGGCAGGAGCGGGTTGCGGGTGCGGATTTCGGTGAGGGCATCGAGGACGCCGTCGTAGCAGCGGGTGTTGTCGAGCTTGTGGGCGCGGTAGTAGGTGAGGAAGAAGTCGAAGGTGCGGCGGAAGAGAGTGTCGGCGTCGTTGGGGTGGAGGGCGTCGAGGTCGTGGGGGTCGCCGAGGGCGCGGCGGACGAGCATGGCGGCGCCGTCGCCGATGTAGCTGGCGATGAGGGGATTGGGCAGGGAAGGCTGGCCGACGTGGGCGAGGGCGGCGTTTACGGAGTTGCAGAGGTCGAGCGAGGAGTCGATGAGCGTGCCATCTAGATCGAAGACGAGCAAACGGGGCGGAACACTAACCATGGTGCTAGTGTATCCGCCCCGTTCACATTTGAAGGCGATGCGTTCGTTGTGATCGACGCGTTAGTTGTGATCGATGACAACGTCGCCTGAACCGGTGCGGACTTCGAGCGGAGCGCCGCCGCCGTTGACGGGGCCGGTGAGGTGATGGCGCGAGCTGTCATTCTGTTGCGGCGCGTTGGGGAAGCCGACGTGGATGTCGCCGGAGCCGGTGGAGGCCTCGAGGTTGAAATGCGCGTCGGGGGTGAGGCGCAGCTTGATGTTGCCGGAACCGGAGCCAAGATTGGCTGCGCCGGTGAGATGACCTTCGGCCTGGATGTCGCCGGAGCCGCTGCGGGCGGTCAGGCCACCGTTGAGGCCATTGATCTTGATATTGCCGGAGCCGGTCTTGGCTTTGAGGTCGCCGGAGCCGGTTGCATCGAGCTCGATGTCGCCGGAGCCGGTGCTGAGGTCGGTGGCGCCGTTGACGCCGTGGGCGCGGATGTCGCCGGAGCCGCTGGATGCGGAGAGAAAGCGCCCGGTGTGGTCGATGGTGATGTCGCCGGAACCGCTGTGGAGGTTGAGCGCGACGGAGGCTGGGGCGGTGATGACGTAGTCGACGCTGAGGTGGTTGTACAGCTGGTGATCGTTGCTCTCACCGACGCGGATGGTATTGCCGTCCTGGGTGATGGGCGGGTTTTCGACGATGCGTTTGATGCGTGCCTCCATGTCGTCGCCAAACATGGACCAGCCGGCGTGGATGTGGCCGACGATGTGGACCTGGTTATCGCTGCCGGGACGGATGGTGATGTCGCCGGAACCGGTGGAGACGAACAGGTCGGGCTGCGCGGTAACGTTGAGGGTGCGCTCGAACTGGCTGTCAGAGGCGAATGCGGCTGTCGATACCGTCAAGAGAATCGCTGCCGCGAGTAGACGAAGTTTCATGGTGTACCTTCCTGGAAAAGTTACGAAGTTTGCCGGTGAACTAACAATTTATGAAGTTTGCTGAAGGACTACTTTATCTCCAGCCTTGAGGCCCGAGAGCACTTCGATGCGGCTGCCGTTGGAGATGCCGACCTTGATGGAGACGACGCGGTGGCCGTCTTTGCCATGGGCGTCCGGCACCCAGACGGAGGCGTTGCGGTCCTTGTCGTAGATCACGGCCTGCTCGGGAATGCTGAGGGCCTTTTTGTGCTCTTCGAGGACGATCTCGGCGTTGGCGGTCATGTTGGCCTTGAGCTCGCCGCCGGGATTATCGATGGAGATCTGGACCTCGAAGGTGGTGACGTTGTCCTTCTCGACACCGAGGGGAGCGATCTTGGTGACGCGGCCGGCGAAGGTGCGGTTGGGGAAGCTCTGTACCTTGATGCGGGCGGCCTGGCCGAGATAGACCTTGGCGATATCGGACTCGTCGACCTTGCCTTTGACGTAGACCTGGTGGGTGTCGCCGAGGGTCATCACCAGGGTTGCCGTCGACCCGAGGACGAGGATGGAGCTGACCGCGTCGCCGACCTGGACGTCGCGGGAGAGGACGACGCCATCGATGGGCGAGGTGACGGTGGTGTAGGAGAGCTGCTCCTCAAGCTGCTTGAGCGAGGCCTCCGATTGCTGTACCTGGGCTTCGCTCTGGTGCAGCTTGGCGTTGTCGACGGCGATCTGGGCGACGGCTTTGTCGCGGGTGTTGAGGGCGGAGAGATACTTCTGGTGGGCGTCGTCCATGGCCTGGGTGGAGAGCACGCCTTGCTGCTGCATCTCCAGGGCGCGATGGTAGGAGTGCTCGAACATGGGGAGGTCGGGGGCTTCGGCGGCGACCTTATCGAAGGAGACGGCGGCCGCCGCGGAGCGTTCGCTGGATTCGGCTGCAGCGAGTTGGGCCTTCTGCGCGGCCACCTGGTCGAGGATCTCTTCCTGATCGAGCTGGGCGAGGACTTCGCCCTTGTGCACGGTGTGGTTGATGTCGGTGTCGAGCTGGGTGACGATGCCGCTGGCCTTGGATTTGACCTCGACTTCGGTGATGGGCTGGACCTTGCCGGTGGCGACGACCGAGCGCGCGATATCGCCGGTGTCGGCGGTGCCCAGCTGGGAAGGATCAAGCGGAGGGGATCCGCCGAGGCTCTTGGCGGCGAGGAAGCCGCCGCCCGCGATGACGCAGACAACGATCGCGAGGACGATCCAAAGGCGCTTGCGCGATTTCGATTTCGATTTCAAGGGGTCTCCGAAGCCTTAGGGATTTGCTCTTCGGAGTTGGATTACGCAGAGGCGGGCCGGTCGGTTCCATTGAACCTGTTTAATACCAGTCCTGCCGGACGGGCCCGCTACGCGCGGGGCGGCAACTTCGTTGCGGGCAGAGGCCTTCGGCTGGGCGCTCCCGTTGGTCGCGGGCGAAATCTGGTTGCCGACCAGCGGGAGGCCCACGCGAAGCAGTAAAGAGGCGTGCGAACGCCCGCCCCACACGTAGTGGGCACGTCTGGAAGAAAGTCAGGCGTACTTGCGGAGCATGCCCAGGACTTTTCCCTGGATACTGACGTTTTTGGCGGGGGCGTAGATGGGCTTCATCTCGCTGTTGGAAGGTTGTAGGCGGATGAGGGCGCCTTCGCGGTAGAAGCGCTTGAGGGTAGCGTCGGTGCCATCCACCAGGGCGACGACGATTTCGCCTTCGCGGGCGGTGCGGGTGCGCTCGACCAGAACATAGTCGCCGGAGACGATGTGCTCGTCGCGCATGGAGTCGCCCTGGACCTCGAGGGCGTAGACCTCGCGGCTGCCGATTATGTCGCCCAGCGAGATGGTCTCGGCGGTTTCGATGGCTTCGACGGGCTTGCCGGCGGCGATGCGGCCGAGCAGGGGGAGGCGGTCCATGATTCTGCGGGGAGGGCGCTGTGGGATGACGTCGATGGAACGGCTGCGGTTGTGGGCGCGCTGCAGGAGGCCCTTGGTCTGGAGATTGGTGACGTGCTTATGGACGGTGGCGAGCGAACTGAGGCCGAGGCCGGCGGCGATCTCCTCGTAGGAGGGTGAGTAGCCATTGCGGGCGGTGAAGGTGGAGAGAAAATCGAGGACCTCTTTTTGCCGACGCGTGATAGCCATGGGCTCCATTTTAGCGAATAAAAGGCGAACTGGGGGCAAAAGTTTGGGGGAATCAGAATTGCAACGGTGAGGGCCGAAATGGGACTGGAGTGAGGTGTCCCGCAACGGGAGCAGAAAGGATTAGATCTGCATGAGTATTCGTTGTGCGGGGGGTCGAGGAAGTGGATGGTAATAGTACACCGCGAGGGTGAGCGAAGAGTTTGATGAGAACGATGAGACGCACAGAAGGTGAGTCTCGGCGAAGTGGTTAAAGGTGCAAGGGATTCTGGAAGGGTTCAGGGAGCGAAATGGAACAGTCGACGATGGCGATGGCAGGGCGGGAGAACACGATAGCGATGAGCGGCCTTGGAGCGGGAAAAAACGGGGGGCGGGGAGGCATCCTGATTGCGGATGAGGATGCTTCGCTGGCGAACTTTTTGAGTCAGGAGCTGCAGGACGAGAGTTTTGAGGTGGAGGTGGTGCATGACGGGCAGGCGGCGCTGGATGCGCTGCGGGAGGAACGGCGGCACGACCTGGTAATCCTGGACCTGAATCTTTCCCGGGTGGATGGCATGAGCCTGATCCAGAGGGTGAGGCCTGCGCAGCCGCGGTTGCCGATGCTGGTGCTGACGGCGCGCAGCCGGGTTGAGGACAAGGTGCTGGCGTTTCAGAGTGGAGCGGATGATTTTATGGTGAAGCCGTTCTCCTTTGCGGAGCTGCTGGCACGGGTGAATGCGTTGATGCGGCGGCATGCGCGGGCGGTTCCGAATGTTTCCGAAGTTGGCGACTTGCGGCTGTATCGGGAAGAGCATCGGGTGGAGCGGAACGGGCGGCGGATTGACTTGACGCCGCGGGAGTTCTCGATCGTGGACTACATGTTGCAGCATGTGGGGCGGCCGGTCAGCCGGGCGATGTTGTTTGAACAGGTATGGAAGATGCCGCATGAGCCCTCCACCAACATTGTGGATGTCTATATGAAGTATGTGCGCGACAAGGTGGATGGGCCGGGAGAGCGGAAGCTGACCCACACGGTGCGCGGCATCGGGTATGAGTTTCGGGACGCGTAGGAAGAGCAGGATTCCACGGCTGCAAGCGGTGCTGCGGTCCTCACGAAGTTTTCACATTAGGGTAGAGGTATTTTGTCATGGGAATGTCGGTCGCAACCTTCGCAGAGCACGATCATCAAGCGGCAACCAATGTCTTTGTTGTCAGCTCCAACGTGAGGCTGCGCGAGAGTCTTCATGGCAAGCTTGGGCATGCACGCTGGAATGTGATTGAAGCCGGCAGCGGTGCGGGAGCGCTCGAAGTGCTGCATCAACATGAGGACGGAGATGGAGTGGTGCTGCTCGATCCGATGCTGCCGGATCTGGACCCGGATGAGTTTCAACGGATGATCAGGAGGCGGTTTCCGAACACCCAGGTGGTGACGCTCAACGCCCGGACGGGGCAGATGCAGGCGGGCGATGGGGCGACGACGCCGGTATCGAAGTGGCTGATGGAGCTGGTGAATGTCGACGGAATTGTGGGCGCGGACGTGCGTGGAATCCGGCAGGGAGAGACATCGCCGCGCTTGCAGACGGAGAGAAATAATCTGCGGGGAATGGTGGGGAACTCGGAGCCGATGCGGCGCGCGTATGAGCTGACGCGGATGGTTGCGGTGCGCGATACGACGGTGCTGGTGACGGGCGAGAGTGGTACGGGGAAGGATTTGGTGGCGCAGGAGATTCACCAGATCAGTCCGCGGCGGAAGCAGCCGTTCGTGGTGGTGAACTGCTCGGCGATTCCGGAATCGCTGCTGGAGGCAGAGCTGTTTGGATATACCAAGGGTGCGTTTACGGGGGCGGTGCAGTCGCGCATTGGGCGGATTCATGCGGCGCATGGGGGAACGCTGTTCCTGGATGAGATTGGCGACATGCCGCTGTCGCTGCAGGGCAAGCTGTTGCGATTTCTGGAGCAGGGCGAGGTGCAGCGGCTGGGCGGCAATGACAATTTGAAGGTGGATGTGCGGGTGGTGGCGGCGACGAATGTGCATTTGAAACAGCAGATTGAGAAACAGCTGTTTCGCGATGATCTTTATTACCGGCTGGCGATCTTTCCGATACAGCTGCCGCCGCTGCGGGAACGGATGGAAGATCTTGAGGACCTGGCAGCGACGTTTCTTACGCGGTTTGGCCCGGGCCAGGGCTTGAGCCCGGAGGCTATGCAGGTACTGGCCAGGCATGATTGGCCAGGCAACGTGCGCGAGCTGCGGAATGTGATGGAACGCGCGACGATCCTGGTTGGCGCTGGACGAGAGATTCGGGCCGAACACATTCTTTTGTAGCGAAAGGATTTTGTTTGGCTCAGGAAGTTTCTGCGGTGCTGGAAGTTTATGTGCTGCATGTCATCGAGTTTGGCAACCGTCGTGCAATTGAAATAGGCAAATGTTGCCCTGTTCTCATGTGGTTCCAATAAACGATTCCGCGCTGAAGTCCCTGCAGAGCCCGCAGCTGCTGGCGGATGCGTTCTCGGAGTTCATCTCTGCGTCGTCGCTGCTGGAGGGCTCGTATCGGGACCTGCAGCGGGAGGTGGGGCATCTGGGTACGGAGTTGGCCGAGCGGAATGCGGCGCTGACGCGGAGCCTGGCTGAAAACGAAGCGATGCGCGGCGTGCTGCAGCAGATGATCGAGTCGATGCCGTGCGGCGTGCTGGTGCTGGATACCGCGGAGAACATTGTGACGATCAATCCTGAAGGCCGAGAGTTATTGCAGCTTGGGGACGCGGTGGTCAGGACGTTGCGCGATGTGGCGGCGGTGAGCTCGGTGGATCTGGAGATGCTGGTGGCGGGAGTGGAACAAGAGATTGAGCACGAGGTGTGCCTGGCGCGCGGCGAGAGGAAGCGCTGGCTGGCGATCAGTAAACGGAGATTCTCGGGAGGGTCGCTGCGGCCGCTTGCCGGCTCGGGAAAGCGCGGGCTGCAGAGCATCTGGATCCTGCGCGACGTAACGGCAACGAAGGAGGCGGAGCGGGAGCGCGAGGCGGCGCGGAGCGCGATGGCGCTGGCCGAGGTTTCGGCGATCCTGGCACACGAGATTAGAAATCCATTAGCGAGCATGGAATTGTTTGCGGGTCTGCTGGTGGAGGATCCCGAGCAGGGGGCGTTGTGGGTATCGCACCTGCGGGCGGGGATTCGTATGCTGTCGGCGACGGTAAACAACGTGTTGAGTTTGCATGGCGGAAGCGGAGGTCACCTAATGCCGATTGAACTGTCTGGGTGTGTTCGGGATGGCGTGGAGTTTGTGCGGCCGATTGCGGAACAGGCGGGCGTGACGCTTTCGTTTCGGAGCGACGAAGAGCTGAAGATTCAGGGGAGCGAAAACCAGCTTCGCCAGGTACTGCTGAACCTGATCTGCAACGCGATACGGCATACGCCGGCTGGAGGGAAGGTTGCGGTAACGGCTTGCGGCGTGGAGCGGGAGGGAAGACGCCGTGCTGTTGTGGAGGTGAGCGATACGGGGTGCGGTATTCCCGAGCCGGCGATCGGGCGTGTCTTTGAAGCTGGATTCAGTGCTCAGGGCGACACGCCAGGCCTGGGGCTGGCGGTGTGCAAGCGGCTCGTGGACGGGCACAGGGGAGAGATTCGGGTACGTAGCCGCTTGCATGGTGGAAGCACGTTTGAAATGGAGTTTCCAACGTTATGACAAATGATCGAGTTTCATCGGTGATGGTGGTCGACGACGAGCCAGGAATCCGGACAGCTCTGCGTGCAAATTTTTTGCGTCATGGGTGGAGGGTGGAGGTGGCTGGTTCGGTGCGTGAAGCGATCAGCCATCTGGAGGGCAAGGAGTTTGACCTGGTGGTCACCGATATACGCATGCCCGACGGGACGGGCATGGAGGTAATGCGAGCGACGCGGCGGTTGTCTCCGGGGACGGCGGTGATTCTGCTGACGGCGTACGGCTCGGTTCCGGATGCGGTGAGCGCGATGCGCGATGGAGCGCTGGATTACCTGACCAAGCCCATCTCGTTTGACCAACTGCAGGCGACCGCGGCCAAGGTGATGCAGGTTGCAAGACAGGCGCCGGTGGAGGACGATTCTCTGGCGAGCGGAATCATTGGACGATCGCCGTTGCTGCTGCGAGCGCTGCAGAGGGCGCGATCGGCGGCGAGCACCAACGCGGATGTGCTGGTGGAGGCCGAGAGCGGGACAGGTAAAGAGTTGCTAGCGCGGTTTATTCATGACTCGAGCGATCGCCGTGGAAAGCCGTTTGTTGCGTTGAACTGTGCGGCGGTCCCTGAATCGCTGCTCGAGAGTGAGCTGTTTGGACATGCGCGAGGCGCCTTCACGGGAGCGGTGAGTGCGAAGCCGGGTAAGTTCGAGCTCGCCGACGGTGGCACGATTCTGCTCGACGAGATTGGAGAGATGCCGCTGCACCTGCAGCCGAAGCTGTTGCGCGCGTTGCAGGAGCGTGAGTTTGAACGGCTGGGCGAGGCGCGATCCGTGCATGTTGACATTCGCGTGATTGCCACGACCAACGTCTCTCTGGCTGCGATGGTGGAACGAGGACAGTTTCGAAGCGATCTCTTCTATCGGCTGAATGTCATTCCATTGTCGCTGCCGCCGTTGCGCGACCGGAAGGAAGACATTCCAGCGCTTGCGAAGTATTTCGCGGAGAAGCATGCAGCCCAGTCGCAGACTCGGGCGCCGCAGCTGAGGCAGGAGTTTCTGGATCGTTTGCAAACTCACGCGTGGCCAGGAAACGTTCGGGAGCTGGCGAACTTTATGCGCCGGGTGGTCACGCTGAGCGATACCCAGGACATCGACGCCAGGTGTTTCGACAGAGAGTTTCAGATCGTGGCGCGGTCCTCGTCATCATGGCCGAGCCTGGCGCCAGTGCAGTCGCCGGCGGTGCTGGCGGGAACGCCGATTCGCGAACTGGAACGGCTGCATGTAGAGAATACGCTGGCGCTCACCGACGGAAACAGGACCCATGCGGCGGTGATGCTGGGCATTAGCTTGCGAACTCTACGCAACAGGATTCGCGAGTATGGATTGCCGCCAAGGAGGATTGCCTGATATGTCTGCCTTTTCTTCTGTAGAGATGTTGCAGGGCTATCTGAAGGTCCTGACGGACCGGCAACAGATGATTGTCTCCAACATGGCGAATATTGACACGCCGGGATATCACACCAAGGATCTGAACTTCCAGGCCGCGATACGGCGCGTGATGGATGAGGGCGATTCAGGAAGCAGTGCGGCGTTGGAGCCGGCGTCGCTCGAAACCCAGGGACTGCCGGAGCGGCCGGATGGAAATAATGTGAGCGTCGATCGCGAGAGCATGTTGCTGGCGCAGACGCAGCTGCAATTCCAACTGGGCGTGCAGTTAATGAAATCGCAGATGCATATGGTGCTGTCTGCAATCAAGGATGGTAACTGAGATGAGCATGTTTGACATGATGAACATTAGCGGCTCCGCGTTGTCGGCGGAGAGACTTCGCGCCGAGGTGACGTCGGCTAACATGGCCAACGCCGAGACGACGCATACCGAAGACGGCGGCCCGTATGTGCGGAAAGAAGTTGTCTTCACGACTAGAAATGCATCGCCGTTCAGGACGATGTTTGCGTCCATGGCACGGTCCGGACAGACGGCGGGAGGGTCGGTGCAACTGTCGCAGGTGATCGACGACACGACGCCGGCGGTGATGCGCTATGAGCCGGGAAGTCCCGATGCCAACGCGGCCGGCTACGTGGCGTATCCGGCGATCAATCCCGCCAGTGAGATGGTGGACCTGATGGGAGCGGTACGGGCTTACCAGTTGAATGCGTCGGCGGTGAGCGCGGCGAAGCAGATGATCCAGGAATCTATCGACATCCTGAAGACCACGTAGGCTGGAGCGCAACGATGAGCAATGTAAGTTTGAGTGGAATTCCGAGTATCAGTATGCCCTCCTCACCGACGCTGGACAGCGGCGGAGATGGCGGCGGTATGAACTTCGGCGATGTGCTGCAGAACGCCGTCACGGGAGTTGATTCGCTGAACAATGCCGCGGGCGCGCAGATCGGCAATCTGCTGCAGGGCGGGAGTTCGGACATGACCAGCGTGATGATTGCCGTAGAAAAGGCGGATGCCTCCTTCCAGCTCATGATGCAGGTTCGGAACAAGATCGTGAGCGCCTACCAGGATATCGAGAAGATGCAGTTCTAGGGTTGAGACACAATGGCAGGCTTTGACGACATCACGAAACAGGCGCAACAGTTCTGGGCGAGCCGGAGCAAGCGGCAGAAGACACTGCTTGCGGCGGGAGCGGCGGCCAGCGTGCTGGTAGTGTCGCTCTTTGCTGGTCTGCTCGGCAGCCCGGAGTACAAGCCGCTTTACTCGGGCCTCGAAGCCGCGGACGTGCAGACACTTTCCGCGCAGCTGGATGCGCAGAGCATTCCGCACCAGACCAGTGGGGACGGGAAAACCATCAGCGTACCTGCCGACAAGCTGGACGTGGCGCGCATGCAGACGGCATCCCAGGGGACGCCGCACAGCGGACGGATGGGGTTCGAGTTGTTCGACAAGATGTCGTGGGGGCAGACGGAATTTGATGAGAAGGTGACCTACCAGCGGGCGCTGGAGGGAGAGTTGGAGAAGACGATCGGGACGCTGAGCGATGTGAAGACGGCGCGCGTTCACCTGGTGATGCCGACCGATTCGATCTACGACGATCAGCAGCGCGCTGCGAAGGCGTCGGTGATTGTGAAGCTCAATCGAGACAGCATCGCGAAGGATGCCGTCCAGGCGATTGCACGATTGGTCTCGGGCGCGGTGGATGGCTTGAAACCGGAGGATGTTGCGATCATTGACGCGGATTCGGACCGGTCTCTGAATGTGTCGCACGATGGTCCGATGAGTGGAGAAGGGCTGGAGACGAGCCTGACGCAGCGGCTGATGAGCACGCTGGAACCGATTGTTGGCGCGGGGAATATTCGCGCGAGCGTGAACGTCGATTACGACCAGGGGTCGAGTGAAGAGAGCCAGGAGAAGTACGACCCGGCGGTGAGTGCGTTGCTGAGCGACCAGAAGTCGCAGGACCAGGCGGGCGGAGGCGCGTCGACCGGAGGTGTTCCGGGGGTCGCGAGTAATGTGCCTTCGCCCAAGCGTGCGCAATCGGCAGCAATGAATACTTCGCAGGGTGCGACGCAGCTTTCCACGACGGAGAATGCCCGCTACGGCGTGAATCGGGTAGTGCTTCATCGGGTGGTGCCGGCGGGGCAGTTGCAGCGGATCAGCGCAGCGATCCTGGTGGACGATGCGGTGGTGAAGAACGTGGCCGGCGGAAAGGTGACCTTCTCGAGACATGCGCGATCGGCGGCGACGTTGAATCAGATTCAGCAACTCGCGGAGGCGGTGATTGGGTTTGATGCCAAGCGCGGCGATACGATCAGCGTGCAGGATATGTCGTTTGCGACGGATGAGGATGGTGCCGTCCCCGCACCTGGCATTGCGGAACGGGTACAGAAGGCGGTGTCGGACTATACGTCGCTGCTGCGGCCGATGTCGCTCCTTGTGCTCTTTGCGATGGCATACCTATTTGTCCTGCGGCCGATTCAACGACAGGCCCTGGGTGCGGGTGTGGCACCGGAAGCGGAGCAGCGAGCCCTGGCCTCTCCGGCGGTCGCAGAGCAACTTGCGTTGGAAGCGAAAGAGACGCCCGAGGCAACTCGGCGAGCAGGTCAACTGAAGGAGCAGGCGATCGAACAGATTAAGCAAAAGCCAGCAGACACGGCGCGGGCGTTGCAGGCATGGTTGAGGGAGGAGCCGTTATGAGCATTGTGGAAACGGCTCCCTTGAGTGGCACGCGCAAAGCGGCCATCCTGCTATCGGTGCTGGGAGAAGACGCGGCTGCAACGATTCTTCAAAATTTGCCGGAGGATGAATTGCAGCGGGTTACCGACGAGGTTGCGTGGCTGACGTCTATTTCTTTCGAGACGGCGCTGGAGGTACTGGAGGAGTTTCAGCAGATCCTGGTGGCGCAGGACTTTCTTGCGGTGGGTGGTCACGACGTGGCGACTCGTCTGCTGGTTAAGGCGTTCGGCGAGAATGGCGCAAAGGGGATGTTGCAGCGCCTATCGCGCACCGACGAGGTGAATTCGATGCGGATGGACTCGCTGAAGCGGGCCGATCCGCAGCAGCTCGCCAGATTTCTGGTGGGGGAGCACTCACAGACTAAGGCCTTAATTCTCGGGCATCTCGATGCCAAGCAGGCTTCGGCGCTGCTGATGAAACTTGAGCCGGGAGTTCGTGCAGATTGTGTCAAGCGACTGGCGAACATGGGGCAGTTTTCTCCGGACGTTGCGACCAAGGTATCGACCGTGTTGAATCGCCGGTTGCGATCCGCGGGAGACCAGAGCAAGCGCACAGATTTTGGGTTCCGAGATGTAGCCGAGCTGATGAACCGGCTTGACCCGATGATCGCGCGGGAGATTCTCGAAAACATTGAGAAGGACGAGCCGCAGCTGGTGACCAACATTCGCGATCTAATGTTCACCTTCGATGACTTTTTCGAGGTTCCCGACCACGAGCTTCGCGAGCTCATGAACGCGATCGACAAGAAGGTGTTGATGACGGCACTGAAGGGAGCGAGCGAGGATCTGCGAAGCCACTTCTATCGCACGATGTCTACGCGCGCGGTAGAGATGATGAAGGAGGACGCGGAGGCGATGGGTCCGGTGCGCAGTAAGGATGTGGCCAAGGCGCAGGCGGAGATCATTGCCATCGCGCGCAAACTGGAGTCCGAAGGAAAGATTGTTTTGAAGAGCGAAGGAGAAGATGAGTATGTCCTCTAATTGCGTGCCGTTCAACGGTGTGATTGCGCCGCCGGTCAGGACGCTGGTGTATCTCGATATGGCCAACCGTCCGGCCGTCGGAGAGATCACGGGCCAGTCCCGTCAAGAACAGGAAGAGGAGCAAGCGAGCCGGCGGCGTGCGGAGGTCGAGCTGACGCAGGAGGAGTTTGCAAAGCGTATTCTGCTGGAACGGACTGACGCTGTTGAGCAAGCCGAACTGAGGCTGCGGAACGAATTCGAACAGAAGTTCGAGGCGGAACGTGCGGCGATCGGGGCAGCGGTTTCAGCCTTCGCCACTCAGCGAGAGTCTTACTTTGCAAGGGCGGAAGCTGAGATTGTGCAGCTCGCGCTGGCGATTGCCGCAAAGATTCTGCACCGCGAGGCGCAGGTCGACCCGATGCTCGTAGCAACGCTGGTACGGATGGCGGTGGAGAAGCTCCGCGAAGGGTCCAGCGTGAACCTTCGCGTGGGTGCTGGCCAAGGTTCACGTTGGCAACGATACTTTGCCGTTGAGGGCAAGGGCGCGTGTGTGCAGGTCATCGAGGATGCTGAACTCAGCGATCACGATTGCCTGGTAGAGACCGAGCTTGGGACGGCGAACTTTGGGTTGGATACGCAATTGAAAGAGGTTGAGCAGGGGTTCTTTGACCTGATGGCGTTGAGGCCGGTGAAGGGATGAACCGCAATCTGCTGGCGCCGTATCTGCATCATCTCGAGACGGGCTCGACGCTGCGCTGGAAGGGGCAGCTGAACCAGGTGGTGGGCAATCTGATGGAGTCGGAAGGACCGTTTGGATTTGTGGGAGAGTCGTGCGAGATTGCGACTGCGGATGGGCGGAGATATGCGGGAGAGATTATTGGCTTCCGCGGATCGACGGTATTGTCGATGGCGGCGGATCATCCTCAGGGCGTGCGGCTGGGTGACTCCATCGTTGCCTGGGGAGCGCGTCCGTCGGTGCGGGTTGGGCCTGGGTTGCTGGGGAGGGTGATCGATCCGGCGGGGAATCCACTGGACGGAAAGGGCGAGTACCGGGCCAGCAAGTCGGTGGTCATCGATGGATCTGCGCCGTTACCGCTGGATCGAGTTCCGATTCGTGAGCCGCTGGGCTGCGGCGTGCGCGCGATTGACGGCTTTCTCACCTGCGGCAGAGGCCAGCGGATCGGCATCTTTGGAGGAAGCGGCGTGGGCAAGAGCACGCTCATCGGCATGATGGCGCGAGGAACTGCCGCGGATATCACGGTGCTGGCCCTGGTGGGAGAGCGGGGCCGCGAGGTGGGTGAATTTCTGGAAGTGCTGGGCGAGGAAGGATTGAAGCGTTCTGTGGTGCTGGTCTCGACCTCGGACCAGTCGCCGCTGTTGCGGATCCGGGCGGCACTGGCTGCAACGGCAGTGGCGGAGTACTTCGCCAGTCTGGGTAAGAATGTTTTGCTGGTCACCGATTCGCTGACACGCTTTGCGATGGCGCAGCGGGAGATTGGACTGGCGGCGGGCGAACCACCGACCGCGAAGGGATACACGCCGTCGGTGTTGAATATGCTGGCCGGCCTGGTGGAACGGGCGGGGAATTTCGCGCAGGGAAGTATCACGGCCTTCTACACCGTGCTGATGGAGGGCGATGATCAGCAGGACCCGGTGGTGGACACGGTTCGCAGCCTGCTCGATGGGCATGTGGTGCTGGACAGGGACCTGGCGATGCGAAATCACTATCCGCCGATCTCGATTCTCGACAGTCTTAGCCGGCTGATGCCGAAGGTGGTGTCGGCAGAGCATCTGGCGAAGGCCAATGCTATCAAACGGTCGATGGCGGTCTACGCACGATCGGAAGACCTGATCCGGATTGGCGCCTATCAAAAAAACTCAGATCCGATTCTGGATCGCGCAGTGGAAAACCTGCCGGCACTGAATGGGTTTTTGCAGCAGGATCCGGGTGCCGTGATCGGTCATGCAGACATTGTCCAGCAGTTGATGGCGCTCCCAGGCTGAGCCCAGATGCAGCGAACGTCTGTGTCGAGCTGGCGGTGGTTGCGAAACAGGGAAGGTGCTTGATCGATGGCGTTTCAATTTTCGCTTGCGGTGGTTCTTCGGCTTCGGGAAAGTGTGGAGAAGCGCGAGGAGCGCGTTCTGCAGTCGATTCAACTCGAGGTGAGTCGCACCCTGCAAGCGATCGAGGAACTGAGTGTTGCGCTGGGCGGTGCGCAACAAGCTCGCGAGACGGCACTGCAACAGGCCATCTCGGGCGGGCATCTGCATTCTCTCTTGTGGGAGGAGCAGGTGGCCGAGCAGGGGTTGAGGTCGCTGCTGGGTAGGTTGCAGGTGCTGGAGCAAGAACGCGAAAAACAGATGAAGGTCTACCAGGCGGTTCACCGGGACCGTGAGTTGTTGTCGGACATGATGGAGAAGCAGAAGGATATCTACGAAGAAGAGTGGCTCCGCGAAGAGCAGAAGCAACTCGACGATATCTTTATGGCGAGGCGTCATCGCGTCTCGGAACGCTGAACCGATCTGGTCATAGAAGTGATTTTGTGAGACAAACGGGCGGCCGTCCGTGGGGAAGTTCTGCGGCGCCTGGTTGGAAGACCGTGGCATTACCCTGCGGGAAGTAGGCACAGGTTGCCGGGTGGCTCGGTAATGCTTGCCGTGTGGGACGGGGTATAGAAAATTGCTTGAAACTGCCGATAGAGAAGTTCTTTAGAATGTGCTGCCGCTTGTGATTGGAGAGCGCGCGCCGAATGGCGCGCTGCATGCAGTACTGATGGCGTGAGAATTACCTCAGCAACGTTGAGCTCGAGTGCGGTCGTGGGGCCGCCGTCGCAGGCGATCTCGCCTGGAGGCGGCTTCCAGACGATCCTGGCACATGCCTCGACGGAGAAGCATTCTGAGCCACAACCGACGAGCGATGCTGCCATGCCTGCGGCTCGAGCGGCGGCGGAAACTTCCGCGGACGGGGTGGATGCGAAGTCAACAAGCTTGGCTGAACAGGAAGGCGGCAAGGTCGCCGATCCGGGCACGGGGTGCGCGCCAACGGCCAGCGATGCGACCGAGGCAGAGGCTTCCGCAGGTGCCGGGGCAGCTTCCGCAGGTGCAGGAACCGGCGCAACAATTTCGGCAGCGGTCCAATCTTCGAGCGTCGTTCTTTTCCGGCAGGCTATGGTGGGATCGTTGGCCGCGGACGCAGGCTCTGCGAGCTCTTCGATCCACGCAGTGGAGGTGCCGGCGGCGAACACCGCGACGAGTGGGATAGCGACGAAGCAAGATCGTTCGAAGGCGCAAGCCGAGGTCAAGAAGGCTGCCGCCGCCGTCGTGGTTCCGATTACCGCAGACCCGGGCAGATTGACGGCGGTGAACATCATCAGCCTGCCAGGAACGGCACACGGCCAGCGAAATGGGAGCTCTGAAACTTCTGCAAAGAATGCGGGGTCTGAGAACGCCGCGGGAAACCACGGGAAGGCGGCGGCTCCGATCGACGGACCCGGCGGGGGGGACGCGGGTGCGGCCACGCTTCCAGGTAGTGCGGCTGGTGATCCACAAGGCATCCTCGCGCAAGTACGAGCGGAGCCGTTTGAAGCAGGCGTGGACGTATCGATGGCGTCTGGAATAGCCGATGCGGAGCTGACGAGTCACGCCGATGTTGGTTTGACCGCGGGCAATTCCATGGGAACGAATTTGGCGGGGACTGCTCCAGCGAGCTCCAAAACCACCGATGGGGGGAGCAACACCAGGAGCGTGGCGACGGCAATGGCGGATCCCTTCGGGCGCGCTGCAAACGATAGCCAGAGCGTGCAGAGCCTGCAACCGGATGCATCGAAGACAGGCACAGGGATTGGCATTTCAAGAGCCGTTGAAAATGGCGCAGCGCAAATTAATCTGCAGACGGTGTTGACGCCTACTGGCTCCCATGAAAGTGCGACCGCTCCGCGCGCAACGGCTGGGACGCCTGATCCGGCGCACGCTGGAAGGGCGCAGGATCTTCCGGCTGCGACGCACCTGATGGCTGGTGAGGGCATGCCGGCGTCCGGAATCAACTCGGCGAAACTCATTCAGACGATGGGCCAGACGGAGATGCATGTCGGCATGCATTCGGCAGAGTTTGGCGATATTTCCATTCGTACGTCGCTGTCGCAGCAGCAGATGGTGACTCAGATTTCGCTGGAGCATAGCGATCTGAGCCAGACGATTTCATCGCATCTGTCGGCGGTGCAGGCGAAGCTTGGAGAAGAGTACGGCCTGCATGCGTTGATTGAGGTCAACAGCCAGGGAACGCCGTTTTCGGGCGGCCAGGGAAACTCGCCGCAGAGGGATCAAGCGTCGCCTGGGCGTTCCAGCAGCGGGGGAAGCGTGGGGACCGCTGAGCTCAGGGAGAGTGTTGCGAGTGTTGTTGCGCAAAACAGCGCAGGGAATGGACACGGATTGGACGTCACGGTTTAGGAAAGAAACAGATTAAGAGAGGAACGATCGATGAACATACAAGGATTTACACCAGCGATTACAGGGCCTGTGCTGGCGGCCAATGCGAATGCGGTTACGGGCAAGGCAAGTACACCCAGCACCGGGTCCACGACGCCCACGGGAGACTCATCTACCAGCCTTCAGGAGACATTTCTGAACCTGCTGACCACGGAGTTGCAGAATCAAGATCCGACGGCTCCGGTTGATCCCACGGCAATGGTTGGACAGTTGGTCTCACTGAATCAGCTGGATCAGCTCATCTCGATCAATCAGACGCTGTCGAGCATGACGCCGGCAAGCAGCACTGCAACTGGCAACGCAAGCCCTCGGGCTGCGGAACCGGTGAGCGGCCCGACAGCCAATGCGGTGTCGTCCAACCCCGGCGCGGCGGCAGCGGCGGCGCTCAACCAGATGCAACCGACCAATACCAGCGCCACGAATGCGGCGTCGATCATGAACTTGTACGGCAGCGTATCGGCCGCACCCCAATTTTGAGTTTCACACTTTCAGGAGGTAGATAGATGGCATCCTTTTCCGTTCCACTTTCCGGCCTGCAGGCCAGCTCTTCTGGGCTGCAAGTCATTGGAAATAACCTGGCGAACCTTAACACCGATGGCTTCAAGAACCAGACGCTCAGCTTCGGCGATATCTTCTCGCAGATGCAGGGTACGTCGGGCAATGGCGATCCCATCCAGATCGGATCGGGCGTTCAGATCGTGGGTACTTCCTCGGACTTGACGAATGGCTCTGTCAATTCCACTGGAACTGCGTCGAACATGGCGTTGCAGGGTAACGGCTACTTTGTGGTGAGCAAGAATGGCGAGACGAGTTTCACGCGGAATGGAGATTTTTCGGTGAACTCCTCCGGCCAGCTCACCACGGCCGATGGAGACCTGGTGATGGGTTTTCCGGCGACAAACGGAACCGTGTCCACCACCGGTGTCCTGGCGCCGATCACGGTGAACTCCAACGGAACGGTGCCGGCTGCAGCCACATCGAGCTTCGAAGTGAGCGCGAATCTCAATTCGGCCTCAACGGTGGGGACGACCTTCAACACGCCCATCGCGATTTATGACTCGCTGGGTACAGCGCAGAGCCTGAACATTCAGTACACCAACACGGGCACCAATGCGTGGAGCTACAGCGTAACGCTGCCGGGCTCTGCCACGGGCTCCGCCGCCGCAACGACTACCCTTGCCAGCGGCACGATGACGTTCAATTCCTCCGGGCAATTGACCTCCCCCACGGGAGCGGTAGCGGCGATCAATGTTACGGGCCTGGCGGATGGGGCGGCGAATATGAGCCTGACCTGGAACCTGGCGGACGCTTCAGGAAATCCAACCATCACGCAGCAGAACACGGCCAGCGCACTGAACACCACCCCGACCCAGAACGGCTTTGCGGCCGGAGCCCTGACGGGCTATTCGGTACTCTCCGACGGGATCGTGCAAGGCCAGTACAGCAATGGCCAGACGCTGGCGCTGGGGCAGGTAGCGGTGGCCAGCTTCGCGAACCCGCAGGGGCTTGCTCAGACGGGCGACGGGAATGAACAGGCAACGAGTGGCTCGGGTGCCGCAGTCATCGGTCAGGCCGGAGTGGGTGGAGATGGCACGATTACGGGAGGCTCTGTAGAGGGATCGAACGTGAGCCTCTCCACCGAGTTCGCCAATATGATTGTGGCGCAGCAGAGTTATGACGCGAACGCTAAGGTTCTTACAACGCTGAACCAGGTGGACCAGTCAACGATTCAGATGGTGTCGTAACGGGCGAAGTGATTAAGGTTTGATGAGAGCCTTCCGCCAGGAGCAGCCTTAACCTGGCGGGAGGCGCTCGCTTGCGCGACTTTCTCACGATCTTCTCATGGGTGCGAGCCCTCTGCGGATGCTGGAATTCTGCTGCAATGCGCTGAATATATATGACTTAATGGTGGTTGGCGATCCCGCTGGCGGTGAATCGTCGTGTACTCAACTCCGGCCCCCTGATTGCTTTAGTAAGGGTGCTGCTTCCCAACTCCTTCACCACCTGCCGTGACGCGTAGCGATCGACGTCGACTGCGAGATGGAGGCAACGAGAGGCATGTGAGGACTCGATGAGTACATTCGCACAAAATCCGGATCCAAAGCTCGTTGAGGTAGCGCAACCAGATGCAAGGGAGAACGAGACCGATCGTCTCGACCGGATGCCCTGGTTACCTTGCACGCTTAGCGTCGACTTGCCGCTGGTGCAGTTCACGATCGGAGACCTGCTTCGGCTGACGGAGGGTTCGATTGTAGAAACCGCCTGCCACCAGACCAGCGACGTTCCTCTGCGTGTGAACCACCTCTTAATTGGCTGGACAGAGTTTGAAGTCATTGGCGACCGTCTCGCCGTGCGGATCACGGACCAAGCATGAGCGCCGAGAATCCTAAACCGCACAAACCTACGCCGAGGCCACGAAAACGGCCGAGCGCCTGCGTACCGGAGCTGGCAACGGAAGGGAATACGTTTCAAGCGTCGCTGGCCGCCTGTGCGCAGGCAGCGGTCCCCGCGGGAAGAGCGATCCAGACCGTCTCGACCTCGCGCCAGGTGAAGTGGATACGCTGGCAGGCGATCTGTTCCGACGCTCTGACACGCGCATGGTCGTTTCTGCATGCGAAGTACAAGGTCTCGACGACGAAACGGCTGCATGTGTCGGAGACGATTTCGCTTGGAGAGAAGCGGTTTGTGGCGATCGTGAATGTCGAGGGACGGGAGTTCCTGATTGGTGGCGGTGTGTCCGGGATGTCGTTGCTGGCGCGACTAGGGGCAGCGCCTCGGCGCTCGCGTGATCTTGGACGGAGCATCGGCGACAGCGGGGGGATCCTTTGAGTCGCCCCGGAATATGGATGTGCGTGTTTCTGCTCGCGGGCTTTGGAACGGCCGCCACTCCGATGTATGGACTGGGCCGCGCGGCGGCTGTTGAGGCGGAACCCGCGCAGGCAGATGTTCAGCAGATACAGCCCATCGCCATGCCCGCGTTTCCAACCAGGGAGATCTCGTCGTGGACGCCGACGCAGGGTCGCGGCGCTTCGACTTCGCTGAGCCCGGCGGACCTGCCAGGCGCGGGTCAAATTCCGGCGAACCTGGGAAGAACGGTGCCGTGGTCGATCGTCGTGATGCTCACGGTGCTAACGCTGGTGCCCTCCATTCTGATCTGCATGACGCCGTTTGCGCGGTTGTTGATTGTCTTTCACTTCCTGCGGCAGGCGCTGGGGCTTCAAACCACGCCGTCGAACCAGACCTTGATTGGTCTGTCCGTCATTCTTACGTTCTTTCTGATGCAGCCAGTTGCGTCCCAGATCTACCAGGAGGCTGCGGTTCCGATGCAGGCTGGGGAGATTACGCCGATCGAAGCGCTGGAGCGAGCGGAGGTCCCAATGCACAAGTTTATGGGGCACTACGTTCGCGAAAAAGATGTGGCCTTATTTGTGGGCTTAGCCAAGGAGCCGCGTCCTGCTTCCGTAGACGACATCTCGATGCGCGTGCTCTTGCCTGCTTACATCCTGTCGGAGCTCAAGGCGGGCTTCGAGATTGGGACGGTATTGTTTCTGCCCTTCCTGATCGTGGACATGGTGGTGGCTTCGATTACGACCTCTGTCGGCATGTTGCAGTTGCCGCCCGTGGTGATCTCGACACCGCTCAAGCTGTTGCTCTTTCTGATGGTGGATGGATGGCACCTGTTGATTGGGTCGCTGATGAGGAGCTTCGGCTGATATGGACGTTGATCAGGCGGTATTGCTAGGTCGAATGATGCTGCAGGAGGTACTCATCCTGGTGGGGCCGATTCTGTTGGTCGCCATCGCCGTCAGCTTGCTGGTCAACATCCTTCAGGTGCTCACGTCGTTGCAGGACAGCACGGTTTCGACGGTCTCGCGACTGATGGTTACGGGAGCCGCGTTGTTCTTCATGATGCCGTGGATGTGGCGCAATCTTTCGCAGTACACGCTGAATCTCTTCTCTGACTTCACCAGGTATCTGCAATGAATCAGATTCCTCTAGCGGCCATCCTCAGTGGCCTGTTGACGATCGCCGTGCGGCTCTCCGGTCTGATGCTCTTCGCCCCGTTTTTTGGCAGCAATGTGATTCCGCCTCGCGTCAAGGCTGGATTAGTGATGGCGCTCACGCTGCTGCTCTTTCCGACGGTGGGGCAGAACATTGGCACCTACGCGCTGATTGACTGGCCAATTGTGGTTTTCCGTGAGTTTCTGATTGGTGCGGGGATGGGCATCGCGACTAATCTCGCCTTCGAAGCCACGCAGCTGGCCGGACAAATCGTCGGGATGCAGATGGGATATTCGCTGGTCAACCTGCTCGATCCGCAGACGCAGGTGGATACCACTGTCCTTGCCGTCTTCTACCAGTCAATTGTCATGCTGATCTTCCTGCACATGGATGTGCACTATTGGCTCCTGCGGGCGATTGGGGACAGCTTCCTGTACGTGCCACCGAGTGCAGGGCACCTGAGTGGGCTGTTCACCCTGGCTGTTTTGAATACATGCGGCCGAGTGTTCGGGCTTGGCGTCCAGATTGCGGCGCCCGTGCTGGCCGCGACGCTGGTCACCGACATCCTGCTCGGTCTGCTGGGCAAGGCCTCTGCTCAATTGCCACTCATGCTGCTTGGGCCAGCGGTCAAGACGCTTCTTGGCATTCTGATCTTGATGGCAACGCTCAAATATTGGCCTGACCTTTTTCACAAACTATTTGAGAACACGTTCGAGAACGGCATACACATTCTCCACCTGGCGCGATGACATACCATGGCTGATTCCAGCAAAACAGAACAAGCGACACCTCACCACCGGCTCAAGGCACGGGAGAAGGGACAGGTTACGCGTTCGCGCGAACTGACCGGGGCGCTGTCGATGTTCGCTGTTGCGGGAGTGATGATGATCGTCGCGCGCGACGGCGTGGCACAGTGGACAGACTTCTTCCGGCGAACGCTCAACTCGGCGACCGCTGATCCGATTGAGCCCAATGGCCCGTTGCTGTTCTGGACGTCGGTGGAAGCGATGCGATGGATCTTCCCGTTCCAGATTGCGGCGCTGGTAGTTGCGCTCGGAGTTGGTCTGGCACAGGGAGGCTTCTTGTTCGCACCGGAAGCGCTGGCGTTGAAGTTTGAGCGGCTAAGTCCCGCAACGCGCTTCGGCCAGATATTCTCTCTCACTTCGGTCAGCAGCGTTCTCAAGTCGCTGCTACCCTTCGCCGCCATCGCATGGGTTGGCTATGCATGCATTCAGAGTCACTGGCTGGAGATCATCGCGAGCTCGTATGTCGACGCGCGCGCGTTTGCCCGCATTGTTGGCGATCTCATTTTGGAGGTGTGCTGGAAATCTGGCCTGATTCTTCTGGTGTGGGCCGCGGTGGATTACTTGCTGCTCTGGCGGAAGAGCGAAGGCGACATGAAGATGAGCAAGCAGGAGATCCGCGAGGAGATGAAGCAGTCGGAAGGCAATCCCGCGAACAAGGCGAGAATACGAAAACTGCAACGGCAGATGCGGCGCAAACAAATGATCAAGGCCGCTGAGACGGCGACTGTGGTCATCACGAACCCGACCCACTATGCGGTCGCGCTGCGCTACGAGTTGAATATGGCGGCGCCGCTGGTGGTTGCCAAGGGGCTCGATCTACTGGCGTTGAAGATCAGAGCGATCGCACAGGATCGCGGCATTCCGGTGATGGAGAATCGGCCGCTGGCGCAGGCACTGTACAAGGGCGTGGAAGTGGGCGACGTCATTCCAGCGGCGCTCTATCACGCGGTAGCAGAGATCCTCGTCCTGGTCTACAAGGCTCAGGAAGAAGTGAAACGTCGTGACGCACAACGCAGGGCCGCGGCGAATGCTTCGGGAGAGGGGAAAGCGCAGTGATTAAGAAGTCCGGGTTACTTCAGAAGTTGCGAGGGTCGTCGGAGTGGTTTATCCCCACGGGAGCCGTGGCACTGGTGTTTGTGATGCTGGTGCCTTTGCCGAGCTTCGTTCTCGACCTGTTGCTGACGTTCAGCATTATGGTCTCGGTGCTGGTGCTGCTGACAGCGATTCAGATTTTGCGGCCGGTGCAGTTCTCTGTGTTCCCGAGCCTCATCCTGCTATTGACGTTGATGAGACTGTCACTCGATCTGGCGGCCACGCGGCGCATCCTGCTGCATGGCAACGAGGGGTCGTCGGCCGCAGGGCAGGTGATTGAAGCGTTTGGACAGTTCGTGGTGGGCGGAAATTACATCGTTGGGTTTGTCATCTTTCTGGCGTTGATTGCGATTCAATACCTGGTGGTGAGTCACGGCGCGGTGCGCACGGCCGAGGTCACGGCGCGCTTTACGCTCGACGCCATGCCGGGTAAGCAGATGGCGATCGACTCGGATCTTAATACGGGGCTTATCACAGCGGATCAAGCTCGTACGCGGCGCGAACAGGTAGCGCGGGAAGCGGAGTTCTGCGGATCGATGGATGGTGCAGCGCGGTTCAGTCAACGAGACTCGCTGGCCACGATTCTTGTCCTGACGATCAACATCGTTGCGGGCTTTTTGATTGGTGTCTTCCAGCAGGGAATCCCGTTCCAGCAGGCGCTCAAGACCTACACGATCCTCACCGTAGGGAATGGCCTGGTCTCGATCATCCCGTCTCTATTGGTGTCGGTGGCGGGTGGCATTGTTGTTACGCGGGCTGGCTCTGATCTTTCGCTTGGGGAAGATATTGGCAAGCAGATGTTCAAGACCTCGCGACCGCTGTGGATCGTGAGCGGAGTTCTGCTGGGGCTGGCTCTTATACCGGGCATGCCGAAGATTTCGTTCCTGATGCTGGGCGGGGTCACCATGTTTGCGGCGTGGAAGATGAAGCCTTCCAGCGAGACGGAAGCGCTGGCTGGATCGAAGGCGGCTCTGGCGAAGGGTGTTGCAGGAGCACCGGTGATCGACCCCATGGATGCAGTCCTGAAGCTGGACGATCTGATGCTGGAAGTCGGGATCGGCCTGGTGCCGCTGGTTGACGCCAAGCAGGGAGGCCAACTGCTCGCACGGGTGAAGTCGCTGCGCAAAAACCTGGCGCAGCAACTGGGGTTTCTGGTGCCGTCCATACACATTACGGACAATTTGTCCCTCAAGGACAAGGAGTATGTGATCTATCTTCGCGGCGTCGAGATTGCGCGATGGGAGATGCGGCGTGACCGGTTGCTGGCCGTGAACTCGAATCCAAAACCCGGAGATATTCAGGGCCAGGAGACGCGGGAACCTGCGTTCGATTCGCCGGCCAAGTGGATCACGCCGGACCTCCAGGCACAAGCCATCGCTGCAGGATATGCGGTAGTGGATCACACGTCGGTGCTTGCAGCCCACCTCTCCGAAGTGATCAAGCAGAACGCGCAGGACTTGTTGTCGCGGCATGAGACCAAGCGGTTAGTGGATCGACTGTCCGACTCGCACCCCAAGCTGGTGGAGGAGTTGATGCCGAAGCTGATGAGCCTCGGCGAGATTCAGAAGGTGTTGCAGCAGTTGCTGCGCGAACAGGTTTCCATACGCGACCTGGGAACGATTCTCGAAGCTCTGGTGGAAGCTGCGGCCGTGAACAAGAGTCCGATCGCACTGGTGGAAGCTGCCAGGCATTCGCTCGGTCGGGCGCTGATCCGGCCGCTGCTCGATGAGCAGGGTCAACTGAAGGTGGTTACGCTGGATCGATCCATAGAGGAAGAGTGCGCGCGCACCACGTCGCAACAGCCGCAGTTGATGGCCGGGGGAGCGATGCAGCTCTCAGTGGCCAGCAGGGTGACGGCGGGGTTGCGCGCGATGCTTGGAGACCAGGTCACGATGGCGCCTCCGGTGCTGCTTTGCTCATCTCCGGGACGCTTCTATCTTAAGCGGCTGCTCGAGCCATTCATTCCCAAAATCGTGGTGATTTCTCCGTCGGAGATTCCGCCGATGACGCAGGTGCAATCCCTTGGAGCGGTTCGATAAAGAATTCCGAAAATATGACGTTGATAAAGGCAGGCAGGTGAAGACATGATCCCAGCAGAAGTGGCATACAGGACGAGCGCAGTGGACGTGGACGACCGCAACACGCTTGTGATGCAGGAGCTTTCGCAGGTGTATTACATTGCGTCGAGGATCCGTGAACGGCTACCGCAGCATGTGGAGCTCGAAGACCTGGTGAACGCTGGTGTGATCGGGTTGCTGGAAGCCAGTCGCAGCTATGACATCAACAAAAATCCCAACTTCAGCGGGTTCGCGAAGTTCAGGATTCGCGGCGCAATTATGGACAGCCTGCGCGAGTCGGACTGGGGTTCGCGCTCCATCCGCCGCCGCGGGCGCGAGGTCACCGAGGTGACAGCGCGGCTCGAGGGAAGGCTGGGCCGGCGTCCGGTGGAGTCCGAGGTTGCGGCGGAGATGGATCTGGAGATCGACCATCTGCGCAAGATTCTGGCGCAGATTGACGGCCTTCACTTGGTGGGGCAACAGACCATGGTCTCCAATGACAGCGGAGAGTTGATCGATATCATCGAATCCGCGCCAGACCTGGACGATCCCGATCCGTTCGATCTCTGTCTCCAGGGCGAATTGAAGGCGCATCTCGCAGAGGCGATTTCGAAGCTCAGCGAACGCGAGCAGTTGATTCTGTCTCTGTACTATCGCGAAGAGCTGACGATGAAGGAGATCTCGGAGGTGGTGGGTGTGGCGCTGTCTCGCATCTCCCAGATCCGCCAGGCGTCGATGAAAAAGCTTAGAGTTTCGCTCGCGCATCTGCGGGAACGTCCAGCGATCGCGAACCCGCCCGCGGACCCATTCCATGAAGGCGCTTGCTCAAGGAGAAGCCAAAAAACTGATGAAAATCCCTTCCAAGACCGCTGCAAACAAGTTGTCCAACAAACCGCGAACCATCCACGCCTGTAATTTTCGATCGGCAGGGAGGCTGTCGAATGAGAACGCGCGTTCCTTGACGGCGATTCATGAGACGTTTGCACGTCAGCTGGCGAGCGCGCTGGACGTCTACCTGGGCACGGCGGCGGACGTGAAGTTGCACGCACTCGACCAGTTGCCGCTGAAAGACCACGTTGTGGCGATTCCTCCGCTGAGCTATATCGTTCCGTTTTCCTTTATCACGATGCCGGGAGCGGTCATCGTGGAATGCGATGTAGGCCTGGCGTTTCCGATGATCGAGGTCTTGCTGGGAGGGACCGGCACGTCCGACAATACCCCTCGCGAGCTTTCCGAGATCGAGGAAGAGATCATGCAGGACGTGACTTCCCTGATTGCACGGCAAGCGGAACTCGCATGGCATATGCCGAATATGGCGATGGTCACAAACCATCGCATCAAGTCATCGCTTCTGCACCAATATTGTCCGGCCAATGAGAAGGTCACGTTGGTCCAGTTTCACGTGGAAATCGCCGGCACGAGTGGCTCCTTCCAGTTAGTCTTTCCTACCTCATTTCTGAACGCTCTTCTAAAGCAAATCAAGCTGGAGCAACCACAACACAAGGGCGGCCTGCGGTATTTTCCGGTTCGCAGTATCCGCGAACGGGTTCTGGACTGCGACGTGGAGATCGAGGCCGGTTTGCCTCGGATGAAAGTCGCGGTGCGGGATCTGGTTGCGTTGCAACCCGGTTGCCTCCTGAAACTGCGTACCCCGGTTCGCACTCCCGGGATGCTGACGGTTGGAGGGCTGGACATCTTTGAAGCCACGCCGGTCAGAAACGGTTCAAAAAAAGCGGCGCAGGTTGGCTGCCGTACGCGACTCACAGAGTCAGGAACGGAGTAATTAATGGATGGTCTAAATCAACTTGAGGCTGCACGAATCTTCGCCAGTGCCTTCGCCGAATACTTTGCAGAATCGCTCACACTGAAACTCGGCACTCCGTGGGCGCTGAAGACCCATGAGAATGCGGACGTTGCAAGGCCGGCGGACCCAGCGGTTCACTTTCGCCTGTCCGCCGCCGGAGGATTGCAGGGTGACTGCTTTGTGGCGTTCGAGCAGGCGCAGGTGATCGCGTTTGATTCCAGGTTGCTGGAATCGTCGGGATCCGCCTTGAGCGATCCGCAAGAGGAAGCGCTGGCTGAGGTTATCGTTTCCGCGATGGAGGGGATGGGGTCCTCTCTCTTTGCACAGTTCGGCGCCGTCACCTTCAGGGTCGATCGCGTCGAGGATGTTCGTTTGGAGGAGATGTTGACGGTTCCTCTGGAGGTTTCGAGCGGGAAAAAGGAGGAAGCTCCTATTCTGTTGTATCTCGACGAGCCGCTGTTGGCGTCGCTTTCCTCGTCAAACGTGGGCAAGACCTCTGCCAGGGCAAAAAAAGCAACCATCGATCCGGCCAACCTGCAGCTCGTGATGGATGTTGAACTGAATGTGTCATTGCGATTTGGCCAATGTCAGCTGCCCCTTCGGGATGTCCTGGATCTGACCAGCGGATCGGTCATTGAACTGGATCGCGATGTCGATGACCCTGTCGAGTTACTGCTGGACGGAAGGGTGATTGCACGGGGAGAGGCGGTCATTGTTGATGGAAACTATGGACTCCGGATTACGGAGATTACAGAGCCAATCGCATCCCACTTCGTAAGCTAACGGTTGGAAGGATGAGGTCCGATGAAATTGTCAATGGAATCGATGTTTTCAAATCTTGATCGCGGCTGGACGCATCTGCACTGGACGTGCGGACTTAGAGATTGTCATAACAAGCTGTTTATGCGAAGCGTGCCCCAGAGCTGCGTCGGAATTCGCATGGGCGAAACCTGGTACTGCAGCATGGACTGCTTTGTGAAGGCGACGCGGAATCAACTTTCCGCGCTGGCGGGTGTGCGGAGCATCGACATGCCACATATTCCAAGGGCGTCCATCGGAAATGTGATGCTCTCGAAGGGCTACATAACGGAAGAAGAGCTTCGTGGTGCACAGGCAGAGAGCCGGCTGAACGGAGAAACACAGGAGACAGCGCTGGTTCGACTGGGTCTCGTGGATGAATGGCATCTGGCTTCTGCGAGAGCCATCCAGTGGGGATATCCGGTCCTGGGACGAGACCGGATCAGCCAGTCGGTCGATACGGACCTGCCGCTGTCGTTAATCAAATCATTTTCGGCGACGCCGCTGCACTATTCCAAGAGCGCGAAGCGGATCTTGATGGGATTCGTCTATCGGGTCGAACACAGCCTTCTTCATTCGCTCGAGCAGGTGACCGGCTGCAGAGTAGAGCCCTGCTTCATCACGCCAACCGAGCTGCATTACCAGATGGAGCGCCTCGAGGCTGCTCGGGAGAGCAGAGAAGTTGTTCTTGAAGCTTCGATGACCGCCGCGGAGATGGCAAACGTTGTGGGTGGCCTGGCGTTGGAGATCACGGCACGGGACGCCAGCCTGTCGCGATGCCGGGATCATGTTTGGATGAGATTGTCCGGAAAGCGGCGGATGATCGATGTTCTATTTCGAGGCAGGCGTCCAGGAGTTGCTCGTACATGCGACACATTCGTGGCCTCGGGAGAACGTATGCGAGCGGCAGGTTGAAATGATTCGGTAGAGATGCCGATCACTGTGGAGGAGAATGACCCAGTGATCGCGACGAACAGCTCTTCGAATCAAGCCGACCGAGACTCAGTCCTGCGCGTTCACCCCAGCCGTCTTTGCGCGTCCCGCCAACGATTCGATGGGTACGTGATGAAAGAGACGTTGCTGCTGATGGAGCTTGAGACACAGGAGTTCTGTGTCGATTTGAGAGCCCTGTCGAAGCTTATTTTGAGCGACCTTGGAGCGACGCTGCAGGTTTTGCGGCTGGCCGGGCGCGAGTACGGGGATGCCGAGGGCCGGCCTGTCCGAGTGGAAGATTGCATCGCAGATTTGGGAGTTCAGGCTTGCATGGATGCAATGTCGGCGCATCGGATGCCGCGCGATCTACGCTCGCCAGCTGTAACAGAGTTGTGGCGTCATTCCAGGGAGATTGCGCGGCATGCTCAACATCTTGCCGGACAGACGGCGGAGGTTGATCCCGATCAGGCCTATCTTGTCGGCCTCTGTCATTCGATTGGATCTCTGCCGGGTGTTTTGGGCTTGGAGGGCAAGACGTGCCCCAAGTTTGAGAGAGTGCGCAGGGGACTTGAGCTGGCAAGGGAGTGGTCGCTGCCCGGCTGCGTTGTCGGCTATTTCTCTGACCTGGAGACGCGCGGAGGTAAATCTGCATGGCTGGGGATTGTGCAGGCAGCCCATCGGTTGGCGGGCGAGCCAACTGGCGAATGCGCTTCCAGGGGGTATCTTCCTGCTCAGCTGCGTTGGGCGGTCTAGGAAGTCAACATCGAGCGAGGCGACGTTTTCATTGCATTTGGATGAGAGAGGAACCCGCGAATCATCGGACGGCGCGGTCGATCGCCGCGGTTCTAATCCATCTCTCATCGATTGTGTAGATTTTTCCATGATTTCGCTGTTCGCTGGGCAAAGATTACCCACCACGATGGCACGCGGAGTGCACTGTTCTAAGCCGAGAGGCATCTATGGACAGCGGATACTACGCTCTGAGCACAGCTTTGATTGCTCGCACGCAGGCTCTGGATACGATCGCTAACAACCTTGCGAACTCCAGCACAACCGGTTTTCTGGCAGAGCGGAACGTGTTTAGCTCCGTTCTAACGGCAAGCGGGAACGCGTCGAACTCGTCGTTAAACCTGGCAATCAACAACTATGGAGTGCTGGGCGAGACCAAGCTGGATACGAGCCAGGGAGCACTGCAGAAGACCGGGAACGATTTGGATCTGGCACTCCTGGGACCAGGGTTCTTTGTGGTTCAAACCAAGAATGGCCCGGAATATACCCGCAACGGGGCGTTTCAAGTCTCGAGCAAAGGGCAATTGGTCACGGCGGCAGGCGATCCCGTGGTCGGCGCAAAGGGTGCGATCACGATGCTGCCCGGTCCTGTGTCGATCAGCGCGGACGGAACCATCTCGTCCAATGGAGCGGTCACGGGCAAGCTGCAGCTCGTCGAGTTTCCCGCCGGTACCGCCCTGAAGAGCGCTGGAGGGACGTATTACACGGCTCCTGCGAACAGTGTTGTGGCGGCCGCAGATTCGACAGTGCAACAAGGGGCTCTTGAAAGTTCAAACGTAAATCCCGTCTCTGGCATGGTGGAGCTCATCTCCGCTCAGCGATCAGACGAGATGATGCAGCGTGCGCTTTCCATGTTCAATTCTGAGATCGATAAAACCGCAACCCAGGACCTTCCCAAGATTAGTTAAAGGAGTTACTTCATGTTTCATGCACTGTACACCGCCGCTACCGGAATGACGGCACAGGAGATCAACCTCGATAACATCGCCAATAACCTGGCCAACTCCAGCACCACTGGATTTCAGGCGCGCCGCGTGCAGTTTTCCGATCTGCTCTATCAGAACGTGGTGATGCCGGGAGCGGCTGCGACGCAGCAGACGACGGTCGCAGCCGGCTTGCAGATTGGCCTCGGCACGCTCCCAGGGAACACGGAGATCACCCAAACGCAGGGCGACCTGAGCAGCACGGGAAATCCGCTGGACTTTGCGATTCAAGGTGCGGGGTTCTTCCAGATTCTTCTCCCGAACAACGAGATCGGCTATACCCGCGCCGGGTCGTTTCAGACCGATTCCCAGGGAAACCTGGTGACCGCGAATGGGAATGCACTGCAGCCGGCGATCGCGATTCCGCCCAATGCGACCAACATCACCGTGGGCAGCGACGGCACCGTGAGTGTGACCTTGCCCGGCCAGGCGCAGGCTGCACAGGTGGGAGTGATTCAGCTCGCAAGTTTTTCGAATCCCGGGGGCTTGAACAGTGTTGGGCATAACATCTACCTGCCGACCACCGCATCGGGTGAGGCCATTGTCGGGACGCCTGGAGGGTCCTCCGGCCTGGGCAGCATTCAGCAGGGAATGCTGGAACAGTCCAACGTGAGCATCGTCGATGAGTTCGTGAACATGATCCTGGCGCAACGTTCCTATGAGTCGAACTCACGGGTCGTCAAGGCAGCCGATGAGATGCTGCAGCAGCTGAACCAGTTAGCGCAGTAACGCGAGGGCAAGATGACGCATCGTCGCTGGATAGAAATCACGGTCTTGTTTGCAACGTTGAGCATGCCCGCGACGGCTGCGTCCGGCCGCGAACTGATCACGGCACGACAGGTTGCTTCTGCCATCGGGGATTCGGGGCTGCCGGTTTCGGCATCTCAGATCACCCTGCTAACCGATGTCGTGGCGAAGACAAACGCACCGGCTCTGAGGGTTCTGTCGGTAGGGGCCTGGGAGGCAAATGTCTCCCGTGTGCGTTTGGCTTGCGCGATCAGCGATGAGTGCCTGCCGTTTGTTGTCACCGTGCGCCGCGGCCAGAACGATCGTTCAGAAGCAGCAGTCATTGCTTCGAATCCTCAACTTTCTCAGCACCCGTTTGTCGAAACTTCCAAGGGCAGAGTTGTCGTGCGCAGCGGATCGCCGGCAGTTCTGCTGCTGGAGGGCGGGCACGTCCATATTCAACTCGCCGTGACCTGTCTTGAAAATGGCGTCGTTGGACAGACGATTCGCGTGGCGGGCGGGGAACGCAACCATATCTACCTGGCTGAAGTATGCGGCGATGGATTGTTGAGGGGAACACTGTGAAAAGTCCGATACAGAAGAGAATCTGGCACCACCTGTCGATTGGTGTGCTCCTCGTCCTTGGAATTGCGCCGTTTGGCCGTCCGCAAAAGGCGAAGACGCCGAAGAATAACCCGCAGCAGCTAAGGACAGACTACATCGCTCGACTTCAGGAGCTCGACGTTCATAGCGTCGTTGAAACAACCGTTGGAAGTCTTTGGTCGCAGAGCAACACGCTGGGGGATCTCTCCACCGACTACAAAGCGCACAAGGTGAACGACACGATTGTTATTGTGGTCGCAGTGCAGACGACGGCGGCGCAGACCGGGACTTCTGGCTATCAGCGAAGCTTCCAAACCAGTTCGGCCATCACTGGATTAGCGGGAGGCGTCAATACGAACGTGCTCAATCCTCTGTTCAACGCGAATTCGTCGACCGCGCTCAAGGGCGCAGGCGGGACCGGTTCCAATACGACCTTTCAGACGACTCTGACCGGTCAGGTGATTGAGGTTCTGCCGAGTGGAAACCTGGTGGTCGAGGCAGAGCGAAAGATCTTCATGAATAACCAGCACGAAGACGTTACGGTGCGCGGCCTGGTGCGCCCCGGAGATATTGGTCCCAACGACGTCGTCTCTTCGACGCAGTTGAGCAACCTCGAGATTGAGATGAAGGGCAGGGGGATCATCGCGGACAGCACCCGCCCGCTCAACCCCATTACGAAAGCGATTCTTTGGCTGGTTGGGTTTTGAAGACCATGACATCCCAACCAACCAACTCGGTGACACGGCTTAGCCTGGCAATCTTCTTTGTTTTGGCTGTGGGGATGTGCCCGGCTGGCGCTCGAGCAGGAGGGCCCAATCGCCAAGTGCTGGTGCGAGACATTACCACGATTGCCGGAGTCCGAGACAACCCGCTGGTAGGGTATGGCCTGGTGGTAGGGTTACGCGGCACTGGAGATTCGCAGCAGACCATCTTCACCGTTCAGACGCTGGCCAATGCCATGCAGAAGATGGGTGTTCTGATTCCTCCAAGCACCTCGGTCGTAAAAAATGTTGCAGCGGTGTTCATTACCGCGACCCTTCCGCCCTTCGCGCGTCCTGGAGAGAAGCTTGATATTACGGTGGGTTCGATCGGCGATGCCCACAGCCTCGAGGGAGGAGTTCTGCTGATGAGCGCCCTGCACGGTCCCGACGGCAAGGTCTATGCAGAAGCTCAGGGGTCGTTGATTATGGGCGGATACTTTGCCGGTATCGGATCAAACGGCAAGCAGGTAAACCCCACCAACGTGGGCTTGATTCCCGGCGGTGGCATCGTGGAACGCGACACGGCGGTGGATCTGAGAGGCTTCAAGACGGTTTCGCTGTTATTGCGCAATCCTGATTTCAATACGGCTACAGAAATTGCAAATGCCGTGAATGCTTCGTTTCACAAACCGGTGGCGGCTGCTGTAGACAGCAGCCGGGTCGACATCAATGTGGCGGACGCTTCCGAACAGTCAGTCCCGTTGCTGATCGCGCGGGTCCAGTACCTGGTGATCAGCGTGCACACGCCGGCCAAGATCCTTATTAATGAGCGCACAGGCACGATCGTGATGGGTGGCGACGTCAAGCTCTCACCGGTCTCGGTGATCCATGGCAGTCTTTCGATCGAGGTCGTTACTTCGTATACGCCTGTTCAGCCCATAGGCGGGTTCGGACCTCCGGCCCTGGTGCCGCAGACCTCGGTGAACGTAAACGACGGTCCTGCACAGTCGATGAAGCTGGAAGAGGGCGCGAACGTGGACGAACTGGTCAATGGGCTGCACTCAATCGGCCTTACGGCCCATGACGTCGTTTCGATCCTTCAGGCCATTAAGGCTGAGGGCGGGTTACAAGCGGAATTGGAGGTGCAGTAGATGGGAACGAGTTCAAGCGTTGGTTCACTCGCCGCGACGACAAACCTCCTGCAATTGCAGGAGGCACGCGTGGCGCAAAAGGGAGCCACGCCCAGGACGCTGACCGATGACGCCAAGATCGATCAGAGCGCCCAGCAGTTTGAAGCCATTCTCGTGGGAACTTGGTTGAATGAGGCGCAGCAGTCGTTTGCGAGCGTGCCGGGTGGCGATACGGATCGGGACGCGGGCGGCGAGCAGATGATGAGCCTGGGCGTTCAATCCCTTTCTACTTCGATGGCGGCTTCCGGCGGTCTGGGCATCGGAAAGATGATTGCCAAGGCCATGCATGCGGCCGCGGACCGGGAAAAGGCGGGTGCTTCCGCGCAGGTAGCGCCCGCGAGTCCTTCCGGAACAGACGTCGCCGCAAGAAAAAAATAAACGCTCGCTAAACTTATCGGGGGATCTGCCGATAGGACTAGCGACCGGTCTAGGAGGTGTTATGAGGATTGATCTGTTTAACTCGGCGGCCAGCCAGCTTTCGAGTGAGCTGAGCTCGCAGCAGGTAGGGGTAAAGGCGGACGCAAGCCCATCCGCAAAATCTCACGGCATCTCAAGCGATGATCGAACGACGCTTACGTCGGACACAACGTCCCTGGCTTCGCTGGTCAGCGCAGCTCTCAGCTCGCCTGAGGTACGGCAGGGGAGGGTCGACAACCTTCGCCAGGCAATCAGCAACGGCGAGTATCAGGTTGATCCGTCAAGCGTAGCCGCAGCGATGGTGGGTGAATCCTCCTAGCCGGGAGGGGCGGCCTGAGGTTCAGGGTGCGCCGGGTAGGGAGAGTGCGAAGGATGACGGACATGGATGCAACCGATCGAGACCGGCGGACCCGGGATTATTTAGAGACTGCGCATTCACTCGTTGGCGAACTCGAGCGAGCCATGCAGGCGATCTCCTGCAACGGGCTTTCAGATCTCGAGGAGAGCCTTGCCGAGCAGGAAGTTCTGACCGTCCGGCTCAGAATCCTTCGACGGCAGCTTTGGGTTTTCAACGATACCCAGCCTGCGTGTTTGCAGCCAGCTCTCGATAAGGAGTTACCGAGTGACCTGGTAACCGCTCATGCGGAACTGCAGGCCGTGAATCGGGTCTACGACGCGGTGCTGGGGTATTCCGGCCACTCGGCCGCCCAAATGACCTCGCTTTTGGGGTCAGGCAAAGGACACTTTCAGGAGGCTTCCGGCCCCAGGCAGAAATACCAGACCTGGTCCTGCCGGATGTAACGCCATGGGTGGACTCAACGCAACGCTCAACATAGGAGTGCACGCGCTGGATGCCGCCCAGGCCGCGCTGGACGCGACCAGCAACAACATCTCAAACGTCAATACCCCCGGATATACCGAGGAGGTGGTGCAGCTGAGTGAAGCCCCCCTCAACCAGTCGGGCAATGACATCACCGGCGGTGGTGTGACCATGGACGGCATCCAGAGCGTCCGGGACGAACTGCTCAACCTGCAGATCCAGCAGCAAACGTCTGCCCAGAGCAGCGCCAACACGAAGTCTGCGAGCCTGCAACAGATTCAGACCTACTTCACGACCACGGGAACCGACATCACCAGCGCACTGACCGCGTTCTCCACCAGCCTGGCCGCGCTTTCTGCGACCCCCGCAAGCACCGCCACGCAGCAAAGCGTTCTCTCGGCGGGACAGGATTTAGCCCAGGCGTTCAACACCACAGCGAATGGCTTGACCAGCGCCCAATCGTCTGCGAATGACTTGGTCACGACATCCGTCGCGCAGATCAACACGCTCACGCATCAGATCGCGCAGTTGAACGGGCAGATGGAGCAGCTAACAAATTCGGGGCAGAATGTGAGCGCGGTGGACGACCAGCTCAACGCGGCGGTCCAGCAGCTATCCGGATTAACCGGCATCTCGGTAACGCAGAGTAAGTCCGGGGATACCATTCTGACCGGCAACGGAACGCCGCTGGTGATGGGAGATCAGAATTTTAAGCTCCAAACCACAACCGGGAGTGATGGGTTCCAACAAGTGCTCGATTCCAACGGGACCAATATAACCTCCACGTTGAAGGGAGGCCAACTCGGGGGAGCGATTCAGATGCGCGACCAAACCCTTCCGGGAATGCTCTCGCAGCTGAATGCACTGGCCAGCCAGTTTTCCAGTCGTTTCAATTCCGCGCAGGCCCAAGGCCTCGACTCAAAGGGCAACCCAGGCCAGAACTTCTTCGCGGTTCCCACGGATCCGAATGAGGCAGCTTCGGGGATGACCGTGTCGATCAGCGACCCCTCCATGCTCGCCATCAATTCGGTGGGCACCGGCAACAGCAACAGCAATGTGGCGAACCTCTCTGCGGTGCTGACCCAGGCTCTCCCCTCAAACTCGGCGAGTTCTGCAGGCGGCACTCCTTCCATCCCTCTGGCAACAGGCACGGCATTGACCAATGGCTCGGTCACGTCGATCTCGGACGCGTCCACTGGGCAAACCTTCACCTTCACTGCCGGCGCATCGTCCACGATTGCCAGCCTGCAGTCGGCTATCGCGTCCGCGGTGGCGGCGGGAACATTGAGCAATGGCATCGGATTGTCGGTGAGCGCGGCCGGCTACGCAGTTATCTCGACAACGACAGCGGGAGATACGCTGCAGGTATCGACCAATGATGGGGTACTCGGACAATTCACCTCGACCTCAGGGAAGACGCCGGCCAATGCCTACGCCAGCCTTGTATTTGATGTAGGCAATGCGGCTTCGAATGTCAGCACGCAATATTCGGCGCTGAGTAAGAGCCTGCTTCAACTGACCAATCAGCAGAGCTCTGTTTCGGGCGTAAACATCGATGACGAGACTGCGAATCTGATTCGCTTCCAAACGGCGTATCAGGCGGCCGCTCGTATCGTCAGCACCATACAACAGCTTGATACCGTTACCCTGGACATGGGATCCACGCAGAGTTACTGATTGCTATGCAAATTAATCCAAATATTACTCCGACTATTCTGGCTGATCTGCAACAGAGCCAGTCGACGCTCAACACGGCGCTTCAACAGGTAGCCACAGGCCGGAGTGTGAGCGTTCCATCGGACAATCCGGCTGCGTCGGCGGCCATGGTGCAAAATACCATCGAGACCGGGAACGTCGATCAATACACCAAGAACATCAGCACGGTCCTGGCTTCCGTACAGTCGGCAAGTTCTGTCCTGAGTACTATCGTTACGGCGCTCACCCAAGCCGTGTCCCTCGGAACGGAGGGCGCTAACGGAACCAACACGACCTCGAATCTGCAGGCGATCGCTACGCAGGTGCAGGGAGTGTTGTCGACCGTAGTGTCACAGGCGAATACATCGGTGGCAGGTGGATATCTGTTTGGAGGAACGGGAAGTTCGACCCCGTACACTGCGGACACTTCCTCGTCGACTGGGTACACCTACAACGGCAACACCGACCAGACCTCGGTCGTTGTGGGGGATAGCCTGAGCGTTCAGGTCAATCTTCCTGGGAGCCAGGTTTTTTCCGATCCGGGCAATAACGTGCTGGGCACCTTGAACGCACTCGTCACGGCATTGCAAAGTGGGAATACATCTGGCATCGAGGCGGCGACCAACTCTCTAAGTTCAGCCATTGCCTTCGTCGGGAAGCAGCAGGCCTTTTACGCGAACGCGGAAGGCCAGTTGAATTCGCAGGATACGTTTCTGCAGCAGGAGACCGTCAGCCTGGCGTCGCAGGCGACGAACCTGGTAGGCGTGGATTTAGCGACGGCTGCCACGAACCTAACCCGGGCCGAGACCGATAACAGTGCGGCGCTGGCGGCGACAGCAAAGGTTCTTCCCAACACATTGCTTAGCTATTTGTCAGCTCCCAGCTAGCATCCGGGATAATGGCGGCACGGCTGCAGGCATCCGTATCAAAGTTCACGTTCTGAAGGAACCAATAATTTGAGATTAGCCTGGGGGTTGGGTACGTGAGTCGCCGGGCCAATGTCAAAGGACGAAGGTGGACGCAGATGGCCAAAGCGCTCGTGGTCGATGATTCAAAGACAATTCGAACGATCCTCAAAAGGATATTGCCGGAGCTGGGATACGAGGTATGTGAGGCTGCAGGCGGGAAGGAGGCCCTCGCTGTCATTGATGCCGAAGGCACATCGGTGAGCCTGGTGTTGACCGACTGGGACATGCCGGAGATGGACGGTCTGGATCTACTCAAGCGATTGCGTCAGAATCCGGAGCTATCGTTACTGAAGATCATCATGGTCACGACCGAAACCGAGCTGGGCCGTATGGTGTCGGCCCTGGACGCCGGTGCGAACGAATATGTCATGAAGCCATTCATCAAAGACATACTCAAAGAGAAGCTCGAACTCATCGGGATTCTCACCGGAGCGATGGAGTAGACATGGCTGTCGTGCATCAGCGATTACTGCAGCCTGGAGAACGAGTTCGTCTAATGGTGGTAGACGATTCCGTGGTCATTCGCCGGCTTGTGGCGCAGGCACGAGTGCAGGACTCCATGCTTCACGCGGTGGGTACAGCCTCGAATGGTGCGATTGGACTGCAACGGATCCCGCAACTCAATCCGGATGTGATCACGCTCGATATTGAGATGCCGGATATGGACGGGCTAGTGATGCCGCGCCGCGCCCGTCGCGAGTATCCCAAACTGCGAATCATCGTGTTTAGCACCCTCACGGAACGGGGCGGCGCGAAGAAGCTGGAGGCTTTGACTCTTGGCGCGGATGATTACGTGGCTAAGGCATCGCACGAGGTTCGCTGGATCGCTCGATGATCCGTTTGCGCGAAGAGATGATTCCCAAGATCAAGCGGTTCTTCCGCCTGTCAGCGGAAGATCGAACTGCTGCGCGCCCTGAAACGCTATGCCTTCCCATGGCATCTTTGAATGGACGCAGTACACTCCCGTTACACCGGGAGAAGTTGCGGCCCCAGGTGGTCGTGATTGGAGTGTCCACGGGAGTCCAACCGCGCTCGGAGAAACTCTCCCGCGATTGCCAGCGGATTTTCAGTTATCCATTCTTGTTGTGCAGCACATGCCACCTCTCTTCACGCGGTTGCTTGCAGAGGGCCTCAACTCGACGTGCCAGTTGCCAGCTTGCGAGGCGTACCAGGGGTGCGCGGTTGAGCCCGGGAAGATTCTGATTACGCCGGGTGATTTTCATGTGAAGTTGGCCCAGGCTGACGCATCCGTAAGCGTGTTCCTGGATCAGTCCCCGCGGCAAAACTCATGCCGTCCCGCCGTCGATGCGTTGTTTTCGGCAAGGGCGGGTTTGCAGCCACCCTGAAGAAGGCGCAAACGATCGAGAGATCGATGTGCAGATTTATCCAAAGAACTCGAAGGGCAATTCCGCAAAGATCTATGCGGACCAACTCGTGGAGCCGGATGGCTGGTACGCCGCCGTCCCGTCGTGTTCACGGTTAGCCATCGCTCCGGCAAGGATATTCGGAGCGTCGGGCGCTGAGAGTTCCATCGTCTGCCAGCTTTCACGGAGACGCAACACCCGTTCCATCTGCTGTTCCAGAATCAGCGGCGACCGTTTTGCCTGGGCCTCAATCAATTTGCGTCGCAGAGACGAATAAAGGCTGACCAGCTGCTGCGTCAGCTCCCCTCCACTGGCCTGTTCGATAGCGTCTTCGAGATAACCGACGACCAGTAGAGCATGATTTATTTCCAGGCAGCGCTTCTCCAGGTGGTTGTCTCGTTCGGCGTCGGCTGCGCGGCGCAGATTGCCGGCGAGCGTGTCGTAAAGCGCGATCAGCAAGCCGAATCCGCCCGCACCTTCCGCGGCGCTCTTACGGTAAGCCAGTTGTGTTGACTGCATAGCGATCTCCGGTTAGCTTCCCGACGAGTTGTTCTGACCTAGTTCTGTGTTAATCTGCCTAATTTGCTGGGGCAGCTGCTGAAGCAGAATTTCAGCCTGGCTGAAATCGCTTTGCATCTTCGTCTGCAGCGGAGCGATCACGTTGGCTTCGAAGTTAGTGATATTCGTCTGCAGCCCCGTGATCTCTGTCTTGATGCTCTGCAGATCCACAGTGAATGCGCCGTCCGCTGCGTTGGTGAAACTTGTGAGCTGGGTATCCAAAACGCCGGCAAAACCATTCTGCGCGGTGCCTTGAAAAAAGTTCTGCACGTCACCGAAGTTATTTTGAAGCGCGTTATTGAGGGTGGTGCTATTCACACTCAGGGTGCCGTCAGAACCTACTGTGATACCGAGCGATGTGAGGTTCTGCACCGTCGTTGTACTGCTGCCGGCTGCTGGCGCAGCGCTATAGGCCACTGCCTGTTCGAGGGTACTCTGCAGATTCTGTATCGCGGGATCCTGCGCCAGAGATCCCTGGCCAGATCCGGCAACATTGGCGAATTCCGAATTGAGATCGGAGATGGCGGTGTTGTAGTCCGTTACAAACTTGTTGATGGCGGTGGAGGCCGCAGCCGTATCGGGTCCCACGGTCAGGCTCACGGTGGTTGCTGGACTTGCGCTCAACAGATTGAGGGTCAGTCCTGGTACCGCCCCGGTTACCGTATTGGTGGCGCTTGAAATGCTGAATCCGTTTACGGTAAGCAACGCGTTTTTGCCGGTGACGCCTGTACCAAAGGCGAACGTTGTGCCGGTTGACGTCAGCGTGAAGTTCCCCGTGTTCCCGGACGTGTTGCTTGTAATCGCCAGCCGGGCGCCAGAGGCGTCGGTGATAATGCTTGCGGTGACCCCGAGCCCCGCACTATTGACGGCCGTCTCCAGATCGGACAACGTCTTGATCCCGCTTCCCGTGGTGATCGTCGCTGTCTTGCCGCTGCTGTTGGTAATGGTGAAGCTCTCCAACGGGAGAGCCGTGGTGGTAGCGTTGGCAACAGCTGTAGAAGAGAAAGAAGCGGTGCTCGCAAGATTATTTACCACCACCGTGTTATTACCCGCAGCGGTCCCAGGCGCTGCCGTCGCCGTCACAACGCTGCTGTTGGAGGATGCGACGGTGCTCGCAGACAAAGGGCCATTCAGGCTATTGAGTGATTGCATATCGCTATCGAGGTTGGTCGTAGCGGTCTGAATATTTGTCAAATCCGAGGTCTGGCTCTGGAGTGTGGTGATCTCCGCATTCCAGATATTCTCCGGACCTTTGGCAGCCGTTACCGCGGAATTCACTGCCGAGGTTACGTCGAGCCCTGGCGTCGATGCGCCCATTGCGGCTTGCAGGATGGAGCTGATATCGATGGCGGTCGTCGAATTGGACGATCCAAGCAACGAACCTAATAGGGAGGATGAACTCATAAACGGTAGGCCTTCCTTGCCTCATGGTTGATAGTCCTCACTCGATGAGAGCGTATGGACTAGAGCGGCACGCTCACACTATCGGCAGATATGCCATTCGACTTCAGTACTACGCGGAAACGGCGGCATCCGCTGGACGCCGCCGTTTCTACCGAATCAGGATTCTACTGAAGAAGCTTCAGGACTGCCTGTTGAGCCTGGTTGGACTGCGACATGGCTGCCATGCCGGTCTGCTCCAGAACGTTGTACTGCGTCATGTTTGCAACTGTCTTCCCAATGTCAGCGTTCTGAACGTTATTCTGAGCGCTGGTCAGGTTCTGCACTTCCGTGTTCTGAACCGAGACGTCGGCCGTGAGCACGTTTACCGCCGCACCAATCGTGCCTCGTGACTGGGCTACGGTGCTCACCGCCGCGGTGAGTGCCGCCAACGCTGTCTTGGCATCTGCAGTTGTCGTGAGGTCAAGACTGGCCCCTGGAGTGTTCGTGAAATTCACAGCAGTGCCCTCCGTCGCAGCGCCGAGTTTGGTGTCCCCGGTCGCAACTATGTCGCCGGTGGTGACGCCCGTGATGGCGAGCTGTCCGCTGGCGTTCAACGTCGCCGTTCCTACGCCCGAGGCGTTGATTTGGTTCATCAGATCCCCGACCGTGCTGGTGCCGCTAGCCGTGGAGCTGAACAGCGTCACGCCACCGTTCTTGATGGTTGTGACGGAGCCACTGGTCAGCACGGTGTTCGCTGCGACCGGTGCGGCATTTGTGGAGGTGTCAAGATCGCCTCCGCCCAGGTTCAGCGACGCGGCCGACAGAACGCCGGTTGTCGTCGAAGTGGTGACGTTGTCGGTGGAGGTGCCATCGCCAGTGTAGACGGTCTGCGGAGTCGCACTGAAAACCGCTGTCCCATTGAAGTTGGTGGTGGAACCAATCGAGGTAATTGCGGCAAGAATCGACTGGAACTGTTTGTCTGCAGCCGTGCTCTGGGGGCCGGTAAGACCACCGTTTGCCGCTTCGGTTGCAATCGTCACCGCCTGGTTGAGCAGCGAGGTGACCTGCGAGAGTGCGCCATCAGCCGTCTGCAGCAGGCCAACGCCATTGGAGGCATTCTGGCTGGACTGGGTAAGAGCTGCGATGTTGGCTCCCAAACCGTTGGCGATCGAGAGGCCCGCCGGATCCTGTGATCCAGAGTTGATTCGTACGCCGGTGGATAGTTGCTGGAGAGTGGTCTGCAGGCTGGCCTGTGTGGCAGAGAGGGCATTCTCGGCAACCAGGGAAGATACGTTATTGAGTACGCTAATCATTTGAATGTTGCTCCTTATATCGAATTCCGCCTGCACCGAACCGGTCTTGTCTTCGTAAGGGTCCAGAATCGCTACTTGGAGCAGGTGGTTATTGTTACAGGCAAGCTATCGGCATCTCCCTTCTGGATTCTAGACAGCGCCAAAACATTTTCTTGGAGGAAGCTCGAGCAGGGAGTTGATTACTCATCGACAGGATTGCTGGCGGTTGTTCCAGCTTGCGCATGCGACGTGCTCATCATGCGCGAGGAGCTGCCGCCCAGCAAGGCTCCAATCGCGCTCTTCCGCAGTGCTTCACAATGAGACAATCGTGAGCCTCCCTCTATCGCGTGTAAGGCATATGATCGAGCCATCCTGCAACCGGGAGGTACAACGTATGCATCGATTCGAGTTTCGCAACCCACGGTTCACCGTTGACCTTCCTGCTCAGCTCTGCATCGCCAATAAGACAGTCGCAGGCCGCTGCACCGACATCGGCATCCAGGGGATGAGGCTCGACCTCCAGGACAACCTCGTACCTGGCTGCGAGGGGATCGTGCGCCTCCATTATCAGAACCAGACAGTGGAACTGAAAGCGCGGGTTGCGCGGATCGGGTCGATGCACTGCGGGCTGGAATTTGTCTGCGACTCACACGCTGAGCAGAGCACGGTTGTCCATCTTCTGGCCCGGCTGACGGCTCCTCACAGCCGCCATCCGTTGTCCCTTGTGCCCAGGGTCGATGCTTCTCTCGGCGGCCCCACCCTGCAGCACTAGCTGGAGGACTTCACTGTGTTCGACAGCGTAAGCCCCTGGGGAAGCGGCGCTGGTGAGTTGCCCGTCACCAGGTACTGAACAATCAGCGATATCCTGCGATTGGACGGATCCTCGGGGTGCAGCGGCAGGCGCAGACGCTGATCGGCAAACCCACGCACTTGCGATATCTGCTTTGCTCCCAGCCCTTCCCCCTGCATGATTCGCCTCGCCTCGTTGGCCCTTCCACATGAGAGATCCCAATTGTCGTACGCTTTGTCTCCCGAATAGGGCTTCGCATCGGTGTGGCCTTCGATCGATATCTTGTTGGGCAGCTTGCCCAGTTCGGGCGACAGAACCTGGAGCAGTTCCTTCAGTGCGGGAGTGGGCGCCGAGTTGCCAAGTTCAAAGAACGTTCCCTTCGCCGATTCCATCAAATCAATGCGTAACCCTTCCGGCGTGATCGTAATCTCAATCTGATTCTTGAGCTTGTTGTTTGGATCGATGCTCTGAATCGACTTGGTAATCTCTTCCTTCAGTTTCTGCATGTCCTGTGCATTTAGGGGCACCGGCGCGAGTGCCCCAGCGGGCCCTTTCCCTACCCCCGTCATCTTGGTCGTTCCATGCGGATCCTTGAAATACCCACCCACCGCTGTCTGAATGGGCTTGCTGGCATTCATCAGCCAAAGCACGATGAACAGCGCCATCATGCCTGTCACGAAGTCGGCGTACGCCACCTTCCAGGCACCCCCATGATGCCCCCCGTGGCCCGACTTCTTGTTGATAATGATGATCTCCGGTGTCTCTGCCACAATGTCACTCCTTTCCTGGGCAGCTAGGCCGCCGCTGCTACCGCGACTGGCTCATCCTTGCGACGGCAAGCCTTCTCTACCTCTTGAAAGCTGGGGCGGACGTGTTCTGGAATCGCTCGCCGGGCCATTTCAATGGCAAGAATCGGAGACATCCCCTTGATGAACGACAGCATCACCACGCGCAGCACGTGATAGTAAGCCGACTCGTCGTCGACCAGCTTCAACATGCTCGCAGCCACCGGTCCAACCACTCCATAACACATCAGAATGCCGAGGAACGTTCCTACCAGCGCTGCCGCAACTTTCTTTCCAATCTCCTCAGGAGGTCCGCCCAGAGAACTCATCGCAATCACAATGCCGAGCACTGCTGCCACGATGCCGATTCCCGGCAGCGCGTCCGCCATGGTGCTCAGCGCCGACGACGGCTGCGTGGCTCCTGCATGATGCACCTCCAGATCCAGTTCCATCATTCGGTCGACATCAAAAGGCGTAGCTCCTCCCGTAATCGCCATCCGCATGGTGTCACACACAAAGCATTGAGCGTGATGGTCCTTGAGAAAGACCGGATACTTGGAAAACAAACCGCTTTTTTCGGGTTCTTCCACGTCCCCCTCGATGCCGACCATTCCTTCCTTGCGAGCTTTATTGAAGAGGTGAAACATCATCCTGAGTGTGTCCAGATAGCGCTGCTGGGAAAACTTCGAGCCGCCCAGGACGCCGATCAGGCTGGATACAATGCCCTTGAGAATATGCAGCTGGTTGGCAGCGATCAGCGTTCCCAGGCCGGCACCGGCGATAATGATGAACTCCGAGGGCTGCATCAGCACAGCCAGCGGCCCCTTCTCCATCAGGAACCCAGCCAGGATCGCGCCCAGGGCGACGACAATTCCAATGATCGAAAACATATAGCCTGCGCCCCTTACAGCCGTTGGCGTTGATTGCGAATGGTCTTTTACCTGCACCTGCAGCGAAGCCGCAGGCAAGTGAAATCGCGTGTCGCTCCTCTATCGGCAAGTGAAGATGCGACTTCTAGTACAACGATGCCCGACAAGCATCCAAACGTCGCGATGTACATAATCGAAAAGCTGGTTCGAGCTTATTGCGGCTGCTGCGGCTTAACTCCACCCACCACCACCAGGTCGACGCGCCGATTCATCTTTCGTCCGTCGGACGTTGCATTGTCGGCGATCGGCCGATACTGACCATATCCGGCCAGCGAGATCCTGTCTGGATCTAACCCTGACTGGTTGATCAGGAGCGTCAGAACCGCCATGGCGCGGGCGGTCGACAGCTCCCAGTTCGAATCGAATTGAGCGGTATGAATCGGCTGGTTGTCCGAATGTCCTTCCACCCGCAGATAGAACCCGTGTTGAGCCAGGACCTTGGCAATTCGCTCGATCTTGTCGGCAGCCCCTGGCCGCAGGACCGCCTGCCCGCTATCGAAAAACCCAAGATCCTTGAGGCTGATGACAAACCCCTCTGGAGTGACGCTCATGGTCACTTGCCCATCTTTGAGCTCCCGGCCGATCGCGGCCTCCAGCTGCCGGCGCAACGCTTCGATGTCGATTCCTGTTGCAGTCGTCTCATCGCTCTTCCCCGTCTTGGAGTCCTCGATCGAATGGATCGAGGCCAACCGATTCGTTAGAGCTTGAGCGTGCACGGCGCCGGCGTCGTTAGCCGTGCTCGAGAAAGATTCCAGATCCACAAAGCCATAGTGGATGGCGTTCGATACTTTCTTGATCGAGCGATTCTCCTTGTAGGCCGAGGCAAACAAGACAACGAAGAATGCGAACAGCACCGTCATGAAATCCGCATAGGACACCATCCATCGGCTCTGACTCGTAGACTCCTCCACTTGCCGTCGCCGCCTCATGGCACAGCCACCCTCTCCAGCCATCGCTTGGGCGGCGTGGTTGCGAAACTGTTCAAGCGCAGTTCGAGTGCCCGCGGATTGACGCCCTCGACGATGGCCAGAACTGCTTCCAGCATCATCTCTTGAATGACTTGCTTCTCGCGCAGTCGAATCCTCAGCTTCCCTGCGCAGGGAAGGAAGAACAGGTTTGCCGAGCCAACGCCGTAGATGGTTGCGACAAACGCAACCGCTATGCCTTTGCCCACCTCGTTGATGTTCTGCAGCCGCTGCATCACCTGGATCAGCCCGAGCACGGCTCCAACAATTCCGAAGGTGGGAGCGAATCCGCCAGCGGCGTCGAACACCTTGGGAATTCGCTCATCTTTCTCCCCCTCATAATCCAGCTGCAACTCCATCATCTTGCGCAGGTCGGCAGCCTTCACGCCGTCGATCGCCAGCATCAGGCTGTCCTTGAGGAATGGGTCGTCCACTTTGTTCAGCTCCGCATCCAGCGACAGAAGGCCTTCCCGCCGTGCTTTGTACGCAAAGCGCAGCAGATGTTCGACCAGGGCGTCCGGCGCCGGTCCCGAACGCAGAAAGACGTTCTTAAGTTGCACGAAGGCCTGCGCCACCACCGGGAAAGGGAACTGAACCAGCACAGCACCCAGCGTGCCTCCGAGCACAATCAAGGCCGCGGTCGGCTGCAGCAACTGCCGCAGCGCGCCTCCCTCGAGCACGGTCCCGATACCGATGCCAGCAACCGCGAGGGCTATACCCACAAAGGTATTTTTATCCAGAGCCATATCTGCCTTGTCTATTCATCGGCGAACGCGTCCCCGTCCGTGAATGCGTGCCGAAGTGTCACGTCCTTGCACTCTGACGGCTGGAGAGAGGCATTTGCCTTACCTCTTCAGGTGCACGTATCAGCCCATCGGCAGACCGCGCCCTGGATTCCAGTCCCGCGTCGTTGCCGGCCGAGCGGAATCCATCCAGCGCCGCGTCGGAAAGCGTCTCCCGAACGGCCCGCCAATCATCCCAGACCCAAAATGGAACCTCAACATTCCGTTCCGCATCGGGAGGACAAATCATTAGATCGGGCTAGGAATTCGTTGTCTTGTGGGTTCCAGCAGTGGATGGTGGTAGTACGCGATGCGTGAGAGAGATGCGGAAGTCTGATGAAACTCTCAGCCAGCGGCGAAGGATTCGAGGAACAAAAGCGATGCGCATTCTCATAGTGGAAGACGATCCAGCCCTTGCAATGTTTCTGCAGAAGGGTCTCATGCTCCAGGGGCATGAGGTGGACAGGGCAGGCGACGGAGACGCGGCTCTGGAGATGGCGGCGGAGCAGGAACCCGACCTGGTCGTGCTGGACCTGGGTCTGCCCTGCCGCGATGGGGTGGAGGTGCTCGAGACCCTGCGCAGAGAGCTTCCTGGCTCGCTGGTGCTGGTGCTCACCGGCCGCAGCGACGTCCAGGAGCGTGTGCGCTGTCTGGATCTGGGCGCGGATGACTTTGTGCTCAAACCCTTCAGCCTCCATGAACTGATGGCGCGCTGCCGTGCTCTCCTGCGCCGCCGCGACCGCTTTGCCGATCCCATGCTGCGTTTTGGCGGCGTGACGCTGAACCGGATGGACCGGACCGTCTCCTGTGAGGGCACGGGCGTTGAACTCACCACCAAGGAGTTCGCTCTCCTCGAGTTTTTGATGTTGCGTCGCGGAACCTGCTGCTCGCGCGCCGAGCTGTTGACTGGTGTATGGCACTCCACGCCCGAGGCAGGAACCAACGTTGTCGACGTCTACATCACCTATCTGCGCAAGAAGCTTGGCGCCGCTCACCCCGACGACCATGTATGGACCTCCGTCATCGAAACGGTGCGCGGATCAGGGTATCGCATGCGCGACAGACGCGGCATCCCAAGACTTGAGACGCCTCTCGTTCAGCAGCAGTCGCAGGCAGCCGTTGAGCTGGCTTGCAGAGCCTAGGACCAACGTCATGCCACTTTCGCGCGAATCTATCGATTTGGAGCAGAGCAACTTGGAGCTCCACGACCTTTGCCAACCGCTCACGGCTCTGCAGTGCCGGCTCGAGATGGGCAGAATGCTCGGGAATCCGGAGGCCCTTGAGGAAGCAGTCAAGGGAGGACTCGAAGAGACGCGCCGCATGTTCCGCATCATCGCCCATATGCGGCAACGGTTAGTGGAGATGGAAGAACAGGCGCAGCGCTAAAGGGCAGTTTGTAGAAAGTCACAACGGAGATCACAATGGCAACGGCAAACATGGCATTCGATAGAAGCGTACTCCTGGCCAGCGCGGACGCATCGCTGCGGCAGCGGCTGCGGAACAGCCTGAGTGGTCTGCGCTGGGATGTACGCGAGGCCCACGGCGGCGCGGAGGCGATCGCCCAGCTGGAAGGGCGGCCAACCGAGGCCCTGTTGCTGGACCACTGGCTCCCCGACCTCGAAGTCATGGAGCTCGCCGAGCAGATCGGTACGCTCTATCCCTCCATGGAGTTGCTGCGAATCGATGGGAACCCCATGGCACGTGGGACAAGGAGTCCGCGCCGCCACGAGCTGCTCCACGCGGTGCGCGAGGCGTTGGGAACCCCGCATCGCGACACCTGCGCACCAGACCCTATCCCCTCGACGGAAGATGCGGTTACGGCAGTCAGGATGCGCGCCGTCGCTGAAGTCCGCCCCGGCAAATCCTCGGTTCTGTCGCGGCCCGTATCCTCGACAACGCCAAGGGGCATCGAGATCCCTCGGACGTTCAGCAATCCATCGGCCTCGGTAGCTATCGAAGGTCTTGTTGGTGAGAGCGACCTCATGCTGGATCTGGCACGCACCATCCGCCTGGTCGCGCCACACACCGCAACGGTGCTGATCGAGGGCGAAACAGGGACCGGCAAAGAGGTGGTCGCCCAGGCAGTGCATCATCTGAGCCCGCGCTCTGCCAAGCCGTTCGTGGTGCTCAACTGCGCCGCCATTCCCGAAGCCCTGCTCGAGGCCGAGCTCTTCGGCCACACCCGCGGAGCCTTCACCGGTGCTGTCCAGTCGCGCACCGGCCGCATCGAAGCAGCGCATGGCGGGACCCTCTTTCTCGACGAGATCGGCGAGATGCCCCTCGGACTGCAGGCCAAGATGCTGCGGTTTCTCGAGAACGGCGAGATCCAGCGCGTCGGGGACAATGAGGTCGTGCGCGTGAACGTGCGTGTGATCGCGGCTACGCATCAGGATCTCGAAGCAAGAGCGACTGCGGGTGACTTTCGTCTGGATCTCTATCATCGGCTCGCGGTCTTTCCCATGGAGATTCCGCCGCTGCGCGAACGGCTCGACGATATCGCCGCACTGAGCGAGCATTTCCTTGCGCTCATGGGCAGAAACTCGCCCCGTAAGAGCCTGTCGGCCGGGGCGCTGGACAAGCTCTGCACCCATGACTGGCCTGGCAACGTCCGCGAGTTGGCGCACGTTCTCGAGCGTGCTTCGATCCTGGCGGTGGACTCTCCCACCCTTCGCGCGGAAGACATCCGTCTGCGTCGCGCACCCAGAGGCTGATCCCTCTTTCACGCAAAGTTCTCCAGCATGGCCCTCCTCGGAGGGCCACTTTTTTGCCCTGCGGCAAGCTCAATTCTTTGTCTTCTCTCAGAAAACTACACCGAAGTTTGGCTGCCCTCGTGCCTTTACCAACAGTGCCGACACAGAACGATTGAGCGGTGAACCAATGGCGAGGATGCAATGCCCACGAACCGGAACGCACAACACCCGACGACGACCTTTCCTGTCAACCATCCGGTCCTTTGGGCTGCGACCGAACCCGCACTGTCCAGCGCGGAGGCGTCGCGCATTCCTCGCAGTGGATCTGCCAGGCCTTCAGACAAGCCAAAGCGTCCGGCGGTCAGCCGGCTGGAGGGCCCGGAGCGCGATCAGCTGCTGCTGGAGCACCTCCCCTCGGTCCGTTACATCGCTCACAGGATTCATGAGCGCCTGCCGCAGCATGTAGAGCTGGACGACCTGATCTCGTCCGGGATGGTTGGCCTGATCGATGCCTTCAACAAGTTCGACCATACCAAGCAGGTGCAGTTCAAGAGTTACGCACAGTTCCGCATCCGCGGTGCCATCCTGGATTCGCTGCGGGTTCTGGACTGGAGTCCGCGCGAGCTTCGCCGCAAGGGGCGCGCCGTGCAGGAGGCTATTCAGACCATGACCCGCAACCTGCGGCGCACGCCCACCGAGACGGAGATCGCTCGCGAGTTGAATCTTGGCATCCACGACTACCAGCTATTGCTTGGACAGCTCAAGGGGCTCGAGATCGGCAGTCTCAACCTGGAACACAACGACGACTCCGGCGAAGACCAGCTCGCCTATATTGCAGGGTCGCCTGAGGACGACCCGCTCTTCCGTTGTCTCCAGGGAGAGATGCGGCAGCTGTTGATTGACGCCATCGAGGAACTGCCCGAGAAAGAGCGCATGGTTCTCACCCTCTACTACTATGAAGAGCTGACCATGAAGGAGATCGGCCTCACCCTGGGGGTGGTGGAGTCACGCGTCTCGCAGATCCACTCCGCGGCCGTGGTTCGGCTTCGCGCCAGCCTGCACGGCATGCAGAAGACACAGAAGCCAACGGCGGCACGGCGCATGCGCAGCACGCAGACCGACTGCTAAATTAATTGTGAGACAGCCCTAATCGTTTCTCCTCATCTGCCGATAGACATCCTGAGGATGGTCTCATTGAACAGATTGCGGACATTCCGACCGTTGTTTGACCATACCGTACGCTGCGAGGAGATGCCGCGCCCCGACGCGGCAGCCAGGATGTCCTCCATCGACCAAATCCGCTCGATTCGCAGGCGCGCCGCCGGGGCTGAACAGCCTCCCGCCGCCGCAGCGGACCCCCGCATGGAGCATATCGACCGGATCCGAACTGCCATCGCTGCGGGCCGCTACCATGTCTCAGCCGCGGATCTCGCGCAAAAGCTGATCGACCATATAGCCGCAAATCGTCCCCCAAAACTTTAACGGGAATTCTCCAAAGAGCTTGGCTGCAATCGCGTCTCTGCCACTCCTTGCAACGTCATCCTTCCTGTCATCCGGTTGCAGACTCTGCGACGTCTGTAGCCGATCGAGCATCTGATGGTTCGGAGGAAAGTAAGTATGAGTGAATGGGTAAAGCTGAAGGCGGCCGACGGCCACGAGTTAAGCGCGTATGTAGCCAAGCCGGAGGGCCAGCCGCTGGGCGCCGTGGTGGTGATTCAGGAGATCTTTGGCGTCAATGGGTCGATCCGGTCGGTGGCAGACGACTACGCCAGGAACGGCTTTGTCGCCGTTGCGCCGGCCCTGTTCGATCGCTTCGAAAAGGGGCTGGAACTGGGGTACACGGGCGATGACCTGAAGAAGGCCTACGAGCTCTACGCAAAGCTGAACCCGGATACCCAGCTGCTCGACGTAGCCGCCGCTGCTGCGCACGTCGCGGGTACAGGCAAGGGTACTGGCGTCATTGGATTCTGCTACGGCGGCCTGCTTACCTGGCTCAGCGCCACCCGCGCCAAGGCCCTGAAGATGAACCTCAAAGCCGCAGTCGGCTTCTACGCCGGCGGCATTGGCAAGGTCGCGGCCGAGCAACCCACGTGCCCGGTACAGCTGCACTTTGGCGCCGACGATGACCACATCGGCAAGGACCAGATCGACGCCGTCCGCAGCGCGCATCCCGACGTTGAGATCTTCCTCTACGAGGGCGCAGGGCACGCTTTTGCCAACGAAGCGCGCGCCAGTTATGTGCCCGCCGCCTCCAAGCTTGCCCACCAGCGTGCGCTCGAGTTCCTCAAGTCGCACATTGCCAAGTAAAATCAAGACAATCCCCGTACAAATCACGCCATGCGGAGGCCATTTTCGGCCCTCCGCATGGTATCTTTTAAGTGGACACTACGTGAAGTGGACTAGAGCATAGAGAATCAGGAGTAAGACCCGCCGTGTTGGCAACAGCGAAGAAATCAGACATTATTACCAAGTTCCGCACGCATGACTCGGACACTGGCAGTCCTGAGGTGCAGATTGCGATCCTCAGCGAGCGTATTGGCGAGCTGACCGAGCACTTCAAAACCCACAAGAAGGATCATGGCTCGCGCCGTGGTCTCTTGATGCTGGTGAGCAAGCGCCGCCGCCTTCTGGACTACCTCAAGAAGACGGACTCCGACCGCTACCGTGACGTCATCGGCAAACTGGGTATCCGCAAGTAGCCTATTCCGTGCTGCTGCGGTCCTATTGTGCCTCGGCGGCCCCACCAGGAGTGGTTGAAGATTGAATCTGCGCAAAGCCATCGACGGGATGGAAGTGACGGTAGTTACTTCTATCTACGCCGCTCGACTCGACGCACATCGCGGCGCTTCATCGCGCAGGTCCCAGCCCTCTCCTGTATCCAAGCCAGGAAAATCTAACGCCCCGACCGAAGCAGCTTCGGCGGGGCTTTCGTCATAGCGCCACGCATCGAGCAGCGGGCGCAGGACGATCCAACGAGCTTAAAGACAAAGAGAAAAAGAGGAACGTTTATGAAGCATGACGTAACCGTTGAGCTTGCCGGTGGCAAGCACATCAAATTCGAGACAGGACGCATCGCCAAGCAGGCCTCGGGCGCTGCCTTCACCACCAGCGGCGACAACGCCGTGCTGGCCACAGCCGTAGCCTCGCCCGACCCCAAAGAGGGCATCGACTTCTTCCCCCTCACCGTGGAGTATCGCGAGTTCACCTATGCCGGTGGACGCATCCCCGGCGGCTTCATCAAGCGCGAAGGCCGCCCCAGCGAGAAGGAAATCCTCACCTCGCGCCAGATCGATCGCCCCATCCGCCCGCTCTTCCCGGAAGCCTTCCGCAACGAGACCCAGGTGGTCGCGTTCGTCTACTCGGCCGACAAGGAAAATGATCCCGACGTGCTCGGCATCAACGGCGCCAGCTGCGCTCTCGCGCTCTCGGACATCCCCTTCCACGGACCTGTAGGTGCTGTGCGCGTTGGATACATTGACGAGAAATACATCGTCAATCCCACCTACTCCGAGCGCCTCGTCAGCAAGCTGAACATTATGGTTGTCGGCACCAAGGACGGCATCGTGATGGTCGAGTCCGGCGCCAAGGAGATCCCCGAAGAGGTTGTCGTCGGCGCGATCGAGTTCGCCCACGAAGAGATCAAGAAGATTGTTGCCGGCATCGAGCACCTCGTCTCACTCGCGGGCAAAACCAAGCGGGGAGTCACGCCTCTCGAGAACGACGAGGCCTACGCCGCAGCCCTCAAGGCCAAGGTCGGCGACCGTCTCAAGGACGCGCTCGACACCAAGAAGAACCCCAAGTTCGAGAGCTACGCCAAGGTCAAGGAGATCAAGGACGAGCTCAAGAAGGAACTTCCCGCCGACGATCCCGCAGCTGCCAAGAAGCTTTCGAAGTACTTCGAAGGCCTGCGCGAGACCATCTTCCGCGAGCAGGTTCTCAACGACCGCATCCGCCCCGATCACCGCGCCTTCGACGAGATCCGCGCGATCACGATCGAGACCGGCGTTCTCCCCCGCGTGCACGGTTCGGCCCTCTTCACTCGCGGCGAAACCCAGGCGCTGGTAAGCGCCACCCTCGGCACCACGGACGACGCACAGCGTATGGAAAGCTACGAAGGCGAGCAAAAACGGAAGTTCATGTTGCACTATAACTTCCCGCCGTTCTCCGTTGGTGAGGTTGGACGTATGACCGGCGTAGGCCGTCGCGAGATCGGCCACGGCGCCCTCGCCTGGCGCGCCATCGAGGCCGTCCTCCCTGGTGAGGACGAGTCCCCCTACACCCTCCGCGTCGTCTCCGACATTCTCGAGTCCAACGGCTCGAGCTCGATGGCGACCGTCTGCGGCGCGTCCCTCTCGCTGATGCAGGCTGGCATTCCTCTCAAGGGATCGGTAGCCGGCGTCGCCATGGGCCTGGTCAAGGAAGGCGACAAGTACGCCGTCCTCACCGACATCGCAGGCGCAGAAGATCACTACGGCGACATGGACTTCAAGGTCGCCGGAACTCGCAACGGCATCACCGCCCTGCAGATGGACATCAAGATCATGGGCATCACCACCCAGATCATGCGGGAAGCCCTCGAGCAGGCACGCCGCGGCCGCCTCTTCCTCCTCGACACGATGGACGCTGTCATCTCCAAGGCTGCTGAAGAGAAGAGCGCCTTCGCTCCCCGCATCCACACCATCCAGATCCCCACCGACAAGATCCGCGACCTCATCGGACCTGGCGGCAAGGTGATTCGCGGCATCGTCGATGCCACCGGCGTCAAGATCGATGTAGACGACACGGGCCGAGTCAACGTGGCCTCGTCCGACGCAGAAGGTCTGGCCAAGGCCATCCAGATGATCTCGGACATTACGGCTGTGCCTGAAGTAGGGAAGACCTACCTCGGCAAGGTCGTTCGTCTGGCAGAGTTTGGCGCCTTTGTCGAAATCTTCCCCGGCACCGACGGCCTCCTCCACGTCTCCGAGATCGCAGAGCACCGCGTGAAGGAAGTCAAAGACGAGCTCCGTGAAGGCGATCAGATACTGGTGAAGGTGCTCTCCATCGAGGGTAACCGCATCAAGCTCTCCCGCAAAGCGGTTCTCCGGGAGCAGCGCGAGAAACTCGGCCTCCCACCGGCTCCCGATCCATCGGGCGGTGGCGAGCGGTCTGAGCGCGGTGAACGTTCCGAGCGTTCTGACCGCGGCGATCGTGGGGGTCGTGATCGCGACCGCGATCGCGATCGTGGCGAGCGTTCCCCGCGCCCCGAGCGCACTGAGCGTCCCGCAGCACCCGCGGCCGAGCAGCCCAAGCATGAGAGCACCATCGTTCTGGAAGGCGGAGACGACTTCGAGGACGACGGTGACGAGTTCGAAGGCGATGACGAGGGTGGCGAAGAGGTAGAGGCAACCGAAGGAGCACCGGCAGATGGTTCCGCGGTTCCTGCTGGTGGAGCACGTCCCGCAGGCGCCCGTCGCGGACGCCGCCGTCGCGGCCGTCGTCCCGGCACCGCCGCTCCCGCCCCGCAGGGTGGCAACAGCTAGCCTTTCCCTCAACCGTTGATCCAACAGAGAAGCCGCGCCCTCAGCGCGGCTTCTCTGTCTTTGCGAATCCCCCAGGCCTCCTCAAACGTCTAGCCTTGTAGCAAGGGAAGGGGACGTCGCCTGAACACGCCCAGCCAAACGAACGCACAGCGCTGGTGGCCCTTTGTTCTGCTGCTTCTCGTAGGAGCCAGCCGCTGGGCAGTCTCCGCCGCGCGCCCAGACGCCGAGTCGACGCTCACCTCGCAGACCTTCGGCTGCGCCTGGGCAACACTTCTAGCCTTCGCCTTGCGTCTCCCCAAGCAACCACCAGCGGCTCCCCCGCCCAAGCCTTCGCGCGCGGCCACGCTCCGCTGGTTCGTTGCCGGTGCCATGCTCTTCGGCGGCCCCGCCATCGGCCTTCTGCTTCCCGGCCGCGAACTCGACTCCAGCGCCCTCACCATCGCCCTCGCGCTCACCCCCATCATCATCGCCATCGCCTCCACCGCTTTTGGCACCGAGAGCTCCGACGGCATCGCCGGCTTCATCTGGCCAGCCCTCGCGGCTGTCTCGGGCTTACTTCTTGTGCTCGCCCAGCCCAACCTCGGAGACATCCGCACGGATCTCGTCCTGCTTCTTGCTCCCGTGTTCACCGGCCTGGGCGCCGTACTCTTTTGCACCGCGCATCCGCAGGCCCCGACGCGCATCACCACAGCGCTCCTCGGCGCCTGCGTCCTCTTTGCCGTCGCGCTGTTAGCCAGCCGTCTCACTGGCGCGCGTCCTACTTTTTCCCTCCTCGCGATGGCCTGCGACGGCATCGTCGCCCTGCTCGGCATCGCCACTCTCTCCCGGCTTGGCGCTACGCGGTGGTCCTCGCAGTTCACCTGGGTTCCGTTGCTGATCATCCTGGAGGGAATCGTTCTCGTGCGCCCCAGGCTGACCGCTCACTGGTTTACGGGCCTCATCCTGTTGATCGTTGCCGGCGTCTATCTTCTCCTGCCGCCGGGCCACGAGTCTGTCTCCGAGACGTCCCGCGTCCCCACGCTTCCCGTTTAGGAAGACCTGCCGCCGCATCCCCCGAACCCATCTAGGTTCGCCGCGCCCAAGTCTTCAATCCACAACCCTCGCGGCGCTACACTCAACCCCATGGCAGCCTCGATGTATATCGTGGTCGAGGGCGAAGACCCTGGCTACAACATTTACGTGAACGGCCGCACGCTCGCGCGTTACGAGAGCGCCATCGAAAAGCTTGCCCTCCAACTGGGTGTCAAACCGCTGCTCGAATTCTTCTCCGCCGACCAAAATTCCATGGCCCTCCTCATCCAGGAAGGCGGCGGCAATCCCGACCTGCTCAATCGTCTTCCACCCCCGCAGTGGTATCGCCCCGAAGACGGTCTCCGCACGCTCCAAACGCTCATCACCGCGCTGGACGACGATCCCCACCAGTTCGGGAGCGAAGGCCCCGAGATCCTCACCGAACTGCGCGAGTACGAAGAGGTTCTGCGCAAATCCGCCCAGCGCGGTCACCGCTGGCACCTCGCCGTAAGCTGGCGGTAGAACGGTGTCAGTTGTTAGTTCTCAGTTCTTAGTTGAGCGCAAACTGGCAACTAACAACTAACAATTCAATGCACCGACAGATCCCCATCAAAGTCCACCACCAGCGCATCCCCGCTCACCTGCATCGAGTGAACCTTCAGGTTATCGAGCTTCACGTCATACCCCCTCGCTTCGGCCGACTTCACCAGCAGCTGCCGAATCAACTACGCCGCATTGATCCGCATCTGCTGCGGCAGTTTCTTGCTGAGGAAGGGAACCAGCAGAAAGTTCAGCTCCCGGGACTCGCTCAGACGATCAAGATTCGGATCGCGGAAGCCAATCGATTCGCCCTGCGCATCCGGGATTACCGACACATCCGCCTCGGTATTCAGCCCCACCCCAAGACAGGTCCCACCCACCGTCCCGCCCAACTTTGCATGCGTCTTCACATGAATGACGATGCGCTCGTCCTTGAAGCTGACCTTCGGTTGCTGTGCATACGCATAGCAAGGCGAGGTCGCATTGCCGCGAAAATAATAGCGTCCATCCGCGCCATTGAAGAGTTGAGTATTGAGGGTGCGCTCCAGCGCCTGGGCAGAGACTTTGATCTCGATGGCACGCGCTGCGACCGGTGCAGCCAGCACACCCAGGGCCAGTGCACCCATGGCCAGACTACTCAGCGCCGCAGGAAGCAGCGAGGGCCAACAGAGCGTCTTCATCCTTCAAGCATAGCCGATGGGTTTACGGCTGCGGCTGCGTCCGCACCAGGTCCTGCGCAGAGCTCTTGCCACCCTCGCCGGCAACATCCGCACCGGGCACAGGCGCCGCGGTCGGATCCGTTGGTCCGAGGCCCAGCTTAATCAGTGCTCGCGAGTCCGGCGTAATCTTGGTCTGCCAGCCGTTATCGCCCTGCAGCTTCTGCATGGCAGAGACGGACTGGTCGTCCCACCGGCCGGTGGGCTCGCCGGCCAGATACCCCTGCTTGATCAGTGCCGACTGAATCTGCGTTGCGCGCTCGGAGGGCATCTCCATCGGCGCCTTCTCATGCGCCGTCCGCAGATGGGAACCCTTGCTGTGCTTAATCGAGGCTTCCTTCACGCTCGCGCTATAGTGCTTTTTGGACGAGCCAGCCTTGGGATGAACGGATGCAAATGCAGAGACCGCCAGCAATAGAAGCCCCGCCGGGAATACTTTAGTGATAGAAATGCGCATCGTGCGGCTTACCTCCGTCTTGCCTGTCTAAGCTCAAGTGCGCGACACGATCCGTCCGCATTGTGCCATAAGCCTAAACAAATGTTAATTCTCATGCAATGGGTTGCTAAGTGAGTGTAATCACATTTGATGCTTTTCAGTTTACCCATAAGGTGCTAGACAAAAGTGGCGCAGACGTTATCGTCCGCGCCACCCTCCTGTCTTCAGTCTACTGGAGCGTTCCGCCGACGAACGAATCGCCGCTGTTCGGACGCTGCGGGTTGCGGATTACAAACGCCACATCGTCGCCCGGCTTCAGCGAACTCGCGATCGCGTTGTAGCTCGCGATGTCCGTCACCGGTTTGCGGTTGATCTCCGTGATCACCGCGCCCTGGTACAGCCCGATGGAGTCGGCGAACGAGCCCGGCTTCACGCTCATCACCGCAACCCCGCCGGTGATGTGCATACGGCTCTGCATCTGCTGCGGAACGGCCTGCACCGTAATGCCGAACTTGGTCTGTCCGGCGTCGCTCGGTCCCGGCTCATTGGAGTCGTCCTCTGCCTTGCCCTGGTTTTCGTAGAGCTTGGAGCGATCCGAAATGCCGCAGGTGATCGTCATCTGCTTGCCTCCGCGGAGAACGCCCAGGCTTACCGTCGATCCCGGATGCTTCATGGAGACGATGCCAATCAGCTCATCGCCATTCTTGATCTGCTTTCCGTCCACGGACACGATGATGTCCTGTGGCTGGATGCCCGCCTTCGCCGCCGGGCCGCCCGGAACCACTTCGCTCACCATTACGCCGCCAGTCGGGAAGCCGTAGACCTTTGCCACCGCCGACGACATGGCCGCCTGGAACTGAATGCCGATCGAACCGCGGACCACCTTGTGATCTGGCCCAATCAACTGGTTGTAAATGCCGATGATGATGTTCGACGGCATCGCAAACCCGATGCCCTCATTGCCGGCCGACTGCGTGAAGATGGCGGTGTTCATGCCAATCACCTCGCCCTGCATATCCACCAGCGGTCCACCGGAGTTGCCCGGATTGATCGCAGCGTCGGTCTGGATGAACTTCTGGAACTCGTTCTTGGCTACGCCATTGGCATCGCCGCCCTCATCAATCGACCGGTTGCGTGCCGAGATGATGCCCGCCGAAACCGTTTCCGACAGACCAAACGGCTCGCCGATGGCCAGCACCCAGTCGCCCACCTGCGCGCTATCCGAGTTGCCCAGCTTCACCGTCGGCAGGGGAGTCTCCGTCTTGATCTTGATCACCGCAATGTCGGTCTCTTTGTCCACGCCCACCACCGTCGCCAGCCGGCCCGGATCGGTCGAATCCTCAGAGTCTGTCGACAGCTTCACATAAATACGGTCCGCCTTGTCGATCACATGGTTATTGGTGATGATGTAGCCGCGCGGGTCCACGATAAAGCCCGAACCCAACGCCCGGCTAGGACCCGTTTCTTCCTGGCCGCCTCCGCCCGGTACACCCCCGAAGAAGTGGTTGAAGAAGTCCTGCATGCCCTGGTCGCCCTGGCCACCTGGAGCTTGGCCGCCCGGGTTCCGGCCCATCGGGCCTTGCTGCCCGGGAGCGGCGGTCTCCTTCGGCAGCGTCTCGGTGTTGATGTTCACCACCGCAGGCCCCACCTGCTTCGCAATGGCCGAGAAGCCATTCGATAGCGTCACTGGACTCGGAATCTGCAGCGGCTTGGCATCGCTGCTATCAACGGCTTGCTTGGCACTGACGCGGCCGGTCAGCAGCGACCCGGCCAGAACGCAGGCAGAAAGTGTTCCAAGTATCGTAAAAGTGGTCACCAGGCGTCCGCCGCGGATCTTCTCCCGCCAGTCCTGCCCGAATCGATTCGATAAGTCCATTGTTGTATTTATCCTCGTGATTGCGTTTGAGTGTCTTCTGATATCGCCTAATGTCTACGCCTGCGCGGTCCGGCTCCTGTAAGCTCTCTGCCATCCGCCGCTTGCGTATTTCATTCGCCATCCTGATAGACGCGATGGGCGAAGAAAGGTCGCGCTGTGGCTTCGTCCAAATCGTCCGGGCCCTGTCCTCAAATCGCTGCCTTCCCCAGTATGCATCTTCTAGATTACGCGCCCGCGATAGGAAGGAGTTGGCTCCTGCCGCGCGAAGTTGGCCGCAGCTCCGCCAGCAGGATTCCGGCCAGGATCAGTCCCGCCCCCAGCATCGCCCGCCGCCCCAGCTGTTCGCCAAAGAACAGCAGGGAAGTCAGCCAGGCAAACACCGGCTCCAGGGTGAAGATCAGCGCGGTATGAGAAGCCGGCAGACGCTGTTGCGCCCAGCTCTGAATCGTAAACGCCGCCGCTGTCGCCAGCACCGCCGTCACGCCCAAGGCAATCCATAACATCGGCGTGCTGTGGAAGTAGGTCCGCCCGCCCAGCGGGAGCGTCACCAGCAACACCACCGCCGCAAAGCCAATCTGCAGCGTCCCCAATCTTCTCGCCGACACCCGCGGAGCCGCTCGCGCCAGCATCAGCAGATGCGCCGCAAACGCCACCGCGCATCCCAGGCACAGCCACTCCCCCAGGCCAATCCCCGAGAACAACGCATATCCCGCTCCCGGCGGCGTGGTTAGCAGCACCAGCCCCGCAAACGCCAGCGCCGCTCCGGCGTAGGTATCGAAGGTCGGCCGTAACGACCCCGGCAACGCAACCCCGGGAATCGCGCTCAGCAGCGGAACGATTACCACCACCAGCCCGGTAAGAAATGCAGCCTTCGAAGCCGTCGTGAACTTCAGCCCCGTGGTCTGAAACTGGTACCCCAGTCCCAGAAAAAGCCCCGCCGCCGCTCCCAGCTTCAAGTCCGTTCCGCGCAGCCCGCGCAGGCTGCGCCAGTTCACCACCGCCAGCACCGCAAACGCCAGCGTCATGCGGACCAGGTTGAACATCAGCGGCGTCGTCGCCGTCAGCGCCGACTTCACCAGCGAAAACGTCACTCCCCAAACCAGCACCACCGCCAGCAGTAACAAATGCGCCGCCAGCGTCCGCGACCGCTCAGTTTTCATGGAGCCTTCGGCCCATTCGTAGTCTGGTACACCGTCTCGCCGCCGAGCATCGTCCGCAGCACCCGTGTATGCAGCACCTGCTCCGGCGACGCCTTCGTTATATCCCGATCCAGCACCACCATGTCCGCCAGATAGCCCGGCTCGATCCGCCCCTTGATCTTCTCGCGAAACTCCGCAAACGCCGGTGCCTGCGTATACGCGTAGATCGCCTCGTCGATCGTGATCCTCTCCTGCGGCTGGAAGGTCTGCGTGCCCTCCACATTCTGCCGCGTAATCGCCGCATACAGCCCGCGGAACGGCGAGATCGACTCGACCGGATAGTCGGTTCCAAAGGCCACTGTCACCCCGTGATCCAGAAACGACTTCCACGCATATGCCCGCTTCACCCGCTCCGGCCCCAGCCGCGCCTCCGCCCACGCCATATCGGTCAGCAGGTGCGACGGCTGCATGCTGGCAATCACGCCCAACTCCGCAAACCGCTCAAACGCTCCCGGCGACACGACCTGCGCGTGCTCAATCCGAAACCGAAAATCCCGCGGCTTCACCTCCGCTGCCGGCCCCGCCGTCACCATTGCCGCATCTGCGTTCTTGCGAGCCGGAGGCACATCCGCCGGCCGTCCCACTTGCTCCGCCGCGGAGAACGCGTTCAGCGCCATATCGTTCGCGCGGTCGCCAATCGCGTGGAACCCCAGCTGGAATCCATCGGCAGCCCGCGCCTCCGCCATCTGGTTCAGCTTGCCCTGGTCGTAGCGCGCAATCCCATCATTGTTCGGATCATCCGCATACGGTGCATTCATCGCCGCCGTGCGCGACCCCAGCGACCCATCCATGAATCCCTTCAGAAACGTGGGGTGCAGCAACAGATCATCCGCTGGATGACTAGCCCGCCGCTCCTCTAAAACTCCCGTCGGTAAGTTGAAGTCCACCCACTCCGCAATGCGCAGACGCAGCGTGCCCTGATGCTCCATCTCTTCCATCGCCAGAAAGTCGTCCCAGTCGGAGAAGTCCTGAATCGACGTCACCCCATGCGACAGCGCATCCTGCATCGACAGCTCAATCCCTTTGCGCCGCACCGCGAGGCTCGGTTGCGGAATCACCTTCTCCACCATCGCCAGTGTCGGGCCCTCGCGAAGAATTCCCGTCGCATGCCCATCCGCATCGCGATCGATCTGCCCGCCCTTGGGGTTCGGCGTCGCGTCGGTTATCCCCGCAGCCTTGAGCGCCGCTGTATTCACGATCGCAATGTGCCCGTCGGTGCGCTCCAGAAACGCCGGATGCCCCGCACTCACCGCATCCATATCCTGCCGCGTCGGCAGCTTCGCGCCCGGCCACTTCGTGTGGTCCCAGCCGCCGCCCAGAATCCACTCGCCCGGCCCCAGCTTCACGGCGTAGGCCTGCACCTGCGCGAGCATCGCTGCCAACGACGCCACGTTATCCAGGTCCAGCGTCAGCCGCTGCCGCCCCGCGGCCGCCATATGCGTATGCGCATCATTGAATCCAGGCATCGCAAACGCGCCTTTCAGATCAACCGTCTTCGTATGCGCATCCTTCAGCGCCAGCATGGCCGCATCCCCACCGACAGCGACGATCTTCCCCGCACGAATCGCGACGGCGCTGACACGCCCCGGCGTAGGATCTGCATCGCCAGCCTTCAGCCGCGTTCCGGTCAGAATGTCGCCGTGGTAAAAAATCGTGTCGGGGGTCCCTGAATATCCTGTCCCCGAACTTCTGGCGCCAGCCGCTTGACCCAACCCCGGCAACACCGCCGCAAACCCCAGACCCCATCCCGCCAGCACACACATCCGTACAAGTATTCTCACGCCACAGAGTTTATCTCAGCGCGAACCCCGACAGGCACCGAGTCGCTCTCCGCAGTCATCGCGCACATATCCAGCAGCAGCAGCAACACCCGTCGCAGCGCCAGATCCCGCCCCGTCGGATCGTATCCCTCCTGCAGCGTATGAATCCCCCAACCCACGCCGCCCGCACCAATCGCAAGCGCCGCAACCCCCACAGACAGCGGCAGGTTCGCGTCGGTCGATCCAATGCGCGCCTCCGTCGCAATCGCCAAGTGCCGATCCACGGCCTTCAAACTCATCGCCAGCCCCGAGCTCGCGGCCAGCGCTCCCGCCGCCCGATTCCCAATCCGCTCCACATGCAGCTTCAGCGCGGCTTCTCCCCTTCGTTGATTCTCCGCGTCCACAATCCGCGTCAGCGTTTCGAGCACGCCGAGCTCCACCCGGTCCAGCTCGATCCCGGACACCGACCGCAAATCCAGATCCGCCGTCGCCGACTCCGGAATCGAGTTCACCGACGTCCCTCCGCGAATCACCCCGCAGTTCAGCGTTGTCCGCGGCCGCGCCGGCAGCCGCAATCTGCCCAGCTCCACCAGAGCCGCCGCCAGCGTCATGATGGGATTCGCCCGCCCAGCATCCGCCCACGAGTGCCCTCCCGGCCCGGCCATCGTCACCCGCAGTCGACGACTCCCCAGCGCCCGGTCGACGACCATCGCATCGCCGCCGCCCTCCAGCGCAATCGCCGCCCGCACCCTCCCCGCATACGGCGACTCCGCAAACAGATGCCGCATCCCGCGCAGGTCCCCCTCACCCTCCTCGCCCACATTCGCCGCAAACAAAATCGTGCATCCCGGCACAATCTCCGCATGCTTCAGCGCAGCCGCAAGCCCCAGCAGCGCCGTCAGCCCAGCCCCGTTATCGCAGGCTCCCGGCCCCAGGATCTTTGCCTCCTCCTCGCGCGGCGCGCAATCGGTCCCGGCAGGGAAGACCGTATCCAAATGCGCCGACAGCATCACCACCGGGCTGGTTGAAACGCTCCCATCCATCGCGCCCGCTGCCCGCAACTCCGCAACCGCATTCCCCGCCGCATCCACCCGCGCGTCCGTCAGCCCCATCTCGCGAAATCTCTCGCAGAACCACGCCGCCCGTTCCGCCTCCCCAAACGGCGGCGCCGCAATCCCCAAAAACTCCATCTGCCACCGCCGCATCTGCGCCTCGTGCAGATGCAGCCAAGCAAACGCCCGATGCACGGCACGATCGCTCGCCAGCGCCGCTATCCTCCGATTGTTCACCGCGCTCATACCTGCACCCCGTCTCCCGCCTCATAGTCCACGCCGACCAGAAACAATCCCTGCGCCGGAGCCGTAGGCCCTGCCGCCGCCCGATCCTTCGCGGCCAAAATGCTCTGCATCTCCTCCGCATGCAAAGCTCCGCGCCCCACCTCCACCAGCGTCCCCACAATATTCCGTACCATGTGGTGCAAAAATCCGCTTCCCGTTACCCGATAGTGCAGTAGCCCATCCTCCCGCGTCACCGCCGACGCAACGATCGTCTTGACCGGATTCGGCCCCGCCGCCCCATCCTCTCTCTGCGTCCTGTCCGGGTCGGCCGCCGCGAAGGAAGTGAAATCGTGCGTCCCCCACAGCATCCCCGCCGCCTGCTGCATCGCCTCAACATCGAGCGCCCAGCGGCAATCCCATACGTAGGGCGCCACAAATGGCGGACAAATTCTCTCCTGATCTGCCTCTTCCACTTTTCGCTCGAAGATCCTGTATTCATAGGTTTTCCGCGCCGCGCTGTGCCGCGCATGGAAGTCCTGACCCATCGCCTCCACCTTCAGCACCCGAACACTCTGCGGCAGCGACTGATTCAGCGCCCTCAACAAGTTCTCTGCTGGAATCTCCGCTTCCAGCGCAAAGCTCGCCACCTGCGCCAGCGCATGCACCCCTGCATCGGTCCGCCCCGACCCCTGCGGCAGAACCCGCTCTCCCGTCATCTTTTCCAGCACCGCCGCCAGCGTGCCTTGCACCGTCGGCCGCTCCGGCTGCACCTGCCATCCATAGAAGGCCGACCCGTCGTAGCTGAGAACAATCTTCCACAGGGTCATCGTCGCGCGCTCACCTTCAGACCATTGTAGAGAGGTCCTTCCTTCTCAGGTTGAGCGGTCGATTTCTCTTTACTGGATATACTTGGAGTGTTCTCCCACAACCGTCTGGAACCAACCTGCCCCGATTGCCGTATAGGAAATTGGCAGACAGCTTTAAACTTATTGGCTCGGACAGCTCTACAACTCAACCTAGCTGCACGCTGGAGAAGTGAATCGTGAAATTGAGGCATTGGCAGGCGAGCGTCTGCGTGGCACTTACGTTGATGAGCACCCTTCCCCCAGCCGCCATGTCCCAGGCTGCCGCTCAGCAAACCACCCTGGCCAACCAACAGGCGAACCCCACGGCGCCCGCATCTTCTTCGCAGGCCGTGCAGAACGACACCACGGGAACTCCAGGCTTTCCCCAGGCCCCTGCGCCCAAACTCACCGAGCCCCTCTACCTCCGCTCCACGCTCAAGGACTACAGCAAGGGCAAGTCCGGTTTCCCTAACCCCCTGCGCTGGTACACCGCGACCAACTATCCCGCACCGCGCCTCGGCGACACACCGCATCTCAACGATCTGCTTCGCGACGGCAAGATCTATCTCAGCCTCGCTGATGCCATTACCCTCACGCTCGAGGACAACTTCGACATCGCCATCGCCCGCATCAATCTCGATATCGCTGACACGGATATCCTGCGCGCCAAGGCCGGTGCCAGCCTGCGCGGCGTCTCCACCGGGCTCATCACCAACACTCTCGGTAGTTCCGGTACTACCGTAACCGGCGGCGGCGGCCCTGGTGGCACGACCAGCGGCACAGGCGGCGGCGGTGCAGGCGTCAACGGACTCGTCCTTAGCACCAACGGCAGCGGTCCCATCCCCTACAACATGGATCCTGTCCTCACCGGCGCGCTCCAGTACCAGGCACAGAACCAACAGCAATCTAACCTGCTCTTCTCGGGCGGCCTCTCCTCTCTCTACACCGACACCTCCACCTACAACTTCACCTACCAGCAGGGCTTCGGTACCGGTACGTTGTTCAATCTCGGCTTCAACAACAGTCGCGTCACCACCAACAACCCCTTCGTCACCTACAGTCCGCAGCTCACCACCGCCTTCACCGCCACCGTCACCCAGCATCTTCTCCAGGGCTTCGGCACAGGCATTCAGGACCGCTTCGTCCTGCAGGCAAAGAACAATCGCCGCATCACCGACTCCGCCTTCCGCCAGCAGCTGCTCTACACCGTCAACCAGGTGGAGAACATCTACTGGGGTCTGGTCAGCGCCTATGAAGACGAGCAAGCCAAGGAGCGCGCTCTCGCCCAGTCCACCCAGCTCACCGAGGACAACCGCAAGCAGCTCCAGATCGGGACCCTCGCACCCCTCGACGTGGTCAACTCCGATGCCTCCGTTGCCGCGGACAAGCAGGCTCTCATCGTCTCGCAGACCAACCTCGAGTATCAGCAGCTCATCATGAAGCAGGCGATCGCGCACAACCTCAACGATCCCCAGCTCTCTGCTGCGCCCGTGGTTCCCACCGACCGCGTAGCCCTCGACCGCCTCTCCGAAGAGGATCAGCCCATTGAAAGTCTGATTGCGGAAGCTTACGCCAACAACCCTCAGATCGAGCAGGCTGTTCTTAACATGAAGAACAACCGCATCACCATCAAGGCTGAGAAGAACGGCCTGCTTCCCGTCCTCGACGCCTTCGCCTTCTACGGTGGCAACGGCCTCGGCGGAGCGCAGGCTCCCGGAGCCCTGGACTTCAATACCGGACAGCCCTATCCTCCCGGCTCTTTTCCCTCCATCAGCTACGGCACGGCACTGAACAATCTTGTCAACAACAGCTCCCCCAACAAGGGCATCGGCGCCAACCTCACCATTCCCCTGCGCAATCGCACCGCCCAGGCTGACCAGGCTCGCTCCCAGATGGAGCTGCGCCAGTCCGAGATGCGCCTGCAGCAGCTCTACACCCAGATCCGCATCCAGATCATCAACGCCCGCTACGCCCTCACCAACGATCGCGCCCAGGTAGCCGCCGCGCAGGCCCAGCATGACTACGCGGGGCAGAGCCTCATCGCTGAGCAGAAGAAGTACAAGCTCGGAGCCTCTACCAGCGCCAACGTCTTGCAGCAGGGAAGAAACCTCGCCATCGCGGACAACTCCCTCATCTCCGCCACCGCAGCCTACGCCAAAGATCGCGCCGCGCTGCTCGAACTCATGGCCACCACCCTCGACCGCTACAACATCAGCATCACCGACGCGGCCTCCGGGACCATAGCCCAGGCGCCAGCCATCCCCGGCCTCACCGCTCCCAAGGCCGAGGCTGAGCCCCAGCCCATCACCAACACGCCACCCCCGCCGCCCAACCAGTAATCGTCAGCCGGGAGCCGCCCGGTTATGACGTGTGCTGGGCGGCCATGGGTCTCCGATAGAACATGAACCCCAGCAGGGCAACTCCACTGCCAAGCAGCAACCACGAGGGCGGTTCGGGAGTTAGATCATAGGCTCCCACTTGTCCCGACAGCGTCAGCGTGCCGTCGGTTACGTAGTAAAAGCTAAAACCGTCATCCGTAGCGACAATCTCACCGTTACCCGGTGCTCCATTGAGGCCTGACGCCTCAATCTCAAAATAGAAATCGCCGCCTTCAAAGTCCTTCCCCGGAATGTAGAAAGCCGCGCCCCCCCCGAAGCTGGTCACGATGATCCCGTCAGGCGAATTGTTAAACTGGAAGCCACCGTTGGAGGAGCTGATATTCGACGAGTCATTCAACTCGGGGATCAGCGGATACTTACCCTCCACGAAGGGTGAGGGTGGAATATTGCTGACGGTCGTGATCGTTCCACCATTCTGCAGAAGGACGTTTAGATCGGCCGGGTTGGAGAAATACGTGAGGGTACCCGTAACCGTCCCGGAAGCGTCGACGTAGGTTCCGCTGCTGTTCGGGGTGGAGACAAAGCTGAAACTGATCGTGTCAGCCTGTGCGCTTCCTGCAACTCCAAGAAGAGAGACGAATACCACCAATGCGAGCGTAGGCCTTTGCATGGATCCCCCTCAGCGGGTAGTACCGGTAGCCATTCCAGAGAGGCGCACTCGCTCCGCCAGTCCGTCGTGCTGGGGAGTGTACACAGCCGGAGGTCTGAGCGCAATGCAAAAAAAGGAAGCTCAGGTTAGCCCATCGCGGTCAGTCCGGGAAGCACCCAGTAGTCGCCAGCAGGGAATCAACCATCACCGCTCCGTCTGCCCCTGCGGCAGTGGCAACGCAATCTCCATCGCGCCCGTGCGATCGTTCGCCGCATCCCGCACCGCCACTCGCAGCGACGTTGCCCCTACCGGCACCGCCAGTTCCTGTTCCACGCGGAAGAATGGCAACGAGTCAGGCGTATCGGGCGTCTCCTCCAAATCTTTCTTCGCGATCCGCACGAACGCATTCATCAGCCGGCCTTCTGCGTCATACGCTGCCGCCGCCAGCTCCAGGTCCAATGAATGTTCTCCGTTGAACTGCCGCGTAGGAATGTTGAAGCTGAACACATCCTTCTGCAATGGAATGGGACGCAGCGGCACCACCGCCGCTGACTTCCTTCGTGACTTGAAGTACGCCGGCTCGGTAGCCAACTGGGCCATCTGCTCGGTCGTGCCCTCGGCCGGAGCCCCCACCGTCAGCGCCTCCACCACGAACACCAGCTGATGCTCCTCCGGCGCGCCATATTCCATATGAGCAGATAGCGAATCCTTCAGTGGAGTCTCCGCGCTCTTCGTTTTTGCCGCCACCGGCACTGCGACCTTGTCCGCCGTCGGCGCGACTGCCGCCTGCTGCGTCTCGGTCCCGTAATACGATCGCCGATACGACAAGGCATAGCCCTTCTTCATCAGCGCCACGTGGATCTTCCGCATCTTGCCGTCGTACCTCAGATTCGTCGGTGCATACGCGAGCGTGTAGTACATCTCCCCGCTTGCGGTCGCCTTCGCCAGCTCCTGTGCCACATCATTAAAGCCGTAGAACGCCTGTCCTCCCGTCTCCCGCGCAATCCCATCCATCGTGTTGAAGCTGTCGTTCACCACCGAGCTCCCCTGCACAAACGAGCTGCTCGTCGAAGGCGAGTTGCCCCCACCCCCCGTCGCCTGCCCCATGCCCGCCTCCTGCGGCGACGTCACCGTGTCGCTGTGCGGACTGTTCGCTATCTGCGCATGCGAGTCCTGGTACGGCACACCCCGTCCGTCCACCGGATACAGCGCAATCTGATCGTGCGCCAGCAGATCCAGCGTCGCTTTGGTCTCCTCCTGGAAGTTCACTCCATCCGTATCCGCCGCAAACAGCGACAAGGGAAACTGCGACGCAAACCAGATCAGATTCTTGCGCCCGCTCAGGCCATCCAGGTACGTCGCAATCGAGTGCAGCGTATCCAGCGCAGATACCCTGTCCCCCCGCCCAAAGTTTTCTCCGTTCAAAAACACCACAGGAATATGCGCCTTGGGATTATGCGGATCGACAGCGCGATACAGCAGCGCCTTATCCGCCGTAAATCCCTGCACCAAATGCAGCCCATCCGACCGCACAAAGATGGCGAACCGCGCACCCTCCGGCTTGCTCTCAATGAACTTGATCAACTGCTTGCGCGCGAACAACTGCTCACTATGGTCCATCGGCGTGTTCATCTGGTCTGCGCTATCCATGTTCACCAGGTCATACAGCAGCACGTACAGCGGCCCCTTCTCCGGCGTCGCAGGCAGATTGATGTACGTCCCCACAGGCTGCGGCGGCAGCTTCGGTGGCACATAATCCATACCCTCTGAAAATCCCACCGCGTCAAAGGCAACGACCTTCTGCGCCGTCCCATCCTCCGTAACCTTGAAATCTCCCTCGCTCAATCCGCGAACGGGAGCACCCCTCCCATCGGTGACCACCACATCCAGCACCACACGCCGCACCGTCATCTGCAGCACGGTGGGCGCCTCATCCTGTCCCACATCCGGCATCTGCGCCCTCGGCGTAGCTGGCGTCTGCGCACTCGAGGACGCGACCATCGCAGCCATCACCAAACCCCTGGACAAACTCAACCGACAGCGCCTCACCATGGTTCAGAAACTCTACCATCCCTCCCGCAGATCCCGATATCCATCTCCCACGCCCGCCCAACCTGTCCCAACCCCCAATCGCCAAGCCGCGCAATCTCATGAGCTTGCCCGCGCGCAGGCCACAGGTTGCTCAACCGCTCCGCCAGTGTCATGCTTAAATCATGAAGCGTTTCAAGCTGTTGTCTGTGCTGTTCGCCAGTGCTCTCTCTTGTTCTATTCCGTCGGTGGCGCAGGACGCAGGCTACTGGCGCGCCACCAGCACGACCGCCAAGCACATCACCGGCGACGTCGCCCTCACCGGCGAAAAGATCTCCATCAACTTCTCCACTTACTGGATCGCGCAGATCCGCGCCCTCACCCCGGCCGAATTCAGTGCCGCCTTCGGTGCCGACGCCAACGCCTCCGGCGGAGGGAACCTCTACCGCCTCAGCATCCCCTCGGACAAAAAGATGCTCCACAAGAACACCCTCTGCGGCGGAGAGGACACCCAGTGGCTGGCCACCTACTCCACCGGCCGCGCCCTCCAGCTAGCATTCTTCTCGACCTCCCAGATGCCCGTTCTCACCACTGACGCGCTCACCAACAACTCCAACCTCTGCGGCGTCTTCGGCTACACCCGTTAGGCGACCGCTGCCAGCCAGGCGTGAACCGCGCCGCCTCCAGCTTCCACGCCTCCGCCTCTTCGCTCAGGCAGTCTTGACCAGCGCCTCCTGGGCCTCGGCCAGCATGTGACCTGAAATCGTCGGTGGCATATCGCTGGTCTGTGCCACCACTCGATTCCTGCCCCGTCTCTTCGCCTGATACAGCGCGGCGTCCGCGCGGCCGACCAGCGCACCCAGCGTGTCTCCATGTCCCCACGTAGAGATTCCCAGGCTCATCGTAATCTGCCGCGTCACGTCCGGCACCGTAACCCCGGCGATCGCGGTGCGAATCCGTTGGGCGATCGTCATCGCATCCTCCAGCGTGCTCTCCGGCAACAGCACCATGAACTCCTCTCCTCCGAACCGCGCCGGCAGATCGTACGGTCGAGCCTGGTCGGCCATCACCGCGGAGGCCGCCACCAGCACCCGGTCTCCCACCAGGTGTCCAAACTCGTCGTTGATGGATTTGAAGTGGTCCAGGTCGCCCAGGATCAGGCTGAAGCCGCATCCCAGCCGGTCGGCGCGCGCCATCTCGTGACGCATCCGCTCATCCAGCGTCCGCCGATTCGCCAGTCCCGTCAGTGCGTCGGTCTGAGAGATCTTGAGAATATGTTCATTGGCCTCTCTCAGCTCCTTGTTGAGCAGCACCAGCCCTTCCTTCGCGCGCTCCGCCTCTTCCTGGGCGTGCTTGCGTTCGGTGATGTCGTGCTTCACTGCAACGAAATTGCTGATGCCTTCGTTCACCACACGCACCGGAGCAATGTGCATCTCTTCGCAGTACACGTTGCCGTCTTTTCTCAGGTTCCATAACTCGCCAGACCACTTCTCGCCGTCCAGGATGGTGCTCCAAAGCGTACGGTAAAATGCGCGGTCCATCATTCCCGACTTCAGAATGCGCGGATTCATCCCCAGCACTTCTTCCAATTCGTAGCCGGTCAGCGTGGTAAACGCGTGGTTGGCCCATTCAATCTTTCCCGTCGCGTCCGTGATGATGATTCCTTCCGACGCCGACTCCAGAGCCGCCTGCTGCAGCCGGCTGTATTGCTCAGCCTTCTTCTGCTTGCTGATATCAATCCCCACGCCCAGAATGCACGGCTGTCCCTTGAAGAGAAATCGCGTCTGGGTGAGATAGGTTGGGATCGTCGTGCCCTCGCTGCTCACCAGGTAGGCCTCTGTTTCGGCGTAGCCCTCTTCCAATGTCTTCACCAGTGCCCGTTTCACGGCCTCCAGGCTCTCCGGCTTCACCATGGAGAGGACTCCCTTCTCCAGCATCTCTTCGCGGGAATAGCCCAGGAAGTTCTTGTTTCCGCGCTTGAGATTTCCCTTCACGTCCAAGATGCAGACGGCACAGGGCATGCTGTTCATCAGCAACTCGGAAAATGCTGCCGAGGCACGCGCCTGCCCCGCCGAAGCACGAGCCTCCTCCGCCGAAGCCCGCAACGTTGCTCCGATGCCAGTCACGGTCTGCAACGCGATCACGACGATGAGCAACGCCAACCCAGCGCACACGCCCAGCGCAATGCGGCCATACATCAATCTCGTCCGTGTCTCACCAAGATCAGCTTTCAGATTAGCCGCCTCCAGGGTTTCGAGCTGGTCGGTGATCTCGTCAATATCCTTATAGGCTTTTGTCACTTTGCTCGATTCATCGGGGCCCATTGCATGGAGTTGATCCACCTGGTGGACGGCCTCCCGGTAGGTCGCATTGTTCTCTTCCACAATCCCAACGATCTTCCGCTCTTCCTGGTTAACTGAAAGCGACTTCAACTCGGCGGCGTCGCTGTCGATCTCCGCGGACTTCGCGTCGAATAGCTGCATGTTCGCAGTGGCCGCCTTCGTATCGACGGACGCTTCCCGCTGAGCCTCCAGCATGTCCCCTGCATCCATATTGATGTCACCGGAAAGTTGCAGCTTCCGCGCGGTCGAGTTCACCGCCGTCTCGAACGTCCTGCTGAGCCCCGAGAGGATGGAGTTGGACACCACGCCCAGCATCGCTGTAACGATTAATATTGCGGCCAGGCACGCCATCAACTTATGATCCGCTGCTAATTTCTTCATGAAACTTCCTTCCAGTCGATGTCTCCGTAAGTCCGAGGATGGTTGTCCTCGGAACGGGTTCTAGTTTGGGTCGTCAGCCCAATTCAACACGGGCTCGTTCAATCGACGGAACTGGGTATAAACCCTTCTGAATGCGTGTATCGGCAGTACAAGGCTGGGACATGACTCGGTGTATTGAAACGGAACAGCTGTCTGGCTTCCCGCTTGAACAATTCGCCTGCCATCCGCTCTGAGCCCAGGAGCGGGCCCCCGTCTCCACCCAAATCGGCCGGGATCGTCCTAGTCAATAGTGATAAAATGAAGTGTTGCGGCGAATAGCCGCCTGAACAGCGAGGAAACGAATCCATGGCAAAACGCCGCGGCAATCCCAATTGGGGCAAGCCGGAGCCCATCGGCCCCGTCGTCCCCACCATCACTTCTTTCGAACAGGTCGTGAAGGAATACAAGCTCACCCCCGACCAGTACATCCGCTCCACCCGCCTCCGCGAGTGGGCCCGCCGCAATAAGAACTCCAAGTACATCCCGGAAGCTCTCCTCGAGGCCTGGGGCTTTGAGATCGAGTCCACCCTCTAATAAATCCGCCAAAGCCCTGCACGCAGTATTTGGCCTAGCCGCCTGATTCTGCATAAGATAGTTGAGGAAAATAGGTGGAAGAGGCCCCCCGACAGATATGACTGACCGCGCCGCTGGATTCATCGATATCCCCGAAGCCCTCGAAGAACTCCAGGCCGGTCGCATGATCGTCCTGATCGACGACGAGGACCGCGAGAACGAGGGCGACCTCACCATCGCGGCCGAGTTCTGCACCCCCGAAGCCATCAACTTCATGGCCCGCTTCGGCCGCGGCCTCATCTGCCTCACCCTCACGGAAGAGCGTGCCGACTACATGCGCCTCGGTCCCATGACCCAGGACAACACCTCCCGCTTCGGCACCGCCTTCACCGAGACCATCGAGGCCCGCGAAGGCGTCACCACCGGCATCTCGGCCGCCGACCGCGCCCACACCATTCAAGTCGCCATCAACCCGAACTCTTCGCCCAACGACCTCGCCCGCCCCGGCCACGTCTTCCCCCTCCGCGCCCGCAAAGGCGGAGTGCTAGTCCGCGCCGGCCAGACCGAGGCCTCCGTCGACCTGGCCCGCATGGCTGGCCTCATCCCCGCCGGCGTCATCTGCGAGATCATGAACGAAGACGGCTCCATGGCACGCGTTCCCGACCTCATCGAGTTCTGCAAGATCCACAAGCTCAAGATGGTCACCGTAGCGGATCTCATCCGTTACCGCATGGCCAACGAGCGCTACATCCACCGCATCGCCGAAGGCGTTCTACCCACCGACTACGGTGACTTCCGCATGCTCTCCTACGAGAGCGACATCCAGACCGTCAGCGATCTGGGCGCGCGCGACGAGTCCCACGTAGCCCTCACCTTCGGCGACGTCGCTGCAGCCGCCAAGTCCGATACACCCGTTCTCGTCCGCGTCCACACCCACTGCCTCGCCGGCAACGTCTTCGGCTCGACCGCCTGCGATTGCCGTGCCACCGTCGACGCCAGCCTCCGCGAGATCGCCAGGGCCGGTGTCGGAGCCCTCGTCTATCTGCACCACACCCAGCGCGGCTTCACCATCGACCGCTCTGCCCACCCCGCTCGGCTCTGCATCCACCGCACCGGCCGCGGCAGTGAGCCCGAACCTCTCGGCGCCCCCGACCAGCGCATCCTCCGCCAGGTAGGCCTCGGCGGCCAGATCATCTCCGACCTCGGCATCCGCAAGATCCGCCTGCTCACCAACCATCCGAAACACGTCCCCGCGCTGCAGGGTTTCGGCATTGAGATTGTGGAGCGCGTCCCCATCGAACTCGCACACCTAAACGTCGAGTAGCCACCCCAGCCCCATCCGCCGCATCTCCTCTACGAACCCGCCGTGGCCCAGGTACTGCACCCCCACCATCCCCGCAGCGCGCGCGGCGGCGATGTTTTCCCCGCGATCATCCACAAACAAAATCTCCCCCGCCGGCACGCTCAGGCCCTCCACCGCATGCCGATAAATCGCTGCGTCCGGCTTCGCTATCCCGAGCCGATGCGAAAACGTGTGATGTGTAAATTCACCCAGCGCAGGGAAGCGTCCAAGCACTCCAACCTCCATCGCATCGCCGATATTGGAGAGAATCCCGGTCTTGATGCCGGCCTGATTCAATCGCGCGGCCCACTCCATCATCTCCACGTTGGGTTGCGTCCAAATGGCCGTGTCCGCATTGACAAGCGCACGCAGAACCTCAGCGTCCATCGGTTTATCGAGATCACGTGCGACGCTCTCCCAATACGTCTGCGCGCTCAAAGCGCCGCGATCGTAAGCATCGCGATACTTCCAGTAAGCGGCTTGAAACTCGGCCTGTTCAGCGCTGAGAACCTGCTCCAATTGCCGCCAATGCTGCTCTTCGGGAACGCCGCTCAACACCATGCCATAGTCGAACAACACCGCGCTGATCTTGATCGTCGATTCATCCACCATGCCTCCATTCTATCGGCGAGCCGACCTGTCGAAGTGTCATGAGAGACTTTGAACAGGTCCGATGAACTTCTCCGAGCGCACCCACTGGAATCTTGCCGAAAACGAGCTGACAGCGGCCATCCGCCAGCGCCGCGCGTCGGGCCGCGAACTCCTCGACCTCACCGTCTCCAATCCAACCCATTGTGGATTCGACTACGACGCTGTCGCGCTGCTTGCCCCTCTGCACAATCCCAAAGCCCTCGACTATGAGCCCGATCCGTTCGGCATGACCACCGCTCGCGAGGCAGTCGCCCGATACTACAGTGACTCCGGAGCCAGCCTTCCGCTCGACCGCATCTGCCTCACGACAAGCACCAGCGAGGCCTACAGCTTTCTCTTCCGCCTGCTCTGCAATCCCGGCGACGAGGTGCTGGTCGCAAGCCCAAGCTATCCGCTCTTCGACTACATCGCGCGCCTCGATGACGTGCAGCTTCGCGAGTATCCGCTGCTCTACGATCCCAATGCTGACCTCGTCTCAGGCCAAGGCTGGTCTATCGACTTCCACGCGCTCGAAGCGTCCATCACCACCAAAACGCGAGCCATCATCCTCGTCCATCCCAACAATCCAACCGGCAACTTTGCCTCGCAGCAGGAGCGCGCCGAGCTTGAGACCCTTTGTGCCGCCCGCGGTTTAGCTCTGATCGTCGACGAGGTCTTTCTCGACTACGCCATCTCAGCGCCCCGGCCGAGCTTCGCGACCGGAGCATCCCCCTGCCTCACCTTCGTCCTGAGCGGCATCAGCAAAGTCTGCGGCCTGCCGCAGATGAAGGCCTCCTGGATCGCCGCCTGTGGTCCTTCCTCGCTTGTAGCCGAGGCCATGCAGCGCATCGAGATCATCGCCGACACCTTCCTCTCGATGAACGCTCCTGTGCAGCATGCGCTACCCGCGTGGCTCGCAACCCGCCACGCAATCCAAGCCCAGATCCGCGAGCGCATGCGCGCAAACCTAGCCATGCTGGACATGCATCTGCAGGGAACCACCGTCCAAAGGCTCGCCATGCAGGCTGGCTGGACGGCAGTCCTTCGCGTTCCACGCACTGTCGGGGGCAGGGAATTCGTCCTGACAGCACTCGATCGTGGAGTCTTAATCCAACCCGGCAATTTCTATGGTCTAGGCGATGCAAGAGCGGTGGTCAGCCTTCTAACGCCGCCAGAGATTTGGGCCGCAGGGCTTCAGCTTCTCCCCACCGAATAAGCACTGTCGGCCGCACCCTTATACCAGGAACGGATTCGTCTCCCGCTCGGTCCCGATGGTCGTCATCGGACCATGTCCAGGAACCACGAGCGTCTCGTCCGGAAGCGTCAACAGCCGGTCATGAATACTCGCAAGCAGCTTCCCCGTATTGCCTCCCGGAAAATCCGTGCGCCCCACCCCTCCCGCAAACAACGTGTCGCCCGCCAACAGCAAATGCTCGTCCGGCACATAAAGACAGAGACTGCCTTCCGAATGTCCCGGTGTGTACAGGACCGTCCCGTGGATATCGCCAACTCCAACGCCCTCACCATCCGCCGGTGAATGATCCGGTGGAAGAACCGTGGGCACCGGCAGGCCAAACATCCCAGCCTGCGCATCCATCATGGCCACCAGTGGAAGATCGGCCTGGCTGTAAAGGATCGGCGCACCGGTGATCTCTTTGAGTTGCTGAGCGCTCGCGATATGGTCGATATGCGCATGTGTGACAAGGATCTTCTTCACCGTCAGCTTGTGTTTCGCGAGCAAGGTGAGGATGCGCGGAATCTCATACCCCGGATCCACCACGATCGCCTCCCGGGACTGCTCGTCGCCAAGAATCGAGCAATTGCATCCGAGCAGACCCACTGGCAACGTTTCGCGAATCATCGAAGCTCCTCCTGCTCAAACAAGCGGTCCCGAAATGCGAAAGCGCAGGCTGAATGCCTGCGCTTCGGAGACGAAAAACGCTCAGCGCTACTTCTTCGCTGGGGTTGACTGGCTGGGCACGTTGGAGAGAACCGAGCGGCTGCCGCTCGTGCGCGACATCACAATCGTGAGCGCGATCGACGTCAGCATGAAGATGATCGCCGACCACGTCGTGAGGCGTGTCAGCAGGTTCGCCGCACCGCGAGGTCCAAATGCCGTCTGTGAGCCCTGTCCGCCAAACGCGCCGGCAAGATCCGCCGACTTTCCCTGCTGAATGAGAACGACGCCGATGAGGAACAGACAAACGATAACGTGCAGGATCACTAGAAGAATCAACATGGTCGAAGTATTAGCCTTAGGGCCGCAAGAGCGGCAAAGTGGTCGGATGGTGACGAAAACGAACCTTGCGCGTTGCGGCGCATACACCTGAATCCAAGCCTAAGTGTACCACCGGCAACAAGACACTCTCAAGCCGGAATCGCTCCCAAAGGCCACCATTCCAACACGCTCGCGCCCGCAAGCTACTCAAACGCAGCGCAGGCGGAGGCCTCATCGGCATGCAGGGTGGTGTACTTGGTGATGCCAACCATGGTGAAGACCTTGGTGAAGTGCGGGCTGAGGCCGAAGGAATGGATCTTCTGTCCTTTTTTGCTGGCGGCGA
>DATHQT010000063.1:0-70039 GCA_035482415.1 Acidobacteriaceae bacterium | reverse complement strand
CGATGGGGGTTTCGGTGAAGTTGGGGGGGAGTGGGGTGCCGGGGGTTAGGAGGAGTTCGTTGGAGCGGCCGGCGTTTTCGAGGCGCGTCCAGAGGTAGTTGGTGGAGGCGAAGCGGAAGAGGGCTTCGGCGAGGTAGCTGTTTTCTTTGCTGTTGTCGGTGAGCGAGCGGGTGCGGCCCCAGAGGAAGGTGGTGGCGAGGTCGGTGCGGGGGTCGGGGACCATGAGCATGGGTGGCGGCGCGTGGGGGGCGCTTCCCTGCTGGGTGGAGTTCATGTTCATGCCGGGCATGTTCTGCATGTTCATGGTGTCGGGTGTTGGTGTGGGTTGGGAGTTTGTGGAATCCCAGGTCCCAGAAGCGGGACCTGGGGCACCCGAATTATGCCTCGGCTTGGGGTGGAAGGTGTGGTGGTACATGATGCTGGCGGTTTGGCGCTGCTGATTTTCGCCGGGGTAGAGGGCTTCGGGGCTGGTGATGTGGGCGATGGAATATTGGCCGGTGAGGTCGGGGGTGGGCGAGATGGTGAGGCGGGTGGAGTAGGAGTCGATGGCGTGGCCGTTGGGGCTGGGTTGGAAGGCCCAGCGATGTTCGTCGGGCTCGCCGCCGTGGAAGCCGGAGAACTCGATGCGCGCGATGCGGTAGGTGAGGCCGCCGGTAAGGACGTTGAAGGCGATGTGGGTGGAGTCCTGCTGATGGTGGCCGAGTGCGGCGATGGGATCTTCGCTGGCGGACTGGCGGTGCGGATAGGCGGTGGGGCCGATGGCTGGGTCGCCGATGGGAGCTCCGTAGAAACTTAGCAGCGTGTGCGGCGAGAGCGGGAGGTCGTAGAGCGCGGCGACTTCCATGAAGAAGTCGTGGGGGTGCTGGCCGTCGACGATGGGATTGCCGTAGGCGGTTTCGCCTTGCTGAAAAAGCTCGGGGTAGTTGCGGTCGCCGATGGTGGCGGGCTCGAGCGAGAACATGGTGCGCAGGGTGAGCAGGCCGCCGCGGCCGTTGGCGCCGAGAGAGCGCTGCACCATGGGCATGATCCAGTTCGTGGAGAAGAAGGCGTCGCGGTTGCGGGGGGAGTTGGCTTGCTGCTGCGTGTTGGCGATGAAGACGTTGGCGTGGAGCATCAGTCGCCAGGCGCCGCGGTCGGTCATGAGCATGGGGACGGGCGTGGTGGCGGGCTCGATGCTGGTGCCGGAGGAGCCGTGCTGCTCGATGGCTTCGATGAGGGTGCGCGCGGACATGACCATCGGCGTGTGCGCGGGCATGACCATTTGCGCGTTCCCGGACGTGGCCGTCTGCGCGCGCGCGGAGGCGACGGCGAGCAGGAGAAGGAGCGTGAGAGCGCGCTTCAGCATAGGTCTCTATGAGACGCGCGGGACAGAAGGAACGGTGCGTGGATTACTCAGGTGAGCTTTGGATGCAGGAGTTGGAATCCTGTTTTGAGCTGATAGGCGTGGGCGAGCGCTACGGCTTTAGCGTCCTGGTAGAGGGGAGCGAGGAAGGTAATGGAGACGGGCGTGCCGGGGCCACCGTAGTCGGGCCAATCGTCGTCCGCGGTGGGGGCGAAGGGTGGAGCGTCGGGGCCGCGCAGGCCGTTGGGAACGATGACGGCGGGCTGGCCGCAGAGGTTGGTGGCGGTGAGCTGCGTGCCGCCGCTGGGGGTGACGATGACGTCGAAGTTGGCGAAGAGCTGGTGCATGGCGGTGAGCGCAAGGGCGCGCGCGCGCTCGGCCTGGATGTAGTCGACGGCGGGAAGGAAGCGCGAGGTGCGGAAGCCGTTGGGCCAGTCGTACGGCTTCTGGCCGGAGAGCAGAGCGTCGCGGCCGGAGGTGGTGAGGTCGTCGAAGGCAGCGGCGGCTTCGGCTCCGAGGATGTTGAGCAGTGCGGAGAAGTGGAAGCTGGGCATCTCTACGGGCGTGAGCTGGACGCCCATGCTGCGCAGGGCATCGAGTGCGCGCGCGTTGAACTGGTGGTCGTAGGTGCGCTGTGCGAAGGAAGCGCTGCGCTCGTCTTCGTGCTTCTTGAGCTCGGCGGGGCTGAGGGACTTGGTCTCGTCGGGCGAGAGGGGTTGTTGGGTTGGTGCTTTGAAGGCGGACTCGACGTACCCGACACGCAGGGTGTGGATGCTGGCAGCGAGATCGGCGTGGAAGGGCGCGGGCTGCACACTTTGGTCGCGGCCGTCGGGACCGTAGATGGCATTGAGGACGAGAGCGCAATCTTCCACCGAGCGCGTGATGGGGCCGATCTTGTCCATGGACCAGACCAGCGCCATGGCACCGGTGCGCGGGACGAGGCCGAAGCTGGGACGAAGGCCGGTGACGCCGCAGCGGGTGCTGGGCGAGGAGATGCTGCCGAGGGTTTCCGTACCAATCGCGAAGCCTACACAACCTGCGGAGGCTGCGCTGGCGCTGCCGGCGGAGCTGCCGGAGCTTCCCTGCTTGGTGTTCCATGGATTGCGGGTGCGGGCGCCGGGCTTGCCAGCGCCTTCGGGATAGCCCCAGAGATCGCCTTGCGCGAGCGCGCCCATGGTGAGCTTGGCGATGAGCACAGCGCCCGCGGCATCGAGACGCTTGACGACTTCGGCGTCTTCGTCGAAGGTCTGATTCTCGAAGCCGGCAGCGCCCCAGGTGGTGGGGTAGCCTTTGACGGCGAGAAGGTCTTTGGCTCCCCAGGGAATGCCGTGCAGTGGGCCGCGATCATGGCCTGCGGCAAGTTCGCGGTCGGCAGCGGTGGCCTGTGCGAGGGCGCGCTCTTCGGTGAGGGTGATGACGAAGTGCAGCGTTGGGTCGAAGCGCTTGAGGCGCGCGAGGTAGAGCCTGGTTAGCTCGACGGAGGTTAGCTTGTGGTGGCGAAGAAGCTCGCCGAGCTGACGGATGGTGGCGAAGGCTACCTTCTCCTCCTCGGACGCGGTGATGCCGACGATGGAGGGTGCGGGGCCGAGCACGACGGCGCGCGCGGGCGCGGGTTGCGGCCCGGGCATTCCGGCGGGGACAGGATTGAAGACGGCCGTGGGCGCAACGCTGTTGGGCAGGTGCAGCTCGCGGACGCGGAGCGCGGAGTTGCGATCACCGAGGACGTCGTCGAGCACCATCCTGGTCTGCTCGGGCGTGAGCTTGATGGCGGCGATGGCTGCGGCCGCTTCAATCATCTCCGGGGTGATGGCAGGCCAGCCGCGCAGATCGGTTTGTGCGGGCGCCTGCGCTGAGGCAGAGCTCGTCGCGAGTGCGAGTAACGCGCCGGGAAAGAGCGTGCTGCCGAGACCTGCGGCGGCGGAGGCGGCGAGAAGGCGGCGGCGGGTGGTTTGGAGGTGCTGATTGGCTGGAGGGGCGGGCGGCTGGTTCGAGCTCATCTCGGCAGGATACACGGAGTAGTTTGACGCGCAGGAATTTGGCGGGCGGACTGTGGGTGCCCGCTGCGGTGGGCCGTGAAGACCCACATCTCAAAAGCGAGATGTGGGGCACCCGGTTTATCGGTGGGGACGTCGGCTGGGGCTAGTAGGGGCAGCCGGCGGGTACGGCTACTTCGGTCGGGACCGTGTCGGTGAAGGACATGCGGATGCCGTTTTTGGGGCGGAGGATGACCATGGCGCGGGGTTCGATCTTCTGGCCCGGGGGCAGCTCGAGATCGTACTTGCCGAGCAGCGTGCCGAGGATCATGAGGATCTGCAGCATGGCGTAGTTGCCGCCAATGCAGCCGCGCGGTCCGCCGCCGAAGGGGAGATGCGTGAACGGTGGCTGCGCCGCACTGTTCTCCTTGGTGAAGCGCTCGGGATCGAAGGTTTCGGGGTTGTCCCAATAGCGGGGCGCGTGGTGGGCGCCGTAGACGTAGACGATGACGGTGGAGCCGGCGGGGATGACGGTGTCGCCCACGCGATCGTCGGCGACGGCTTCGCGGTCGATCATCCAGAAGGGCGGGTAGAGGCGGAGGGCTTCGTTGATGACCTGGGTGGTGAAGACAAACTTCGGGACGGCGGTGTAGTTGAGGGGTTCGCCGTTGAGGATCTCGTCGAACTCGTTGCGGACTCGACCGAGGACTTCGGGATGCGTGCTGAGGAGGTAGAGCAGCCAGGAGAGCGCGTTCGAGGAGGTCTCGTGGCCGGCTACGAGGAGCTGCATGCTTTCGCTGAGGATGAGGGAGTCGGGCATGCCTTCGCCGTCGGCGTAGCGGGCGTCCATGAGGGTTTGCAGCAGGTCTGCGCCGGGCTCTTCGTTGCGGCGCATGCGGATGTATTCGAGGAGAACCTTGTCGGCGTTGGCGCGCATCTCTTCGTGCTTGCGGAGTTCTCCGGTGGCGGCGAACCAGGGGTTCAGGTAGGGTTGCAGCGTCTGGCGGACGATGAACTCCTGGACGGTGGAGATGGTGTGGCTGATGAGGTCGATGTCTTCGTCTTTGAGGTTGGCGCCGAAGAGGGAGCGCGCGACCATGGCGAAGGTCATCTTCATGAGGTGCGGGTAGATGTCGACGGGGCCGTTGTGGATCTGGCTGTCGAACTGACGCAGCGAGTCGGTGAGCGAGTCCTGCATGATCGAGGACAGGGCCTCGAGCTGCTTGCGGTCAAAGCCTTTTTGGATGAGGCGGCGCTGCGTGCGCCAGGCCTCGCCGTGGGTGGTGAGGAGGCCTTTGCCCAGGAAGTGTCCCATGCGTTTTACCTGGATGTCGGACTTCTTGTAGTTCTCCGCGTTGGTCTTGAGCACGTGCTGGATGACGGCGGGATCAATGGTGACAATCGCCTCTTTAATGCCGCCGAGATAGAAGCGGAAGGTGTCGCCGAACTCCTGGAGGTATGGCTGCAGGACCTGCACGGGATTGTCTGCCATCGCACGGGAGTCGGCGAAGGAACGAAAGCGGGAAACGGCGGGAATGGATGGGGGCAATGTGTGCCTCGCTGTTCAGATTGTTGCGGAGAGTCCTGGAGAGCGGAACTCAGGGAAGCTCTCGTGAAATTTGTCTGAAGCCCGGCGGGTGGTCAGCAGTGAAGGATCAGGCAAACGTGTCGGGCAATCAGAGCGAATCCTGGTTGCCCAGTTGCTTCAAAAGTATCAGGTGATGGACGATGGCTCGGCTCATGGTGGGGTGTTGCCGATAGGGTATACCAAACTCCGCTGCCGTCTCCTTCACAATGCGCGTGAGCGGCGCGTAATGGGTGTGGCAGACGAAGGGACAGAGGTGGTGCGCGATGTGGTGGTTGAGGCCGCCGGTGAGCCAACTGACGACGGGGTTGTCGGTCGCGTAGTCCGCGGTGGTCGCGAAGATGTGATAGACGCCGTTGTCAAACTCTCCGCGCTGGGCGGGAAAGTACGTGGTGTCAACGGTGTGGGTGGTCTGGAAGACAAGCGATACGCTCAAGCCTACGACCAGGTGGACCAGGAGGAAGGCGCCGAGGACCAGGAGCACCGGCTTATGCAGCAGCAGCACAGGCAGAACCAGCATGTAGGTGACGTAAAACGCCTTGCTCGCGAAGAGAATGACGTACTCCCGCAGGGGATGGCGGGTGCGCTTGATGTAGTCGTGTGTGGGGAAGAAGAAGGCCTCGAAGTCCCGGACGAAGACGTAATCGAGCGAGAACATGGCGTAGAAAAGCAGCCCGTAGATGTGCTGAAAACGATGCCACGCGGCGCGGGGTTCGTGGGGCGTGAAACGAAAGATGCCACGGCCGGTGAGGGCGTCGTCTTCGCCATGCAGGTTGATGCAGGAGTGGTGGCCGCGGTGGTGGAGGATGCGCCACATGTAGGAGTTGATGCCGCAGAGGTCGAAGGCATAGTTCAGGGCCTTGTTGACCAGCGGGGCTGAGGAAATCGCATTGTGATTGCTGTCGTGGGCGATATTCAGCAGGAGAAATGTCTGGGCGAGGCCGCCAAAAAGATAGAGCGCAACGAAGATCCAGGAGCCCGGGCGCAGGGCGTAGATAGCGATCCAGCTGCCGAGCAGAACGGCCGTGCCGGTGGCAATCTTTGTCCACATCATGGGATTGGCCTTGGGAGAGACCTTGCCGTCGGCAAAGAATCTGTCCAGGCGGCGGCGCAGGACTTTGGGGAAAGTGGCTGCAGCGACGGGGTCGCCCGGGTGCTGCTGCAGGGCGGCCTCGGAGGGGACAAGATCTTCTATATCCGGTGCTTGGCTATCGTTTCTATCCGGCGCCTGGCTATCTTTCGATGGGGTCAGGACCACTTCGGTAGTGGGCGTCAACGGCTTCTCCGCAATGTTGTCATGTCGATCCTGTCATGTTGGCCCATGGGGGCGGAAAGCAGCCGATGGGTAACAGGCACGGCCTGCGCTGCGGCTACCAGCGGTAGACTTGATGGTAGCCCGGGGCAGGACGCTGAATCAAGGGAATTCGGACCGGATACCGCCGCTTGGGCGCATCGTTTGGGGCACGCCACGGCGGATTCAGGCGCATTGAAATGCTTCTGCTCTGCTAACATAAGTTGAAGGATCAGTAATAGCGAAATGCTCTGTCAGGGGCTATAGGCAGCCCCGGCCGGGACCTCGTACGACCTGATCGTATCGTGCGTTCGAGCGCCCGGGGAACCTGCAACCAACCGGAGTTACGAACGTATACATAGAGAGGGCTTACCCCATCGTTCTGCAATCGGGCCTACACTATAATTCCGATCTCCGGCAGTCCAATGGAATACGCGCCAACAGCACGCGAGGTGCAGTAAGGCGTGTAATGTTTCTTGCAAACCGGATTTTCCGTATTCAAACCCGAGGGCATTGCTGATCAATTATGGTATCGATTTTTGACCAACTCGATAGGATGGGGAATGAGCATCCGCACAAACTCCTTTATTCGTACCTTGACCTGAACGGCAATCAAATTGAGGGCTATACCTACTCCGAGTTTCTGGAGCGGACAAAGGCAATCGCGTCGCACCTGCTGCGCAATGGGCAGTTCGTCGCCGAGGACCGGCTGCTGCTGGCGTATCCTCCGGGCCTGGAGATGATCTGCGCCTTCTTTGGCTGCGTGCGCGCCGGATTGATTCCTGTACCCGTGTATCCCCCGGGGTCGCGCGGCTTTCAGAGCGCGCTGTACAAGATGGTGCACATCGCCAAGGACTGCCAGGCGGCGGGAGTCCTGACCAGCAAGGACTATCACGGATCGCTGAAGATCAATCTCGCCAGGAATGGAGTTTCGACCTCCGGTGTGGATGTCGATTACATCTCCGGCCTGCCCTGGATTGTCACGGAAGACTTTCAGCATGGCGTCTCGAAGGAGCCGTTTCCCGCGCCCTCGAAGGTTTTATTTCTGCAATACACCTCTGGATCGACGATGGAGCCCAAGGGCGTCATCGTGAGTCACGAAAACATCTCGGAGACCTGTCCGCTGGTCATCGACCACGTGTCGCCGATCGTCGTGTCATGGCTTCCGCAGTACCACGACATGGGGTTGATTGGCTGCTATCTCTATCCAGCGCTGCGCGGCGGAACCACCTACGGCTTCGCCTCCATGGACTTCATTCAGCGGCCTTCGCTCTGGTTCGAGGCGATCCATACGTATCGCGCGACCGCGACCGCAGCTCCTAATTTCGCGTACGACTATTGCCTGCGCGCGGGAAGGCTCTCCAAGGAGACGATGGAGGGCTTCGACCTCAGTTCCCTGCGCGTGCTGATGTGCGCGGCGGAGCCGGTGAAGCCGGATACGTACACACGGTTCCTGGAGGCGTTTCAGCCCTACGGCCTGAAGTCGGAGAGTTTCTACGCTGCCTACGGGCTGGCTGAGAATACGCTCGCCGTTTCGCTGGGCGGGCGGTCCATCCTCTCGGTGAACAAGCATGCGCTGGCGCTGGGCCAGGTGCGCAAGACCACCGAGGTTTCGGAGATTGGCGCAGCCACGCAGGTGGTGAGTTGCGGAATCCCGCTGCCGGGGCTGGATGTGAAGATTGTGGACCCGGATCAGCACAATGTGCTGGCCGACGGATTGGTCGGCGAGATCTGGCTGGCGGGCAGCGGCAAGTGCCAGGGGTATTGGAATAATCCAGAGCTCACGCTGAAGCAGTTTCGCGCGCGGCTGGTGGATGACACGCCGTATGACGATGGCTTCCTGCGCACCGGCGACATGGGATTCTTCCACGACGGCGAACTGTTTGTTTGCGGCCGGTTGAAGGACATGATCATTCTGCGCGGACAGAACTACTATCCGCAGGACATTGAGAACGTGGTCGAGAAGGCCTCGGGCCTGATCCGCCACAACTGCGTGGCTGCGTTCCAGATCAATGAAGACAGCGAGCCTGCACTGGCGATTGTGGCCGAGGTGAAGAATCCGAAGCAGCTGCCGGAGGCGCGCAAGATTGCGGCGGCGGTGCGGAGTTTCCTCAACGTGGAGACCGCGTTGATCTCCTTTATCGCGCCGCGTGCGATCCCGCGCACAAGCTCGGGTAAGATCATGCGCCACAAGGCGAAGATGATGTGGCTGGACGGGCAGTTCAACGTTCTCTCTGAGTTTTCGCGGGAGAAGGACGCGGGCGCATGCGCTCCGGATAGCGAGGTCCAGTCCTCGTTCGACGTGTTGAAGTCGCGCTACAACCTTACGGGTATGGAGTCTTACAACCTCGTGGAGGCAGGCCTCGATTCGCTCGATCTCGTCGTGTTCATGCACGAGCTCAAGGAGCTGCTGAAGGACAAGGGCGCGGAGCTGCTTGCGCGGCAGGTGGATATCGGTGTTATTCAGCGCGTCAGCGTTGCCGAATTATTCCAGCTCGCCGAACAGTTGGAGCGCGCTCCGGAAGAGGCCATCGATCTGCTGCGGCACTCGCTTGCGGCTTTCCGTGATGAGCAGCATGCGGCCGAGAAGGAGATGATGAGCAACGATAAGAAGCTCATCTTTACCCCGGAAAAGCCTGCGCCGCTGCCGGAGCATCCGGTGCTCAATCAAGTGCTGCTTACCGGGGGCACTGGATTCATTGGGCCATTCCTGATCAAGAGCCTGCTGGAACAGACGCAGGCGAAGATCCATGTGCTGGTACGTTCGTCGGATGAAGCGCAGGGCAGGCAGCGGCTCAAGGCTGCGATGGAGTCGATGGGGCCGTGTCCGGCCGGGCTGATGGAGATGTTCGAGGCGCGGGTGGTGCCGGTTTGCGGCGACCTTGGGCAGGAGAAGCTTGGCCTGACCCAGGAGACGTGGGATTTTCTCGCCGCGGAGATGGATTCGATCTTCCACAACGGCGCGACCGTGAACTACCTGTTCAACTACGATCGCATGCGCGATGCGAATGTGATGGGAACCAACGAGGTGCTGAAGCTGGCCTTCGAAGGAAAACCAAAGAGCCTGAACTACGTCTCGACGACGTTCATCTTTGGCTGGGCGGTGAAGAGCGTTTTGTACGAGACGGACTGCAACCAGAATATGGAGCTGCTGGACTTCGGATACAGCCAGTCCAAGTGGGTTGCGGAGCGGGTTGTCGACGACGCGCGCGAAAAGGGATTGTGCGTGCGCATCTTCCGGCCAGCGCTGGTAAGCCCTTCGGTTACCGGCGGCGGCAATAACTTCGATATCGCCGTGCGCCTGGTGGCCTTCATGGTGAACCACGGTATTGGCGTAGATGCTCTGAACCAGGTCAGCTTCGTTCCCGCCGACGTGGTCGCGAATAACATCGTGGCGATTTCAACCACGCCGGGCACGGAGAACAAGACCTATCACGTGGTGCGTGACGACTACGCGAACATGATGGACATCACCAACCTGATCACCAAGTTGACGGGGCGGCAGTTCGAGATCTTCAGCATCACCGACTTCGTTCCCGAACTGATCCGGCGCTGCCGCAAGGAAGACCTGCTCTTCCCGCTGCTCGACTTCCTGGTCGGCTCGGTGGACAACATCTCTTCGATGGAATTCAAGCGCTACGACAGCACCGAGTATCAGAAGGCGCGCGATGCTGCCACGTGGGGCGTGCCGGAGCCGACGCTCGAGGAGACCGTCAGCGGCATCCTGAAGTTCATGCATCGCAAGGGAATCATCTCGGTTGCCGCGCGGGAGCAGGACACGACGGTCCGCACCGCAGACGCCGCTGTCCCAGCGACCCAGGTTACGGCTTCTTGAAGGTCAGCTTCTCGTTGAAGTGCTGACCGGTTTCGAGAACGCCGGTGCTGGTGACGGTCAGTTCCTGGCCGTCCGGGGAGACGACCCACTTGTCGGTCTGCGCTACCTGGTCGTCGCGCAGGTAGATGGCGGCGACGGTGTGCGGATCGACGAGTTGCAACTTCACCGTATCGTTGCGGGAGTTTCTGAGGGTGTACGTCTTTCCGTCAAAGCGGGCGTCGTAGCTGTAGTCGCCTGAGAAGCGCACGCCGCCGTTCCCATCCGGCTCAATCTTCAGGGTCAGCCCCTGGCGCAATCGCGTCTTGCTCGGGTCTTCGGTCCACTCGCCTGCCAGCGGATCATGGGCTGCCTTGGCGCCTCCCGTACGCGTCCAGACGGTGATCTGATCGGGATGGCCGGGGGTTACCGTGGTGATGGTCAGCTCTTTGCCGTCGGCGGAGAGTTTGTTGTGAACGGTGGCAAAGATCGCTCCGTCTTTCGTCTCCTTCACCTCAGACTGGCGCTTATCAATCCTGTGCAGCTGGATCTCGTTGAAGCCGGGGTTGCCCGGCGCGGGCGACGGATGGTTATTGGCTTTCGCGGTGAAATCAAAGTGCCGGTCGCCCGACATGACGACGTGCATCTGGTCGCCCACCGGGGTGATGGAGAGTTTGTTGGCCGGATCGAGGGAGGCCTGCGCGGCGGTCAGCGTCCAGGAACCGATGCGGGGGTCCTGCTGGGCGAGGGCGGGAGCTCCGGCAGCGAGGCCGAGGGCGCCGGCGGCGAGGCCGAGGAAGGTCAGCGTCCGAATTGTGGCGTTGAGCTTGATGGGATCAATGTAGCAGATTCGAAATTGGCGGGACGTGCGCCCCGCAGCCGGCCCTGAACCATCGCGGCTAACAATCTGCATATCCTTTCCCTGTAGGGGGCGCCGATTTTGTATCATCCTGTATGTGATGCATTTGCGCCGTTTCTGGGTGGCCGGGCTAGTCCTTACTGCCGTCGTGGCACTCCTTCCCTTCTCCTTTCATGCCGAGCGCCATCTGGAGACGGCAACCCGCGTCGATGGCAGCCAGGCTGAGGTGGTCCGGCAGGAACTGGCTACGCGCTTTCATTCGCCGTTCGTTGACCGCGTCGTGCTTGTCGTTACAGGGCTTCCGCCGGCGAACTCGCCTGATGGCGAGCAGGCGCTGACGAAGATTGTGGAGCAGTTGCGGCAGCAGCCCGGGGTGTCCGGCGTGGTCTCGTATCTGGAGCTGCGCGATCCCATCTTCCTGGGAAAAGGCGGCGGGACCTTTGTGCTGGTGGGACTCGAGTCTACCGGGGGGACGGTGGAGTCGCTGGTTCCCATGCTGCATCAGCAGGCGCATTCGCTGGAGGACCAGCTGCGCGGGCGGTATCCGGGGGTGAAGCTGCAACTCACCGGCGAGCTTCCCCTCAACTTCGACATCCGCAAGGCGAGCGCCGATGATGTGCGGCGCGGCGAGACGCTGGTGATTCCCGCGACGTTGATCCTTTTGCTGATCGCGTTTGGCAGCGTGGTCGCCGCGATTATTCCGCTGGCGGTCGGCGAGCTCGCCATCGCGACCACCCTCGCGATGACGGGATTGCTGGCGCAGCGACTGCACGTGTCGATCCTGGTGCAGAACCTGGCGACGATGCTTGGGTTGGGCCTGGGGATCGACTACGCGCTGCTCATGGTGAGCCGCTTCCGCGAGGCGCTGTCTGCGGGAAACAGCGGGCATGCGGCTTCGGTGATCGCGGCGCGACAGGCGGGTCGAACGCTGTTGATCTCGGCATCGACGGTGGCCATCGGGTTTCTCGCGCTGCTCACCGTTCCCATCAGCGAGATTCGTTCCATTGGGCTGGCCGGCATCCTGGTCGCGGGAATGAGTGTGTTGCTGACCAACACGCTGGTGCCGGCGGTGCTGGGCCTGCTGGGACGGCGGATTGATGCGGGCCGGCTGCCGTTTACGCCGAAGCTGGATCTGGACCGCTCCACACAGACCGGCGTTCGGTGGAGGCGATGGGGAAGGACGATTGTCGCGCATCCGTGGCTGGCGCTGTTGATCGCGGGAACGCCGCTGGTGCTGCTGGCGTGGCAGGCCAAGCACCTCGACACCAGCATTCCGTCGGGAGACTGGCTGCCGAAGTCGGCGGAGTCGGTGCAGGCGCTGCATACGCTGGAGCCGATGGATCGCACCGGCATCGTGTATTCGATGCGCGTGGTATTTCAACTGCCAAATGATTCCGTCACGCAAACCGAGGCGGGGTGGAACGCGCTGAATCGCGTGACGAAGCAGATTGAAGGCGATCCCCGCTGCGATCGCGTGATCTCCATCGCGACGATTGCGAGTGGCAACCAATCGAACCTGACCGATCTCTCGCGCGAGACCAGGCGAACGTTCGTCAGTAGTGATGGGAAGGCCGCGCTGGTGGAGATCCTGCCGAAGAGTTCTCTGTCGTTACGCCAGCAGGTGGACTGGGTGCGCGAGATACGCCAGCAGGGGGCGCCGGGACTCACCGGTGTTCCCGACGCCACGATGATGGTGGGCGGCATTCCGGCGCTCAACGCCGACTACGAAACCATCATCGACAACCACGTTTCGCGCGTCATGGGGCTGGTCATCGGCGGTACGCTGCTGGCCCTGCTGTGCGGCTTCCGATCGCTGTTTGCCGCGGTGAAGGCGATCCTCTTGAACCTGGTTTCGGTGGCTGCGTCCTTCGGTGCGCTGGTGCTGGTGTTTCAGGATGGACATGGGAGCGGCTTCCTTGGCGTGCCCGGCGGAACGGGCAGCATCTTCCCGCTGGTCCCCATTGTGGCGTTCGCGATCGTCTTCGGCCTCAGCATGGATTACGAGGTGTTCCTGGTGGCGCGCGTGCTCGAAGCGCGGAGGGCTGGGCTAAGTGAGCTGGAGGCGATTCCTGAGGGAATGGCCAGAACGGCCGGCCTGATTACCAGCGCGGCCGCGATCATGATTGTGGTCTTCGCGGCCTTCACCTTTGGAAATTTCCTGGTGGTGAAGATGATTGGCTTCACGCTGGCGATTGCCGTACTGATCGACGCGACGCTGGTCCGCATTGTGATTGGCCCGGCGCTGCTGCGGATAGCGGGAGACTGGAACTGGTGGCCGGGCGGGCTCGAGACGACCAAGTGCGAGACGCCCGAAGCCGAGAGTGGCGATTAATCACTGAGCGAGCTCGCGCCTAAAGATCCGCGGGGGTACTGCACTATTTTTTGGCGAAGCGTCCGTGTTTGTTTTGCAGGAAGCGGGTTACATCCCATCGGCGCACACCGGAATCATCGCGAGATGTCGCGTTGGGAATCGATCGATTCGTTCGAGCACGTGCTCTTTTTCCTTTGAGGTCCCAACATCGCCTGCACGAGCGTGGGAGAAACTTGTCCGTTAGATGTCCAGGTTCTTGACGTCCAGGGCGTTGTCTTCGATGAACTTGCGGCGGCTCTCGACGTCCTCGCCCATCAGCGTGGTGAAGATCTCTTCGGTGGCGGCAATGTCTTCGAGCTTCACCTGCACCAAGGTGCGGCGGGCCGGATCCATCGTCGTCTCCCAGAGCTGCGGCGCGGTCATCTCGCCGAGACCCTTGTAGCGCTGCACAGAGTATTCCTTGCGGCCCTGCTCGATGACGTATTCGAAGACCTCGCGCGGGGTCTTCTTCTCGACCGGATCCTGCGAGACCTTGGCAGAGCGCTTCACGGGCTTGGCAACGGCCTCGACTTGCGCGGCGCCGGCGTCCATCGCACCCTCGAGCTCGACCTCTTCGGCGTCCTCGAGCTCCTGCTCGGCCTGCTCCTCAACGGACTTGGTGGCGGCAGCGGCGGCCTTGCCCGCGTACTCGACCAGGAACGGCCCAACCAGCTGCTCGCGGATCTGCGCATGCTTGGCCAGCAGCTGGCGCGACTCGGGCGCAGCGGCGAGCGTCCAGTCGATGTGGCGCGGCGCACCCTGCGCGTCGACGTAGGTGATGGAGTAGGTGCGATGCTCTTCGTCGAACTCAACGGCCGAGACGCTCTTGAATTGATACGTGCGCTCGATCGCCTTCAGGCGAGTCTGCATCTGCTTGAGCTTGGCGTCGGTCTCAAAGTCCGCGCGGCGGATCGAGTCCTTGCCTTCGCTGGCAAAAATCTCGGCGAAGATCCGAACCACTTCCTCGTTGCGCAGGCGCTTCGAAACCTTGTCGAAGAAGCCCAGGTAGTCGTTCAGCGAGGCCATGTACTTGGTGAGCTCTTTGCCCTCGAGCTTCGCCCCGCCCTCGCCATAGCGAATGATCATGCCATCGGAGGCGCGCTTCACCATCACCTGCACGTACTCGCGCTCGTCCTTGATGTACTGCTCGAACTTGCCCTTCTTGATGCGGTAGAGCGGTGGCTGCGCGATGAAGACGTGCCCGCGCAGAATGAGCTCCTGCATGTGGCGGAAGAAGAAGGTGAGCAGCAGCGTGCGGATGTGCGAGCCGTCGACGTCGGCATCGGTCATCAGGATGAGCTTGCCGTAGCGCAGCTTCGCGATGTCGAAGTCGTCCTTGCCGATGCCGCAGCCGAGCGCGGTGATCATGGCGCGGATTTCTTCGTGGCCCAGCATCTTGTCGTAGCGGGCCTTCTCCACGTTGAGGATCTTGCCCTTGAGCGGGAGGATGGCCTGGAACTTGCGATCGCGTCCCTGCTTGGCGGTGCCGCCGGCGGACTCGCCCTCGACCAGGTAGAGCTCGCACAGTTCGGGCTTGCGCTCGGAGCAGTCAGCGAGCTTGCCAGGCAGACCGCCGCCATCGAGAGCTCCCTTGCGGCGGGTGAGGTCGCGCGCCTTGCGAGCGGCCTCGCGGGCGCGGGCTGCGTCGATCGCTTTGTTGATGATCTTCTTCGCGATCGGCGGGTTCTGCTCGAGGAACGCGCCCAGGCGCTCGTTGACGAACGCCTGCACGATGCCGGCGATATCGGAGTTGAGCTTGCCCTTGGTCTGGCCTTCGAACTGCGGCTGCGGGAGCTTCACGCTGACCACCGCGACCAGACCTTCGCGCACGTCGTCGCCGGAGAGATTTTCCTTCACGTCTTTGAACAAGCCAAGCTGCTGGCCGGCGACATTGATGGTGCGCGTGAGCGCAGTGCGGAAGCCCGACAGATGCGTTCCGCCGTCGACGGTGTTGATGTTGTTGGCGAACGAGAAGACCGTCTCGGAGTACGCGTCGTTGTACTGCAGCGCAATCTCCATGACCACGTTGCCCGTCTCGGTCTCCATGTAGATCGGCTTCTCGTGCAGCACCTGCTTGCCCTTGTTGAGCAGCTTGATGAACTCCGCGATGCCACCGGTGTATTTGTAGGTCTGCGACTTGGGCTCGCCCTTGGCGTCTGCTTGCCGCTCATCTGTCAGGGTAATTTCGATGCCCTTGTTGAGGAACGCGAGCTGGCGAAGCCGGTTGGCAAGCGTGTCGAAGTTGTACTCGACGACGGTGAAGATGGAGCGGTCGGGAAGGAAGTGAATCTTGGTGCCGCGACGCTTGGATGGGCCCATCTTGCGGAGTTCAGAGATGGGGTCGCCCTTGGAGTAATCCATCTCCCAGGTAAAGCCGTCGCGCCAGATCTCGACCTCGAGGGCTTCGCTCAGCGCGTTGACGCAGGAGACACCGACGCCGTGCAGGCCGCCCGAGACCTTGTAGTTGGAAGCGTCAAACTTGCCGCCGGCGTGCAGCATGGTCAGCACCACCTGCACAGCGGGCATGGTCTCGCCGGTGGGCAGGGTTTTGTTGTCGACCGGGATGCCGCGGCCGTCGTCGACCACGGTGATGGAGTTGTCGACGTGGATGGTGACATCGATGCGCGTGGCATAGCCAGCAAGCGCCTCGTCGACCGAGTTATCGACGACCTCGTAGACCAGGTGATGCAGACCCATCTCGCCGGTCGAGCCGATGTACATGGCGGGGCGCAGGCGGACCGCGGCGAGGCCTTCGAGGATCGTAATATTTTCTGCGGAATAGCTTCCGGGATCGACTTGAGTCGACGAGGCAGCGGGCGGAGGCGGGGTCTGGCTGGCGGCTGCGGCAGGGATGATTTCTTCAGGCACGAACGGGACGCTCCAATGGGCTCAGGCTGGGGTCAGAAAAGCTTGCAAAACCCTTGAAAATACTGGCGATTGGCCAGTTTTCTCGACTCCTAAGTATAGCACGTTTGGAGCTTATTTTGGCCTGTGGGAAGAGCCAGCCACGGCACCTTTTCCCGGCACGCATTTTGGTGCATTTTCGACGTCGGGAGGGTCACCGTATTCCGCTGGAAAGACGGCCCTTACGCAGCTGGCTTGGTCTCGATGGCGGTTGTCTGCACGGTGTCGAACGGCCACACAAACATCCATCCGATATGCAGGCGCACCCGGTTCTGGTAGATCCACGCAGGCACCAGCAAGGCAAGCAGCGACGGGAGAATCAGCTGCGGGTAGGGCGCCGTGATATGAAACACCCGCTCCAGCACCTCGCGCCCGACTCCCTGGAAGTAGGCCGAGAGCAGGAAGATCCCAATGGACCCAGAGCCGGCCCAGGCCAGCAGCCTCGCCGTCGGCGTCCGAGCCAGCACACGCGACACCAGCAGCAACATGAGCGTGCCCAGCAGGCCGAGCGGCAGGAAGAAATACCGAGAAAACACATAGTCGCTTTTCGTGATCAAAAGAATCACGACGAACAGCACGGCAGCGCCCGCAGCCGCAACCCCAGCGGGAACTCTCTCGATCTGCTCATACGACCGCCCCACCCACATCCCAACCACCAGGAACGGCAGGTGGTTCAAGCCGCGATCGACAAAGACAAGACCCGTGACCGGCCAGTAGAGGGAGACCAGCGCGCTGAGCACAAAGAGCAGCGGCATCGGTACCCGGCGCAGGAGCATGCCCACCATCACGGTGAAGAAAATTGTCGGCAGAAACCAGGCGTAGCTGCCCGTCGCCACAGCCCCGGCGAACGTGGCCCAACTCATCGGTGCAGAGCGCAGAACTTTCGAGAAATAGATTGGGATGGGCGCGTAGATCAGCGCCCAAAGCAGATACGGATAGATCATGGTGCGGAGTTTTTCGATCGTGAACCGCCATCCGCCGCGCTTCTGCACGCTGGCGCAGAGGAAGATGCCGGAGACAAAGAAAAACGCCGGCATGTGAAACGAATAGATGAAGTACTTGATGCGGTAGCCCGTCATCGAGCCGTTCCACCAGAAGCGATGCAGCATTCCTTCGTCCGTGTGCCCCAGCACCACCAGAGCGATGGAGAGGCCACGCAGGATGTCGATCAGCAGGGAGCGCTGCGGCTGAATCCCGGCAACCGCGGGAGGAGGGGCGCCCGGAGTTTGCAGGGTCTGAGAGGCAGTCACTATGGATCTCCTGAAGGCTGGGACTCCCTGTCAGGCTACCATTGGTCTGCTCCCCGGGCTACCCTTCGCGCTTTGCGCTGGCATCGTTCAGGCAGAGAAGGTGATTGGCTTTTCGGCCACCGGCGGCGGCAGGTGCTCGGCCAGGATTGCGTTGTAGAAGAGGCCTGCCAGCAGGCCGCCAATCAGAGGCGCTATCCAGAACAGCCACAGCTGGCCCAGCGCCCAGAAATCGCCTCCGGCAGCGACCACGATCGCAGGGCCGGTGGAGCGCGCCGGGTTCACCGAGGTGTTGGTGATGGGAATGCTGATCAGGTGGATCAGCGTGAGGCACAGCCCGATCGCCAGCGGTGCGAGACCCTTGGCCGCACGCTCGTCGGTCGACCCGAGGATGACGAGGATGAAGAAGAACGTCAGCAGCATCTCCGCAAGCAGACACGCCAGCAGGTTGTAGCCGCCCGGCGAGTGGACGCCATAGCCGTTGGCGGCGAACCCGTTGAGCGCCCACGTATCGCGGCCGGTGAAGATGATGTACAGCACCCCGGATGCGACCAGTGCGCCCACCACCTGCGCGATCCAGTAGGGCAGAATCTCCTTGGCCGGAAAGCGCTTGCCCGCAACCAGGCCCAGCGTTACCGCGGGGTTGAGATGGCAGCCGGAGATGTGTCCGATGGCGTAGGCCATGGTGAGCACGGTAAGCCCGAAGGCGAACGCAACTCCCAGGAAACCGATGCCGAGTGAGGGGAACGCGGCGGCGAAGAGCGCGGCGCCGCAGCCTCCGAAGACCAGCCAGAACGTGCCGAAACATTCGGCGACACAGCGATTCCTTAGAGAGATTTGCATGCTTCCTCCAATGATCCTGAATTTTCAGTAAGACCACGACGAAGTACGGCGAGCGCAGCCAGTCTACATCGGAAACATGCGGTAATGATGAAAGAATCTCCGCTGATTCGGCGAAGCACCCTGGGGCCGAGCCGGCTCGTTGCGAAGAGTCGTGAGACTACCAGACTTTGCAGTTGGGCTCGTGCACCATTGGCTGACCTGCCTTGCAGGCGAAGGCCTTCTGGAACTCGGGCAGGTTCGACACCACGCCGTTGATGCGCGCGAAGGAGGGCGAGTGCGGATCGGTGGCGGCCTCCACGCGTTGGTTCTCCGGGCGCTCATTGGAGCAGGCCCACTGCGCCATGCCGACGAAGAACCGCTGGTCGGGCGTGAAGCCGTCCTGGTTTGGCAGATGTTCTCCGGCCGTCTCCTTCTTCCATGCCATGTAGGCCAGCAGCGTTCCGCCCAGGTCGGCCACGTCCTCCCCGCTGGTCAGCTTGGAGTTGATGTGGATGTCGTCGACGATGACGTAGCCCGCATACTGCGTGCGCACGCAGCTGATGCGCTGCTCGAAGCCCTTGGCATCTTCCGGCGTCCACCAGTCGCGCAGGTTGCCCTTGGAGTCGAACTGGCGGCCTTCGTCGTCGAAGGCGTGCGTGAGCTCGTGGCCAATCGTCGCGCCGGTGTTGCCGTAGTTCGGCGCGTCATCGAGCTTCGGATCGTAGAGCGGTGGCTGCAGCACGCCCGCCGGGAAGTTGATGTCGTTCATCTGCGGATCGAAGTACGCGTTCACCGTCGGCGGCGTCATGCCCCACTCATCGCGGTTCACCGGCTTGCCGAGCTTGTGCCACTCGTACTCCTCGTTGAAGCGGTACGCGCGCAGGACGTCGCCCGCATAGTCGTTCGGCTTCACCTCGAGCGTGCTGTAGTCGCGCCACTTATCCGGATAGCCAATCTTGTTGCGAATCGCATGCAGCTTGCGCAGCGCCTCTTCCTTGGTCGCAGGACTCATCCAGTCCAGGTTCTCGATCTCGTGCTGCATGGCAGCCTCGATCTGTTGCGTCATCAACTCGGTCTTGGCCTTTGTCTCTGGCGTGAAGGTGCGATGCACGAACTCCTCGCCCAGCGCCTCGCCCAGGTTGCGATCGACGTAGCGCGTGCAGACCTTCCAGCGCGGAGGCATCTGCGGCACGCCGCGCAGGGTGGTGAAGTAGAAGCCGTAATACGCCTTCTCGAAGGGCTCGGCCAGGTAGGAGGCCATGCCGTTGAGCAGGTGGAATTTCAGATATGCGCGCAACGCGGAAACATCTTCGGTGGAGAGCTCGGTCTGCAGCGCCTTGAGGAACGCGGGCTGCGAGACGTTGAGCTTCGCCAGGCCGGGAGCGCCCTGCTGCTTGAAGTAGTCCGCCCAGTTGATCGCAGGCGTGAGCGTCTGGACATCCGCGATCGGCATCATGTGATACAAGTTGTGCGGATCGCGTTGCTGCACGCGGGTCAACGAGGCCTTCGCCAGCGCTGTCTCGATGCGCAGGATGCTCTCCGCGTCCGCACGCGCCTGCGCGGCCGGCTCTCCGTTGAGCGTCAGCAGTTGCGCAATGTAATCGACATACTGCTGCAGCAGCTTCACGCTCTTGGGGTCCGTCTTCACGTAGTAATCGCGATCCGGCAAACCAAGTCCCCCGGCGCCCACCTCCACGATCACCGTGGAGGAATCGACCGCGTCCTGCCCGGTGCCGGAGCGAAAGAAGAAGCTGCCGGGAACGTCGTGGTGCAGCGTGGTAATAGCCGCAAGCAGCTCGGGGCGAGTATTGAGCGCGTCGATGCGGGCGAGCTCGGCCTGAATGGGCTTCTCGCCATCGGCATTGATGGCCGCCTTGTTCATGCAGGACTCAAAGTAGTCGCCAATCTTCTGCTGAATCGGCGTGCGGTCGGTGGCCTTCGCATCCTGCTCGAGGATGCCCCAGAGAAACTGCTGATTCTCATTGGCGAGCTTGGCGTAGACGTCCCAGGTGGCCTGGTCGGCGGGGATCGGGTTGAGCTTCTTCCACCCACCGCAGGCGTACTGATAGAAGTTCACGCAGGGGTCGATGCTGCGATCCATGCTGGTGAGATCGAGTGACGGCGAGTACGGCATCTGGGTGAGAGGCTGCGGCGCGGGCTGCTGTGCCGAACAGGTCGAGGCGGCGAGCAACGCAGACGCCAGAGCGGGGAGAACGACACGCAGAAACTTGATCACAGGGGGGAATCTCCTGCGCAACATCGTACAGCAGGGGAAACCATGCTCGAGACATTTGCCATCAGGCATATGCAGACGCAAACTGAAAATCCACGCCGGAGGGGCGTGGATTACGCGGCATGCGCGTTGAATCTAAAGTTTGGTGCCGAAAAGAGGACTCGAACCTCCACTCCCTTGCGAGAACGTGGACCTGAACCACGCGCGTCTGCCAATTCCGCCATTTCGGCTCACAATCAGAGGCCACCGCTGTATCCAGCCGCGCGAACTGCGTGAAGTCTTAGTCTCCCAGAGCGGGCGCTGGCTGTCAATGGCGACGGGGCGCGCGCCGGGGGTTGCGCGCAGGCAGGAAGCTCAGGTTACACTTGGCGAATCCTGTGCGCAGGATACATCGTCCAACTCACTAACCTTGACTGGAGCGGAACCGAGCCCTATGAGTGAGCCTTCGACCAAGAACTCGCCGGTCGCGCAACAGCAGATTCCTGAAGCACTTGCGCTGGAGATCCGGCGCCTCGCGCATGATCTCTCCAACGCGCTCGAGATCATCGTGCAAACCAGCTATCTGCTGAATATGGCCGAGCTGAAAGAACCCGCCAGCGACTGGCTCCGCATGATGGATACCGGCGTGACCAAGGCGCTCGACCTGAACATGCAGCTGCGGGAGTACATCAAGCAACACACGCCGCGATAGTTGTCAGTTCTCAGTTCTCAGTTGTTAGTTGTTAGTTGTGATCGGTTCTTACTGAGAACTGACAACTAAGAACTGACAACGTCCTTCACTGCGTTGCCGCGATGGCTGTAACGATCTTGTCCATCGTGACGCGGTCCGCTGTAGTGGCGGGAGTGTGATCGTCCACCATCACAGAGAAGATGACGGTGCGGCCGCTGGCGGCGTCGAGATAGCCCGAGAGTGCTCGCGATTCGCCCAGCGTTCCCGTCTTCGCGAAGACGTGGCCCTTCACCGGCGGATCGGGAAAGCGGTGGCTCAGCGAGCCGTTTTCCCCAGCGTCGGGCAGCGAGGCCTTCCACTGTGCGAACCACGGCTGCCTGGCAACATACGCCAGGAAGGTCGCCGTGGCGCGCGGCGCGACCAGGTCGTGATCGCTCAGGCCAGAGCCGTCCAGGAAGAAATAGTCGTCGGGATCAACGCCGGCGTGGGACAGGTAGGCTCGAAGGAAACGCGCGCCAGCCAGCGTAGACCCGTCGCCACAGGAGCTTTGCAGACCGAGATGGTGGAGCAAGAGCTCGGCATGAAGATTCTGGCTCACCTTGTTGGTGAGCACCACGTCCTCGGCCAGCGGCGCAGACGTGTGCGAGGCCAGCATCGCGCCGGAGGGCGTGGAGGGAGCGGAGCAGTCCGCCGTGCAGGTGCCTCCCGCGATGGTCATCGTGTCGCATGGGTCGGGCGTCAACACTTCGGCGTGGTCGCTGCCTGCGTCGGTGGGCTTCTGGTGCTTCGCGCGCGCTTTCCCTGTGACCACAATGCCGCGACTCACGAGCATCTCTCGGAGAACCAGGGCTGCATATTCGGCGGGATCGGCGATGGCAACCTCCTCCACATCAGGGTGAGTGCCGGCCGCGACGGAGCCGTACACACGAATCACACGCGAGCCCGGCAGCCGTTCCACCTGGACTCCCTCCCGATCCGCGTCAGCCTCGACAGTCTCCACCTCGGACAGCACCTTGTAATAGGGCACGTTCTGTTCAAGCCGCACGGTCGCGTTGATGGGAAATCCATGGCCGGGTGCAGGGCGCACCGCGAGGGGCGTGACGACGAGTTCGAATTGATTGTTCGCAATACTTAGCGCGCTCACCGGTGCACCAAAGCCCCACACCTGGTCATCCTGCGCCCACGACTCGGCATACGGTTCGTAGGGAAAGAGCGTGTCATCGCCGACGATGTCGCCGTCAATACGCTTGACGCCCCTGGCCACCAGTTGGTCCACCAGTGCTTTGAGATCAGTAAGAGCAGGCGGCTGAGCGGGCGGGGGCAGTTCCGCAGCACTCTCCGGGCGCCGCACATACGGCAGATCATCCGCGCCGAAGTTCGCGTCTCCACCCCCGACCAGCGTCAGGTCGCCCGTCACGGTTCCAGTGGTCGCATCGAGCTTCCCGAAGATCCGCGTGTCGAACGTTTTGCCTGGCCCGAGCAGCGCCATGGCCGTGGCCGTGGTGAAGATCTTGTTGTTCGACGCCGGCCGGAAGAGCTTGCCCTCATCGTGCCCATACAGCGGCGTGCCATCCAGCCCGGTGACGGCAATCCCCCAGTGCGCGCGCGAGACGGATGGGTCTGCGAGCAGCGTCTCGATCTGCTTTCCGAGCGCAGTGGCCGAACCGTTAGGATAGGCAGGGTGAAGGAACGCAGGAGCATGCGGAGGCGAAGAGGTCGCCTGCGCGCGGGCAGACCCCGGCTGCATCGCTGCGACAAAAAGCAACAAAATCAGTGCAGTTTGCGCAGAGATTTGCATGGCGCAAGTGTACAGAATTGGTGCAATTATTTACAGCGTTGCACTTAAGGAGGCCTACAATTGCGCGGTAAAGTGGACGAGCTGCGAACCAACCTCGAAGCTGGGACCGAGCCCATGAACCGCAGCAACTACAGGCCGCACTTCGAGTGGCAGTTGCGCACGCGCAAGCTGGCACTGGGACCACGCACGCTCCTGATGGCCATCGTCAATCTCACGCCGGACAGCTTTTCGGGCGATGGGCTGCTGGGCGCGGGCGGAACGGTGGGCCTCCAACCTCCTGCGGCGGTCATCAAGCTGGCTGTGGCGATGGCGATTGAGGCGGTCGATGCAGGCGCAGACATTGTGGACCTCGGTGCCGAGTCGACGCGGCCGAATGCCACGCCCATTTCAACCGAGCAGGAGCAGGAGCGCCTGCTGCCGGTGCTGGAACAACTGCTGCGCGAGCGCCCCCAGGCCGTGGTGTCGGTCGATACCTATCACGCGGGCACGGCGCGAGCGGCGGGGCGAGCCGGTGCGGAGATCATCAACGATGTCTCCGGTCTCACCTGGGATCCGTCGATGGCCAAAGCCGTCTCGCAAAGCGGATGCGGCCTGGTGTTGATGCATGCGCGCGGCCGCTCCGGGGAGTGGCAGACGCTGCCCGGCCTGGATGGCGACGCGGTGATGCCGGTCGTCTTCGCCGGGCTGTGCGAGCAGTTGGCGCAGGCCGAGGCTGCGGGAATTAGCACCGAGCGAATCGTCGCCGATCCCGGCTTCGGCTTCGGCAAACGCGGCGCGGAGAACTTCGCGTTGCTCGCGCGCCTTGGGCGGTTGCGCGAGCTGGGCAGGCCGCTGCTCGTCGGGCTCTCGCGCAAAGGATTTCTTGGCGACGCGGTCAAGCCCTTGCAGCGTCGCAGCACGGATCCAGGCGAGGCTCGGCGGATCGCCACGGCGGCCGCGAATGTTGCAGCGATCCTGGCTGGAGCTCACGTGCTGCGGGTGCACGATCTGCAGGTCGCTCAGGAAGCTGCCGTCATCGCCGACGCGGTGTTGAGCGCTGCCCGCCACGACTAACGCACGACAGGGCGCAGCCAGTGCGACCTCCCTGCCCAGCGGCTGGCAGCCTCAGATCGTCAGGATCTCTTTTTCCTTGGCGCGGAAGAGTTCCTCGATGCGCTTGATCTCGTGGTCGGTGAGCTCCTGGATCTCGGCGTTGGCGCGCTTTTCGTCGTCGGCGGAGATCAGCTTTTCCTTGGCGGCCTTCTTCACGGCCTCGTTGCCTTCGCGACGGATGTTACGGATCGACGTTTTGTGGTCTTCGACGGTGCCGGCCAGCAGCTTGACCGTGTCCTTGCGGCGTTCTTCGGTCATGGGCGGAACCGGCACGCGGATGATCTTGCCATCGTGCATGGGGTTGAAGCCATGCTGGCTGGTGCGGATGGCCTTTTCGATGGCCGTGACCAGGCTCTGCTCCCACGGCTGAACCAGAATCAGGTTCGCTTCGGGGGTGGTGATCTGCGCAACCTGTGAAATTGGAGTCTCAGTACCATAGTAGTCAACACGAATCCCGTCCAGCATGTGGACCGATGCGCGACCGGTGCGGACGCTTACAAGGTTCGCTCGAAAGTCATCCACCGAGCTGTTCATGCGCGCCTTCAGTCCGTCATATACGCCCGAAAGGCCCTCCATCCCTGCCATTGCCGATGCCATGGTGTTTACAACCTCCTGAAGACTGCCGGATGCTCCGGGTACAACCGTTGATTTTACAGCCGGACTCGGTGGCGCCGTTGATGCATCCTAAAGCGGTTAGGTTGTAGACGATTGGCGATTCCTAAAGGTGCAGTCCGACGGAGAGAATCGTTGACTTACCCCCGGCGTGCCCTATATTCTCGGAGAAGTTATATACCTGTACGCCTCGCACTCGCATCTCAAAGCTGAAGAGTCAGCGTGGCGGACTCAATTTCATCGTCTACAGCCAAGGGCCCCCGGGTCGCGGCGGAAATAGGATCTCCCAATGAAGAAGACCTTTCTCCTCACTGCTCTCGCATTTGCAATGATCGCGGCGATTCCTGCCCGCGCCCAGGGTGGATGTGATGATTCACCGGAGAATCCCACTCTGATCTTGGCGGGATTGGCTGGTGGCGCCTATGCCATTTCGAACGTGCGCATGAAGATTCGCGCACGCCGGGCGGCGAAGAACCGTTAGAATTCCTGGTGGTCGGTAATCTGTAATTCGGTGTCCGCTATTCGAGTTGCGACCTGCCCTCAAAAGGGGCGCTGAGGTTTGTGCCCACTACCCTCTCATCCCAGCAGCAGTCCCGCACGTTCCAGTCTCGAACTGTCGTGGGGATGGCCTCCTTGTGCGCCGCTGCGGGCTTGCTGACCATCTGGCCCTCCGTCCAGTCCCTCTATCGCATCTGGACCAGCGACGACCTCAAGTCCATGGGCATGGTTGTTCCCCTGGTCTGCTATCTATTGGTTCTCCGCGCCTGGCAGGGCCTGCAGTGGGAGGCCGACGGTTCCTGGTGGGGCTTCGCGGTCCTGGCTGGCTCGGCGGCCTTGATGTTCCTGCGCGACCAGATGCTGTTGATCGTCACCATCAATAAGAACTGGCTGCTGCAGCTTCCGCCCCTGCCGCTGGTTGCCGTCATCTACGCTGCCGGGATGGTGCTTCTATTTGGAGGCACGCGCCTGCTCAAGGCAGCCTGGTTCCCGGTGCTCTTCATGTGGGCGGTCATTCCGGTGCCGCAGACGTTTAGCCGGCTGGTCGATCTGCCCTTGCAGCACGCCTCGGCCACCGTGGCCAGGGCCTGGGCGCATGCGCTCGGCCAGCAGCTTACGCAGGATAAACTTCGCCTGATGTTTACCCCGGAATTCGGGATGTTCATCGCTCCCGGCTGCAACGGCATTCGCGGCGCGATTACCCTGGGGCTGGCTGCCGTCGTGGTCGGCTATATCTATCGCTTCCGCTGGTACGTGTACGCCCCGGTGGTGGCCGGCGCCGTCCTGCTGGGATACCTGTTCAACTTCCTGCGGCTCTGCCTGCTGGTCGTCTATTACAAGATCGCGTTGCCTTATCCCTGGCTGCAGCATCACGCCAAGATCGCCGACTATGTCATCGGCGGGTGCCTGTTCGTGTGCGCGCTCGCCGTCTTCTTCACGGTCGCCAACAAGCTGCGCAATGACCCCAACACCACCACCAAATCGCTGCCCGAGCCGCACCCCGCTCCGCTCTCCCCCTCGAGCACCCGCCGCCTGCAGAGCTCGCTGTTTTTGCGCGTGGCCGCCGTGCTGCTGATGGCCGCTATCTTCGGCGTGGATGTGCTGCATCAGCATCGGGTGGAGGCTGCGCGGCTGGCCACCCTGGCGCCGGCCACGCTGCCCCAACACATCGGCGACTTCACCCTGGAGCGCACCTGGAATGAAACCCAGTTCGGCGTGCTCGTCTATAGCTGGGGAGAGTATGCCGAGCCCACGGTGAACGGGGTTCCGGGCGCGCATGTGATGCTGGGCGTGTCGCCGCAGACCGTGCATGATGCCGAGGTATGCCATCTGGCGCGCGGGGAAGATCCCACCTGGCACGGGCAGATTGTGGCTGCGACGGCGGGGGGCCCGGTGGAGCTGACGGCCGCAACCTATAACGACGGCGCAACCCAGGAGCTCGAAGCGTCGACGGTCTGCGATAACGGCGCGTGCCGGCAGTACTCCGAAACCAGCCAGCATGTCACCGTGATCTATGCGCGTCCGCATCGCGGGGTTCCGCTGCAATCGAATACCACCCGGCCCATTCCGCTGATGCTGAAGGTCGAGAGCCTGGACACCATGACGCCGGCGAGTGTGATGGAGCCGCGGCTCGCGTCCACGCTGGTAACGTTCTTAAAAAGCGCCGACCTGCTTACCCTTACCGCGCCCTACGTCAAACAGTAATGGTGAAGTGGATGCTGGCAGCCCGCAGATGGGCTTTTCTGCCGTGTGGACAGAGAAAACTTCTGCTGGCAAATTACCGATTAAAGGCGAAAGCTCGTGTTTGACGGCCTGCAGGTTCGCATGGGTTGCCGCGAGTCGCCTATAATCAAAGCTCTCCCCTTCGTGTACCGCAGGGCTGGAATCAACAGCAGAATCCAACAAGCTTTGACAGATTCAAAGAGCAGTGAGGGTGTGGTTATCTTTACCGGAATCCGAGTGAGCGCAAGCTCCCTGAAGTGTACGACCCAGCCTGTGCGCACGCGCTCGAGCCGTTTGGGCTTCCTTGGCTTTGGCCAGAACCGCTCAAGCTTGAACGCTGTTCTCCGCTGGGGCCTTTTGAGCCTGGGTATTGCGGCGACCTCTGCCGTCCCAGCGCTGATCTCGACCGCCGGTGCGCAGGTCCAGGCGACGCCGCAGTTTTCCGCGGAAGCGGCGCCACAGATCCTGTGCCCGATCCAGGTCATCGGCAACCGGCGCATCCCCAAAGAGTCGATCGTTGCGCGCCTGTTCAGCCGCGCCGGCGACCCCTACGACCCCACGGTTGTGGAGCGCGACTACAATTCGCTCTGGAACACCGGCTACTTCGTCAATGTCCGCATTGAGCGGGTCCCGGGCCAGGGCTGCCTCCAGTTGGAGATCTACGTTCGCGAAAAGCCCACCATCAGCGAGATCAACTACAAGGGCTTGAACTCCGTCTCCGTCTCCGACGTGATGGAGCGCTTCAAGAAGGAAAAAGTCTCCCTCAACGTCGAAAGCCAGTTCGACGAGACCCGCGTGAAGCGCGCCGAAGTCGTGCTGCAGGAGATGCTCGGGGAGCACGGCCATCAGTTTGCCGTGATCCGCACCGAGGTCAAGACCATTCCCCCGGCACGCGTGGCGCTCACCTTCGTCATCAAGGAAGGTCCGACCGTCAAGGTAGGCAAGATCGCCTTCACCGGCAACCATGCGCTGACCCACCGTGAACTGGTGGCGTCGATGAAGAACTTGAAGCCCATCGGCATTCCCCACTCCATCATCCTCGAGAGCGTCTTCCCGCGTACCTTCGACGCCAGCAAGCTGGACGAAGACGCCGACCGCGTTCGCGAGGCTTATCGCGAGAAGGGCTACTCCAAGGCCCTCACCGGCGAGCCCCAGACCAACGTCCGCAATGCCGGCGGCATCAATCCCCTCACCCTGCATCCCTCGCACGGCAAGCGCGTCGATATCGTCATTCCGATTGAAGAAGGCGAGCGCTATCGCCTCGGCGGAATCACCTTTACCGGCAACAACTCTTACAAGAACGTCAAAGCCCTGCGCGCCCAGTTTCCCGTCAAGGACGGTGACTGGTTCAACGGACGGCTCTTCGCCAAGGGCATCGAGAACCTGCGCAAGGCCTACGGCGAAGGTGGTTACATCAACATGGTGCCCACCCCGGTCCCACGCTTCGACGAGGCCAAGAAGCTGGTGTTCCTGGACATCGATATCGACGAGGGCAAGCAGTTTTATGTCTCGCGCATCGAGTTCACCGGCAATACCCTTACCCGCGACCGCGTCATCCGCCGCGAGCTGCTGATCGAAGAGGGCCAGGTCTACAACAGCCGGCTCGTCGATCTCTCGCTGCTGCGTTTGAATCAGCTCAGCTACTTCGATACCCTCAAGGCCGAGCAGGACGTCGAGACCCAACAGAATGCCGAAGCCGGCACGGTCGACCTGCTCATCAAGCTGCACGAGAAGGGCAAGAACTCCATCGGCATCAACGGTGGCGTCAGCGGCCTGTCCGGTTCGTTCCTTGGCTTGAACTACCAGACCAACAACTTCCTCGGCCTGGGAGAGACGCTGAGCGTCTCCGCCAATATCGGCGATCTGTCGCGCAACATCAGCCTGGGATTCACCGAGCCTTACCTGCGCAACAAGCCGATCTCGCTGGGTATTCAGGTCTTCGATCGTAAAACCGACTTCAACCCGGCCAAGGCCGCCAGCATTACCGGCGCCTCCGCCAACCTGACCAATGCAGAGAACTCGCTGCTGAACAACTACAACCAGTCGTCCAAGGGCGTGACCGTCTCCACCAGCGAGGCGCTGCGCAAGCTGTTCCGCCGCTCCGGTGTCGCACGTATCGGGCTCGCCTACTCGCTGTCCAGCTCTGGAATCACGACATTCAACCAGAACACGCTGAGCGTCTTCCAGACCCTGGCCTTCCGCTCGGGCATTGCCGGCGCAAACTCGCTCAACGGCATCGTCACCTCGATCGTGACGCCGAGCTTCAGCTTCTCCACCCTGGATCGCTCCATCGGGCCGCATAACGGCAAGGACCTCAGCGTTGCCTTCCAGTTCGCCGGTGTCGGCGGCAATACCAAGTACTACGCGCCCAGCGCCTCCTGGCGTCAGTTCTTCCCGATGAAGGGCCTCAAGGTCAATAAGGAAGGCCACAACGTCCTCGGCTATCGCATCCAGGTAGCCAATATTGCCGGATTTGGCGGCCAGGTCGCACCTCCCTATGCCCGTCTCTACGGCGGCGGCGAGAACGATCTGCGCGGCTTCGACATCCGCTCCATCTCCCCGTACACCTTCCTCCCGACCAAGGTGCTGTTCAACCTCACCAACCCGGACGGGACTGTGGTCCCGCGCGATCCCACGAACCCGACGCTGGGCAATGTGCAGGTCCCTCTGCCGATCTACCGCCTGTCCCCGATCGGCGGCGATACCTCGGTCACCTCCAACCTCGAGTACCGTTTCCCGATCGTCGATCAGGTCACCTTTGCGTTCTTCACCGACTTCGGTATGGTCATGAACCTCGAGCCATCCCAGCTGCGTGAGAGCCCCCTGGGCATCTCGGCGGTCAACAGCCCGCTGTACGGTTGCCCCGAGGTGATCAACGGAAACTGCGTCGGAGGTTATCAGCTGCCGCCGTACTCCGAGTACCTGAAGACGGTCCCCGGAACCAACTTTGTTCCGCGCATGTCGACTGGCGCGTATCTGCAGATCGTCATGCCGATCATCAACGCACCCTTCCAGATCTACTACGCGTACAACCCGCTGCGCCTCTACAAGGACCTGCCCCAGGAGCTGGTTGCTCCCGGCCCACCCACTTGCACCGGCACCGCGATTAACTGCTTCAAGGACTTCTTCCCGTTCGAGACCTCGCCCGGGGCTGCGGCCTACAGCTACCAGCAGGCCGTGCAATTCTATGGAGCAGACTACATCCTGCGCGAGCCGCGCAAGACGTTCCGCCTGACCATCAGCACCTCGTTCTAAATCACCCGTTCCGCAATCGAACGGCAGCAGGAAAGAAACAATGGGTTGGCGAAGAACACCTCGCCAACCCATCGTTTTTTGGCTGCTGGCCACCGGGTGTCTTTGGGACGTCTCGAATCCCGGACGGACCTGCGATGGAATGCATCGCCCAGCTCCTGCCCATGCAGCTCCGTCTGCAACAAACGCTAGGCCGTCAATCGACCTCTAGCGGCCAAGATGCAGAACGTGCCAGAAGCTGGCGGTGAATTCGATCAGCAGAGAGCTCAATGCAGACCCTCCTATGGAACTGGCGTACGCCTCCACGTTGTCCCGCACATTGCGGTTGGACGAAGGATAGTAAGCATTATTGAGAGCCGTCGAAGCCGCGTAGCCCAGCAACTGAGCCCCATTGATTGCTCGCCGTCCGCTGTCGGTGCGGGTGATCACCGGCCGCGTTAGAGCATTCAATGCGCGATGCGCGATACCGTACTGCGCACCCTCCACGTAGTACCGTGGGTCCTCATGCAGCAGCGGCGCAAAGACCGAATCGGTGAACACGCCCTGCATCGTGTCGCGGATGCCGGCAGCGCCCAGCCGCTGGCCGAACGCTCCTCGGTCGGTGCCATAGTTCGGTTGACCGTTGAGCAACTGCCCATACCCGGACGCCACGAGCATGCCGCCGAAGTTCATCGCGCTATAGGTGCCCTGCAGGCCGATGATCACCTTGTCGCCAGCGGTTATCCTCTGAGCGCGCATGTCCGGCAGAATGTACTTCCGATGAATAGGCGCAACCCGATACCCCCCGGGCTGATCCATAGGGACCGCATCCGAGAAACGAACAGGATCAACAGGAAGGTCCAGAAGCGCTGGTTGTGGTTGGGGTGCATCGATCTCAGGTGCATCAGGCTCGGGCGCAGCGGGACGCACCATCGCAGTTCCACTCGATGCGATTTCGGCAGGAGCCGTCAGGCTTTGCGCCACAGCCGGGCAGCCGATCGCGCATGCCAACGTTGCAACCACCTCGAATGCCCTTTGCGCGCAGCTCCATCGCTTCCTCAACCGTGTCCGGCACGGCATCCCGGGCTGATCGATCTGCATAGGTGCGCTCAACGCTCTTGTGCCCACGACCGTCTCGTTTCCGCGATCTTGCTCCTTCGGCGCGCCGCGTCTCCAGGAATAAAGCGCCGTCTTTCTACGGACGCACACTCTACAAACATGGTTGTTCACGCAATCAAATCCTCTGCGGTTGTCGCTACGAATCCGGTCATGGATCGTCATCGCTGGCTGCGCGAGCCTCGCGAAAGTACACGGGAATGCGTCTCGCCACCAGTAACCAGCTAGGCACTCAGCGTTGACTCAAGCATCAACAGCATCCAATCATCAAGGTTGGATCTTCAGCGAAAGGAGCCCGTCGTTGCCCAGCGTTGCAGAGAAACAGTCGCCGAGCATGGAGAACCAACCGTCCCCAGCCGATCCAGACCGACGGGTGCCAGCAATCGCCATCGACCGCGAGCCGCGCTCGACGCCTGCGCGGCGTTGGCCCCTTCTCGCCGGTTCCAGCTTTGTCGCGCTGGCGCTTACCACCGGCTGCCATCATCAAAGGCAACAGGCCTACGCGCCGCCTCCACCACCGTTGCGTACCCAGCCCTCATTCCGGCCGAACCCGCCCGACAAAACTCATCTGGATCGCGAACCCGTCTCCATTCCCGAAGGCCGCCCGGAGTTTGTCGAGACGGGGATGGCCAGCTGGTATGGAGCCAGCGGGCATCGCGCCGCCGACGGCTCCGCCTACGACGGCACGGGTATGACCGCCGCGCACAAGACACTTCCGCTCGGCACCATCGCCCGCGTCACCAACCTCGCGAATGGTGAGTCGGTTACGGTGCGCATCACCGATCGAGGACCCTTCTCGCATGGCCGCGTGCTGGACCTCTCCGAGAGCGCCGCAAAAAAAATTGACCTCTATCGCATGGGCGTCGCGCAGGTGCGCATCGAAGCCTTCGCGAAGTCCACTCCCGCCGTCGAAGCCAAGTGGTGCGTGCAAACTGGCGCGTTCGCAACCGAACAGGACGCGCTCGATCTCAAGAGCGCCCTGGCTCGCCGCTACGCTGGCTCCCGCGTGATCGAGTTCGCCAGCGCCACCGGCTACTGGGTGCGGATCGACCCCGCGCGGCACGATCGCACCGAGGCCACCGCCATCAAAGACTGGATCGGCACACCGATGCCCCAGGTGGTGCCCTACCTCGTCCGCGTCAACTGACGTTCACTCCTTCGGCAGCGCCGGCGGCGGGTAGTATGGCACCTTCTGTTGCTCTTCATTGGCGCGCTTGACCGTGATGTCGGCGAACAGCAGCTCGGGAGCAATCGTGGTCCCCGGTACAGGACTTACCTGCTGCGCGATGTAAGGCTTGCCGCCCGCAGCCAGTATGCCGCTGCGAATCGCGCGCTGATCGAGTTCGTCAAACACCGCCCCGCGTACCAGCGTGCGCTTGCCATCCGGAGACACGCGATACAGCAGACGCGGCGCCAGCTCTCCGCTCAGCGTCTCCACCGAATACACGTCACGCCCCTGCTCCTTCGCAAGCGCCAGCAGTTTCGTACGCAGCGCTTCCCCAGAGAGCGGCTCGGACGACTTGATGATCACCACGCCCGCGCGCGAGTGAGCACTCTGCCCCAGTGCGGCGCGGCCGTGGCCGTTCGACTCCGGGAAGTCCTTCACCGGCTGACGGCCCACCAGGTAGTTCATCAGCTTGCCATGGACGACGATGTCCACCGGCTCCACCGGCACGCCTTCATCATCGACCTTGTAGGCGCCGAGCAGCGCATGGCCCTCAAAGCTGCGCAGCGTCGGATCATCCACCACCGAAAGAAACGTCGGCAGAATCGGTGTCTTATAGCTCGATTGATACGCTCCCTGCGTGCGTGCGGACGTGCCGATATCAGGGCGATCCGCCTCAATGCCCGGCACGAACAGCCGATTGAACACCTCCGCCGACGCGTCGCCCGAGAACAGCACGGGGCCGTGATAATCCTCCGCATCGACAATCGGCGCGTGCCGCAGCTCGTTGAAGCTGATCAGGTCGTCGATCACGCGCTTGTTCAGCGCCGCGTCGCTCTCCAGGCCAGCGGCCGTCGTTGCCACCGAACCGTTGCTGCGTCCAAGGTTCATCCCATCGTCGGCCTGCCCGCCGACGCTGACACCCTCCGTATAGCCGGAGTATCCATGCCGCAACATCGTTCCATCGGTATTCACCGTGTAGCGATTCACCACGAGCGCGCTGATGCTCGCCGAGCTGTACTGCACTGCCTCGGCAAAGCTTCGCGTCTCAGGCGAAGTCGCGAACAAACCGCTGGCTTCAATCAACCGATGCTTCCAGTCATCGCGGTCCAGCGTCAGGAGGGCCATCGGCTCAACCAGCGTCACCGCCTTCGCCGCCGTAAAATCACTCGCGGTAGGTGCGCTCTGGAACGTCTTCAGCGTTGCCTGCTTGGTCGCGTACGCGCGCAGCGCATTCTTGTACGCGTCGTCGGTTGCCGACCATAGCGCGTACTTCAGCGCCGCGGGATCGCCGTCTACGGGAGCAAGCTCCAGCGACCCATCGCCGCGCGCAGAGCTCGAATCGGAAGTCCCGCTGCCAATGCGCACCTCCACCCGCACCACGCGCTGATGGCTCTCCATCTCGCGCGTGAGCGCGCCATAGCTGGCAATCGCGTCGTAGCTATGGATGTCCTCCAGCCGATACTGGATGAAGTATGGCCGCAGCATGCCGGGAATCACCAGGTCCGATTTCTCGCGCGCCAGCTCCTGCTGCATCGCGGTAAGAATCGGATCTGCCGGCTGCGGTACTTCGGCCAGCGCCAACGAACCGAGTACGGGAAGAAGCAGCAGGGCGCCAAGTTTCATCAGCGGCCTCCCTTCGGCGAGCTCGCGGGAATCGCCGCTTCATCCAGCGGTGGTGGCGGAACGATCGGCGGCCGCGCCGTTCCCTGCGCCTGGCGCTGCGTCTCGATCTGCGAGACCAGCATGGCCGGCGCCACCGCACTCACCGGAATCGTCCCCGACTCCGCTCCGCATAATCCATTAAAAATCTGCGGCTGGTCGTCGGTCGCGACGATGCTGCGCAACGCCGCCTGCGGTGTTCCCACAATCGACACGCCGCGCACCAGCTCATCCGGCCGCCCATCCACATACACCCGATAGACCACCAGCGGAATCACCTGGAACGCCTGCGGCGAGCGTCGCGTCGTGACCGCAAAGCCCGAGCTGATGTCCTCGAAGTACAGCCCATACTTCTTGCCCTGCTTGCGCGCCGCTTCTTTCAGCATCTGCCGCAGCTTGGCATCGCTCACCGCCTTGGTCGACGTCACAATCAAATTCCCTTGTCGCCCCGTCGGCATCTTGCCCGTCTCCGCGCGCCCATGTCCATTGGAGTTTGCAAACCCCGCAATCGGCAGCCGCGACATCAGGAACGTCTGCAGCACGCCGTCCTGAACCAGTTGCACACGCTGCGCACGCTGTCCTTCATCATCGAAGAGATAGTGCCCGCTCAGCGGATAGCCGTTGTATTGCGTCAGCGTAGGATCGTCTGCGACCGAAAGAAATTCAGGCAGAATCGGCTTGCCCAGCAGCTTGGTAAACGTCTCGCCCTCTTCATCGCCGCGCTGCCGCTGCCCCTCCAGCCGATGCCCCAGCACCTCGTGAAAAAACACCGCCGCCGCGCGCCCGGAGAGAATCGCCGGTCCGTTGTAGGGCTCCGTGATCGGCGCAGTCCTCAGATCGTTGAGTCCCTTTGCCAGCGCCTCGGTCTTCGCCATCACCTCTGCCTGGTCCGGCAGGTGGCCCGCCGAGTCCGCCTCAAACGTTTCGTCGCGGAACATGTCCATGCCATCCGACGCGCGCGTCCGAGCAGCCACAATCAGCCGCGCCACATGGTTCGGCGCTGCCACCTTCGTCCCTTCGCTCGACACGAAATAATCTGTCTCGTGCGTGGCCTGCAGCACCGCCGTGTTGTAAAAAATATTTGGATACTGCCGAAACACACCGGAGATCTCCCGCAGCCGCGACTCCCATGCGCTGCGATCCACGGTCAGCGGTGGCTCCTTCGCCAGAATCTCCACCTGGGGCCGCTCGTGCGTGAAGTCGGGCGACGAATCCTCCTCGCGCGCACGTACCTGCTGCTCCGTCTTCACCTTCTCCAGTGCGTCGAGCGCCTTGCCATACCCCCGATTCGTCGCATACCACAGCGTCCGCTCAATGGCCGCGCGATCGTCGCTCAACGGCAGCGCCATCGTCGTCAGCGCGCTGGTGCGGTGCGCATCGTGCGTGTTGTCCTGCTCCGGCGATCCCAACCGCACCTGCACATCCGCCGTCCGCTCGTGCGTCTCATTCGAGTTCATGATTGCGCCGTACTGCGACGTGATCGTGACGCTCTCCGCATCGGCCACCGAGTAGCTAAGGAAGTACGGCTTCTGCGCCAGGGTCTTCTCCCCCACCTTCGTCACGCTCGACGCCACAGGTTCGATCGCATTGCCCAGCTCCGCCATCGCGCGATGCAGCTCCGTCTCCATCGCGTCCATCAGCGGCGGTTGCTGCGCAGCAGTTGCACTTGGAGCCGAAGTTGCGGCTTGCGCCAGGACCGTCGGAGCCGCGACCACCACCGGAGCGCATAGGCTCGCGATCAAGGCGTTCCGAAAAAATCTTTGCAAGCAATCGGTGCGGGTTACAGCGGGGCGGTGCGGGTCAGGTAAGGTCAAGGAGGTGTCAACTTCCAGTCTGTGAGCATCACGGATCGAGATATGCACTGAGTGTATCGAATTGCCCGCATCTGCTGCTCATGCGTACGCCAGCCCGTGGCGCATCTACTTGAGACGAGGAACCTTGCCCGCCGGGCTACAAACGTGCAAACTTGAGCCAACAGAAATTCTCAGCAAGGAATTCCATGAGCCTGCGCCGTTTGCCCCTGCTGTTGGCCGCCTGTATCGCCCTTGTTCTCACCGTGAACCTTACGGGCTGCGCCAACGAAACCGCCGCCGAGCACGCCGCCAACGTCTACGCCGCGCAGGAACTCGCCGCTGCTCCGCCCCACGGCAACCTCCCCGACTACTCGCTCTCCCCCACGGATCTCGCCAAGGCGCAACACCTCAGCGCCGTCAATGAAACCCTGCACTTCGGCAATGAGGCCTGGGGAATCATCAGTCTCCTGCTGCTGCTCGGCTTCGGTGCCATCGCCTGGATGCGCGACCGCGCCGTGAAGGTGAGCCGCAATCGCTGGGCACAGGGCTACGTGTTTCTCCTTCTGTACCTCCTCGCAGACGCGCTCCTCAACCTTCCCGTCGACCTCTACGCCCACCACCTCTCGCTGACGTACGGCCTCTCGGTGCAAGGCTGGCCAAGCTGGTTTGGCGACCAGGCCAAGGCCTTCGCGCTCACCTGGATCATCGGCGGCCTGCTCGTCATGCTGCTCTTCTGGATCATCCGCAAGCTTCCGCGCAGCTGGTGGTTCGCCTTCTGGTGCGTCTCCATTCCCATCGTTCTCTTCGGCATCTTCGTTGCCCCCTACATCGAGCCGATCTTCTTCAAATATCAGCCCCTCGAAAAAACCAATCCCGCCCTCGTCGCACAACTCGAGCAGGTCGTCGAGAAGGGTCACATGAACATCCCGCCCGAGCGCATGTTCCTCATGAAGGCCAGTGCCAAGCTCACCACGCTCAACGCCGACGTCGAAGGCTTTGGCGCCAGCAAGCGCGTGGTCGTGTGGGACACCACCATCGCCAAGATGACGCCCGACGAAATCGTCTTCGTCTTCGGCCACGAGTCCGGCCACTACGTCCTCGGCCACATCGTCAGCACCGTCTTCTTCACTTTCGCGATCCTCTTCGTCACCTTCTACCTCGGCTACCTCTTCGTGCAGGCTGCCCTGCGCAGATTTGGCGTGCGCTGGGGCATCAGCTCCCAAAACGACTGGGCCGCGCTCGCCGTCCTCCTGCTCGCGTTCTCCCTCTTCGGACTTCTGCTGGAGCCAATCGAGAACACCTACAGCCGAATGCATGAGCACGCTGCCGACGTCTACGGCCAGGAAGCCGTCCACGGTCTTGTCCCGGATCCGCAGACCACCGCCGTCGGCGCCTTCGCTGTTCTCGGGCAAACTTCCTTCGCCGATCCGAACCCCCATCCGCTTTACGAGTTCTGGAGCTACAGCCATCCCTCCATCGGCCGCCGCGCCGCGTTTGGCAAAGCCTACAACCCGTGGATTCCCGGAATGGAACCGAAGTATTTCAAGAAGTAGCCGCCGCGGTTTAACATGCGCACATGGCTACTAGTCCTGACTGCCTCTTCTGCAAGATCGCCGACGGTGTGATCCCGGTCACGCGCCTCTACGAGAATGATCACGTGCTCGCGTTTCCCGACATCCATCCACAAGCGCCTGTGCATATCTTGGTCATCCCCAAGCAGCACTTCGCTTCCGTCGCACACACCTCCGCTACCGAAGCCGGAGTTCTCAGTGAACTCCTTCTCGCAGCAAATAAAGTTGCACAGCTGCAACACCTCGACAACGGTTTTCGCCTCGTCATCAACACCGGCCCCGACGGCGGACAGACCGTCGATCACCTTCACGTGCATCTGTTGGGAGGAAGGCAGATGCATTGGCCGCCCGGCTAACGTATTCGACTAAGGTCATCAGCAAATGGTTACGAGATGCGACACGGAGTAACGGGCGCACATCGTGCGAAGTAACATCGTTTTTGGTATCGAGTAACGCGCGCCGCTTAGCGATGACTAACACTTCAAGTGTGGGATGAGGTCGAGTTAACCAGGATGGTTCACGCTGCACAACCCGCTCGTTTCGCACCTTAAGCGTCATTCCAAGTCCCGCGAGCGTCCAATGCGAAGTCATGGTGACAAGACCATGTTGCGCATGCGAAATCACAAGATTGCTTGACCGTTCGGTAATCGCCGAATCTGTGCGATGTGGAAATCCTGTTGGAGGACATAACGATGGCATTGCAACAACCAGTTCCAGCTCCGCTCCACGACACCACTGCTCCTGCCGGCGGATGGCCTGCGGAACATCGCGAGAAAGCCGTCTTTGCTGGCGGATGTTTCTGGGGCGTTCAGTCCGTCTTCCAACGCGTGAAGGGCGTCGAGAAAACCATCGTCGGCTACTCCGGCGGCGACGCGGCGACTGCCAACTATCGCGCGGTTTGCGGTGAAGGTACGGGGCACGCCGAGGCCATCGAGATCCTCTTCGATCCCGCCACGGTCAGCTACGGCACCCTGCTGCGCGTGTTCTTCTCGGTCGTGCATGACCCCACGCAGTTGAATCGGCAGGGCGCGGATGTGGGCACCAGTTATCGCTCCGCTATCTTCTATACCGATGAGTCGCAGCGTCTGATTGCCCAGGCCTATGTGCAACAACTCGACGCGGCCCACATCTTCGCAAAGCCCATCGTCACGCAGATCACGCCGCTGGTCGCGTTCTACGCCGGTGAGGATTACCACCAGGACTACGCCATCAAGAATCCCCACAACCCCTACATCCAGGTCTGCGACATCCCCAAGATCGCCGCGCTCGAGCAGCAGTTTCCTGATTTGTTCCACGAATACGTCCGATAAAAGGCACGCCCACTCGTCCTTCCATCCATTAGGGCAAGCTCCTTCTGCGTCCAACCGCCTATGCTAAAAGAGAGGTGAGCGGGACATCGTTCTCTCTTTCAAGACCATTGAATGAATGGATGGACGAATGAGAATGTGTGCGCGATCAAGCTGCTCTCTGCCGGAAACCTCTGGATCAACTCGTCAGCAGTTTATCTTCAGCGCGATGTTCCTCCTTGCAACGCTCGTTCTATCTCCTCTCGCGGCCGCGCAATCGGTAACGCAACCTCCCGCCACTCCCGAGCAGGCAGCCAAGCAGGCACAAGCCAACCATCCAGTAAAGAAGCCCGATCCAACCGGCAAAGCATCAGAGCAGCAGCCGCAGCCCAATCCAGCGCCCGACCCAAACGGCGAAGAAGCAGCCAGCGCCACACGGCTTGCCCTGGGCCTACTGGCCCCTTCCACTCCTCCCAAGAACCTGCCCACCAACCGTCCCGTGATCGGTCTCGCCCTTGGCGGAGGCGGCGCGCCGGCCATGAGCGAGATCGGCGTCCTCCAGTGGTTTGAAGACCACCACATTCCCGTCGACGTCATCGCCGGCACCAGCATGGGTTCCATCATCTCAGCGCTCTACGCCACCGGCCACACACCCGAACAGATGAAGCAGATCCTCACCGAGGATTCCATCAACTCGGTCTTCCGCATCGACCAGGCCTACAGCGCGCAAAGCTTTCGTCGCCGCGAAGACAGCCACGACCTTCCCAACGGCATCACGATTGGCCTCAAGCATGGCATCGGGTTCCGCAACAGTCTCCTCACCGAGGCCGGCCTCAACGAGCTGCTCGAAAAGCAGTTTCTCCGCTACAACGATGCGGTCGACTTCAACAGTCTGCCCATCCCCTTTCGTGCCCAGGCCACCGACCTCACCGACGCCACCACCGTCACCTTCGCGCGCGGCTCTCTGCGCGACGCCGTCCTCGCGTCCGCATCCATCCCCGGTGTGTTCAAACCGTTCCAGATGGATGGCCACGATTACGTGGATGGAGCGATCCTCGAAAACCTTCCCACGCCCGAGGTCAAGGCCATGGGCGCGAACGTCGTGCTGGCAGTGAGCCTCGAGCTTGCGCCGGTTGGCAACGGCGATCTCAATAACATCCTCGGCGTTCTGCAGCGCGCCTTCGCGGTCGGTATCGAGGTGAATGAAGAGCGCGATCGAAAGCTCGCGAACGTCGTCGTCACGCCCAACGTCGACGGCTTCGGCGCGGGCAGCTACAACAAGGTGTATCAGCTTGCTCAGCGGGGGTATGCCGCGGCTGAAGCCAACAAGGCGGCGCTGCTGAAGTACTCTCTGCCTGAAGACGAGTGGCAGCAATATCTGGCGCAGCGCACCGCCCGTCTGCACGGACCTCCAGGCAACGTTCTGCGCGTGGAAGTCGATGCTTCCAACGCTGCGGTCAAGGCTGCCGCCGAGCGTCTCTTCGCTCCGCTGGTTGATGAGCCCCTGGATACCGACAAGGTCGTTCGTCTGCTCTCGCAACTGCGCAGCGACGGTCGCTATGACGCGGATTACACCGTCGGCTACGATCGCAACGTACGCGGCCGTCCGATTCTTCTCGTCTCGGTGAAAGACAAACCAACCGGGCCGCCGTTCCTCATCGCAGGATTTAATCTCGAGGCGCAGACCTCAGGCGTCACGCGCGCCAGCCTCGACACCATCCTGCTCTACCAGGACCTCGGCGGCTATGGTTCCGAGTGGCGCACCTACGTCGACTTCGGTTTCGCCTCGCGTATCCAAACCGAGTACTACCGAAGGATCAACTGGGCTGGATTTTTTGTTGCACCCCGCGCCAACATCACGCGCACACCGTATTACATCTATAGCGGCAACACACGGCTCGCGGAGCGCCTCGACCAGAACGCCGGTGGCGGCGTAGACTTCGGCTGGAGCAACAGGCGTACGCAGGAGATTCGCGCCGGCTGGCAGCTCGAGAACGTGCGCTGGTACGTCACGACCGGCTCCGATGGCCTGCCCGAATATCGCGGCAACGCCCAGACCGCGCGGCTGCAGTACATCTTCGACTCGGAGGATCGCGCGCTGGTGCCGGAGTTCGGCATTCGTTCCCGCACCGACATCGGCTATCTGTACGCAACGCCCAACAGCCCCAGCGCGCCGCAGTTCGTCAGCCAGTTCTCCCTCTCCCACACCTTCAACAAGAGGAATGTCGTACTGATGAACATGGAGGGCGGAACGATGTGGAACCGGGATGTGGCGCAACCCTTCCGCTTTACCCTCGGTGGACCGTTGCGCCTCAGCGCCAGCGCCATCGATCAATATCGCGGCACCGACTACTACCTGTTCACACCCGGCTATCTGCGCCGCATCAAATCTCTCCCCGCACCGCTCAGCAGCAGCCTCTACCTCGGCGGCTTCTACGAGGCCGGACAGATGCGCGCACCCGACGCCTCCACCATCACCCGCCAGGACGTCTACTTCGGTTTCTTCGTCGAGACACCCCTCGGCCTGATCTCCTTCGGTCCCGCCCTCGGAACCAATGACGAGCGCAAGCTGGTCTTCACCATCGGCAAGTTCTTCTAAGACAGACAGTAGAGTGTAGAGGACGGCGTCTCCTCTACGCTCTACTGTCTACACTCTGTTTCAACGCCCTGCGCTCAGCCTCACCGCCAGCCGCTCCGGCAGGTGCGCGTCACGAATCGCGGTTTGCGATTCGGCGACATCATACGGCGTGCGGAAGAACGTGACCTTGGCCAGCGTCTCATCGTAGATCGCGAACGCGGCGCGCCAGTCTCCATCGCGCGGCTGCCCAACGGCGCCCGGATTGATCAGATGTCGCGAGCCCAGCGGCACCTTCATCGTGTACTGCTCCACGCTGTCGCTGTTGTCCGGGTCATACGCTGGATAATCCTCCGCCCAGTCTTCCTCGCATCGCGAAAACCCGCCTTGCAAATGCGTGTGCCCGAAGAACGCAAGCTCCGAGGGCATCCTCTGCAGAGGCGCCCACGCATCGCGCATCGACGCGATGTACTGATCCTCATGCAGCGGCGAACCGTGTGCGCACAGCGCGCGCTCCGTGGCCTGGATCGGCCCCATCGGAAGGGCGCGCAGCCACTCCCGATTGTCCGGCCGCAGATTTTGCCGCGTCCACCCGGCCGCCGCGGCCGCAATGGGATTGAATCCCTGCGAGCTGCTCAGACCGCAGCACACGCGATCATGATTGCCGCGCACGTGAATCGACCGCTCGGTCTCGAGCGTCCGCAGCGTATCAATCACTTCATTGGGTCGAGCTCCGTATCCCACCACATCGCCCAGATTCCAAAGCTGATCGAACCCTCCAGCGGTATGGCTTCGCGCTACTCTCAGTACTGCTTCGAGAGCCTGTAAATTTCCGTGAATATCCGAAACTACCAGCGCACGCATAAACAGCCAATCCAACCATCAAAAGACAGCCAGTCCGAAATTGATTAGACGCTTGACCGCTCCATCGTAGCAAGGGGCCGGTCCCGAAGTGTGTGCATCGTCGGCGCAGAAGCCAGAAGGTTACGTGTGTAGCCGTGCTGCGGCCGCGTCAGCACCTGGGCCACACTGCCCTGCTCCACGATCTCGCCGTGCCGCATCACCGCCACGCGATCCGCCACCTGTGCCACCACCGCCAGATCGTGCGAGATGAACAACATCGACAGGTTGTGCTCGCGCTTCAGCGTCTTCAGCAACTCCAATATCTGCGCCTGCACCGTCACATCCAGCGCCGTCGTGCATTCGTCCGCGATGAGCAGACGCGGCTTACAGATCAGCGCCATCGCAATCACGATCCTCTGCCTCTGCCCGCCGGAAAACTGGTGCGGATAATCCTCCATCCGCCGTTCCGGATCGGGCAGCGCGACCTCGCGCATCGCCGCCAGCACCCGCTCACGCACCTGCACCCGCGGCGTGCGCGGAGCATGCGCCAGCAGCGCCTCGGCAATCTGCCGCCCCACCTTCATCACCGGATTCAGCGCCGTCATCGGCTCCTGAAAAATCATCGCAATCGACTGTCCGCGATGCCGCCGCATCACCTCTTCCGGCAAGGTCAGCAGCTCCTCCGCCACGCCGTCCGCCCGCCGAAATTCAATCGTGCCGCTGATCGTCGCACTCGCCGGCAGCAGCCGCAGCAACGCCAGCGACGTCGCAGACTTTCCCGAGCCAGACTCCCCCACCAGCCCCAGCGTCTCGCCAGCCGCAATCTCAAACGAGATCCCACCCACCGCCTCCTGCGCGGAGAACGCAATGCGCAAGTCTTTGACGGTCAGCAACGGCAACGCAACTTTCTCTGGATCGACACTCACCCTTCGAGCATAGCGGATCGCGCCGGCCATCTTCCCCACACGCCGTCCTTACTGAACCAGGCGAAACGTCCGCCACGGACTGATCTCGAGGGCGCCCCGCGCGCCCACACTCCACACTCTCCAGCGATAGCGGCCATTGGCATTGGCGAACTCCGCCATCACCTGCGTCCGCAGCGTCGGATTGCGGTCCGACACCAGGTACAGCCGCCCGTCGGACCACGCGCCGCCCTCGCCGCGCTGCCATTCCACCACCTGCAACCCCGCGCCGCCACGGTTATCCCACACCAGCTGCGGTACCTGCGCGACATTTTGTCCATCCTGCGGCGAAGCCTGCGCGATCCCCTTCACTCCGGAACTCTGCTCGGCGGACGTCGGCGGAGCGCTCACCATCAGCGCCTGGCGCACGTTGGACTGCTCGTTCTGCGGCAGGTCGAGCGACATCTGCAGCACCTTCCACTGACCATCTTTTCCTGCGCGCAGCACCACCAGCGGATGCGCCACACCAAACACCCCGGGCGACGACACCACCACGCGCAGCGCAACCGCCGCCAGGCCACCGTTCACCGAAGCTTCCGCCACCTGCACCCGCACGCCGTCATTCGGCGCTGCCGTGTTGCTCGACGTGCTGCCCATGATCGCCAGCATCCGCCGCACGCCGTGCGAAGAGTCCATCACCAGGTCCGCATCGGCCGCGTCGCCCAGCGGCTCGCCGTTGAGCAACCGCTCCATGGCAGTCTTCGCCACCGTCGCCGCAGCAGCCTGTTTGTCTTTGAAACTTGCCTGCACGCAGCCCGGGCAGTCTGACGTTGGTTCGCTCATCCACAACGCAAACGCGCGCGCCGCCTGCATATGCGGCGCATGCATGAGAATCGCGACCTCCGGCTCGCCCTCGGAATTATCCGTGACGCCGTTCGGATAGAAGACCGCTGGCTGCAACATGCCCAGCCCAAAGTCCGTGTCCATGCCACTCCACCACGCGGCGGGCAACGTTCCCAGCAGCACATCCGGATAGTCGGCCGTGCCGCGCGCCGCCATCAGCCTCGCCTTCAGCTGGTCCGGATCGACTGCGAGGAACCGCATCTGCAAGTCAGGAAAGGACTCTCGCAGACCCTCCTTCACCTGCTCTGCCTGCGCATTTCTCAATGGCTGCTGCGGTTGCATCGGCGCAACCGAATTGGCCGCCTCCGCGGGCGCACCACTGCCATTCCTATTTCCAAAGTCCGAAGCATTCTGGCCCACATTGCTGGCCGCCGTTCCATAGTTGCTCGACGCCGTTCCATAGCTCCCCGCGTTCTGCCCAGCGGTGCTGCTCGGCTGCCCATAGTTGCTCGACGCCGTTCCGTACCCGCCCGCATTCTGACCGAAGTTGCTCAAATCCTTCTGCTGATACCCAATGCCGTTGGGCTTCGCGCTGGTCGCGTTCTGATCGGGCGGTATCGAAGGCGTGCTGATGGTACGGCTGTCCGAGTCCACGCCATAACTTGCCGCATTCTGTCCAAACGTGGACGCGCTCTGTCCAAAGTTCCCCGTCGTGCGTTCGCTATAGTTCAATGGCGTCGCATTGTGCAGCGCCGCAACGGCATTCAGATTGGACTGCGGCGGCCGCGTCGACGCCGCCAGATACCACACCACCAGCGGCCCGTGCCGCAAAGCGGCCAGCGGCTCCCCATCCTGCGAGTGCAGCGCAGCGGCGCCCATCAGCAGCATCGCCGACGCGACTCCCCTCACGCACTGTCGACTCATCCACGGAGCCCTCAACGAGGCCTTCAACAAAACGTTCAAGGCTGCCTCCAAGACGCCTTTGCGGCAGAAATCATCCTGCCCGTCCAATGCAGATTGGACGCCCTTCCTGCGCGATTGTTTCAGAAACCTCGCCCGTCCCGCGCGATGCATCCGGGATTGCCTCCAAGATCGTCCCATCCGAAGCGTGTTCCCCATCATCTAAGATTCATGGGCACTTCCGCCAGCCAATTCCCTCTCCGCCTTTCGGTTCTTGACCAATCCCCCGTCCTTGCCGGCTCCACGCCCGCGCAGGCCCTGGCCAATTCCCTCGACCTCGCCCGCCACGTCGACGCTCTCGGCTACACCCGCCTCTGGTACTCCGAGCACCACGCCATGGATCTCCTCGCCTGCACCGCGCCCGAGATCCTCATCGCCCGCGCCGCCGCCGAGACCACCCGCATCCGCGTAGGCTCCGGCGGCATCATGCTTCCACACTACTCCGCGTTCAAAGTCGCCGAAGTCTTTCGGACCCTGCACGCCATGTTTCCCAACCGCATCGATCTCGGCATCGGCCGCGCCCCCGGCGGCGGCCAACTCGAAGCCTTCGCCCTTCGCCGCGACCGCAAGTCCCCCGTCCCCGACGACTTCCTGCAACAGCTAGCCGAACTCCGCGCCTTCCTCCACCCCGAACGCTTTCCCGATCTGCTCGGCCCCAACCACCACTTCGCCCGCATTCGCGTCTCCCCCGACGCCCCCGGCGCCCCCGACATCTGGCTGCTCGGATCGTCGATGTGGTCGGCAGTCACCGCTGCGCAGGAAGGTCTCCCCTACGCCTTCGCCCACTTCTTCTCGCCCATCCAGACGCGCCGCGCCATCGAGTACTACCAGGCCAACTTCCAGCCCAGTCCCGACCGCTCTGCCCCCGAAGCCACCCTCGCCATCGGCGTCATCGTCGCCGACACCGACGCCGAAGCTGAGCGCCTCCACGCCTCCGTCCGCCTCCTCCAGCGCCGCATCCGCATGGACGACCGCCGCCCCGTCGCCACCCCCGAGGATGCCCTCCGCGAGCTCGCAGCGCTGCCCGCCGCGCCCAACCCGCTTGTCCCCTTCACCGCCGGCAGCTTCGACGCCCCCGAAGACAATGAGTGGCCCACCTACTTCACCGGCACGCCCGACCGCGTAGCCGCCCAACTCCGCAACCTCGCCCACGAACTCCACCTCAAAGAGATCATCGCCAACACCATCACCCACGACCACCAGGCCCGCAAGCGCAGCTACTCTCTCCTCGCCGAAGCCGTGGGACTCCCTCGCTAACTTGCGGATTCGCTAACCCGCTGACTCGCTACAAGGAATAAACCCATGACAATATCCGTGAAGAAGATTGCATGCACGCTGTGCCTCGCGCTCCCGGCCTTGTGGAGCGTTCCCGCCCTGGCCGAAGATCCCACCCTCACCCTCAAGGTCATCAGCGAGGCTGGAGCGCAACGCGCGCTCTCCGCCGCCGAACACGAAGCCGAACGTCTCCACGCCCCCTGCGCCATCGCGGTCGTCGATAGCAGCGGCATCCTGGTCGCCTTCCTCAAGATGGACGGCGTCCGCGCCGGCAGTCCCGATCTCGCCATCGGCAAGGCCCGAACCTCCGCCCTGCTGCAACGTCCCAGCGCAGAGACGGAAGCCAATGTCGACAACGGCCGCGTCGCCTTCACCACCTCGGGATTCATGACCCTCCGCGGCGGCGTTCCTCTGCTCGCCGGCAAAGAAGTTGTGGGAGCGATTGGCGTTGCCAGCCTGAGCAAGGACAACGACGTGGCGATCGCCCAGGCCGCCGCCGCTGCCTTCGCGGCCCTGTCCTCCACGCAGTCCCAGTCGCAATCCCCTCCGCACTAGCTCGGCGCACGCGGGTTCATGGCGCTAAACTAGCAGCAACATGATCCCCGAAGTGGATGTTCTGATCGTCGGCGCTGGCCCGGCCGGCTGCGCTGCAGCCTATGACCTCGCCCACGCCGGCAAGCACGTCATCCTGCTCGACAAGCGCACCTTCCCGCGCCACAAACCCTGCGCCTGCGGCCTCACCCGCAAGACCCTCAAGGCCCTCCGCTACTCCGTCGCCCCCGTCATCGAGCGCGTCTGCCACGAGATCGTCCTTCAACCCGCCGCCAATCCGTGCGCCCCACATCTCGCCTCTGAGAAGTTGGATTCCGCGAACCTCCCCATCGCCAACAAATCCCGCGACGTGCGCATCCGCACCCGCAACCCCATCTGCGCCATGGCCGTCCGCGAGCGTTTCGACAACTTCTGCCTCCGCGAAACCCTGCTCGCCGCGCGCCAGGGCGGCAGCGTCGAGCTGCGCAAGATCGACCGCATCGCCGCCCTCCGCGAATCCCCCGACGGCATCGAGCTCGAGGTCGCCACCCCCCGCGGTCTCGAAACCCTCCGCGCCCCCATCCTCATCGGCGCCGACGGCGCCAACGGCCAAACCCGCCGCCTCATCCATCACGACGGCGTCGGCCCCTCGGACAGCGACGGCTTCGCATTGGAAGCCACCGTCCCCTACACCGCGCTCCCCGCAACCCTCCCCAACGGCGCCTCCCCCCACGACCTCGTCTTCGACTTCGCCCCGCTCCCCGGAGGCTACGGCTGGCTCTTCCCCAAGGCCGATCACATCAACATCGGCGTAGGCGCCTTCGCCCCGAATTCCCGCAAACACTCGCCCCTAAAACTCTCGCCGTCCGCGCAGGACGTGACCCGCGCTCTCCTGCTCGACTACGCGCAGCAAAAGCTCGGCGTCACCACCCTCTCGCACATCACCGGCCAGCAGCTCGGCATGGGCGGCCACACCTACATCCCGCGCGGCCGCGTCCTGCTCGTCGGCGACGCCGCCGGCCTCGTCGACCCGCTCACCGGCGAAGGCATTCACTCCGCCATCGTTAGCGGCCAGGCCGCCGCCGCCGCCACCGTCGAATGCGATCTCAACGATCACCCCAACGCGATCGCCGCAGCCTACGCCCGCCACTTATGCCCGCTGCTCAAAACCCTGAGCTTCTCCCACCGCGCCGCCCGCGCCTTCTACGCCCAACCCGAGCGCGGCTACAAAGCCATGCGCCTCCCCTTCATGCGCTCCCTCATCCTGAAAACCTACGCCGACGGCCTGCCCCACACCACCCTCCTCACCGCCCTCGCCAAACTCGTCTAGCTCGTGGCATTCTTTTTCACGCCGGAATCCATTTGCACCGCGCCCGCCTGACGATATACTCACCGCAATCCTCGACCCGCACGTCATTCTCTTCCATCTTCGGAGCCCGAATGAGCATCACGAGCGCTGCGACCTCACCTGAATCGATGGACCAGGCCTCCCTCCCCGCCGGCGCCAATGAAGAGCTGGCCGGGCCGCCTCCCATCGCTACCCTCGCGACCCCAGACCCCCTGCTGGCCACGCGACCCGTCGATCCCTCCGAGCGCATCTCCTCCGTCGACCTGCTGCGCGGCTTCTCCCTGATGGGCATCCTCATCATGAACATCACCGATTTCGCGCTGGGACTCTCGAACTATTCCTACCCGCTCTCCACCGTGAAGCCCGTCTTCAACGGACCGCACTGGAAGATCAACACCACCGTCTGGTTTCTCCGCTGGATCTTCGCCGAGGGTAAGATGCGCGCCCTCTTCTCCATGCTCTTCGGCGCTGGCGTGATCCTTCTCACTGGCCGCGCTGCAGAGCGTGGCGCCGGCATCCGCGCCGCCGACATCTACACCCGCCGCAATATGTGGCTCGTGCTCTTCGGCATGGTTCACTGCTACGCCATCTGGAACGGCGACATCCTTTTCTTCTACGGCGTCTCCGCCCTCCTCTTCCTCTTCCCCTTCCGCAACCTCAAACCGAAGAACCTTTTCTGGACGGCAGCCATTGTCCTTCTGCTCAACACGCTCGTCGTGCAGGTGGGCCAGACCTTCGCAGCAGGCCAGGCCATGCGCAACGCCGAGAAGGCCAACGCCGCTCTCGCCCACCACCAGACCCTCAACGATGATCAGATCGCCTCACTCAAGAGTTGGAAGGACTTCCAGGATCGCTGGCGCCCCGGCACCAGGAAGCTCTACAGAGATATCGCCCGGCATCAGCATGGCTGGCTCTCCCAGGGTGCCGACGCCGGCGATGCCTTCCAGCTGGAAACCCTCGGCGCGTATGCAGGCTTTGGCGATTGGTTCGGCCTCATGCTCCTCGGCATGGCGCTCTACCGCCTGGGCTTCTTCTCGCTCAAGCTCTCCACACGCGCTTACGCGCTTACCGCCATCCTCGGCCTCGGCATCTCCTGGCCGCTCACCTTCTGGGGCTGTTGGCACGCCTGGCGCGGCGGTTTCGATATGTTCGACACAGCGCTCGTGCTGCAATTTCCCTACGACCTCACCCGCGTCTCCGGCGCCCTCGGCAACGCCGCCGTGCTGCTTCTGCTCATGCGCGCCGGCCTCTTCAAGTGGCTATTCGCGCGCATCGCCGCAGTCGGCCAGATGGCGCTTTCCAACTACATCCTCACCAGCCTCTGCATGAAAACCATCTTCGTCTGGGGCCCGTGGCACTGGTACGGTTACGTCGAGTACTACAAGCTCTACTACGCCGTCGCCGCCATGTGGATCGTCAACCTCATCGTCTCCACCCTCTGGCTGCGCTACTTCCGCTTCGGCCCCCTCGAGTGGTGCTGGCGCTCGCTCACCTACTGGCAACGTCAACCCATGCGCCTCCGCGCCGCACCCATCCCCGCGATACCGCAAGCGGCGTAAGCCCTACTCAAACTGCGGCAGATGCTCCACGTCCCCCAACGGCACCGGCTCGGTCGGCCCACCCGCCTTCACCCACGCCTTCATCCCTCCGCGAATCACCTTGGTCGAGCAGTTCTCTTTCTCCAGCATCCGCGCCACGCGCACACTCGTCGCCTCATGCGCGCACGAGCAGTACAGGTAAATCTCACACTCCGGCTGCATGAACTCCCGCAGCGCATCCAGCTCTTCCTTCAGCCGGCTCGGCTCCACGCGTATCGAGTTCTTGATCCGCTGCATCCCCGGATCGTAGTACCCATGCGAGCGCACATCCGCAATGATCAGCAGCCGATCGTGCGTTGCCGTGCGCATCATTTCGAACAAATCCTGCGCCGCCACCATCTCCACCGCCGACAGGCGCGACTCGCGCAGCGCACTCAACACCAGCCACAGCACGTACAGCAATACAATCGCCGACACGGTCGCCTCCGTGAAGTGCGCCAGCCTCTCCACGCCGGCAACCACCACGCGCAGAAACGGCGCAGACACATATCCCAGGAAACTCCACGCGCTCACATACAGCAGCACCCCCACCCCATCCATGGTGAGGAAGCGCCGCAGCCGCATGTTCAAACTACCCGCCAGGATCGCCGCCACCGTCGCCAGCCCCGGGATAAACTTCGCAAACATCAGCGCCCTCGGTCCACGCTTGTAAAACTGCCGTGCCGACGCAAACACGCATAGCTCCGGATTCATGCTGAACCTGCAGATATTCGTCAGCATCCACCAACCCGTATAGCGTCCGCCCAGGTACATCAGCGTGTCTCCCAGCAGCGCCGAGCTGGCCGCGCACAGGATCACCACTCCCAGGTTGAGCGACCCGCCATGCGCTGCCGCACCGGCTGTCAACAACACTACCGAAAGCGGCATCGGCAAACCGCAGCATGCGATAAAGAGCGCAATCGACGTCACCGCGTACCCATGGTGAGCAATCACGTTCAGCAGGTTCATCTAGAACAACTCCCCCGGGGTCTTGTGTGTATTCGTAGATGCTACGCTCTTGGATGCGTCCTGTGTTCGCGGCGTCACACTCCGCCCGCGCAGGCTCAAGGCAACCGCCTACTTTGTGTAGTTTGGCGGATGTGCACCCCTCAATCAAACCTCGGCAGGTGTTCGACATCGTCGTGCGGCACCGGCTCCACCGGCCCCCCGGCCTTCACCCACGCCTTCAGCCCGCCCCGAATCACCTTGGTCGTACAGTTTTCCCTTTGCAGCATCCGCGCCACGCGCATACTCGTCGCCTCGTGCGCGCACGAGCAGTACAGATAGATCTCGCAGTCCGGCTGCGGCAACATGAACTCCTGCAATACCTCCAGGTCTTCCATGATGCGGTCCGGGTCCACGCGTATCGAGTTCTTAATCCGCTGCATGCCGGGATCGTAATACCCCCGCGAGCGCACATCCGCAATGATCAGCAGCCGATCCTGCTTCGCCGTCTGCAGATGTTTCCGCAGGTCCCTCGCCCCAATCTTCTCCACCTTCGGAAGCCGCGTCTCGCGCAGCAGGCTCATAATCAGCCACAGCACATAGAGCAGCACGACCCCGCCCAGCATCGCCGCGGTCACATGACCCACGCGCTCCACCCATCCAACCGCCACCCGCAGGAAGCGCGCAAACACATAGCCGGCCACGCTCCAGCTCGTCACATACGCCAGGATCCCCAGCCCATCCAGCACCAGGAATCTGCGCGGCCGCATATTCAGGCTGCCTGCCAGCACCGACGACACCTCCGCCAATCCCGGCACAAACTTCGCCACCAGCAACGCCTTCGGCCCACGCTTGTGGAACTGATGCGCCGACCCAAACACGCACGCCTCCTGGTTCATGCTGAACCTGCAGATCTGCGTCAACAGCCACCACCCCGTAGACTTTCCCCCGAGGTACATCAGCCAATCGCCCGCAAGGGTCGCACTCCACGCGCACAAAATTACCAGCCCCAGGTTCAGCGACCCGCCATGCGCCGCCGCACCCGCCGTCAGCAGCACCACCGACAATGGCAGCGGCAGTCCGCACGCCGCACTAAATAGGACGATCGATATCACCACGTACCCGTGGTGAGCGATGACCTCCAGCAGGTTCATAGGGCAAACTCCCGGGGACTTACCTGACGTATCTACCGGGATACTATGCCGTTACCCGCCCCCAGCGCCACCCTAAACCTCGCCCCGGCACCTCCTCCCTCAGAACTGCAGCCGAACCCCCAACTCCAGCTGCCGTTCCCGGCTCGTCCCCGTTGTCGACGAGCTTGGCGTCCCAAACGGCGCCTCCGTCGTCAGCCCCTCCGTGGCAATCGCCGCTGCATTCTGAAACACCAGCGGCGTAGGCCCGGTTGCCGTGGAATTCCCAATCGTCTTCGCGGTCCCCACCTGGAACGCCCGCGTCTCCACGCTCGAGATGTTCTCTGCATTAAACAAGTTGAATGCTTCGGCAAACGCATTCAAATGCATCCCGTGCCCCAGCGCCACCTCTTTTCCCAGCCGCAGATCCACCTTCCCCCGTGGCGCCAGCCGCAGCGTATTCCGCCCAATCGTCGGCAGGTAGGTCGCGCCCCCTGAACCGTTGATCGACTCGCGCCCACCCTTCAAATACGTTCCCCCAAAGATTTTGTAGCTGTAAGGCGCCCCACTGCTCGCCGTCGCGATCGCCGCCACCCGCCAACCATCCAGCACCAGCCGCACCGCCTTCGGTCCCCTCCGCTCATGCAGCGGAAGCGCCATCGTCCCCGCGAATCGCTGCGGAAACTGCTGGTTCGACAACCCCTTGTCATAGCCATTGCGAAAGGGATCGAACTGCCCATCCAGCAAGGGCGTCGCCGACGTTTGCGGCGCATAATCGATCGACCGCGAATACGTGTAACTCCCGCGCAGCTCCAGCTCGCGCAGCCCGGCCCACCGCAGCCCATGCGTCTGCGCCTCCACCGTCACCGCGTGATACGTTGCATTCGCATTCGACACCAGCGCCGTCACCGGTCCAATATTCGCAATCGGCCGCTGGTCGTACAGCGGCACCTCAAACGTCTCACCCTCCTGCAACCCCTTGTACCGGTTCAGCACGCCATCCACACTCTGCAACTCGTAACTCACCATCCCCGGCGACGGCGAAATATTAATATCCGTCGCTCCCGGCAACTGGATCGCCATCGCCATCGCATAGCTCAGCCGCACACTCGCGCGATGTCCCAGCGCTCGCTCCACCGCGACCTCCCCGCGCTGCACCATCGGAATTCTGTAGCCACTCGCAAACACCGTCGCCGACGTCGTCGTTGCAACCGCTGCCGGTGGCGCCGACGTGTACGCGCACGGGTATCCAAACCCCTGCTGCACCGTCGTGATCTGCGGACACTGCGTGATCGTCGTCGGCCGTATTCGCACGTGCGTCGTCGTCGAAGGCAGCGCCGTATCCACCAGCGCCGCTCGCACCGTCGCTCCCGGGATATGGCTATAGAACACCCCATAGCCCGCGCGCACCGTGAACATCTGCCCACGCTTCGGCTGCCACCGCCTCGGCAAACCCCACACCGCACTCGGCGACCAAACCACCGCCAACCGCGGCCCAAAATTATTCCTGTCCTCCGGAAACGTGCCGGTAGCCCCGTGGATCGCACCACCGATCCCCGCAATGTCCGCATCCAGCAACGGATTCTCCGTCTGCGGTTTCGGCAGCAGCGTGTAGTCGTAACGCAATCCCAGCGTCACCAGCAGATTGCGCCGCACCCGCATCGCGTCCTCCACAAACCCCGCAACATTGTGGGTCACGAACTGTGTCTCCGTCGCTCCAAAGCTCTGCGTGAAGCTTCGAAAGCAGAAGTAATGCACCGTCGCCACAATGCTCGGGCAAGCTCCATTGGGATACGCATGCACGCTGTACGTGTAGTCCGTGATCCAATCCACCAGCCCGCCATCCTTGCCATTGGTCGTCCCACTGTCATAGCTGAACGCACCCTCCTCCGCGCTCAGCGTGTCGATCCGATCCTGGATCCGGCTCCAGTCCCCTCCCGCCATCAGCACCTGCCGCCCCACATGCCACTGCAGCGTATCCGCCAGCTCCAATCGCGTCTCGTCGGGATACGCATTCCGCCCGCCCGCCGCTCCCGGCGCCAAACTCGACGGCGTCCCAAACGAAAATCCATTCGGCGCAATCGACACCTGCGGCGCATACCCATACGGCCCAATCGCCGGCTCCTGCGGCAACGGCCCATGCGGCGTCTGGTAGTCCAAATCATGCGCCACCTGCCCCCGCACCTCGTTGTTCATGTTCTTCGAGAAGCCATGCAGCCACCGCCCACTCCCCACATCCACATGCACCACGCTATCGCCCAGGCTGCCCATCCCCCGCGCCACCACTGCATCGGAAGCCTGTCCCAGCGCCGCGCCCGACGGCGAATCAAACCGGTTGCCCAGGTAGGTCGCCGTCACATGATCTCTCGCCGTCAGCGACGCATCCACCCGCACCGTCCCCATCACCCGATACGCCTGCCGCTCCGTGGTTCCCGTCAGGCTCTCCAGGTACTCCAGCGCCGCATTCGTTGCCGCGCCCCCCACGCCGCGATTCGCCAGCAGCGCTATCTGTTCCTGCGACAAGTTGTAAAAATTCGCCGTCGCCGGTGTCGACACAATATGATCGTCCCGCAATGCCTCCTCCACCGAAGCAAACAACGACAGCGGCTCGCCTCCCCCCATCGCCTCTTGAAACCGCGACCGCCCCCGCCGCGACTTCCTCCCACCACTCTTCCCCAGCGGCACTCCCACCGACCCGCCAAACAACACCTGCGACCCCTGCGGCTTCACCGCCTCGCTCGTCACCACGCCGTTGTGGTACTCCGTAGCCACCGAGAACCCGTTCGTCGCCGCCCACGCACTCTCGCGTGCCCGAACGAACGCCGCCCCATGCAGCACCGACCCTGCCTCGCGCGACACGACTGCCATCCCGCCCACCATCCCATACTGCGCCGAGAAGTTTCGCGGCAGCACCCGAAAGCTCTTCACCGATCCCTGGTTATAACTCGCCCCCGAACTCGCTCCCCCCGTCGCCGACCCTCGCGGCCCCGAGCGAAAGCTCTGGTCCCCCGACAGCCCATCCAGCGAAAACTCTCCCTGCGTCGACGACAGCCCCGCATAACTCATCCCCGTCGCCGCCGCTCCATCCTGCGCGCTCACTCGGCTGGCCGGATCGCCCTCGTCATCGCTCGCACTCTCAACGGTCTGCGTCGCCGAAGCCTCTTCACTTGTATCCGAGTCCAGCTCAAGCAAATTCTCCCACCGCCGCGACTCCAGCGGCAGCGCGTCCAGCTGCTTCGCCAGATCAAGCGCCGCCGGATCGTACGCTTCCCCTCCGATCCCACGCAACGACAGAAGCGGCACCCCACTCGGCCGCGGAGCCCCCAGCGTCAGCGTCACCTCCACAAAATCTCCGCCCTCCAGATCCAGCCGCGCCACCGCAATCCCCGCAACTCCCTGCCCACCCGTCCTCGACGTCGCCCGCAGCTCATACTCCCCCGGCGGCAACCGCAGCAGCAGAAAGTCTCCCTTGCTATCTGCGTCCACATCGCGCTCCACCCCCTGGTCCGGCGACGTCACATGCACCCGCACCTCGCCCGCCACGCACCCCTGCGCATTCGACCCACACACCGCCGAGACGTGGCCCCGAATCGCACCATCCACCGGCCCCTGCGCCCACCCCCGCGTACTCATCGCCATCCCACCCGCAACCACCAGCCACCGCATGCAGCCCTGCGCGCGCACTCCTGCATGCGCCTGCAACACGCGAAAATGAGGAGCAGGTTTTTGCTTGGACCGTGCAGCGAAAGCCGCGACCGAGCGAGCCAGAAACACCACAGCCGAACTCCGCTCCGGGAAAACGCCGGAGCTCCTGAAACGCAGAGGGGAGTGACCGAATTGCGCAATCGCCGCGGCAGACAGGCGATCGAGAATCTAAATCCGTGTACCTCGAGCCTAACGAACTATGACCAATATGGGAAGCGAACCGTGATTCCCATTTCGGGAATCCAACCACCGCCACCGCACCCCTCCGCCTTGACGAACGCGATCCCCCGCGCGCGCAAAGAAAATGGGTGGCAGCCAAAGCCGCCACCCATGCTTCCCGCACATTGGTCTAGAACGTGATGTGCAGCGCCATCGTAATTGCCCGGTTACCGCCAATCGTTCCCGTCACCGATCCAAAGTTCGCGCCGTTATTCGGGCACTTATCGGGGACGACACCGGGGTTCTGGTTCGGCAGGTAATTGGACTGTGAGCACACCACCACGCCCTGTGAGTTCATCGCTTGAGCCGGGATCGTCGTCGGGATCATAATCCCCTTGCCCGACCCCGTGTAGTAAGGCTTCTGGTCCAGGTTCACCAGCGCCGTCTGCTGATCGCCCGCCGCGGGACTGGTCGCGATCTGCCCATACTGCAGATACCCGAGTTCACAGTTGTTGTAGGGAAACGCCCCAAACGCGGAGTTCGAGCAGGCAAAGTTCTGCCGAATCTGCGTCTGGTCCTGAGGTACGTCGAGGCTCGTCGTATTGGTTAAGTTGAAGATGTTGAACTCGTACAGCACCGCGATCCGTTGCGTCGCATGGAACGTCTTCCGGATCGAGATATCCAACCGCTTCTGCATCGCCTGGCGGAAGATATTCCGCTGGTTCTCCGGAGCAAAGTTCGTCTCGTAGATGTCGGTGGGATCGCCCTCATTCCCCTGCGCCGCCGTCGGAACGCCGTTCGTACCCGGCGCAACATAGTTGATGGCAATCTCGCTGGGATCGATCGTCGGGATGAACGAACCACCCGGCCCGCGGAAATTACCCGGGTTGCCGGTCAGCGCTTTGCCCTTCGCGTCCTTCGGATTCGCAATCGGCAGCACTGGATTCATCAAGGTCGGAAAGTTGCCGAAGTTGATGCTGCCAACCGCACCGTAAAACTCGTACAAGGAATACGGCTCGCCGCTCTGCAGGATGCCCAGCCCGGTCACGCTCCAGTCATTCGCGAAGTACGAAAGCACCGAGTGCGCCGCAGCCGCATTGGGCAGCAACACCTGGAAGTTCACGGTCGTTATATGCGTGCGATCAAAGTCCGAAGACGCGTACGAGTCGCGCAGCTTGGCCGGGTTGTCGCCCGTAAAGAACAGACCGATATCGCTCTGCTCATCCAGCGAATGTCCCCAGGTGTAATTCACGCCTGCCTGGAAGTGATGCGACAGCCGCTTTTCCACGTGTACCTGCAGCGAGTCATAGGCGGACTCTCCAACCGTCTCAAACAGCGCTGCATTCGGGCTGTAGCCGACATACGGTGCGCGGAAGTCCGTGTTACCGCCATCCGGCGTATCCCACGGCTCGCTTCCGATCGCAAGGTAGTTGGTATCACCGTACGGATCCGTCTCAGTATTATTCTGATTCAACACCTGGAAGCCATACGTGTCCGTCTCGCCATGAATCGGGTTGGTCGACGTCGCGATGCCCGGCTCGTTGAACGGAATCGGAATCACCGAGTGCTTTCCACGGTTGCCGCTGTAGCCGATCGTGATGGCCAGGTCGTTGGTTGGCTGCCACTGCACGTTCAGTGCAAAGTTCACCGTGTAGGGCAGCTTATTGTTCTTGTCATACGCGCCAAAGTTCAGCGGCTGATAGCCCAGGCAATCCGTGTAGTTCGCCTGGTTGTCCACAGCTCCGCAGCTCGGTCCAAAGCCCGGGCTCGCCGTGCCGGTCAAACCATTGGAGCCCGTCGGCCCGGAACCCAGCACATTCTGCAGTGCGATCTTGATCGTGCTCGGATCCGATGATGGCTCGATATACGTTCCAGCAGGAGGTGGGGTGAATGCGGTCCCAATCGGATTCTTCAGCGTCGAACCGTTACCGGTTACATAGCTGGCCAGCGGCGCCGACTCGGTCACGCCGAACGGACCGCCAACTCCGCTGCCTGCCGGCTGCGAAAGGTACGTGAACAACTCGCCACGGTCGTAGTACATGCCCACGCCGCCGTTGATCACCACCTTGTTGTTCAGCCGCTTCGGCGAGTACGCGAAGCCCACCCGCGGCGACACGCCCCACTGCCGCCCCGTCAGCGTAGAGTTCGTTGTGCCCGCCGTCGGGTTGTACTTGTTGTTGCCCGCAATCACAAAGCCTGAATCGGCCACGTTGAATCCCGTGTCCGCCGTGCCCGTCACGGAATATTTGCTGGGATCGAAGTTGAACATGTTGCCGTACTTTTCCGTCAGCCCGCCGTGATAGTCATACCGCACCCCCGCCGTGATGCTCAGGTTGGAGAGCGCCTGCCACTTGTCCTGCGCGTAACCTGCGATCTCGTTGGAGCGATAGTAGCGGTTCGCATTATTGCGTCCGCTCTGCGCATCAATGGTCTCCAGTACGTTCGACTTGCGCACCTTGCCCTCCAGGAAGCTGGTGAAGGTGCTGGTGGATATGTCCGCGATTCCCTGGCGGTTATTCTCGATGTTCAGCTGCGTGTAGCTATAACCACCGCCCACCACCAGCGTGTGCTTGCCCAGCGCCAGAATCATGTTCGTCGACGGGTTGATGCGGTTCTGATAGTACCCCGTGTTCACAAACGCGCTGGCAGGTCCTACCGATATCGCGGGCGCCGAAGACGTGTCCGCTCCAAACTCTCCCAGCGTCAGGCCGGCCAGCGTGTTGGGCTGAATCAGGGTCGGCGAGGTCCCGGCGCTGATGCCGTAGGTCGGGCCCAGCGCCGGATCCGGCGGCAGCGTCTGCCGGTAATAGCTGTACGATCCCATGCGGTCGAAGCCCACCCGCTGTTCCCAGTTGATCTTGTTCCCAATCGTGATCGTGTTGTCGATCGCGAATACCTGCGCACCGTTATTCTGCGTCACCGGAAACCCGCCCGTATCGGAGAACCCATACGGCTTGTTGACCGGGTCATTCTGGAAGTAGTACTTCACCGACAGCCGGTCGGTCTTGGTCACGTCCCAGTCCACGCCCGCCGTCGCCTGGTCGGCCACCAGCGTCGAGGTCCCCGGCAGCGTAACGTTCGGAACGCCAAACGCATACGTCGCCGAAGTCTGCGCCGACGGAATCAGGTACTGTCCATTCGGCAGCTTCGCGTTCATCAAGGCAAACGCGATCGGATCGATCGTCCCGGTGAAGGGGTCGCCGCCCTGATAGGTGGTAGCCGCCGCATCCAGGCCTGCGATCGAACGGTCATCCGTCAATCCACTCGGCACCGTCAGCTGCGACAACCCCGTCGACTGATCGCTGTTGTAGCGGTGCTGGTACGCGACGAAGAAGAACAGCTTGTCCTTGAGGATCGGTCCGCCCAACGCCCCGCCCATCGTCCAGCGGTGCAGCGCCGGGTTCGCCAGGTACGCCGGAAACGCGCCCACACCAATCGTCGTCAGCTGCGCCTGCTGGTTGAAGAAGAATGGCGACGCGTTCAGCTTGTTATTCGCGAACGACCCATACGCCTGTCCATGAAAGTTATTGGTGCCGCTATTGGTGTTCGCATCAATCTGCGCGCCGCTGGTGGCGCCCTGCTGCGCGTCGTACATCGACGTGTTCACGCGCAACTCCTGCAAAAACTCCGGCGGAGGCGAAGGCAAACTGTTTCCATTCGAGCCGTACACCGACGTGCCCACACCCGCCGCGCCGCCCACCGGCGTGCTCTGCCCGATGTTGAACGCGTACCGCTGCGAGTTCGATCCGCTCGAGCTCTTGCCGTTGAAAAGATTCGTCGCGTCCACACCGTTCACCTGGAACGTGTTCGACGTATCGCGCTGCCCATTGGCCCAGATCGGCTGGTTGCCCAGGCCCGCGTTCGTATCCAGGTTGGCCAGCAGCTCCGCGCTCACCCCCGGACTCAGCACCGCCAGCTGCGTAAAGCTGCCCGTCGCCAGCGGCGTCAGCGCAATCTGCGCCTTGTCCATCGTGTAGCCATTGGTAGCGTCGGTCGCATTCAACAGTGGTGTCGCCGTCACCGTAACCGACTCGGAAACGTTACCCACTTTGAGCGACAGGTTCAGCGTCTTCGCCCCGGCTTCCTGCACCTCCACGCCCGCCAACTCCGTCGTCTGAAAGCCATCATGCGTGGCTTTCACCGAGTACGTGCCCACCGGCAAGTTGAAGATCTGGAAAAATCCATCGGCCTGCGCCTTGGTCGTGCGCGTCACGCCGATCGCCGCGTCCGTCGCCGTCACCGTCGATCCCGGAACCGCCGCTCCCGAGCTGTCGAGCACCGTTCCGTTCAGCGAACCCAGGGTCTGCTGCGCCCTCGCCGTCAAACCCAGGGTTAGAAAGCAACTAAACAACAGCACAGAAAGAAGTTTGCGCATAGGTCTGACTCTCCTGGAGGTGATGAAAGCTGGCCTCGATACAAGCCGTATCGACAGCGTTTAATAGGTGCCGACTCTCGTCTGAAAGCAGAAATGTCCTTGCGCTGCAACGCGCATCATCTCGCTAATGTAGGTACAAGGTCTTTGAATACTATGACTGTACATCATGTCAGTCCGGTAAATGCCATTTTATTTGCGCACTTTTCACGCAGCGCAGGCTTCAAACTCCGCTTTCTGCACAAAAAACAGGGCGATAGCCGAAGCCATCGCCCTGCACAGTTCCCGCTTGTTTCGGTTTAGAAGCTCAGCCGTGCGCTGATCTCTATCTGCCGCGGCGTATACAGAAAGCCGCTGTTATTGCTGCTGGTCGGAACCTGCCAGGTCGGCGCCTGGAACGTGGCCGTGCCCGTCGTTGCACCGGTGCTGGCCAGCTTGTAGGCGGTCGTACCCAGGCCATCGATGTTCTGATGGTTCGCCACATTGAATACGTTCGCAAAGATCTGCAGGTTGTATCTGCTCGCAAACGTAAACTGCTTTTCCACCCGCAGGTCGTCCACAATCTTCCGCGGATACTTATAGGTGTTGACCCCGAGGCCCGGGATGACAGACAGCCCGCTCGCGCCATTCCAATTGTTCGCAATGCCGCTGCCCGCAAAGCCGCTGACATTGGCGCTGTACGGCAATCCATTCTGCATCTGGAATGACGTATCCACGCTCCATCCATTGGTCAGGTACGTATACCAACTGTGCCCGCTCAGTCCCGGCAGCTTGTACAGCGCATAGCCCACAAACCGGTTCGGAACGTTGTAGCTTGAGTTGCCATAGTTGACGCGCGCATCCGAGTAGGGGTCATACCAGCTGTTGGCCGTCAGCGTCGTCGTCGCACTCTGGGCGAAGTCCAGCGCATGCGCCCACGTGTAGTTGAAGTCGAACTGCAAACTGCGGAAGGAGCGGTTCTGAATCTCGAACACCGCGGCGTTGTAGCTCGAATTCACGTTGCTGGTCACCTCCGAAATGCTCTGGAAGTTGGTAGCGACGGATCCAAACAAGGCCGTATTGCCATACTTCGTGTAGGTCGGTACGACAAACGGAGCCGTCTGCAGTTTTGCAGCGGGACCCAACGAAGGCAGCGCCGCGCTGTAGGGATTCAGCGTGATCGTGGTATTCGTGACCGTCGTCGGGTCCAGGTTCACATCCAGGAAGTTCGGCAGTTCCCTGCCCAGCGCTCCAAGGTAGCTCACCGAGAACACCGTTCCTCTTCCCAGCTGCTGCTGAACGATCAGGTCAAATTCATGCACCATCGGGTTCTGCAGGTTCTTGGCCAGGAAGTAGGAGCTCGGCTTCGGCGCGGCGCCTGACCCCACGATGTTCGGAAGCAGCGGGCCGGAGCCTCCCAGCGTGTTGCTGCCAGTACAGGCGACGGTGGTGTTGTTGCAAAAGTATGTATTCCGATAGGTTGTCGTGTACTGTCCGTTCGGGCTGCCCGTATTGAGCAGCACGTTCAGCAGAACGCCATTCGTCACACGCCCATAGAACATGCCGTATCCGCCACGTACCACCGTCTTCCCGTCGCCGAACGCATCGTACGCGAAGCCGAGACGCGGTCCGATGTTGTTCTTGTCGCTGGGATGATTGCTCAACTGCGCGTAGGGGGTAAAGCCCGTCGTCGCGGTAATCAGGTTGGACACAGGCGAGGGCAGAAACTCATAGTCGTAGCGCACGCCGATCTGCAAGGTAAGCCGTGGAGTCAGCTTCCAGTTGTCCTGCGCGAACCCGCTGTAATCCAGCGTGCTGATCGCGAACACCGGGTTTCCGAAGCCCTGGAAGAAGTCCGCATAGCATGGCAGCTTGCCGACCGCCTGCGCCGCCGTTGTGCTCGCCGTGGAGGTTTGAGCCGTAGACGTGCCGCAGGTCGAGTTCGGAAGGCCCGCCGACTTGTTCAATAAGTCGTTGAAGTAGGTGCCGAGATAGCTGTAGCTGTAATCGCCATTGCTCTCGTACGTGTTGTTGATCAGGTCATAGTTGTGGACCACGTCTCCACCGAAGGTGAAGGTGTGATTGCCGCGGTTGTAGTGCAGTACATCTCCGACCTGCCACTTGCGCTCATCGGGCAGCGCCTTGCGATACGAGTAGTACGGAGACCCGATGTTCGCAAACACGCTCGTATCGACCGAGACCTCCGGAACATTGCCTGCCGAGGTTCCGCTTCCCACCAGGTTCGCCAGCGTGTACGCGCTGTAGGGCTGCTGGCTCTCATTATTCAGCTCGCGCCCGTACTGGTAGAGCAGCTCATTGCTGATGCTCGACGAAAGCAGGCTGGTCAGTTTCGCCACCCCGTAGTCCAGCTTCACAAAGTCGTTGCCCCATGTGTCGACGCCATAGTTATTCGTGGCCGACGTCTGCACGCCCCCCGGAGAATCCCAGCGCAAACGGTGATACAGGAAGCTGACGTGCTCCTTCTGGTTGATCTGCCAGTCGATCTTCGGCGTGTTGATCTCCTGGTCGCCAAAACGCGGCACCGTGCCCAGGTCGAGGTTCAACGCACTAATGCCGTTGTCCCAGTCTTGAGCCGCTGCCTCATACGAGATCCCCTGGCGCGCCGCCAGGAGGCAGGTTTGCTGATCCAGCGAGTTGGTGTCGCCCTTCAGGTAGCCCGTGGTCAGACTGCAGGTTGCTCCCGCCGGCAACGTTGCGCTCGGCAGCGTGAAAAACGTCGCCGCATTCGCAGGAATCGCCGTGCCCGGGAACGTCCGGTGATGCTGATCGAACGTATAAATCCAGAACAACTTGTTCTTGATCAGCGGCCCTCCCACCGTGAACCCGTAGATCTTGCGCAGGTCTTCCGGCTTCAATGGCTGCGCAACATACTGTCCCGCGCTGTTCTTCGTGGTAATCGTGCTGTAGACGTTGTACGCATTCCAGTTGCTCTCGCGGTCGTAGAAGTAGACCTCGCCATGCAACTGATTCGTTCCGCTCGTGGTCACCGAGTTGATCACAGCGCCCGCGGCCCGGCCAAACTCCGCACCGTACACCCCCGTGTTCACCGCAAACTCGCGCACCGCGCTCGCCGACGTCGAATACGCCTCACGCGTTCGCCCACGCTCTTCTGAGTAGTACGCCTGGTTATCGTCTGCGCCGTCGATCAGCACATTGTTCAGGATCGGGCTGATGCCGCGCACGCTCACCAGGCCAAAGCCACTCGAGTCCGACACCACACCCGGCGTCGTCATCGCCAAGCTCGACCACCGGCGGTTGTTGATGGGTATATTGTCCAACGCCTCTTTGTTCAAGTTCGACGTGAAATCCGGCGACTCAAGATTCACCACCGGCGTGTCTGCCGACACTTGCACCACCTGGTTCTCCGCGCCCGCCTTCAAATGCGGCTCCAGACTCGTAACCTGCCCCACCTGCACAATCACCGAGCTCGACTTGAAATCGCCAAACCCCGAAGCCGAAATCGTCACCGTGTAGGTGCCCGGCTCCAACAACGCCGCGTCGAAGTACCCCTTGCTGTCCGCCGTCAAGTGCTGCTCGGCATTCGTTCCATCATTGTGAATCGTAATGGCCGCGCCGGGAATCACCGCGCTCGTAACGTCTTCCACCGTTCCTGCAATGCCGCCCTGGGTCGTCGACTGGCCATTCGCCATCATCCCTGCAAACCCGACTACTGCGGCTACGCACCAAGCGGATAGCTTGTGCGAAACACGTTTCCTTAACAACATTTGGTTCCTCCTGAAAATTGTGCTGCGACGTAGTCCTGAGATTCACTCTGCAACCCGACATCCTGCCGGTGCCGCGACGATCTCCCGGGAGCGTTCCCCAAAGGGGGTTTATCGAAAAAAGCCTTGCCTGCTTTCGCGCACACAAGACAGCCGGCGACAGTTGCTCGCCAGCATGTAATGAATGACTTTAGCCTACCCGATGCCCCATGGAATTCTTGTGAATGACCTGTGATTTTCGCGCCCGCCGTCCCCTTCCCGCCCAATTCCGTCCGGAAACCGCCCAATCTCCCTCCATTCTGTAAACTTTGATATGAGGCACGTTAATGTTCATCGATGAAGCACGAATCCGGATCAAGGCAGGCGATGGCGGCAATGGCTGCATGGCCTTCCGCCGCGAAAAATTTGTTCCCCGCGGCGGCCCCTCCGGCGGCGACGGCGGCCATGGCGGCGACATCCTTATGCGCTCCTCGCTCTCCCACAACACCCTCGTCCACTTCCGCTTCAACCCCGAGTGGAAGTCCGAGCGCGGCGGCCACGGCCTCGGCTCCAACATGTCCGGCGCCGCCGGCGAACACACCGTCCTCAAAGTCCCCGTCGGCACCATCCTCTACGACGACGACACCGGCGAGATCGTCCACGACTTCACCCACCCCGACGACGAGATCGTCATCGCCCGCGGCGGTCGCGGCGGTCGCGGCAACCAGCACTTCGCCACTTCGACCCACCAGGCCCCGCGCGAACACGAGCTCGGCCGCCCCGGCGACGCCCACAACTACCGCCTCGAACTCCGCCTCCTCGCCGACGTCGGCCTCGTAGGCTATCCCAACGTCGGCAAGTCCACGCTCATCTCGCGTATCTCCGCCGCCCGCCCCAAGATCGCCAACTACGCCTTCACTACCCTCGAACCCAACCTCGGCGTCGTCCAGATCGGCGACGCCCCCTACGAAAAATCCTTCACCGTAGCCGACATGCCAGGCCTCATCGAGGGCGCGCATCTCGGCGCCGGCCTCGGCGTCCAGTTCCTCAAGCACATCGAACGCACCAGCGTCCTCGCCCACCTCATCGACGTCTCCGACGCAGCCGACTCCACCAGTGGCAGCGCCCGACCCGACCCCGTCGAGGACTACAACGTCATCACTGCGGAACTGAAATCCTTCGACCCCGCCCTGGCCGCCAAGCCCACCGTCCTGGTCGCCGCCAAAGCCGACGTTGCCAACCCCGCCAAGCTCAAAAAGCTCACCACCTTCGCCAAACGCAAAAAGCTGCCGCTCTACTTAATCTCAGCCGTCACCGGCGAAGGCATCGAAAAACTAAAATTCGCGCTCGCCGAAGCCGTCGAAGCCCACCGCACCATCGACCTCACCGCCAAGCCCGACACCGAGCCCGCCGTCTTCAAGCCAGCCCGCCGCAAGCCCAACTACCCACCCCCAGCCCCCAGCGCCAAAACCCGCTCCCGCTGATCGAGTTATCCCAACAAAAAGCCCACACCGTCGGCAATAAAGTGCGCCAGCATATTCGACGGAAGATCGCGTCTCCACACATAAAGCAGCGCAAAAATAAAGCCCCCGGCAAACACCGGAATCAGATGCACCGCACCCCACCCTGACAGGTGCATATACGTGAACGTGGCCACCGACACCACCACCGCCAGCACCGTGCTTCCCGTGAGCTGCCGCACCTTCTCGATCATGTACCCGCGAAACAAAATCTCCTCCACCACAGCCGCGCGCAACACCATCAGCAGCCGATACCAGAAGGGCCTCGCAAGGATCAAATTCCGCTCGACAACCGTTCTGCTCGCATCCAGGTGAAACATCGGCACGATGACCAAGGATTGAATGACAAAAACCGACAACAGAACGACCACCGCAAGCAACGCACACACCAACGTCTTCCAGTTAGGACGCCGCAAGCCAATCGAAGACAGCGGTAACCGTTCCCCAAAGTGCAGCCACAGAAGCAAAATCGCCGCATAAGACCACCACACGGCTTCATGCACCAGCAGGACAGGCAAAGAAGCGCCCTGCGTAATCCCCTTACCCATCGGCAACAAAGGCAGAATCACAGCCGCCGCAAGCCCGATGCAAGCTCTCAACCGCGATTGCCGGTGCGCACCGTACAGCGTCTCTACCATCCCTGCCCATTCCTAACCAGAGATCCGACAGATTCAGTGCGCCCTGCCTAAAGGGCGCCCAAATTGTCCTTGGTACAAGTGCCCTTAGTACGACGGGTGAAACAGCACCAAAATCCCCACACACCCCACGCCAAACGTAATCACCAACAGCGGCCACCACCGGTCAATCCACGAATCCTTCTTCGAGCTCATCCCAACACCAACCTTTCCTCCCGAAATTCTAACCGAAACCCTACGCCCCAGCGCAGCACCACGCGAAGCAGCCCGCCATCCGCGTAGGACCCGTCAGCCACGCGTCGCGCGAAACTTATTCGCCTTGGCAAACTCATCCCTTAGTTCAGGAGTCTTCAAATTCTCGCGCACATGCGCCAGCCGCTGCTCCATCGCCGCCAGCGTCTCCGCAATCGCCTTCGGATTCGTCATCGCCACGTCGCGCCACATGCTGTAGGGGCTCGCACCCAGCCGAGTCATCTCCCGCAGCGCGCGCCCGCCAATCGCCTGCACCGCGGCCATCCCCTCGCGATCGCCAGCGAACCGGTCCTCCAACTCAGCGGACAGCGCAGTAGCCAGCATCTGTGGCAGATGGCTCACCCACGCGCACACCTCATCATGCCGCGCCGGATCCATCTCCCGCATCACCGCGCCCATCCGCACCACAGCCTTCCGCCACTCCATCTCCAACTCGCCGCCCGGCACCCATCCCTCGCCCGCGCAAAACAGCCACGTCGCTCCGCGAAACAAATCCGCCTCTGCCAGCGCCGCGCCGCCCGACTCCTTCCCCGCCATCGGATGTCCCGGCAGAAACCGCGCGCGCCCAGCCTGCGAGCCTTCAGGCTGATTGAACAGCTTCCCCGCCAGCGCCGTAATCTCGCCCTTCGTGCTCCCCACATCGGTCACCAGCTGTGTCTCCTTCAGCTTCGGAGCCAGCTGCTGCATCCAGTCCAATATCGGAAGCACCGGCGTCGCCAGCACGACCACATCCGCATCCGTCTCCAGCACCGCCTCACGCCGCTCCAGCGCCCGATCGATCGCCTTACACTCGAGCGCCTTCTTCAACTCCTCCGCATTCGCGTCCCACCCCGAAACCTCACCCTCAAACCCATTGGCCTTAAGCGCCAACCCCACCGAAGCCCCAATCAGCCCAGTCCCAACGATCAACACTTTCTTCATCGCGCGTCCCCCTGTCCCTTGGAGACCTGCCCCTCGGAGACCTGCCTCTTGGAGACACGATGCGTGAACGCCCGCGCATTCTCGCCCCGATAATCTCCCGCGACCTGCCCCCGTCCCCTCAGCACGTATTTATACGTCGTCAAACCCTCCAGCCCAACCGGCCCGCGCGCATGCAGCTTGCTCGTGCTGATCCCCACCTCCGCGCCGAACCCATACCGAAACCCATCCGCAAACCGCGTCGACGCATTATGCATCACGCTCGCCGCATCCACCTCGCGCAGAAACCGCTCCGCCACCGCAGCATCCTCGGCGACAATGCTCTCCGTGTGCGCCGACCCATGCGTATGGATATGCTCCATCGCCTCGTCCAGCCCCGCCACCACACCCAGCGACACCGCCAGCTCGCCATACTCCGTATGCCAATCCGCAACCGCTCCCACCTCGACCCCACGCAGCAACTCCCGCACCGTCGCATCCCCATGCAGCCCGACGCCCTTCGCCCTTAGCCGCTCAGCCAGCTTCGGCAAGAACTCCGCAGCAATCGCCCGATGCACCAGCACCGTCTCCACCGCATTGCACGCCGCCGGATAATCCACCTTCGCATCCTCAATCACCCGCAGCGCCAGCGACTCATCCGCACTCTCGTCCACGTAGATATGGCAAACGCCCTCGGCATGCCCCAGCACCGGAATCCGCGTGTTCGCCTGCACATACTCCACCAACTCCTTCGACCCCCGCGGGATTACCAGGTCCACCAACCCATGCATTCCCAGCAACTCCTGCACCCGCTCCCGTCCCACCACCAGCGACACCGCATCCGCCGGAAAACCCTGCTCCGCCAGCGCCTCGCGCAGCACCCGCACCAGCACCCCCGCCGTTCCCTCCACCTCTTTCCCTGCCTTCAACATCACGGCATTCCCCGACTTAATCGCCAACGCCGCAATCTGTGTCACCGCATCGGGCCGCGCCTCAAAGATCACCGCCAGCACTCCCAGCGGCACGCTGATCTTCGTAAGATTAAGCCCCTCATCCAACTCGATCGCATCCAGCACGCGCCCCAGCGGATCAGGCAACCGCGCAACCGACCGCACCTGCTCCACCATCTCCGCAAGCTTCGCCTCGTCCAACCTGAGCCGCGCCAGCGTAGCCGAACTTAAACGTCCACCCTCAGTTCGCACGTCCTCAAGATTCGCCGCCAGCAACTCCGCACTCGCAGCTTCGACGGCCTGCGCCATCGCCTCCAGCGCAGCATCCCGCTTCACTTCATCCAGCGCCGCAAGCACTCGCGAAGCACCCTTCGCCGCCTCGGCCATCGCGCGCACACTCTGCCCGCTACCTGCCGACGCAGTCGCAGCGCTCATCGCGCAACCTTCTCCTGCAGGGTCTCCCGCCCTCGTTCGGGACCAGCGGCAAACAGCGTTCCCACCCTCTCGCCCGCAACAATCCGCTCCAGCACATGCGGCGTCCGGCCATTGGCGATAATCACCTGCTTGCCCGCATGCAGCACAATGCGCGCGGACTCGAGCTTTGAGATCATCCCCCCGCGCCCGCGCCCATTCACCCCATCCGCCAGCGCCAGAATCCCATCGTCCACCGCATCCACATGCGCGAGCACCGAAGCCCCAGGCTCCGTCGGATTGCGGTCATACAATCCATCCACATCCGATAGCAGCACCAGCAGGTCCCCGCCAATATGTTTAAGCAGCAGCGCCGAAAGCTTATCGTTGTCGCCGAAGATCCTCTCCCGCGGCCGCAAATCCGTTGCCCGATCCAGTTCAATCGTCGACACGGTATCGTTCTCATTCACAATCGGAATCACGCCCATCGTCAGCAGCGCGTCGAGAGCCGCACGCAGATTCGCATGCCGAGTCGCATCGCGAAAGTCGTCCTCCGTCAACAGCACCTGCGCAATCGGACACCCCAGCCGATCGAACGCATCGTCATAGAGCGACATCAGCCGCGACTGCCCAATTGCCGCGCACGCCTGGATCTGCGCCACCACCGTCGGCCGCTCCAGCAACCCCAGCCGCTCCATCCCCAGCCCGACGGCGCCAGAGCTCACCACCAGCACCTCGATGCCCTGCGCCCGCAGCTCGGCAATCTGCTCCACCAGCCCGCACAGCAGCCCCAGCGCAACCCTGCCGTCCTGCCGCATGATCACATTCGTTCCAAGTTTGACGACAATCCGATGCAACGGCTTCTCCTCGCGAACCCTAAGCATGAATCTGCGACACAGCCGGTGCAATCGTGCGATCCACAATCGGCGCCAGCCTGCGCAGCTTCTCCACCAGCTGCGTCAACTGCTCCGGATACAGCGACTGCGCGCCGTCCGACAGCGCCTTATCCGGATTCGGATGCATCTCCATCAGCAACCCGTCGGCGCCCGCAGCCACGCTGGCCAGCGCCATCGGCGGCACCAGGTCACGCTTGCCCACGCCGTGCGACGGATCGCCCAGCACCGGCAGATGCGTCAGCTTCTTCAGCACTGGAATCGCCGACACATCATACGTATTCCGCGTGTACGTCTCGAAGGTCCGAATGCCGCGCTCGCACAACATCAAGTCATAGTTGCCGCCCGACAGAATATATTCGGCGCTCAACAGCACCTCTTCAATCGTTGCCGCGATCCCACGCTTCAGCAGCACCGGCTTGCGCACATGACCAAGCTCGCGCAGCAGATTGAAGTTCTGCATGTTGCGCGCGCCCACCTGGAAGCAATCGATGTAGGGCAGCATCAGCTCAATCTGCGAGATCTCCATCACCTCGGTGATCACCAGCAGCCCGCACTCATCGGAGACCTCGCGCAGCAGCTTCAGTCCCTCCAGCCCCATGCCCTGGAAGCTGTACGGCGAGCTGCGCGGCTTGTAGGCTCCACCGCGAAGGAACTGCGCACCGGCGGCAGCAACTTGTTTCGCGCTGAGGCGAATCTGATCGCGGCTCTCGACCGAGCATGGGCCAGCCATGATGACGACCTCTTCGCCACCGACGACGACGCCGTTGGGAAAACGGACGCGGGTGCCCTCCGGACGGAAGCCGCGGCCAGCGAGCTTGTACGGAGAGGAGATGCGGTAGGCCTGATGCACGCCGGCGAGCACCTGGAACTCGGTGACCTCAAAGTGCGCGGGTGTGCCCACGCCGGCGAGAATGGTCTGCGTTTCGCCGGTAGTCCTGTGGACGTTGAAACCGAGTTCGACCATCCGCTCGATCACGGT
>DATHQT010000062.1:0-168188 GCA_035482415.1 Acidobacteriaceae bacterium | reverse complement strand
CTTCGGCCATCACCTCCTGATCGCCCCCGGCGCGCAACTAACCCTCTACCGCACCCCCGAACTCCTTCGCCCCACCTACGGCCCCACCCCCACCGCCGAAACCCTCTTCCTCCGCTTCCGCCTCCGCTGAACACCAGTGCTATAACTGCGTATGCCGGATTCGAGAAGTTCCCCGGATGGCTATGTCTATCGTGGCGTTCACGCTCATCATCCTGCGCTAGCGGCTGCTCTCACCGGCGTCGTCGTTCCCGGGGATGTAAACGGCACCATCACTCCAGAGCAACACAACCTTCGCGACATCTCAGCTCGAAGCCCTTTCACCTCCTGGACGCACCTTCGAGACGTTGCCATCACCTTCGCGGAGTCGAGTGGCCCCGGTGGCGTCGTCCTCCGGCTCCCCGTTGGAGCTCCTGTCCCTGGCTCCACCTGGAAGTGGGTAGCATCTCCCGATTTCTGGCTGGAACAGGAAGTGCTGTTGCGTGGCGTTAGAATTGGAGCAGAGGTGACACGGTTATGATGACCAGCGAAGCCCTTCGTGAGCGTCTGAAATCAAGCACTCCGTCACCCTCGTCTCGCAAAGTCTTAAAGTTGCTCTCGGAAGATCTTACCCAGCCTGTCTCCGCCGTCCCGGCCACCGTTACTGTCTCTGAGGCTCTTCGTCTATGGCGCACACGCCTGAAAAATACTCGGTACACAGACGCACCTCTCAAGGGGGTCCAGGATCTTCTCAAACACTTAGAAGAGCTTGCCCCGCAGCGCAAACTCGATCAGTTTGGTTTCGTCAGTCCGCAGGCGGCCGTAACTGTGTTCTTCACGCGCACAGACGGCGCCTATGTCGGTTCGGCCATTCTCGATAAGCGCGATAGCCGCTAGCCCTTCGCCAGCTCCGCCTTCACCAACTCACTCACCAGTTTCCCATCGGCTCTCGCACCACTAGCCGCAATCTTGGCCTGCGCCGCCTTCATCACCGACCCCATCTCCTTCGGCCCAGGCTTCGTCCCGCCATTCTCCGCCGTCACTTGTTCGACAGCGGCCGCGACCAGCGCGCGCAGATCATCCTCGCTCGCGGACTTCGGCATATAGCCCTCGATCAGCCCAATCTCCACCTGCTCCTTCGCCGCCAGCTCCAGCCGCCCTCCCTTGGTGAACTGCTCAATCGACTCCCGCCGCTGTTTCAGCATGGTCGTCAAAATCGACTGCTCCTCCGCATCGGTCAGCGCCTCGCGCTTATCTATCTCTTTGTTCTTGAGCGCAGACTTCACCATCCGCAGCGTAGTCAGCGTCTCCTGCTCGCGCGCTTTCATCGCCGTCACAATATCCTTGCCCAGCTTGTCGCCAATCGCAGCCATCATTCACTCTCCATCCACCAGTCTAACCGTCCCGCTCAGTAAATCCCCGGAATCAGCCGCTTGGTCTTCTGGCTATACGCCATATACTCCGCGCCAAACGCCCCCGCCAGCGCGGCCTCCTCCACATGAATCCGGTACAGCAGCGCCGCCGCCGGCAGCAACACAATAATCCCCAACCCCAGCCAGTTCCGAGTAGCCAATCCCACCGCCAGAAAGATCAGCAGAATCCCCGTGTACGACGGATGCCGCATCCACCGAAACAGTCCTGACTGGTTCAGCGTCTGCGTCGCATGAATCGCAACGTTCGAGCTGAACGATCTGCCCAGCGTATAAATCGCCGACCACCGGATCGCCAGCCCCACCGCCAGCAATCCCAGGCACACATACCGCAGCCAGTGTCCCGCCGCAAACATCGCCGGCTGATACACCGCACCCACCCACGACCCGACAAACATCGCGCCAAAGATCGTAAACCACAGCACCCACAGCGATCCGCGATCGCGCACCTCGCCGCTGCTGTGCCGCGTCCGCGTCACCACCAGCACCCACACCTCGGTCAAAATCCATGCCCAGTACAGCGTCTTCCAGATCATGTGGATCGTCATGCTGCAAGTCTCTCCCACCTTTCTCCCACCCACAAGCGCCAAACGTCCCCCAAATCCCCTGACAATCGTCATCCCATCCCACCCGGTAAAATAGAAGCCATGATCCGCAAGACACGTCTCTTCACGCCCGGTCCAACGCCCTTGCTTCCCGCCGCCCAGTTCGCCATGGCCGCGGCCGACATCCATCACCGCACCGCCGAATTCCGCGCCCTCTACACCCGCGTCCTCGCCCAGCTCAAGGAGTTCGTTGGCACCACCAACGACGTCATCCTGCTCTCGAGCTCAGGGACCGGCGCCATGGAAGCGTCAGTTTCCAACTTGACCTCGCCCGGCGACCGCGTCCTCATCCTCACCGCCGGAAAATTCGGCGAGCGCTGGTCCGGCATCTGCAAAGCCTTCGGCTGTCACGTCGACGTAGTCAGCGCGCCCTACGGCCAGACCTTCTCGCTCGACGAAGTCAAGGCCTCGCTGCACCTCGAAACCCGCGCTGTCTTCATGCAAGCGACAGAGACGTCGACGGGTGTAAGGCACTGCGTCCCCGCCATCGCCAAGCTCCTCAAGGACACGCACTCCGAAGCCCTCCTCATCGTCGACGCCATCACCGGCCTCGGCACCACGCACCTCGATATGGATGCCTGGGGCGTCGACGTCTTAGTCGGCGGATCGCAGAAAGCCGTCATGATCCCCCCCGGCCTCAGCTACCTCGCCATCAGCCCCCGCGCCTGGGACCGCATGGAAGCCACCTACAATCCGCGCTACTACTTCGACCTCCGCAAGGAGCGCAAGAACGCCAAGCTAGGCGAGTCCGCCTACACGCCAGCCGTAGCCCTCATCGCCGCTCTCGGCGCAGCCTTCGACTGGATCGCCGCGCAAGGTGCCACAGCGGAGAATCCCGCAGGCTCGCTCGTAGAAGGTCGCCGTCGCCTGATCGAAAACGCCGAAACAGTAGCCGCCATGACCCGCGCCGCCATGCTCGCTCTCGGTCTCAAACTCTTTGCCCCCGATGCCTCCGGAGCAGCCGCCACCGCCGTCCTCGCCCCCGAAGGCGTCGACTCCGGCATCTTCGTCAAGGAACTAAAATCCCGCTTCGCCGCCATCATCACCAACGGCCAGGGCGAGATGAAGGGCCAGATCTTCCGCATCGCCCACCTCGGCTTCTTCGACTACATGGACACCATCGCCCTCATCGGCGCCCTCGAACAAGTAGTCGTCAAATCCATCCCGCAGCTAAACGCCAAGTTCGGCGACGGCCTCATCGCCGCGCAAAAACTCTACGCCGAGCGCTCGCCCACAGCAGCCGCCGAAAACAAATGCCTCTGCGGCCGCGAACTAAGCCACTGCTCCCTCCAACACCCCGACGCCAAGTAACGATTCACCGCCTTTGCCGTCGTCACTTGTGTCCGCATTTGCCGTTGCCTGTTTTTCGTCGTCATCCTGAGCGCAGCGAAGGACCCCCGCATTGGTCCTTCGCTCGTCGGGCCTCAACCTTCAAACAAAGCGATAGGCCCATCGCGATCGCACGATCATCCAGGCAAACCCATGCGCCTCCTCTTCCTCTACGGCCTCCCCGCCACCGGCAAACACACGGTCGCGCAACACCTAGCCGCGCTCACCGGCTACAAACTCTTCCACAACCATCTCGCCGTAGACCTCCTGCTCTCCGTATTCGACTTCGGCTCCCAACCCTTCGTCGACCTCCGCGAACAAATCTGGCTCTCCGTCTTCGACCACGCCGCCGCCACCAACCTCCCCGGCGTCATCTTCACCTTCGCCCCCGAACGCACCGTCCGCCCCACCTTCATCCCAGCGGCTCTCGAAGTCCTCGCCCGCCACCACGCGACGGTAGACTTCATCGAGCTCACCTGCCCGCTCCCCGAGCTAAAGCAGCGCCTCGACAACCCCTCGCGCCAGCGCTTCCAGAAGCTAACCTCCACCGCCCTCTTCGACCAGCTCCACGCCGACGGAGTCTTCGATGCCTCGCACATGCCCACCCCTCGCCTCACCCTAGACACCAGCCTCCACACCCCCGAAGCCGCCGCCGCCCTTATTGCCCAGACCCTCGGCCTCTTAAAACCTGTTGAATAACAGAAGTACCCACTACGCGTGGGGCGGGCGTTCACACGCCTTTTTACGGCTTCGCGTGGACCTCCCGTTGGTCGGAAAGAAGATTCCGTTCGCGACCAACGGAAGCGCCCAGCCGAAGGCCTCTGCCCGCAACGAAGTTGCCGCTCCACGCGCAGTGGGCCCGTCCGGCAGGACACGCCTGTCGAGCGCTCCACATCCCGTCCCAGTTCTCCACCGAACGACCCCGAAAAACGCACCGCACCTCCACGTAAACTTAACCTCATGGCCGCCTTAATCATGCCCAACCCGAACGACGGCCTACCGTCCTCCATCCAGACCGAGGTCACCGTCCTCGGCGCCATGCTCCTCGACGCCGTCGCCATCACCGACGCCACCGCCAAGCTTCGCCCCGAAGACTTCGCGCTCGACTCCCACCAGCGCATCTACCGCATCATGGTCGACCTCATGGCGCTCGGCCACGCCGTCGACCTCATCACGGTAATGGACGCGCTGACCAAGCGCCGCGAGCTCGATGCAATCGGCGGCGCCGCCTACCTTGCCTTCCTCACCGAAGGCATCCCGCGCAACCCCAACATCGAGTCCTACGTCCGCATCGTCAAGGACAAATCCCTCCTCCGCCAGCTCCTCGGCATCTTCAACGAGGGCATGGCCGCCGCAGCCGACCAGACCGAAGACGCGACGAAAGTCCTCAACGACGTAGAAGTCCGTCTCGCCGAAGTAGCCGACTCCGCCATCCAGCGCGGCTTCTCCAACATCCCCGAAATCGTCGCCAGCTCCTTCGGCAGCATCGACGCGCTCTACGAGCAGGGCAGGGAAGTTACCGGCCTCGCCACCCACTACATCGAGTTCGACAAGATGACGAGCGGCCTCCAGAACTCCGAACTCATCATCATCGCCGCCCGCCCCTCCATGGGCAAGACCGCGTGGGCCATCAACATCGCGCAGAACTGCGCCGTCAAAGATCAGAAAGTCGTCGCCGTCTTCTCGCTCGAAATGAGCAAAGAGTCCCTCCTCCGACGCATGCTCGCCAGCGAAGCCATGGTCGGCTCCCGAAAATTACAGACCGGCTTCATCCCCCGCGAAGACAAGGGCAAGCTCATCGCCGCGCTCGACCGCCTCATGAACTCCAAGATGTTCATCGACGACACCCCCGGCATCACCCTCGCCGAGATGCGCGCCAAAGCCCGCCGCCTCCGCCAGCAGGAAGGCGCCCTCGACCTCATCGTCATCGACTACCTCCAGCTCATGACCGGCTCCTCCGGCAGCTCGAAAAAGCAATTCGAGAACCGCACCCAGGAAGTCAGCAGCATCTCGCGCGGCCTCAAGGCGCTCGCCAAAGAACTCGGCGTCCCCGTCGTAGCCCTCTCGCAACTCTCGCGCGGCAGCGAGCAGCGCACCGGCGACAAGAAGCCCCTGCTCTCCGACCTCCGCGAGTCCGGCTCCATCGAGCAGGATGCCGACGTAGTCGCCTTCATCCACCGCGAAGAGTATTACGATCGCGAAAACGAAGACATCAAAGGCCAGGCCGAGATCATCATCGCCAAGCAGCGCAACGGTCCCACCGGCACCGTCAAGCTAGCCTACCTCGCGGACTTCACCCGCTTCGAGAACCTCGACACCACCCACCTCGGCGACTCCGGCGGCGACGCCTACTAGGCCTCAGCGCCTTACCGTGGTGTACAGTGGTTTTCAACGATTACCCCGCTAGAGAACGCTTCTACGACTTCGTCCACGGAGACTCCATGAAGGTCCGCAACTTCCTCGCGCTATCCCTCACCCTCGGCGTCGCGTTCCTTGCCGTTCCAGCAATCGCCAAGGCTGACCCGCTTCCCGCCGCCTGCGGCAATGACACAACGCAGTACAAGGTGTCTCACGGCAAAACCACACCTTCCCTCACGCCCCCGGCAGGCCAGGCGCTTGTGGTCCTCATTCAGAAGGAAACCGGACAGGAATTTCCCTCCGATCCCACCGTCCGCTTCGCCGTTGACGGGACATGGGTGGGCGCCGTGAAGGGCGCGTCGTACATCGCCGTCCCCATCTCCGCCGGCAGCCATAAACTCTGTGTCAGCCGCCAGTCCTCGCTCGACGACGAAAAGGAAAACATCGGCACAGCGCCGCTCGATGCCAAGGCCGGTTCGGTCTACTACTTCGAGTTCACCCTCGACCGCGAAGATGTTGGCTCCTCAGGGCGCGTCAGCGGCGGTTCGGCCGCTGCCTACCCCGCGGGTTCGAGCATGACGGCCAAACGAAGGGATGCGACCGATACCGCCGCCTTTACCGAACTCAAGGACACAGCAGCCCCCACCCACATGCAAAAATTGAAGCCGAGCGTCTGGACCGTCAAGTGACCTGCCACGTGAAAGCAAAAGAGCGTACCCATCGGGTACGCTTTTCTTTTCCTTCCCCTCCTGCCACACTACTGACACAATGCTGTCAGTAGACCTCTCCTACTCTTTGGTTGTCGTACAAACCTTCGCAGGAGACACACACCATGAGCAAGTTTGAAACCAACGCAGTCACCTGGTTTGAAATCCCCGCCACCGACTTCGCGCGCGTCACCCGCTTCTACGAGGCCCTGCTGGACGCCAAGCTGGTTCCCTATCCCGGCGGCGCGCCCTGCAGCATCTTCCCGCACCAGGACGGCGGAGTCAGCGGCTGCATCGTCCAAAGCCCCAACCACAAACCCTCCAGCGACGGCGCCGTCGTCTACCTCAACGCCGACGGCAAACTCGACGCCAGCCTCAAGCGCGCGGAAAAGCTCGGCGCTCCCATCCTCATCCCACGCACGGAGATTCCCGGCGGCTTCGGCTTCTACGCCTGCCTCCAGGACTCGGAGGGCAACCACGTTGGCCTGCACAGCAAAATGTTCTAGTCGCGCGTCCCGCGCCTCGAACGAGCACCGCGCATGAGGCGCGCCGACCGCCTCTTCCGCATCGTGCAGCTGCTGCGTTCCGGCCGCCTGAAGACCGCTCGCGCCCTCGCCGAGCGCCTTCAGGTCTCCGAGCGCACCATCTATCGCGACGTCCGTGATCTCCAGCTCGCCGGCCAGCCCATCGAAGGCGAAGCCGGCGTCGGCTACACCCTGCGCCGCGAGTTCGATCTCCCACCCCTCATGTTCGCGCCGGAAGAGTTAACCGCTCTCGTCCTCGGCGCGCGTCTGGTCAAAGCCTGGGGTGGCGCGGAGAACGCCCTCGCCGCCGGCAACGCCCTCGCGCGCATCGAAGCCGTTCTCCCACCCGAGCTCGCCAAATCTCTCGACGCGATCCTGATGTACGTCCCCGGCTTCCAGATGTCGCAGGCTCTGCGCCGTCTGCTCGATCGCGTGCACGCCGCCTGCGCCGCCCGCCGCGCACTAAGCTTCGCCTACACCCGCCTCGATGGCGAGCCCTCGCAGCGCACCGTGCGCCCCCTCGCCCTCTATTGCTGGAGTGGCACCTGGACCCTCGTCTCCTGGTGCGAGATGCGCCAGGACTTCCGCACCTTCCGCCTCGATCGCATCGCCCAGTGCGAGCTCCTCGATCGCACCTTCGAGCAGCGCCGCGGCCAACGCCTTAAGGACTATCTCAAGTCCATGCAACCGCACATCGACGCCGCCCGCGCACGCATCGCCGCAGGGGATTCGCCTACTCCGTCTCGCCCGGCACCAGCTTCGGATTGATCTTCATCTCGCCGCGCTCATACGGCCGCCCCTTCGCAATCGCGGCCTCCAGGTCCTTGTCATACCCATAGAGGTCGTTGAAGAAGTGCGTCGACCCGTCTTCATCCGGCATCGCCGTAAAGTACCCGATCACCACCGGCAGCGGCGTCTTCAAACTCACCGTGCGATTGTTCATCTCGCCGTTCATCGCCACATCAATCTTGTCCGCGTCCCATCCGTTCTGCGCGTCCGGATCGCTCTGATCGCCATGCAGCACCCACAGCGCCATCTGGTCCGCATGCTCCAGCCGCACGCAGCCGTGCGACCTGTCTCTGCGGTACAGCCCAAACAAATACAGCTCCGGCGTCGAGTGCATATATACGTCGTACGCATTCGGAAATAAAAACTTCACCAGCCCCAGCGAGTTCTTCGGCCCCGGCAGCTGCCGCACGTTATAGCGCAGGTGCGCGATATCCTGCACCGTAAAGCTCGTCACCACCGTGCCATCGTTCTTGAACACCTGGTAGTCATTGGCCGCGAGATACCCCAGCCCGCTCTTCACCAGGTGCGGCACAATCTCTTTCTTGATGATCGATGGCGGCAGATTCCAATATGGCCGAAACACTACGTACCGCATCAGCCGCACAAACATCGGCGTATCGTGGTTGCCCTTCGTCTCGCCGTCGATCACCTTCATCTTGAACGCCAGTGAGTGGTCCGCCTCATATGCCCGCAGCATGAACTCCGGCAGATTCGCCAGCACCCGCGGCTGCATATAGTTATCGGGCAGCCACCTCCAGCGCTCCAGCGAATCCGTCAGCTCCTGCACCCGAACACTCATCGGCACATTCAGGCTGTCGATCGTCGCCTGCCCCAGCTTGCCATCGTCCTGCAGCCCATGCCGCTCCTGGTAGTGCTTCACCGCCGCCGCAACCTTCGCGTTGTAGCTCTGCGGACCATTCGTCGCGTCCTCACTCGCCGCCTCTGCATCTCCCTCGAGCTGCAGCCGCGTCCAAAGCTGCGGCACTGCCGCATACCATCCTCCGACACCCACAGGCTTTGCCCCACTCGGCAGCGCCGGCAACGCAGCCGGCGCCGCCGCGCTCTGCTCCATCGCCAGCGCCCGGTACGCCGCCAGCGCCTGCTCGGTCTGCTTGTACATCGGATTCGCCGGCTCCACGCCAGCCGCCACCTGCGCCACATCGTCTGCGTCGACGACATGATCATTCAACAGCGTAGCCACATCAAACGCCGTGCGCTTCGCCGGCGCATCAATATCGAAGTTCAGGGCCTGCGGATTCACCCGCCCCACATGCAGGTCCTCAAGGTACCGCATCGCCGAGATGGTCATCGCCACATCAAACTGCGCCACCGCATCCTGCGCCGCATCCGAGGTGTCCTTCGTCTTCGCAATCGCCGCCAGCCGCTTCAACCGCGGCGACCAGCGCCCCTGGCCCGCCGTGTCCACGTCATAGTCCGTCGGATTCAGCCCCTTCTGCGCCGCATCCTGAAACAACTGCAGCAGCGCCATCGCGGCCTTGGTTGGCTTGCCGTCGCGGGTCCACGCCAGCTCGTTATCGCGGTCGTCATAAAATCTCTGCACCGCAGCCTGATCATCCGCATAGTCCGGCCAACGCAAACCCTCTAGCTTCGGCGAGCCCACCACCCGCTGAACGTTGTCCGCATAATCGGTCGTATTCGGCGGCGACGTAGCCTTGCGCCGATGCCGCTTGCACCCGCCGATCCCCAGCAGCACGCAACTGCACAGCACCGCAGCCAGTGCCGAACGAACAGCGGTTTTACCAAACGTCATACGCGACACGGCCTCGAGGGAATGTATCTAGAGCCTATACGCACCCGGCCCTGAGGAAGTTAACTCTCTACCCATCCCCCATAGGATGCCGCCACCACTCACTACCCACGACTCACTGGTGCAACAACCCGGCCATCCATACCCAGCACAGCACCGCCTGCGTTACCACCACGCCCGCCGTCAATACCAGGAACATCTTCCGCTCTCTGCCCGTCCTGGCGACCACCGCGGCGCGCACGTCCGCGCTCGGCCGATCCAGCACGTCCGCGAACACCCCACCCACAAACGTAAACAGAAACGGCAGCGCCCACACCCACGGCGCGCTCACCACCTGCGTCGTATACAGCGGAAACAGCAGCAGCAACATCAGCAGCGGAGCCGTATTCCCAAAGTACCGGCTGCGCCTGCTCCACACGTACACCACCATCGCCACCGCCGTCGCCACCACGATCCCCGCGTTCACCGGCGACGTCGCAAACCGCCGCATCGCATCCAGCGCAAACCAGCACCGCGCGCTGCCGCCCGTGAACACATACAGAAACGCCGTCAGCTTGAAGCTGAAGCTGGCAAACACCATCACCAGCGCACCCAGCGCGGCATACACCATAATCTGCGCCACATACGCGCGCCGCCGCTCCGCCAGGTAAAAGAAGAACGCCATCCCCGCCACAAATCCCACGATCGCCGCCAGCACATGCGAAGTCGCCGTCAGCCCCAGCGCGACGGTCAGCAGGATGATCCGCGGCTTCCACTTTTTCCGCGGCCCCTGCAGCGCATGTGCCACGCCCATCGCCGTATAGATCAGCCCATACAGCCCCCACATCGCCAGGATCTCATTGTTCGGATGCGTCGCGTACTTCACAATCGCCGGGCAGAACACATACATCGCCAGCGCAAACGCCCCACCCTCCGGCCCATACAATCGCTTCGACACCCACCACAATCCACCGCCCAGCCACACCGCAAACAGCACGAACGGCAGCCGCAGCAGGTACTTCACAAAGCCCAGTTCGTGGCGAGCCTCCCACGTCGTTCCATTCAGGCTGCCATTTGCATACAGCTTGTTTTCGGGCTTACGAAAGTGGTCCACGCTCAGCATTGCCGCCCGCTGCACGGTCAGCGGAAACCCCGCCAGCCGATACGCCAGCGTGCCATCCCCATTCAGATTTCCGCAGGTCGTAAAGTATCCCTGCAGCACCGACGGGCTCTCCCACATCTCGCGCCCGCAGTGCGCATAGCGGTAGTCGGTGGCGTCCAGCGGCTGATGGCCAATCATCCACAAGCACTCGCCAAAGAGCACCAGCAGCAACAACGCAGCAACCTGTTGCGGCCGCCCAATATAAAACCTGCGCAATCTCATCGTCTCTGCCAGTGTATCGAATGCCCCCCAAGCGAGAGGTTGTCAGTTCTCAGTCGGAACGGTGCCAACGCCGTCACGAGCAACCAACAACTGACAACTGAGAACTAACAACGAACAACGAACAACCCTAGTACCCTAGAACCAGCATGGATTCGCTTACCTTCACTCCCGGCCGCGCCTTTCTCTCTTCCAACTCCCCCGCGCCTCCCTGGACCGCCGTCTTCGAAGACGAAGGTCCCGCCGGCTACCTCTACGCCTGCGACCGCTCGCAGGAGACGCAGGAGCACAGCATCATGGACGCGATGCTCATCTACAACCGCACCTCGCTCCCCGACCCCGACAAGGAGCGCATCGCCAGCGTCCAGTGGTCGCGCGACGGCATGCAGTGCGTCCTCTACCTCGACGGCACCGCCCAGGCTTTCATCGACTTCGCCGCCCACCTCAGCTTCTGCCGATCCGACTTTCCCAACTACATTCAGGAGCAAGGAGATACCTGGCGCAAGTCCTCCCACGCCTGGGACGATGCCGCCATCCAGCAATTTGAAGCTGCCATTTATGCCTAAAAAGAAATAAGCTGAATCGAAAATTGGCGTATGCTGGTTCGAAGTTTGGAGGCCGCTGTGTCCCAATCGCCAAACGCTGGCTGGTCCAGCAGTAACCACGCTCCAAACCCTTCGCAGCAACGCCGCCTCCCCCCCACCCCCAAACAACGTCGCATCGGAACCCAGATCGGCCTGGGCGTCATCCTCCTCGCCCTGCTGGTCATCATCCTCCTCGACCACTACGGCGTCATTCACTAACCTCATCCACCTCGTCTCGAACCACCACGACACCGGGTGCCCCATGTCTCGCTTCTGAGACATGGGCGGGCGATGATCCCAGCCTTCGCCATCCGCGCAGGCTCCCGCTCGTGCTTTTCTGGTTGTCATCCCGCAGGGATCTGCTTCTTATTACTTCGTCAGCGACTCGTGGTCGTAGCTGATCACCCGAGTCACCCTCCACACGCCATCCTTGTTCTGCCAGATCTGCACAAACTTCGCCTCGCCGCCTAACTCTTTCTCATCTCCCGGATGCCGAAAGCGATGCACCCCAATCTCCACCGCCCCAAACCCCTTCAGCCGATACACCTCCATCGACCCCGGCACCAGCGTGCGCTCCACCTTGCCGCAGATGTTGTTCTGAATCGCCTCCAGAAACGGCGCCTTGCCCACCATCAGCCCAGTCTGGTCGTGATAAAACTCCAGGTCATCCGACACCATCGCCCCCAGCGTCTTCAGGTCGCAATGGTTATACGCGTCGAAGAGCTTGGCATCGAGCGCCGCCACCGTCTGCGTCAACTCCGCCTGCTCCCCCGCAGGCACCGGCGCCTGCGCCCGCACGCAGCAGGGAACCGCTGAAACCGCAACCAGCCATACCACGCCTAAAACCCTCATTTTCAGCCTCATACCCATCACCTCGTGTGCGTCTGCTACGCGTTAGCCCACGTATTTGTTCCCATACCTTGACAAAGCCCATGCCAGGCACTATATATAGCTATCCGAGGTATAGTGCATGGCCCGCAATAATCCAGACGTTGATACGACGCAAGAAACCCTCGCCGTCCGCGAAGGACTCCGCGCAGGACCCTGGGAGGCCCAGCTGCGCAAGGGTGCGGTCGAGATGGCCGCGCTCGCCGCGCTCTGGAACGGCCGTCTCTACGGCCTCGAGATCATCCGCTTCCTCGAGCAGCACTCCCAGCTCGTGCTCGCCGAAGGCACCGTCTACCCCATCCTCAATCGCCTCAAGGCCGAAGCCATGCTCACCTCGGAGTGGGTAGAAGCCGAAGCCGGCCACCCCCGCAAGTACTACTCCCTCACCGACGCCGGCCGCCAGCGCCTCCGCCTCATGGCCGCCGCCTGGACCGACTTCGCCCGCGGCGTCGACAACCTCCTCCAACCGGTCCTCACCCAGCCGATCCCCACCCAGCCGATCCCCACGCAGCCGATCCCCACGCAGCAGGAGCAATCCCAATGACCCTGGCCCAGCAACCGACGCAACCCATCGAAGCCTACCTCGCCGACCTCCGCACCCAGCTCGCGCCCCTCCCCCTCGCCGAGCGCGAAGAGATTCTCCGCGAAATCTCCGCGCACATCCGCGACTCGGTCGAGACCGGCGCGCCCGTCCACACCGTCCTCGCGGGCCTCGGCACCCCCGCCCAGCTCGCCGCCGAGTACCGCGACGGTGAACTCATCCGCGCCGCCAGCCGCAGCCTCTCGCCTATCAAGCTCCTCCGCGCCACGCTGCGCCTCGCCACCAAGGGCGTCACCGGCATCGTCGTCTTCTTTGCCGCGATCTTCGGCTATGCCTTCGGCGTCGGCCTCTTCCTCACCGGCATCCTCAAAGCCATCTTCCCCGCCTACACCGGAGTCTGGGTAGCCAATGGTCATCTCGTCAACGCCGGGACCCAGGGCTTCATCCCGCAATCACCGACGCACGAGATCCTCGGCGGCTGGTACATGCCCCTCGCCTTCTTCATCGGCGCCAGCCTCACCCTGCTCACCACGCTCGCCATCCGCGCCTTCCTCCGCCTCTCCCAGCGAGTCCAGCGCAGCCTCTAACTCCCCGCCCCACAAACTCCCCCCCACAAAAAAGGCACGGGCCGCGAGACATCCTCGCGGCCCGTGCCCTTCGGCTTCTGCTCAGCGTTTACCAGCCGCCATTGGAGCCGGTGGGCGCCAGCGCGATCCCGCGGAACACCTCGCCCGCCTGTGCGCTGCGTACCGTCTCAAACCGTCCCAGGTGGCTGTTCGCCGCCGGCAGGGTCGTGTCGGCCAGGCGATCGGTCACCTTCACCAGCTTGTTCGGATCGGCGCCCGTGTCACCATTGCTGCTGATGGTGGACGTGACCGCGAAGACGGTCACCGTGCCATCATCGTTATGCTGCCCGGTGATGTTGCGGCAGCCACCCGTCGCCGGATTCAGCGCCGCCGGATACCGCGCCACGCTATAGGGCACGCCAATGTTCAGCCCATTCTGCAGGATGTACTGGCGCGTCCACGTGCCGCCTTTCAACACCCACTTCTGCAGCCCGGCCGTCTGCTGCGACTGCGTATCCGCAACGTTGCCGTTTACTGCCGGCGACACCAGCGTTCCATCGCCCTCGTCGCATACATACAGCGTCGTGGGATTGGCAAACCACAGGCCGAAGGGAAAATCCGTTGTGGTGCTTGCGGTGGTGTCCGGGAAGCCCGGCAGCACGGTGATTGGCACAGTCGCCAGCGCCGCGGCCGAACCCGTAGGCAGCGTTCCCGCTGTGCCCGCCTGGTAGACCGTGTTGATGCCATTGCTGCCGCTGCCCTTGGTCATATACACCGTGTTGTTGAAGATCGTCAGGCCGCGGAAGTTGGTGTCCTTGCCCGGCTTGTCCGTGCCAATCTCCAGCCGTCCAACCATGTTGACGTTCGGCGGCAGCGCAGGCGACCCACCCGGGAAGAGCAGTTCAACACCCGTATCGTTGACCAGGTTCACGCCATCCTGTGTCTTCGTCAAATCCGACTTGGAGAGGTTGCCGTTGTTGTCGTTGCCCACCAGGTAGTAGAGCCCGTTGCCACCCTTCATCGCCCCGCGTCCGTTATCGCCGCTGTAGGCGTTGCCGTCGGTGTACGTGATCTGGCCATCCTCGGTCACCTCGGCCACCGCACGGTAGTAAGCCGTCGGCACCGTGGGATTGTTCGGATCTGATCCGAACACCGGGTTGGTCGGATCGCATACGCCCGGCGTGTTGCCATTCGACACATCCAGCAGGTTCGGCCGCGTCGGCGAAACCGTCGACCCGCCGCATCCCACGCCGCCCCGGTATGCCACGAACGTCAGCGACTTCCCGTCCACCGACCGGTTCAACGCCAGCTCCGACTTCGAGCTGAAGCTGGTCACAATCTGATCATCCGGAATCGGCAGCGTTCCCACTACGAATCCGTCCGTGGTGACGTCATCCAGAAACACCGGCGAGGTCACGCCAAACGTTGGGTCGGAGTTCGCGTTGTTCCACACATTGTGCGAATCCGACAGGTTCGGAAACTCACCGTTGTCCGACGCCACGCCGCACGGCACCGCCACGCCCGTCGTTCCACCCGCCAGCAGCGGCACCTGCACCGTCAGCCCGGTCGCTCCACCCTGGCATCCAAACGGCAGCGTCTCGCCAATCTTGACCGTCGAAGCATTCCCCACATACACCGTCCGGCTCAGCACCAGCGTGCCCGGAGCGAAGCGAAACTCGCGGTGCCCATCGCCCTGCCCGTTCCCATGTCCGTTCCCCTGGCCGTGTCCCTCGCCCTGCCCCTGTCCCTGCCCGTTTCCGTGCCCATCATTCGCCTGTGCGACCGCTATTAACGGCAATCCAGCCACAACGGCAACCGACAAAATCGGCGCCGCAATCCATTGCATCTTCATTGGGAGAACCTCCGCACAAAAATCTACCTTCACCCCCTACCGGCTCGTGTAAACACTCGGAGAAAATTGCCCCAATTCCCCCAGCCCCCGCTCACCCCCGCAGCCGAATACCGTCCCACGCAACCGATCTCCGCATCTCCCGCCGGTTACCGGCGAAATCCCTGTCACCAGCTCCCTTTGCGGTCTAGAATGTCCTCGTTGAAGACAGGCCTTCTGTCGCTGTCGGCAGCGCCCAATCCCCGCTGCTCTTGTCGTCTGACAACGCACCTGCGCCTCGTCAACCCGTACCCAAGGAGATGAGGATGAAGAGCTACGCCAACACAGACATTCGCAACATTGCGTTCACCGGTCATTCGCACAGCGGCAAAACTGCCTTGATCTCCGCCATGCTCAAGACCGCCCACATGCCAACCGACAACGGCAACGGCAACGCCGTCACTGCCTACGACGAAGAAGAGATCGCCCGCGGCATCACCATGTCCAACGCCGTAGCCTTCGCCGAGTGGGCCGGCATCCGCATCAACCTCATCGACACCCCCGGCTTCCACATGTTCGTCCACGAAGCCCGCGCCGCCATGCTCCCCGCCGAAGCCGCCGTCCTCCTCATCAACGCCCAATCCGGCATCGAGTCCGTCACCTCCACCGTCTGGAACTTCGCCGCCGACCTCAACATCCCCCGCATCCTGGTCATCAATCACTCCGGCCATCCCAAAGCTAACGGTGCCGCCGACAGAGTCGCATTGGTCGAAGCCCTCCAGGAGCGCTTCGGCCGCCACGTCATCCCCGTCCAGCTCCCCATCATCGACGCACAAGGCTTCCACGGCGTCGTCGACCTCGTCACCATGGAAGCCTTCCTGTACTCCCCAGCCAGCGAAGGCACCGGCACCCGCGGCCCCATCCCCGCCAACCTCGAAGCCGAAGCCCGCGCCGCCCACGAAGCCCTCGTCGAACTCGTAGCCGAAGGCAAAGACGAGCTCCTCGAAGAGTTCTTCGCCCTCGGCACCATCCCCGAAGAGCACCTCATCCAGGCCATCCACGACGCCATCCGCGAAGACCGCATCTTCCCCATCCTCTACACCAGCGCCCTCGGCAACATCGCCACCGACCACCTCCTCGACTTCCTCAAGCTCTACGTCCCCTCCCCCAGCGAGCGCCCGCCCATCCCCGCCCACACCCTCCAGCCCTCCAAAAATGGCAACGGCAACGGCGCTTCCATCTCCGCTTCGGCCACAGACGCCCCCACCGACACCGTCCTCTGCCCTCTCTCCGACACCGAGCCCGCCGCCCTCTACGTCTACAAAACCCTCATCGACCCCTTCGCCGGCCGCATCTCCTTCTTCAAAGTCATCAGCGGCTGCATCCGCAACGAAGCCTCGCTCGAAAACTACACCCGCTCCGAGACCGAGCGCCTCACCCACATCGGCATCATGCAAGGCCGCAAGCTAGTAGAAGTCCCCGAGCTCCACGCCGGCGACCTGGGCGTCGTCGCCAAACTCCGCGTCACGCAAACCGGCGACACCCTCGGCGTCAAAGGCCACGGCCTCCGCATCGACCCCCTCCCCGCGCCCGAGCCCGCCATGACCTACGCCATCGAGCCCAAGTCACGCGCCGACGAAGACAAGCTGGCCCCCGCCCTCCACAAGCTCATGGAAGAAGATCTCCAGCTCCGCTTCTACCGCGACCCCCAGACCAACGACTTCCTCCTGGCCGGCGCCGGCCAGCTCCACATCGAAGCCGTCGTCTCCAAACTCCGCCGCCGCTATCACACCGAAGTCACGCTCAAATCCCCCAAGGTCCCCTACCGCGAAACCATCCGCACCACCGCCACCGGCCACGGCCGCCACAAGAAGCAAAGCGGCGGCCACGGCCAATACGGCGACTGCAAGATCCGCATCGAACCCCTTCCGCGCGGCGCCGGCTTCCAATTCGTAAACGACATCTTCGGCGGCGCCATCCCCCGCAACTTCGTCCCCGCCATCGAAAAAGGCATCCTCGAAACCGCCGTCCGCGGCCACTTAGCCGGCTACCCCTTCGTCGACTTCAAGGCCACCGTATTCGACGGCAGCTTCCACGACGTCGACTCCAGCGAAATGGCCTTCAAGATCGCCGGCCGCCTCGCCTTCCGCGCCTGCATGGAAAACGCCAAGCCCTCACTCCTCGAACCCATCATGCGCGTAGAAATCGATATCCCCGATGACACCGCCGGAGCCGTAGTAGGCGACCTCAACAGCCGCCGCGGCCGCGTTCAAGGCATGGACACCCGAGGCCGCCGAGCCATCGTCAACGCGCAAGTCCCGCTAGCCGAAATGCTCACCTACGGCACCACCCTCACCTCGATGACCAAGGGTCAGGGCAGCTTCCGCATGGAGATGGACCACTACGACTTCGTCCCCACCGCCATAGCCGACAAAATAACCTCCACCAGCAAGCGCCCCACCGACGACCCCGAAGACTAGCGCCCGCTTCCGGATTAGCAGGGGGCTTCAGCCCCCTGAAAAGCCCCACCCCACAAAGGGCTTTAGCCCCGGGCCGTTGCCCTTGCCTTTCTTCCTGTCATTCCCTCTGGGAATCTGCTGTTTGCTCGCTAAGCCACGGTGATCGCGGGGTGCCTCATTCATGACGGCTTCGTCGTCATGAATGGGTGATGATGAGGCTGCGGGAGAGTGTAGTGATGACACTCCCACGTCCGACCCCAAACTCCTACCCCGTCATCCCAACCCTCGCCGTCCGCGCAGGACCCACATGCTCCCTCAAATACCCATTCTCAAACTTCCCCTCCGAATCCAACCCCCGAACCATCTCCCGAAACTCCTTCATCCGCGGATACAGCGGCGAAATCTGCAAGACCGCCGCCTTACTCCGAGCTGTGCGAAGGAGAGCGCGCTCATCCACACACCCACCGGTCATCTCGACCGAACCTCCTTTTCCCGCTCCGCATACCCCGGAGCGAATCTGGAGCGCCCAGCGTCCGAGAGTCATATAATTTGGACCAAACTGCCGATTGATAATCTTGACGTCCCCCCCAGATATAGTATGTTGCCTGGCATCGACCGATCTGGTTGCGCCAAAAGTTCTAAGTGCGTGGTTCGGATGGTGACTTCAAAATGAGGGAACTTCATGAAAGCGCTTTTTCTGCTCGCAATCTTTATGGCCGTACCGGCTTCATGTCTGTCTCAAGGCTGTGTGGCGAACCAAGCCCCCCTATGCCCGCAAGTGGCATTTGTACATGCACAGAACAGGTGGTGGAAACGGAGAGCTGTCACGGTGGCGTCCCCGGTGTCAATTGCGCTATGGATGCAGCGATGCCGGCTTGCGGCGCAAGTGGCGGCAATAGCTGTTATGTCTATTAGGCGGCCACTTGCAAGAAACCGAACGTTGTCCGCGCAGGAATCACGATTGAAAAGCTAGGCGACCTGGACTTCTCTTCGTGGAACGCCCTTTTGCCGACGAAGCATGGGGCAGCGACCGCATCTTCAACACCCCAGGAATTTGAGGCCTGGTTACAGAGTTACCTTGTGGCCAAGAGCGAGCGCGCTCAGCAGGTGAAGGCCCACGACATGATCAAGCCGAAGGATAAAGATGCTATTAGAGCTGCTTTGTAATGGGTCTAAGCGCTGTCAGCTCTTTATTGTGCTTTGTGTGCTGCTGCCAATACAGTCTTCGTCTGCACAACGACCTTTGGCAGTAGGGCCTCCCTCACTCAAGCTCGTTCCAGGTGCCCCGAATGCGCTCAACGTACCTCCTTTTTCATGGGCAGGTAGTGTTCAATGTGATTCAAGAGGAAGGGCTTACTTCGGCATCAGCGATCCAGCATACACAACAAAATTAATTCTGCGCCTCTCCTCAAGCGGACAGGAACCCATGCCATTTCCGCTTCCGAAGGATCTGGGGGATTCACCAGAATGGCATTTTGCGGTCTCTCCGGCTGGAGACGTTTATGCTCTCGCTTCAACCTTCACGAATGGCGGCGAGAACACACTTCTGAAATATTCCACTTCTGGCGATGAAGTCTCCAGAACAACGTTACAGTTGCCCAAAGGATTTCTTATCAATTCGTCCGCCGTTCAGTCGAATGGAAGCACCATGCTCCAGGGCTTCATTCCCCATACGGTGAAAGAGGATTCCGAAAAATCCCAGGGGTTGACGCCTAAGGGTACCTCCATGATAGCAATTCTCGATCAGAACGGTCACCCGGTCTCCCTGAAGGACGGAAAGAGCTTCACCCTTTTCAATGGGGCGCCGGGAACGGTGGCTGCTGGTAATAATGGCACGTTTGTTGAGCTAATGGATGAGACGCTGAGCATCTTTGACCAGACCGGCGATCTTCTCAAATCCATTCAGTTAGTAAAGCCATATCCTGAGTCGAACGCTACGAAGCTGGAGTACGTGGATGGGCAATTCGCAGTGGCTTTCTCTCGCGTAGACCCAGTCAAGGGCAAGGCACTTGATCCAAAACACCCCGAGGTCAAGTTCGGTCCCATTGAAGTGACATGGCTCCTCTTGAACTCCGAGGACGGGACCCTGAAAGGCTTCTACAGTATGCCTGCTGACTTCGTGGGATCGAGCCTTTGCTATCTGGGACAAGGGGAGTTTTTGAATATCGCCGCCCAAAATCGGCAGGCAGTGTTCGTAAAGGCGACCGCTCCCTAATCGCCGATCGGTTAAAGCCCCGTTGCTCCAAGTAAACTAAACATCTATGACTCTCACGCTCCCCGCAGGCGACTTCAAGGCCTACCTCTTCGACTGTGACGGCACCATCGCCGACTCCATGCCCATCCACTTCATCGCCTGGACCCAGGCCCTCCGCGAGTACGGCTGCACCTCCTTCACCGAGGAACTCTTCTACGCCTGGGGTGGTCGCCCCGTCGACGCCGTAGTCACCGAGCTCAACCGCCGCGATGGCCTCTCTATCCCCATCGAGGAATTCGCCCACCGCAAGGAGAGCCTCTACTATGGCCTCATCGATCAGCTCCGCCCTGTCCCCGAGGTCCTCGATCAGATTCACCTCCAGCACGGCAACATTCCCTTCGCAGTAGTCTCCGGCAGCACCCGCGAGTCCGTCGTCCGCTCGCTGGAAACCCTCGGCATCCTCCACCTCTTCGACACCCTGGTCTGCGCCGGCGACTACGCCCACCCCAAGCCCGCCCCCGACCCCTTCCTCCTGGCCGCCCAGCGTCTCGGCGTCGACCCGAAAGACTGCCTGGTCTTCGAGGACGCCGACATCGGCATCCAGGCCGCCACCGCCGCCGGCATGGCCTCCATCCGGATCGCCCAACCCCACGAAAGGCTCGCCGTCACCCCCTAGTCAAGCGAACTTTACAGGGGTGTCAAGCTCACTTTACATTGTGTAAAGTGAGCTTGACACATTGGGACGGAGTTAACCTCGATTTGTGTCCCGAAACCAGGCTAAGTATGTCTGTAAGTACCCGAAACCGGGCTGTGTCTTACACGAAACTCACGAATTTTGCCCAAAACATGCTATTCTGAATGACGTTGTTCAATAGTACGTTTCCATCAGGAATCACCATGCCAAAGCTAAAAACCCACTCGGGCGCAGCCAAGCGCTTCAAGAAGACCGCCTCCGGTAAGTTCAAGCGCGGTCAGACGAAGATGCGCCACATCCTCACTTCGAAAACCAACCAAACCAAGTCCAAACTTGGCCGTATCGTGTTGGTTTCAAAGCAGGATACCCCGAAGGTCGCACGCATGTTGCCCTACGCCTAGAGCGTAGCCAGCAGGCAAGTTTTTCGAGTCGAGACGCTGAAAAGCAACGGGCCGCAAAGCGTATAGGCCCCTGGATTTACGCAGTAAATCCACCGAGATTCGAAGCAGTCAGCGAGTGAAGAGGCCTACCTTACCTCCAGCCGCTAAACGATACACGCAAAAGGAGTTACACCATGCCCCGTGTCAAACGGAGTACCAAACGCAACGACCGCCGCAAGAAGATTCTCAAGCGCGCCAGCGGTTATTTCCTCACCAAATCAAAGCTTTACCAGGCAGCCCAGGAAGCCGTCGAGCGCGGACTCAAGTTCGCCTACATCGGCCGCAAGCAGAAGAAGCGCCAGTTCCGTTCGCTCTGGATCGTGCGCATCAATGCCGCCTGTAAGCTCAATGGAATGAGCTACTCCACGTTCATCAACGGCCTCAAGAAAGCGGGCATCGGCCTCGATCGCAAGATCCTTTCCGACATCGCTGCCAACGACGCCGCCGGTTTTGCCGCTCTGGCCGTCTCGGCCAAGAGCGCTCTTGAAGCCGCGAAGAAAGCTCGCGCTACCGCGTAAGCCATTCCCCGAAATATCCGAAAAGTGCGGCATTTGCCGCACTTTTCGTGTTTTTGGCGTAAGACTTAGCCCTGTTTAGGTACTCACAGACATGTAGCCCGCATTCGGGAAGCGCGTGGCGAAAATGCGCGAACGCTACACTGAATCCATGAAGTTCGCTCGCCTCTTCCTGGCGTCCCTTGCGTTGACGGCCTTCGCCGTCCCCCAAATTTCGGCCCAACAAGCGCCGCTGCAGGTCGCGTTTACGTTCGACGATCTGCCCGCGCACGGTCCTCTGCCGCCAGGGGAGTATCGTCCGGAGCCTGTGCGCTCGATCATCAAGACGCTGAAAGCAGAGAAGATGCCGCCGGTGTACGGGTTCGTGAACGGGTTCCGGACGGCCGAGTATCCGTATCAGACGGAGCTGCTGCGGGAGTGGATTGCGTCTGGAAATCCTATGGGAAACCACACATGGTCGCACCCCTCGCTGGATAAGAGCTCGGCGAAGAAGTACATCCATAACATTGTCGAGAACCAACCGCTGCTCGAAAAGATTGATCCGCAGGGAGACTGGCACTGGTTCCGGTATCCATACCTCGAAGAGGGCGACACCCTGGCGAAGCGGGATGCGGTGCGCGATTACCTCCTCGGACATCAGTACAAGATCGCCGAGGTGAATTTGGATTTTGGCGACTATATGTGGAATGACGCGTATGCGCGCTGCGCGGCGAAGAACGATGCGGCGGCGATAGCGTCGCTGCAGGATAGCTACCTGGCGACGGCGGACGAGTACATCACGTACTCGCGGACGCTCTCGCAGCGGCTGTATGGGCGCGATATTCCGTATGTGCTGCTGCTGCACGTGGGGGCGTTCGATGCGAAGATGCTGCCGGAGTTGATTGGGCTGTTTCGCAAGAGGGGGTTTGAGTTTGTTTCGCTGCCGCAGGCCGAATCCGATCCGGCGTACAGCGTCGATCCGAAGGTGGCCTATCCGGGGGGTGGGTTGTTGATGGAGCTGGCGGCGACAACACGCAATGTCGCGCTGCCGAACGCGACGCAGCCCGAGGATGAGCTGGCGAAGATGTGCCGTTAGGCAAGTCAGGGTTTGTGGCTAAACGCGGCGCGGGATTTTTCCACCGCGTCGTAGTATTTTTCGGCCCAGACCCAGACGCCGCAGAAGGCTTCGCCGAGGCTGCGGCCGAGATCGGTGAGGGTGTAATCCACGTGAGGTGGAACGACGGGGTGGACGGTGCGTTTGACGAGGCCGTCGCTTTCCATCTGGCGAACCGTCTTGGTGAGCATCTTCTGGCTGACGCCGCCGGCCAGCTTGCCGAGCTGGGTGAAGCGAACCGTGCCGTACTCGGCCAGGACATCGAGGACGACCATCGTCCACCTGTCTGCGATGCGCTCGATGATTTCGTGGACGAGAGCATCGACCTTGGCATCTGATTTAGCGGAAGATTTCGAAGAGGGTTTCGGTTGGTCTTGAGAATGCCTGGTGGTGGCCTCGGCGGAGATTGCCAGGTGCTCGTTCTTCTTTGCCTTCTTGCTTTTCTTTTCCTTTTTGGTCATGAGGGAGCCTCGGTTTCAGTTTGGTACGTACCGAACATTCAAGTGCTTACATCCCATGAAGATAGTACTCCCCTGGGATCCGCACGGGAGATGGAATCATGAACAAAGGCGTTCGCGGCGCAGGTGGGCGGGGGAGTTTCCGGCGCTGAACGTGTTGGCGAACAACGCGGGCATCATGCGTCGGGAGAATGTGCTGGCTCGTGCAGGCGATGGAGATTTTCAATACGCAGCCTACGCCGGAGGAAAACTGTATGAAGAACGCGCATGGCCTGCGGTTTGGGGAATCGAGTGGGACGTTTGATGCAGTTTTCAAGGGGTTGAACGACCCGTCCGGTAATCACCAAGATGTTCGCTCGGGGAGGAGGGCATCGACTATCCTATAGGCATGCCCTCGTCCGCGGAACTGGACTTCAACGCACCGCAACCTACAGAAGCTGGCGACAAGCCGGCTGGGCCGCCATCGTTCGAATCGTGGGGCCGCTATCCCGAATACAACGCAGAGCTGAAGCAGCTGCACTGGCAGGGCGACTATCCGCGGGCCATTGATGGCGTGCATCACGGCGCGCTCGCGGTGGGCATGGGCAGGAGTTATGGGGATGTCTGCCTGCTGAAGGATGGGACGCTGGTGCAGACGACGTCGATGAACCGGCTGCTGGATTTCGATCCGGCGACGGGGCTGTTGACGGCCGAAGCGGGGATTACGCTGGCGCAGATCCTGGATTTTGCGGTGCCGCGCGGATACTTTCTGCCGGTGACGCCGGGGACGAAATATGTGACGCTGGGCGGCGCGATTGCGAATGATATTCATGGCAAGAACCATCATCATGCGGGAACGTTCGGTCGCCATGTAACGCAGTTTGAGCTGGTGCGGTCGAATGGGGAGCGGATGCACTGCTCGCCCTCGAGCAACCCGGATTATTTTGGGGCGACGATTGCAGGCATGGGGTTGACGGGCGTGATGACGTGGGCGCAGGTGAGGCTGAAGCCGATCGTGAGCCGGATGATTGATTACCAGGGAATCCAGTTTCATGGCATCGACGAATTTTTGGATCTGACGCGGCAGGCCGAGAACATTGAGTACACGGTGAGCTGGGTGGATGTGACGTCGACGGGCAAGAACTTTTGCCGCGGGATTTTTATGCAAGGAGATCACTCGCAGGTGCCGGCGCCGTTGAAGGTGTCGGGCAAGCCGAAGCTTACGTTCCCGATGGAGCTGCCGGGGTTTGTGCTGAATGGGATGACGGTGGGCGCGTTCAACTCGGTGTTCTTCAATAAGCAGATGAAGAAGCGGGTGAGCACGCTGCAGGATTATGAGCCGTTCTTTTATCCGCTGGATGCGGTGCTGAAGTGGAATCGGATGTATGGCAAGGGTGGGCTGCTGCAGTTTCAGTATGTGATTCCATGGGAGCATGCGCGGGAGGGAACGATCGCGGTGCTGCAGGCGGTGGCGAAGTCGGGGCTGGCGAGTTTCCTGGCGGTGCTGAAGGCGTTTGGGGATGTGCCGTCGCCGGGGATGATGAGTTTTCCGAAGCCGGGGATTACGCTGGCGCTGGATTTCCCGATCAAGCCGGAGAAGAGTTTTGCGCTGTTCGATCGGCTTGCTGAGATGACCAACGAGTTTGGCGGAAGGCTGTATCCGGCGAAAGATGCGCGGATGACGGCAGCGCAGTTCCAGGCGTTCTATCCGCAGTGGGAGAAGTTTGCGCGGTATAAGGATCCGGCACTGACGTCGGGATTCTGGGAACGGGTGGTGGGCGGACAACTGGGTGTGCGGGGAGTGGGCAAATGAGTACAGCGCCGAAGAGTCCGGTAGCGGACGAGCAGCCGTTGGCGTTGCGCACGCCGCGCGCGCAGGAGGCCGGAGCGGGTGAGGTTGCGGCGGCGCGGCAGAATGGGCCGCGGCGGATATTAGTGCTGGGCGCGACGTCGGGGATTGCGGAGGCTTGTATTCGTCTGTGGGCGAACCGCGGCGATGCACTTTACCTGGTGGCGCGGAATGAGGACAAGCTGGCTGTGGTGGCGGCGGATGCTAAGACGCGCGGTGCTTCGCATGTGGGATCGGCGGTGGCGAATCTGGATGACACGAACGCGCATGCTGAGGTGCTGGCGCATGCGATTAATTCGCTGGGCGGGCTGGATGTGGCGTTTCTGGCGTTGGGCGTGTTGGGGGATCAGGTTGACGCGGAAAAGAATTTTGCGGCAGCCGATCAGATTCTGCACACGAACTTTGTCGCGCCGGTGAGTTTGCTGACGTGGCTGGCGAATTATACGGCGCAGCGGCATGCGGGAACGCTGGCGGTGCTGTCGTCGGTTGCGGGCGAGCGGGGGCGGAAGTCGAATTATGTGTATGGGAGTTCGAAGGCGGGGTTGACCGCGTTTGTGGATGGGCTGCGGAATCGGATTGATCGCGACGGTGTGCGGGTGATGACGATCAAGCCGGGGCCGGTGAAGACGGCGATGACCGAGGGGATGAAGGGCAGCGCGAAGTTTGCCGATGTCGAGGCGGTGGCGGCAAGCCTGGTGAAGGCAATCGATCGCGGGGATGACGTGGTGTATGTGCCGGGGATATGGCGCGTGATCATGGCGGTGATTCGCGCGATTCCGGAGCGAGTGTTTAAGAAGATGAACCTTTGAGCGCTCTTAGAGCTTAGCGGCTTGGTCCAGCTTGATTTGCGCAGCGGCGGTGTTGCCGCTCGCCTTGAGGAGTTTAGCGTGATAGGTGAGGATGCTTTTGAGCGTCGCGGAATACTTTGTTTTGAGGGTATCGCTCTGGACGATTTCCATCGCGGCTCGCTGGAAGGTTTCGGCTTTGGTCAGGTCGAGGTTGGCGGCCGGCAACTGATTTAGGGCGGCCTCTATCTCTGCCCGTACGAGATAGGCCCAGGCTGAACCCTCTCCGTCGTCATGGCCTTGTTCCACGAGAGCAGTTGCGCGATCTGCTTGAACCAACGCCTCTTTTGGCTGCTTGTTGAGAAGCAGATCGGTGGCGGCATCGAGATAGGTGATTCTTCGGTTCACGAAATCGTCGTTCATCGGGAGCTTGTAGAGGGCATCGGCGAGCGCTGTACATTTCTTAGCGATGTCTGCAGGCGCTGCCTTCTTCAATTTTGCGTCAAGGCAGTCTGCCTGGGCATCCTGAAGTTCCTGGGGCCAGGGTTGAGGATCTGTGTACTTCGGCGAGTTAGGACCGAATGGTATGGTGACGACGGTGGTCGCGATGACGGGTTGACCGTCTTTGGTGAATGGTGTGTAGGTTAGGGTCCGTGCGAACCTGAGAGCGTCGAATTGAAGACTTTGCGGGCCGCTGAGAGCGGTGGCGCTGGTGACTTTGCCAGCAGTGTCAATGAAGACTTGGACGGTATAGTCGCCGAACGTTCCAAAGGACTTGGCGGTCGGCGAGATCGGCGCCAGTCGATGCTGTGTCAGGTGTTGGTGTGCGGTAGCGCTGTCGATCAGGACAGGATTCGCGACGGATTGTGCGCTCGAGCAGACGGACGATAGCAAGATGAAAGAGATTGATAGTACGCGCAAAACTTGTTCCCCTGCGGATGATGATTGTGAGCGACGTAGCCCAGCATACGCGATGTGGTGGGATGTTTCCTATCGTGCCGATCGCGAAACGGCGGATCGCGAAACGGCGGCGGTTGATTGTTGCTGCTGGGCTTGCTGGGCGTGGCGGGACATGGGTGGGGGCTGCTCGGGGAGGGCCTGAGCTTTTTCTACGAGCACGGACCAGTCTTCGGGGACGGGGAGTTCGCGATCGAGGAAGGGCGTGCCTTCGCTGGGTTCGACGCGGACGGCGACGCTGAGCTCGCTCTTGGTGCGGCCGCGGTAGATACCGTGGGTGGGCGGGACGTCGGAGTAGTCGCGGCCGATGGCGGTGCGGATGTGGCGGTCGCCGGCGACGAGGTCGTTGGTGGGATCGAAGCCGATCCAGCCGAGTTCGGGGAGGAAGGCCTCGACCCAGGCGTGGGTGGCGGAGCTTTCGGAGCGATCCTTGTGGGCATCGCCGTGGTAGAGGTATCCACTGACGTAGCGGCAGGGGATCTGAAGCTGGGAGCGGACCAGCGAGATCATGATGTGGGAGAAATCCTGGCAGACGCCGGCCCGGGTGGTGAGGGCGTGTTCGATGGGGGAGTCGGCCTTGGTGGATTTGGGCTTGTAGTCGAAGTATTCGCAGAGCTGGGTATTGAGCTTGTGGAGGGCGCTGAGCGGGTCGTCGTTGCGTTGGACGCCGAGGTGTTTGCCGAGGTCTTCGAGTTCGGGGGTGAAGCGGGCGAACTCGCTGGGGAGGAGCATCTCCCAGAAGTCGCCCTCATGGACGAGACGGTCGAGTTCGTCCCAGGAGCCGGCGGGGAGGGACCGGGGAATCTCACCATGGATGGCCATCTCAACGAGCGATTCGGCGACGATGACGAGCTGGCCGTGCTGGCCGGGGATGTCGAAGTGATGGACGTGATTTGAGAAGTGATCGCGGTGGCTGAAGACGCGACAGCGCGGGCTGACGGAGAGGTGAAAGGTGAGGCAGCGCTGCTGGACGTCGGAGCGCGGGTGCATGCGCGTCTCCATGATGCTTTCGCTGACAGGAGTCTTGTAGAGAAACTTGGTGAGATGGCGGATGGAGTAGTACATCGGTCCCTCCTGCAGCGGCTTCATGGGGATGAGCATATCTGTGGTGCTTTCCTGATGGTTGGTTTACCCAGCCAGCGCGGCCTGAATCGGATAGTCGACGTAGAGGTGGTAGATGGTTTGATGGATGGCCTGACATTGACGTTGAATGCCGTGCAGATATTCGACAAGGTCGCCCTGGAGGATCTCGTCGACGCTGGCGAAACCGAGCGAAGCGCTGAGGCGGCCAGCGATGCGGTTGAGTTCTTCGGCGCGGGTCTTGCCGGATTTTTGCTGGATGGCCTGGAGAGCGCACTGGAGGCTGTCGATGGAAAAGCGCAGCGAGTGCGGGAACTCGGCGTCGAGGAGGAGGAACTCGAGGATGCGCTCGGGCGTGAGGTCGGCGGTGTAGACCTTGCAGTACGCCTCGAAGGCGGTGGCGGAACGGAGCAGGCCCATCCAGTCGAGATACTCGTTGCCTTCGGGAACGCGGTCGGGGTGGGACCAGACGTCGCCGTGATAGGCCTCGAGGAGAAGGCGCATGCCGGAGGCGCGTTCGAGGTAACGGCCGACCTGGATGAACTGCCAGCCTTCGCCGTGGGACATGGTGGAGTCAGTGACGCCCTGGAATTGGTGGACGGCTTCCATCATCTCCTGGAGGAAGGCGGTGGGACCTTCGCCGGATTCGGCGTTGGCCTCGATCTGCATGGCGCGTTTTACTTCGGGGCGGGTGACCTCGATGTAGAGGGAGTTGAGTTTCTGCCACTGTTCGGTGGAGATCTGCTCGCGGACCTGGCGAGCGTTTTCGCGAGCGGCGATGATGCAGGAGACGACTGAGGATTTATTGGAGGTGTCGAAGGTGAGGTTGCGGGCGAGCTCGTAGGGGTTGCCGTTCCACTTGAGGCGCTTGGGATTGCCGAGGGCGGCGAGCATCCGCAGCCAGCGGTGATCGGAGCTGGTGGGGCTCTCATCGAGCATGAGGTTGAGGTTCACATCCAGCAGGCGCGTGGCGTGTTCGGCGCGCTCGAGATAGCGGCTCATCCAGTACAGTGAATCGGCGACGCGTGACAGCATGCGGTCGGTTCCTTTGCTGAATTGGACTTGCTGGTTGTAGTTCACTCTACACGGTCTTTCGGGTTTTGCTTAATGAGTGGCGGGCTGCGCGCTTGGCGCCACTGGTGCTGCCTTCATTAGATCAACAAAGGTGCTGTCGAAAAGCGGGACATTGAGGTCCTCCTGGACGTGCACGGGCTGCATGTCGCCCTCGGGGCCGGGGAGCGTGGGTTTGTTGGCGGCGGTCCAGGTGAGAGTGTCGCCGTAATTGGGGCCGGGCGAGGTGTCGCAGTCGACGTAGAGGATCTGCTCTTTGGTGATGATCCAGGGGTTGATCCAGGCGGCCGCAGCGAGCTCGTCCCAGAGGTAATAGAACTCGTGAGTGTAGCGGGCGATGTACTGGGCGGCAGGCGAGTTGGATTGGGAGATCTGGCGCAGCATCTCTTTGGTGAACTGGGTCTTGATGGAGATGTCGACGTCGGTGAGATCGATACGGGGCCAAGGGGCGCGGAGGGTGATGTGGACGGCCTCTGGATCGAACCAGAAGTTGAACTCGTGGCGGGGATGGGTGGCGAACTCGGGGTCGTCGGTGCGCGGGTTTAGGCTACCGCCCATGATGACGATGCCCTGGGTGAGCTCGGCGAAATGCGGGTCGATGGAGATGGCGAGCGCGATGTTGGTGAGCGGGCCGGCGGCGTAGATGGTGACGGCGTGGGGGTGAGCGTGGACCTGGCGAATGAGGAAGTGGGCGGCGTCTTCGTCGAGCGGCTTGGTGGTGGGCTCGCCTTCTTCGAGGGGAGGAAGGACGAAAGGGCCATGGTAGGGTTGCGCGCTGGTGTGGTGGGCGAGGTCGCCCCAGGCGCCGTACCAGGGGAAGCTGCCGATGAGCGGGGCTTCATGCATGGCTTCCGCTTCGGTGCGGAGGAGGGGGAAGATGGCGCCGGGGACTACGGGGACGTCGGTGCGGTGGATGAGTTCGAGCATGCGGAGGGTATGTTGGACCTCTTCGGGCTCCCACGCGTTGCCGCTGACCATGGTGATGCCGAGGACGTGGACCTGGGGGGATTGGAGCAGGACCATCATGGCCATTTGGTTGGAGCCGCCGGGGCCCGAGCCGTCCTGATCGATGAGGACGAGGCGCTGGGAGTTGCCAGCCAAAGTGCCTATCGACAAAAGCGCGCTAACGGCCAACCAGCGAGCGCCTGGAAAAGCAGCGGCAAGCGTCCCGCGGCGAATAAACTGGTTAGCCGTCATCAAATTCAATTTGCTCTCCGATCGTTGGATGCTATCGAACCATTTTCATACATCAGGGGATCGTTTCCTCTATTCCACCAGCGGCACAAGGCTGCGGATGGTGAAGTGCACAAGGATTGATGTGTGGCCCGTGGGACAACCGAAGATGCCGAGTTCATGTCCACGCCCGCGAAAAGAGTACGCGATGTGGGCGATGCCCCCGGGATCGACTTTCGTTACGGCGATGGTAGGGTCGTTCTTCACCTTTTGGGTGTCGACAAACTCGGCGACCGCGGCAATGAGTTGTTCGTGCTGCGCTGGATCGAGCGCGATCGGCACCTCGAGGTCGTCTGTGGAGTTCGCGCGGTCGCAGGCGACATAGAGTACGGAGACCTTGTTGTCGCGAACGGTTTCCGTGATGTTGGTGATCGGGTTGTTGCGATAGATTTTGGCGAAGAAGGTATAGGCATCGGCCTGCCGGCTCGATGGCTTCACAATGTCGATGTGGTCGGCGTTTATTTTTTGCGGCGGTGTGTCGACATCGCATCCGTAGGTCGCACTGTAGAAGCTTACGACGCGGGTGTGAGCGTGCAGATAATGGCCGATGCCGGCTCCGGATGCGGTGTCCAGGGTTTCGTACGCACAATAGCGATGGATCCCGATGGTGTACGGCGAACTACGCCACCGCTGTTCGAGATTTGTCAGGAAGACGTTATCATCGGCGTAGCTCAAGTCGGTGAGTAACGGATCGCTATCGTAGATCTTGGCGAAGCTGGCGAGGAATGAGCCCTGGTGCGGTGTAGCGTAGGACGCGACAAAGGATACATGTGCCGCATCGGTAGGATGGTTCAAGAGCATCTCTTCCGTGAGCAGGCCGCCCAGGCTGTGGGCGATGAAGACGATATCGTGGTGCTCCCAAACCTGCTGCTTGTTCAGCGACTGCCAAAGCATCTCCGCGAGTTGCGCGGTGGAGTAGCGGCCGCGCATGGAGGGCGTTGGATATTCGGCGACAACGACGTCGGAGTTGCGGAAGTGCGGGTCGGTGCGAAGGAGATCCGGCCAGTAGGCGCCGTTGGCGGCTCGCCACGTATCGCGGCTGCCATGCAGGCCGTGAACGAAGACGATCACACGCGGTTTGGGAGCGTCGGCGCGGGCCGTGGAACAGCCGGACGCGACAAGGATACAGGCAACAAGACTTACCCAAAAGAGCGTAACGACGCGATGCAACACTGCCACTTTCAACCTTTCCTTGTTGAAGGTTTGACGGGAGCGGCACGAAAACGTGGCCCTCTGAGAAGCCGGCGCAGGCAAGAGCTTGCAAAAGATGGCTGCCTGCGCGGCGATTAGCTTAGCACCCAAGTATCTTTGCTGCCGCCGCCCTGGGAGCTGTTGACGACGAGGGAGCCGCGCTTGAGGGCTACGCGGGTGAGGCCGCCGGGGACGATGGTGACCTTGTCGCCGTAGAGGACGTAGGGGCGGAGGTCGACGTGGCGAGGCTCTAGCTCGTCGCCGATGAGGCAGGGTGCGCGGGAGAAGCTGATGGTTGGTTGCGCGATGTAGTTGCGCGGGTTGGCCTTGATCTTTTCGGCGAAGAGTTCGCGCTCTTTGGGCGTGGATTGCGTGCCGATGAGCATGCCGTAGCCGCCGGATTCGCCGACGGCTTTGACGACGAGTTTGTCGAGGTTGGCGAGGACGTAGTTGCGTTCCTTCTCGCGGGTGCAGAGGAAGGTCTCGACGTTGTTGAGGACGGGCTCTTCGCTGAGGTAGTAGCGGATGATGTCGGGGACGTAGGCGTAGAGAGCCTTGTCGTCGGCGACGCCGGTGCCGAAGGCGTTGGCGAGGGTCACATTTCCAGCCCGGTAGGCGTTGAAGAGCCCCGCGGCGCCGAGGATGGAGTCGGAGCGGAAGCTGAGGGGGTCGATGAAGTCGTCGTCGATGCGGCGGTAGATGACGTCGACGCGGCGCAGGCCGCTGGTGGTGCGCATGTAACAGACGTTGTCGTGGACGACGAGGTCGCGGCCTTCGACGAGCTCGATGCCCATCTGGCGGGCGAGGTAGGCGTGCTCGAAGTAGGCGGAGTTGAAGACGCCTGGGGAGAGCAGAACGATGTTGGGCTCGGGGCGGCCTTCGGGGGCGAGCGAGCGCAGGGTGCCGAGCAGGAGTTGGGTGTATTGCTCGATGGGCCGCACGTTGTAGTTGCGGAAGAGCTGCGGGAAGATGCGCTTCATCACGCGCCGGTTGGTGAGCATGTAGCTGACGCCGGAGGGGACGCGAAGATTGTCTTCGAGGACGACGAAGTCGCCGTTTTCGAGGCGGATGAGGTCGGTGCCGCAGACGGCGATGTAGACGTTGCGCGGGACTTGCAGGCCGGACATCTGGCGGCGGAAGTGCTGGCAGGAGTAGACGATTTCGCGAGGGACGATGCCGTCCTTGAGGATGCGGCCTTCGTTGTAGATGTCTTTGAGGAAGAGGTTGAGGGCGGTGATGCGCTGGGTGAGGCCGCGCTCTACCTTGGCCCACTCGGCGCTGGTGATGATGCGCGGGAGGAGGTCGTAGGGGAAGATTTTCTCGGTGCCTTCTTCGCGGCCGTAGACGGTGAAGGTGATGCCCTGGTTGAGGAAGCTGAGGTCGGCGGCCTGCTTGCGGCGCTGGACTTCATCCTGGGGGAGGGCGGTGAAGTGCTCGAGGAGGGGGCCGTAGTGCTCGCGCAGTTCATTCTGTGCGGCGAACATCTCGTCGAACGCATGATCCAACTGGTAATTCCACGGGGTCGCAGCCTGGAGCTGGCGGGTGGCGGGTGGCAGGATTTCGTCCATGGAGCTTCCAGTATAGGGGATGTCCCTCCCTACCGCTGATCCATTCAGTTTGCAGCAACAGGAGCCGCGAGGACGGTCAGGTGCCGATCAAAGCAGCGTGACCAGGCCGGTTCCAACGTCATAGTACGCCGCGTGAATCTTCAGTTTGCCTTCCTTCACCATCGGTGCGAGGACGGTTGAGGTAGTTTCCAAAAGGGAAGCTTGGATTTTCGCGTTTTTCTTGATGGTGTCTACCAGGCCGGAACCGGATTCCACGGCTTGTTCAAGATGTGGGTACAGCGATGCAATCTGTCCAGGAACCTCGGTCTTCGCAATCGCAGCCTTAACCGCGCCGCAGTTTGAGTGACCCATGACGATGAGGACCTTTACTCCCAGGACGGCGGCTCCATACTCGAGCGAACCGATGATCTCGGCGTTGATGATATTGCCAGCGACGCGGGCGACAAAGATGTGACCGATGGTCTGGTCGAAGACGAGCTCTACGGGCACTCGTGAATCGGAGCAGGAGAGGACAGCGGCGAATGGCTGCTGTTTTTCGACGGTGTTTTCCCGCAGCATCTTCAGGTCGTGCTCAATGCTGGTGAGGTTATTGGCGTCAAAACGCTTGTTGCCGTCCATCAGCATTTTGAGGGCTTCGTCGGGAGTTGTGGGCGCAGGCTCCTGGGCGTGCACCGGTTGCGAAGGGATGAGCGATGCTGCGGCTGCGGAAGCAAGAAACGATCGGCGGCTGATGTCCATCGTGGAACTCCTGAGTAGAGATGGTGTTGCGACGGAATTGTTCCTAAAAGCCTACACCTACTTTATTTAACTGCGTTGGGGGGAGCCGTAGATTATGGAAGGAGGGTTTTGGCCGGTGCGATTGGCGCAATCTTTACCGCGTAACGGGTGGGTACTGGTAGACTAGAACTAACGTGTTTTTCGCTGGAATCGTCAGCGGTCAGCGCGTCCCAGGCGAGAATCAATTCCGCGCCGCATCTCCGCGCCGCATCTTTGCGCGTCATCTGAAAATCAGAAGCCCAGAACAGGAAACCCCCACGCAGTGAGTACCCCCACGACCGCCGAAGCTATACGCAACATCGCCATCATCGCCCACGTCGACCACGGCAAGACAACGCTGGTGGACGCCATGCTACGCCAGTCCGGCACCTTCCGCACGAACGAAGTGGTTGCCGAGCGCGTCATGGACTCGAACGACCTTGAAAAAGAGCGCGGCATCACGATTCTCGCGAAGAATACGGCGATCCACTACAAGTCGTCGAAGATTAATATTGTGGATACACCGGGCCACGCCGATTTCGGCGGTGAGGTGGAGCGCGCGCTGAAGATGGTGGATGGCGTGGTGCTGCTGGTGGACGCCAGCGAAGGCCCGCTGCCGCAGACGCGCTATGTGCTGTCGAAGGCGCTCGAGGCGAAGCTGACGCCGATCGTGGTGGTGAACAAGATCGATCGCCCGGATGCGCGGCCGCAAGAGGTGTTGAACGAGGTGTATGACCTGTTCATCGACCTGGATGCCGATGAGAGCGTGCTGGACTTCCCAGTGATCTATACGAACGGCAAGGCCGGCACGGCGACGATGGATCTGAACGTCCCGGGCACCGATCTACAGCCGTTGTTTGAGCTGATCTTCCAGACGATTCCGGCGGCGCCGGGAACGGCGGATGGGCCGCTGCAGATCCTGGTGACGAACCTCGATTACTCGGATTACCTTGGCCGTTTGGCGATTGGGCGCGTGTTCAATGGAACGCTCAAGGCTGGGCAGGAGGTCAATCTTTCGCGTGTCGACGGTACGTTGCAGACGGTGAAGGTGACGAAACTGTTCACGTTCGACGGCCTGAAGCGCATCGACACGGACGAGACGACGGTAGGCGACATTATTGCTGTCGCCGGCATTCCGGGCATCACGATTGGCGAGAGCTTCTGTGAGTTGGAAAACCCGAAGCCGTTGCCGATTATCAAGATCGACGAGCCGACGATTGCGATCGTGTTTTCGGTGAACAATGGGCCGTTCGCGGGGCGCGAAGGCAAGCTGGTGACGTCGCGCAACATCAAGGAACGGCTGGAGCGCGAGCTGCTGACCAACGTGAGCATTCGCGTGGAAGACACGGGCACGCCGGATAACTTCAAGGTGCTGGGCCGCGGAGAGCTGCAGCTTTCCGTGCTGATCGAGATGATGCGGCGCGAAGGGTTCGAGCTGATGGTGTCGCGTCCCATGATTGTGACCAAGCGGGTCGATGGCGCGCTGATGGAGCCGTCGGAGATTCTGACCATCGATGTCCCCGAAGCCTTTGTTGGAACGGTGATCGAGAAGCTGGGACCGCGCAAGGGTGAGATGGTGAAGATGGCCAATCACGGCTCAGGTCGCGTGCGGATGGAGTTCAAAGTTCCGTCGCGCGGGCTGATTGGTTTGCGCAACGAGATGCTGACGGAGACGCGCGGGACGATCGTGATGAACTCCATCGCGGGCGAGTACATTCCGTACACAGGCGAGATTCCGCAGCGTCCTTCGGGAGCGCTGATCTCGGATCGCCAGGGCGTGACGACGCTGTATGCGCTGGATGGTATCCAGGAGCGCGGCATTCTTTTCCTTGGCGATGGCGTTGAGGTGTACGAGGGCATGATCATCGGTGAGCACTCGCGCGACAACGATCTTGACGTGAACTGCGTGCGAGAGAAGAAGCTGACCAACATGCGTGCTTCGGGTTCGGACGACGCGGTGCGACTGGTGCCGTTCAAGAGCCTGACGCTGGAGCAGTCGATCGAGTTCATCGCGGAAGATGAGCTGGTTGAGGTGACGCCGAAGTCGCTGCGCATGCGGAAGAAGATTCTCGCGGTGAATCGTCGGCCGAAGGGTACGCGCGGCGGTAGCACGCTTGAGTAGTGGATTGTGAGATGAAGCAAAAGCCCTCCTGTGCGGAGGGCTTTTGCTTTTGGGAGAGTAAGTTGACGTACTACTTCTTGGCGTGGGCGAAGCGCTTGTTGATTTCGTCCCAGTTAACAACGTCCCACCAGGCGGCGAGGTAATCGGGGCGGCGGTTGTTGTACTTGAGGTAGTAGGCATGCTCCCAGACGTCGTTGCCGAGGATGGGGTAGAGGCCGTCGGAGAGGGGGTTGTCCTGGTTGGGCTTGGTGACGATTTCGAGCTTGCCGCCCTTGTAGACGAGGAAGCCCCAGCCGGAGCCGAACTGCTTGGCGGTGGTCTCGTTGAAGAGCTTCTTGAAGTCGGCGAAGCTGCCGAAGTCCTTGGAGATCTGCGTAGCGATATCGCCGGTGGGATCGCCGCCACCCTTGGGCTTCATGATCTGCCAGAACATGGTGTGGTTGACATGGCCGCCGCCGTTGTTGCGGACGACAGCGCGGACATCTTCGGGGATGGCGGCGAGATCAGAGATGAGTTCTTCGGGCGTCTTCTTGCCGAGCTCGGGGTGTTTTTCGACGGCGCCGTTGAGATTGGTGACGTAGGTCTGGTGGTGCTTGTCGTGATGGAGCTTCATGGTCGCTTCGTCGATGGTGGGTTCGAGAGCGGCGTAGTCGTAGGGAAGAGGAGGAAGTTCGAAGGCCACGGGAGTTGCTCCTTTATCGTTCTTGGGTTTAGGCGATGTGCGCGAAGCTCGAACTGCGAGCCCGGACACGACTCTTGGACAATAGACTTGGATGCACGGGGCGTGCCCGGCGGTGCTGCCTGGATGAGAATAGCGTATCGGCCGAGGGTTCTTTGGGGGGAAGGTGGGGCCTGCATGGTGAGGGCCGGAAGAGGATATCTTCCGGCCCGTGCAACTAGTGTTTCTGTTGACTTACTGCTTTGGGGCGGTCGCTGGATTCGCGGCAGTTTTGTTGCCATCGCAGCAGGCTGGCTTTGGGGACTTCTTGCAGCATGCAGCACCTTTATCGCAGCACTTGCCCTGGTCACAACAGGCGGCCGCCTTCTCGCAGCAGGCGGCTTTCTCCTGGCAGCAGTTTGCGGTCGCGATCTGGGTGGAGGCGAATGCGGTCATGGTGAGGCCGAGGGAAAGGATGGATAGGGCGAGTATTTTGCGTTTCATGAATTTCTCCTGAATCTTTGTTCGGGAAGGATGGGTCGCGAGGTTGGTGCATCGCGGCGGTCTAAAGCGAGGCGGACCGCGGTCTAGATTCGGAAGTCACGAAAGAGTATGTACCTGGCGGTGGGGAGGACCTGACGTGGGCCGGGGGTGCGCTTTATCGCGCTGAGGGTAGCGGAGGTCCACCATGTCGTAGGGAGGGTCGTAAATCTGGCTGCAATCGGAGTTGGGAGGTTGGAGGTCGTGATCGCGGGCACGGTTGCAGGCGAGAGCATGCAGCAGGTACTACCCGCGCAATGCATGGGACCGTTGGCCATCGGCTGAGGTTGGCCGCAGGTCATACCCATGGGCATTGCCGGCATGGACACGGCGGTGGGGGGAGGGCAGCATTCCATGGTCGGCCGACTGCCACAGGCTCGTTGGCCGCAGGCGGTGTCCGCGAGGACAGGCTGGGCGGAGAGCGTGAGGGTCAGGAGCAGGGCGACGACTTGGAGCCACTTTTTCATGCGCTGCCTTAATGATATGCCTGCGGGATGGGGATTCGGTGATGCGTATCACGCGCCTGGTCTGCGGGGCCGGGAGGTGCGTGAATCGGCGGGATGGGATTTGTGATCATATGAGCATATGAGTGCCTCCAACGGTAATTATCGCTGGCTCGATGACGACGGTCCGGCATTTGGATGTCCCGGGCTTCCGCCGCGATGGACTTCCAGCGAAAAAGATGCGGTGAGCACGGCGTACGCGGCGGCGACGAAGATCTGGTTCACGGCCTCGCATGGGACGCTGAACGAGATCTACTTTCCGACGATCGACCGGCCGCAGACGCGGGACATGGAGCTGCTCTTTACGGATGAGGAGACGTTCTTCCACGAAGAGAAGCGGGATATTGCGTACGACTTTCAGTACGTCGACGAGAATGCGCTGGCGATTCGGGTGACCGGGCACGATGTGAGCGGGCGGTACACGGTGACCAAAGAGTTCATTACCGATCCGCACCATGCGGTGGTGCTGATGAACGTGAAGGTGACGGGCGATGAGGAGGTGCTGTCGCGGTTGAAGTGTTATGCGCTGCTGGCTCCCCACCTGGATGGAGGCGGTGCGGACAACTCGGCGCGCTCGCTGGATATGGCGGGTACCCGGTGCCTGCTGGCGTGGAAGAATGATTTCTCACTGGCGATGGGAGCCGATTGCGGGTTCACACGTTCGAGCTGCGGCTTTGTGGGCTCGAGCGATGGGTATACGGACCTGGCGCAGCATCTGCGGATGACGTGGAACTTCGGTCAGGCGTTGAAGGGCAACATTGCTATCATGGGCGAGATTGATATTGCCAAGACGCCCGAGTTCACCGTGGCGATTGCGCTGGGGCGAGGGAATCACTCGGCGCTGTCGAACATGATGCAGTCGCTGTCGATTCCATTTCTTTCGCACCGGAAGCGGTTTATTGAGGAGTGGCACAGGGCGCCTGCGCCGTCGAGATTTACCGAGTTTTCAATGGACCAGGGGAAATTGTTGCGGGCGTCGCATGGGGTGATCCTGGCGCACGAGGACAAGACGTATTCGGGCGCATTCATTGCGTCGGCGTCGATCCCGTGGGGGGCATCGAAGTCGGATGATGACTTGGGTGGATACCATCTGGTGTGGACGCGGGACATGGTGCAGTCGGCAACTGCACTGCTGGGAGGTGGACGGATTGAGTCAGCGCGCGGCGCATTGGTGTACCTGGCGTGCACGCAGCATCCGGATGGAGGGTTTGCGCAGAACTTCTGGATCAACGGCATACCCTACTGGTCGGGGATTCAGCTGGACGAGGTGGCGTTTCCGATTATTCTCGCGTGGCGGCTGTGGAAGGTGAATGGGCTGGGCAAGTTTGATATCGTGCCGTTTGTGACCGCGGCGGCCTCGTTCCTGGTGCGGTACGCGCCGATTACGCAGCAGGAGCGATGGGAGGAGAATGCAGGGTATTCGCCATCGACGCTGGCTGCGGTGATCTCTGCGCTGATCTGTGCAGCGGACATTCTTCGGCAGAATGGCTCGGAAGAGGTGGGCGTATTTCTGGAAGAGTATGCCGATTGGATTGAAGCGCGACTGGACAAGTGGACGACGACGACCGAGGGGACGCTGTTGCCGGGGGTACCGCACCACTACATGCGGATTCGACCGCCGGCCGCGGGCGAGTCATTTCACAACAACCAGATACCTCCGGGGATGATTCACATTGCGAACCGCGGGCCGGGCGAGCAGGTTGCGTACGACGCGTGCGAGGTGGTGGATGCAGGATTTTTGGAGTTGGTGCGATATGGCATTCGCCGGCCGGATGATCCGCTGATTGTGGACTCGCTGAAGGTGGTGGATGCGGTGTTGAAGATTGAGACGCCATACGGTCCCTGCTGGCGGCGTTATAACCACGACGGGTATGGGCAGCGGAAGGACGGTGGGCCATACATGGGATGGGGCCAGGGACGAGCGTGGCCAATCTTGACCGGGGAGCGGGGCCACTATGAACTGGCTGCGGGCCATGATGTGACGCCGTACATTGCGGCGATGGAAAAGTTCAGTTCTTCCGGCGGGATGCTGCCGGAGCAGATCTGGGATTACGCGGATATGCCGGCCGAGGAGTTGTTCTTTGGGCGTTCCGCAGGGTCGGCGCAGCCACTGGTGTGGGCGCACGCAGAGTATTTGAAGCTGCTGCGTTCAGTTGCGGACAAGCAGGTCTTTGACTGCATCTCCGTGGTCCACGATCGCTACATCTTAGGACAGCATCGAGAGCACTTCCGCCGCTACCTGGGGATCTTCCAACTCGGTCGACCCATATCCGTGATCGTGCAGGGTGGTGTGCTGCGTATCGTGGATGCGGAGTGCTTCACCGTCGTGTACACGACCGACGACTGGGCGACCAAGAATCAACTGGACGCTCAGTCACTGGGCCGCGTTGGCTGCTACCTCGACATTCCAATTGCGGCGGACCAGGCAGGCAGCATCGTATTCACGCTGCACTGGCCGGCGGCAGACCGCTGGCTGGGGCGGAATTACGAGGTGGTTGTCCACGCAATACCGCCTGCCCAGCAGCCCACGACGGAGAAGCCGAAGGTCTAGGCCGGCGGGTTAGCGCGGACTATCGTGTATTACATTTGCGGGCCGGGTACGCTGACCATCCAGGCGACGCCGAACTTATCGGTGCACATGCCGAAGAGGGGCGACCAGAAGGTTTTAGCAAGGGGCATTTGCACGGTGCCGCCGGCTTTGAGCGCGTCGAAGAGGCGTGTGGCCTCGTCGGTGCTGTCACCGGTGACGGAGATCTGGAAGCCGCCCAGGGTTTCTTCGCGGCCCTTGGGGGCGTCGCAGCCCATGAGCGTTAGGTTGCCGAGCGGCATCGCGGTGTGCATGATGAGGTCTTTGGAGTCTGGGGGGACCGGTGAGCCTTCGGGAGCTTCTCCGAAGGTCATGCAGAACTGTACTTTGCTGTTGAAGGTTTTTTCGTAGAAGGCGAAGGCATCGCGACACTTGCCGGAAAATACCAGGTGCAGATCGGTTTTCATTGCGGTCTCCTTGGGTGAGTGGATCGTAGGTGGGTGCACCGGCTGCATCGCCGGCGCGTTGGTGGGCGGGGTTAGATCGTTTGGAGGAAGTCTGTGAGCTTGTCAAGACTGCTGCTCCAGCCTTCGCGCATGCCCTTGAGATATTGCCATGCGGCAGCCTTGGCATCGATGACGCGGGTGTGGATGGAGATTTCGGTGCCGCCATCGACTTCGCGAAAGATGACTGTGTTGCGATTGGTAAAGATCGGTTCGCCCGGCTCGTCGAGCGCAGAGGTGAGAAAGACGAGCCGCTCGGGAGGCACGATCTGTTCGAACTCGCCGCTCATGGGGAAGACGACGCCGTCGGGTGCGCGCATGTCGATGCGGATGGGGCCGCCGACGCGCAGGTCGATCTCGCAGTGCGGGTTGGTGAAGTGCTTCGGACCCCACCATTGCTGGAGTTTGTCGACCTCGGTCCATGCCTGCCAGACAAGGGCGCGTGGCGCGCGGAAGTGACGGGTGAGCTCCATCTCCATGGGTACGGCGGGTGTAGATGTGCTCATTTCCCCTCCTTAGCGGCTTGCGCGTTAACGAATTCTTCGAGGCGCTCGAAGCTGGAGTTCCAGCCGCCATTGTGTCCGTCGCGCTCGGCTGCGGTGGCGAAGAAGGCCTGGTGGAAGTGCATCGTGGTCTTGCCGGCGTGCTCTTCGAGGCGCACGGTGATGACGGTTTCGTGCGGGTCGCCGTCTTCGGGCAGGCCGACGTTGGCGCGGTTTTCCCAGGCGAACGTGTAGACCAGGCGCTCGGGCGGAACGATCTCGCGGAGGATGCCACCCTGCCATATTTCGGTGGGGATGTCGGTGCCGGGGCGATTGCCGCGCAGGCCGGTGCGCCAGCTGTCACCGGGCTTCTTGCCCAGTTCCATGTGGAAGGCCGGCCACTGTTTCGGCCCGGACCATTGTTTGGCCATCTCGGGGTCGGTCCAGGCGCGCCAGACGAGTTCGCGCGGGGCGTTGAAGGTGCGGGTGATGCGGAGCTCGTGGGTGGCGGGCGCTCCGGCGAGTTTGTCTGCGAACTTTTCGAGGGGATGAGCGGCGCGCTCGTGCAGGTGCGCTTCGAGGCGCTGCATCATTTGCTTGCCGCCCTCGATGGAGCCGTACTCGCGGACGTTCTGATCGCGCTCCTCGGCGGAGGCAAAGGTCATGCGAATGGTGAAGCGAGTGCCACCGTCTTCGTCGGTGAAGGTCATGGTCTTGTGGAAGTGAAGCAGCTCCGCACCTTCGCGGCCGCCGCTGAGCTCGAGGCGGATGAGTTCCATGGGGATGACTTCGGTGAAGGTCATTTCGTTGGGGTACCTCGTGCCGTCGGGGCCGTGCATGATGAGACGCCACTTACCGCCGGTGCGGAGGTCCATTTCGAGGATGGTGGTGGTGAAGCCCTTTGGCCCCCACCACTGACCTACTTGCCAGGGGTCCGCCAGAGCGCCCCATACCATCGCGCGCGGCGCGGCGAACACTCGTGAGATGACGATTTCGTTCGCGGCGGCCGTATCCAAGACTTCGCTGGTTGTCTCGAGCATGCTATTTCTCCTTGTCCTTCAAGTGGGTGCCTTTCGATTCGCTTGCGTGTTTCTGTTTCGCTTCCGCTTGCAGCCTTTGCAGGTATTCGTCCAATCGATCGAAGCTTTGCTCCCAGAACTGGCGGTACTCTTCGAGCCAGCCGGCGGCTTCGCGGAGGGGCTCGGCCTTGAGCTTGCAGGGACGCCACTGGGCTTCGCGGCCTCGGGTGATGAGGCCCGCCCGCTCGAGTACGCGGAGGTGTTTGGAGACAGCGGGCATGCTCATCTCGAAGGGCTCGGCTAACTTGGTGACCGAGGTCTCGCCGAGCGCCAGGCGGGCGAGGATGGCGCGCCGGGTGGGATCGGCGAGGGCCGCGAAGGTCGAGCTGATTGAGTCATTCATTTTGGCGTATAAAACCTCTTGGTTATGTAACTGATTAGTTAAATAAACTCCCGGCGATTTTTTGTCAAGGGATTTTCGATTGGGTGATGAATTTTCTAATTGACGGGGCGCGACAGCCAGTTTGCTCCGGGTTAGGAAGGTGACAGGGGTCGTGAGAAAATAGTACTGATGATCTCTGTCTCTAATATCACGATGCGCTATGGCGCGAAGCTCCTTTTTGAGGACGTCTCGGTGACGTTCACGGCTGGCCGCCGCTATGGTCTAACGGGTCCGAACGGTGCCGGCAAGTCTACGTTCATGAAGGTGCTGACGGGCGAGATTGATGCCCAGAAGGGCACGGTTGTCCGCCCCAAGAAGCTGGGGGTGCTGAAGCAGAACCAGTATGAGTTTGACGCGTATCGCGTGGTCGATACGGTGATCATGGGCAACAAGGCGCTGTGGGCGGCGATGGAAGAGCGCGAGGTCATCTACGAGAAGCCTGAGATGACGGATGAGGATGGATCGCGGCTGGGCGAGCTGGAAGGCATCGTCGGGGACGAGGATGGCTACGAGGCCGAGGCGAATGCCGCGGTCTTGCTGCAGGGGCTGGATATTCCGGATGAGCTGCATGAGCGCAAGATGAGCGAGCTGCAGGGCGGGCAGAAGGTTCGCGTGCTGCTGGCTCAGGCGCTGTTCGGCAACCCGCAGGCGCTGCTGCTGGACGAGCCGACGAACTATCTGGATCTTGAGTCGATTCACTGGCTGGAGGATTTTCTTGGGCGGTATACCGGCACCGTCATTGTGATCTCGCATGATCGGCATTTTTTGAACAACGTTTGTACGCATATCGCGGATATCGATTACGAGACGATCATTACGTACAACGGTGGCTACGACGATATGGTGCTGCAGAAGACCAGCATCCGTACGCGTATTGAGAGCCAGAATGAGCAGCGCGAGAAAAAGATTGAGCAGCTGAATGATTTCATTGCGCGCTTCTCGGCCGGCACACGCAGCTCGCAGGTGAACTCGCGCAAGAAGGAAGTGGAGCGGCTGGCGACGAGCGAGCTGGCGCGATCGAATATTGCGCGGCCCTATATTGCGTTCAAGATGGAGCGGCCATCGGGCAAGACGGTGCTGGAGTTCGAGAACGTGAACAAGAGCTACACGCAGCCCGATGGAAAGACCGAGCATGTGATTGACAACTTTTCCGCGATGGTGCAGCGCGGCGAGAAGGTGGTGTTGATCGGACGCAATGGGCAGGGCAAGACGACGCTGCTGAAGGCGCTGCTGGCGAATGCTCCGGGGATCGAGGAGAAGGATGTTTCGATTGATTCGGGCGTGGTGAAGTGGGGGCACGAGGTTTCGATCGGGTACTTCGCGCAGGACCACAAGGGGTCGATTGAGCTGGGGATGACGGCGCAGGATTGGCTGCACCAGTACGATCCGAAAGCGGTGAAGGAAGACATTCGCGGGATCCTGGGGCAGATGCTGTTCAAGGGCGAAGAGGGTCTGAAGATGACCAACGCGCTCTCGGGCGGTGAGGCGGCGCGCTTGCTGTTCTGCAAGATCATGCTGCTGAAGCCCAACGTGCTGGTGCTGGATGAGCCGACGAACCATCTGGATCTCGAGAGCATTAATGCGCTCAACCAGGCGATCCAGAAGTACGAGGGAACGGTGTTCCTGGTGACGCACGATCAGGATTTGATTGAAGAAGCTGGGACGCGGATCTGGCACTTCGAAGGCGGTCCGAACGACTTCCACATTACGGATCACAAGGGGCCGTACGAGGAGTATCAGCAACAGCTTGCGATGACCGCGAGGTAGTCGTACTTCGCGCCTGGCGCTACAGGAATACAATCGAGTCTATGGATACCAGCCCGAAGATCTCGACCCAGAAAAACGTTCTTGGCCAGCCGTTGGAGACTTGCGGCAAAGAGCCGATGACTGGTTTTTTCCGTGATGGCTGCTGCAATACGGGCCCTGACGACCTGGGGGTGCACACGGTTTGTTGCCTGCTGACGGAGGAGTTTCTAGCTACTTCTGCGGAGTTGGGCAACGATCTGTCGACGCCGATGCCGCAGTATGGATTTCCAGGGTTGAAGCCAGGCGATCGCTGGTGTGTGTGCGCGGCGCGCTGGCTGGAGGTGCAGCGCGCGGGCGCCGCATGCCCGGTGATACTAGAAGCGACACACGAAGCGACGCTGGAGATCGTTCCGTTTGAGATCCTGCTGGAGTATGCGGTGATTCCCGAGACGCTGCACTAAGGTCCCCGAGACATTGCGCTAGACGCAGCGAAACTGAGGTCAGGCTTCCTGTCCGTTGGAGGCTTGTTTGGCGTCGGAGAGGGTGACCTTGATCTTCATGCGCTGCTGTCCGCGATAGATCTCGAGGACAACAGTGTCGCCTGCGTGATGGGAATTAAGGGCATTCGAGAGATCCTGTGGGCTGGCAATATCCTGATCATCACATTTGACGATCAAATCGCCGCCGAGCATCACCTGCGTGCGGCCTTTGTAGGCCACCTGGTTGCCGCCGCGCAGGCCGGCTTGAGCGGCGGCTCCGCCGGGCAGCACGCGCATGATCAAGATACCGGCGTCGGCGGGCAGGCCGATTTGCTGTGCCTCATCCGGACCGATGGGCAGGGTAACGATGTCGAGTGACGGGCGGCGCGCGTGGCCATACTTCATGATGTCCTCGACGACGGCCTTCGCGGTGGAGATGGGAATGGCGAAACCGATGCCGGCTGACTGATCGGCGCCGCCGTTGGGGTTCGACGCAATCATGGTGGTGATGCCGACGACGTCTCCATGGGAGTTGAGCAAGGGGCCACCGGAGTTGCCGGGATTAACGGAGGCGTCAGTCTGGATCGCGTCTTCGATGCGGTTGCCGGAGGGCAGAAGGACGGAGCGGATGGCGGAGATCATGCCGCGGGTCATGGTGCCGGAGAAACCAAACGGGTTGCCGATGGCGTAGACCTGCTGGCCGACGAGGAGGTGGGTGGAGTCGGCGAGGGTTGCGGGCTCGAGACCGGTAGCGCCCGTGATTTGCAGGAGGGCGATGTCATGGACGGGGTCGACGCCGATGCGCTTTGCTTGAAATTGCTTCTTGTTCCAGAGCGTCACTTGGACCGTTTGGGCGTCGTCGATCACGTGGTAGTTGGTGAGGATGTGGCCTTGATTATCGATGATGAAGCCGGAGCCCTGGCCCTGCTGGGGGACTGGGCGCAGGAAAAAATCGCAGCAGACTACTTCGGTGCTGGTGATATTGACTACGGAGGGGAGGCCCTTTTTGTAGACGGCGATGTTCTGGAGCTCTTCAGTGTCGTAGGCGGGGGCGGCGTTGGCTTCGGTTAGGGAGAAATTGGGCGTGGGCGAGACGGTGGTGGTTGCGGCCAAGTTGTTTGGAGTGTGGTGCATGAAGCCGGCCATGGCGCCGGAGGGGAGCCAGCGGGTCGTGAGGAAGTAGAAGCCGCACAGGATCAGGAGAACCAGAAGAACAGGACGTAGTTTCATCGATCGCAGACCTACTCGGCGCAGATGCGCCTGCTGTTTTCTATTTTACGTGCAGACTTAGCTTGGTTTCGCGACGCAAGTCATATGCTTCAACCCAGTTTCGTACGTCCGGTTGCGGCGGCTGGTTCCCTGTCCGGGATTTGTTCAAGATCCAGGAGCTGGCGTTTGCGGTCGGTGCCCCAGCGGTAGCCGGTGAGTTTGCCGTCGGAGCCGACGACACGGTGGCAGGGGATGACGACGGCGAGGAGGTTGGAGCCGCAGGCGGTGCCGACGGCGCGGACGGCCTTGGGGGAGCCGACGGCTTGGGCGATCTGGGAGTAGGTGCGGGTTTGGCCGCGAGGGATTTCCAGGAGGGCCTGCCAGACGCGCTGCTGGAAGGCGGTGGCGCGGACGTGGAAGGGGAGGGTTTGGGCGGAGGGGTGCTCGGTGAGGCGGGAGAGGACGAAGCGGACGGCTTCGGCGAGAGCTGCGTTGGAGGTGGAAACCCTGAGGACAGCCTGAGGAAATTGTTCGCGAAGCTCGACGGCGAGTTCAGGGTCGGAGTCGCCAAACATGATGGCGCAGAGGCCGCGGTCGGTGGTGGCGACGAGGAGGCGGCCGAGGGGGGAGTTGGTGGTGGTGTAGTGGATGGTCTCGCCGGCGCCGCCGGACTTCATGGCGGAGGGGCTCATGCCGAGGGTCTGGTCGACGCCTTCGTAGAGGCGGGAGGAGGAGCCGAAGCCGGCCTCGTAGACGGCGTCGGTGATGGAGAGTTTGGGGGTGCGGACCTTTTCGCGGAAGCGGCCTTTGCGCTGCTCGCGGGCGAAGTCGCCAGGGGTTAGGCCGAGGACTCGTTTGAAGCCGCGCTGGAGGGCGAACTTGCCAAGGCCAGAGGCGGCGGCCAGGTCGTCGAGCTTGGTGCGCTGGCCGGCGTGGGTGGTGAGGAAGGTAGCGGCCTTGGCGATGGCTTCGGCCTGGGGGTCGGCCTTGGGGGTGGTGCGCTGGGGCTCGCAGCGGAGGCAGGGGCGGAAGCCAGCGGCCTCGGCGAGCGCGGGCGTGGGAAAGAAGCTGACGTTCTTGCGCTCGGGACGGCGGCTGGGGCAGGAGGGCCGGCAGAAGACACCGGTGGATTTGACGGCGTAGACGAACTGGCCGTCGGCGGCGGCGTCGCGGGCGAGGACCTGCTGCCAGGCGCGGCCTGCGAAGACGGACGGGGTGGAGGTGCGGTTAGCCATGGAGTTGATTTCTGCGGGGGTGAAGATTGAGGTCGCCATACCAGTATCGTGCATGCGGGGCGTGGGTGGGCGCACTCCGGGGATTGCGGGGGAAGTTGGACGAGTGGCAGAGCGTGGCACCCGGCGGAATATGCACTTCCAGGATGAGATTGTGGATGGGCAGATGCGCTTCGACTTCACGCTGCGGGAGGACGTGGCGATGAAGAGCAATGGGGTGGAACTGATGCGGTTGATTGGGCTGAATGTGTAGTCGCGGTCGATGTGTGGGTAGGCGGGCGTCCTGCCCGGCGTGAGGTACCCCCCTCCCCCCCTCCCCCCCTGAGTCATACTTTACCCGCAAAGTAGTCTCAGCAGACGGCTTAGAGGCCAAAGTACCCCCCTGCCAAGTCATACTTCGCCCGTAAAGTAGTCTAACCAGACGGGTTAGTGGCCAAAGTACCGTCGTTACTGCACGGATCTTGTTTTGGACGCCTGTGTGGGTTTGGCGGGATTCATCCCTACTTCAATTGTAGTGAATGGCGGGGGGTAACTATGCCAAGTTTTGAGAAGTTTTATCTGTTTTGGAATCAGTTGGTTGGACCGGATTGTGGGCGGTTGGGGGGTTGACAGTCCTGCGCGGGCGGTGGGGGCGTCGCGTGGCGGGGGTTGGAGATGTGGAGGGCACGGAGGAGCTATTTCCTAGGGCGTTGCCCCAGGCTGTGATATGTCGCGCCGTTGGCGCTGGGATGCAGGTACGCCGTAGGGGCTCGGTGCGGGTGAGGGCTGCTGGGCGGGGGGTGGACTATTCAACGCAATGGCCGTTGTCCTTTGGGGGAAAACGGCCATTGCGTGTGGTTTGCTGCTGAACGATTGCGGGACGGATTTATGGGTTGGTCTTGGTTTGGGGGATGCCTGCTGAGGGGACGTTGGGGGCGAGGAGGAAGTCCTTGCCGTAGAGGGTTCCGTTGCCGAGCACGCGGTTGTAGCCCTGGTTGCCGGAGCTGTACAGGCCATTGAAGCCCGGAATACCCCAGTGGTAGACCTTCACCAGGCCAGCCGACTGCAGCGCCGACAGGGTGTAGATGTAGGCGTTTTCATTGCCGACGCGGCCGTGCCACTTCTCAATGTTGAGGGCGGTGAGGCCGGCGAAGTCGGGTGCGGCGGCGCTGGTGCCGATGACGCCGTAGTAGCCTCCGGCGAACGCTTCGATATCGTAGCTATCCTCCGGGCTGCAGGTTTCTGTCATGCCGGGTGGAATGCCGGGGCAGCCGCCCATGTGCAGCGCGACGTCGGGAACCGTACGCGTTCCCTTGCCGGTCGGGACGAGGAGCTGGTAGAAGGGCTTGGCGAAGAGGACGCTGTCGCCGCCGCCAGAGCCGAAGTAGGCTCCAGTGGCGGTGGTGCCGTACTCAAAGTCGCCGGAGATGGAGTCGGCGTAGGCCTCCTCGGTGATGTAGGCGGAGTTGAGGTCGGTGGGATTATTGGGGTCGTAGGTGGTGACGAGATTGGTGCCGCCGACGCCGGTGACGTGGGGGCTGGAGGCGGGGAACTCGGCGGAGGGCTGGAAGGTGCCGCAGGGATCGGGCGGAGTCTCAGAGAAGCAGGCGGCGGAGGGGATGGCGAGCGCGCCGAGGTCGCCCGAGGAGGCGACGAAGGTGATGCCCATGGCGTTGCCCCTGGCCATGATCTCGTCCTCGGCTTTGAGGAGGTAGGTGAAATCGGTGCCGCCGTTATAGGACGCCGTGTAGCCGAGTTCAGGGCCGCCGAAGGACATGTTGACCACGTCGACCTTGTTGTCGCTCACGATTTGATCCAGGCCGGCAATGATGGATTCGTCGGAGAGATCGGGAATGTTGTAGACGGTAATTTTGGCGTCGGGGGCCATGCCGCCGCTCTGCTGGACGTCGAGCTCGGCTTCAAGAGAGGCGCCGGAGTTGGGGTCGAAGGGCGCGCCGCCGAGGACCGGCTCGACGGTGATGCTGGGGACGGCGAGCTTCTCGTGGCCGAAGTAGGCGGCCATGTCGCTGGAGTTGATGGCGCTGGGGATGAGGATGCCGATCTTGCTGCCCTTGCCCGAGAAGTGTTGGGCGGACGGGAAGGTATAGGCCTGCTTGAGGTCATCGAACCAGTAGCCACCTTCGGGGGAGTAGCGGTTGAAGGGCGCCGCCGCCTTTATCGCGTGAGTATGCTGGCGCACGACGCCGGAGAGTCCGGTCAGCAACGCGCCGGTACTGCTGGTGGTGGAGGGTAGAGACACTGCGCGAGAGGTAAAGATTACGCTGCGCCCTGAGGGCGTGATTCCGTGGACCAGCGGTGCACCGAGGGCCTCGGTGACGGCCGCGGCCGGGCCGGTGACCTGAAGCAACTGCGGCGAAAGCTGCTTGACGGTCAACCCGTAGGCGATCTGCTCCCTGGTGACCGCTGCGACTGTGGTGGCGGAAGGTCCGAAGCGTTCCTGAACCTGCGCGGGCGTGAGCCACTGGTGGTACTGCGCTGAGGTGGTCGTCTGCTGGTCAGTGAGAAGCTGTTCCAGCGCTGCCTTGTTCGAGAGCGGAATATAGAGCTCGAAGGTGACGGATTCGGATGCGGGGACTTCTGAGACAACCTTCGCTTTGCGTTGTGCGTTTGCTAAAGGAGCCGAGGAAAGGCCGAAAGAAAGGACCAGTCCAGTCAATGCAAGAAGCTTGACCTTCATAAATCACCGCCTCGTATGGAAATGCCCAGAATGTGCTACGACTGGGTTTCGTTTGAAAAGATTGTTCGGTCGTAAGAGCTACGGCAGGGCTGGCACGAGCGCTGAGTCGCTTCTGGCGCTACGATCGCGCCCGACTTGGTTCACTTTCGCCTGGGAAGTAATCGCACATCGAAAGACATCCGGCAGGATGATGCGGATATCGAAAAAATGGTCTGGGCCGTTAGGGTTGCGTCGAAGTCTGGATTTTCCGAGTGTCTACTCAAGTTGGGCTTTTGGCAAGAAGAATTCTGAGTTGTTGCAAAGAGGGTGGTGAGTCGTTCGCGCCGTCACGCGAGCGTGGAGGGCGAATGCCCAGGGAGAATAAAGATGCTGCGCGGGACACCTCGTTTATTTTGAGTGCATCAGAAGGATAGATGGCGAGCGGAGCGATGGTGGCTGCACAGCGCAGGATGGTTTCGCGTCGAGGGGTGATCGGCGGCTGCGCCGTTGCGCTGGTGTTGCTGCTGGTGGGGTTTCATTTTGTGAGCACGTACTGGCCTTACCGGTATCGCATGGTGCAGCCAACGTTGCAGGAGGTGTTCGCGAGCAAGATCAAGATGGCGCACTACCGGCGAACCTACTGGCCGCATCCGGGTTTTGTTGCGGAGGGGTTGACGCTGCGGCGCAACACTGCGCCGGATCTGCCGCCGGTGGGTTCGGTCGATCGGGTGCGGGTGGAGGGTAGCTGGCTGGATCTGCTGTTGTTCCGCAACCGCATTGTCGCGGTGTATGCGGACGGGCTGCATGTGGTGATTCCTCCTGTGGGCAGCCGGGCGAACCAGGAAGATTTTCCGGCGGGGAGCAGCAACGACTTTGAGGGTCCGGATACGGCAGTTGGGCGATTCGTGATGAGGAATGCGGTGCTGGATATTCTGCGCACGGATGGGAGTCGCTACACGTTTCCGATTAAGCAGCTGGTGATTACGAATCTTCAGAAAAATGCGGCGGTGGGATACAGCGTAGAGATGGCGACACCGCAGGCTGTCGGGCAACTGAGGGCTTCCGGAAGCTTTGGGCCGCTGGTTGGCGGGAAGCTGGATCAGACGCGGGTGACCGGCAGGTTTACGTATGAGGATGTAAAGCTGGACGGGATCAGCGATCTGCATGGAGTGTTGACGACGAAGGGAAGTTTTGAGGGAAACCTGGGGGGTATCGAGGGGAGGGCGGAGGGTAGTGTTGCGGATTTCAGGGTTGGAGAGGGGAAGGGGGTTGGGCTTTCGGGCTCGGCGACGGGGGCCGTGGATGCGTTGAACGGGAACATTGCACTGCAGGGCGTGGACGTGAAGGTGGGGCGGACCGTGGTGCACGTGGTGGGCCAGATTGTGGGTGCGCCGAAGGTGACGGATCTGGAGGTTTCGGTTGCCAGCGGCAGGACGCAGGATCTTTTGCGGCCGTTTATGCGGGCGCAACCGCCGGTGGCTGGGCCGGTGCGGCTGCACGGTCATGCGCATATTGCGGCGGCGGAGCATGCGGAGGGTTTCCTGGAACGATTCACGATGAAGGGGGCGTTCGAGATTCCGAAGGAGCGGCTGACGGACTCTCCAACCGAGAAGAGCCTGACGGCGTTCAGCCAACGGGCGCAGGGGGTTCCAGACGAACAGGCGGCAGCAGCGGCGGATGAGCAGGATGTGCTTTCGAGCCTGGTGGGGAATGTGGTGATTGCGAAGGGCGTGGTGCATGGAACGCAACTGGTGTTCGTGGTGCCCGGGGCGTCGATTGAGGGGAGCGGGACGTTCGATCTGGCGAGCGAGAAGGTGGACATAACCGGCGACCTTCGGATGCAGGCGGATCTTCCGCACGCGACGACGGGGTTCAAATCCTTTCTGCTGAAACCGCTGGCGCCGTTCTTTCGCAAGAAGCACGCAGGCGCGGTGGTGCCGGTGCGGGTGACGGGCGGTCCGGGTCACTACACGATCGGACAGAACGTATTGCGGTAGGGAGGAATGTCTGCGCAGGCACGGTGCGGCTGGTGGTCTGCGTGCGATAATTCTGGGGTTCCGGGCCGGGTGTTTATGTTGCGTCCAGGAGTGCTCCCAATGGCTGAAAATTTACCGGCTTTGCCTGTTCTGACGACCGAGATAAAGCTTTGTGCGGATGACTGCGCGGTGGTGGTGTGCCATGGCCGATTGGTGGCGGGGACCGAGGATGCTTTCTACGAGACGGTCCGCGAGCTGATGCCGGCGAACAAGCGGATTGTGCTGGACCTGGCGGATTTGCAGCATACGGATAGTCGCGGGTTGGGGACGCTGGTGCGGCTGTACGTGGCGGGCAAGTCCGCGGGGAGCAGCGTGGAGCTGAAGAATTTGAGTAAACAGATTCGGCACTTGCTGGGGATCACCGATTTGTTCAAGGTGTTCACGGTGATTGGGGAGAGCGGCGTCAAGTTCATGTAGGCGGGGCTTGCTGCGGGTGGAGAGCAGCCCGGCGCGGTGCGTGTTGACTGAGGCGATTCCCGCAGCGACATGCACAGGAATTCCATGAGGGGCGGTGCCTAGACTCGGCTCAGCCGGAGTGGGATACGGCGCTGAGGATCGCGATGAAATTCTGGATGGTTGCAGTGAGTGGGATGCTTGCGGTTGGGTGTGCGCAGGCGCAGGGTTGGCAGCCGTCGACGGGGCATAAGCAGGTGGCGATATGGCCGGGCGCGGCGCCGGATGCGCAGGTTGCCGATGCGCCGGAGGTGGCGGAGACGACGGGCAAAAAGGACTTCGTGGCGGGGCGGCCGTGGGTTGCGGTCGGCAGTGTATCCGTGCCGACGATGACGGTGTACGCGCCGAAGGGGAAGAATACAGGCGCGGCAGTGGTGGTATTTCCGGGCGGCGGGTATCAGATTCTGGCGATTGATCTGGAGGGCACGGAGGTTTGCGACTGGCTGACGGCGAGGGGCGTGACCTGCGTGCTGCTGAAGTATCGCGTGCCTGGGGACAAGCCGTATCCCAAGGCGGTGTATCCGAAGTCGGGGCCGTATCCGGAGTCGCCGATCGCGTTGGAGGATGCGCAGCGGACGATGGGGCTGGTGCGGCTGCATGCGAAGGAGTGGGGGATTGATCCGCACAAGGTGGGAGTGCTGGGGTTCTCGGCTGGCGGACATTTAGTGGCAGCGATCAGCAATCATTTTGAGAAGCGGTTGTATGCGAAGGTGGATGCGGCGGATGCGGCGAGTTGTCGTCCGGATTTTGGGGTGGCGATTTATCCGGGGCACCTGTCGCTGTCTGCGGCGGAGTGGGATGCCTCACAGGGGGAGAAGAAATTTCCGCTGAAGAGTGCGGCTGGTGCGGATAAAGACCTGGCGTCGAATCCTGATCTGCGGGTGACGCACGAGACGCCGCCGCAGTTTTTGCTGCAGGCGGAGGATGATCACGAGGATAGTGTGAACGATGCGTTGTCGTATTACATTGCGCTAAAGGACGCGAAGGTTCCGACGGAGATGCATCTGTATGCGCAGGGCGGACATGCGTTCGGGTTGCGGAGGACGAAGTATCCGATTACGGATTGGCCGGAGCTGGTGGAGGTTTGGCTGGGGACGATTGGGATGGTGCAGTAGGCCGGGTCGCGGAAGCTACGGGATGCAGGTGCGGAGGTAGGCGTGGACGAGGATAATGAGTTCGTTGCGCAGGGGATCGAGTTGGGACTCGGGGGATTTTGATTCGAGCAGGCTGCGGGAGAATCCGTTGAGTGCGGAGACGACGGCGGTGGCGATGAGTTCGGGGTCCTTGGTGAGGGGCTCGTGGGCGGTGGCGAAGAGCGTGACGATGGCGCGGCGGGAGCGCTGGCCGGCGGCCTGGGCGATGGCGGCGCCGTCGATGTCGGAGCTGACGGCGTAGAGGGCTGCGCTGGCTTTGACACTCTGCATCTTGGCGGCGAGGTAGGCGAAGATGAGGGCGGTGCCCATGTCGAGCAGGCTATTGCCTTGATGTTGTGCGCAGACGGTTTCGATGGCGCTGCGGACGTTGTCCATGTGAACGCGGAGGCAGGCTTGCAGGAGGGCGCTCTTGTTGGGGAAGTATTGGTAGAGGGTGCCGACCGAGACGCCGGCGCGGGCGGCGACACGGGTGGTGGTGAGGCGCTCTTTTCCGACTGCGGTGAGAACCTGAAGGGTGGCCTGGAGAATGGCGTCGACGCTGGCGTTGGAGCGGGCCTGGATGGGGGTTTTGCGGGGCTTTAGGGTAGGTGTGGTCGCGGTGGGCAAATGCGAACTCCGAAACTGAAGATAGCTTCATCTAACCAGATGCAAGCTGATACAGCTTAGTTTTTTATGGCTCAGGTAGGGTTGATGAAGCTGACGGAGGATGTATGGCAGAGACGAAGCTGAAGCTGGGTGGAACGTTTACGTTTCCGGGAACGACGTTGTCGGTGAACCGGTTGGGATATGGTGCGATGCAACTGGCGGGGCAGGATGGCGAGAAGCGGGTGTGGGGGCCTCCGCGGGATGTTCCGGGTGCGATGGCTGTGCTGCGCGAGGCGGTCGCGTCCGGCGTGAATCACATTGATACGAGCGACTTTTACGGACCGCATGTAACGAATCAAATCATCAAGCAGGCGCTCTATCCTTATCCGGACGATTTGGTGATCGTGACGAAGGTGGGAGCGCGGCGTGCGAGCGATGGGTCGTGGCCGCATGCTCGCTCGCGCAAGGAGATTGTCGACGCGGTGCACGACAACCTGCGGAATCTTGGGCTGGAGGTGCTGGATGTCGTGAATCTGCGTTTGGGCGGATTCGCTGCGCCGGAGGATGAACCGTTTGAAGAGCCGCTGACCGCGCTTGCGGAGCTCAAGCAGCAGGGGCTGATCCGGCACATCGGGCTGAGCACGGTTTCAGCGCAACAGCTGGCGACGGCGCAGGCTGTTACCGAGATTGTGTGCATCCAGAACTTCTATAACGTGGCGCAGCGCGGGGACGATGGGTTCATCGATGCGCTGGCCGCGCAGGGCATCGCGTATGTGCCTTACTTTCCGCTGGGCGGATTCTCGCCGCTGCAGTCGACTGAGCTCAACGATATTGCGGAGCGGCTCGGAGTTACGCCGATGCAGGTGGCGCTGGCGTGGCTGTTGCAGCGGTCGCCGAATGTGCTGCTGATTCCGGGTACGTCGTCGGTGGGACATTTGCGCGAGAACCTGGCGGCGGCGGAGCTGGAGTTGAGCGCGGAGGTGATTGCCGAACTGGACGCGATTGGCGCGAGCGTGAAGTAGGCGCTGAGCCGTGGGCGTTGGAGATGGCATACACTTGAAAACATTCCGCTGCGGGTCCGAAATCCCAAATCTGCTGTTTGTTTTCAGGAGCAATCGTTATGCGTCTTGCTGTGCGTTTGGCTGGGCTGGTTCTTGTTGCGACTGCATCGGTCGCTGCGTTGGGTGCTGTGGCTTCCTCTTCGTCTTCTCTCTACGCTCCTGATGCGCGGCTGGGAGATTCGTACAAGTTTCATGAGGGTGGGTGGACGTATGTGCACCTGGCGGGGACCCCGGAGGAGATTGGGTTTCAGCATGGGTATTTGCTGGCGCGGGAGATTGAGGACAACGTGCAGGTGTACTCGGTCGAGGGCGTGAATGAGTACAAGCGGCCTTGGGAGTTTTTTCGGCAGGCGGGGAAGAACGTTCTGTGGCCGAAGCTCGATCCGGAGTACCAGGCGGAGTTGAAGGGGATTGCTGCGGGGTTGAAGGCGCAGGGGTCGAAGGTGGATTTGTGGGATGTGGTCGCGATCAACGGCAATGAAGAGCTGACGGGATATTACCTGCCGTGGCTGAATGAGAAGGAAGGGAAACAGAATCCGGCGAAGGCGGTGGCGCCGGGGAAGTGCAGCGCGTTCATTGCTACTGGGTCGGCGACTAAGGATGGGAAGATCGTGATCGCCCATAGCAACTGGTCGTCATATGCGGAGGGCGAGCGTTGGGCCATTGCGTTCGATGTGGTGCCGGCGAAGGGGTTTCACTTCTTCATGGATGGTTTGCCGGGTTTGATTACGAGCCAGGATGATTTCGGGGTGAACTCGGCGGGGCTGATGATTACCGAGACGACGCTGCCGATGGCGAAGGGATTCGATGTGAAGGGGATTCCGGAGTTTCAGCGGTCGCGCAAGGCGATGCAGTATGCGAGCTCGATTGCGGAGTATGCGGCGATTATGCGCAAGGGGAATAACGGCGGGTATGCGAACTCGTGGCTGATTGGGGATCGGAAGACGAATGAGATTGGGTACCTGGAGCTGGGGCTGCGGCATACTCCGCTGACGGTGAAGAAGGATGGGTTCTTCGTGAGCGCGAATTTTTCGCAGGACCCGATGGTGATTCGCGAGGATACGCCGGGGTTTGATCCGAATAATCCTGAGAGCACGATGAACGCGCGGCATATACGGGCGCTGGAGTTTATGAAGGAGCACTACGGCAAGCTGGATACTGCGCTGGCGGAGGCGTATCTGTCCGACCACTTCGACACGTATGAGAAGAAGGTGGATGCGGGGAAGAGGAGTTTATGCGGGCACGAGGAGACGTCGACGGTGGGCGAGCCGGTGTGGGGGAATCCTCCGTTCAGCCCGAGCGGTGCGGTGACGGGGAAGGTGATGGACTCGGATATGGCGGGGAAGATGACGTTTATTGGAAGGGCGGGGCATCCGTGTGGCGATGATTTTCTGGCGGAGCCGTTTTTCAAAGCGCATCCGGAGTTTGCCTGGCAGAAGCCGATATTGCATGACATGAAGGCGGGGCCCTGGACGGTGTTGCGTGCGGGGGCGAAGGCGCCGGCGGTGGCGATGCGGTAGGTTGTTAGCTTTTAGCTTCTAGCTTCTAGCTTCTAGCTTCTAGCGAGAGCAAGAGCAAGAGCAAGAGCAACGGCAACGGCAAAGGAAGAAGCAGATTCCTGCGGGATGACAACTAGAAAAGCAAGGGCAACGGCAGCGGCTTTGACGCAAGGGGCGCGAAGGAAGGCGCGACGTTTCGCGAAGGAAGACGGGGGATGGAGAGGCGGAAGTTGGGGCGGAGTCGGCACCCTCTATCCCACTGATGGCGCGATGTGGCCGCAGCATGAATGGGGCACCCGGCGGGGGCGAAGGAGGCGGAGGTGGTGGCGATGCGGTAGGGAGAAGCAAAGGCAAGAACGGGAGACAGCAGGTTCCTCGCTGCGCTCGGAATGACAATTTCTTTTGGAAATTGTCGAAGAAAGGCAAAGGCCAGGGCGGGCGCTAGGGGGTGGGTTGCGCGGGGGGTGGGGCGTCTAGTTTGGGGACCAGGGGGGCGCGGTTGCCGTGGGGGTCGATTTCGAAGGAGTCGACGTAGAAGTGGGTGAGGTCGGCGCGGCCGAAGCTGGTGGTGATGGCGACGTCGGCGGCATCGCGGCCGGTGGCCATGAGGATGCGGCCGGTGCGGGGGTAGTTGTGGCGGGCGTCCATGTCCCACCAGCGGCCGTCGAGCCAGATCTGATACCAGGCGCTGAAGTCGCCGGGGCCGGAGAAGGGGACGCGGATGTCGCCGATGTAGCCGGTGACGTAGCGGGCGGGGAGCTTCATGCAGCGGGAGAGGGTGATGGCGAGGTGCTGGTAGTCGCGGCAGACGCCGATGCGTTCGGTGTAGACGTCCATGGCGGTCTTGGTGGCGCGTGCCTGCTTGTAGTCGAAGGCGACTTTTTCGTGGACCCAGTCGCGGATGGTGGCGGCGAGCGCCCAGCCGGAGCCGAGGTGTCCGAAGAGGTCGTGGGCGATGCCGCCGAAGCGATCGACTTCGCAGTAGCGGCTGGCGAGGAGGAACTGGAGGGTGTCGGCGGGGAGGAGCTCGATGGGGGTTTGGGGGAGGTTGAAGCCCTGGAGCTCGGGGTAGTCGCCCGAGGTGATGATGCTGCGGCCGTGGAGGCGGAGGTCGCCGGCGGGGGCGAGGAAGCGGGAGCAACAATTGCCGAAGGAGTCGAGGTACTCGTCGACGGGGAGGTCCTGGATGGGCTCTTTGTTGGGGCCGAGTTGTTCGACGTGGAGGCGGTCGTCGGCGTCGATGCCGGGGACGGAAGCGATCTGAGAATCGAGCGATGGATGCAGATGCAGCAGCGCCACGATGGGGGTGGGCTGGAGGAGATGGAAGTGGATGTCGTACTCGGACTGGATGAGCAAGGGTGGCCTTTCGCGACCAGAGATCGTTGGGACACAACAAGACTCGAAAGAGACACGCGGGTACTGAACGTAAGATGCGGCTTGTGTGCGGTGGGGCTGCTCTGACTGTACCTTATGGCCGGTCGGTGGGCCTAGGATGCGATTTCTGAGAGGAGGGGCTGGGAGCGGCGAACGGGGCGAAGAGGAGGGTGCCGAAGATGCCGATGAGCGAGAGCATGCGTTCCGAGGCGTTGGTCTTGGATTGCTACAATCGCGCCAGTGATGGAAGGAGCGTTCATGTTGAAGGCGACGATTGCGGTGGGTTTGGTGATGGTGGGGACGATGGGGTTTGGGCAGACGCATGCGGGTGCACGGCATGGGGCGAGTGCGGCGGTGAAGGTGGTGGAGCCGACGGGGCCGACGGTGGTGATCGATACGTCGATGGGACGGATTACTTGCAGGCTGTATGAGAAGCAGGCTCCGGTGACGGCGGCGAATTTTGTTGGGTTGGCTGAGGGGAGCAAAGACTGGAAGGATCCTGCTACGGATCAGGTGGTGCATGGCAAGGGGTTTTATGACGGGACCGGATTGGCGGGGACGTCGGATGGGATTGTGGGTGGAGACCGGTTGGGACGGTGGCTGGGAACCGCGGGACCTCCGTTTCCTATGGAGAAGAGTGGGTTGGGATTTGAGCGCGCGGGACGATTGGTGATGGCGAAGTACAGGCCGCCGCCGGGCGCGGTGGCAGCGGCGGCGGGGAAGGCGCCGGATTTGACGAGCAGCTCGGTGTTCTATGTGCTGGAACACGCGGACAAGGAGTATGAGGGGCGCGGGACGGTGTTTGGGCAGTGCGATGATGCGTCGTTGCCGGTGGTGACGGCGATCTCGCATGCGCTGCTGAGCGCGGATAATCATCCGGCCGAGGCGATTGCGATTAATCATATTGCGGTGGTGCGGGAGGGCGAGGCGATGCCTGCGGTGGCGGCTGCTGTGCCGCTGACGCAGGTGACGCCGCAGCCGGTGCCGATGGCTGTGGCGGCGATTCCTTCGCCTGAGCCAACGGGGCCGACGGCGGTGATCGAGACGACGATGGGGACGATGCGATGCAGGCTGTTCGATAAGGAGGCACCGATTGGGGTGGCGAATTTTATTGGGCTGGCTGAGGGGACCAAGGCGTGGAAGAATCCTGCGACGCACGTGGAGATGCGGGGGAAGAAGTTTTATGACGGGCTGAGTTTTCGGAGGGTGATTCCTGACTTCATGATTCAGAATGCCGATCTGCCGGGTGATCCTTCCGGCGATGGGGATATTGGATTTCATTTTGAGAATGAGATTGTGCCGGGGCTGACGTTCGATCGGCCTGGAAGGCTGGCGTATGCGAACGCGGGGCCGAATACGAATGAGAGCGAGTTCTTTATTACCCTGGCGCCGAATTCTCGGCTGGATGGGAATTACACGATCTTCGGGCAGTGCGATGAGGCGAGTGTGAAGGTTGCCGCGGCGATTGCGGGAGTGGCGCGGGATGAGAAGAATCGGCCGGTGAAGGCGGTGGTGATACGGAGTGTGAGATTCGAGGGCGGTGCCGCGAGCAAGTGACGATTAGGGTGCAGGGGGCGGGGGAGTGGCTAAGAGGAAGAGCTCAGTATTGCCTTCGAGGCGCGCGCCGGTGGTGGTGGACCAAATGACGCTGCCGCCGTCGACCCCCTTGCCAACGGTGAGGTTCATGGGCGAGTCGACCACCATGCCGATCTTCCATTCCGAAGGCACGCTTCTACTGCGGACGGCATAACTGTAATTCGAGGCGGCCCCTTCAGCACTTCTCATACCGCCTGCGATAGACGCCGGAACGTCTGTCAGCGGTGGTGCCTTGCCCATGCCGTCGGCGGTCGAGATCGTGTCAGGACCGAGAAGCGCGACGAGCGTGGCCTTGAAGGGAACGGCCTTTTGGTGGTTGCACTCGGCGGAGTCGATCACGATACCGAAGGCTGATCGAGGGTCGGTCTTCGATTTTTTCTGCAGCTCGGAGACGTGACCTTGAACGAGAGCGCCAACTCGCAGCTGGCAACCATAAGCGCTCCAAGCAGAGGTCACGTGCGCATGAACTTGCGTTCCAACCTTAAGCTGGGAGACGTCGATCGGCAGACCTATGGATGCGGCGAGCGGCGGCGCAGGTGGGGGTGCCTGGGCAGCAACGCAGACCGTTGAGAAGAAAAGGACGCTGAGCGTTGCAACATCGCGGAGCGGAGGCAGGGTTCTCGACATGTGACCGCCGGTTCGAAGTTTTGAGGGTCACCACAGTCTATATCGAGGGAACGACCGCGAATGCGAGAATTCTGAACCGCGCGCAAGGATGACCCACAAGGGTTGGAGCGCGAAGGGCGAGCGTGGCGGCTCGCCTTTGGATGAAGCAGATTCCCAGAGGGAATGACAGAAAGAAAAGCTAAGGCAAACAACAAGGGCGAGCCATGATGGCTCGCCCTTGCTGTTTGGTGCGTTGAGATTTACTTGGCAGCGAGTTCGGCGGCGGCGCCCGTTTTGAGGGCTGCTGCTTTGTCGGTGGCTTCCCAGGTGAAGGCGTCGCCGGTGCGGCCGAAGTGGCCGTAGGCGGCGGTCTGCTTGAAGATGGGGCGGCGGAGGTTGAGGCTCTCGATGATGCCCTTGGGGGTTAGCTGGAAGTTCTCGCGAACCAGCTCGATGAGACGGGGCTCGGAGACGGTGCCGGTGCCGAAGGTGTCGACGCGGATGCTGACGGGCTCGGCTACACCGATCGCGTAGGCGAGTTGAACTTCGACGCGCGAGGCAAGGCCTGCGGCGACGATGTTCTTGGCAACGTAACGCGCCATGTAGGCGGCCGAGCGATCGACCTTGGTGGAGTCCTTACCGGAGAAGGCGCCGCCGCCGTGACGGCCCATGCCGCCGTAGGTGTCGACGATGATCTTGCGGCCGGTGAGGCCGGTGTCGCCCATGGGGCCGCCGATGACGAAGCGGCCGGTTGGGTTGATGTGGTACTTGGTGTCGGCGTCGAGGAGGTTGGCGGGGATGACGGCCTGGATGACGTGCTCCATGATCTCCGCGCGGAGCTGTTCGTTGGTGAGGGTGCTGTTGGAGTCCTTGTCGGAGAACTCGGCGTGCTGGGTGGAGATGACGACGGCGTCGACGCGAACGGGCTTGTGGTTAGAGTCGTACTCGACGGTGACCTGCGACTTGCCGTCGGGGCGGAGGTAGCCGAGCTTGCCGTTCTTGCGAACTTCGGTGAGCTTTTGCGCGAGCTTGTGGGCGAGCGAGATGGGGGTGGGCATCAGCTCGGGGGTCTCGTTGGTGGCGTAGCCGAACATCATGCCCTGGTCGCCGGCGCCGCCGGTGTCAACACCTTGCGCGATGTCGGGGGACTGGCGGTTGATGGTGGAGATGACGCCGCAGGTGTTGCAGTCGAAGCCCTTGAGGGCGTCGTCGTAGCCAATCTCGCGGACCGTGTCACGGACCAGGGTCTGGAAGTCGACGTAGGCCTGGGTGGTGATCTCTCCAGCGACGACGATGAGGCCGGTGCAGGTGAGAGTCTCGCAGGCAACGCGGCTGGTGGGGTCCTGGGCGAGGCAGGCGTCCAGGATGGCGTCGGAGATCTGGTCGGCGATCTTGTCGGGGTGACCTTCGGTCACGGACTCACTGGTGAAGAGGAAACGGTCGGTGTTGGTAGACAAAGCGGAAAGCTCCTTAGATCAGATAGCCGGACGCGCTCGGGGGAAACCGAGCGCCCGACGACCGGCCCCTCGTGCTGCGAAGTGCCACGGGCGTGGCGCAGCATTGGTCTCCGGACGTTCAGTCAATACGATGCAGATCGTGTCGACGGAACTCTTTTATTCTACCTGCCCGGAGGGGCGTGGGCGAAGCGGGAACAGTGAGTTGCGGGAAATGCGGGGTGAAGGGGGAGGGAGGGGGGATGGGAGGGATGAGCCGATCGGATCAGCTAGCGAGTTTTGCGCTGGCCAGGCGATTCAAGCTGACGCCTTGCTCCGCAGCCTGCACGGCCAGAGAACGGTGTAGGAGCGGCGGAATGCGGACTCGAAATTCGCCGCTGTAATGCTTTTCCGCCAGGGGCTGGGGAATGGGTTCGCCGTTCGACTGCATATCGGCAACGACGTCGGCGACGGCTTTGCGAATTCCCGACAAGGCTTTTTCCGGCGTGCCAGCCAGCCAGGAGAGTGACGGAAATTCGAGGCATAGCCCGAGATACTCGCTGTCTTCCTGCGACCAGGTGACGCGATAGGTGTAGTGATCACGGCTCATTGTTTTTCCTCTCTGAGTTTATCGATGGCGGCAAGAACCTGGCGGACTTGATATGCCTTCGCTTTGCCCTTTTCGTTCTGTATGTTCACACGCGGATCGCCGGGCCAGGGCGTCTTGAAGACGACATGGCTGCCGGAAGTTTGTCGGGGCTTTCCAAAGAACTCACGGCAAACTTTGAGCAGATCGGAGAAGCGCACACTCGTGGGCTCGCTCAGCATCTGGGCGAGGATCTTCTCCGAGGATGCCATATTGATCATGGTATCAATAGTGGCACCAACTGTCGAGAGGAAGCAGAACTCGCCAGCAAAGGCGCGTCAGGCGGATTTGCGGCGGAGGAGTTGGTTGGGGAGTTTGGAGCGTAGGGCCAGGAGGGTGAGGAAGGCGGCGATGAGCCAGGCGGTGGTGCCGGCGGCGAGAAGGAGGAGGTCGGCGGGGTGGCCGTGGAGGTTGGGAAGGGCTCGGACAAGCGCGTGGGCGGCGGCGTAGGTGGCGGCGAAGGCGAACAGTGCGGCGGCGAGGGCGCGGGCTAGCTCGGCGTATTCGAGGTGGGTGAGCGAGACGAGGCGCTTGCGGTGGAGAAGGAGGGCGAGGGCGGCGGTCTGGATGAGGATGCCGATGTCGGAGGCGATGGCGAGGCCGGTGAGGCCGTGGAATTTGAAGAGCGCCCAGTAGAGAGGGACGGAGAGGAGGGTGATGACGGTGCCGGTGATGGCGGGGGTGCGGGTGTCGGAGGCGGCGTAGAAGGCGCGGGCATAGATGCCCTGCACGGCCCAGATGGCGAGGGTGATGGCGAGGATCTGGAAGAGGCGGGTGACGGAGAGTGCGTCGGCGTGGTTGAACTTGCCGCTGCGAAAGAGGTCCATCAGCCAGGGGGCGAGGGCGATCATCCAGGCAGAGACGAGCATGCCTACGGCGAAGAGGCGGGAGACGGAGCGGCCGACAGAGGTGGAGAAGTCGAAGTGGCGGTTTTGCTGGAAGAGGCTGGCGAAGAAGGGGAGAGAGGCGGCGCCGGCGGCGGCACCGATGACGTTGAAGGGGGCGTTGAAGAGGTCCTTGGCGTTTCCGATGAGGGTGATGCCGCCGTGCTGGACGGAGGCGAAATATTTGAGGAAGATGCCGTCGAACATGACGAGCGAGACGCCGATCATGAGGGGGAGAGAGAGCTTGAGCCACTCGAGGAAGGCGGGGGCCTTGAAGTGGACGCGGGGAGTGTAGTGGAAGCCGGTGCGGAAGGCGCCGAGGGTGTTGAGCAGGGCAGAGCCGAGGAGGACGCCGGCGATGACGCCGATGGCGAGTGAGTAGATGCCGAGGCGGGTATGCAGGAGGAGGGCGCCGAGGATGATGCCGCCGTTGTAGATGATCGGGGTGAAGGCCTGGTAGATGAAGATCTTGCGGACCTGGAGGCGCGAGCTCATGACGCTGCCGATGAAAAAGAAAAGCTGCGCTGGAAGAATGATGCGGGTGAGGGCGGTGCAGAGCGCGGCGCGGACGGGATCGGAGCGGAAGCCCTTGTTGGCTAGCCACACATACTCAGGGGCGAAGACTTCGGCGAGCAGGACGCCCGTGCCTAGGACAACCAGCATGGTGGTGAGGATGACGGAGAGGGCGCGGTCGCCACCTTCTTCGTCGCCGGCTTCGCGGTAGCGGTTGAGGATGGTGATGAGGGAGATGGAGGCAGCGCCGCCGATGAGGAAGTAGTTGAGGAGGTCGGGGAGGGTGAAGGCGGCGCGGTAGGCGTCCTGGGCGGCGCCTGCTCCGAAGAGGGAGTTGACGTAGCGGATGCGCACGAGCGCGAGCAGGCCGGAACCGAAGGAGCTCAGCATGAGGAGGATGGCGGCTGAGCCGGCGGTGTGGGTTCGCTTCCGGGGTGCGGGTGGAGTCGGAAGCGAGGGTGCGGAGGCGGTCATGGGGTTCGGTGCTCGGGTTGGTGCTCGGGTTTCTGGTGGGGAGGGGAAGCAGATTCCCGGAGGGAATGACAGAAAGAACGGCAAGAGCAACAGCAAAAGCCAATACGGGGGTCCTTCGCTACGCTCAGGATGACGACGAAAACTGGCAAGGGCAAAAGCAAAAGCAAAAGCAAAAGCAAAAGCAAAAGCAAAAGCAAAGGCAAAGGCAAAGGCAACGGCAAAGGCAACGGCAACGGCAAAGGCAACGGCAAAGGCAACGGCGAAGGCCAATGCGGGGTCCTTCGGCTGCGCCTCAGGATGACGACGAAAAACTGGCAACAGCAGCAACTGGCCCAGGGTCAGGGTACAGGAGGTGAGGGGTCGGTCGGCAGGTTACTCGGAGGAGAAGAGGTCGCCTTGATTGAGCAGGCGGGGGGCCTTGGCGTCGGGCTTGGGCTCGAGGACGAGGCGGGGGCGCATGGAGGTTGGTTTGGAGGCGGGAGGAGCGGGAGGGGCGGGAGCTTCAGCGGAGGGTGCGGGGTGGTGGGGCGAGGCGGGTTTGGCGAGGAGGCCGGCGAGGGAGTGGAGCTCGGAGCGGAGGGCGGCGAGCTGCTCGCGGCGGTGGGCTTGCTGGCGGATGGCCTCGCCTACGTCGATGGAGGGTGCAGGCTCGGGCGCGGGGGTTGGAGCGGGAGCGGCGGCGAGCTGCGGGGCGGCTTCGGGGGCGTCTTTGACTCTGGACTCGGTGGAGAAGACCTGGCGGGCGCCGGGGATGGTGTAGCCCTGGTCGTAGAGCAGGCTCTTGATGCGGAGGGCCATCTCGACGTCGCGCTTGCGGTAGAGGCGCTGGCCGGTGCCGCCTTTGTTGGGCTTGAGCTGGGGGAACTCGGTCTCCCAGAAACGGAGGACGTAGGCGGGCACGTCGCACAGCTTGGCTACATCGCCAATGCGGAAGTAGAGCTTGTCCGGAATGACGGTTGGCTCGGGGGCAATTGCTTTGCGAATTGGATGGTGGGAGGTCACTAAGAATCTGAAGTACTCAAAGTATAGGATGGCAGAGGAATGGAGCTAGTAGTAAGCGCGGTTCCGCCTGTGATTCCCCCCTGTGGGTACCCAGTATCAGATGAGTTAACAGTGGTTCGAGGGTTACTTGAAGAGTTGGGCGGGGATGGTGGGGGGTTGTCAGTTCTCAGTTGGCTGTTCTCCGTTGTCAGATCGCGGTTGGAAGCCAGCGTGGGGATCAGGGCGAGTGGAAGGGTGGCAGGAGGCGCACGACGCGCTCGCGAGGTTTGTTGGTGACAACCCAGAGCGAAGGCGTATAGAGTGTGGCCTCACACGGGCCGAGTTGTGATTGAACATGCGCTAGACATGCGGAAAGAGAGCAAGTAGTACGTGCAATCCAAGTAGGTGCAATCCGAGGTAGTTGAGGTTCTGTGCTTCGTCAAACCACTCCCGGGTTTTGATGGTCTTCGGCGTCTGAGGCGCGGAGACAAGGACCGCATGCAGAACAACCCTCGAAAGGATCACCATGGTCACGCTCATCTCCAAAAGCTCATCTCTGCTTCAATTTCCGGGCGGCATCACACCAGGCCCGATCGTGATACAGAAGGCACTCACGATATATATCGAAACCGGAGTGGCGGTGTTCAATCTGGAAGGGACGAACCCTCACGATTGGACACGCGACACGCTCACATTTCCGGTAGGTCCTAAATTTGTCGCCCCCAGCACCTTCGTCAGCGGAATGGCGGTAGGGAATCCGGCTTCGTTTTATACGCCGCTTAAGAACGTTGAAAGCACCGGCAGCAGCGAGGAGAGCTTTCCGGTAACGGACGGGAACGGGAACACGAGCGAAATCAGCTTCGAGATTCCCGGCTCCTACATTCCGCCGCAAATTGGGTACGCGGTGGATTCGGCGACGGTGCAACCAACGGGAGTTTCGCAGGCGCAGATCACACTTGCCCTGGCTGTCTTTGGCAACAATGCCGCCATGCAACGGTGCAGCTACACGGCGTACATTGTCTCGGGCGAGGGTGGTGAAGTTATCTTCAATCCTCCGGCTGTGGCGAAGCAATAGAGAGCAGCGCCAAACAATTTGGGTGATCGACGCAGCAGCAGCACGAACCACCTGCGCGGGCCTGCGGTCCAACGCAGGTGGAAGCCGGGCTGCGGGCTAAGCACTGAGGACGGACAGCTAGCTCTTGAGGGGCTCGCGGCGCTGGACTTTGCCCTGGGCGGCGCGCTCGTACTGGACGGGCCAGGGGGCGGGGTGGTGGAGCTGGTCGGCGGCGCGGAGGGGCCAGTAGGGTTCGCGGAGAAGCTCGCGGGCGAGAAGAACGACGTCGGCCTGGTGGGTGCGGATGATCTGATCGGCCTGGGCGGGGTCGGTGATCATGCCGACGGCGCCGGTGGCGAGGCCGGTTTCGCGGCGGATGCGGTCGGCGAAGGCTACCTGATAGCCGGGGCCGAGCGGGATCTGCTGGCGGGGATCGTTGCCGCCGGAGGAGACGTCGAGGAGGTCGATGCCTTCGGCCTTGACGAGGCGTGCGAAGGCGATGGAGTCTTCGAGGGTCAAGCCGCCATCGACCCAGTCGACGGCAGAGACGCGGACCCAGACGGGGAGGTGGGCGGGGAAGGCTGCGCGGACGGCGCGGATGATCTCGAGGGGGAATTTTGCACGGTTCGCGAGGGAGCCGCCGTACTCGTCGGTACGGGTGTTGGAGAGCGGGGAGAGGAACTCGTGGGAGAGGTAGCCGTGGGCGGCGTGGACTTCGGCGAGGAGGAAGCCTGCCTGGGTGGCGCGGTGGGTAGCAGCGGTGAAGTCGGCAATGATTTTGTCCATGCCGGCGCGATCGAGCGCCTGGGGGAGGGGATACTCGTCGTGGAAGCGGAGGGCGGAGGGGGCGACGACATTGGTCCAGCCGCCTTCGGCCGGCGTGGCGGTGTGGGAGGGAGTGACCCAGGGGGCGGTCATGCTGGCTTTGCGGCCGGCGTGCGCGAGCTGGATGCCGGGGACGCTGCCATGGGCTTTGAGGAAGCTGGTGATGCGGGAGAGGAAGGGGATGTGATCGTCGGAGTAGATGCCGAGGTCGGCGGGGGTGATGCGGCCTTCGGGGGAGACGGCGGCGGCTTCTGTGATGACGGTGCCGGCGCCGCCGATGGCGCGGGAGCCGAGGTGGACGAGGTGCCAGTCGTTGGCGTGCCCGTCGACGGAGCTGTACTCGCACATGGGGGAGACGACGATGCGGTTGGGGAGGGTGATGCTGCGCTGGGGGAGCGGGGAGAAGAGAGTGTCGGGCGGAATGGACATGGGGAGTTAGATGTGGCGGGGGTACCAGAGGGCGCAGAGAGAGCGGGCGCGCCGTATGGGAATGGGGCGCGTCCAATAGAATAGTGAATGCAGTGTCTACTACGAATGCAACCGTACTTCCGCCCGAACCCGCGCCGCCTGAGGTGATTCATAACTGCCCGTCGTGCAGCCATTGGCTGCCGGATGGGACGCTGGCGTGTCCGGATTGCCAGACGCTGACGTATGGGGTGCACCTGAGCGGGATTGCGCGCTCGGCGCAGGAGTTGGAGCAGGAACAGAAGTGGGTGGAGGCGCGGGAACGGTGGCGGTCGGCGCTGCAATGGCTGCCAGAAGAGACGACGCAGGCGGCGAGCGTGCGCCAGCATATCGCGCAGATTGATGCGCGATTCCGGGCGGCCGAGGATCAGAAGGCGAAGTGGACCAAACGGCTGGGGCCGTTTGCGCCGATTGCGCTGTTCCTGCTGAAGATTAAATCGCTGCTGTTCGTATTATTCAAGCTGAAGTTTCTGCTGAGCCTGGTGGCGTTCTTCGGGATCTACTGGGTACTGTTTGGGTGGAAGTTTGCTGCAGGCTTTATTGCGTGTTTGTTCATCCACGAGATGGGACATTATGTGGCGGTGCGGCGGCGCGGGTTGAAGGCGGAGCTGCCGGTGTTCTTGCCGATGATGGGCGCCTATGTGCGGTGGTATGGGCAGGGAGTGTCGCTGGAGGATTTGGCCGCGATCTCGCTGGCGGGGCCGCTGTACGGGTTGCTGGCCGTGTTTGCCTGCTATGGATTTTTTGTGTCGACGCATTCTCCGATTTTCATGGTGCTGGTGTATGTGGGCGCGTGGGTGAACTTTATCAACCTGTTTCCGCTGCTGGGCCTGGACGGCGCGCAGGCTACGTATGCGTTGTCGCGGCTGCAGCGGGGATTGATTGCGGCGACGTGCGGGGTGCTATTTGCGCTGTCGATTACGAATGGGGATTTATTTGGGGCGTCGACGCTTTGGATCTTCCTGATTGTGGGGCTGGGGATGGCGTGGCGGGCGTTTGGACCTGAGCCGGAGAAGCCGAGCACGAAGACGTTTCTGTACTTCCAGGCGCTGGTGCTGGTGCTGGGGGTGATTGTGTATCGGACGCAGTTTGCGGGGATGGCTGTGCCGGCGGGACGCTGAGGGCAGAGTGATATCATGAGCAGGAAAGTGATATCAAGCGGGAGGTGGTCGTATGCCGGCAGTGACGGTGAGGGGTTTGTCGGTTGAGACGCATCGCCGGTTGAAGGCGCGGGCGGCGAAGAAGGGGAACAGCACGGAGGCGGAGATCCGTCTGATCCTGGATGAGGCGGTGCGGCCGGTGAAGAAGGAAGTGGGGCTGGGGACGCGGCTGCGGGCGATCGGGAAGAAGTATGGTGGATTCGATCTTGAAATCAAGCGTGATCAAACGCCACTGGAACCGGCAGTTTTCGATTGATCATCCTCGATACAAACGTGGTATCCGAGCCGGCTGCATCGAGGGCGAATGAGCGGGTGTTGGCTTGGCTCGATCGCCAACCCCCGAAATCGTTGTGCTTGACAGCCATAACGATTGCCGAGTTGTTCAGCGGAGTTGCGGTGCTTCCTGAAGGACGCAGAAAAGAAGCGCTGAGGCGGGCACTGGAAGAGATCATTGCAGAGATTGCGACGCCAGTTCTGCCCTTCGATCAACAGGCGGCAATGGCTTATGCGGACGTATGGGTGCGGGCAAAGGCGCTGCGATACACAATGCCGATTGCGGACGGTCAGATTGCTGCAATTGCGAGGGTGCATGGGTTCGCGGTGGCGACGCGGGATGGGGCGCCGTTTCGTGTGGCGGGCGTGGATGTAATTAATCCCTGGGAAGACGAGTAGCGAGGCAGAGCGATATTGGGGCAGGCTTCTCCGACATAGCGAGCAAACAGCAGATTCCCGAAGGGAATGACAGAAAGAAAAGCAAGAGCAACCGCAAAGGCCAGAAGCAGGTACCTCCCATGACAGGGTCGGAATGACGATTTCCTTTTAAGAAATTGTGAAAGAAAGGCTAAGGCATGCCGTAATTGACTTAGCTATAGAGGATGCGGGGCGAGGATTTGCGGATGACGCGGCCGAGGATGATGGAGCGCTCGTTCATGCGGGTGAGGGTGAGGCGGGCTTTTTTGATGAGGTCGGCGGGGACGACGGCGACCAGGCCGATGCCCATGTTGAAGGTGCGGAACATCTCGTCGTGATCGAGGCCGCCGAGTTGTTTCAAGTGAGTGAACAACGGTGGTGGATCCCAAGCCGAGAGGTCGACGTGGGCGGCCAGACCGCGGGGGAGGATGCGGGGAAGGTTTTCGGTGAGGCCGCCGCCGGTGATGTGGGAGAAGCCGGTGACGACTTCGGCCTGGATGAGCTTGCGGATGGGCGCGAGGTAGCTGCGGTGGGGGCGCATGAGGGCGGCGCCGACCTTGTCGCCGAGTTCGTTGACGTACTGTTCGGGGCGGTAGTGGGCGGTCTCGAGGAGGAGCTTGAGGGCGAGTGAATAGCCGGTGGTGTGGAGGCCGTTGGAGGGGAGGCCGAGCAGGCAATCGCCTTCGCGGATGGCCTCGCCGGTGAGCAGGCGGGCGCGGGGGACGACGCCGGTCATGAAGCCGGCGAGTTCGTACTGAGTTTTGTCGTAGAGCCAGGGGGTTTCGGAGGTTTCGCCGCCGAGGAGGGCGCAGGCGTTGGCCTTGCAGGCGTCGACGAGGCCGCTGATGACTTGCTGGACGACGTCGGGATCGAGGTAGCCGGCGGCGAAGTAGTCGAGGAAGAAAAGGGGTGTGGCGCCCTGCACGGCGATGTCGTTGACGCAGTGATTGACGAGGTCGGCGCCAATGCTGGAGTGGAGGCCGAGCTGGATGGCGAGCTCAAGCTTGCTGCCGACGCCGTCGGTGGAGGCGACCAGGACGGGGTCGGGAAAGCGCTCGGCATCGAGTTGGAAGAGGCCGGAGAAGCCGCCGATTTCGCTCAGGACGTGCTTGTTGAAGGTGCGGCGGGCGAGGCCCTTGATGCGGTCGTTGGCGAGGACGTGGCGATCGGTGGAGACGATGGCGTGGTCGTCGCTGCGCGGGGCGCGGGCTTCCTTGTGGATGGTGGAGGGGATGGGCGACGGGGTGGCAGAGCCTTCACGCGGCGGCTGCTCATCGTTGCCGGAGATTGATTTTGCCAAGGAGGCCGCCTTCACTTGCTGGAGTGTGCAGAGCAAGTTTACCAGCCGGATTTCGGGGCGACGTGTTCGTGGTCACTTCTATGGTGTCTGGGGTCACTTCTATACTTGTGGATATGAGCATTTCTTTTGCACGGTCGGCGCAGTTACAGCAGCGCGCTGAGGAATTTTTGCCGGGTGGTGTGGATTCTCCGGTGCGCGCCTTCCGCGCGGTTGGCGGGCATCCGCCGTTTGTGGAGCGTGCCGAGGGCGCGTATTTGTTCGACGTAGACGGCAATCGCTTTGTGGATATGTTTGGGTCGTGGGGGCCGATGTTGCTGGGGCATGCGTTCCCGCCGGCGGTGGCGGCGATACGCGAGGCGGCAGGCAAGAGTGCGTCCTTCGGAGCTAGTACTGCTGACGAGGCGAATTTAGCGGAGCTGGTGCAGCGGTGCTATCCGTCCGTGCAGAAGATGCGGTTTGTAAGCTCGGGGACAGAGGCTTGCATGTCGGCGATCCGGGTGGCGCGCGGGTTTACGGGGCGGCCGTTTGTGATCAAGTTTGAGGGCTGCTACCACGGGCATGCCGACGCACTGCTGGTGAAGGCGGGGAGCGGCGTGGCGACGTTTGGGATACCGGGATCGGCGGGGGTTCCCGCGGAGACGGTGATGCATACGCTGGCGCTGCCGTATAACGATTTGAGCGCGGTGGAAGCGGCGTTTGCGGCGCATCCGGATCAGATTGCGTGCGTGATTCTGGAGCCGGTGGTGGGGAATGCGGGAACGATTTTGCCGGAGCCTGGATATCTGAAGGGGCTGCGGGAGATTACGTGGAAGCATGGGGCCCTGTTAATTTTCGATGAGGTGATGGTTGGGTTTCGGCTGGCGGTGGGAGGGGCGCAGGAGTTTTTTGCGGAGGAGATTGGTGGGTTGCCGGATCTGACGACGCTGGGGAAGATTGTTGGCGGGGGATTGCCGGTGGGCGTGTTTGGCGGGCGCGCGGACGTGATGGATTGCCTGGCTCCGCTGGGACCGGTGTACCAGGCGGGAACGCTGAGCGGGAATCCACTGGCGATGGCTGCGGGGATTGCTACGCTGTCGGCAATTTTGGAGCGGCGGGATTCGTTATATGCGGGATTGGAGGAGACGACGACAGCGATTGCGGAGGGTGTGGCGAAGCTGGCGGCGATGGAGGGGATTGCGATGACGACGAATATGGTGGGGAGTATGTTTACGTGGTTCTTTACGCCGCAGCGGGTGGTGGATTTTGCTACGGCGGCTACGTCGGATACGGCGACGTTTGCGCGGTTCCATCGCGGGATGCTGGAGAGGGGGGTGTGGCTGCCGCCGAGTCAGTATGAGGCTGCGTTTGTGAGTGCGGCGCATGGGGAGCGAGAGGTGGAGTTGGTGTTGGAGGCGGCGAAGGGCGCGTTGAGGGATGCGGTGCGGTAGAGGGCTGTGGGGTCAAGAGCAAAGGCAAGAACGGGAGACAGCAGGTTCCTTGCTGCGCGCGGAATGACAATTTCTTTTAGAAATTGTCAAAGAAAGGCAAGGACAACAGAAGAAGCAGATTCCCGGGGGAATGACAGAAAGAAAAGCAACGGCAAGGACATGAAGCAGGAGCAACGGCAAGAGCGGACGCAGGAGCAACGGGTTAGGGGTGGGGGCTGTTGGCGGCGGCTAGGAGGAAGACTAGCGGGGCGTTCCAGTTGATGGCGATTTCGTTCATGGAGTAGGCGCGCTGGTCGTCTAGCCACATGCGCATGGGGGGAGCTTTGGGGAGGGCGTCGGCGATGGCGTCGCCGCCGTGGGCGTTGGGGCCGCCGGAGAGGAGGCCGGGCCACGGGGCGGCGATACCGTCGGCTGCGCTGGGGCGGTGGTGGGGATGCTGGAAAGGGCGGTGGCCTAGCTGCGTGACCCAGGAGACTCCAAAGCAGTTGCGGCCGACGAGGTAGTGGAGGTTGGAGAGGGCTGCGTTGAGGGTGGTCGGGCTGGGTTGGAAGCGATTGGCGATGAGGAGGAGCAGGGATTGGTTGCCGGCGTTGGAGTTGGAGCCCCAGTGGTAGTCGGCGAGGGATAGGGAGCTGCCGTAGCCGCTGGTTTGGGTGCGGATGATGAGTTCGGCGGCGGCGGTTTGCGTGGCTTGGTGGATGGCTGCGGTCGTTGCGGTTGGCTTGGTGGTAGTGGCGAAGGCGTAGGTCCAGAGGCCTAGTGAGGCTACGTTGTTCCAGGAGGGGACGGTGATTTTTAAGTTGAGGAGAAGTGGTTTGAGGGAGTTGAGGAGGGCAGTTTCGTATTGCGGGTCGTGGGTGGTACGAAAGAGTTCGGCGGAGGCCCAGAGGAGTTCGTCGCTGCAGTCGGGGTCGCCGTATTCTCCGGTGGAGACGGTGGGAGGGTTTTTGAAGGGGACGTTGGGGTGTTGGCTGGCCCAGGTCCATGCGTTGCGTGCGGCGGTTAAGCAGCGGGCAGAGAAGGCTGGATCGAAGGGCTGGTAGCAGCGGGCGGCGATGGCCATGACGGCGGCGAGGTCGGCGGTGGCGCAGGTGGATCTATAGGGCGTGGCGCCGGTGCCGATGATTTCACTCGGGAGGTGGTCGTCCTGCGGCATGATGAAGGCGCAGAAGTGAAGGCTGGTTTGTTTGTGCCAGACGCCGCCGTCAGACGGGTCCTGGAGCGAGAGCATCCAGTTGAGGTTCCACTTAGTTTCGGCGAGGAAGTCGGGGAGCGTGTGGCCCGACTCGGGGATGTCCAGGGTGAGATTGCGGAGCGGGTCGGGGTACATTTCCCAGGCCCAGAGGAGGGTGGCGGTGGAGATGCCGGAGTTGACGATGTAGCGGCCGTAGTCGCCGGCGTCGTGCCAACCGCCGGTGTTGGGGACGGCGCCGGAGCGGCCGGAGGTGGGGTCGAAGGCGCCGTCGGGATGGCAGGCGGGATGGTGGTAGCCGTTGCCGAGGTCGACGGCGCAGCCGCAGCGCTGACCGTAGTAGCCGCGCATGGTGATGCGCAGGGCGTCGGCGTAGACGGTGGGGCTGATGAGGAACGGATCGGAGAGGGTGCCGGCGATTTCGAGTCGGTAGAGGCCGGGGGTGGTGAGGGAGGAGAAGTCGGCTTGGGTGGTGGTGTCTCCGGAGGCGGCGTCGAGGGCGGGGGTGGAGAGCTTGGCTTCGAGGACGACGGCGTGATTTTCGGAGCGGACGCGGAAGGTTGTTGGAGGCGTTTGGGTAGGGAGTTTGGCGAGGAGGAAGGTGGCGAGCTTGGCGTGGGTGGGGAGATAGCCTAGCTGGTTGAGGAGGATGGGCGGTGCGGTGTAGGTGGCGGAGAGAGGCGCTTGCGCGAGGGCGTGGAGAGGGTGTGGGAGCGTCGAGGCCGCGGCGGTTGCGGCGATGGATTTGAGGAAGGAGCGGCGACGGATTGGGATCGTTGGGTCGGTGCGCACGTGGACCTCAGGGGAGAGTGGTATGGATACCTCGGCCGTTTTGGGGAGGTACAGACCCAGGTCTCAGGAGCGAGACCCGCGGCACCCAATTTGTGGCAGAGCTCACAGCATTCGCGGTACTAGTGGGTGGGGCTGGAGGCGGTGAAGTCGGAGCAGCAGGGCTTGGTGACGGGCTGGAATTCCATGAGCTCGACGCGGGTGTTGTCGGGGTCGTAGAGGTTGGCTTGCCACTTGCCGTCGCGACCCATCTGCGGGCCGTCGTGACGCGGGGGAAGGCGGTCCTGCTGGTAGAGGGTCTGGACGGCCTGCTCCATGTTGGGAACGCCGAGGGAGAAGTGATTGAGGACGCCGATCTCGCGCTCGTTGACGTGATCGATGGGGGTGTCCGAGCCGTCGCCGACCATCATGTACTCGATCCAGTCGTGACCGTTGGGGACTTGTTGCGAGATCCAGTCGACGGATTCGGGCTTCATGGCGCCGTGCCAGTAGGCGCGGAAGCCGAGCAGCTCGCGGTAGAAGTGGTCTTCGTCGGCGCGGTTGTGGACGAGGTAGCCCATGTGGATGATGCGGGTGCTGATGGGCTTGGTGGTGATGGCGACGGCGTGCGCGTGGGTGGGTTGGAGGAACTGCACCTTGTTGCCTTCGGGGTCCTGGGTGTCGAACCAGTGAGCGCCGTCGGTGGAGGTGTGGAGCTCGGAGAGGTGCGCGACGTTGTGCGCGGCGAGATAGCTGCGAAGAGCGGCGGCGTCGGGGGTGGAGTAAGCGACGCAGGCCATGCGGCTGATGGTGTGGTCGGCGGGCAGGGGAAGGACTTCGACGAATTGCGTGGGGCTGAAGTAGTAACGGGTGCCGGCGGGGTCTTGCGGGTCGGGAGCCTTGGTGGCGCCGAGGATGTGGCCGTAGAAGTTGTCGGAGGCGGTGAGGTCGTGCGCGTAGAGGCACATGTGGGAGATGCCGGTGATCTCGGGACGCTGCTGTTGAGCGATGACGGCGAGGGGAGCGAGGAAGAGGATTGAGGCGCAGAGAGATTTAAGGGGGGAAGTCATTTTCATTTTGTTTGGGCACCGGACTTATCGAGCGAGGACAGTATACGGAAGTTGGAAAAGGTCTGGCGAGCGTGCGGGGGTGAAGACGACTGCAGGTCTCTCCACTTCGCACCACGAGAACAAGGGCGTGATGCTGCGGTCGAGATGACAGGGTTGGGGTGGGAGAACGGGCGCGCTTCGCGCGAGAAGCAGGTTCCTGCCCCTTCGACAAGCTCAGGGTCGGAATGACAATTTCTTTTGGAAATTGTCAAAGAAGGGCAAGGGCAAAGTCAAAGGCGGCTGAAGGTGTTGGGCTAGTCGGATTCGGTGGGGGTGGGGAGGGGTGCGGCTAGCTCGAGGTGGACGTCGAGGTCGTCGAGACGGCGCCAGCGGTAGATGGCTACGGAGAGGATCCAGGCGAGGGCGAAGAGGGCGATGATGAAGTAGCCGAGGACGCCGAAGTTGTTGTTGAGCTTTGCGATGAGCGACCAGAAGGAGCCGGCGAGATGGAGCTGCGAAGCGATGAGGCCGAGGGCTTCGATGCCGCCGACGGCGAAGGCGACGATGACCGAGACGGAGGTAATGGTGAGGTTGTAGTAGAGCTTGCGGATGGGTTTGACGAAGGCCCAGCCGTAGGCGCCGAGCATGAGGATGTTGTCGGTGGTGTCGATGAGGGACATGCCCGCGGCGAAGAGGGCGGGGAAGACGAGGATGGAGAGGATCGGCAGGCCCTTGGAGGCTTCGGCGGCGGAGATGCCGAGCACGCCGATTTCGGTGGCGGTGTCGAAGCCGAGCCCGAAGAGCAGGCCGAGCGGGTACATGTGCCAGCTGCTGCGGATCATGCGGAAGACGGGGCGGAAGAGGCGGGAGAGGAAGCCGCGGCTGCCGAGGAGGAGATCGAAGTCTTCGTCGACGTAGGGCTCGCCGCGGCGGACGGACTGGAAGGTGCGGTAGACGGCGCGCAGGATGATGAGGTTGACGATGGCGATGGCGAAGAGGAAGAGCGTGGAGACGAGGGTGCCGACGATGCTGCCGATGTCGCGGATGTGGTCGATGCGATGTTGGAGTGCGAGGGCGGTCGCGGCGATGGCTATCGATCCGATGACGACGATGGTGGAGTGGCCGAGCGAGAAGAGGAAGCCTACGGCGACGGGGCGCTTGCCTTCGTGCATGAGCTTGCGGGTGACGTTATCGATGGCGGCGATGTGGTCAGCGTCGACGGCGTGGCGGAGGCCGAAGCTGTAGGCCAGGAAGGCGGTTCCGAGGAGGACGGGGAAGCGGTGGAAGGCAATGACGGCCCATGCCCAGGCGCCGAGGTTGAAGACGGCGAGGACGGCATAGATCGCGAGGATCTTGCCGCGGGTGTTGCCGGGTTGGTCGTCGAGGAGGGAGCGTAAGGACGGGCGCATCGAGTTGCCTTGAGGGTGTGATGCTCCGGGAGAGGTTGGAGGAGCAGGTCTACCAAACCGTACCATGAGGGCGTTGCGCTGGTGGAGGAGGGCGTTGGTCTGGTTTTCTTGAGAACGGACCGTGAATTTCTGCGATTGGCGATTGCATCGGCGGAATGGCGCTGTGTCGGGCATCACGTAGCTGGGAATGTGGCGGATATGATAATAAGTGGGGTCGCGAAGGAATTGAATTGAGTTGTACTCCCAGGCTGCGCTCGAGGTTCTAGCGCGTCTATAACGGCAGCGAAGGAAAACGGCGGATCGAGGTTGCGGATTGATCTCGGCGGCTTAAATATGGAGAACGATTTATGTCGAATGGAACGTGTGACATTGGATTGATTGGGCTTGCAGTTATGGGACAGAACCTTGTTCTGAATATGAATGATCACGGGTACAAGGTGGCGGTGTTCAACCGCACGGTATCGAAGGTGGACGAGTTCATCAACGAGGAAGCGAAGGGCACCGAGGTGGTGGGTGCGCACTCGATGGAAGAGCTGTGTGGGCTGCTGAAGAGCCCGCGCCGCGTGATGATTATGGTGAAGGCCGGCGACGTGGTGGATCAGACGATTGCGCAGATTCTGCCTCACCTGGAAAAGGGCGACATCATTATTGACGGCGGCAATTCGCTGTTTACGGACTCCAATCGGCGGACGAAGGAGCTGGCGGAGAAGGGCATCCTGTTTATCGGGACCGGCGTTTCGGGCGGTGAAGAGGGAGCGCGGTTTGGTCCGTCGATTATGCCGGGCGGGAACGCTGCTGCCTGGCCGCATGTGAAGGAGATCTTCCAGGCGATTTCGGCGAAGGTGGAAGATGGAACGCCGTGCTGCGACTGGGTGGGCGAAGACGGTGCCGGCCACTACGTGAAGATGGTGCACAACGGCATTGAGTATGGCGATATCCAGCTGATCTGTGAGGCGTATCAACTGCTGAAAGACGGGCTGGGATTGAGCGCCGATGAGTTTGCCGAGGTGTTCAAGGAATGGAACAAGGGCGAGCTGGACAGCTACCTCATTGAAATTTCGGCGACGATCTTTGCGAAGAAGGATGAGGATGGAACGCCGATTGTGGACAAGATTCTCGATACGGCGGGACAGAAGGGTACGGGCAAGTGGACGGCGATCTCTGCGCTCGACCTGGGCATGCCGGTGACGCTGATTGGCGAGAGCGTGTTTGCGCGCTGCCTGTCGGCGTTGAAGGACGACCGCGTGAAGGCTTCGAAGGTGCTGGAGGGGCCTGCGGAGAAGGTGTCGGTTGGCGACCGCGCGGAGTTCATCGAGCTTGTGCGGCGAGCGCTTTACTGCTCGAAGATGGTGAGCTACGCGCAGGGCTACATGTTGCTGCGTGCGGCCGAGAAGGAGTTTGGCTGGAAGCTGAACATGGGTGGCATCGCGCTGATGTGGCGCGGCGGCTGCATCATTCGCAGCATCTTCCTGAGCGATATTAAGGCGGCGTTCGACAAGAATCCAAACCTGGAGAATTTGCTGCTGGATCAATTCTTCTCGAGCGCGCTGAACAAGTACCAGGGAAGCTGGCGGAAGGCGCTGATCAAGGCGATCGAGCTGGGGGTGCCGACTCCGGCGTTCTCGACGGCGCTCGCGTTCTACGATGGGTTCCGCACGGCGAGATTGCCGGCGAATCTGCTGCAGGCGCAGCGCGACTTCTTTGGCGCGCACACGTATGAGCGGACCGACAAGCCGCGTGGCGAGTTCTTCCATACCAACTGGACGGGGCATGGCGGGCGCGTGTCGTCGTCCACGTACAACGCGTAGAGGTTCTTCGGCGGGCCCCGCGGTGGGGGCGGGGTTCGCTGTTATTTTCGGAGATGGGAGAGTTCCGCGGTCATTCCATTTGGGGGCTAAGTCCTTTGAATTGTGGCGCGGATAGTGTGCGCGAAGAGGGTCTCGTTGGCCGCGAGGCGACCATTTGCATCCAAATACATATGGACAAATGCGAGGCAGTGGTGCGGCACGGCAACCGAATGCTTCGACGGAGGATGGCAGTCCTGGGCTGTGTGCTGGGGTGCTTGCTGGTGACGGCTGGGACGGCGCACGCGGGCGTGGCGCTGTTGATGGAAGAGCCTTATGGCGCATTTGGCGCGATGAATCCGACCGGCCATGCGGCGATTTATTTGAACCACGTCTGCGCTGATTCGCCGACGTCTCTTCGAGCTTGCCACGCGGGAGAGTATGGCGTGGTGATCAGCCGGTATCACAAGATGGATGGCTATGACTGGATTGCGGTGCCGCTGGTCGGGTACCTGTATGCCGTGGATGATGTGAAGGAGATTCCAGCGACTGCGGATCGGGCGCAGGTGTGGGCGTTGCAGGATGCCTATCGCCGGGCGCACCTGATGGAGCTGGCTCCGGATAACAAAAAGGGGGAAGCGCCCAAGGGTGAGTGGAACGAGTTGGTGGGCGAGTCGTATATCCGGACGATGCATGGGTTCGAGGTGGACAGCACGGCGGAGCAGGATGAGCGGTTCATCGCGATCTTTAACGACCGCAAGAATGTGGGGCACTTCAACTTGTTCTTTCATAACTGTGCAGATTTTTCGCGCATGGTGCTGGACATTTATATGCCGCATGCAATTCATCGCAACTTCATTGCGGATGTGGGGCTGATGACGCCGAAGCAGGTGGCGCGTTCGCTGGTGGGTTACGGTGAGAAGTATCCGGACGTGAACATGCGGGCGTTCGTAATTCCGCAGGTGCCGGGCACGATTCCGCGCAGTCACGCGGTGGATGGTGTGACGGAGTCGCTGGTGAAGAGCAAGAAGTATTTGATTCCGCTGACGATTCTTGCGCCCGAGGTGACGGGCGGCGTGGTGGTGGCGTACCTGGTGGATGGTCGACTGAAGCTGCCCAAGGGCACGCCGGTTTTCAAGATTGGGGACGAAGAGACGACGGAGCCGACGGTGCCCTCCGCTGAACCAACACGGCAACCGCTACCGGTAACGCAGACTCCTGTGGCCAGCGTGGATCCTGGCGGAAGCCCGCGGTAATCACGAATCCTGTGGCTGGAATAGAATCGGGAATCAGTAGAACCTGGAGGCTTGGCCCGTGAGCAATTCGCCGAATGCTGGAGATCGCCGTAGTTTTCTGAAGAAGAGTGGAGCGCTGGCTGCCGGGTTGCTGGCGCAGGCTGGGATGCCGGCGCACGCACAGGCAGCGAAAGAGTTTGGTGCGCTTCCGGATAATCCAAGAACGCTGACGGCGATGCCGACGCGTAATTTGGGGAAGACGGGGTACAAGGTTGGCATCTTCAGCCTGGGTGGCCAGGCGGCGCTGGAGCGGGCAAATAACTTTGATGTGGCGGTGCCGATCATTGAGCGCGCGCTGGATCTGGGCGTGAATTATGTGGATACGTCGTCGATTTATGGCGGGCCTGAGCGCTGGAGCGAGCAGTATTACGGCCAGGTGATGAAGCGGCGTCGCAACGAGGCGTTTGTGGCGACGAAGACCAAGGAGCGGACGCGCGAGGGTTCGCTGCGGATGATCGAGAAGTCGCTGAAGCTGCTGAACACAGACCATGTGGACTTGTGGCAGTTGCATGATGTGGGGCTGCCGGAAGATGTGGATGCGATTTTTGCGAAGGGCGGCGCGATGGAAGCGCTGATCGAGATGCAGGAGCAGAAGGTGGTGCGGTTCCTTGGCGTGACGGGGCATTATCGGCCTGATGCGCTGATGGACGCGATCAACCGGCATCCCTTCGATACGATTCTGCTGGCGCTGAATGCTGCCGATTCGCACATCTATAGTTTTTCCGATGCGCTGCTGCCGTTGGCGGTGGAGAAGCAGATGGGCATTATCGGGATGAAGGTTCCGGCGCGTGGGAGGCTGCTTACGAGCTGGACGCCGCCGCCGTTGGAGAAGCAGCAGCACTCGTGGGAAGGGTCGGCGATTGCGACGCGCGGGGGAGTGATTAATATGCGCGAGGCAATGTACTTTACGCTGACGCACCCGGTGAGCACGGTGATTATCGGTTGCGATTCGGTGGCGCAGCTGGAGGAGAATGTGCGGTTGGCGAGTGAATTTACGCCGCTGTCGCATACGCAGATGGCTTCGATCAATGAGCTTGCGGCGCCGGTGGCGAAGCAGTCGCTCTTCTTCCGATTTACTGATCGCAGCAAAGGCTGAGCACGATGGATTTGAAGGACAAATCGGAGTTGTTGCAGGCGAATCTTGCGGCGGTGGGTTCGTTGCTGGTGGCGTACTCGGGCGGCACGGACTCGGCGTACCTGGCGTATGCGGCGCACGCAGCGCTGGGCGAGCGGATGCTGGCGGTGATTGCGGATTCGCCTTCGCTGCCACGCAAGGAGCTGGCGGATGCGATGGCGTTCGCCGAGCGGCATGGCATTCCTGTGCGCGTGTTGCGGACCAACGAGCTGGAGAAGCCGGAGTATGCGCGCAACGATGCGCAGCGATGCTTCCACTGCAAGAGCGAGTTGTTTACGCAGATGGAAGAGACGCGGGTGCGGCTGGGGTTTGAGCGGCTGGCGTACGGAATGAATCTGGATGATCGCGGGGAGTTCCGGCCAGGGCAGAAGGCGGCGGCGATGCATGGAGCGCTGGCGCCGCTGGTGGATGCCGGGCTGAGCAAGAGCGAGATTCGGGCGCTGGCGCGGGAGACTGGGCTGGAACTGGCGGATAAGCCGGCGAGTGCGTGTTTGTCGTCGCGCATTGAGTATGGGCGCGAAGTGACGGCGGAGAATCTTGCGCAGGTGGAGCGTGCGGAGGAGGCGTTGCATGCGCTTGGATTTGCGCAGGTGCGGGTGCGGCACCATGGAAATCTTGCGCGGATTGAGATTGCGCGAGAAGATCTTGAGCGGGCGCTGACGTTGAGTGTGATGGATCGAATGACGGAGGCGGTGCGTGGCGCGGGATTTTTGTATGTCACGCTGGATACGCAGGGGTATCGGTCGGGGTCGATGAATGATGTGCTGCCGGTTACGGCGATTGGCCAGGCGGGGTAGGGCGGATTATCCGTTGCGGATTTCGACACCTTACAAATTTCGTTCCACCAGTGAAAGAGAGTTCATGCGGATTGCTTATTTAGAATGCTTTGCCGGGATTGCCGGCGATATGTTGCTCGGTGCGTTGATCGATGCGGGAGTTCCGGCGGAGGTGCTGGAGCAGGCTACGTCGGCGCTGGAGTTGGGCGCGTGGCTCAAGATTGAGACGGTGGATCGCAGCGGGATTTCGTGTACGCGGGTGCAGGTGATGGAGGGCGCGGCTGTGGCGGAAGAGGTAGCGTCGCACGCAGCGCACGGTCATGCACATGGGGCCGATCATTCGCATACGCATACTCACAGTCACGAGGATGGAAGCGCGCATTCGCATGAGGATGGACACACGCATGAGGATGGACACTCGCACACGCATGAGCATGTGCATGGGCGCTCGCTGTCGGTGATTCGCACGTTGATTCGGAAGGCGCCGCTGGCGGAGGCGGTGAAGGCGCGTGCGATTCGAACGTTCGAGTTGCTGGGGGCTTCGGAGGCGAAGATTCACAACGTGGAAGTTGAGGCGATTCACTTTCACGAGGTGGGCGCGGTGGATGCGATCGTCGATATTGTTGCGGCCTGCGCGGGGATTGAGCATTTGAAGGTGGATGCGTGGCATTGCTCGGCGCTGAATGTGGGGGGCGGCATGGTGGAGTGCGCGCATGGAACGTTTCCGGTGCCGGCTCCGGCGACGGCGGATTTGTTGCGCGGGTTTCCGACGTACTCGGCGCACGTGCAGAAGGAGTTGGTGACGCCGACGGGTGCGGCGCTGGTGCGGATGCTGGAGCCGGTGTTTGGAGCGCAACCGGCGATGAGCGTGGAGCGGATTGGGTATGGCGCGGGGTCGCGGAATCCGAAGGGATTTCCGAATGCGCTGCGGATCAGCGTTGGTGAGGTGAACGGCGGAGCGAAGACGGAGACGGTGACGGTGCTGGAGACGGCGCTGGATGATTTGTCGCCGCAAGTGCTGGCGTGGGTGGCGGAGCGAGCGCTGGCCGCGGGCGCGATGGATGTGATGCTGACTCCCGTGATCATGAAGAAGGGCAGGCCGGGGACGCTGCTGACGGTGCTGTGCGGCGAGGCGAAGCGGCCGGAGTTGGAGCGATTAATTTTGCGCGAGACGAGCACGCTGGGGATGCGGATTCGTCGCGACGAGCGCAGTTGTTTGGAGCGGCATCATCTTGCGGTGCAGACGCCGTATGGGGAGATTCGCATGAAGATTGGGAAGCTGGATGGCGAAGTGATGAATGCGGCGCCTGAGTTTGAAGACTGCCGCGCTGCCGCGGTGCGGTGTGATGTTCCGCTGAAGCACGTGCAGCAGGCGGCGATTGCGGCGTATGCGGCCGGGGAGAGGGAGAAGGCCGGGGGCAAGGTCGCGTCATGAAGCGAAATGATTTGCTGAAGATCCTTTCGGAGGTGGAGCGCGGGGGGATGTCGCCGGCGGCGGCGGCGGAGCGGCTGGCGTCGCTGCCGTTTGAGGACCTGGGGCATGCGCGTGTGGATCATCATCGCAGCCTGCGCAGCGGGTTGCCGGAGGTGATCTATGCGGCGGGCAAGACGCAGGAGCAGACACTGGCGATCTTTGGGAGCCTGCTGGCCGATGGCGTGGATGTGCTGGTGACGCGGGTCGAGGCGGGGACTGCAGAAGCGCTGGTGGGTGCGTATCCCGGGGCTATCCATAACGCGATGGCGCGAACGGTGAGCTTGCGGCAGACGCCGGCGTCGGAGAAAACGCAGGGGCATGTTGCGGTGGTGTGTGCGGGGACGAGCGATCTGCCGGTGGCGGAAGAGGCTGCGGTAACGGCGGAGACGTTTGGTGCGCGGGTGACGCGGATGTATGACGTGGGCGTGGCGGGACTGCATCGGCTGCTGGCGGTGCGGAGCGAGCTGACGGCGGCGGATGTGGTGGTGGTGTGTGCGGGGATGGAGGGGGCGCTGCCTTCGGTGGTGGGCGGGCTGGTGGGGGTTCCGGTGATTGCGGTTCCGACGTCGGTGGGCTATGGCGGCTCGTTTGGCGGCGCGACGGCGCTGCTGGGGATGCTGAATTCGTGTAGCCCGAATGTGACGGTGGTGAACATCGACAACGGGTTTGGGGCGGCGTATACCGCGGTGTTGATTGCGCGGGCGGCGGTGTCGAAGGATTGATTCGGCGTGCGACAGGGGTGGAAGACGCGGCGGGGTGATGGAAGTCACTGACGGGCGGGGTGGAGGGTGGGAGGCTGGGGACGTATGGAACTGGCGGGTGGCCCCAACCAAGGGTATAGTTAGGGCGCTACTCAACAGGAGCGTTCTATGTTTCCTCCGTTTTTGCTGCTTTCCCTGTTTTTCATTGCGGGAGCAGCGCAACAACCTGCGGCTGCACCAGCCCCGTTGGTAATTCCTCCCGAAGCCGTACACCTGACGAACCCGGTCAAGCCAACGAGCGAAGGAAGGGCGCATGCGACCAAGATGTACGGCTACGATTGCGCGATGTGCCACGGAGCCAACGGCAACGGAAAGGGCGAACTTGCCGTGCAATTGAAGATGGATCTGAAGGACTGGAGCGATCCCGCGGCGCTGCAGGCGAGGACCGATGGGGAGCTGTTCTACATCATCAAGAACGGCGACGGCCAGATGCCGGCGGAGGGTGACCGGGCGAAGAACGATGATCTGTGGAACATGGTTGTGCTGGTGCGATCGTTCGCCAAGAAATAGCGCGAAGAAACGATCAGGTGAGGGCGGGGTGTTCGGCAGGTTCCATCCACAGCTTGCCGGCGACGATGAGCGCGACCAGAAGCGCGGTGCAGAGACCGAAGACGCCGCGGATGCTGGTGTGCTGGGCGAGGATGCCGGAGAGCACCAGGCCGAGAATCTGCGCGGTGAAGATGGCGGACATCAGGGTGGAACCGACTCGGCCCATGAGCTCGGGTGGGGTCTCCTGCTGCACTAATGTTTGTGACGGAACGATGATGCCGGCGGTGGAGAAGCCGATGAGGAAGCAGCCGAGGATGGTGGTCGCGACGGTTGGGATGGTTGCGAGCAGGAGGGTTCCTAAGGCGATGCCGCCGAGGCCGAGGTAGACCTGCAGGGTGTTGCTCATCTTCTTTGCGAAGGCGTTGAGGGTGTTGACGCCGATGAGCAGGCCGAAGCCAATCATGGCACTCACGATGCTGTAGGTCTTGGTGAGGGCGTGCAGGACGTCGCGAACATAGACGGCGATGAGTGGGCCGAAGCAGCCCATCACAAACATGGCGGCGGCAAGGGCAAAGATGACGAAGAGAAGGCCGGCGTGGTGGAAGATGAAGCCGGCGCCTACCTTCATGTCGGCGAGGACGCGGGGGATGCCGGTTTTTTCCTGGACGGCCGGCTGGCCGTCGACTGGAGCAGGCGGGGTCTTGCGGGGAAGAATCAGGGAGAGGGAGGCGATGAGCGAGCCGGAGGCGATGAAGCTGGCGGAGTCGAGGTAGTAGCAGACTTTGGCGCCGAAGGCACCGACCAGCAGGATCGCAATGGACGGGCCGATGATGCGCATGATGAACATGACCTGTTGCATGAGCGCATTGGCTGAGCGGAGTCCATGCAACGGCACGGCAGAGCGGATGGCAACGCCCTGCGCGGGGCTGAAGAAACTGGAGACGACGCTGATCGCCGCCAGCGCGGCGTAAAAGCCGTAGACGCTGTGGACGAGAAGGAGGAAGAGGCAGAGGCCGGCGCGGAGAAAGTCGCTGGTGACGAGCGTTGTTTTGACGGGCCAGCGATCGACGAAGACGCCGCTGAGGACGCTGATGAGCGCGATGGGGAGGAGATAGGCGATCTGGATGCCGGTGACCTGCTGCGGTGTGGCGTGCAGGCGGAAGGTCATGTAGGTGATGACCGCGAAGAGAGCGAGGAAGTCGCCGAAGGTGGAGACGATTTGGGCGTACCAGAGGCGGCGCATCGTGACGACGCGGAGGACGGCGCGCATGCTGAGGGGTTCGGGGGCGTTTCCACCCCCGCCAGCAAGCTGTCCGGGGACCCCGGCGTTAGGAGCAGGCACGGGAACGGCTTCGACGGTGCTGGCGTCTAGCTCGTTGTCGAGTTGGTTGAGGGATTCCTGGCTCATGGGGTTGGTTCCAGATGCAGATGCGATGGCGATTGTGAAGGACGCAGAGATTAGAGTTTGCGATGGCTTGGGGGGCCGGGGGCCGTTGGCCCCCTTTAATATCTGTCGGGCCGTTGGCCCTTACTTGCTTGAACGGAGGGTCCCTAGGGCTTCGCCCCAGGCTGTGATCTGTCGGGCTGTTGGCCTTCTTCTCCCTGTTGGGGCGGGAGATTCAGTCGGCGAGTTCGACGAGGATTACTTGTTCATCGTTGTCGACTTCGCGGAGTTTGACTTCGATGATTTCGCGGCGGGAGGTGGGGATGGTGCGGCCGATGAATCGGGCTTCGATGGGAAGCTCGCGGTGGCCGCGGTCGATGAGGACGAGCAACTGGACGCTCTTGGGGCGGCCCTGGTCAAACAACGCATCAAGAGCAGCGCGGATGGTGCGGCCCGTGTAGAGGACGTCGTCCATCAGGATGATGTCGCGGCCGTTGACGTCGAAGCCGATGTCGCCTTTTTCGACGACGGGGCGAGGGCCGGCGGTGGAGAGGTCGTCGCGGTAGAAGCTGATGTCGAGTACGCCGGTATCGACGGGAGACTTCTCGATGGTCTCGATGAGCCTGGCGATGCGCTGGGCGAGGGGAACGCCGCGGCGCTTGATGCCGATAAGGCCGAGGTTGTCGCTGCCGTTATTGCGCTCGACGATCTCGTGCGCGAGCCGGACGAGGGTGCGCTCGATCTCGGAGGCGGACATGAGGCGGCCCTTCTCGCGGAGTTGCGGCTTGGAGGCGGAGGGAGAGGCTGCGGCGGACTGGGTGAGATCGCTCATGGTTTGCCCTTCATGATAGCAGCGGAGGGTACCGGTCAGCGCGCGTGGGAGAGGGAGGTGGGCGAGTATCGGGAGAATGGCAGGGAGGTCAGGCTCGGGGTGAGCGGGAGCGCAGGTAGCCGGCGAAGGCGCCGGCGGTGGCGGAGTAGGCGAGATAGAGGGTGAGGCCGAAGAAGATGCTGCTGAGCAGGATGCCGGCGCGGAACTCCGGGATGGCGAGCATGTCACTCATGATCTTGACGGACTGTTGCGATTGCGTGGCGAAGTTGGCGTGCACCTGGGCAAAGAGCTTGTCGATCTGGGTGTCGAGCTCGGCGGTGGAGTGGAAGACGAAGCGCTGGAGAACGAGGCCAATGGTGTTGAGCGTGGAGGTGACAATGAGGATGAAGAGGCCGGTGAGGAGGCCGAGGCGCGCGCCAAAGCCGGCGGTGATGTGGGTCTTGCGGAAGCGGGAGCTGTAGAGGCCCATCACGATGATGGGCGCGGAGATGAACCAGAAGAGCGAGAGCAGCGTGACGGGGGGAAGGGCGAACGACAGCAGGGCGAGGCCGGCGGCGATGGCTGCTGCGAGGCCGGCAGTCTGGATGGCGCCGCGCCAGACGACGGCATGGCTGGGGGTGATGGGCTGCGCGAGGGGCTCGGCCAGAGGATTGGCGGCGGCATGCTGGGCAGTGATCTGCTGATCGATCTGGTCGCGGAGCTCTTCGGAGAGCTGCACCTGCGGTGCTCCGCAGTTCCAGCAATAGACGAGGGCTCCCTCATCTTCGCGATGCAGGACGGCGTGACAGCGGGAACAGATGCGGGGACTCACTACTTTGAAGGGTAGAGCATTCTCCCTGATGGTGTATAGCTGGCCGGGCAGCAAGCGCGGCTGGACGATTCGCTGTTCTTGCTGGCTATTCGCTGTCTTTACTGTCGTGATTGGAGAGATCGGAGGGGAGATCGAGGGAGACGAGGCCGATCTTGGTGCCGCCGTCACGGGGCTCGATGCCGACGATGTGCAGATGCTGCGGGGAGCCGGAGCGCAGCTCGATGTCGGCGGCGGAGTCGCCGCTAGTGATGGAGAAGCCCTTGTGGTCGCCATCGTGGGTCTTGATGTGGGTGTGCTCGTCATCGCTGCAGGTGAGGCCCTGGGAGGTGCGATTGACGGAGCCAACGGAGTTGTGGCCGCGGCACTCGATGACGCTGCCGTAGCGGGACGCGAGATCCTTGGTGTAGAAGGCGATGACCTTGTCGGAGGGGTCGGAGCTTTGGAAGTCAGCAGCCTTGACACCGAGATGGAAGGGGCCGAAGTTCATGGTGACGTTCGCGTTGTTGGAGTTGTCGTCGTCCTTGTCGTTGATGGGCGTGGCGCCGGGGTAGGCCGTGATGCCGATGGAGGCGGTGTCGGTCCCATTCTTGTTGGTATTCACTTTCATGGAGCCGAAGGGAGTTCCGATGCTGACGTTCTTGTGGTCGCCGTGGTCGTCCTCGGTGACGTGGCAGCCGGAGAGCAGGAGGCAGGCGATGGGCGCGGCTACGGCGAAGGTGGTCAGGGAGCGAAGTGTGCGGGTCATGAATCCTCCAGCGCGCATGGGACGCAGGGGCGCGCGGTCGTTTGGGATACGACATGAGGATACGCCCGAAGCCGCCTTGTGGTTCCATGGATCTGAGGGAATAGGAACGAGGTGGGGACGTTGCGGGGAGGTTGGAGCCCAATAGCCGGAGCAACGAATTCTGCCTCGGCCCCAGAGCACTAGCTTCACATCGCAGCGAGGGTGAGGAGAATTTTTTTCTCAGAGGACTGCAAACTCTTGCAGAATGCGACGCTGGACGCACCTTCTTCGTAGCGAATTTCGGGCAAATCGAGAGGTTTGACGATTCACGTTCGCGGTGCACCGATTGCTGCATCCTATATCGCGAGCGCCTTCTTGAACGCTGGCTCACGCCGTGATCTCATCCCTGGAGTTCTTCATGAAGATGTTCCTGGTAGTCCTCTCTCTCGCAGCCCTTGCTGGAACGACCTATGCGAAAGCAGACAACATTCAAACACTCCCTTCCTACGAGGGTTACAACTTTTTCCCCGATCCGGGGCCGTATCAGCCGCCGACGGTGATTGGAACGTTCAACATTCTGGCGGGCGATACGTCGATCGATCTGACGGGATCGTTTGGGAGCGCGGACACGCCGAACCTTTCGTCGTCGGCTGGCGAGAACCTGTATCTTGGCAACATCCTGGTGGCGAGTTGCACGGAGTTCGGCGTCTGCTATGAAGATATCTCCGGCATACCGACGCCGTGGTCCGATGACTTGACGGCAGGGCAGATCGCTTCGCTGGGAACCGGGATTGTGAACTTCACTGTGGTGCAGACCTCGCAGTACGTGGTGCAGGTGGGTGAGACGACGCTGGACCAGGCGCCGGGTACGACGGTGACGCCAGAGCCGCAGAGCCTGTTGTTGCTGGGCACGGGCTTGATGGGCTTTGCGGGAGTCGTGCGACGGAGACTTATCGCATAAGCCGCGCAGAAGAACTTCATCGAGGACGCGCCGAGGAGGATGACCTGGCGCGTCCATAATGGACTGATGAATGAAGCTGTGAGTGCCGGGTCCGCGCCGGCTGGACCCCTGCAGGAATATCAGCGGCGGTTGCAGGCGCATGAAGAGCAAGCAGCAAAACTTAAGGCTTTGCACCTGTGGCTAGGCTGGCTGCGGCTCGCCGCGGTCGTGCTGTTTCTGGGCGTGGCGTGGTTCACGATCTTCCTGAGCGAAGGTCCGCGTTGGTGCCTTGCGATTCCGATCGGGCTGTTCATTGCCCTGGGGGTGTGGCAGGGAAGGGTGTCGCGGCGGCTTGGTTCGGCACAGCGGGCGGGCGAGATCTATCGCCGAGGGATTGCGCGGATTGAAGACCGCTGGATTGGGTTGGAGGTACGCGAGACTGCGGGACTCTCCGCGGCGGTGCGGGGGCGGCTGGCCGCGAGCCTGTATGCGGGGGACCTGGATGTTGTGGGGCGGGGTGGGATGTTCGAACTGCTGTGCCGCGCGCGGACACGGATGGGCGAGGAGACACTGCTGACGTGGCTGTTGGAGCCGGCGGAGGTGGCCGAGGTTCTACGGCGGCAGGCGGCCATCGAGGAGCTGCGCGGGCGGGTGGATCTGCGCGAGCGGATGGGCGTGGCGGGCGAGACGGCTGCAGTGGGTGTGCAGGCAGAGGCGCTCCGGGAGTGGGCTGCGGCCGAGGATGTGCTGACGCAGCGCTGGATGCCATGGGTTGCGGGCGTGCTGGCTGGTCTGTTCGCGGTCCTGTCGGGTGCGAGAGTCTGGTTGTGGCTGGGCGGGAGCCTGGGACAGCCGGGATCCATAACGCCCAGCGACGTAACGGGCCTGCTGCTGGTGGTGCTGGTGGCGGAGAAGTTGGTGCGACGGCCGTTCGAGAAGAGGATCACGGCTGTGCTCGAGGGCACCGATGCTGCGGTGAGGAATATGCAGTTGCTGGCGTCGCTGTTGGAGGTGATGGAGGCGGAGACGTTCGCGTCGGAACGACTGGTGGAGATCAAGCGAAAGCTGACGTCGCATACGATCGCCGGGTCGGTGGCGATTGGGAAGCTTGGGAAGCTCGGACAATGGCGCGACTCGATGGACAACATGATTGTGAAGGGGCTGAATCTGCCGCTGATGTATTCGGTGCAGGTGGCTTGGGCGATCCAGCGGTGGAGGCGGGAGCATGGAGGCGCGGTGCGGCTGTGGATTGAAGCCGTCGCCGAGATGGAGGCGCTGAACTCGCTGGCGATGTATGCGTATGAGCATCCGGCGGATGTGTTTCCGGAGTTCGAGCGCGAGGGCGCTGGTGTGGATGCCGAGGCGATGGGGCATCCGCTGATTGCGGCGGCGAAGTGCGTGCGGAACAGTCTGCAGATTGGCGGCGAGACGCGCGTGCTGCTGATCTCCGGGTCGAACATGAGCGGCAAGAGTACGCTGATGCGCACGCTGGGCGTGAACACGGTGCTTGCGATGTGTGGAGCTCCGGTGCGGGCGAAGAGGTTTCGGCTGACGCCGCTGAGGATTGGCGCGAGCTTGCTGCTGAATGATTCGCTGCAGGAAGGCCACTCGCGGTTTTATGCCGAGATAGAGAAGCTGGGCAGAATTTGCTCGCTAGCGGAAGGCGCGGGTAAAGACGGCATGTTGTTTTTGCTGGACGAGTTGCTGCAGGGGACGAACTCGAAGGACAGGCTCGTGGGAGCCGAGGGCGTGGTTCGGGAGCTGGTGGAGGCCGGCGCGATTGGCATGGTGACCACGCACGACCTCGCGCTGGCAGAGATGGTCGGATTGCCGCAGGGGGCCATGAAGAATATGCACTTTCAGGATGAGATTGTGGACGGGCAGATGCGCTTTGACTTCTCGCTGCGGGAGGGCGTGGCGATGAAGAGCAATGGGGTGGAGCTGATGCGGCTGATTGGGTTGAAGGTGTAGTCGCGGTGGCCGGAGAGTTGTGGGTACCCCCCCCCCTTCCGAGTCATACTTTGCCCGCAAAGTAGTCTCAGCAGACGGCTTAGAGGCCAAGGTACCCCCCTGCCAAGTCATATTTCGCCCGTAAAGTAGTCTAAGCAGGCGGGTTACGGGGCAAAGTACCGTCGTTACTGCACCGATCTTGTTTTGGAGGCTTGTGTGGGTTTGGCGGGATTCATCCCTACTTCAATTGTAGTGACTGGCGGGGGGTAACTATGCCAAGTTTTGAGAAGTTTTATCTGGCTTGGAATCAGCGGGTTGGGGCGGAGGGTGGGCGGCAGGGGGGTTGACAAGGTTAGAGGGTCGGGGCGGGAGGATCCTCGCCGGCCCCGAGTATGCGGACGGTGATGTTGCGGCAGGTGCCGGTAAGAATGAGAAGGAGGAGGTCCTGCTGGTCGCCGATCAACTCCCACGACACGTAATACCCGCAGGGTAGCTGATGGAAATAGCCATACGGGCGAGTGAGATCGGCACGATCCGCGGGCAGAGGATCTTCCTGGAGGGCCAGCAGGTCACTGCCAATCTCGTTACGAACCTTGGGCGAGTAATGGAGAATCTCGGCTTTCAGGGGTCGAGCGACATCCACTACACAGGACATGCGCGAGATTGTAGCAAACGACTCTGAAAGAAGGATATTTGGGGAGCCTGTACTTAGCTGCCGGCGGACCGGACTTCGTCGGGCGAGGTCGACAGCAACTTTCCAAACTTCCGCTGAATGCTGGAGAGATTCGATTTCACGGTGAATTCTGCGAGGCCGAGGGTCTCTGCAATCTGCCGCGCAGATTGCGCGTTGGTTACCTGCTGCAGCACCTGCTTCTCACGCACCGTCAGCCGCATGGGACGCTCCTTGGAGAGGGGGGTAAAGCGCCGCCGGGTGCGGTGCGGAGAAGCCTGCTGGAGTGCCTCGATCTCGTTGGGGGTTTGACTGGCCAAACGCTCCCGTATCGACATCCGGGGCGGGGCGGCGGCCTGTGGAGCTGTTTCTTTGTAGCCAACCTCGGACAAGAATTGCGCCAAGGGGATGTCGGATGGGTGAGGGCCGCGACGCGATTCGAAGGTGCGCCGCAGCTCTTCGGGCAGCTGTGCGCGTGGCACGCTGACAAGGGGCGTGACTACGGCGTGATCGCCGATGACCTGAATCAACAACTCGCCGCGCTCGGGAACCTGGAGTTGCTCGAGCAGCTCGGCAGGGAGGGTTAGCTGCCGCTTGGCGCCGATTGAAAGTCGAAACTCACTGGTGGGCATAGCATCCATCCCTTGAAATAGCATAGCGGATTATCGGAAAATCCGCCAGTCGGATGTTCCGACGCATCAATCGCCGGCGAAGCGCAGCAGCAGCTGGAATGCAAAACCAACGACCATGAGGGCAAACCCGCCGACGGTCCACCACATGGCGGCGATCGCGTCGCGCCATTCCTGGTCGGTGAGATTGAGCTTGGGAAAGGTGCGGCGGAACTCCTCATCGATGCGCTTGTTTTTCAAATCCTGCAACCGGTTGATGGCGTCGCGAGCCAGCAAGAGGCCGCCGAGAAAGGTTAGCGAATCGGCCAGAATGCCTATACAGAAGCGGTGCTCCTGGAGCCAATGCATGCGCGAATTGTAGTCCTAAATGCGATGGTGGTTGCTGGTCGTGTTGGAGGTTAATTCAAGGCAGGGAGGGCGGTCTCCTTTCGGGGGTGATCGTGGCGGCGGTATGGATCCGGGTCAGGCCGGCGGGGGTTCGATCGGTGCCGACGGCGCCGATCTTCTCTTCGAGGCGCGAGAGTTTGGTGGTGTCGGACGAATTGGTTTTGCCTTCGTGGAGGGAATTCCGGGGAAAGGAAGTCATACTCCAGGGGCTAAAGCCCCTAGGCTTGTGGGTGTATGAGACCCAAGGCTGAAGCCTGGGGGTACCTAGAAGCAAAGCGTTGGGGCAAGGGCAAGGGCAAAAGCAAGAGCAAGGGCAAGGCAAGGCAAGGGCAAAAGCAAAAGCCAAGGCCAAGGCCAATACGGGGGTCCTTCGCTGCGCTCAGGATGACGGCGAAAAACGGGCAACGGCAACGGCAAGGGCAAAAGCAAAAGCAAAAGCCAAGGCCAATACGGGGGTCCTTCGCTGCGCTTAGGATGACGGCGAAAAACGGGCAACGGCAACGGCGGTTGAGGGCGGTGCGGGCGGTGTGGGTGTTGAAAGTCGTTAGGGGGCTTGGAAGTCTTCGTGGTCTATGACGTCGTTAGGGGGCTTGGAAGTCTTTGTGGTCTATGACGTCGTTAGGGGGCTTGGAAATCTTCGTGGTCTACGGAGACTCGTTCGTCGAAGATGTAGCAGGCGCCTTGCCATTGGCTGGATTCGGTGGGGACGGTTTCGAGGTATTTCAGGATGCCGCCTTTGAGGTGATAGACCTCGGGGAAGCCTTGCTGGAGCATGTAGGCCGAGGCCTTTTCGCAGCGGATGCCGCCGGTGCAGAACATGGCGACCTTGCGGTGGCGGGCGGGGTCGAGGTGCTGGCGGACGTAGTCGGAGAAGTCGGAGAAGGTGTCGAGGGGAGGGGTGACGGCGCCGGCGAAGGTGCCGATGGCGGACTCGTAGATGTTGCGGGTGTCGAGGAGGAGGACTTCGGGGTCGGCGAGGAGGGCGTTCCAGTGCGCGGGGTCGACGTATTGGCCGGGGCGGGCGGGGTCGACGGCGGCGTTGCGGAAGGTGATGATCTCGCGCTTGAGCTTGAACTTGAGGCGGCGGAAGGGCGGGGCTTCGGCGGTGGAAAATTTTACTTCGGAGCGGTTGAGGCCGGTGCGGTCGGCGAGGAGGTGGAGGAGGTGGTCGATGAGCGCGGGCGAGCCGGCCATGGTGCCGTTGATGCCTTCGGGGGCGATGAGGGTGGTGCCGAGGAGGCCGGTGGAGGTGAAGGTGGAACGGAGCTCGTCGCGGAGGGCTGCGGGGTTGGGGAGCGCGAGGAAGCGGTAGAAGGCGGCGACGGTGACCATGCTGACTTTAGTTTAGCGGCCCGGGGACGCGTTGGGTTGGCATTCACGGCGGCGCGAGTACACTGGTAAACGTGCCCATTCGGTGGGGCTGGGCATCTGAACGGTTGTGAAGCGCGGAACGGCGCATCTCTCTTTCGAGGACAGGAATGATTGAACAAGTGCAGCAAGAGGCGTTAGATCAGCGGCAACAGGATGAGTTGGACCAGTTGTCGATCAATACTTTGAGATTTCTGGCCGTCGACCAGGTGGAGGCCGCGAAGAATGGGCATCCGGGAGCGCCGCTGGGCGACGCGCCGATCGCCTACCTGCTGTACCACAAGTTCATGAAGTACAACCCGAAGGACCCGTTGTGGCCGGACCGGGACCGGTTTGTGCTGTCGAACGGACACGCGTCGGCGCTGCTGTATGGCGTGCTGCATTTGACGGGGTATGACCTGCCGATTTCGCAGCTGGAGCAGTTCCGTGAGTGGGGATCGGAGACGCCAGGGCATCCGGAGCGCGGGGACACGCCGGGCGTGGAAGTGACGACCGGGCCGCTGGGCCAGGGACTGGGCATGGCTGTCGGTTTGGCGATTGCGGAGAAGCATCTCGCCGCGATTTACAACCACGACAATCACACGCCGGTGGATCATCACACGTACGTGCTGTGCGGCGATGGCGATTTGATGGAAGGGATCTCGCACGAGTCGTGCTCGCTGGCGGGAACGCTGGCGCTGGGCAAGCTGATTGTGCTGTACGACGACAATTTGATTTCGCTGGATGGGCCGACCGCGCTGAGCTACACCGAAGATGTGACCAAGCGCTTTGAGGCGTACCACTGGCATGTGCAGATGGTGCATGACGGCAACGACCTGGTCGCGTTGGAAGAGGCGATCAAGGCGGCGAAGGCGGAGACGGCGCGGCCGTCGCTGATTCGGGTGCGGACGGTGATTGGTTACGGAAGCCCGCGGGCCGGCACGAACAAGGTGCACGGCGAGGCGATGGGGCCGGAAGACACCAAAGCGACCAAGCGGAATCTCGGGTTCCCTGAGGACAAGAACTTCTACGTGCCGGAAGAGGCTGGGAAGAACTGGCTGAAGGCTGTCGAGAAAGGCAAGAAGGCGCAGGCCGAGTGGCAGGCGAAGTTCGATGCCTTCAAGAAGGCGTATCCGGAGCTGGGTGAGCAGTACACGCGGACGGCGGAGGCGAAGCTGAAGGATGGTTGGGAGAAGGCGATTCCCAGCTTCCCGACGGATAAGCCCGTGGCCACGCGCAACGCTGGCCAGGTGGTGATGAATGCGATTGCGAAGGTGGTGCCGGAGTTGTTTGGCGGGGCGGCGGATCTGACGGCTTCGACCAAGACGATCTTCAAAGACTCGCCGAGCTTCCATGTGGATCCGGTGGGCCGCAACGTGTTCTTCGGCGTGCGCGAGTTCGGCATGATGGCTGCGGTGAATGGAATCGCAGCGCATGGCGGGCTGATTCCGTTTGGGTCAACGTTCTTTACGTTCAGCGATTATTGCCGTTCGGCGATGCGCATGGGTGCGTTGATGAGCACGCACTCGCTGTATATCTTCACGCATGATTCGGTTGGCCTGGGGCCGGATGGGCCGACGCACCAGCCAGTGGAGCACCTGATGTCGTTGCGGGCGATTCCGCACTTGACGGATTTTCGTCCGGCGGATGCGAACGAGACAGCGGCGTGCTGGCGTTTGGCGCTGGAGCGGAAGTCGGCGAGCTTTATGGCGCTGAGCCGGCAGGATCTGCCGGTGCTGGATGCGACGAAGTACAAGATCTATGAGGGCGCGAGCAAGGGCGCATATGTGCTCGAGCAATATGGCAAGGACATTGTGCTGGTGGCGACGGGGTCCGAGGTCGAAGTGGTGCTGAAGGCTGCGCTCGAACTGAAGGATGCCGGGATCAGCGCGACCGTCGTATCGATGCCGAGCTTCAGGATCTTCGAGGAGCAGACGGAAGATTACAAGATGTCGATCTTCCCGCATGGCGTGCCGAAGATTTCGGTCGAGGCCGGAGCGACGATGGGCTGGTGGAAGTACATTGGCCGCGACGGCGTGGCGATCGGGATTGACCGCTTTGGAGCTTCGGCTCCAGGAGCGATTGTTCTGGAAAAGCTGGGGGTTTCCGTTGGACATGTTGTGGAAGCCGCTAAGAAGCTGGTGAAGAAGAGCTAGTGCGTAGTGGGTAGTGAGTCGTGAAGGCGGCGGTTCGATGGACTGCCGCCTTCTGGTTTTGCAGACAGGGTTTTAGCCGTGGGCCTTCTTTCCTCGCCGATTGAGGGCCCGCGGCTAAGACCCTTAACTGCAGAGATTAGAGATCAGGGATCAGGGAACGGAGTTGTGCTGATGACGCAGGATGAGGCGAAGGCACTGGTTGGCAAGCGGGCGGCGGAGCTGGTTGAGGCCGGGATGCGGGTTGGGTTGGGGACTGGCACAACGTCGGTGATGTTCATCAAGGCGCTGGGGGAGCGGGTGAAGGCGGGGCTGAAGATTCGGTGCGTGGCTTCGAGTGATGCGAGCCACAACCTGGGGCTGTCGCTGGGGATGGATGTGGTGACGCTGGCGGAGCTGCCGGAGCTGGATCTGTATGTCGACGGCGCCGATGAAGTGGGGCCGGAGCTTGCATTGATCAAGGGCGGCGGCGGCGCGCTGCTGCGGGAAAAGATTGTGGCCAGCGCGGCGGACAGGTTTGTGGTGGTGGTGGATTCGAGCAAGGTGGTGCCGGTGCTGGGGCGGTTTCCGCTGCCGGTGGAGGTGGTGAAGATGGCGCTGCCGCTGGTCGAACGCAAGCTGCATGATCTGGGCTTGCGGCCGAAGTTGCGGCATCATCCGGATGGCTCGATCTATTTGACGGACGAGAAGAATTACATACTGGACTGCGCTGGCAGGGCGATTCCGGAGCCGGAGGAGACGGCGGCGGAGATTCGCGGAGTCGTTGGCGTGGTGGAGCATGGGCTGTTTCTTGGTATGGCGTCGCTTGTGCTGGTGGCGGGCGAGGGTGGCGTGACGGAGCTGGTGGGGTAGGGCGGGGAGAGGGTAGGGCAAAGGCCTTGACGCAACGGGCGCGAAGAGAGGCGCGAAGTTTCGCGAAGTAGGGCGAGTCCATCGGGACGGGAGAAGAGCGCGCGGGGATTTGGGGGTTTGCATCGTGGGGGGTGGGGAAAGAATCTCATCTCGTATGAGCAACGTGGCGAAGTCGGATAAGGTTTGGCTGGTAACGGGGGCGTCGACTGGGTTTGGGCGCGAGTTGGTGGAGCATCTGCTGACCAACGGTGCGCGGGTGGTGGCGACGGCGCGGAAGGTGGAAGGACTGCAGGAGCTGGGGACGCGGTATCCGGAGCGGGCGCTGGTGGCGGCGATGGATGTGACGGATCAGAAGCAGGTGGACGTCGCGGTCAGTGCGGCGGTAAGGCAGTTTGGGCGGGTGGATGTGCTGGTGAACAATGCGGGCTATGGGATGGTCGGGGCGGTGGAGGAATCGGCCGAGGAGGAGTTTCGGCCCATGTTTGAGGCCAACGTGTTTGGGCTGATCCGGGTGACGCAGGCGGTGCTGCCGCAGATGCGCAAGCAGGGGTCGGGACACATTGTGAATCTTTCGTCCATTGGGGGCCTCGTGGCGTCGCCGGGATTTGGTTTGTACAACGCGACGAAGTTTGCGGTGGAGGGTTTGAGCGAGGCGCTGGCGCAGGAGGTCAAGCCGCTGGGGATTGCTGTGACGATTGTGGAACCGGGGCCGTTCCGGACGAAGTTTCTGGGCAAGGCGGGGGGCGAGGCGAAGCGCAGAATTCCGGAGTACGACCAGACGGCCGGCAAGATGCGGACGTATTTCACTGAGCAGGATGGGAAGCAGCCGGGAGACCCGCAGAAGGCTGTGGAGGCGATTGTGAAGGCGGTGGAGGCTGAGCATCCGCCGCTGCATTTATTGCTGGGGGCGAGCACGATTCCGCGGGTGAAGGCGAAGATCGAGGCGTTGCAGCATGACCTGGCGGGGTGGGAAGCGACGACGCTGGGGGCCGATTATTCCGATATTCGGTAAGGGTCCAGCGGTGGCCATCTGTTCGTAACGCGAGGAATTCGCGGGTTGGGCGGTAAAGGATTGAAAACGGGGGGTGTAACGGAGGAGTTGAGACGTGAGGCTGGGCATTGACAGCGATTGAGTTTACTCTCTAAGTGGTACTTTCCGCGTGAGGGCGGTTGCAACATGGAACTCGGATTGATTGGACTTGGGAAGATGGGCGGCAACATGGCGGAGCGTTTGCGCCTGGCTGGCCACAAGGTGGTCGGCTTTGATTTTTCCGCCGATGCGGTGAAGAAGCTGAATGATGCCGGCTCGGTGGGGGTGAACTCGCTGGAAGAGCTGGTGAAGAATCTGCAGGCGCCGCGCGCGATCTGGATCATGGTGCCGGCGGGCGACCCGGTGGACGACACGATCTCCAAGCTGAAGCCGCTGATGCAGAAGGGCGATATTTTTATCGACGGCGGCAACTCCAACTACAAGGACTCGCAGCGGCGCTATGCGCAGTTGAAGCCGCAGGGTTTTGAGTTTGTGGATGTGGGAACGTCGGGCGGGATCTGGGGAATCACCGAAGGCTACTCGATGATGGTGGGCGGCGACGAGGACGTGATTGAGCGGCTGCGCCCGATCTTTGAAGCGCTGGCTCCGACGAAGGATACGGGCTGGGGACGGACGGGTCCGACGGGTGCAGGGCACTTCGTGAAGATGGTACACAACGGGATTGAGTATGGGTTGATGCAGGCGTATGCCGAAGGGTTCTCGATCATGAATTCGAAGCACGCGCTGGAGCTGGACCTGACGCAGATCGCGAACATCTGGCGGCACGGGTCGGTGGTGCGGTCCTGGCTGCTGGACCTGACGGCCGATGCGCTGAAGAAAAACCCGACGCTGGATGGACTGGAGCCGTATGTGCCGGACTCGGGCGAAGGACGCTGGACGGTCTTTGAGGCGATTGACCTGAATGTGTCGGCGCCGGTGATTACGGAGTCGCTGATACGCCGGGTGCGTTCGCGCGAGGACGATAACTTTACTGACAGGATGCTCTCCGTGATGCGGCACGAGTTCGGCGGCCATGCCGTGAAGAAGACGTAGTCGCGACCAGTCAACCAGTGGGCGGCGAATGGTTTCCCTGGTTCGCCGGAAGCATGGACGCAGGTTCAACGAGGAGAAAAAGACAGGTAAGGAGCAGTAGATGCCAAACGAAGTAAAACACGCAGGGATGCAGGCAGGTTGGGAGCACGGCGTAAAGAAACAGGAGAGGGTTCCTGATCCTTGCATCGTCGTGATCTTTGGAGCGTCCGGCGATTTGACCAAGCGCAAGCTGCTGCCTGCGCTGTTTCATTTGAAGCAGGAAGGTTTGTTGCCCGAGTCGTTTGCGGTGGTGGGTGTGGCGCGCCGGGATATTTCCGCGCACTTCTCCGCAGACATGGAAGACGGGATTGTGAAGGGCGGCGGCGTGGAGGCGGATGACCCGAAGCTCAAGCAGTTCATGGAGCGGGTGAAGTACTTCACGACCAACTTCGATGATGATGAGGGTTTCGACCGGCTGAAGGGTTTCTTGGCGGACATCGACGAGAAGGTCGGCACCAAGGGGAATCGGCTGTTCTACCTGGCCGTGGCGCCGGAGTATTTTGCCGACATCACGGACCGGTTGGGCAAGCACGAGATGACGAAGTCGAAGGCGCCCGGGCAGTGGATGCACGTGATCATCGAAAAGCCGTTTGGAACCGATCTGGAATCGGCTCGCAAGTTGAACGATGACATCAACCGGGTATTGCACGAGGACCAGATCTTCCGCATCGATCATTACCTGGGCAAGGAGACGGTGCAGAACATCCTGGTCTTCCGGTTCGGCAACGGGATCTTTGAGCCGATCTGGAATCGAAATTTTATTGACCACGTGGAGATCACGGCGGCAGAGTCGATTGGCATTGAGGGGCGCGGGCCGTTCTATGAGAGCGCGGGCGCGCTGCGCGATGTGCTGCAGAACCACGTGATGGAAGTGCTGAGCTTCGTTGCGATGGAGCCGCCGGACAGCTTTGAGTCGGCTTCCGTGAGGACAGAGAAGTTGAAGGTGTGGAACGCGATTGATCCGATCCAGGTGGAAGACACGGTGCGCGGACAGTATGGGCCGGGCCGCGTGGATGGCGAGCGGGTGATTGGATATCGCGAAGAAGACCGCGTGGATCCGGACTCGAATACTGAGACGTTTGTGGCGATGAAGCTGCAGATTGAGAACTGGCGCTGGGCGGGCGTGCCAATCTATCTGCGCGCGGGCAAGCGGCTGGCGAAGCGCGTGACCGAAGTGACGGTGGTGTTCAAGCAGCCACCGCTGCATATGTTCAAGTCCGACGACGCGAAGAGCCAGGTGCAGCCGAATGTGCTGAAGATGCGCATTCAGCCGGACGAGGGAATCTCGCTGATGTTTGGCGCGAAGGTTCCTGGGCCGACGACCAATGTGATGCCCGTGGAGATGCACTTCAGCTACGCGGAGAGCTTTGGCAAGAGCTCGGCGAACGGGTATGAGCGGTTGCTGCTGGATGCGATGCTGGGCGATGGAACGCTGTTTGCGCATCGCTCGGGCGTGGAGGCGACGTGGGCCCTGATGACGCCGATTCTTGAGGCGTGGGCCAAGCGTCCGCCCAATGACTTCCCGAACTACGATGCGGGAAGCTGGGGACCTCCGGCTGCGGATGCACTGCTGAAGCGGGATCGACGGAAGTGGTACAAGCTGTAGGGACAGTGAGTAGTGAGTAGTGGGTAGTGAGTAGTGAAGAGCGGTTGCGGCGGGGAAGACGCCGTTGCGACCGCTCTTTTGGTTGGGTCTGAAATTTATTTGGGTGGAGTGGGTTGATGGCGCGTTTGGTGACGGTGACGTATCAGGTTTGGCCGACGGCGGCGGAGATGGCGCTGGCTTCGGCGAGGAAGTTTCAGACGACAGTGGAGGCGGCGGTGGCAAAGCGCGGCATGGCGCGGCTGGCGATCTCGGGTGGCAGCACACCGCAGGCTACGTTCAAGCTGCTGGCAGATCCAGCGGGGCCGTTTGCGAAGATGATCGCGTGGGACAAGCTGCAGCTGTTCTGGGTGGATGAGCGGTGCGTGGGGCCGGAAAGTCCAGAGTCGAATTATGGCGTGGCGCGCGATCTGCTGCTGAGCAAGGTGCCAATCCCAGCGGAGAATGTGTTTCGGATGGAAGGCGAGCTGGATCCTGAGGTCGCGGCGAGCCGGTATGAGAGCACGCTGCGCAACGTGCTGAAGCTTGAGGGAGCGGAGACTCCGGCGTTCGACCTGGTGACGCTGGGCATGGGACAGGATGGGCATACGGCGTCGCTGTTTCCGAACACCGAGGGGCTCAATGAGCTGGGGCGGCTGGTGATTGCCAACCATGTGCCGCAGAAGGATGTGTGGCGGATATCGCTGACCTGGCCGGTGATCAATCATGCGGCAGAGGTGGTGTTCGAGGTCGAGGGGCCCGGCAAGACGGACATCCTGGCCGAGGTATTGACCGGGCCGAGAGACCCGGACCGGCTGCCATCGCAGCTGATCCGGCCGGCGAATGGTAAGCTTCTCTTCTTAGTGGATCAGGCTGCCGCGGCGAAGCTGCCACCGGCGGAGAAAACCGGCGAGGGATATCGCGTTGGTACGCTGGAAATCTAAGAGTAGTGAGTAGTGAGTAGTGAGTAGTGAGTAGTGAGTGGGGCGGTTGCGGATGATTCTTGCGGGCGATGTTGGCGGAACGAAGGTTCACCTGGCGCTGTACAACTTTGTGGGTGGTCGGTTGGGCCTGGTTCGAGAGAACAAGTTCCCGTCCAGCGAGCATGCTTCGCTCGATGAGGTGGTGAAGACATTTCTGGCTCAGGCCGAGGGGTCGAAGGAAGAGATCGTTGCGGCGTGCTTCGGGTGTCCGGGGCCGGTTCGAAATGGACGCCTGAAGCTGACCAACCTGCCGTGGACGCTGGATGAGCGCGAGCTTGAGAAGTCGATCGGCATCGAACATATTTTTCTGATCAACGATCTGGAAGCCAACGGCTACGGGATTCCAGAGCTGGCGCCGGATAAAGTGTTCACGCTGCTCAAGGGCGACCCGGCCGCGGAGGGGAACAGGGGATTGGTGTCGGCGGGAACGGGGCTGGGCGAGGCGCTGCTGATCTGGGATGAGAAGACGCAGCGGCACCGGCCGATTGCTTCGGAGGGCGGGCACTGCGACTTTGCAGCGCGCAATGAACGCGAGATTGCGCTGCTGCAGTACTTGCGGAGAACGCTGAATGGGCGGGTGAGCCTTGAGCGCGTGGTGTCGGGGATTGGGATCAAGAACGTCTACGCGTTTTTGCGCGACGATCAAAAGATGGACGAGCCGGCGTGGCTGCGCGAGCGCATGGAGAAGGAAGATCCGAATGCGGTGATTGGGCAGTGCGGGGAGGATGGGTCGAGTGAAATCTGCGCGGAGACGCTGCGCATGTTTGTGGCGGCGTTTGGCGCAGAGGCGGGAAACGTTGGGTTGAAGGTGCTGGCGGCCGGTGGGATGTACCTGGGCGGCGGCATTGCGCCGAAGATTCTGAAGACGATGCAAGGTGGTGAGTTTGCGCAGGCGTTCCTGGATAAGGGAAGGCTGTCGCCGCTGCTGGAGGCGATGCCGGTGCGGGTGATCCTGGATGACTCATGCGCGTTGCTGGGAGCGGCGGCGTTCGCGGAGGCGCGGGCCGCGGAGATCTCGGGGCGGTCGGAGCGCGCAGCATCTTGAGTCCCGCGCGGACGGCGAAGGTGGATGCGGTCGTGAGCAAAAGGTTTGAGCCGGACTACATGATGCGGAAGCGTTCGCGCATGAGGCGCTGGAAGCGGGGACGCCAGATGAGGTCGTAGGCCAGCTCCTTGCCGGGGAACATGGCGAGGGCGGCGGAACGCGCGTCGGCGATCATCTGGGAGGCGTCGTCGATGGTGAGGGAATGGTCTTGTGCGATGGTCTGCAGCACAAGGCTCATCATGAGTTGGAGACGGCGGATAAGACGCGCCTCTTCCTGGGCATCGGCGGAAACAGCGGTGGGGGTGATGGTTGGGGTGTTCGGGGTTGGGTCGGGGTTTGGCAATCGCGGCTCCTTTGGGTGGTGCGGCGTTGGCGGGAGAAGCAGATTCCCGGGGGAAATGACGGAAAGAAAGGCAAGTGCAACAGCAGAGGCCAATACGGGGGTCCTTCACTGCGTTCAGGATGACGACGAAAAACAAGCAACGGCAACAGCAAGCAACGGCGAACAACAAGCAACGACGAACAACAAGCAACGGCGAAAACAAGCAACGACGAAAAACAAGCAAGCAACGGCAACAGCAAGCAACGGCGAACAGCAAGCAACGGCGAACAACAAGCGACGGCGAACAGCAAGCAACGGCGAACAGCAAGCAACGGCAACAGCAGCGAGTGACGCTTGCAGTGTTTCTATCACCCTGGCCTGTGATGCTGCTACCAATTAGACGCGGCAGATGCTACGGAGATTCCTCCACTGGGGGTGAGCAGGAAGGTTGTGGCTCCGAGGAGGTCGGTGCGATAGGTGTGGATGTGGGCCGCGGCCAGGCGGCCGATGACGATGGGGCTGGGATGGCCGAAGGTGTTGTGCTGGCCGTCGCTGATGACGGCGTCGAGGGGCGAGACGGCCGCGAGGAACTCGGGCGTGGTGGAGGTGTGGCTGCCGTGATGTCCGACCTTGAGGAGGGTTGCGGGCTGGATGCGGTGGTTGGCCAGCATGGCTGCTTCGCTGGGCGCTTCGGCGTCGCCTTCGAGCAGAACGCTGGCACGGTCGTAGTCGAGACGGAGGACGAGCGAATCGTTGTTGATGGGCGTGCCGGCGTTGGCATACGGCGATTCGGGAGCGAGGACGGTGGTCTGGAGATCGGACCAGGGAAACGCCTGTCCCGCGTGCAGATGGCGAATGATCATGTGCTGGGCGCGGGCTTGCGCCAGTAGCGCGTAGAAGAGTGGAGAGTCGCCGGGGTCGATGCTGATCCAGAGTTCGCGGGGATGGAAGTCGCGCAGGACGGCGGGCATGCCGCCCATGTGGTCGGAGTGCGCGTGGGTGAGCAGGACGACGTCGAGGTGGCGGATGCGGCGCGACCAGAGGTAGGGTGCGACGACTTCTTCGCCTACGTCCCAAACGCTCGCGGCTGCGTTTTCGCCGCGGCCGGTGGGACCTCCGGCGTCGACCAGCATGGTTTGGCCGGCGGGGCTGACGACGAAGATGGAGTCGCCCTGGCCTACGTCGATGGCGGTGACTTCGAGGGCGCCGGGATGGAGGCGCGGCGGGGTTGGATAGAGAACGGCGAGCGGGACGAGCAGGGCCGCGAAAACGCCGGTCGCGAAGACGGTGCGGCGGTGCGCGCGGAGAGCCCAGCAGCAGTAGAGAATGCAGGCGCAGGCTAGCGCGAGCGCGATGGGAGCAGGCTCCGGGGTGCGGAGATTGGCGATGGTGAGGTTTTGCACGCGGTCGACCGTGAAGCGCATGAGGTGCAGTAAGAGTGCCGTGAGCGCGGCGGGAATGAGGGCTAGCCAGGCGCTGAACAGAGAGGCGAGGAAGGTGATGATCGCGGCGCAGAGCAGCACCGAGAGCAGGGGGATGTCGATGAAGTTGAGGGGGAGAGCGAGCAGGGTGGCCCGATGGAAGTAGATGGCCATGGGGAGGATCATGCAGAGTTCGGCGGTGAGGGAGATGAGGATGGCTTCGCAGGTCCAGAAGAAAGCACGGAGCAGCCAGGCGGGAAGGCTGGCGAGGCGAGGGCCGAAGAGATCGCCGCTGAGTTCGGTGAGCATGCGGGTGTGGACGCGGAACTGGGCGATGCGTGGGGGAACCGCGGCATCGGCGCGCACGATGTCGAGGTGGCGAAGTGCGCGCAGGCGGGGAAGGATGAGGCGCTCGCTGAGGGGGATAGCCAGGCCAGCAATCGCGAGGATGACTACGAACGTCATCTGGAAGCTGGCCTCGAAGAGTGAGCGGGGGTCGAGGACGAGGACGGCGAGGGCGGCTGCGCCGAGGGCGTTGAGCGCTGTGATCTCGCGGTCGAGCCAGCGGGCAACGAGGTAGATCGCCGTCATGAGGAACGCGCGTTGGGCGGGAATGCCGAAGCCGGTGAGCTCGGCGTAGGCGAAGGCGACGAGGATGGTGAGGAGAACGGCGACGCCCTGGGGGAGGCGGAGGCGTCGCAGGAACCAGAAGAGGCCGCCGGCTAACAGGGCGACGTGCAGGCCGGAGACTACGAAGAGGTGGAAGGTTCCGGTGCGCTCGAAGGCCTCGCGCAGGGCGCGGGTGAGGTGGGTGCGATCGCCGAAGAGCATGGCGTTGAGCATGGACGCGTCTTCGGGAGTGAGACGCAGCGCGTTGGGGAGATGGTGGATCGCGTTGGAGTTGGTGAAGGACTGGAGGCGGTTAGAGGCCCATGCCTGCACGGCGAAGATGCGGCAGCGGAGGGTTGGGCGTGCGGTGTGGAGAATTTGCACGCGTGAGGATCGGGCGCTTCCGGTTGCGCCGATGCCCTCGCTCAGGAGGTAGTCGGCGTAGGACCACGCGCCGGGATCGCGGTAGACGTCGGGTGTGCGGAGGCGAAGCGGAACGTCGATGAGATCGCCGCAATGAAGGGTGAGCTGCGAACCATTGACTGTGAAGCGGATGCCGCCGGTGGTGGGCTGCATGACGGAGAGGTCGGGAGTTAGGTATTCGACCGACTGGATGTCGATGTCGACGGACTGCGTATCGGGGTCGGGGTCGGCATCCCACGCGTTGGGTTCGAAGGCGGGATGGGGCGAGTTTCGTGGCGGCGGAGGAAGCGTGCGGACGCGGATGACGGTGCCCTGGACGTCACGGGTAAGTCCGTCGGCGAGGTGGTGGAGCGCGGCCTGTTGCGGGATCGCGGGCTCGATCTGGGCGCACCAGCAGCCGATGGCGATCCACAGGGCGTAGGTTGGGACGATTGCCATGCGAGGAGCCTTGCGCAGGCTGATGAGCGAGAGCGCGAAGAGGAAGAGTGTGGCGGCGGCGAGAAGGAGGGTCGGTTGCCAGCGGAGAGCGAGGAGGTCGCCCAGAGCGAAGCAGGCGCACGCAGTGAGCAGCGGAACCCGGCGAAGCCTGAGCGGCTCGACGACAGGGGAGTCGTACAACCAGGATGTGGCAGCACCGACAACCGGCATGAGAAGCGCTGACTAAGAACAGAGTATAGAGCGTAGAGGGTGGAGTGTAGAGCGCAATGGTGCGTGAGTTGAGGGTAGAGGGTGCGGGGGCGCGTGTCTAGTTGCGGCGCTCGAGGATGGCGACTGTTTCCAGGTGGAAGGTCTGGGGAAAGAGGTCGACGAGGTGCAGGGCGCGGATGCTGTAGAAGGGCTGAAGGGCGCTGAGGTCGCGGGCCAGGGTGGTGGGATCGCAGGACACGTAGAGGAGTGTGGGCGCAGCGATGCGCGCGAGCAGCTCGCAGGCTTCGAGGCCCACGCCGGCACGGGGCGGGTCGAGGACGATGAGCTCGGGGCGGTCGCGATCGAGAACGGCACGGCGCAGGAAGTCGAGCGTGGTGGACTCGTGGACGGTGCTGATAGAGCCGCGTTTGGTGAGAGCGGCGCGCAGGTCGGCGACGGCGGTGGGATTGGCTTCGACGGCGACGATCTGGTTAAAGCTGCGAGCCAATACGCGGGAGAAGAGGCCGACGCCGGCGAAGAGATCCCAGGCAAGCGAGCCGGAGCGGGGCTGGTCGTCGTCGTTGCAGACCAGCTCGACGAGGGTTTCAAGCAGGAAGCGGTTGACCTGGAAGAAGCCGCCGCGGGTGATCCAGTAGGTTTCGTCGAGCACGCGATAGTTGAGTCCGGGGGCACCGGCTTCGGCGATCATGCGACCGGTGGGACCGGTGCGGGGATCGAATGCGGCAGCAGCCGTTGCGGTGATCAGCACGCCTTGCGGTGCGTACGCCTGCAGCGTGATCGCGGCGCGGTCCAGGCTGCCGAAGAGGGCCTTGGTGCGCGGCGCGCAAAAGAAGGTGACCTGGATGCGTTTCATGGTGTGGTCGCAAAAGAGCTCGACTTCGGCGGTGGCGTTGAGCCAGTAGGCTACGTCGCGATCCTCCGCAGCCGCAGCGAGAAGTGACTTGGCCGTGGACCAGAGAACAGGCGCTGCGATGAGGCAGGTGGAGATGGGAAGAAACTCGGTGGTGGCGTGGCGGTTGTAGCCGAGGCGGAGGGAGCCTTCGGTGTCGGTGTCGTCGCCGCCGCCAAGCGTACGCGCTACCCGCAGGCGAATGCGATTGCGGTAGCCCCAGGGTTCGGCGGAGTGCATCTGCGGTTCGGGTGGGGCGGCTATGCCAGAGCTCCTGAGCAGCTCGGCGAAGATGGACTGCTTGAGGCGAAGCTGTTCCGGATAGTTCGCCATCTGGTAGTGACAGCCGCCGCAGATGCCGAAGTGCGGGCAGGGGGCGGGCACGCGTTCGGGTGAGGGCGTGAGGACACAGAGCAGCTGAGCTTCGTTGCTGGCGTTGGGGTTGGTGGCTTCAACGGTCTCGCCCGGGAGCGTGAAGGGAACCAGCACGGGATGGCCACGCTCGCTGAGCGCGAGTCCATTGCCGCTGTAAAGCGCTCGGTCGATGTGGAGGGTTTCGCTCATGCGTGGCTCATATAAAACAGGCTGAGGCGCGGGAGCGCGCGGAGTTCGAGAAGACGCTTGTGCAGAAACTGCTGCTGCACCTGGCGAAGCTGCACGGCGGACATCCGGGCGCGATACGGAGCGAGCTCGCGATCGGCCTGGGTCTTCAAGTTTACGAGCTCTTGTTCGGTGGCGGAGGATTGCAGCGCGGCGAAGAGTTTTTCTTCGAGCACGGTGAGGGTGCGATCGAGGTCGTCGAGAGCCGGAGGTGCAGTTCCGCGCATGGAGGCGGCAAGTTCCCGGAGCCGAGCGGCGATGGTCAGTCGCACCGCGTCGGAGGATTCGTCAGGCAGGGTGGTGGCTTCGAGAGCCTGCGCGTTCTGGTCGAGGAACGTGGCAACGCGTTCGGACTCGAAGCCTGATTCACGAGGCTCCTGTGGGGTGACGGGAGCGAGGCCGGTGGAGGCTTCGACGAGTTCTTCGGCAGACTGCATTACGGCCTGAGCGCACCAGGCAAGGCCGTTGACCTTGCGCAGACGGCCGCGAGCCTTGTGGGCGCGGGCGTCATATTTATCGAAGGCCGCATCGATGCCACGCAGGACAGCTTCGAGCGGAATGCCGGCCTCGCGCCAGGTTTCGATCAGTGCCCAATCGAGCGTGTTGAGCAGGAGGATGGAGCCGCGGCGGCTGCTGAAACGTTCTTCGATCTCGGAGAAGTATTCAAAGTAATTCATAGAAGCAGAGGCGAGATGCGGAGAGGCGAGATGCGAGATGTGCGCGCCTCGAATCTCGCTTCTCGTTGCTAACGGCGGCGGTGGCGTTCGTGATTGCGCTCCCAGATGAGGCGGAGGCCGTTGAGGGTGAGGTTGTCGTCGACGTGCTGGATGTACTTCGAGTCTGCGGCGATCAACTTGGCGAGGCCGCCGGTGGCGATCGTTTTGGTTTCGGGACCGAGCTCCGCGATCATGCGCTCGAGGATGCCGTCGATCTGGCCGATTGCGCCGTAGTACAGGCCAATCTGGATGTTGTCCGTGGTGGAGGTGCCGATGATCTTGGCCGGCTTCTTGATCTCGACGCGGGTGAGGCGGGCGGCGCGGGCGAAGAGCGCGTCCGCGGAGATGCCGATTCCGGGAGCGATGGCGCCGCCAAGGAACTCGCCTTTCGCAGAGACGACATCGAAGGTTGTGGCGGTGCCCATGTCGACGACGATGGTGGGGCCGCCGAGCAGGTCGAAGGCCGCGACGCAGTTGACGATACGGTCCGCACCTGCCTCGCTGGGATTGTCGGTGAGTACGGGGAGGCCGGTCTTCACGCCGGGTTCGATGAAGAGCGGACGGATGTGAAAGAAGGTTTCGCAGAGCGCGCGAATGGCCGCGTCCAGTGGTGGGACGACGGAGGAAACGGCGATGCCGGTGACGATCTCCGGCGTGAGCCCGCGCATGCTGAGCAGGGCCTGGAAGAGAACACCAAGCTCGTCGGCGGTCTGCTTGAGGGGCGTGGTGATGCGCCAGTCGGCCACCATGTGAGCGGGTTCTGCGCTGGTCGCGGGCGCGAAGAGACAGAAGACCGTGTTGGAGTTTCCGACATCGAGTGCCAGTAGCATGCAGAGCTTTCCCGCCTCAATCAGCTATCTTACCAGTGGTCCTGCGGTCCTGCGCGGACGGCGAGAGTTGAGAACGGGCATGGGTGAAAGCCTAGGGTTCTTCGCGAACGCCGCCGGTGAGGACGGTGCGCTGGGTGTGGTCGTCAGCGTCGACCAGCAGATAGCCGTTGCGGTCGAGCCCGGCAGTGGTGCCTGTGTAGCCACCTTGCTCCGGAACATGGACGCGCTTGCCGCGCACCCAAGTGGAGGCCGCGGTGAAGCGTTCGAGAAGATCAGGCTGATGAGCTTCGAGCTGCGTGAGTTCGAGATCGAGCGCGCGAAGGATCGCGATCATCAGCGCATTGCGGCTCTGCGGCTCGCCGGTCGCGATGCGCAGCGACGTGGCGATCGGTGCGAGCTCCGGAGGAAAGCTCTCATGGTTGATGTTGAGGCCGATGCCGATGACGGCGTAGCGGAGCATCGCATCTTCGCCAGGGTGAACGGCGGCTTCGACGAGGATGCCGCCGCACTTTTTGCCGGGGCCCGAGGGCTGCGGAAGAAGCAGGTCGTTGGGCCAGCGGATGTCGGCGTCGAGACCGGTCACCGTCTTGACGGCGGACTGGACGGCGAGACCTGTGGCGAGCGAGATCCACAGGGCTTCGCGCAGAGGCAGCCGCGGCATCGCAAGCACGCTGAGGTAGAGGCCGTCCCCGGGCGAGGAATGCCACGCGTGGCCACCGCGGCCTCGGCCTTGCGTTTGCGCGTCGGCAAGGTAGATGGTGCCTTCGGGAGCACCGTTGGCGGCTGCTTCGAGCAGCAGGGTATTGGTGGACTCGGCCGTGGGAAAGTGGTGCAGACGTGCGGGAAAACGGGTGCCAACCAGCGCGCTACGCAGTGCGACCGGATTCAACTCTTCGCGAGAACTCATATCTGCATCCTAACGCTCATGGCATGGCTCTTGAAGGACGCTGATCACCGTTGGACGGGGTGCGTTCATGCCGGTTGAGTTGCCCGTGCCGCTGGCGCATCAATTCGCAGTGTTGCTGCTGCTGGCGCTGCCCGTGGCGTGCGCCTCGTGGACCGTGACGCATGAGGAGGTGTTTCGCGAGCCGCGAGAGTTCTGCAAACGCATGAGCCAGGACTGCAAGTCGCTGCCGAAGAGAAAATTCTTCTACTTGTTTACCTGCGAGTATTGTTTCTCGCATTACATTGCAGTGCTGGCGTTGCTGTTGTTTCGCTACCAATTGCTATACAGCGGGTGGCGCGGCTACGTGATTGCGTGGCTGGCGGTTGTCTGGATCGCAAACGTTTATATGAGCGTGTTCAACCTGCTGCGGCTGGACATCAAGCATGAGAACGTGACGATCGCCGCCGAGCAACGGGAAGCTCCGCCGGAGGCTGTGAAGAAGTGAGCGCCTGGCTGGCTTCACCGCAATTCTGCTAGCTGTCTTTTCGGTACAACAGGTTGCGCATGGCGTCGCGGCGCGCGGCGTTGGCCTCGCGGTCCGTCGTGGCAGCGGGGTGCTGCGCGATCAGTTCGGCGGCTTCGGGCGTGGAGCAGGACGGGCAGCGGTTGGCGTAGCCCGGCTTGTCCGGTTTTAGCTCGAACTCTTCTTCGCAGATGATGCAGGTTTTGATGGGAAAGGGCATTGGAGTACTCCAGGTTCGTTGCGGGTTTTCGGATTTGTGCGACGCTTTGTGAAACGCGTTCTACGAGATAGTTGGACGCTGCGCGAGAGACTTTGGAAGCTACTCGGGGGGGAGGGCCGCCAGGGCCGCTTCGGCCTTTTGTTTGAGGGCGAGGGTTTCGGCGTGCTGCTTGCGCAGGCCTTCGACGATGTGTGCGGGAGCGCGGGCGATGAAGCCTTCGTTGCCGAGCTGCTTGTCGGCGGCGTCCAGGCCCCTGGTGTATTTGGCGAGGTCTTTGGTGAGGCGTTCACGCTCCGCGGGGACGTCGATCTGGCGCTCATAGATCACCGACACATCAAAAGCGGATGTAGCGCGGGCGTTGTTGCCGGTGAGGGTTGCCGGGGCGAGCTCGACGGAGCTGACGCGCGCCAGACGCGAGAGCATGTCGGCGTTGGCGTGAACGAGCGTGGAGATCTGCGGGGTGGCGTGGAGATGGATGGGCGTGGATTCTTTTTCGGGGACGGCAAGCTCTTTGCGCAGGCCGCGGATGGTGACGATGAGGTCCTGCAGCGTCGTCATGGCGAGCACGGAGGTCGTATCGGCGGCGAAGTCTTCGGGTCGCGGATAGCGCGTGAGGGCGATGGATTTTGCGGGCGATTCGCTGCCTACACTGGCGTAGAGGGCGTGCCAGAGCTCTTCGGTGAGGAAGGGCATGAAGGGGGAGAGCAGGCGGAGGGCGGCTTCGAAGACGCTGACGAGGGCGTTGAGGGTGAGGGCGGTGATGTCGCTGTGGGGGCCGTCGAAGTTGAGGCGAAGTTTTACCAGCTCGAGGTACCAGTCGCAGAACTCGCCCCAGAAGAACTGGTAGACGGCGTTGGCGGCTTCGTCGAAGCGGTAGTCGGCGAGGGAGTGGGCGACGCTGTCGGAGACGGCGCTGAGGCGTGAGAAGATCCAGCGGGTTTCGAGCGGCGTGGTTTCGGGAAGCTCGAGCGAGACCGAGTCGTGGCCGCTGAGGGAAACTTTGTAGCCGGCTTCGTGTCCGCGGTCGATGTTCATCTGGAGGAAGCGGGCGGCGTTCCAGATCTTGTTGGCGAAGGCGCGGTAACCTTCGGTGCGGGCTTCGTTGAAGGCGATGTCCGTGCCGGGCGAGGCTTGCGCGGCGAGGGTGAAGCGGACGGCGTCGGTGCCGTATTTCGTGACGATCTCGATGGGGTCGATGACGTTGCCCTTGGTCTTGGAGATCTTCTGGCGGTCGGCGTCGCGGACGAGCGCGTGGATGTAGACGTTGCGGAAGGGAACAGCGTCGGCGAGGGTGCGCGCAGAACCGTCGGGCATGGGGACGTCGAGCATGAAGTGGCAGCTGAGCATGATCATGCGGGCGACCCAGAAGAACAGGATGTCGAAGCCAGTGACGAGCTGCTGGGTGGGGTAGAAGGCGGCCATGTCTGGCGTGAGGTGGTTGCTGCCATCCCAACCGAAGACGGTGAAGGGAAGGAGGCCGCTGGAGAACCAGGTGTCGAGGACGTCGGTCTCTTGCGTAAGGTTGGTGCTGGAGCATTTAGTGCAGGCGGTGGGCGGGTTGCGGGCGACGATGATCTCGTTGCAGGCGCCGCAGTGCCAGGCGGGAATGCGGTGGCCCCACCAGAGCTGGCGGGAGATGCACCAGTCGTGGATGTTGGTCATCCACTCCATGTAGGTCTTTCGGTTGTTGTCGGGGGTGAAGGTGATGTGGCCCTGCTCGACGGCGGCGATGGCTTTGTCGGCGAGCGGCTGGATCGTGATGAACCACTGCATGGAGAGGCGCGGCTCGATGATGACGCCGGTGCGCTGCGAGATCGGGACCGTCATGGGATGGTCTTTGATCTCGACGAGGGCGCCGATGGATTCGAGCTCGGCGACGATGCGCTCGCGGGCTTCGAAGCGATCAAGGCCGTGGAAGGGGGAGCCGGGTAGGTCGACGTGCGCGGTTGGATCGAAGATGGTGATGTTGGGCAGGTTGTGGCGCTGGCCGATGGCGAAGTCGTTGGGATCGTGCGCGGGCGTGACCTTGACGGCCCCGGTGCCGAACTCGGGATTTGCCCATTCATCGGCGACGATAGGGATCTCTCTGCCGACGAGAGGAAGCTTGAGGAGTTTGCCGATGAGGTGGGTGTAGCGTTCGTCGGTTGGATTCACGGCGACGGCAACATCTCCCAGCATCGTCTCGGGGCGAGTGGTCGCGATGGTGATGGAGCCGGTGCCGTCGGCTAACGGATAGCGGATGGTGTAGAGCTTGCCAACGCGCTCTTCGGAGTCGACCTCGAGATCGCTGATGGCGGTTTGGATTTGTGGATCCCAGTTGACGATGTAGGCGCCGCGATAGATGAGGCCTTGTTCGTAGAGGCGGACGAAGGCTTCCTTCACGGCGACGGAGAGGCGGTCGTCCATGGTGAAGTATTCGCGCGACCAGTCGACGGAGGCGCCGAGGCGCTTCATCTGCTCGGTGATGGCGGAGCCGTACTGCTGCTTCCATTCCCAGACGCGGGCGGTGAAGGCTTCGCGGCCCAGCGTCTTTCGATTGGGACTTCCCTCGGCCGCGAGCTGGCGCTCGACCATCATCTGCGTGGCAATGCCGGCGTGATCCGTGCCCGGGACCCAGACGGCGGTGTCGCCGGACATGCGATGCCAGCGCGTGAGGATGTCCATCTGGGTGTGCTCGAGCATGTGGCCGATGTGCAGGCGGCCGGTAACGTTGGGCGGAGGCAGCAGCTGGACGAACGGCTTAATGGTGCTTGCGTCGGCGGGTGTGGGGACGGAGAAGATGTTCTCGTCGACCCAGAATTTGGACCACTTCTCTTCAATCAGCGAGGGATCGTATGCCTTGGGGAGTTCCTGACTCATAAGCTTTAAGGGTAGCAGGAAGGCGGGAAAGCAGGGGATGGAGTGTAGGGGTGGGCTCGCGAGCTCAAGCCTCGTCCCGTTTCAGGAGGTAGTCCAACCCGCAGACGCGAAACCAGCGGTATCCATAGGGCTCCATCAGGATGGTGTGCTTGCCCTTCTTGTTCGGTTCGCTGTGGTCGCTCGAGAGCAGATTGACCAGCACGCAACCCTCGCCATTGTGTTCCAGGGTCATCCGTATCTCGCGTGGAGCGCCCTCAAGGTTGTGCACGCACACGACCGCGTTGTTGCGCCACTCGTATTCCATGGCGAGTACTTTCTCTGTCCCTGTGCTCACGAAGCGGAAGTCGCCCCAGCCGATCTCGGGCACCTCTTTGCGCATGCGGATCATGCGCTCCATCCAGTTCAGCAGCGAGTTCGGATCGCGCCGCTGATCCGCTGCGTTCACGTGATCGAAGCCGTACGGTCCGCGGTCGATCACGGGGAGAATCGGGTGGTCGCTCTTGGTGAATCCCGCGTTCGGCTCATTGGACCACTGCATAGGCGTACGCGCGCAGTTTCTCTCCGGAAGGCGCAGGTCGTCGCCCATGCCGATCTCGTCGCCGTAGCGAATGACGGGCGTTCCGGGAAGCGTGAGCATGAGGCTGTAGGCCAGCTCCAAACGCCGCCTATCGCCGCCGAGCATGGGTGCCAGTCTTCGCCGTATGCCTCGTTTGTAGAGCTGCATTTCCGGCTCCGGGCCAAACGCGTCGAAGACGGTCTGCCTCTGCTGCGGTTCGAGCCGTCCAAGGTCGAGCTCATCGTGGTTGCGCAGGAACTGTCCCCACTGGGCGGTGGCCGGCCTTGGCCTGGTGTCTTGCATGGCCTTCACCAACGGTCGCGCGTCGGCGCTGGCCAGGGCGTAGAAGAGATGCTGATTGACGTCGAAGTTGAACATCATCTGGAGGCGCTCGCCAGCTTTGCCGAAGTAGTTCATGTCTGTTCCAGGCAGTACGTTCGCCTCCGCGAGGATGATGGCTTCTCCCTCCCGCCAGGTGAGGAACTGGCTGAATTCTCGGAGCATGTCGTAGTGCTCCAAGGGGTGCTGGCCTGCGTTCGCGCCCTTGGCGGAGATGACGAAGGGGACGGCATCCATGCGGAAGCCGGAGACTCCAAGCTGCAGCCAGAAGCCCATGATCTTCAGGATCTCGGCCTGCACCTCAGGGTTCGTAGTATTGAGGTCGGGCTGGAAGTCGTAGAAGCGATGAAAGTAGTATTCGCCCGCGACAGGATCTCTATCCCACGTCGAGCGCTGCACGCCGGGGAAGACGATTCCTTTCGCTGCGTCCCTGGGCTTCTTCCTCGACCACACATACCAGTCGCGATATTTTGATTGTGGATCGCGGCGAGCTGCCTGGAACCACGGGTGCTGATCGGAGGTGTGGTTGACCACGAGGTCGATGAGAACGCGCATGCCGCGCTGCTTGCATCCGTGGGTGAATTCGACGAAGTCGCCGAGGGTTCCATAGCGGGGATCGACACCGTAGTAGTCCGCAACATCGTAGCCGTCATCGCGTCCCGGGGAAGGCTGAAAGGGCATCAGCCAGAGGGCCGTGATCCCCAGGCCTTGCAGGTAGTCCAGCCGCCGCATGAGGCCCTGAAAGTCTCCGATGCCATCCCCGTTTGTGTCCAGGTACGTCGCCACGGAGACACAGTAAATGACTGCGTTTTTGTACCAAAGGTCATTGATCATGCGCGCCCTCTCACCTTGTCAGATGCAGAAGAATGCGGTGCTGGAGATTATTTGCGATTCTCCGTGAGCCGGATCATCGCGTCGAGGAACCGGGGATTCGGTCTTCCGCTCAGCACGATCGCATGGTTGCCAGGACAACCTGCACGATGTTGTCAGCCGCCCGGTTGAGTTCCCGCTCGGTCGGAGTCTTCGCGATGCCGGCGAGTCGCCGATAGAGGATGTCGCCGGTCAGCGCGTCGTGCAAGATCACGGCAAGCCGCTCGAGGGAAACTTTCTGGTTGCGAACGTCGCCGGCGTGACGTTCCAGAATTTGGCGGATGAACGACGTCGTTCTGGCTGGCCCATGCGTGTACCAGGCCTCGCCCACTTCCGGGCAGTGCTCCGCCTCGGCGATTGCCAGCCGGTGCAAGGCAACGGCTTTCCGGGAGCTGATCAGTTTAAGGACGTGCACGGCAAGTTTTCTGAGGCTCTGCTCGAGATCCAGGCCTGCATAATCAAGGTGCGCGAGGGACTCATTGGACTCGCGGCAAAGGGTTTCAATACTGCTGATGAAGAGGCCGCACTTACCGCCGAAATGGGTGTAAACCGCACTCTTCGATCCGCCCGCCTGCTCCACGATCTTGTCCAGCGAGACGCCCTCGTACCCGTGCTTGAGGAACAAGTTGGCTGCGACTTCCTGCAGCTTGCTGCTGCGAATATCTGCTCGCGAACGCTTGGTCGCCATCCTTACCTCGTAGATTCTTCTCTGCTTTGCGCGGGGTGAAACCGGAGCCGGTTCATAGGAAGTCGACGCATCTTGCATCTAGTTTGCGTCGACTTTGCATCTCTTATTTTGCGTCCACTTTGCATCTCTTATTTTGCGTCCACTTTGCATCTCTTTATAGGTGTACTGTACAGTACAGTTCAGGTGGGTGGCTTGTAGAACAGGATGTCCGGTGAAACTTATCGGCAAACATGGTACGTATCTTCCACGTGAGGTGTTCCCTTGGCTAAGGATCAAAAGCCGACATTCGCTCCAGAGTTCGGCGAACTGGAGAGGTCGGAGTCAGAAGCTGCGCCCGCAACCAAGGTAACGCGACGCTCGTTCCTGGGGCACCTTGGCGCGGCCGGCATTGCGGTCACTGCTTCTCCGGTTCTTGCGTCTGCGGCGGTGCAGAACGCGCCTGCACAGACGCCGGCCGCTGCAGCGCCTGCCGGCAGCGTCCCGGTCACGCTCAAGGTGAATGGGGAGCAGCATACGCTGAATCTCGATCCGCGCACGACGCTGCTGGATTGCCTTCGCGAGAACCTGAATTTTCCGGGAACCAAGAAGGGCTGCGACCACGGCCAGTGCGGCGCCTGCACCGTGCATGTGAATGGGAAGCGCGTGAACTCGTGCCTTTCTTTTGCGGTGATGCACTCCGCCGACGAGATTGTCACGATCGAAGGGCTGGGGACGCCGGACCACATGCATCCCATGCAGGTCTCGTTCGTGGAACACGACGCCTACCAGTGTGGCTACTGTACCTCCGGTCAGATCATGTCGGCGGTGGCGTTGCAGGCGGAGCCGGTTGGGCCGACCGATGACGACGTCAAGCAAGGCATGTACGGCAACATCTGCCGCTGCGGAGCGTACCCCAACATTGTTGCCGCGGTCCAGGCGGCGCGCCGCAACGCCTAAGCGGCAAACGTCCGCAGATGGAGTAAACGATGCAAACATTTGAGTACAGCCGACCCACTACCCTCGACCAGGCGATACAAGCGGGAGCGCGATCGAAGACGGCACAGCAGTATGCCGACGTGCGCTTCGTCGCAGGCGGCACCACGTTGGTCGACCTGATGAAGCTGGACGTGGAGCGTCCGAATCAACTCGTCGACATCAATGGCCTTGCGCTCGATCAGATTCAATCGGCGCCGCGCGGTGGCGTGGTCATTGGAGCGCTGGCGCGGAACGCCGCGGTGGCGCATCACCCCACGATCCAGCGCGACTATCCTGTGCTCTCGGAGGCCCTGCTCTCGGGGGCTTCTCCGCAGCTGCGCAATATGGCTACGACGGCGGGTAATCTTCTGCAGCGCACTCGTTGCGTTTACTTCCGGGACACGGCGCACGCCTGCAACAAGCGTGAGCCGGGCACGGGCTGCTCGGCGATTGGCGGGCACAATCGTACGCTTGCAATTCTTGGCACCAGCAAGGATTGCATCGCGACCAACCCGTCGGATCAGAACGTTGCACTGACTGCGCTCGAGGCGACCATCCAGGTGCGGGGTGCGAAGGGCGAGCGCAGCATTCCCATCGGCGAGTTCTATCTCAAGCCGGGCACGACGCCGAACAGGGAGACGGTTCTTGAGCCTGGCGATCTGATTGTCAGCGTCACGCTTCCCGCAGTCGAGCCGGGAACGCGCTCGCACTACCTGAAGCTCCGCGATCGTGCAGCGTACGAGTTTGCCCTGAGCTCTGCGGCCGTCGTCATCAATGTGAGCGGCGGAAGGATCGAGCGGGTACGCGTGGCGCTGGGCGGCGTTGGAACGGTGCCGTGGCGCTCGCACGAGGCAGAGGAAGTGTTGCGTGGCCAGAGAATGAGTGCGGCGATCTTCCGCAAGGCGGCAGAAGCAGCGATGAAAGACGCGCGGCCGGCCAGCGAAAACGGCTTCAAAGTGGAACTCGCAAAGCGCTGCATCGTGCGGGCTCTCACCGTGTCCACCCAGAGCGCCTAGACGCAGTACTGCGCAGGAGAATCAGCATGAATTTTGAAGAGTTCGGTGAATTTATCGGGAGTCAGGAAGGCGCCGCTCCAAAGCCGGTCGCGCCGGGAACGCCGCCGCCATCTGCGATCATCGGAGCAGCAATTCCGCGCATCGACGGCCCGCTGAAGACGACCGGAAGGGCACGCTATGCCTCCGACTATAACTTTCCTGGCCTGGTGTATGCGGTGCCGGTGCGTGCCTCGATTGCCAGCGGCAGGATCCTCAGCATCGATAGCTCGACTGCGGAGCGGATGCCGGGCGTACTGCTCGTGCTGCAGCACGGCAAGATCATGCCGCTGTATCGGAACGCCTCGGGTGGACGTAACAGCGAAAACCGGCCAGCGTTTGAAGACGACACCGTCTCCTACTGGGGCCAGTACGTTGCAGCCGTCGTGGCCGAGACGTTTGAACAGGCGCAGGCAGCAGCGGCGGCGGTTCGGGTGAGCTACGAGCCGGCAAGCCTGAATGTCAGCCCATCCCTCTCCGATGAGCTCCCGCCTGAAGGTCAGCGCGGCGGCCCGCAGGTTCTGAGCCATCGAGGCGACACGGATGCGGCGTTTGCCTCAGCCGCGGTGACAGTGGATGAGGTGTATATCACTCCGGTGGAGACCCACAACCCGATGGAGATGCATGCCACGGTCGCTGTGTGGGACGGCAAGAAGTACACGTTGTATGAGAGCTCACAGGGCGTGATGAACCATCAAACCGTGATGGCGCAGGTGTTGGGGGAGCCCAAGGAGAATGTGGAGGTCGTCTCGCGCTTCATCGGTTCGGGCTTTGGCGGCAAGCTCTTTCCATGGCCGCATTCGGCGATCGCGGCGGCTGCGTCCCGCAAGCTGGGTCGCCCGGTCAAGCTCACGCTGAGCCGCAAGATGATGTTCTCGAACTCTGGGCATCGTCCGCGCACGCAACAGCGGATGCGGCTGGGCGCGACCGCGGAGGGCAAACTCGTTTCGCTGCAGCAGGACTATCGCAACCATACGAGCTTTGGTGACGATATCCGCGAGAACTGCGGGGAAGCGACGCCGTTTCTCTACAGCACGGCGAACCTGAAGGTGACGTCCGCGCTGGTGCGCCGCAATGTCGGCACGCCGACCCCGATGCGCGGCCCAGGAGCTGTTCCCGGTCTCTTCGCGCTTGAGTCGGCGATGGATGAACTCGCGATCAAGCTCAAGAGAGATCCTGTCGAGCTACGCATCTCGCTCGACACGCTGGTGGATGAGGAGAAGAACAAACCATTCTCGTCGCGGCACCTGAAGGAGTGCCTGCAGGTTGGTGCGGAGCGTTTCGGGTGGTCGAAGCGCACGCCGGAGGTGGGCTCGATGCGCAAGGGCGACGTGATCCTCGGCTGGGGTGTGGCGGCTGCTTCGTGGGGCGCGAACCGGGGGCTTTGCGATGCTTCCCTGAGCCTGCAAAGCGACGGCACAGCGCGGCTGAGCTGCGGTACGCAGGATATCGGAACGGGCACGTACACCGTCGTTGCACAGATGGTGAGCGACAAGACGGGCATTCCCGTCGACAAGATCCATGTCGTGCTTGGCAGCAGTTCCTTGCCGCCGGGGCCAACCTCAGGCGGCTCCACCGCGACGTCGACGCTGGTTCCAGGGGTGATTGATGCCGCGAACGCTGCCATCAAGGTGGTGCTCAGCGTGGCCTCCAACACCAAGGGCTCGCCCTTTCAGGGAAAGGACGCGGCTACATTGGCGTTCACGTCCGGGCGGGTGCATGCGAAGGATCAACCCGCTGCCAGTGGGGTGCCGTACGCGGAGATCCTTCGGCTGGCGAACCTCGCCAGCGCCAACGGCGAGGGAAAGAGCGGCGGTCTTTTCGCGGACCCGAAGGCGCGGGACTATTCCACGCATTCGTTTGGAGCACAGTTTGTCGAGGTGGAATGGGATCCCGGGATTGCCAAGCTGCGCGTGAGCCGCGTGGTCAGCGTGGTGGACGGAGGCCGCATTATCAACATGCGCACCGCAACCAACCAGATGGCGGGCGCCATCGTGATGGGTGTGGGGATGGGACTCTTTGAAGAAACCATCTACGACCAACGGAACGGCCACGCCATCAATGACAACTTCGCCGACTACATCGTTCCCACCATCGCCGACATGCCGCAGATCGACGTGCATTTTCTCGACATTCCCGATCCGCTGATCAACGAGTATGGAGCACGCGGCATCGGGGAGATCGGACTGGCTGGGATCGCTCCCGCGATCACGGCGGCGGTGTATCACGCCACCGGCGTGCGCCTTCGCAAGGTGCCGGTGCGTATTGAAGACTTGCTGGGCGCTACGGCAAACAGCTAGGGAATGCGCAGCCAGGGAGGGTTTCACAGGGCTTTCCCGTCGGGCGTCGTGATTTCAATGATGGTTACAACACGCTAAAAGCATAAAGCCCTCTCGAGAGAGGGCTTTATGCTTTTAGACAACAGCAGGCCTTACGGTAGCCATTAGAACGGGTTCAGCTTGTCCAGACCCTTCTTGGGCTTCTTCTTGCTGGAGCTCTCGTCGTTCTTGTCTTCCTTGGGGGCCTTGGTCTTCTTCTTCTTGCCATTGGCCTGGGTGGCTGGGGGTGGAGCGCCGGGAGCGGTCGCGTGGCCCTCTGCTTCATTCACCTGGTCGGGAGCATCAGGAGCTTTTTCGACTGCCGGCAGCGCAGTGTTCGCCGCCTTGGGCATGGGCAGACCGAAGTTTGGATCCTGGGCGCCGGTGGCGGCGGGCAGGTTGCTGGCTCCCGTGCCGGTTGCAGGAGCTTCGCTGCCGGGGGTGATGATTTCCGCGCCGATGCCGGTGCCAGAGCCGCTCGCGGGCCGGGTCTCGCCAGGCTCAACTACGGTGACCGTCTTGTCAGCATTATCCGCTGCTGCCCCGGCGCCCTCGCTGGGAACGTCTTCCAGGGAGGGTGGTGCAGCCGCTGCCGGTGCCGGCGTTGCTGCGGAGGTTTCGCCTCCGGCGTCAGGTGCCGGGGTTGCTGCGCCTGCTACGGGCTGCTTGGCGCCAGGGTTGGGATTGAACGCGTCGCGGTAGTCCGCCATCAGCTCCTTGACCACAACGGGTGCGGTGGTCGGGGTGGGATCCTGAAGGGTTGGCAAGCCCGTGCGCGCCGCGGTGACGGTGTCCGGCTCGCGCAGGAAGACAAGCTCGATGCGCTTCTGCAGGTTGTACTGCGCGCGGCTGCTCTCAAGCTCCTCGCTCAGCGCTTCCTGTTCCTTGGTGGGAGTGGGAATGGGCAGGTTCATGCCGGTGAGGCGTTCCTTGGCGTCCTCCACGTGGGGAGCGGCAGAGTGGTACAGGACGACGCGGCGGTAATCATCGGCAGCCTTGTTGTCGTAGTCCTCCAGCAGGCGGCCCTTGGCGCCTTCAGGAAGGCAGCGGGTTCCGGCGGGGAGATTTTTCGTGCAGACAACTTCGGCGCGGACGGCGGTAGCTTCCGCCTCGTACGCATCACCAATGCCGATCAGCACATCGTCCATGTGGCTATACAACGGGTAGGTATCCACGACCGTCTGGTAGCGCGCGATGGAGGCGGGCCAGTTGGCGTGGGTCGCGTAGAAGGCGCCCAGCTCGGCTTCGCGATCAGCCAGAACCTCCTGAACCTCGCGAAGCTTCTGGCGGGCGTCATCGAGAATCTGCTTGGGCGCGTCCGGATACTGCTTGAGCATGGTGCGGTATTCCGCTTCAGCATGGGTTGCCTTGGAGTAGTCGCGGTCCGGAACGTCCATCTGCTTGAAGTAGATGTCGCCGATGCGCAGCTGCGCTTCCGCGGCCTCCGGCACGTTGGGGAAGAAGGTGATGAAGTCGCGATACTCCTGCTCCGCCTCGGTCAGCGCTGCGCTGCCGCCTTCCTTGTACCAGGCGTCAGCGACCGCGAGCTTGGCGCGCATCATGTACTGCGAGTCAGGATAGGTATCGAGCAGGGTCTGGAGGTCGAGCCGGCCAATGTCGTAGTGGCCGCTGGCAATCTGCGCCACGGCCTTGTCATATAGCTGCTTATCCGGGAGCTGCTGATCTTTGCCAATGAGCGGATTGAACTTGGCTTCCTTTTTCTGCTCGGCCTTGGTGTCCTTGGTCGCCTGGACGCGCTCAGACTTGGCAATCTTGGGCTTCTTCTTCTTGACGGGGGTATTGCTCAGCGTAACGTCAGCCTGCGCGGGAGGAGCCGAGGTCTGCGTGGCCGGGGTCGTCTGGCCAGCGGGCGCTGGCGGCGTAGCATCCTGCGCGTTCAGCGCGGTGGTTCCAGCCAATAGTGCAGCAACCGCGAGGCCGGCGAGCAGGCCCTTCTGGTTGCTGGGGAAAAAACTCCTAATCTTCATGCCCATCAAAACTCCATCTGCTCTGCGGCGTGGCCGCGAATTCCATCGATTGTGCGGTGAATACCACCAACTCCATCTTCCCTGCGGCGGCGTCAAGAGCAGCTTCTATTCTATCTGGCGAAGTGCCAGGACCGCATCCGTAGGGTCGGTTTCTTCGTTCCGGGTTTACCCATTTCATTTCCCCGGACTCTGTTTAGCTTGCCGCGCGGGCCACGCGCAGGAAGTCGCGCGCGTTCTCCTCGGTCTTGCCTGGTTGCCCCGGTGGCGCAAAGATGGCGGAACCGGCGACGAGCATGTCCGCTCCTGCTTCGACGACGCTGGCTACCGTATCGTGAGCGATGCCGCCGTCAACTTCGATGCGATAGTTGAGGCCGAGCTCGTGGCGCAGACGGCGGAGGTGGGCGATGCGTTCGACGGAGCGGGGGAGGAATTTTTGGCCGCCAAAGCCAGGATTGACGCTCATCACGAGTACATGATGCACCATCGAAAGGACTTCCGAGAGCATCTCGACCGGCGTGGCAGGGTTGATCACGACTCCCGGTAGCATTCCATGATCCAAGATGAGCTGGAGGGTGCGGTTCAGGTGGCGGCAGGCTTCGACCTGGACGGAGACCATGTCGGCGCCGGCTTCGGCGAAGGCGGGGATGAACTCGTCGGGGTTCTCGATCATCAGGTGGCAGTCGAGCGGCAGGCTGGTGACCGGGCGGATGGCCTTGACGACGGGAGGGCCAAAGGTGATGTTGGGGACAAAGTGGCCGTCCATGACGTCGACGTGGACGATGGTGCCGCCGCCGGCGGTGGCGCGGGCGATCTCGTCGGCGAGGTGCGCGAAGTCCGCGGCGAGGATGGAAAAGGCCAGTTCAATCATGGAGTTCAGTTTAGCGCAGGGGGGGCGACACCTGACGTATGCTATGGCCGTGCATACGATCGTGTGGCAGTTCACGGTGGAGCAGCGGAATGTGGATGCGTTCGTGGCGGCGTATGGGCCGGCGGGCGATTGGGCTCGCCTCTTCCAGCAGGGGCACGGATTTCTCGGGACCGCGCTGCTGCGGGATGCGGCGAATCCGCTGCGCTTTGTGACCGTGGACCGGTGGGACTCGGCGGAGGACTTTGAACGTTTTCGCGAGGAGTTTGGCAATGCCTACGCGGAGCTGGATGCGCGTCTTGAGCAGCTGACTATATCCGAGCGGCTGATCGGCAGGTTCTCGGAAGAACGCTAGACGAGGTCGTCGGGGGTGACGGCTTTGCGGGTGCGGGGGCGTTTGGGGAGGACCGGGACTTCGCGCTCTACGCCTTCGCGGCCGGCATGGATGATCCTGGTCTTGAGGGCTTTTGCTGCTTCACGATCGGCGGGGGAGATTGGTGCGGGCGGGCCGAGGGCTACGCGGGCCGCTCCATTGAGGATGCGGCGGATCGGCCAGGCGCCGTCGGGGGTGGGGAGGAAGACTTCGCCGGCGCGCTGCTTTTCGGGGCGGTAGTACCAGCGGCGGAGCAACGAGAGGTGGTCGCAGAACTCGGCCATGTCTGGTGCGGATTCGGTGTGCATGGCGAGTGCGTCGATGGCGGCGCGGGCGCGATCTTCCGGCGTGGTGGCTAAAAAGCTGGGAGCGGTTTGGGTAGTTGGGGGTCCCTCGGGTTCCTTCGGCTGCGGCCCTTCGACTCGCCCTGCTCGCTCAGGGCCTTCGCTCAGGATGACAGGATTATTTTGAGCAATCTGAATGGGTGCAGGTTCGTTCAGGGGGATGGGCGCGAGCATTAGAGGTTGAGCGAACAGGCTGCTGCCGACCGCGGTCTGCTCGCGGACAGCGCGGACGCCGAGGGTGGAGAGACGTTGGGGGCCGGCGAGGTGGCCGTGCTGGAATAGAAAGACAGCAGCGGCTTCGGGGCGGGTTTCATCTTCGAGGGGTGCAGCTTCCTGGAGGATCAGCGCGCGCAATTGGTCGATGGGGCGAACCAGTTCGTCGGCCTGTAGCGATGCGGCGCGAACCTTCTCCCACTGCTTGTGCAGGGCGGCTGCGGCTTCGAAGTCCATGGCCTCGCTGGCGGCGTCGCGCTGGGCAGCGACTTCGTCGAGCAGCGATTGCCCGCGGGTGAGGAAGAAATCAAAGACCCGCTGGGCCTCCTGCGCGTACTGCTCGGGCGTGCAGGCCTGCGGATTGCCCTCCTTGCACGGCTGCATGCACTTGTTCATCTCGCCATAGACGCAGCCGGGATGCTCGGGGTAGGGCTCGAGATCTTCATAGCAGCGGCGCAGCAGGAACAGGTCGAGCACGGCGTCGCAGTAGCGCTCGGCGGCCGCACGGGAAGGGAAGGGCCCGAAGGATTCGCGGAGGGACTTTCTGTTGAGGCGATTGGTGGAGTAGACGCGCGGATGCGGTTGCGACATCGTGATGCGCAGAACATACGGGGCGTGCAGGCGGAGGCGACGGCGGGCTTCGTCGGGACCGAAGGCAGAGCGTGCCGCACGGTAGAGCAGCAGCGTCGATTCGAAGTCCGAGCCGGTGCGCGTCCACTCGATCCAGTGAATGCGCGCGCGCAGATTCAGGCGCTTGGAGGGGACGGGCTGTCCGTTTTCGTCGAGGGCTTCAGGAGGGGCGAGCAAGCGGCGAAGGCGGCGGCGAAGATCCGCGGCGCGCGTGAGGTAGGGCTCGGCTGCAGGGTCGGCGCCGCGCAGGGCGAAGACGCCGGGGGCGGCGGGAATGCTGCGCAGGAGGTCGTCGGAGCTCTCGGGGAGGAACTCTGCTCGGTGCTCGAAGGCGAAGGGCGCAGCCACAGATTGGATTTTAGACGGGTTGCAGGATTTTGGATTGGCTGCGCTGTTAGCTGCCGGCGACCGTCATGCCGTCGACGCGCAGCGTAGGTACAGCGCCCGAGCCGCGGAATTCCAGATCGTTGCCGATGGCGACTACGTTGCGGAAGATGTCCTTGAGATTGCCAGCGATCGTGATCTGCTCCACCGGGTAGGCGAGCTCGCCGTTCTCGATCCACAGGCCGCTGGCGCCGACAGAGTAGTCGCCGGTGACGAGGTTCACGCCGTGGCCCATGGTCTGCAGAACATAGAGGCCTGAGGTGACACCGCCGATTACCTGCTCTGGCGTAAGCATGCCGGGCTCCAGAAAATAATTGCCGCCGCCGATGCCGGGAGCGCCTGCCAGCCCGCGCGAGGCCTTGCCCGTGGATTGCATATTGAGCTTGCGCGCGGTGTAGGTGTTGAGCATGAGGTGCTTGAGGATGCCGCGCTCAATCACTACCGTGCGGCGCGTCGGGAGACCATCGCCGTCGAACGGGGAGGTGCCAAAGCCTCCGACGCGGAGGCGCGTGCCGTCCTCGAGGTCATGATCGAAGACCATGGTACCGTCGTCGATCATGGTGATGTTCTCGCCGGCAACCTGCTCGCCAAGCTTGCCGGAGAACATGCTGGAATTTCTGTAGATGGAGTCGCCATCCGCCGCCGCCAGCAGGTTGCCCATCAGGCCGCGCGCAACCTCCGGCGCAAACACGACGGGACAGCGCTGGGTGGGAACCGGCCGCGCGCCGAGCCGGCGAAGCGCGCGCTGGGCAGCGATACGGCCAATGGATTCGGGGCTTTCGAGCAGCTTCGCCGTGCGTGCGGAGGAGTACCAGAAGTCGCGCTGCATGGCGCCGCTCGCATCCTGGGCGATGGGAGTGACGGAGAAGCCGCAGTAGCTGCTGCGATACTCGCCCGAGAAGCCGCGCGAGTTGGTCATGAAGCGATGTAGTGTGCTGGCGTCGAAGTCCGCGCCCGAGGAGTTCTGGATGCGCGTGTCATAGGCCATGGCAGCGGCTTCGCAGCCACGAGCGATCTCGATGCGCTGGGCGGGCGTGATGGCGTCGACGTCGTTGAAATAAAGCGCGAGCGCGGAGACGTCGTTCGAGCCGAACGCTTCGCGCTCAGGTAGGCCGGCAAAGGGATCGACGCCGGTGACGCGTGCCAGTTGCACCGCCGACTCGATGATGCGCGTGACGCCCTCAGGCGAGAGGTCGCTGGTGGAGGTGCTGGCCGTGCGGCTGCCGGTGCCCTCGGCAAACAGGACGCGCAGACCGAGCGCGCGCGAGCCCGACTCGGTGAGCTGCTCGACCTGGCCGAGGCGAACATTCACGTGAAACTCTTCGCTCTCCACGGCTACCGCTTCGGCGTCCGTGGCGCCGAGTGCCAGCGCGCGCGCGACGGCCTGCTCGGCAAGTTGCCTCAGGTCGGTAGCGAACTCGGTGGCATGCGCTGCGTTTGCGGTGGTGCTCAACGTGATCTCCTCAAGCGCTCGTGAACTCCGTAGCGGTTAGGCTACCGGCGTTCCAGAGAGGCGGGTTGCGCGGCCATCCGCGGCGGCGTGGAAGCGTGCGCCAACCGGGCAGTGCTCGGAGTCGCTCTTCAGCTTATGCTCCACGTGCGAGACCGCGCCCGGCGTGTGGCGCTTGTGCAGCTTCAGCGGGCCGTGGCACTCCTTGCAGCGAAACTCCGTGTCGCCATCGAGGATGGCGTCAGCAACCGTCTTGACCTTCCAGAACGGTTCATAACCGCCGCCCACACGAACGCGGCGACGTTTTACTTCGCACTCGTATAGCTTCTCCGGAGTGATTGCGACTTTGGTTGCCATAGTCTTCCTTCTTGTTGCGGTTGAGAGTGCGTGGGAAGTTCTGGTCCTGTGTGCAGTTCGATCTCGAAAAATCCTTAGTGACCTGTGCCGCCTACCGTCATGCGGTCCAGCTTGATGGTTGGCATACCGACTCCGACGGGAACGCTCTGGCCGGCTTTGCCGCAGGTGCCAACTCCTTCGTCGAGTGCGAGGTCATTGCCGACCATCGAGACATACTTCAGCGCTTCGGGCCCGTTGCCGATCAGGGTTGCTCCCTTGACCGGGGCGGTGACGACGCCGTCCTCAATCAGGTATGCCTCACTTGCGGTGAAGACAAACTTGCCGCTCGTGATATCGACCTGGCCGCCGCCAAAGTTCACAGCGTAGAGGCCGCGCTTTACCGACTTCAAAATGTCGCCAGGCTCATCGTCGCCGTTCAGCATGTAGGTATTCGTCATGCGCGGCATGGGGATGGACTGGTAGCTTTCGCGGCGTCCGCTGCCGGTGTTCGGCATGTTCATGAGGCGCGAGCTGAGCTTGTCCGAGAGGTAGCCACGCAGAATTCCATTCTCGATGAGCACCGTCTCCTGGGTGGCATTGCCCTCGTCGTCGACGTTGATGGAGCCGCGCCGGCCAGGCATGCGGCCGTTGTCGACCACCGTCACCTTCGACGACGCAACCTGCTGCCCGATGAGGCCGGCAAACGCCGAGGTCTTCTTGCGGTTGAAGTCGGCTTCGAGGCCATGGCCGACAGCCTCATGCAGCAGAACTCCAGGCCAGCCGGGACCCAGCACCACTTCCATCTCGCCAGCCGGAGCAGCGACTGCGCCAAGCTGCAGGATGGCCGTTCGCGCAGCCTCCCGTGCAAAGTACTCAGGGGATTTATCCCCCTGAAAGAAGTCGAGTGTGATGCGCCCGCCACCACCGCTGGTGCCGCGCGCGGTGTTGATCGCGTCCTTCGCAATGACCGCCACGTTGAGGCGAGCGAGCGGCTGGGTATCCGAGGCGTAGGTGCCGTCGGAGGCCGCGATTAAAATCCGGCGCAGCTCGTCATTGATGGACGCGCGAACCTGGGTGATGCGGGAGTCGTAGTCGCGGGCGGCCTTGTTGGCGCGCTCGATCAGCTTGAGCTTCTCGGCGATCTCAGCGTCGGCGGTAACGCCGGTGACGGGGTAGAGCGAAGGTGTGCGTGTCTCGTTGAAGCCCTGCACGCGCTGGGTCTGCGGGCCATTGGCGATGAGCGCTGCGGTGCGCGCGGCCTTCAGCAGGCGCTCCGGGCTGAGGTCGTCGGTGTAGGCATAGCCGGTGCGCTCGCCGGAGAGAACGCGAATCCCGCAACCCACGCTGATGCCTTGCGCCGCCGTTTTGACGATGCCTTCGTCCATGCCCAGCGACGTGGAGGTGACCGCCTCAAAATATAGATCCGCGAACTCGCCGCCTGCCGAAAGAGCCTCCCCAAGGCATCGTTCCAGGAGCCGCTCGGTGAGTCCGAGGTGGGTCAGGAAGTAACGCTTATGGTCCGGGGCGTCAGATGATAGAAGGTTTGGAGCGGAGGCCATTAAGCTAATTGTAGTCTTATAACACCCGAAACCCCGCCCCCGACGTGACCAAACGTATCTTGACTGCAAATTTTTCTTCCAATAACCCGCTTCCGGGCCCTAATCGCCTCCCGGGATTAGATACCCTCCGTGCCCTGGCCATTGCCGTGGTGATGGTGTTCCATCTGCATGGGTTGCTGCCGGACGCGTTTGGTCCGATTGGGCGGTTCGGATGGATGGGGGTGGACCTGTTTTTCGTACTCAGCGGCTACCTGATTGGGTCGCAGCTGCTCAAGCCGGTGCGGGACGGCCGCGGCATTTCGCTGCTTGATTTCTATCGCAAGCGCGCCTATCGAATTCTGCCGGTCTATCTTGTGGTGCTGGCGCTGTATGTGTTCTGGCCGCTATGGCGCGAGGCGCCGGGCATGTCGCCGCTGTGGCAGTTCCTCACCTTCACCGAAAACTTCTTCGTCGACTACTCCGTTAATCAGGCCTTCTCGCACGTCTGGTCGCTGTGCGTGGAGGAGCACTTCTATCTGCTGCTGCCCGTGATCGTGCTGGTGCTCTCGCGCCGAGCTGCGGCGTGGAAGACGATCACGGTGCTGACGTTGTTCGTCGCGTTTGGCCTGGCGATTCGCAGCTACGTGTACTTCCACGTGCTGTTGCCGATGGGCCGCGACAGCGACGACTTTGGTGTGCGCTACATCGAACGCATCTATTACCCGACGTACACGCGGCTCGACGGGTTGCTGGCAGGTGTGGCGCTGGCACTGATGCGGATCTTTCGCCCGGGCTGGTGGTCTGCGATCTTGCAGCGGGCAAACTGGCTGCTGGCGGGCGGCGTGGCGCTGATGGCCTGCACGCTCTGGGCCTTTGCCGATCGCCTTGGTCCCGTGGGCACCGTGATTGGGTTTCCGCTGATGGCGATCGCGATGGGGATGCTGGTGATGGCTGCTGCCGATAGGCGGTCCTGGTTTGGAAGACTGCGCGTGCCCGGCGCGAGGCTGGTCGCGACCCTCGCTTATAGCCTGTACCTCACGCATAAGGAGGTCGCGCACCTGGACCAGCTATGGCTCCCGAAGGTGATGGACGCGCGCGACTGGAAGACTGTCTGCGTTCTCGTGGTCAGTTGCCTTGCTGCGGCGGGGCTCTTCTATCTCACCATCGAGCGGCCGTTTCTCGCTTTGCGTGATCGCCGCGAGGGTCGGCGGGTCTCAAGTTTGGATGCGGAAGCGCGCATTGAGCCGGCGCTGTAATTCAGCACAGAGGCTCTAGCGACCGTGCGAAGGGTCGGCGCTGCTGGCCAGATCCATGTCGAGCAGAACCGTGGGAACGCCTGGGGCATAGCAGTTGCCGTCCACTGCGTAGGTGCTCGCACAAGCGCGCGTCAACTCCGGCCGGCGGGGCGACTGCGAGTACTGCCACGCGATCAGGTCGCCGCCCGGACTTAGCGTAATCATGCCCGCGGTGGAGAGCGGCTTCGCATTGACCGTGCATCCCGGCGCGGGCGGGCAGGCATCCTGCGCGTCGAACATCGCGATGGGATGCAGGTGGTTTTTCACGACATGCGCGCGGATGTCCTCGATGGTGGTGATGGTCTGGCCGGGACCGTTGGGCACCGGCTGGCCGCTGGCGTAGACGCCGGGGCGATAGTCCGTTGCAGCGACCGCCTCCGTCCACGCGAGCAGATAGGCCGCCTGTTCCTCGAGCAGAATGCCACCTTCTTCCTGGTCGAGAAAGAGAATCGTGTGCGCCGGAAAGCCCTCGGTGCGTGCTGCGGCGACGGCCACAGCTGCGTCCTTGTGCGCCAGTGCGGCAGGCGATGTGCCAGTCTTCTGCGCCTTCAGGATTTCGTTGTCCAGGCGGCCATTGGCCAGCGCGAGGAAGCCCCACCCCTGTTGCCGCAACAGCGCGCGCTTGCCCGCCCACGTGTTGGAATTCTCACCCGGAGGATTCGTCAACCAATACCCCGTGAAGGCGAAGGTTTTATGCAACGTGGCCATATTGTCGTCGCCAGGATAGTCGTTGCTATCGAAGCCGCGGAAGCCTCCGGCAACGGCGCCGATGGCTCCTGCAACGGCGGCCGGATTCGCGGAGGAAGACGATGCCTCCGTCGTGGTGGCGGCGGGCATAGCGCCGCTGCCGTGCGAACAGCCGCTGGCAGCAACAAGGGCCACTACAAATCCGAGATGCCGAAACGCAAGCCGCATTTTCTTACCTCCCAATTCTTACTTATTTGTTATCCCCCAATTCTTACTTACTTGTTATCCCCCAATTCTTACTTAATTGTTCGAACCCTTAAATCGTCAACCTCAGGGTACATGGACTTGGATGTAATTTCGGTCACAGCCGGCGAGGCCGTCGGGTTGTTATGTTTCGGTCTACAATCGCAGTGACGCATCGGGTTGGGCTTTGCCGGTCTCATTTCAATCTGAAGGATTTACACCATGCCACCAGTGGCTGACCCACAGTACCCCATCGGCAAATTCACGCCGCCTTCAACCATCACCGTCGCGGACCGCAAGGCGGCGATCACCGCTCTCGAAAAGATGCCGGAGTATCTGCGCAGCGCTCTGCGCGACCTGGATACGATTCAACTGAACACGCCTTACCGTGAGGGTGGATGGTCCATTCGGCAGGTAGTGCATCACGTCGCAGACTCGCACGGCATCGCGTTTTACCGCGTGCGCCGCGCCCTCACCGAGGACTGGCCGACCGTCCACGGGTATGACGAAAAAGCTTTTGCAACGCTGGCCGACTCCGTGGCGCCGGCGGAGTGGTCGGTGGAATTGATTGAGGCCGTGCACGCTCGCTGGGTGCTGGTGCTGCACTCGCTCACGGAGCCGCAGTGGAAGCGCGGCTACAAACACAGTGAACGCGGGCCCAGCACAGTCGAAGAGGTAACGCTGCTCTACGCCTGGCACGCACGCCACCACCTCGCGCACATCACGCACCTGCGAGCGCGCAAGGGCTGGTAGCCTTAGCGCGCTGACCGGGCTCACATCGCTGTGTCGAAGATGGTGCTACTCTTCGCCTTATGCGCCCGCCCAGAGCTTCCTCCGCGGATCGGCAACCCGCCCAGGCCCAGACCACCGTAGCGATCGCCCAGCAGATCGAGGAGTTCCTCGCGCTCCATCCCGAGGCTGCGGTGCTCGAAGACGGCAAGGTGATCTTCGACCTGCGCTTTGCCAAGACATCCCTCAACACCGAGCACGGACGCTGCACGCTCCACCTGTGGAGCGAAGAGCGCAACCTGGTGCGGCAGATCGTGTCGGTCACCGAGCGTTCCGAGACCCTGCGCCTGGACACGCAGCGCTTCGGGCACGCGCAGACCAAGCTGCTGGAGCTTGTGGGGTCGCGCGAGCGCAGAACACCGACCACGCGCGAGACCGCCCGACAGCGCTACGTGCACACGCTCGAACGTGCGCTAACGCGCGACTTCGCGGATTGGAGCTGCGATGGATTTCGCACCGCGATGGACCTGGAGCGAAGCTTTGGACCCGCCTACGCGCGAGGCTCTCTGCTCCGCGGAACCGCTGCCTGGGCCGTCATCGGCGTCAACGAGCAGGAGAGCGCGACCACCGTCGACGGCATCCTCACTCTCGGCATCCTGTGGCTGGACCACTGCCGCGAGCACGCTGGAGGCCGGCGCCTCTACCAGGGATTGAAAGTCATCGTGCCGCGCGGCGCTGCAACGCTGACGCTCGCGCGCATGGCATGGCTGAACGACGAGGCAGCAACGTGGGAGCTCTGGGAGTTCGAGCAGAGCAGCGAGGAGTTGACACAGCGCGACGCCAAGGATCAGGGGAACCTGCGCACCCGCCTGATGCATCTGCCCGATGAGCAGGCCGCACGCGAACGCTTCGCAGCAGGTGTCGAGCAGGTGATGCAGTTGGTGCCTGCGCGCGAGCACGATCGCGTGGAGCAACGCCTGCGCAATACTGCTGAGCTTGCTTTCCTTTTGCACGGAATGGAGTTCGCGCGCGTTCGAATTGGCCTCGCGCCCAACAGCTTCGCGCAGACGCTCGAGGTCTCGGCCGGCGTGGGCCCAAACGAAACGCCACTGACAGCGGAGAATCGCGCGCAGCTCGCTGAGATGATCGCCGAGCTGTTTGCGCGTCGCCGGGCAGTGGAGCCCTCTGGCGTGTTTGCGCGCCGCGCCGTGCCGACACTGCGCCGGATCGGTTCGCCCATGACGGCCTCTGCGCACGCGCGCATGCAGGGAAGGCTGCGTGGCGGCGTCGCGACGGCCACCCAGGATCCGCTCTATCGCGCCGCGCCCGAGCGCTGGCTGGAATCGATGCTGCGGCAGGATCTTGCACCGCTCACCCGCAGTCTTGCGCCTTCTCCGCAGCCCTCCCCCCAGGGGATTGGCAAATGCTTCGACAGCGAAATGGATCCGGACTCCATCGGAAACCGCGCCAACGCGGCCCCTTCTGCGCGAGAGGCGGACGGCAATCCATACCATCCAGCAGTCGAAGAAAGCCGCGCAATTCCTCGCCTCGATGCGCAGCATGTGTACTCGCAGGTGCCCGCCATCGCTGGCGCCACCGATCATGGTCTGCTCGACCTGCTGGGTGTTACCGCCGACGGGCGGCTGGCGGTGATTGAGCTGAAAGTCGAGGATGACCTGCACTTCGTCATGCAGGGGCTCGACTACTGGATTCGTGTGCGCCAGCATCATCTTCAAACCGCCGACACGGCCACCGGCCTCGGCGAGTTTCAGCGCCACGGCTACTTTCGCGGCGTCGAGCTCTCGCCGCTGCCGCCCCGGCTCTACCTGGTTGCGCCTTCGCTGCACATTCATCCTGCGACGGAAACTTTGCTGCGCTACCTCTCGCCGCGTGTGGAATGGAATTTGTTAGCGCTGGATGAACGCTGGCGGCAGCAGATTCGCGTGGTCTGGCGCAAACAGAGCGGCCGCTGAGCATCCCTGCGACGCGAGACCCGCCGTTGTCATCCAAGACATGGAAGGAGATTTACTATGGCGACTGCGGCTGCTGTTAGCAAGACGTTTAAATTGGGTGGCCAGCTGGAGATTCAGCGGCTGGGCTACGGCGCGATGCGCATAACAGGCAAGGGAATCTGGGGCGAGCCGGACGATCGCGAGAATGCGAAGAAGGTCCTGCGCCGTGCCGTCGAACTGGGTGTCGACTTCATCGACACGGCCGACAGCTATGGCCCCGCCGTAAGCGAACGCCTCATCGGCGAAGCGCTGGCGCCCTACGACAAGGGCACGATCATCGCAACCAAAGCCGGCCTCACACGGCAAGGCCCGGACAAGTGGCTGCCGGTGGGACGGCCTGAGTATCTCGAGCAGGAAGTGGAGATGAGCCTGCGCTGGCTCAAGCGCGACCAGCTTGAACTGTGGCAGTTGCATCGCATCGATGCCAAGGTGCCGGTGGAAGAATCGCTGGGAGTCATCAAAAAGCTGCAGACCGCTGGCAAGATTCGCTTTGTTGGATTGAGCGAGGTCTCCGTGGATGAGATCAAGCAGGCGCGTAAGGTGATCGACATCGTCAGCGTGCAGAACGAATACAACATCTCGAATCGCAAGAGTGAGGCTGTGCTGGAATATTGCGAACGCGAAAAGATCGCTTTTATTCCGTGGTTCCCGGTGGCGTCCGGCAAGCTCGCGCAGCCCGGCGGAAAACTGGATCAGCTGGCGAAAAAGCATGGCGCTACGGTCTCGCAACTTTCGCTGGCTTGGCTGCTGCATCGTTCGCCCGTGATGTTGCCGATTCCCGGTACGTCGTCCATTGAGCATCTCGAAGAGAACTTAAAGGCCGCCGACGTGACGCTGAGCGACGCAGAGTGGCAAGAACTCGAATCGGCCGCGAAGTAACTCAGCCCATCCAGGCAGGAGCGGCGTGCAGCTCTCTATCCGGTTCAGGAGAGAACGAATCGGCATCCGTGTCGCGGCTGGTGAAGAACGCTTCGACCTTCTCGATCACCTGCGCGCCGCGCCGGGCTTCGAAGATCTCGCGGCGCAGCGTGGCGCCGCCCGGGACACCGTGGGTGAACCAGCTCGCGAACTGCTTCATGCGTCCAATAGCATCGCGTTGCGCGCTCTCATGGTTGCGCTTCAGACGTTTCGATAGATCGTCGTCGGCGGGGCCGAGGACTTCGGGGTGCTCGGCGACTTCGGCCATGAGGCGTTCGAAGTAGTCGCGGATCATGCGGTAGCGATCCATGTCGGTGGGCTTGTCGTAGACCCCAACGCCGGTGCTTTGTTTCGACGCGGTGTACTGCGCGATCTGGCGAAAGATCCAGGGGTTCGCCGGCGCAGCGCGGCCAATCATCACGGCATCGCAGCTGGTGGCTTCGACCATCGCGGCCGCATCTTCGGGTGTACGAACGTCGCCGTTGCCAATCACGGGGATGGTGACCGCGTCCTTCACCGCAGCAATCCACTCCCAGCGCGCGTCGCCGGAGTAGCCCTGTTCGCGCGTGCGGGCATGCAGCGCCACCGCATTCAGGCCGCAGTCTTCGGCCATCTTCGCCAGCTCCACGCACACGATGTTGGAGTCGTTCCACCCCATGCGAAACTTCACGGTGAAGGGAATCGAGACGGAGGAGCGAATCTCTTCGAAGATCTCGCGGATGCGCGGCAGGTCGCGCAGAAGGCCGCTGCCGCCGTTGCAGGAGACGACGCGCTTGGCCGGGCAGCCGAGGTTGAGGTCGACGAGATCGAAGCCGGCGTCCTGGCAGATGCGTGCGGAGTCGGCGAGCGTGGCCGGGTTGGAGCCGAAGAGCTGCGCGGAGATAGGGTGTTCGTCTTCGTAGTAGGTGAGGTAGCGCTTGCGCTTGGTCTCGCGCATGCGGCTCAGGCCGTCGGCGGAGGTGAACTCGGTCATGATCAGGCCGCAACCGGAGGTCTCGTTGGTCGTCTCGACGTCCACGTTCGCCGGCTGCGCGGGCGGGGTCGCGGCAGGGTTGCTGAACATGCTCGCGTTTTTAATGAAGCGGCGGAAGACCGTATCGGTAACACCGGCCATGGGCGCGAGCACGGTCGCCGGCGCTATGCGCACGCCGCCGATGTGCAGCTCCGCGGGCACACGTGCGGTGTGTGGCATCGCTCGCGCCGCGGTGATCGCCGAGTTGTCCCATTCCTTCTTCATGTAAACGTCGCTTGGCAAAGGCTTCTAGTGTGGTGTGGCGCAGGATCGTGTTAGCAAGAAGAAAGGCCTCCGCGCTTTGCAGAGGCCTCTCGGTTTCGTAGTGCGCGAGAGTTACTTCGCGGCATTTACTTCGCGTCGTTGGCAGCGATCTCGGCCTTCTTGGCATCGGTCGCGGCAAACTTGCGGCGGAAGCGCTCGATACGGCCGGCGGTGTCGACCAGCTTCTGCTTGCCGGTAAAGAACGGGTGGCAGGCAGAGCAGATTTCCACCACGATCGCGCCCTTGTGGGTCGAACGTGTGTCGAACTGGTTCCCACACGCGCACTTCACGTGGGTTGCTTCGTAGTTGGGATGAATGGCTGTCTTAGGCATGTTGTTTCTTTCTAGCATTCCCGCCGCAGAACGGTTCGCTTGCACGTCGTGGGTTCAAACGTACATCGATGTTCCTGTCGCGCTGCGAGCTTGGGCCCCGACTCCCGGGGCTTCAGGCGCTCCTACTAGTCTATCACCAACCCTCTAATCGGCCTAAGTATTGCTCCGCTTGGGCTTACACGCTAGTAGCCGCACTCCGCCAGGGGCGCCAGGAATCGCCCAGCCCGATGCATGGCCAAGTCCAATCTTTGCTCGGTGTTCGCGAAGGCCGTCGCGCCCGCCGCCAGCCGCTTCGACGCTCCGCAAATCTGCAATGTCTCCACGTTCGCCGCTCCGAACGGCTCCACCAGCGCGGCGTCTCCATACAGCGCCCGGCCGCCGATCAGTACCAGCTCCAGGTCCTGCGGCGACGAGTGGGTCACCGTCCAGTACGCGTCGTGCCCGCTGTCCGCGCCGGCCTTGCGGAGCACGATCAGGTCGGCGGCATGGCCCGGCGCCAGCGATCCAATCTCCGCCGACAGATTCACCAGCGCTGCAGCATTCGTCGTCGCCATCATCACCAGGTCTCTCTCGGAGAAGGGAGGCGGCGTCTGCGTCTGGTTCCACAGCGACGCATACTTCAGCTCGCCCAGCAGGCCGTCGCTGCCGGTGGGGCTCCAATCCGGCGCCAGCGCGATCTGCACCCCGGCAGCCTTCGCAGCTGCAACGTTTGCTGTGTCGCCATAGAGCTCGACGTTGCTGCGCGGCGACCAGATGAGACCCACGCCCGCGGCCGCCATCTCCGCAAACCCCTCGGGCGTGATCGCCACGCCATGGATGAGCGAGACGCCGGGGCGCAGCAGGCCGCGACCTTTCAGCATGACGAACTCCCGCGCGGCAGCGGCATCATGCGGTGCTCCTTCGCTCAGGTGAATGAGCAGCGAGCCCCTCGGATGCGCGCTCAACGCGGTGTCTGCCGCGGCCAGCGCCTCAGGGCTCATCTGCAGCGGGAAGACATCGTAGAGGATCTTGCCCAGGCCAGGCCCGAGCTCCGGATCGATATCGAGATTGCGCGTAAGGTGCTGCACGCACGGCGCGTGCATTGAGCCGGTTACGCTCGTCTCGCCCTCCGTGATGGCCTTGACCTCGGCATAGCGCTCGGCCTCGCACTCGAGGCCCTCCTTCGCGATCAGGTCATGCGGCGCCGTCATCTGGATCTTGTAGACCGGCTTCTGCTGCCAGTCGTAGCGATTGCCAAACTCTTCGATCGGCTTCCAGCGCGGAAAGATATTCCAACTCAGGTGGTTATGCAGATCGATCAGACCCGGTGCGATGATGCCGTCGGTAGGCACAACCCTGGTCCCCGCGGGCAGCGTCACATGCGCGCCCGAAGCGACGATGCGGCCGTCCTTAACCAGCACCGTGCCTTGCTCGATCACGGTCTCCGGCATGACCAGCGTTCCGGTCAGTGCGATCGGCGTCTGTTGCGCCCGCGCGGCCAGGGATAGAGAGACAATAAAAAGAAAACACAGGAAAGGACGAACAGGATTTCGCATGCGTGGGGCGAGTCTACCTCACACTCCGTCCGCAAACCAACCTGCCTGCGCTTTCCTCACGCGGGGCCCGATTCGCACAGGAGCGCCGCATCGACCAAGGCTGCGATACTGGACAGGCCGCAGGTTGTCGTCACGCGGAGAAAGATCCCTATGCCGGAAGAGCTTTGCCCCATCTGTGAAGGAGCCGGTTTACGCGTGATCGAGCGCGCCGACGGAACCCGCGCCGCCGTCCCCTGCGACTGCCGCGTGGCCAAACGCTCTGCCCGTATGATCCAGCAGGCAAGAATCCCGCAGCGCTACGCTCATTGCACGCTCGAAAGCTACGACACGCAGTTTCCGTCCGCCAACCGGACCCTTACCGGCGCGCTGGTCCAGGCACGCAACTTCGTCAGCGCGTATCCCTTTGGCACCAACGGCAACGGGCTCCTGCTCACCGGCTCCATTGGCGTCGGCAAGACGCATCTCGCGGTTGGGATGTTGCAGGCACTGATCGGCGAGCGCGGCGCCAGGGGACTGTTCTTCGACTACCGCGATCTGCTGAAGCAGGTGCAGAACAGTTACAACCGCAGTGTGGATGTCACCGAACTCGAAATTTTGCAGCCCGTCTTCGAGGCCGAAGTGCTGGTGCTCGACGAACTCGGCGCCTCCAAGCCAACCGACTGGGTCTGGGACACGGTCGCCCACATCCTCAACACCCGCTACAACGATCGCCGTACCACCATCATCACCACCAACTACACGAACTTCGCGCCGCTCGCCGCCGACGCCAATGGCCCACGCGCGGCCATACGCGAGGAGACCCTCGGTGACCGCATCGGCGAACGCATGCGCTCGCGCCTGCAAGAGATGTGCGTTGTGGTCGAGATGACCGGCGAAGACTTCCGCCAGAAGGTCAAGCGCGCCAGCTTCGCCTGATTCCCGCCAGCTTCGCTCACTATCTGCTACGCGGGGAAGATCGCCATCGGCGCGTCAGTATAGAATCGGCAATCATGCAGCCTCTCGATCCTGACGCCCAGCCATCCTCGCCCCTGTTCACCGATCCGGTGCCGGCACGGAGCTTTCCGACCGCGGCTGTCGCCATCGCCGCGGTCGCGGTCATCATCCTGATCGCCGCGTTGGTGCTGTTGGAACGCCGCGGCCCGGCAGCGCCTTCGCCGCACACGCTGCAACCGGTGGCTGCCTACGCCGCCAATCTCCCGATGAGCAACCTGCAGATGAGCGAATCCACCAGCATGTCTGGCGGCAAGCAGACTTATCTCGAGGGCCACATCGCCAACCACGGCACCCAGACCGTCACGGGCATCACGGTGCAGGTAATCTTTGCCAACGACACCCACATGGCCCCGCAGATCGAGACTGGCCCGCTCAATCTCATCTACATGCGTCAGCCGTACGTGGATACGCGTCCGGTCAGCGCGTCGCCTCTCGCTCCCGGCGCCGAAGCAGATTTTCGCCTCATCTTCGACGATGTGAGCGATAGCTGGAATCAGCAACTTCCCCAGATTCGCATCGCGCAGGTCGAGACCCGCTAGATCCGCAAAAAAAAATCTCAAAAGAATCTGCCCTGGTACGAGTCCGCCGGGAATCCCCACGCGTACCTATTCCAGCGGAGCTCCGCTGCGCGTTCGGCGTCGGTCTTCGCCGGCACCACAAGGCTCTCCACAGGAGAGAATCACGGCAGATTGGCCCCCAGCAGCAATGGGGGCCCCTTTTTGCGCGCTGCTGGTTGCCGCCTACGCCTTTGCCGCTGCGTGAATCGCCAACAGCCTTTCCAGCGTGGGCTTCAACAGGTTCAGGTGAAGGGCGTTCGCACCGTCCGACTTCGCCTCCGCCGGATTGTCATGGACCTCCAGAAACACGCCGTCGATGCCTGCAGCTACAGCGGCCCGCGCCAGCACCGGAATAAACTCCGGCTGGCCGCCTGAAACCCCGTTGCCGCCGCTGGGTGTCTGCACCGAGTGCGTGCCATCGAAGATCACCGGCGCAAACCCGCGCATGATCGGCAACGAACGCATGTCGACCACCAGGTTGTTGTAGCCGAAGCTGGCGCCCCGCTCCGTCAGCGAGATGCGCGTGTTGCCGGAGTCGCGAATCTTCTCCACCGCATGCCGCATGTCCCAAGGTGCGACGAACTGGCCCTTCTTCACGTTGATGGCGCGACCCGTTCTGGCCGCAGCGATCAGCAGGTCCGTCTGGCGGCAGAGGAACGCCGGAATCTGCAGCATCGCCTCCACCGACCCCAGGGCGTCGCTTACCTGCTGGCATTGCTCGGGCGTATGGATGTCGGTGAGCACGGGCAGCTGGCTGGCCTCGCCGACCGCGCGCAGAATGCGGCAGCCCTCCTCCAGCCCCGGTCCGCGGAAGCTGCGGATCGAGGTGCGATTCGCCTTGTCGTAGCTGGCCTTGAAGATGTACGCGACGCCGAGGTCGGAGGTAATGCGTTGAATGGCGTCGGCAAGTTTGCGGGCGTGCGGCTCGGACTCGATCACGCAGGGGCCGGCGATCAGAAACAGCTCGCCACTGCCCACCGTGACGTTGCCGAGGAGGAAGCTCGAGGAATGAGGCATATCTCTAGGATAGCTGACCTTCCGGCGGCCACGGCGGGCAGAAAGTCCTGTCAGCAAGCTGGGCGCCCTATCCCTGCAAAGAGAAGAGCCCGGCCAGTGGCCGGGCTCTTCTGCTGCGTACGATTTCTTCGCGGTTAGGGTTGAGTCGACTGGGACGCATGCAACCCGTTCGGCACCGAGACCACGCAGATGGGCTGCGAGACCGACGGGAAGAAGGACGTGGCGACTGCGGACAGCGCGCCGGTGTTCGGGCTCAGCTGACCTCCCGAAACCGACGAATTCAGGTAATCCGACGTGTAGAGGTAGATGCCCAGTGCCGGCTCAACCGTAACGCACATGGGGCCGGTCGTGGTGGTGAAGTTGCTTCCGGCCGACGCGCCCAGCGATCCATTGGAGAGGTTGAGCGAGTAAGAGCTCACGGTGTTCGAGTTGTAATTCGCGACATACACATACTTGCCGCGCGGCTCGATCGTGATCGCGACCGGGTATTGTCCCGTCGCGAACGGGCTGGTAGTGAGTCCGGTGAGAGCGCCCGAGGTGTTGTTGGAGATTCCATACCCGTAGACCTGGTTCTGCGCCTTGTCCGTTATGTAGACATACTTGCCGGTCGGGTCGGTGGCGATCGCGCTGGGCGAAACGCCCGCGCCGAAGCCATTCTTCGGGTTGTTGCCAGTGATCGGGACCAGGCCGCCCGTGCCGGGAGTCTCGACGAAGCCCAGAACTGTCGCTTGAGCGGCCGCAACCTCCGCATCCACCACGTAGACGAAGGACTGGTTGGTGCCGTTGTTGGTCGTGCCAGTGGAGCCCAAGATGACGCAGTTCGGGCTACCGTTGCCGCCCAATGCCGGGGTTGCCGTGCAGGTAGGCGCCGAGGCTGCAATCGCGACCGGGTTATTGCCCACGTTCACGTTGGCGCCAGTGCCCAGGCTGCCATCCGAGTTGATCGGGAAGATTGCCACGCCGCCAGGACCGGGAGAGTTCGGACCGAATCCGTTCTGGTAGGTGTAGGTGACGTAAAGATAAGAACCCGTATGGTCAATGGCGGCAGCGGTCGGGTAGGTTCCGCCCGCAGGCATGTTCGCCATGGTTCCACCGTAAAGCTTTCCGTCCGAACCCACCGGCATGGCCTGAACCTGCGCGTTCTGGGTTCCACCAATGACGTAGATCGTCTTTCCGTTGGGGGCGGCGATCACCGTGGAGGGGTTGGTAAGGTTGGTAGAGAACGGGGAACCGCTGATCTGGGTCAGCACACCGCTCTGATAGTCGACCGCGTACGCGCTGACCTGTCCGTTGTTGTTGGAAACGGCGTAAACATAGTCCGCCGTGTAATCGCGGATGCAGGCGGTGGTTCCAAACGCGATTGCCACCGAGACGACTGCGGCCATGGCAATACGGCTGATTGTGTTGAACTTCATGCGTTTCCCTTACATCGGGCATCGACCGGCCCGTCTTTGAATACCAGCCCGAAGGCCGGAGTGTGAAGTCTGCCGGCAGGGCCAACAGGCCCTGCCGGAAAATCGTCAACCGTTTCTAATCGACCGCGCCGCTGATCGCCAGGCAGCTCGCCTTGCCCACTGCGGTGAACTTCGAGCCCTTGGTGAGCTGCGAGAGTTCGCCAGTGGTGTTGTTGAGCTGGAAGCCCGTCACCGTTCCATCGTTGTAGTTCGACGTGTAGATGTACTGGTTGCTGGGATCCTCGACGATGCAGACCGGCGCCGAACCCACCGGATACGGTGAGCCAATAATCGGCTGCAGCTGCTGGTTAGTCGAATTGATGGTTAGCGCGGACAGCGAGCTGAACGGCGTCGTCGGCTGCGTGCTGGTGGTCGAATTGTTCGCGACGTACAGATACTTACCCGTGCTGTCGATCATCGTGTACGTCGGATCCGACGTATTCGGGAAGAGACTCGCGAGGTTGGTATAGCCGCCATTGAGCGCCGTCAGGCCGCACGCCCCGCCCGACTGATAGCCGTACAGGATGTTGCTCGCCGCATCCGTGAGGAACATGAAGTTCCCCGAACCGTTGATGGACGTGATGTTGGTCTTGACGCCGGTCGTCGACTGCGGGATCACGATGTTGCCCGTGGTCGTAAACACCAGCTGTCCGCCGGCTCCAATCGAATACGGCGTGACGGTCTGAGCCCCCGACGTGGTATAGCCGCCGTTGACCGTATACAGGCAGCCGCCCTGCGACTTCGACATGACGGGAGAGGGTCCAACCTCCCAGAACGGCAGGTTGACCTGGTTGACCTGGCTTTGCGAGTTGGTGAGCAGCGTCAGGCGGCCGGTGTTGGGGTCTGCCACAAACGCCGTGATCGATCCATTGCCATCCGTGTTCGGCGCCGTATAGGTGCCTACCGGGCCTGTGCACGCGGTCGACGAGGCGGTGCACAGGGCCGGAGAGTACTTATCCAGCACATAGAGGTACGTGCCGCTGGAGTCCATCTGGGCCCACTCCGAGACGTAGCCCACGGTGGTATAGGCCAGCTGGAAGGCGAGGGTTCCGTCGCCACCAACGCTGTACAGCGCAATCGACTGACCCTTGCCCGCGCCATTGGCGCCGCCGCCTACACCCTGGTTGATGACGTACACGAACCGTCCACCCTGCTTAATCACAATCGAAATCGGTACCGACCCGTTGCTTGAAAACGGCGACCCCGGAACCTCGGTCAGGTTGCCAGAGTACTGATCCACCTTGAATCCCGCGACCTGGTTGTATTCCTGCCCCAGCACCCACATGTAACCGATGGTGCCACCACCACAGGCCGTCATGCCAAGACCCAATGCCAACGACGCGAACAAGGCCATCGACCACCGGCCAATCAAACTAAACTTCATGCGTTTCCTTCATCCCCGTCCGGGAGTAGCCAGCAAGGCTTGTTCGCACGGGGAAACCTGTCTAAGAGGGAGTACAAAACCTTGGTCTGATTGTAGAAGGTAGAGAGACTTTACGCCAATTTTCGGCATGGTCATTTCCGCCTCCAGATGGGTTCCAGTGATCTTTTGACGCGGCCGCGACAGATTGGCGAGCAGAAAAAAGCCCCGGACCGAAGCCCGGGGCCTTGCTTACCTGCTTGCTGCAACGGTCTACCAGGTGCGGCAGCCTCCGCTCGCCGGCATCATCGGCTGGCCGACCTTGCAGCCAAAGGCCTTGCCGAACTCGTCGAAGTTCTGCACCGAACCGTTGGTCCGCCACTGTCCGGGGCTATGCGGATCGGTCTTGGCCAGCACCCGTGCCGACTGCTCGGTCGCGTTCTGGCACCATACCTGTCCGAAGGCGATGAAGAACCGCTGCGCCGGCGTATAGCCGTCGCGTTTGCCGTCTACATAACCCGGCTCGGCTGCGGCCCCCTCCTTTGCGAGCGTGGCCATCAGCGCCTGGTAGGCGATGCGCAGGCCGCCATTGTCCGCGGTGTTCTCGCCCAGCGTCAGATGCCCGTTCAGGTTCTGCCCCGGGGCTGCCTCAAAGCCGTCATACTCCTTGGCCGTGCACTCGGTGCGGTCCTTGAACTTGGCCAGGTCCTCCGCCGTCCACCATACCTTCACGTTGCCGTGCAGGTCGTACTTGGAGCCCTGGTCGTCGAAGCCATGCGTCATCTCGTGGCCGATCACCACGCCAATGCCGCCAAAGTTCACCGCCGGGTCCATGGCGTTGTCGTAGAAGGGAGGCTGCAGAATGCCGGCAGGGAAGTTGATATTGTTTTGCGGCGGGTTGTAGTACGCGTTCACCGTGGGCGGCGTCATGCCCCACTCCATCGGATCCACGGGCTTGCCAAACTTGTCGAGATTGCGCTTCTCCTCAAACCAGTCGGCGCGCTGTACATTGCCCAGCAGATCGTCACGTTTGACCACCACGCTGGAGTAGTCCCTCCAGTGAGTCGGGTAGCCAATCTTATCGGTGATGGCGTCCAGTTTCTTGCGCGCCTCCGCCTTGGTCGCATCGCTCATCCACGGCAGCGTCTGCAGGTCAGCCGCCATCGACGCTTCCAGCGCATGCACCAGCTTCTCCATGTTGGCCTTGGCATCGGGCGGGAAATTCTGCCGTACCCAGTCCTGCCCAACCGCCTCACCGAGCGCGCGATCCGTCAGCCGCGTGCAGCGCTTCCAGCGGGGCTGCTCCACCTTCTGGCCTTGCAGGGTCTGCGAGAAGAACGCGAAGTTCTCATCCTCGAACGGCTTGGAGAGCAGGGGAGCGGCCTCGTGCAGCGTGTGCCAGCGTAAGTAGGCCTTGATGGCCTGCAGCGGCTGCGTGGCCAGCACCTCGTTCACTGTGGTCACATATCCCGGACTCGCCACGTCGATGTCCTTCACCTGCGGCATGCCGATGCCCTCCAGGTAAACCGTCCAGTCGTAGTTCGGGCTCATCTTCTGCAGGTCGGCGACGCTCATCATGTGATAACGCTTGGCCGGATCGCGCATCTCCGTGCGGTCCATCGAACCCTTTGCCAGCGAGGTCTCAATCTGCATCACGTCGTTGGCCTCGGCGACCGCCTTGTCCTGGGTATCGCCAAGCAGCGTGAACATCTTCACCATGTGGTCCATGTACTGCTGGCGGATGGTCACGAAGCGCGCGTCCGGATTCAGGTAATAGTCCCGGTCAGGCAGCGTGAGCCCTCCCTGTCCTGTGGCCGCAATCTGCTGCGAGCTGTCCTTCTGGTCCTGGGTTACGCCCACGCCAAAGAACCCGCCACCGCCGCGCTTGATCTGCCTGGCATTGAACGCCGCCAGGTCCTTGGTGCCCTCGAGCGCGGCAATCGCCGCCAACTCCGCCTCCAGCGGTCGAACGCCGAGTTTGTCCACCTCGGTGGTATTCATGCAGGCGGCAAAGAAGTCACCGTACTGCCGCTGCAGCGCGGTCTTGGGCGCATCGGCGGCCGACTTCAGCTCCGTGTACAGCAGGTAGTTGTTGCGTTCGGAGAGCTCGTTGAACCGCCCCCAGCGCACCTGGTCGGAGGGTATCGGGTTGGCCTTGTTCCAGTTCCCGCAGGCGTACTGGTAGAAGTTCGTGCAGGGGTCGGCCGTCTTGTCGATCGATGACACATCGAAGCTGATTGGCTTCTTCGGAGCTGAGGTTGGCCCACTGTCGGCTGGCGTGGAAAAAGTCTGAGCCATACAAACGGGTGCCGCGAGGGCAAGCACTACTGCGGAAAGAATGGTGCGCATGGATCTCCTTAATTGCAGACAGGACGTCGCTCTGTCGCAAGCCAGCATAGAGCAAATATCGATGGTTGCGAAAGGGCACAGCTGGGTCGCGATGCCCATCATACGTCGGCTGCCCGCGGAAAGTTTCGGCCCCGCCCGCCGATCCGCCTGCTTTAGAAGATCTTCATGTGGATGACCAGGTACTTCTTCGGGTCTTTCCGAATCGCGGTCACCAGGTCCGTGCTGCTGGTCAGAAGGGTGTTCAGGTTGCCATACAGGGTGTCATCGGTCGCCAGCTTGCCGATCGTGCCCCTGCCGCTGTTTACGTTAGTCAGCAGCGTATCCAACTGGGTCACCGTTCCGTCGAGCTTCTTCGCGAAGGCCGGGTCCTTGGTCAACAACCCCAACGCTCCCTTGCCTGCATCCGCCTCCGCCAGCAGAGAATTGGCATGCTTCAGCGTCGAATTCAGGTTGTTGTACAGCGTCTCATCCTTCAGCAGCTTGCCTGCCGAGCCCTTGCCGTTATTCAGGTCCGTCGTAATCTGCTGTAGCTTGGCGGACGTATCGTTCAGCCGGTTGTAAAGCTCGTCGTCGTGCAGCAGCTTGCCGGCCGAGCCCTTGCCCGCGTTCAAGTCGGCGACCACCTTCTGCAACTCGTCGATCGTCTGCGTCGCCTTGTTGTACATCTCCGGGTCATTGATGAGCTTGCCCACCGTGCCCTTGCCATTCTGAATGCCGTCCACAATGTTATTTACTTTTGCCAGGATGACATTGAGGCTCTCAATCGTGCCCTGGCTGGCCTTTACCACGTCGGTAAGATTCGGCGTCTGCAGCGTTCCCAGCTCGGAACCGGTTTGGACTTCCGGCCCGGTTGCCACCACGCTGTTGATGTCCACCACCGTGTCGCCCAGCACGCCCACTGTCGAAAGCGACGCCTTCGAATCCGTGTGCACGCTGGCGTGATACTTGGGGTCGATCTTCATGACGACCTTTACCGGCGTCAGCTTGCGTGCCGGATCGGTCGACACCGTCACATGCGTCACCTCGCCAATCGTGACGCCCTCCAGGTTCACGGCGGCGCCGATCTTCAGACCGTCGGAGTTCTGAAAGTAGGTGTAAAGAATGGTCTTGTGGCTGAAAACGCTCATTCCCGACGCGCTCGTCATCAGAAAAAGCAGAGTGCACAGAAGGGCGATCGATACCAGGACGATCAGCCCAACCTTCAGCTGCGACCACTTGACTTCTTGCTGGCTAGGCATCGAACTCCTCGAGGATCTCTCATCAGTGAGAGTAGATCGGGCATGTCACTGTGCAACCATCGTATCAGCGCCTTGCGGAAATCACTGCCTGGGGGCTTCGCAACTTTGGATGCAGCCTCCGCCCTTGAAGATGCTGCACTTAATTCTCCAACTGCTGCACGGAGTCTTTCGGACGCCGCAATTAATCCTCCGCTACTACCACTGCAATCGATAAACCCCGCGAATGCGCCAGGCTTAACGACAGCCGGCGGATCCCCAGCGCCTTCGCTACCTCCTCGGCTCTGCCGCTTAAGTAGAGCTCGGGCCTCTGCCCGGGAAGCCTGCGCACGTCAAATTCCAGCCAGCTCACACCGCGGCTGATCCCCGTACCCAGCGCCTTTGCGCCTGCTTCCTTGGCCGCAAACCGGGCCGCCAGGCTTTCGGCGGAGTTTTTCTTCTTACGCTGGCAGTATTCAATCTCCCCGGCCGTGAAGATTCGCCGCAGGAACGCCTCGCCATAGCGCTCCACACTGTGCGCGATCCGCTCAATCTCGATCAGGTCCGTGCCAAGTCCGATGACCAAGGGCCTCTCCCATGCTCTGGATGTATGGCTTTCAGTGTACCCACACTTCCGATCGCCCACATCCTCGCCACCAGCCACTCAGTTGTCATAAACCATCGCCCCACGATAGCCGCGGTCAGCGGCGGTGCCTTTCTTGCGTCGCAGCCTGCGACATCCCTCATGTCCCTGGGCGGATCTCCGATATCCCCTACAGCAAGCGAGGCACCATGAACCCTGAGCCGCCCGGCACCTCCGAAACCACTCTCCCCCCCGAGATTCCCGTGATCGAACTGCGCGGCCGCTCGTTTGAAGACCACCAGGAGTTCGTACCGGCGCTGCTGGATACCATGGCAAGCTGCGGCTGCTGGCTGCTGAAACGGCGCGAACTGCCTCCCAACGTCACCGAGCTCAACTTCGAGCTCCTGCTGCGCTCCGTCTTCGAGCTCTACAGCGGCCTCCTCTCCTGCGGCGTCGAGCTCTCCCGCGACAGCCATACCCGCATGAAGAGCCTGTGCACGGTGCGCGACCATAATCCTCACCGCGCCCGGCGCCGCCGCGTCCTCACCATCCGCCTCGAGCTCATCTTCGTGGAAGAGCCGGACTGCCCTTCCGACATGGCCCAAATCACCATGGGCCGCGCCTGAGGTGGTCTGGTAGCATGCCCTTCAATGACCCAAGCGGAACGTGATCACATCCGGCAAGAGTACGGCGAAATGTCCGAGACAGAGCTAGTGAAGGTTGCACGTGCCTACGACGGGCTGCAGGAGGAAGCCAAAACTCTGCTCCGCGATGAATTCAGCCGCCGTTCGCTGGAGCCGCCGCTAATCGAGGAAGAGGCATCCGAACTCATCCACCAAGCCCTCGTGACGGTAGCCAGATATCGAGACCTCAGCGAAGCGATCGTTGCACGTTCTGTCCTCGAATCCGCTGGCCTGTTCTGCTTTCTCCAGGATGAAAATACGATCCGTATGGAGTGGGGATGGTCGAACGCTCTTGGCGGACTGCGCTTACAGGTTGCAGCGCAGGATGCCGACCGCGCCCACGAGTTGCTCAGCCAGCCTCGTCCCGAAACCATCGAGTTCGCCGAAGGACCGCCGTTTGAGCAGCCTCGGTGTCCACAGTGCGAATCGCCGAAGATTCAGTTGCATGGCGGCCCCACGAAAGCGGCTACAGTCAGCTTGCTCGTCTTTGGCTTGCCACTACCCAACAGATCAAAGCATCGCAACGAGGAAGTGTGGCATTGCCTCAACTGCGGTTGCACCTGGATGGACGACGAAGAGCCTCCTTCAGCCTCGCTGCGATAGACTTGAAGTCTCATATGGAATCAAGCAGCCAAGCCGCCGTCCTTAGTCGACCCCCCACCGCAGGCGCCCCCATCATCTCCGCACAGCACCTCGGAAAAATCTACGGTTCCGGCAAGCTCAAGGTCGAAGCCCTGCGCGACGTCACGTTCGACGTCCAGCCGGGCGAGTTCGTCGCCATTGTTGGGCCGTCAGGTTCCGGAAAGTCCACGCTCTTCTATATTCTCGGCGGGCTTACCTCGGCGACCTCCGGCTCCCTGCTGATTCAGGGCAAAGACTTCTCCCGCCTCTCGGACCCGCAGCGCACCAGCCTCCGCCGGTCGCAGATCGGTTTCGTCTTCCAGCGCTTCAATTTGCTCCCGACGATTTCCGCCCAGGCCAACATCGAGCTGGCTCATGAGATCGCCGCCACCGGCAAGCCCTTCGACCAGGATCTTCTCAACGAGCTGACTGGCCTGCTGAAGATCGAAGGCCGCCTCAACCATCGCCCCAACGAGCTCTCCGGCGGCGAGCAACAGCGCATCGCCATCGCGCGCGCGCTCATCACGCGTCCCGCCATCCTGCTGGCCGACGAGCCCACCGGCAACCTCGACTCCCAGAACGCCGACACCGTTCTAGCCATGCTCCACGCCTCCAGCCGCGAGCTCAATCAGACCGTGCTGATGATCACGCATAACCCCGAGGCTGCCCAGATTGCCGACCGCATCCTGCACATGCGCGACGGCCAGATCGTCAACATCGAAGCAGGCGCCCGCCGCGTTGCCCGCGCGGTTTAGACCATGCGCCTCCAATGCCCCCTCGCCCTTGCCCTGCTCGGCGCCGCAGTCACCCTCGCCTGCGCGCAGCAGCCCGCCCCGGAACACCCGCACCCCACGCCCACTGCCCAATCCTCCGCCGAGCCACTCGACATCAACACTGCCACCCCGCAGCAACTGAACGCGCTGCCCGGCTTCGGCCCCGCCTATACCCGGCGCGTCATCGCCGGCCGTCCCTACACGGCCAAAAACCAGCTGGTCACCCGCGGCATCATCCCCAAGGGGGCCTACGAAAGCGTCTCCGAGCTCATCGTCGCCCACCGAATTGCCAAGTAATCCACACCTGCCCAATTGCCTATTGACGAAAGTCCCCTCCAACGGCGTAGTATTGGCGGCGCAGCAAAAGAAAGAGAGCTAGCCCCGTGCGCGATGTCCCTTTGGGCCATTACGTTCGGGGCTGATTTTTTCCCGGCCACCTCCAGGCTCTCTGCCGGCCCCTCCGGCCATCCCGCCGTACCTTTCCTTCTTAGGCACTCCACCTGTTTTGCACGCCTTGCGGCGCGACGAAGTACCCGCAAATCCGATAAAGTGAGCTGGTACGCGAATTCCGTGCAGCCAGTCAGCCCCGGGCCCTTTCCTCTACCTATTGCATGGCATCGACCCCCCATCCCGGCAGACCGCGAGCAGGTCGCATGTCTGATCGCCGCGGCGCCTGGTTTGCCGCCCTGCTGCTGGCCGCCGTCGGCCTCTCCGGTTGCCAGGGCATTACCTCGACCTCCGCGCAGCTCCGCCTGATTGACGCCTCTCCCGATGCCGGAGTCATCGATTCCTACCAGAACAGCTCCGCCCTGGCCTACAACCTCGGCTTCGGCACCATGACCAGCTACATCCCGATGTCCCCCGGCGTCTACAACCTCGCCGCCGCAAAGGCCGGAACCCGCCAGACCCTGGTCGCGAGCAGCGAAACCCTCGCCCCCAACCACCAGTACACCGAGATCATCGGAGCCGGCCTGGCCAACCTCCAGCAGACCCTCCTGCTTGATCAGTCAACCCCTGCTCCCTCCGGGCGCATCGACCTCCGCATCGTCAACCAGAGCACCCGCTCCGGCGCCGTGGACGTCTATCTCGTCCCATTGGGCAAGGGAAGCAGCACCTCACCCGTGGCCGTCAGCCTGGGCTTTGGCGCCAACTCCGGGTACATCGATCTCCCCGAAGGCACCTACGCCATCGAGGTCGTTCCCACGGGAACCCCGCTCTCCTCGTCGACCGTAACGTTGTTCAGCGGCGCCCAGGTTGCCTACGCCTCAGGCGCCGTGCGCACCGTCGTCCTCATCGATCAGGCGCCCGTCGGTCTGCAACACGCCGCGCTAACACCCGGCCTGCAAGCCATCGTTGCTGCCGATGTCGACGCGCCATAATGCAGGAAGTAGCTAAAAGCTGAAGGCCGCCGAGGGTATCGGCGGCCTTCAGCTTTTCACTACTCACGAACCACTAGTACCTGTAGTGCTCCGACTTGTACGGCCCTTCCACGGGCACGCTCAGGTAGTTCGCCTGCTTCTCGCTCAGCGTCGTCAGCTTCACGCCAATCTTCTCCAGGTGCAGCCGCGCAACTTCTTCGTCCAGCTTCTTCGGCAGGATATAAATCCCGATCTCGTACTTGTCCTTGTTCTTCCAAAGATCAAGCTGGGCCAGCGTCTGGTTGGCGAAGCTGTTCGACATCACGAAGCTCGGATGCCCGGTCGCGCAGCCCAGGTTCACCAGCCGTCCCTCGGCCAGCACAAAGATCGCGTTGCCATTCTCGAACGTGTACTTGTCCACCTGCGCCTTGATGTTCTCGCGCACGGCGCCCTTGTACGCATTCAACGGCTCCATCTGGATTTCGTTGTCGAAGTGGCCGATGTTGCAGACGATGGCCTGGTCCTTCATCTTCTTCATATGCTCGAGCGTGATGATGTCGACGTTGCCGGTGCAGGTCACGTAGATGTCGCCGCGACCGAGGGTATCTTCGATCGTCGTGACCTCGTAGCCTTCCATCGCCGCCTGCAGCGCGTTGATCGGGTCGATCTCGGTAACGATCACGCGTGCGCCCAGACCACGTAAGCTGGCTGCCGAACCCTTGCCGACATCGCCATAGCCGCAGACGACCGCAACCTTGCCCGCCACCATCACGTCGGTAGCGCGCTTGATGCCGTCCACCAGCGACTCGCGGCAGCCGTACAGGTTGTCAAACTTGCTCTTGGTGACGGAGTCGTTGACGTTGATCGCCGGCACCAGCAGCGTGCCTTGCTCCAACATCTTGTAGAGCCGGTGAACGCCGGTCGTCGTCTCTTCGGAAACGCCGCGCCACTGCTTGACGACATCGTGCCAGTGGGTGGGACGCTGAGCGTGAACCTTCTTCAGCAGCGCCTTGATGACGTCTTCCTCGTGCGAGCCCGACGGCGAATCCACCCACTTGTCGCCATTCTCCAGCTCATAGCCCTTGTGGATCAGAAGCGTCGCGTCGCCACCGTCGTCGATGATCAGCTGCGGTCCAAGCGCGCCACCATTGCCGTCGGGGAAGGTGAGTGCCTCATTCGTGCACCACCAGAACTCCTCGAGGCTCTCGCCCTTCCAGGCAAACACCGGCACGCCCGCTGCGGCGATCGCAGCCGCCGCGTGGTCCTGCGTGGAGAAGATATTACAGCTCGCCCAGCGCACGTCGGCGCCGAGGTCCACCATTGTCTCGATCAACACGGCCGTCTGAATCGTCATGTGCAGCGATCCCATCACGCGCACGCCCGCCAGCGGCTTCTCCGCGGCATACTTCCGCCGAATCGACATCAGCCCGGGCATCTCCTGCTCCGCGATGATGATCTCTTTGCGTCCCCAATCCGCAAGCCCAATGTCGGCTACCTTGTAGTTCGGCTGTACTGATTCCAATGTCGCTGTCGCCATAGTGTTCTCCTAAAAAATGCTGTAGCTCAAGGGTATCAAACCCATGGGGATTCTCGTGCAGTAAATCCCCCCATCGCACGTTCCGCCTTCATGCGATGGCTGGTTGACTATGCCATCTTCGATGCGCTGAAACAGTCTCAGCGTCTTCCGCCAACTCGCTGCATCTGCTGCAACTGCTCCCACACCACCGCGACCTGCTGTTCCAGGAACTCCACATCTCCATCGTTATGCAGCACCAGGCAGTCGCCCGGATAGATCGTCGCGTGCTGCACTTGCAGCCGCCGCCGCGCATCGGCCTCGAACCCCTCGCGCTCCTCGGCTGTCAGCGGCCGCCCGGCCGCAATGCGGTCCACGAAGCGCGCAATCTTCACCTCTTCTGGAGCGTCCACCACCAGCACACAATCGAACCGCTCGCGCCAGTTGCCGCGGTCGTACTGCGTCGAGAAAATCAGCGCCGACTCCACCACCACGATCGCCTCCGGACTCGTCTTCGCCAGTTCCTCCAACTGCTCTGCCTGCGCGTCAATCACGGCCGGATGGATGATCGCATTCAGCTCCTCGATTCTCGGCCGGGCAGAGTCAAATGCCAGCGCCGCCAGCTTCTTGCGATCGAGCGTCCGATCCTCTGCCACCACCTCGCGGCCAAACGCCTCCACAATCTGCGTATACGCGGGCTGCCCCGGCTGCATCAGCGTGCGCCCCATCTCATCGGACGACAGCACCACCGCGCCACGCTCCGCCAGCATCCGCGCCACCGTCGACTTCCCACTCCCCAGATCCCCGGTCAGCCCTGCACGCAGCATCTTGTCATTCCCCGCTTCCACCGCTCTTTACAAAAATTGCACCGGCCACCGCAGCAAACAAAGGGATCGACGCTGTAAGCAGAATGAGCCAAACGATTGGATGATGAGAAAACTTCATCGCCCAAACCGCTACGCCCATCACGATAACTGCAAAAGTAACGATGATTCGCTGTGCCACAGATGATAGCTTCACGGAATACCTCGTTTCGTAGAAACGTAATGTACCAACCCAACTTGGGCCGAGTTCTTAGCAACGAAAGATCCTCAAATCCTCCGCAGCCGCGCGGCCTTTACCGTGTTTGCCATCAGCATTGCAATGGTCAGCGCGCCCACGCCCCCCGGAACCGGCGTATACGCTCCGGAGATCGCAAACGCTGCCGGGTCCACATCGCCCATCAGCGTGGATCCACGCTTCTCAAACGCCGCGCGCCGCACCGCATTGCCGGGGAAGAACTTCTGCAGCTCCTCCTCGGTCGAAATTGGATTCATGCCGACGTCGATGATGGTCGCGCCCGGCTTGACCATCTCGGCGCTCACGAAACCAGCCTTTCCAATTGCAGCGACGACGATGTCTGCCTCGCGCGTAATCGCTGCGAGGTCAGCCGTCTGCGAGTGGCACACCGTCACAGTCGCCGACGCATTGATCAGCATCGCGGCCGCTGGTTTGCCCACAATGTTCGAGCGCCCGATCACCACCGCACGCTTGCCGCGAATCTGAATCTTGCTGCGCCGCAGGATCTCCATAATCCCGGCAGGCGTGCACGGCGCAAGAATCTCCTCCATCGGAAACCCACTGAGCAGCCGGCCTGCATTCACTGGATGAAAGCCATCGACGTCCTTTTCCGGCATCACGGCCTCCAGCAGCCGGGATGTATCCACATGCGCAGGCAGCGGCAGCTGAATCAAGATACCGTCAATATCCTCGCGCGCATTGAGCGAAGCCACCAGCGCCAGCAACTCTTCCGTCGTCACGCTTGCCGGCGGCGTATGCATCTCGGAATAGATTCCCAGCTCCCCGCAAGTCTTTACCTTGCTGCGCACGTAGATCTGGGAGGCGGGCACTTCGCCTACCAGGATCACGGCAAGGCCCGGTACATAGCCGCGCTCGCGCGCAGCATCGACCTCCGCGGCCAGCTCTGACTTGATTTGACCGGCGATGGCAATGCCGTCAAGCACAAACGGTGATGAGACGATAGAAGACATAGAGACAGAATATCGTGCGCTGGCGAGGATTCATTCCCATCCCGACGCCAGGAAATGTAACTTTTGTGAATAAATCACAGCAAGACTGCAACCTGCACCGTACGATTGACTTCTAATCCTACAAGTCGCGTATTGCTGTCGCGATGCAAAGGAGGTCGACCCGTGAGCCAATCCGAAAACAAAAACGATGACCGCACGTACGTCGAGCAGTTCACGCCCACCGACCTCATGACGCTGCGCAACGAACTGCTGCAGTCCGGTGTCGATTCGTTCCAGGCTGCCGAGCTCGTCGCTAACTTCCTTAGCGGCCGCGGTTACGGCGTCTCCCATCACGAAGCCCGCACGGCCGCGTCCCGCATTGAAGTTCCCGGCTGTACCGCCGAGCACATCCAGCGCGAGCTCGAACGCGTCGCCCTGGCGATGTAATCAGAGGCGCGATTCGAATCTCCGCATCTCGACTTTCGCATCTCGCCTTACTGCTTGATCTCGCCCTCGGGCTCATCGGTCGGCGAATCAATCTCGGCCTGAAACCCCTCCAGCAATCGCTCCAGGAACGCCTCTTCATCGAAGTCCTTGCGATGCATGGATTCGGCGTTGACGATGTGCCGCGCCAGGTCCGCCAGCACGATCCCCCACGCAAACGGATCCTCCCACGCGCCACTGCGCAGGCTCACATGCTGACCCTGCTCAGCCACCCACACCCGCAGCAGTTCAAACGAAGCCTTGTCGCGACTTGCAGCGGGCGGCGGATCAAGAAATTTTGCAGTGGCCATAGACCCTCCTGACGCTTCGAAGACCAACAATGTTCCCTTGCAGCTACGCCCTTAGAGCTTACGCCAGCTGATGCGCCGCCGCATCCCACCGTATAGCCACCGCGTCGCCTATCGCGCCGCCAGCTTCGCCTCGATGCCCGAGTTCACCGACGCCGACGCAAACTCCGCCGCCACCCGTATCCCGTTCATCACCGCGCGCTCATTGGACGAGCCATGCCCCACCACGCACACTCCGCGCACGCCCAATAGCGGCGCTCCGCCATACTCCGAGTAGTCCAGCCGGCTCTTGAACGCCTTGAACGCCTTCTGCGACAACATCGCCCCCACCTGCGACGTCACCGTCATCTTCAAACTCTCGCGCAGCGACGAGCTCACCAACTTCGCCAGCCCCTCACTCGTCTTCAGCGCTACGTTGCCCACAAATCCATCGCACACCACCACGTCCACGTGGCCGTTGAACAGATCGCGCCCTTCCACGTTGCCGATGACGTTCAGCCCGAGCCCGCGCAGCAGCGGCAGCGTGTCCCGGGTCAGCGAGTTGCCCTTCGAATCTTCCTCGCCAATCGACAGCAGCCCCACCCGCGGATGCGCTATATGCAGCACATTCTTGGCATACATGTGCCCCATCACGGCAAACTGCACCAGGTTTTCCGGATCGCAATCCACGTTCGCGCCCACATCCAGCAGCACGCACGGTTGTCCGGTACTCGTTGGCAGCATCGCCGTGAGTGCCGGCCGGTCCACCCCGGCCAGCGATCCCAGCACCATCTTGGCCGTGGCCATGGCCGCACCCGTATTGCCGGCCGTGATAAATCCCGCCGCGCGTCCCTCGCGCACCATCTTCAGCCCCACCCGCATGGACGAGTCGCGCTTGGACCGCACCGCTTGCGCCGCCTTGTCCTCCATGCTGATCCACTCGCTGGCCTGGACCATGAAGATTGGCAGCCGCGGCTTCTTATTCCCTGGAAACCCCTGCCCGCCGGGGAAGGCCGGTCGCTCGGTCGCTTTCAGCGCCTCCCTTAATTTCGGACGCAGCACATCCTCCGGCCCGACCAGGTGGACACGCACGTCCAATTGGCGACAGGCCAGAATAGCTCCGCGAATCTCCGGGTCGGGGGCTTTATCAGACCCCATGGCATCGAGAACGATGTCGATCGGCATGGCTCGCGTAGGCTCGAAACTCTCTTACTGGGTTGGAGACTTCATCCGCACTGCAGCATCAGGCAACATCTCGCCCGAATCGCTCGACTACGCAGCGTCCTTGACCGCAACCACGGCGCGACCCTTGTACTCGCCGCACTTCTTGCAGGCGCGGTGGGGAAGCTTCTTCTCGCCACAGTTCGGGCAGTTGGAGACGCCCACGGGCGTCAAGAAGTCATGGCTACGGCGTTTTGCGGTGCGCTGTTTGGAGTGCCGGCGCTTTGGATTAGGCATGGTAAACCCTCTTCTTCATGGCCAGTCAGCTCAAAGCTGTGCGGCCGAAATTCTTGTAAATCAGAAACTTGTGGGTGTTCAACCTCGAACAGCCCTAGCCTTTGTGCGCAACAGCAATCCCGGCTAACGCAGCTAACCGTGGATCGACCGGCTTCTCGACACACTCACAGTTTGCGAGGTTGCGATTGATGCCGCAATGCGGGCAAAGACCCTTGCAGTCCTCCTGGCAGAGCGTCCGTCCGGGCAGGGTCAAAAGCACCTGCTCGCGCACGGCGTCCTCCAGCAGCAGGCCGCTCTCTTCATAATACCCGATTTCCGTCTCATCTTCCGTAATTGCGTGCTCCCCGGCCACATTATCGACACCCCCGGGCCGGAAGATCAGGTCAAAGGTCCCCTCCAGCGGCCGCTCTACCGGCTCCAGGCAGCGTGCACACAACTGCTCGAATCTTCCTTTGAAGTTGGCGCGGAGCCGGATATCCTGCACAAACTCCTTCGGCCCGCGATGCTCCACAATCAGCTCGGCCTGCCCCTTCACGGTGAGCGGCCCCACCTGCCGGATATCCGGGGCGTACTCGATCGCGCCTGGCGCAATCGTTTCATCCAGCTTTAGGGGCTCGTCGACAAGTTGTGCAGGGGAGATAACCATGCCTTAACGGTAGGACGCTCCGCCCCCCGCGTCAATGATCCGCCGAACGGCAGGGAATCAGCGGCTATTCCTGTCCGCCTGCGTTCTCGGCCCCTAGTGAAAGTGCAGCACGAATCCGGTTGAAATCGTGAAAGTCTTCAAGCCACTCGCTCCACTAAAAAATCCTGCGTTGAGCTCCATCACGCGCCAACGGACAAAGGGGCCCAGACTTCTTTCAGCTCCCACTGCTATCTGGGAGGTGACACCCGAAATCTCCTTCGTGCCGGTCGAGTTCATCATGTGGCTCGGTCCAAACAATCCCACCGCATACACATCCGCGCCGGGGATGACATGCGCGATCCGCGGTCCAGCCAGCATCAGCCCCCGCCCCGCCTCTCCAACCGTTTGATCCGTTGCCCGAACCTCTATCCCCGGCCGAACCCGAAAGCGCGCGGCTTCCACATACGCTCCGGCCGACACATTCGGATCCAGCGGAAAGACGGCACTTACGGACCCATAAACGCCGCCCGCAAAGCGCGGCAGATCACTCTGTCCCATCGCCGGAACTGTAGCCAACATCGCCAGAAAACCCACACCGAGGAAGAAGCCGCCACAAGAGATTCGCATGCTTCACAGCCTGCGCCCCGCATCTCGTCCAAATCTCCAGCCTTAAGCCACTTCCTCAAGTGTCACGAGCCCGCTCGGTCCAGCCCGCACCTTCGATCTCTCTGAGTTCCGCCAGCGAGGCGTCTGCCACCAGCGGAAACCGCAACACGCGAACCCCGGCCGCAACGCTTTGAGCGGTCCAGCTATCGCACACAATCGCCGCTGCCTCACGGAGCCCCATCTGCCAGTCGGGCAGCCGCGCGTCGCGAACCACGAGCGCGTCTTCATCGACGCCCGCGGCCAGCAGCATCGTCCGCGCCACATCCAGAAACTTGGGCCATCGCGAAGCAATTCCAATCAGGCTGGTCTTCGGCGCAGGCAGATGGCGGGTCAGGGAATCGGCCGCCGAACGAATGCGCAGCACCAGCAGCGGTGCGCCTTCAGGAAGAGAGGCCCGCGCCGCGACCTCGTTGCTCGGCAGTACCAGCACCAGCGCGCCCTCCAGATCCTCACTCTCTCCCGCACCCGCAGCAGGCAGCGCCCCAAGGCTCAGCGGCAGCGTCACAACCGTTCGCAACTCACACAGAACAATCTGGCGCAGCTCCTCATCCGGCTCCATCAGCACCAGTCGACGCACTTGTGACCGCTCGATCGCGCTCTGCACCCGTTGCTGCACAGCCGCTGGACGCATGCCGCACTCGCGCGCCGCCGCCAGCAACGCAGCGATCATGCGGTCAACCGAAAGCTCTCGAATCTTCCCCGGGTCCGCAGCGCTTCTCCCTGACCCGGCTTCGCGAACATACACGCCGCTGCCATGGCGCATCTCCAGCCAGTTCGCCTGCTCCAGCTTCTGATAGGCGGAGCTCACGGTGTTGCGATGAATCCCGTATCGATGCGCCAGCGCCCGCACGCTGGGCAGCCGCTCTCCCGGTTTCAGCTCCCCAGACAGCACCGCCATCCGGACCTGCGTGACCATCTGTTCGCACAGCGAAACTTCGCCGGAGTGAAGAAACCAGAGCTGGACCATAAGGGTTCGCCCATCATACTGGTTGCGTCTCGCCTCACCCAAACAGCCGAATCCCCGCCACGCCGCACGCCCCTGCCTCGATACAAAGCTCGGCCCGCGGCCACGTTACCCCACCCAACGCCAGCACCGGCGTTCTATCAGCCGCGTCGCAAGCCTCCTGCAGCGTGTCCAGCCCCACGCCCTCGCCTACCATCTCCCCCTCCACCCGCTTCTCAAACACCGGCCCAAACAGGATGAAATCCGCTCCGTCGTCCACCGCGCGCCGCACCTCGTCGAGCGTGTGGCACGACACGCTGATCACCGGCGTCTCCGCGCCTGCCGCCTGAAACACTTCGCGCACCTGCGCCACCGTCAGCTCGTCTTCCTGCGCCGTCAAGTGCACCCCATCGGCGCCCGCGGCCACCGCCACATCCGGCCGCCCATTCACCAGCAGCTTCGTCCCGCCCGACTCCCGCAGCACCTCGAGCATCGCCACCGCCAGCTTCACCAACTCACCCGCCTCCAACTGCTTTTCGCGCAGCTGCACATACTGAACGCTCTCGTGCGACCACCGCCGCACGTGCTCCATCACCGCCCAACCTTCACCACTTGTGATCGCGCACTTCAGCATGCAGAAAGTGTAGACCCGCGCGCCCTACCGCTGGCAGGTTGGGCAGTAGACCGTCGTGCGCCCACCGACGACGATCTTCTTCAGCGCCGAGCCACAGTCACGACAGTTCTCCCCCGCGCGACCGTACACCTTGTGTTCCAGCTGGAAGAATCCCCGCACCCCATCCGCATCTACGTAGTCCGACACCGACGACCCGCCCAGCTTAATCGCATGTGCCAGCACCTTCTGCAGCGCCGCATGCAGCTTCGCCAACTCCGCCTTGGTCAGCCGCCCCGCCTGCTTCCGTGGCCGAACTCCCGCCCGAAATAAGCTCTCGTCTGCATAAATATTCCCCACCCCATGCAGAATCGACTGGTTCAGCAGCGCCGCCTTAATCGCCAGCTTCCGCCCCTTGAACAGCTTCGAAAAATCTTCCACCGAAATCGTCGTAGGCTCCGTCCCCGGCCCCGCATAGCCGCCCGGCTCGGTCACCACCGACAGCCGTCCAAACCGCCGCGGATCGACAAACCGCACCTCCCGCCCATCCCCCAGCGACAGCACGGCATGCGTATGCAGCGGCAGCGGCACCTCCTTCTGCGACACCAGCAGCCTCCCTGTCATCCCGAGGTGCACTAAAAACTGCGCCGCCGCTTTATTCTTCCGCCCCAAATCCATCACGATCGACTTACCCACCCGGTGCACTCGCTCAATCTTCGCCCCGGTCAGCGTCTCGGCAATCTCCGCCTCGCTGGACTTGAACGTCTGCGGCTTGCCGCTGGTCCACACGCGCTCAATCCGCTGGCCGCGCACCCGCGCGTCCACTCCATTCGCAACCGTCTCGACCTCAGGCAACTCGGGCATCGACCCATAGGATACGCAACCCAGACGAAAGATTCGCGTAGCCGTAGAATGACAAGCATGTCCACCACGCAACGCATCTCGCCGTCCGCGAAGGACCCCGTCGCCGACAACTTCCTCGACTACGCCGCCAGGCGTCTGCACCAATCCCAGAAATCCATCGCCAGCTGCCTCGACAAGCTCACCGACGCCCAGGTCTGGCATCGCGGTGGCGATCACGAGAACTCCATCGCCAACCTTCTGCTACATCTCGAAGGCAATATGCGCCAGTGGATCCTCCACGGCATCGACGACCAGCCCGACATCCGCGAGCGCGACGAAGAGTTCACCCTCATCCCCTCCACCAACTCGGCCGATGCAGCCGCCCGCTTCAACCGCACCCTCGACGAATCCGCCCGCGTCATCACGGCCCTCTCGCCCGACCGCCTGCTCACCGTCATCGACCCGCAACCCACCGGCACCTGGCGCCACACCACCATCCTCGAAGCCATCTTCAAGGTCGTCGGCCACGTAGAAATGCACACCGGACAGATCATCCTGCTGACCAAGCAATTAGTCGCGACGGACCTCGACCTCTCCATGCCCCGCAAGCGATAAACGCGCCAGGCATGATTTCAGAGCCAGTCAGTATAAAATGAATCATGGGCGCGAACGGTTCCTTCGGGAAGCACGCTGCGCGCACTTCCCCCCGAGCATCATCTCCGGAGCCTCTTCCTCGTGAGCCAGACCGAAACTTCCACCTCGTCGCGCGCGCACAGCCGCCCGTCCGCTGTCATCCTTGGAGCCCAGTGGGGCGATGAAGGCAAGGGCAAGATCGTCGACGTCCTCAGCGAAAAATTCGACATCGTCGCCCGCTACGCCGGCGGCCACAACGCCGGCCACACCGTCATCATCCACGGCAAGAAGTTTGTCCTGCAGCTCATCCCCTGCGGCGTCCTGCGCCCCGGCTGCAAAGGCGTCATCGGCAACGGCGTGGTGCTCGACCCCATGGCCTTCCTCGGCGAAGTCCAGAAGCTCCGCGACGCCGGCGTTCCCGTCGACGGCAACCTTTTCATCTCCAACCGCGCCCAGGTGATCCTGCCCTACCACCGCATGATCGAGCTCGCCGCCGAAACCGCTCCCGGCCGCCAGACCATCGGCACCACCCGCCGCGGCATCGGACCCGCCTACGAAGACAAGATCCACCGCAACGGCCTGCGCGTCGTCGACCTGCTCAACACCTCGTTGCTGCGCACGCACATCAACAACGCCTGCCACGAGAAGAACACCATCGCGCACGCCCTCTTCGGCACCGAGCCGCTCGACCCCAAGCAGATGTACGAAGACTACGTCCGCGCCGCCGAGCAGATCGCTCCCTTCGTCACCGACACGGCCTACATGCTCAACAACGCCCTCAACGCCGGCAAGAACGTCATGTTTGAAGGCGCCCAGGGCGCGTTGCTCGACATCGACCACGGAACGTACCCCTTCGTGACGAGTTCCTCCTCAACAGCCGGCGGAGCCGTCACCGGAACAGGCGTCGGCCCCACCCGCATCGGCACGGTCATCGGTGTCACCAAGGCCTACGTCACCCGCGTCGGCGAAGGTCCCTTCCCCACCCAGATCGATGGCTACTCCGCCGAACTCCTTCGCGCGCGCGGCCAGGAGTACGGCGCCGTCACCGGCCGTCCCCGCCGCTGCGGCTGGCTCGACATCCCCCTGCTCCGCTACTCCAACATGATCAACTCAACCGAATGGCTGGTGGTGACCAAGATGGACGTCCTCGACGAGTGCGACGAGATTCCCGTCTGCACCGCCTACGAGATCGACGGCCAGGTCACCGACATCATTCCCGCCGACGTTCGCGGCTTCAAATCAATTCATCCCATCTACACCACCCTCAAGGGCTGGAAGTGTTCCACTGAAGGCATCACCGAGTACGACAAGCTCCCCAAGCTCGCCCAGGAGTACCTTGAGTTCATCCAGCGCGAGAGTGGCGCTAAGATCGGTATGATCTCCACCGGCCCCGACCGTGTGCAAACCATGACCCGGCCCGGCTTCGAGCAGATGCTCGGTTAGAACCAAAGACCAGCTGTTAGCTTCCAGCGAAAAACCCCAGGCCCTGCACCCAAGAGTCACCAACGAGCATCAAGCATTAAGAAAGCTAAAGGCTAAAAGCTGGAAGCTAAAAGCCAAGGAAATTATGATCAGCTTCACCGTACGCCTGACCTTCCGCTCCGACGATCGCGATGAGATTCACCAGATCCTTCGCGAGCTCACCCGCCTCTCCCGCCAGGAGCCTGGCTGCGTCAGCTACGTCCCGCACATGGTCGAGAGCGATCCTGACACCATTGTCATCTATGAGCAGTATCGCGACGAAGCCGCAGCCGAGGCCCACCGCGCCACCCCTCACTTCGCCAAGTATGCCGTCGGCGGCCTCTACCAGCACATGCTCGAGCGCAACGTCGAGAACCTTACCGCCATCGCCTGAGCTCCCCTCCGGTCAACCAACATCGCGCTTGCCCCTGCCCGCATCCGAACGTCTAAGGGTTAGGTGAAGCGATGTCTATTCACGCAGCCGTCACAAGGAACTTTGACGCGGCCTCGATTTCCGGTCTAACATCCGGTACGCCCATGTTGCGCCGGCTGCCAATGCGCATGTTTGTCGTCGTGATGGCTGCCCTCCTCGTGGCAGCTCTTCCGCGCGCCTCTGCCGAGGATCGCGATCGCCGCGAGCACAAGCGTGTCGAACGCGCCCACATCGTCGACCTCGAGCGCCAATGGCAGAAAGCCACTCTCGCCGGCGACCTTCCCGCCATGGACAAGCTCCTCTCCGACGACTACCTCGGCATCACCGCCTCAGGCGAGGTCCTCACCAAGACCCAGCAGCTCGATCGCATGCGGGATGGCAAGCTCATGATCACCCGGCTCGATACCTCCGAGGTCAAGATCAAACTCGTCGGCAATGTCGCCATCGTCACCTGCCTCGCCCAGGTGGAGGGCACCTCCGCAGACGAACGCCTCCACGGTGCCTATCGCTACACCCGCGTCTACCAGCGCCTCAGCGGCAATGTCTGGAAGGTCACCAACTTCGAGATCACTCCGGCAAACCGGCAGCATCGCGCTCCCCCCGACCACGGGTAGCTGCCTCGGTCACGCCCCTCACGTGAACATTGGAACAAAAAAACCCGGGCCAGATGGCCCGGGTGAAAGTGAAGATCTTGCGCCTGCGTGAGCAAGGCTCTTGAAATTGGAAATCAACGTGGAAATTGATCTACGCGACTTCGATGCGCGTAACCGGCTTGACCGCGGCCGGGGACCGTTTGACGTAGGCGTCCAGCACATTCAAGCCCAGCAGCCGGCGATCCAGAGACCGCGTTCCGCCGGTCAGCCGAGCATCTTCCGGCTCGTGCAACCCGTCGCTGTGCTGGTGCGAACGAATGTTGGCCAGCCGCGCACGTGTGTCCACGGCGCCGTCCTGCGGCTGCATCATGCCCGCCTCGGCAAAGGGAAGCGACCAGGCCGTTCCACCGTGTAAACCCTGGCGCGATGCCATCTTGGGCATCCGCACCACGTCGCCAATCTTGTTGATCCAGGAACCCATGCGTGCTGGTGGCGTCTGCGTCATGTGGAAACCTCCTTGGATTTGTCGCGAAGTCGTTCTCTATGTCAGACGGCGTCCCTCACCGGAAGAGTTGCATGCGCGGCCGGGGAAAGAAACCGCTAAACGAACAAAAAATCGTGAATTCGCACGCCCCTTTCTGCGCAATCCATTGCGCATCCCAACCGCACCAATACAGGGGTTTTCGCTGCCACCGCCCGGGGCTGTCCAGCTAGCGTTCGAGCGTATCCAGCGCCAGCGCCGCCCGCAGTCTCCGCCAGCTCTCGTCCAGCATCTCGGGAAGGATGCGCGTCTCCGCCAGCACGCTCATGTAGTTGTTGTCCGCCAGCCAGCGCGGAACCGCATGCAAATGCAGGTGTTCCGCCACGCCTGCGCCCGCCGCCTTGCCCAGGTTCAACCCCAGGTTCTGTCCATGCGGCTGGTAGACCGCCTGCAGCACCCGCTCCGCCTGGCGGGTCATGCGCAGCAGCTCGTCGGCCTCCTCCAGCGTCAGCCCGGCCAGGCTCTGCTCATGCCGGTAGGGCACCACCATCAGGTGTCCGCTGTTGTAAGGAAAGGCGTTCAGCACCAGGAAGCAGCTCTTTCCCCGCTCCAGCAGGTAGACCGCCGCCTCCGCCTGCTCCCGCGGCATGCCGTTCTCCACCGCATAATCCACTGCCGCAATCATGTTGCAGAAGACGCAATGCTTCTCTCCAGGCCAGCCGGCCAGCGCCTCGGGAACACCGACCTTCGGCCGGGTGTTGTCCGCCCCCGTCACATAGGCGTAGCGCCACGGCGTCCAAAGATGATCCATGGCAGCAGTATTACAGGCCGCGCTCCCGGCAGGGAAGCCTGTCCGCGCGGAGATCCCGGCCTTCCCATCCAACACATCTCTGGCTGCCCAGCAAGTCCCACGGTCACACGCCGCCCAAATTGCGCGATGTTCGATTCGGGCGTTCCCGCACATTGACCCTCACCAACCACGCTGCTACACTTTGGATTGAGGACATGCGCGCGGGATCCAGTCGCAGGCTCTCATTATTTGCACCACTCATTCCCGCTGACATCATCGTATTGAACACACCCCCTTTGGGAGGCAGGCTTCTGCCACTCGAAAGGGCCGTCCACCGACTGATGCAAGCGACTGAGCAACTGGACCCGGAGCAGTTTTATCCATGGCCGACATCGACCACAATTCTTTCCATCCCGAGAGCATAGCCCTGAACACCACATTGGAAACAACCACACCTGAAGTTACGCAAGATGCCGCCACGATCGAGACCTCGGCCTCTCCTGACCTTTCCCTCAACCCCAGCACACCCGCGGCCGAGAACGCCACTGCCTCTGAACAGAACACCGTGCAGCCTGCAGTCGAGAAGAGCCACGTCGCTGTCGACGTCGCCGCTCCCGAGCCCGAGTATGATGCCGAAGACTTTGCCAAGGCGCTCGAAAGCTTCGATCGCGAACAGGCTGCCGAAAAAGACGCTGCCCAGGCGCTGACTGCCGAAGAGGCTGTCATCACTGGCACCGTCGTCAAGATTACCGACAAGCACGCGGTGATCGACATCGGCCTCAAGTCCGAAGGTCTCATTCCGCTGGATCAGGTTCTCGATCACACGGGCGCGCCCAAGTTCAACGTCGGCGACGTCATCGAAGTGGTCGTTGAGCGTGAAGAGAAGGAAGGCGGCTATCTCGTCAGTTACGAGAAGGCCCTGCGTCACAAGGTTTGGGACAAGCTCGAAGAGGCTGCCAACACCAAGACCCCTGTGAAGGGGATGGTGGTCTCGCGCGTTAAGGGTGGCCTCACGGTCGACATCGGCATCAAGGCATTCCTGCCCGGCTCGCAGGTCGAAGTTCGCCCCGTCCGCAATCTCGACGGCTACATCGGCACCGAGATCGAAGTCCGCGTCATCAAGCTCAACAAGAAGCGCGGCAACGTCGTGATCTCCCGCAAGGAGATCCTCGAAGAAGAACAGAACGAGAAGAAGACCATCACGCTCTCGACCCTCGAAGAGGGCTCGGTCTTCACCGGCGTCGTCAAGAACCTCACCGACTACGGCGCGTTCGTCGACATGGGCGGCCTCGATGGCCTGCTCCACATCACGGACATGAGCTGGGGTCGTCTCACCCACCCCCGCGACCTCGTCAACGTTGGCGACGAGATCCAGGTCAAGGTGCTCAAGTTCGACAAGGAAAAGCAGCGCGTCTCGCTAGGCTTCAAGCAGCTCTCTCCTGATCCATGGCTCGATGCCACGGAGCGTTACCCGGTCGGCGCTCACGTCAAGGGTCGCGTCCTTTCGGTCACGGATTACGGCTCGTTCGTTGAGCTCGAGCAGGGAATCGAAGGCCTCGTGCACGTCTCTGAGATGACGTGGAGCAAGCGGATGAAGCACCCCTCCAAGCTGGTTAAGCCCGGCGACGAAGTGGAGACCATCATCCTCTCGGTCAACCCCACCGACCGCCGCATCTCGCTCGGCATGAAGCAGCTCCAGGACAATCCCTGGGAGCAGCTCGAGGAGAAGTATCCCATCGGCGCAGTCATCGAAGGCCGCGTTCGCAACCTCACCGACTTTGGCGCCTTCATCGAGATCGAAGACGGCATCGATGGCCTGGTGCACGTATCGAACCTCAGCTGGACCAAGCGCATCAAGCATCCGTCGGAAGTTCTCAAGAAGGGTGAAAAGGTCAAGGCTGTCGTCCTCGGCGTTGAACCCGAGAACCGCCGGCTGTCGCTTGGCGTCAAGCAGCTTCAGCCCGATGTCTGGGAGACGTTCTTCGCCCAGCATCGCGTCGGCGACGTCATCAAGGGCAAGACGCTGCGCACCGCGCAGTTCGGTGCCTTTGTCGAGATCGCCGAAGGAGTCGAGGGCCTCTGCCACGTCTCTGAAGCAGTGGACGATACCGGCAAGCAGATCACCCTGGAAGTCGGCGACGAGCACGAGTTCAAGATCGTCAAGATGAACCAGGAAGAGAAGAAGGTCGGCCTCTCCATCAAGGCCATCGGCGAGGAAGCCACACGCGCCGAGGTCGAGAGCTACAAGGAGTCCAACAACAAGGGCAAGGGCGGCAACAAGGGGCAGGGAAGCAACAGCGGTTCCTCCTCCAGCGCCAACGCCGGCAGCACCACCCTGGGTGACCTCCTCAAGTGGAAGCAGTCCGAAAACGAGAGCGACGACGAGTAATCGCTGTCAGCCTCAAACACAAAGGCCGCCCACCCGGGCGGCCTTCGTGTTTGAGCGCCACGAATTCGGGTGCCCCATGTCTCGATTCTGAGACGTGGGTTTGCAGAGCTTCCGGCTGCCAGATGCTATCCTTCCCCAATCATGCGCCTGCTCCTCGCTGCCACCCTCCTCGCCGCCACCACCGCCTCCGCCCAGGCCCAGCAGCTACCTCCCGACACCGCCGCCAAAATCTCAACCCTCGCGCAAAAGATCCTCGCCGACAGCGGCGTTCCCTCCGCCTCCATCGGCATCGTGCAAGACAACCACATCGTCTACACCCACGCCTTCGGCCTCGCGCGCGTCACCCCGCCCCTCCCCGCCGACGCCTCCATGGCCTACCCCATCGGCTCCATCTCCAAGCAGTTCACGGCGACCGCCATCCTCATCCTGCAGCAGCAGGGCAAGCTCTCGCTGCAGGACCCAGTCAGCAAGTTCTTCCCCGAGCTCACCCGCGCCAACGACGTCAAAATCATCAACCTCCTCACCCACACCTCCGGCTATCAGGACTACGCTCCCCAGGACTACACCATCCCCGCCTGGAAAGTTCCCGGTGACCCTCTCGCCGTCGTGCACGAGTTCGCCGGCAAGCCTCTTGACTTCGACCCAGGCACCCAGTGGCAGTACTCCAACACCAACTTCGTCCTCGCGGCGCTCATCGTCCAGAAAGTCTCCGGCGAGCCCTTCGCGAAATTCCTGCGCGACAACGTCCTCAAACCCGCCGGCCTCGAGAACGTTCTCAACCTCAACGTCGATCAATCGCAACTCCAGGTCACGGGCTACATGCGCAACGCGCTCGCGCCCATCCGCCCCGCCGCCCTCGAAGCCCCCGGCTGGTACTTCGGCGACGGCGATCTCGCCATGCCCGTCTCGCAGCTCCTCAAGTGGGACCTCACCATCATCAACCAGACCCTCCTCACCCCTGCCAGTTACAAGCAGATGGAGACGTCTTTCATCCTTGCGGACGGCAAGGATTCTCACTACGGCCTGGGCGTCGACATCCTCGACTACAAAGGCCACAGGGCCATCGAGCACTCCGGCGAAGTTGGTGGTTTCGTCGCCGAAAACATCCTCTTTCCCGACGACCACATCGCCATCGCCGTCCTCACCAACCAGGAAGCCTCCGGCGCCGCAGCCGACATCACCAAGCAGGTCGCCCCACTCGTGCTCCCTAACGCCGGCCCAGCTTCCACCGCCGCCGACCCCGCCACCACCACCGCCCAGGCCTTCGCGCCGCAACTGCATACCATCGTCGCCAGCCTGCAGAAGGGCGCCATCGACCGCTCTCTCTTCACCGCCAATTGCAACGACTACTTCGACGCCACCGCCCTCGCCGACTACCAGTCCAGCCTAGCCCCGCTCGGCACCGTCACCACCGTTACCGTTGGCCACGCGCGCCTCCGCGGCGGCATGACCTTCAGCTCCTACCGCGTCGCCTTCTCCGGCGGCACCACCCTTATCTTCACTGTTTACCTGGAGCCCGACGGCAAGATCGAGCAGCTATTGGTAGAAGGCAAAGCATAGGAGTAGGAAGCGGTAAAGAATAGCAGCGTGAAGCCGCAAAGCCTCAGCGGAAAGAGGAAAGCCGCGTCGACGCCCGCGCGCCGCCTTAGTGTCCGTGCGAGCCCCCACCGCCTCCAGCCCCGCCAG
>DATHQT010000061.1:0-7405 GCA_035482415.1 Acidobacteriaceae bacterium | reverse complement strand
AGGCACCGAGATGGTGATGCCGGGCGATAACATCTCGCTCGAGATCACGCTGCATACGCCAGTGGCCATGGAGAAGGGTCTGCGCTTCGCGATTCGCGAGGGCGGCCGCACTGTGGGCGCGGGTACGATCAGCGAGATCATTAAGTAAGTCCTGCGCGGACGGCGAGGGTTTTCTTGCCGGGTCGCGGACATAATTTAGGCGGCGGGCTTCGGCTCGCCGCTTTTGTTTTTGGAAATCGAGGAGGGATAGCCGGGATAGAAAGATCGCATTAATTCTTCTTGAACGACCAAGAGCCCGTCATTATGCGCTGCAATATTAGCGAGAAAAGGAACACGCCGCAAAAGGTCGCGAGACCTGCGCCGGCCGCACCCATGAAGGCAGCCAATCCGTCTTGCCCATCATGGGGAGCTTCTCGCGCGTACTGCGCAAAGAGATGATTGTTTTCCCAATAAAACGCTAAGACGGCGCTGGCGGCGGAAGTGGCGAGCGACACGAGCAGTTGAGTCCACAACGCTTTTGGCCATTTTGGCATGGGAGAATGCTGCCATGGGCGATGTGGAAGGGCAAGTGATGGGTTCGACTTCCGCTTTTTGGGGTTTTCGTGGATAATAGGGGAGGACGAGCGTGTGCCTGACCGCTTGGCTATCCCGTTTCAATTTCAGGAATACAGGTTGCAGGGACCTTAACCCTGCGTCGCGGCGTGTCAGGTGGGCGGGGTTAAGACTCCAATCACGGGGCAAGCTGCTTGCCAGCCGAGGTGGCTGGCCAAACTTGAGAGGAAGTAACCATGCGCGAGATCATTACCCTGCAGTGTCCGGATTGCAAGAACCGGAACTATTCGACGACCAAGAACAAGAAGACAACCACGGGACGGTTGGAGTTCTCCAAGTTTTGCAACACATGCCGGAAGCACACGGCGCACAAAGAGACCAAGTAGCGACTGGTTCTCAGTTGTCAGTTCTCAGTTGTCAGTAAGAACGGGTTGGAACTGAGAACGGATCATTGAGAACTTACAGGGGCGTAAGCTCAACGGTTAAACTGTCGGTCTCCAAAACCGAACTTCTCGGTTCGAATCCGAGCGCCCCTGCCAGACTTATCGAACGACGTACCAGACCCGGGTTAAGACCGGTAACAGAACGCAGCAGCAGTTTCAGGAGTACATCCATGGCGAAGGCCGCCGTAGTTGAGACAAACGAACCGGGCGCATTGCAGCGGGCAACCGCGGGCCCCCAGCGACTGATCGAGTTCCTGAAGGAAACGCGACAGGAGATGACCAAGGTGCACACGCCGTCGCGGGCCGAGGTGCAGGCGACGACGATCGTGGTCATCGTTACGGTGTTCCTGTTTGCCGCGTACTTCGAGGCGGTGGACCTGGTGCTGGGCTCGGGCATCGACAAGATGTTTTTGCATCTGACGAAGCACTAGGTTCGAGAGGCGAGATTCGAGATGCGAGAGGCTGAATCTCGAATCTCGAGCGATGACAAGATTTTGGTTTGAAGGAAAGTAAAACCATGGCAGATGAGTTGAAGCAGGACGAAGAGCAGGTCGTACCGGTGGCAGCCGATGAGGCGCTGGCGAGCGATGTTGCGGTTGACCCTGAAACGTCGACTGAGGGCGAGGCTGTTGGCGGGGAGGCAGCGGCGGGCGAAGTTGCTGCCGCGGCGCCGGTCAACGAGAACTTCAAGTGGTACATCATTCACGCGTACTCGGGGTTTGAGCGCAAGGTGAAGGAGTCGCTGCAGAGCCGCGTGGCGGCGTATCACCTTGAGGACAAGGTGGGGCGGATCGAGATTCCGACCGAGCCCACGACCGAGCTGCGCAACGGGAAGAAGTACACGATCGACCGCGTGTTTCTGCCGGGGTATGTGTTCGTGGAGATGGCGCTGGACAACGATATGTGGCACGTGGTGAAGAACACGCCGCGGGTTACGGGATTTCTGCAGACGGGCGATCAGCCCAATGCGCTCTCCGAGGCCGAGGTCAACGCGATGTTGAATCGCAGTGATGTGACCAAGGAGAAGCCGAAGCTCAAGCTCAAGTTCACGAAGGGCGAGCAGGTTCGGATTACCGATGGGCCGTTCAACAACTTCAATGGCGCGGTCGATGACGTCAACGAAGACAAGCAGACGCTCAAGGTGATGGTATCGATCTTTGGCCGGCCGACGCCTACCGAGGTTTCGTTTGCGAATGTTGAGAAGGTCGAAGGATAGCGAGTAGTTGGTAGTGAGTAGTGAAAAGCGTGCTCGCAGGCGAGCACCGAGATTCAAGACAAGTTTTGGGAGTCACAGCCCGGGCGCTTCACCGGACCTTCTAACTCCTGGCAGCACAGGCAGTACAAAATTTATGCGAGGCGCCGCAATGCGAGACGCCAGCAACTAGAGAAGGATTACGAATATGGCACCGAAGAAGGTTCAGGGATACGTCAAGCTCCAGATTATTGCCGCGAAGGCGACGCCGGCACCGCCGGTTGGACCAGCGCTTGGACAGGCGCAGGTCAACATCATGGAGTTCTGCAAGCAGTTCAACGAGCGCACCAGCAAGGATCCGTCGATGGCGGGTCTGACGATTCCGGTCGTCATCACGGTGTATGCGGACCGCACGTTTTCGTTTATCACGAAGACGCCGCCGGCTCCGGTGCTGCTGCTGAAGGCGGCAGGCATACCGAAGGGCTCTGGGACACCGAATAAGGACAAGGTTGGCAAGGTGACCGAGAAGCAGATCCAGGAGATCGCGAAACAGAAGATGCCGGACATGAATGCGGCCTCCATCGAGTCAGCAGCCAAGAGCATTCGCGGCACGGCGCGGTCCATGGGGATTGAAGTCGTCGCGTAGCCGGAAGTTTAGAAGAACAAAGGGCGCAGAAGGATTGTGGAGGGTTTCCCTCGCGATCCGGCTGCGCCCTTTTTGTGTTGGGCGGCGGATGGGATACGGCTGGGGGCTGGCGCGGGCGCATCCTATGAATCAGCGAACAAAGTGTGCAATGCTGCTCATTGTGCGATGTGAGCGCCGTGCGAGGATTCAACAACTGACTCATGAACGTTGCGAATACATTTCAACGAGGTAATCCGGCGCGCGATCTCGGGGTGGAGGGACCGGCCTCCTTGCTGGAGGCGATTGTTCATTCGTCGGAAGACGCGATCATTGCGAAGAACCTGGATGGAATTGTCACGAGCTGGAATCCGGCGGCAACCAAGATCTTTGGATATCGGCCGGAGGAGATCATTGGGCAATCGATTCTCAAGTTGATTCCTTCGTACCTGGAGCACCAGGAGCCGTACATTCTTAGCAAGGTGAGGGCCGGGGAGCAGATTGCGCACTTTGAGACGGAGCGGGTGAGGAAGGACGGGCGGACGATCGCTGTGTCACTGACGATCTCGCCGGTTCGGGACAGCCACGAGAATGTGATTGGGGTATCGAAGATTGCGCGGGACATCACGGAGCAGCGGCAGATGGAGGCTGCCCGGGTCCGGCTGGCGGCGATTGTGGAGTCGGCCGATGATGCGATTCTGAGCAAAGATCTGACGGGCATGATTACGAGCTGGAACCAGGCGGCAGAGCGGACGTTCGGGTACAGCGAGGAGGAGATGCTGGGGGCGTCGATTTTGAAGCTGGTGCCGATGGAGCTGCATCCGGAGGAGGCGATGATCCTGCGCAGGATTCGCGCGGGAGAGCGGATTGAGCATTACGAGACGATCCGTTTGACCAAGGATGGGAGACGCCTGAATGTGTCGCTGTCGATCTCGCCGCTGAGGGGTGCGTCGGGGGAGGTGGTGGGAGCGTCGAATGTGTTGCGCGATGTGACGCAGCGGAAGCGGATGGAGCAATCGCTGGTGCAGGCGGAGAAGCTTTCCGCGAGTGGGAGGATGGCGGCGTCGATTGCGCACGAGATTAATAATCCGCTGGAGGCGGTGCTGAATTTGATTTACCTGGCGCGGTCGAACTCCTCGGATGCGGAGGTGATTTCGTATCTGAATACGGCGGAGAGCGAGCTGGTGCGGCTGTCGCATATTGCGAAGCAGACGTTGGGGTTCTATCGCGAGCAGAATTCGGCGGCGATGGTTTCGTTGACGGAGCTGGTGGAGGAGGTGCTGAAGATCTACGGCTCGAAGCTGCGGGAGGCGGGGGTGAAGGTGGAGACGCGCTTCGCGTCGGGGTGCGAGGTGGTGGTGCGCAAGGGAGAGCTGATGCAGGTGATCTCCAACCTGGTGACGAATGCGGTGTATGCGATGAGGCCGGGGGGAACGCTTCGGGTGATCACCGAGGATGGTGTCTGCGAGGGGCGGCAGGCGATCGTGCTGACGATTGAGGACAATGGGCACGGCATTCCGGCGGAGAATCTTCAGCGTGTGTTCGAGCCATTCTTTACGACGCGCGGAACGATTGGCACGGGGATCGGGCTGTGGGTGGCGAAGCAGTTTATTGCGGGACACTCGGGGACGATTGAGGTGGAGAGCAGCACGGATACTGTGTGGCACGGGACGAAGTTTAGGATCGCCCTGCCGCTGGAGAATGCGTACGCGAACGGCCTGGGGGATGAGCGCGCGGACTAGTGGTTGGGGTAGCAGCCCGCTAGTGATTGCGATAACACTCGACGAGCATGAAGTCGGTCCAGGTCTGGGAGTCGGCGGATTGATCGCCCTTCCAGGTGAAGTGGGCGGGGGAGTGGGCGGTGTAGGTGGCGCGGGTGTAGGGATGGCTGGCGGTGGGTTCCTTGAAGGCGTAGGTGATGGAAGAGCCTGTGCCGTTGGCACGGTTGATGTGGACGCCGCCGAGATCCTGTGAGACGAGGTCGGTCCAGGCGCCGGTAAGGGCGTTGAGCCACTGGATGCGCCAGGTGTGAGTGGCGGGGTCGTAGGTGCGGAGGTTCATGCCGAGGACGACGAGGTCGCCGGAGAGGGTAGTCATGCGGTACTCGTCGGCGATGGCGTGGCCGTCGAGGATGAAGCGGCCGAGCCATTCGGCGTCAAAACGATGCCACTCGCCGCTGGAGGCTTTGATGCGGGCATTGCACTGCCAACTGCCGATGAGGAAGGCGAAGGCGGCGAGTTCGGGAGGAGCAAAGGGGGAGAGCTTACCGAAGGAGGGGTCGAGGAGTTGCTGGTGAGGGTGATCCATGAGAGCGGTCTCCGCGAGTGCTACTGGTGGTGAGAAAACTATCCAGAGGCGTGTGGGAGAACAGCAGGTTGCGTCGGGTTGGTTTTACATCGTGAAGGAACGCCGACTCGTTCGTAGGCTTCTATCTTGCCACAGGTGGGCGAAGACATGGGGGGTGAAGGATGGCGTGAGGGGTACCCGGCAAGAGACGCGGCGCGTCGGGCATAATGGTTGCTTCGCGACAGGCTGCTTGATTTGAGGGCTGTGGTGAGTGCGAGATTCCTACCGGATTCGCACGGAGGTTGCCGATGTTTGTTCCGTCCACGTTTGCTGTGGCGCTGCTGATGACGATCCTGAGCACGGTGTGCTGGGGCTCGTTTGCGAATACGTTCAAGGGCACGAAGAACTACCGGTTTGAGCTGTACTACTGGGATTACGGACTGGGGATTTTCTTGATTGCGCTGGTGCTGGCGTTCACGATGGGGAGTTTCAAGGGCGGGCCGACGGCGTTTGTTGCGAATGTGCACTCGGCGGATGATTTGAATTTGTTGTATGCGGCGCTGGGTGGGTTCATCTTCAATATTGCGAATGTGCTGTTGATCGCGGGGATTGAGATTGTGGGGCTGGCAGTGGCGTTTCCGATCTCGATTGGGATTGCGCTGGTGGAGGGAGTGGTCTTGAGCTATGCGCTGCAGCCGCGCGGCAATGCGGTGCTGCTGGGCGCGGGCGTAGTGATGGCGGTGGTGGCGGTGGTGCTGGTGGGGAAGTCGTATGGGGCGCTGCGGTCGGGGGCTGAAGCGGTGTCGAAAAAGGGGGTGTGGGTGTGCGTGGTGTCGGGATTTTTGATGGGGATCTTTGCGCCGTTTGTGACGCGGGCGATGACACATGGGAACACGCTGACTCCTTATACGACAGCGGTGTTTCTGACGGCGGGGGCGTTTGTGTGCTGCTTCGTCTTCAACACGATCTTGATGAGGAAGCCGATTGTGGGTGTGCCGGTGGCGGCGCTGGATTACTTCCGCGCGCCGCTTGGATATCACGCGCTGGGGTTGCTGGGCGGGGCGATCTGGGGGCTGGGGACGGTGTTTAATTTTGTGGCGGCAAGTTTGGTGGGGGTGGCGATCTCCTATGCGATTGGGCAGGCGTCGCCGATGGTGGCTTGCCTGTGGGGCGTGTTTGCCTGGAAGGAATTCAAGGGAGCGAATAATAAAGCGAAGGGATATCTGGCGGCGATGGTGGTGTCTTATTTGTTGGCGCTGGTGTTGATTGCGCGTGCGTATGCCGGGTAGGGCGAGGAGGGTATGTGGTTCTTGAAGCGGCGGTGCTGAACGTAATTGGCGGCGAGGAGCGGGCGTTTGAGCAGGCGATGAAGACGGCGCGCCCGTTGATTGAAATGACGCCGGGGTTTGTGTCGCTGGATCTGCATCGTTGCATGGAGACGCGCGGTCGTTACCTGCTGCTGGTGCGGTGGGAGAGCCTGGAGGACCATACGATTGGGTTTCGGCACTCCGACCGGTATGAGCGATGGCGCGAGCTGCTGCATCATTTTTACGATCCGTTTCCGCTGGTTGAGCACTATGGCGAGTCGCTGTTTGCGAATGATTGAGATGGAGTGAAGGGGAGTATGGCGAAGAAGATTCTGGTGCTGGGGAGTTTTGTGGCGGACGTGGCGTTTCGTGCGGCGCGGCTGCCGGCGTGGGGCGAGACGCTGATGGGGAGCGGGTTTGCGCTGGGACCCGGGGGGAAGGGGTCGAACCAGGCGGTTGCGGCGGCGCGGGCCGGGGCGGCGGTACAGATGTTTTCGCGACTGGGCGATGACGCGTTTGGGCGGCTAGCGCGGGAGACGTGGGCGGCGGATGGGATTGATGCGTCGCTGGTGGAGAATTGCGCGACAGCTACGGGGTCGGCGGTGATTTTGATTGATGAGGTGAGCGGGGAGAACGCGATCATCGTTGTGCCGGGAGCTTGCTTTACGTTGAGACCGAAGGATGTGGAGGCCGCGGGGGTGGCGATTCGCGGGGCGGAGGTTTTGTTGACGCAGTTGGAGCTGCCGCTGGATACGGTGGAGTGCGGGCTGCGGCTGGCGCGCGAGGCTGGCGTGCGGACGATTTTGAATCCGGCGCCGGCGCAGGCGTTGAGCGATGAGATGCTGGGACTTGCGGACTTTCTGATTCCGAATGAGAGTGAGGCGGCGTTGCTGACGGGATTGCCGGTGGAGAGCGTGGCGCAGGCTGAGGCGGCAGCTCGGGTGTTGATGGGGCGCGGTGCGAAATGCGTGATTGTGACGTTGGGGGCGCAGGGGGCGCTGGT
>DATHQT010000060.1:0-83865 GCA_035482415.1 Acidobacteriaceae bacterium | reverse complement strand
TTCACTCCTCCGGCCCGGCCCGTGTCACGGTCATCGAGAAACACCATTCAGCTCTCAACGGAAACACCCCCGCATCCATCTCCGGCAATGCCCAAACAGTGGCATCCACACCTCTGCTCGGCGATGAAGCCGTTGAAGTTCGCCACCTTCTCCCCGATGAGGACGCCGCCTTCGACTGCGCCGTCAACATCATGACCTTCCAGCCGGGCGCAACTCTCCCCATGGTCGAAATCCATGTCATGGAACATGGCCTCCTCATGCTCGAAGGCGGCGGCATCTACCGCCTCAACGACAGCTGGTACCCAACCAAAGCCGGCGACTTCATCTGGATGTCCGCCTACTGCCCCCAATGGTTCGGCGCCATAGGCAAAGTCCCCGCAAAATACCTAATCTACAAAGACTTCAACCGCCACCCCCTCGGCTAAATGAAAGCTCTCCTCGCAGCATCGCTGCTACTCATCGTCGCATCGCCCCAACCGACGATCCCATCGGCCCTTCTTGGCACATGGAAAGTTGGTCGCGCATACGATACGCAAGGTCCTACTGATCTCGATGAGCCGAAGGAATCAAAGATCAAGAAATCAACAATTGAAATAGCGTCTGACGCAATCAAGGTTTGCGGAAAGACTATTCCGATCAAGAGCACAGCTCTCTCCGTCATGACCTACGATCAATTCGCGACCAGGTATCACATTGGAGCAAATCGAATTGGCTTGATTTATGGAGGGAGGATCACTGAGCTAGTGATCAATTCCTTTGAACTGACACATGCTTGTGGCGAGTTCTCCGATCCCGGAACAGACATAATCTTTGACGAACAGAACCATTTCGCAATTCAAGTGGACAATGCGTATTACGAATTGAAGAGAGCCAACTAAGGCATCCATGACCAACCCCACCATCAACACCACCCGCCTCCTCCGCGAGCTCCACCACCTAGCCACCCTCACCGACTGCCCACCCTCTCCCGACCCCAACACCACCGCCGTCACCCGCATCGTCTTCACCCCCCGCGACCTCGAAGCCCGCGCCTACATCGCCTCCCTCGCCACCACCGCAGGCTTCCACCTCCGCACCGACGCCATCGGCAACACCTTCATCCGCTTCTCCGGCTCCGACCCCACCCTCTCCGCCGTAGGCACCGGCTCCCACACCGACGCGATCCCCCACGCCGGCATGTACGACGGCACCGTCGGCGTCCTCGGCGGTCTCGAAGCCATGCGCTCCCTCAAAGAGTCCGGCTTCACCCCCAGGCGCTCGATCGAACTCCTCGTCTTCACCTCCGAGGAGCCCACCCGCTTCGGCATCGGCTGCATCGGCTCCCGCCTCCTCGGCGGCACCATCTCGCCCACCACCGCCGACGCCCTCCCCGACCGCCTCCCCGAAACCGACCCCGAAGCCATTCAGGGCCTCACTCTCCAGGACGTCCGCACCGAAGCCGGATTCCTCGGCACCCTCGAAACCGTAAAACTTCCGCCCCACTACTACCACGCCTGGGTAGAACTCCACATCGAGCAAGGCCCGCTCCTCGAACGCGACCAAATCCCCATCGGCATCGTCACCAGCATCGCCGCCCCCGCCAGCTACCGCTACGAGATCACCGGCTTCGGCGGCCATGCCGGCGCCCTCCTCATGCCCGACCGCCGCGACGCCCTCACCGCCGCCGCCGAACTCATCTTGTCCGTCGAGAAACTTACCCTCGCCGCCAACGCCGCCGCCAAGTCCTCCGGCGAGTCCGGCGTCGACTCCGTTGCCACCGTCGGCACCCTCGCCGTCCACCCCGGTGCCGTCAACTCCGTCCCCTCCCGCGTCACCCTCACCCTCGACATCCGCGACACCGACGTAGCCCGCCGCGACGCCATCATGTCCGCCCTCCACACCGACATCCGCGACATCGAGTCCCGCCGCCACATCACCATCACCGAGCAGTGCATCAACGCCGACGTCCCCGCCATCAGCGACCCGCGCATCCTCTCCACCCTCGAAACCATCTGCAACTCCGAGTCCATCCCCTACAAAAAAATGGTGGCACGTGCCTACCATGATACGAACTTCATCGCCCCAATCGCCCCCGTCGCCATGCTCTTCATCCCCTGTCGCAACGGCGTCTCCCATCGTCCCGACGAATACGCCACCCCCGAATCCATCGCACTCGGCACCCGGGTCCTCGCCCTCGCCCTCGCCCAGTTAACCAATGAGGTTTACACCTCCTAGCCCTCAAGCCCCCATCCAGCTACACTACTCACACCAAGACGACGGCAATCGTAACCTGGCACCGAACCGTATTCTCTACGCTCTACACTCTATCCCTACACTCTGCTTCGACTCACTGCCCCTATGATCCAATCCCTGAATCCGGCCAATGGAAAGCTTCTCCGCAGCTTTGATCCACTCACACCTGATGCTGTCAACGCCAAGCTAGCCATCGCCGCCAGCGCTGCCAAAACTTACCCCAAAGAGACGCTCGACCAACGCATCTTCTGGATGCGCCGCCTCGCCGCCCTCCTCGATGCCGACGTCGAGGAGCTAGCCACCACCATGACCTCCGAGATGGGCAAAACCCTCGTCTCCGCCCGCGCCGAAGTCTCCAGGTGCGCCGCTGTCTGCCGCTACTACGCCGACAACGCCGCCCGCTTCCTCGCCCCCGAGCGCATCGTCACCGAGCACTCCGACAGCTATGTGCGCTATGACCCCCTCGGCGTCATCCTCGCCGTCATGCCCTGGAACTTCCCCCTCTGGCAGGTCTTCCGCTTCCTCGCCCCGGCGCTCATGGCCGGCAACATCGGCCTGCTCAAACACGCGTCCAACGTCCCGCAATGTGCCTTGGCGATCGAAGCCCTCGTGCGCCGCGCCGGCTTCCCTCGCGGCGTCTTCCAGGCTCTCCTCATCGAAGCCCGCCAGGTAGAACACCTCCTCAACGACCCCCGCGTCGTCGCCGTCACCCTCACCGGCTCCGAGGCCGCCGGCCGCGCCGTCGCCGCCCAGGCCGGCTGGCTCATCAAGAAAACCGTCCTCGAGCTCGGCGGCTCCGACCCCTTTATCGTCCTCCCCTCCGCCAACCTCGACGCCGCCATCGCAAATGCGATTCAAGCGCGCTGCATCAATAACGGCCAATCCTGCATCGCCGCCAAACGCTTCATCGTCCACGAAAGCATCTATCCCGAATTCGAAAAACGCTTCGTCGCCGGCATGGCCGACCTTCACATCGGCGACCCCATGCTCGAATCCACCGAGATCGGCCCCCTCGCCACACCGCAGATCGTCGAAGAGCTTCTCCAGCAGGTCACCCTCGCCCGCGAGTCGGGCGGCCGCGTCCTCACCGGCGGCGGCCGCGCCTTCGTCGAAGACGGCCAGCTAGGCAACTACTTCCAGCCCACCGTCATCGCCGGCCTCATGCGCAACGCCCCCATCTGCCAGGAAGAGATCTTCGGCCCCGTCGCCCTGCTCTTCCGCGTCAGCTCCCTCGACGAGGCCATCGCCCTGGCCAACGACACGCCCTTCGGTCTCGCCGCCAGCGCCTGGACCTCCGACGACGCCGAACGCCAGCGCCTCGCCGTCGAGCTCCAATGCGGCGCCGTCTTCTTCAACACTCCCGTCACCAGCGACCCCCGCCTCCCCTTCGGCGGCATCAAGCGCTCCGGCTACGGCCGCGAGCTCTCTGCCGTCGGCATGCGCGAATTCCTCAACACCAAGACCATCGTCGTCGCCGAACCCGCCGTCGAAACCCGCCCCACTCCCCCTGACAACGTCGAAGCCAAATCGGAAGCCCCGCTCCAGCCCGAGCCACCAGCTGAGCCACGCTCCGACAAGCCAAGCGAGTTCCAACACTTAGCCAGCCTGCTACGCGAATTTGAACCGGACAACACCTCGTCCCCATCCGCAACGTCCAGCGATCCCGCTCCCACCCAGTCCGAGCCAATCCCAGCCGAATCATCTCCACCCGAGCCAGCTCCCTCGCAACTCAAACCACTGGAGCCCAGGAACGATGACGACGCCCCACCACCCCGCAGCGGCTCCATGCTCGGCCTGCGCTAACCCTCTCTAACGTCACCACAATTCCGGGTGCCCCAGGACTCGCTTTTGAGACCTGGGTGGGAAGCCTGCATGGCCTCTCTTCTCGATCCCGCTTCTTCTCAGTCGCCGCACGCATAAAGAAAAGAGGCGCAGCCAGCGGCTGCGCCTCTTTTCTTCCCCGTATCTCCCTCAGAACGTGAACGATGTCTGTAGCGTAATCCGTCGCAGCGCGCTTGTCGTCGTATACGGCTGTCCGTAAATCTGCGTGGACTGTCCAAAGTTCGACGACGACAACACTCCCTGCGGTGTCGACAGGTCCTCCTTGTTGAACAGGTTCTGCACCTGCACGCCGAACGCCAGGTTATAGCGCTTGCCCGTGCTCGTGCCGCCCCCGCCCATTCCGCCCGGACCACCCCCGCCAGGACCGCCGCGGCCTCCACCACCGCCGCCGCCACCATGACCGCCGCCACCGCCCGGCCCGCCGCCAGCACCACCATTCCCACCAGCATTCGCCTTCGTCGACGCTCCAAACCCAAACGTCTTCGTCACCCGCAGATTGAACGTGTACAGCGCTGGCCCCGTGCAATAGTTGATCGGCACCACCGGCGCTCCGCCCACAATCCCCGGCTGCGCAAACGTTCCGCATCCAGGAATCGACTTGATCGTGCTTCCATTCGGCGCCACGCCCGTCACCAGGTCCGCGCGGTCGTTGTAAAACGTGTCGAAATTGTTGTCGCTGCCAGTCGTGATGTTGTACGGCGTTCCACTCTGCGCCAGGAAGAACGGGCTCACCTGGATAAACTTCGGCAGCGTCACCGACCCCGCCAGGAATATCCGGTTCTTCACATCAAACGCCGTGCGGCCATAATCCGCCGCAATATTTCCCGGCGTCGTAATGTCCGACGTCGCGCCCGACGTATCGCCATGCGCCGAATTCAGCGAGTAATACCCGAACAGCGAAATCGCCTTCGTTGTCTGCACCCGCCCATGGATAATCAACTGGTTCTGATTGAATACGCCTTCGCTGAAGAACTGATACTGCGCCGTGCTCGCCATCGGATCGGCAAAGTTATATCCAATATTCTGCGTCGCAAACTGGTGCACCCCCTGCGTGTGCAAATAGTTCACCGAGATCGTTCCATTCCGCCCGACCTGCTGATCCACGCCGCCCGCGAACTCCATCATGTACGGTGCCCGAAGATTCGGCGCCGACGTGTACGTCGTCTGCGAATCCGACGTCGCACCGCACGCCTCAATTAAATTCGGCGCGCTCGGATTCGGCAGGTTCGGGGTGCAGTTCGCCCCCGGATTCGCCACCGTGTACGACGTCGTGTTGATCCCGTTCTCTTCCTCCGTCGTCAACACATACTCCTGCGCAAACCGCGTATAAAACATGCCGAATCCCCCGCGGATCACCGTCTTCGGCGCACCCTTGCCGCTGAATAATCCGTAGTTGAACGCCACCCGCGGCACAAAGTCGTGATTGCCCGGAAGATGGTTCTGCGTCTCGTACCGCAGGCCATACGAAATCGTCAGGTTCTGCCGCGCCTTCCAGTCGTCCTCCACATACAGCCCCACGTCCGTCAGCGTGTCCCCGATCTTGTGATTGTTCACCAACGTAATCCGGAACTGTTGCGGCGTTCCCGCCAGGTAGTCATCCGACGTCGCGTACGTGAACGAGCCGTTCGTCAGATTGCCCGTGTTCTCCGCCTCGCGCGTCGCGCGCAGCCGTCCGCCGAAGCGAATAAAATTGTTCTTCAATTGAATGGAGTTGTAGCTCTGCACCTCGTAGTGGTCCTGGTGATCGCTCAGCCCCTGCGCCGAATAACCGCCCCCGGTAAACGATCCTGACACACCCACCGCCGGTGCCGTGCTCGCCGGCGTTACCGACGTATGTTCGCGCTCATACTCAAACCGCGTCTCCGTCACCATGCGCGAGTTCCACGTCTCCGTGTCGCTCATCTGCACAATGTTGCTCAACGAACTCTGGTCGTAAGCCGTCGATGGCAGATTCAGATTGTTCACGCCATCATTCTTCGCCGAGTTGTTCACATAGTGATACCGCGTCACCAGAACATTCTTCGCTCCCAGCGCCAGGTCTACCCGCGGATTGATCTCCCCGCGGACCTGCGGGAAGTACGTCGACGCCTGGAACGGAGTCTCCACGCACGTCGCATCCCCCGGCGCGCACAGTATCGGAGACCCTGCCTCCGGCGCCAGAATAATCGCGTTCGTAAACTCGTCCGACTCAATGTCGCGATAGCTTCCGCCAACGTTGTACGACGCGGACTTGTTCAGCGGCCCCGTCAAATTCCCGAACCCGAAAATCGTATGGTACGGCGGCTGATATCCCGTCGCCAACGGGTTTCCTGAGTTGAACTGCGATGCGTTTCCGTTCAGCTGGAAGTTGCCATGAATCTTGTCCGTTCCCGGCTTCGTGAACACCTCCACGCGCCCATACCCCAACTGGTCATACTCCGCCGAAAACGGATTCTGATTAATCCGTATCTCGCGAATCGACGACTTCGGCGGCAGCTGCCCGCCCGTAAACCCGTCTACATAAATCTGTCCGCCATTAGGCCCCGCCGCAGGCCCGGCCAGCGCCGTCAACTCATCCGACAACTCATCCGGATCATCCGACAGCGCATCCAGGTCCTTGCCCGTCAACACCACCGCGCTCGCGTTCGAGTCCGGGTCCACGCTCAACTGCACCGAGTTCGCGTTCACCGTCACCACCTGCGACTGCACGCCAATCTGCAGCTTCACATTCAGCGTCATCCCGCTGGCCCCATTGATCGCAAGCCCCGTAGCCGTGTACGTCGCAAAACCCGGCATCGTCACCGTCACCGTATACGTCCCCGGAGTCACCCCCGCGCCATACGATCCGTCCGACCCCGACGTCGCCTTCACCGCCGGTCCATTCCCCGTCAGCAACACCGTCGCTCCCGGAATCAACGCCCCGTCCGGATCCGTCACCACGCCATGCACGCGCGTCTTCCCCGCCTGAACCCCCGCAGCCCCAGCCGTCGCCGGCGCAGGCGTCTGCGCACTCACCGCCATCGCCGCCCCAGCCACCAGCACACCCGCCAACCCTGCTCCCAGCCAGCCCGACATCGTCTTCTTACGTAAGCCATCAACCAGCATTCTCACTCCTGAACTCTCCAACGGTCCGTCTCCCGTCTTGCTCTGTAGCATCCTCACAACCAAATCTTTCCTGCTTAGGACGACCTGCACGTCGCCCAGGCCTACACTCCCACGCCATTCCCTGCGCATAAATTTCAGAGCACCCGCTTCGATCGCGGCCTTGCCTAGCGCTGTCCGCCTTCCGGTCCGCCGCCGCCTTCACCGCCCTCGCCTCCGCCGCCCAGGCTCCACGGCGACAGCGTCATCGTCTGGCCGCTCGGCGACGCCCGCAGAATCGCATCCACGCCCGCCAACAGCGTCACCGCCATCGGCGTCTCCGTATCCGAGCCAGGCGAAGTCGCCACAATCATCACCGCGTCCCCCACCTTCAACCCGGCCAGCGTCTCCACCGGCAGCCGAGACAACATCTGCGACAGATCCGACCCAGCACTCCGCTCGCGCGCTGCCCCATCCGGCCCAGGCTCCGCCGACGCCGTACCTGCCGCACCGGCTGTACCTCCTGCATGAGCTGTACCTGCTGCCCCAGCCGTACCAGCCGCGCTAGTGCCCTTCATCCGCGCCGCCACCCGCTCTGCCAGCATCGGAGGAATCCTCCGCACATCACTATTCGCCCCCACGGCTACCGTCACTGGCTTCTTCGTCGTCAGGTCCTTCAGCGTCACCGTCCCTGCCGTCGCGTCAATCGCAGTAATCAGCCCCGAGTAATTCCGGAACATCCCCGTCACCAGCTCATCGGCCGTAATCGTCGTCCCGTCGGCGGACTTCGTGCCCCGCACCCGCAACTGATCGCCCTTCTGAATCTCCGCGATCGTACTCACCTTGGCATCGGCAAACCGCACCGAACCGCCCGAGTAGCGTCGAATCACCGTCTGCGGCGTCACCATCACTGTCACTGTCTTCAACCCGCTCGCAATCACAACCGTTCCCACGGCTGCGTCAACCGACTTCACAATCCCGCCCCCGCCCTTGCTCCACGCCACCTCCTCCGCCTGGTGAGTCGCCGCAATCGCTCCCGCCTTCATCAGGATCACGCGTGTCGCCGTCAATCCCGGCCCGCTCGCATCCCCCACCACCAGCACCTTGTCCCCCACCGTCACATCGCTCAGCGTTCCCGGCGTCGCCGACTTCAGATCCTTGCTCCCCGGCGCCACCAGCAGCACCTTCGCCGCATCCGGTATCGTCACCACCACGTCCTGCCCCGCCGCCGTCGTCAATATCAGCCCGGTCGCATTCGTCGACTTCACCGTCCCCGCCTGCCGCTGCCCCGCCGCAGCCGTCGGAGCCTGCGCCATCGCCGGCACCACCGGAACCGCCACCGCAGCCATCGTCGCCGACAACAGTACACACACTCTTGCCACGTTCATCATTCGCATCTCTCTCAATTCCATCGCATCGGAAGCTCTACTGCCCTTGTGATCCTGGGAAGAACTCGTCCAAATAAAACAGCGCGCGCGTCGCACTCGCTTGGCCGCAGCGCTTTAAAACAAAGCAGCTCCCGCCCGGAACACAAAGGCACTGTTGAAGATACGAACCAAGACCGCAAAAGTTTCTCTGGAAATACGTTTTCTCAACTATATCGTATCTAGACAAACAGTCGCCATCTGTTCTCTTATCAGTTATTTATTCCATTGCACGACGCCCTACGGCAATACCGCCCCATCCGCCACCGGCAGATCCAGATGTGACGGGTACTTCGCCGACCCAAACACCGACACAGTCTCCGACTTATACGCCTCCGCCGGCGCCGTCATGATGTTCTCCACATACGTCTGCGGATTCCGGTCATACAGCGGAAACCAGCTCGACTGCACCTCCACCATCATCCGGTGGCCTTTCAAAAACGTGTGGTCCACCCCATGCAGGCTCCACTTATACTCCGCCACCTCCCCCGGCTTCACCGCCTCCGGCTTCGTAAAGCTCTTCCGATAGCGCCCTCGCAAAATCTCCTCGGCCACCATCAACTCATACCCACCCTTCGCCCCTTCGCCCGTCGCCTCATTCGTCTCAGGAGTCGTCACCCCCTCCGCGCCCTCCGGATACACATCGATCAGCTTCACAATCCAATCCGTATCCGTGCCCGTAGTCGCTCCAAACAAATCCGCCACCACGTCGCCCGTCACCGTCACGTCGCCCGTCAGCACCGGCGTCTCAAAGTTCGCAAGATCCTTCCGCCCGCTAACAAACCGCTGATCCTCCACCAGCCAGGTCCGCCACGTCGACCCCTCCCCATACGTCGACTGCACCGGCCGATGCCGATAAGGCACCGGGTCCGCCGGATCTGCCACATACGCCGCCGCCTTCACGTCATAATCACCCTTCGGCCCCACGAACCCCAGCTTGTGGTCCGCCTCCAGGTACATCCGCTCCTGGTGATACCCAGTCTTTGGTGGCCAGATCGCATACGTGTGCCACTGGTTCTCACCCGTCCGGAAGCTAGCTGTATCCTCGAGATCGAATCCCGGCTTCCCCTTCAGATACGTCTCGAAGAACGGAGCCTCAAAGTGCGAGCGGTAATACGCCCCCGTCTTCTCTCCACCAAACATAATCGTGCCAAACTTTCCACCCAGCTTGTCGCCCGGACCGCCTCCCCATCCACCGTGATTCCACGGCCCCAGCACCATCCACACCTTGTGCAGCGGCTCATTTGGCTTCTCATGAGCCCGCAACGCCGCATACTCCGCCTGCGGCCCCCACATATCTTCCTGGTCCCAGTACCCGCCCACCTCCAGCGTCGGAACCTCCGGCCGCTTCAGATGCGGCTCCACCGCCATGTCCTGCCAGAACTTCACATAACTCGGCTCCGTCAGGAAGATCTTCGCGGTCGGCAGGTCCGTCATCCCCGCCGATGCTGCTGCGCCCGCAAAGTTCCCATGGCTCAGGAAGAAGTTGTACTGATCCTCCTTCGAGCTCTGCGGCACATCCGTCTTCTGCGCCTCCAACTGCTGCACATAATCGAACCCATAGGTCTCGCGGAACGCCCCATTGTGAAAGAAGTCGTCGCCGATCCAGATATTGGTCATTGGAGCCTGCGGGCTGATGGCCTTCACCGCCGGGTTCGCATCAATCCCCGCCATGATCGCCGTAAACCCCGGATAGCTGATCCCCATCACCCCCACCTTGCCAGCGTTGTTCGGCACATTCTTCAGCAGCCAGTCGACGCTGTCATTCGTATCGGTCGTCTCATCCACATCCTGCTTGGTGGTGTGCGAAACAATCGGCCGGTTCATTACAAACTGCCCGCCCGACGCATACCGCCCCCGAATATCCTGCGCCACAAAGATGTATCCGCTCGTCGCCAGCTCCGGCTTGCTCAGCTTCACCGCAACATCGTTATACCCCTCCACCCCATACGGCGTGCGCATCATCAGGAATGGCAACGGCGCCCCATCCTTCTCGCTCCCCACCGGCCGCAGAATCACCGTGTGCAGTGTCGCCCCATCGCGCATGGGAATCATCACCTCCGACCGCACATACTCCGGCCCGTGATAATTCTTCAACGCAGCCACGATCCGAGCCTTCTGCGCCGCCGCCTCATCCTCAGCCTTCGCCGGAGCCGTCGCCTGCGTCTGCGTCTGCGTCGTTGCGTTTGGAGTCGTAGCCGGTGCCGGCGCCACCTGCGCCCAACCAACACCCACCCCACCCAGGCTCCCCGCCAACCCCAGACAAACTACCAGCCTGATCAGACGCATGCACACTCTCCAGGACGCAATCACGTCCACAACTGAAAACTGAGAACGGACAACTGCCCCTACGTAAGGTTTCCCGGAGGCGCCGTCTCACACAAAAAGTTATTCCGGGCGTGCGCTCCATCGCAGAACGGCCGCTTCTCGCTCATCCCACACCGGCACAGGCTGATCGCCGGCTTGCCCGTCAAATCCCACTCCCGCCCATCGGCATCCTTCAGTATGATGTGCCCTTCCACCCGCAACGGGCCATTCGGCCGCACCGTAATACAAACTGTCTCATCTGCCATAACCAATTCCTCCATACGAACCTCAAGCATAGCAGCGCCACCAAATCTAGAACTCCTCAAGATCCGCCGCAGAACTCAAAGCGACTGTCTCCTTCATCAGCGATCCGCGCGCCCGCCCCGTCGCAAACGTGAAGAACGCATTGCCCGCGCGCGTCAGCGTCGCATCCCGCCGGCTGATCAGCGCCAGGTGCCGCGGCAGATCGACCCCCTCAATATCCACCGCCTGCAACAGCCCCTGCCTCGCCTCGGTGACGATATTGATTCGCGGCAGGAAGCCCACACCCATACCCGCGAGAATAAGCCGCTTCAGTAGCTCGCTCGAATCGAGTTCCATGGTGATTCGCCGCGTGAGCTTGTGCTGCTCGAACATGAAGTCCAGCATCTCCCTCCGCCTGCCTCGGTTCGGCAGCAGGAACCCATACTTCGCCACCTGCTGCAGCGTCACCGCCCCCAGCTCTGTCAGCGGATGGCCCGCCGGCACCACCAGCACCAGGTTGTCTTTGTGGATCGTGTCCACATGCAGCCTCGCATCCTTCACCGGTAGCGACGCGATGCCGAATTCCACCTCCCGCTCCAGCACCAGCTCCAGCGTCTTCGCTCGCTCCGCCCGCACAATGTTCAATGCCACCCGGGGATACTGCTTCTTGAACTTGCTGATCAGCAGGGGCAGAACGTACAGCGCCGTCGAATCGTTCGCGCTCACCGTCAGCGTGCCGCGCGGCATCCGCTCCATGTCCGCCAGCGTCAGGTGGATGTGCCGCAACTGCGCCAGCGACTGCTCCGCGAACGGCTGGAAGACGCGCCCTGCCGCCGTCAGCGTAACCTTGCCGCCTCCACGGTTGAGCAGCCGATGCCCCAGGTGCGATTCCAGCGCCCGGATCTGCGCCGAGATCGATGGTTGCGTCAGATGCAGCTTCTCCCCCGCACGCGAAAAACTCTTCTGCCGGGCGACTTCAAGAAATGTTGTGAGCCAATCGAAGTCCAAAGTGTCCTCTCCACAAGGGGTTTTTATTCACCTAAAGATAGATCGGTTCATCGGCCCGTAACGATCGCCGAGTTCAGTTGCCCGCCCGCACAACCGATGGTGCACTTCGGCTGCCAGCAGCTGTTCCCGGCCCCGGAATACCGTTCCGTTCATATTAGCCCAAATAGAAGATTTCTATTCCTCGCGATAAATAGAAGATTTCTATTGCCCCCATTGAGCCAGTCCCGAGTTGATTGCTTTCTCGGTTTGGTATCCGCATAATCAGCGCACACCAAGTTACGAAGTAGGCAATCTCAAGGCTGTGCCGAGCAGATCATTCCAGCCGTTGGGCTGCCACAACCATCCAGGGTCTCGCCGGATACCCGTTCCGCCGCGATCGTTTGCCTCGCCAACTTTTATCTCATTTCCTGCCCAGGAGGATGTTCATGAAGACCCGCATCATCAGGTTTAGCGCGACGTGTATGCTTCTTCTCCTGCTAGCCGCACCCCGGCTTTCAGCGCAGACCAACACGACCGCGCTGTCCGGAACAGTCGTCGATACCAGTGGCGCCATCATTCCCGGCGCCACCATCGATATCGCCAATGCAGCTTCAGGAAAGATCGAGACCACCCATGCCAAGTCCAAGGGTGAGTTCTCCTTTGAGCAGCTTGCACCCGGCACCTACGAGGTGAAAGTCAGCTCACCCGGCTTCTCCGAGCTGGATCAAAAGGTGGAACTGCTGGTCTCCACGCCCGTCAACCTGACCTTCAAGTTGACGGCCGGCTCCGCCGAAGTCGTCAATGTCGAGAGCAGCATTGCTACCATCGACACCACCGACGCAACCCTCGGCAAGGCCTTCGACAGTAGTCAGGTCGCAAACCTTCCCTACCTCGCCAACAACGTAACCTACCTGCTCTCGCTGCAGCCCGGCGTCCTCGGACTCGATAGCGGCGCGCAAACCGGCGGCCTCAACGTCGACTCCCGCACCGGCATCGTCAATGGCGCGCGCCAGGATCAAACCAACATCACTCTCGACGGCGTCGATAACAACGACCAGATCTTCGGTTACGCCTTCAACGGCGCCCTGCGGTCCACGCGTGACTCGGTTGAAGAGTTCCGCGTCACCACCACCAATGCCAATGCGGACGCCGGCCGCTCCTCGGGTGGACAAGTTTCGCTGGTCACCAAGAGCGGAACGAATGCATTCCACGGCAGCGCCTACGAGTTCTACCGCGGCGGCGTTGGTGCCTCAAACAACTGGTTCAACAAGCAGTCCCAACTGGAGACCGACGAGGCAAACATCCCGGCAAAGATCCTGCAAAACACCTATGGCGCGTCGCTCGGTCTTCCGATCAAAAAGAACAAGCTCTTCTTCTTCGGAGCGTATGAAGGCTTCAAGCAGGCCAGCGATATCGTGGTAGGCCAGACCGTCCCCTCGATCCTTGGCGGCGGCGGGCTCGTCACCGGGAACGTCACCTACCAAACCTGCGGTGTGGGCAACTCCATAAACTGTGCCAACCCCACGCTTCTTACCCTGACGCCGGCCGACATTGCTACGCTCGATCAGCGCTCTCAAGATCCCAATTGCGCGACGGCGAACTGTCCCGCTCCCGCTACGAACACAGCGGCCGTGGCCTACTTCAAAGAATTTCCTCTCTCGAATGCAAACGGAGCGGGCGATCTCCTGAACACAGGCGGATACAACTTCACCTCGCCCGCACCGATCCACCAGATTACGAACATCGTTCGCATCGACTGGAACATTACCCCGCGCCAGACCCTGTTTGTGCGTGGCAACCTGCAGTCGGACAACCAGGCGACATCGCTCCAGTTTCCAGGCCTGCCGGCCGCCTCAAACATCTTCGGCAACAACAAGGGAATCGCTGCAGGACATAGCTGGTCGATCAATGACCGCATGACCAACAACTTCCGCTACGGCCTGGTTCGGCTGGGGAACGCCTCGCGCGGAACGGGCAGCCAGCCCTTCGTCAACTTTGGCGCCTTCAACACGTTGACCGCCGCGACGACCTCCACCGTGTACCACGTGACCACCAACAACTTCGCCGATGACTTCACCTTCGTCAAGGGCCGCCACGTCTTCCAGGCAGGCGCAGATTTCATCTACCTGTCGAACTCGCAGTATTTCGACGCTCCCCTTCTGCAGGAGGCTCAGGTTACGCCCAACCTCCTTGCCACCGCCGCGATCGCCAACCAGGGAGGCAGCTTCGATCCCAGCACCGGGCAGTGCGGTGCCGACTGCGCTCCTGTCGCAGGGGCCTTCGAGTCCAACTACAACGACGCCATCATCGCGAACGCAGGCGTCATCGAGGCAGCTACCTCCGGCACTGAGTTCCTGGTCCAAAACAACACACTCGTGCCCCAGGGCGCAGGCGTTGTCCCCACCCACACCTTCAGAAATCTCGAGCAGGAGTACTACTTCCAGGATCAATGGAAAGCGACCAGCCAGCTCACGATCACTGCGGGCCTCCGGTACGTCTATCTCGGTGTTCCCGATGAGAAGAACGGTCAGGAGATTGCCCCCACCATCTCCCTCAACACCTTTTTCGCTGACAGGGCAAGCGCCGCGGCGAGCGGAAATGCGTACACCACCGACATCTCCTTCCGCGCGGCCGGCTCGCATAACGGACAGCCCAACTTCTGGACCGCCCAGAAAGGGAACTTCGCTCCCCGCATCGCCTTCGCCTGGGCAACCAGGGACAATAAGACCTCCATCCGCGGCGGATTCGCCCTCGCCTACGACCACTTTGGCGCCGGCGTGATCGACTCTTACCAGTCCAATCCCCAGTCGCTCCTCTCTCTCTCGCAGACCAATCTTGCGACCTATACCGACATCAACTCCAATCCACGTTTCACCGGATACCACGATGTCCCCACCGTGCCCGGCGCCACGACGCCTCTTCCGCTTCCCTACACCCCCGCCGAGAGCCCCTTCACCTTTGACTACAGCATCAACGATCATCAAAAGACGCCGTACGCCGAGACCTTCAACCTCACGGTTCAACACGAATTTGCAAAGAGCCTCTCGCTCACGGCCTCGTATGTCGGCCGCCTCGGGCGTCACCTCCTGCAAAACCTCGACGTTGCCATGCCGACCAACGTCTACGACGGCAACAGCCGGATGACGTACTTCCAGGCCGCCACTGTCTACCGCAAGCTGATCGACGAAGGCGTTGATGCCGCTGTGATCCCAAACAGCGGTTACTTTCAGAATCTCTTTCCCAACTTCAGCGCAACCGACGGCGTGACCGGCATTACCTACACCGGCGCCCAGGGCTACTACGCTTCGCTCATGGCCAACAGCGGCAACGAGACCAACACGCTCTTCCAGGCCGATACCGACCCTACCGCATCCCCCAGCGGACAGAGCTTCCGCTTCTTCTTTCCACAAACGTCCTCGGTCTTCGTGCAGTCCACCACCGGCGTCAGCAACTACAACGCCTTCCAGCTCTCCGTCCGCCAGGTGCTTCACTCCGGACTCGAGTACGACGTGAACTACACGCTCTCGCACTCACTCGACGAAGGCTCCGACCCCGAGCGCAACACCAACGGCAGCCCCATCATCAACTCCTTCTCTCCGCACCAGTGGTACGCAAACTCCGACTTCGACGTGCGCCACAACATCACCGCCAACTACTCGATCCCCTTCCCCTTTGGCAAAGGCAAACCCTACCTCAACAGTGGCGGATGGACCGATCGTCTGGTCGGCGGGTGGGAGTTGAACGGCGTTGTTCACTACAGCACTGGCTTCCCCTTCAGCGCAGTCGCTCAGAATGTCTGGGGCACGAACTTCGCGTTCAACAGCAACATGGTGCAAACTGGCCCCATTCCCACCGGCGGCCATCATTACAACGCTCTCCTTCGGGAAGAGACTGCACTCAACGGCATCTCCTCCGCACAGGCTGCCGCGAACCTGCGCTTCGCCTATCCCGGCGAGGCGGGCCAGCGCAACAACTTTCGTTCCGACGGCTACTTGTCGATCGACGATGGCCTCTCCAAATCGTTCCGTACCTGGCGTGAGCAACAGTTCAAAATCTCTGTTGAGGTCTTCAACGTAATCAATACCAATCGCTTCGGTATCCCCCAATCCGCAGGCGATAGCCCCAACTTCGGCGTCTATCAAAACCAGGCCGCCGGTTTCAATGGCCCTGGTGCGCTGCTGCTTCAACCCCGCCAGATGCAGTTCTCCGGCAAGTACATCTTCTAGCCTTCGCGTGGAGCAAGCGTGGCGCTCCTCCCGATCGGGCTGAGCGCCACGGTACTATTTCTTAGAAGAACCGAGGTCCCAATGTTTCGTAACTCCCTGGCCGCGAATGCTCTCGCGGCTGCTCTATGCCTCTCCCTCTCGCCCGCGTTCGCGCAGTTTCCCCAACCCGACGGCGGCAACCTGGAGCGCGGCACACTCCCCGCCCACTGGCTCTCCCAGCAGCCCAAATGCATGGAGATTCCCGAGTGGCAGGTGCATGAGTACAACCCGAACTTCTTCATCCTCCGCCAATCACCTTGCACCGACTACGAAAAGCCCTTCGTCTTTCTCCTCTTCGGCAAAGACAAAGCAATGCTCGTCGACACCGGCTCCCGCGACGGCGACCTCGCGCCGACGCTCCAGCTCACCATCAAGAACTGGCTCAAGCGCAACGGCCGCACCAGCATCCCGCTCATCGTTACCCACACCCACGAACATGAAGACCACACGTGGGGCGACAAAGCCCTCCAGTCGATGAACGACCCTTCCATTCCCGTCACCTTCGTCGCTGCCTCGGTCGAAGCCAACAAACAGTTCTTCGGCATCTCGCATTGGCCCGAGGACATCGGCCACATCGACCTCGGCGGACGCGTCCTCGACATCATCCCGATTCCCGGCCATAGCGCCGCCAGCGTCGCCTTTTACGATCACAACACCGGTGTCCTGCTCTCCGGAGACACCATGTATCCCGGCCGCCTCTACGTTTCGGACTTCCCTGCCTTCCAGGCAAGCGTCGAGCGGCTCATCAAGTTCACCGAAGGCAAACCAATCGCAAATGTTCTCGGCAACCATATCGAGCAGTCCGCAACGCCGTTCCTCGATTACCCCGTCGGCACCATGTATCAGCCCAACGAGCATCCGCTCGCCTTGGCGCGCGGTTCCCTGCTCGAGCTCGAAGACGCGCTCGCGTCCATGCATGGCACGCCAAAGCGTCTAGCCCTCCGCGACTTCAGCGTCTGGCCTTCCAGTTCCAATAGTCCCGCCGAGCGCGCTGCCTACAAGAAGCACGTAGAAGAAGAAAAATCAAAGATGTGGGATCACGCTCAACCTTAACCAAGCTTGAACTCGAAAGTTAAAACAACCACCCGGGGTTTAAATGAACTTACGTTTTGCAGTAATTCCAGGACTTGGTGCTCTCGCCCTCGTCAGCTTTTGCCTCATGAACGCTTCCACCGTCGATGCCCACGAGAATGCCGCGAAGCCCGAGTTCTACACCACCAAAGTTAAGCCCATCTTCGACGCCAACTGCGCTCGCTGTCACGGCGGCGCCAATCACCGCGGCGGCCTCAACATCGACACCCGCGCAGGTCTTCTCAAGGGTGGGCACGACGGCCCCGTCGTCGTTCCTGGCGACCCTGCCAATTCGCTTCTCATCAAGCTGATCCGTCACGAGGGACCGGCGGATGACCCCGGGCCCATGCCGCCCAACAAGCCCCAGATCTCCGACGCCGACATCGCCATCGTCACGCAGTGGGTGAAATCCGGCGCCGTCATGCCCCAGTAGTCGCGCCTTACTTGCCGGTCCCGCCACTATAAACGGCGGGACTGCCAAGACTCCCCGCCGGCGGCAGATGCCGGATATACAGCACCATCTCCCACATCTCCCGCTCTGAAAATTCGCCCTTCGACGGTGGCATTCCAGATGGCCAAATCCCGTTCTGGATGATCCACTTCAGCTGCCCGTCCGTATATTGCTGAACCTGCGGCGAAGCCAGCGACGGCACCCGTGGCGAGATCGTCTCCGCAAACGGAACCCCCGTGTTCTGCCCATCCAACCCATGGCAAACCATGCAGTACGACGTGAACGAATCCTTGCCCTCAGCGATATTGTCTTCCGTCGCTTTATACGGATTCACATCCTTCTTCCCGCGGACCGTGATGTGACGCTTGGTCCAGTACGCAACCGAAGTCTCTACCTTCGAAGGCGGCGTCGCACGGCAGCCCGCCAGCACCGGCATGCACGCCAAAACGGCAAATGGAATTGTCTTCCTGAGCGACATAAATCCTTAAGCAATGATGTCGTGAATCACGTTACCCGAAACATCCGTCAGCCGGAAGTCACGGCCGCTCGACCGGAACGTCAGCTTCGTGTGGTCGATGCCCATCAGGTACAGAATCGTGGCGTGAATATCATGCACGTGCACCGGCTTATCGACCACCTTCCAGCCGAAGTCGTCGGTCGCACCATACGTCATGCCGCCCTTGATGCCGCCGCCCGCAAGCCACATCGTAAACCCATGCGGATTGTGATCGCGCCCCGCATGTGTCCCTGCTCCGCCCAGCTCAACAACCGGCGTGCGTCCGAACTCCGATCCGCATACGATGATCGTTTCGTCCAGCAGCCCGCGTCCCTTCAGATCCTTGATCAGCGCCGCAAACGGCTGGTCCGAGTCCTTCGCATTCTTGCGATGCGCCTGGATATCCTGGTGCGCATCCCACGGGTCGCCCATCGAGTAATACACCTGCACCACCCGCACCCCGCGCTCAATCAACCTCGCCGCTGTTAGGCATCCGCGCGCCGTAGAACCCTCGCCGTACATCTTGATCGTCGCCTCGGATTCCTTGCGCACGTCGAACACATCCGGAGCCTCCGTCTGCATCCGGTACGCCGTCTCCATCGAGCCAATCGTCGCCTCGAGCTGCGGATCCGCATCAGCATCGGCGCTCACCCCATAGGTCTGCTGCTCGCTCAGCGCGTCCAGCTTCTTCACCAGGTCGATCTCTTTGCGCTGCTGCGTGATGTCGTACTTCTCATTGTGAATGTCAGGAATCAGCTTGTACGGATCGAAATTCTTATCCCTCGTATCGCTCGTAACATACGTTGCCTGGTTCACCGCCGGAAGGAATCCCGCGCTCCAAAGCGGCGGTCCCACCGTCGACGGAACCTGCGGACAAAGCACGACAAATCCCGGTAGATTCTTGTTGTCCGTGCCCAGCCCATAGGTCAGCCACGCACCCATCGAAGGTCGCCCAATAATGTTCGCGCCCGTATTCATCATGATCAGCGCCGGCTCATGATTCGGAATCTCGGTGTACACCGACCGCACCACGCAGATGTCGTCCGCGCACGCGCCCACATTCGGAAACAGCTCCGACACCTCCAGCCCGTTCTTGCCATAACGCGAGAACTCGAACGGCGACTTCATCAGCGTGCCCGTCTTGCGCTCGTGCCCCAGGTCCCCCCCCGGCATCGGCTGCCCGTGATACTTCGCGAGCATCGGCTTATTGTCGAAGCTGTCCACGTGCGACAGGCCGCCATTCATAAACAGGAAGATGACGTGCTTCGCCTTCGGCTTGAAGTTCGGATCCTTCAGCATCCACGGCTTCATGGTCGACGCATCCGCCGCCACCGACCCCGGATTCTCTTTATCCAGGGTCTCGGCCTTTGCCAACGATTCGCCAATCATGCTGGCGAAGCTCATCATCGCAAAGCCGCCGCCAATTTTGCGAAGGGCATCGCGGCGTGTAACTGGTTTCGGTTTCTCACAAGACATGGTCTGATCTCCGTCGTACTTCGTTGTACGTTTCTGGAAAACCGTGGATCCCGTCTCAATGCACCTGGATCCAGTGTAACGACTGACGCTCAATTCAAAAATTCAAAATCGTTCGAGCTAAACAGCACACGGCAGTATTCCTTCCACGCGCTGATCGGTTCCTGGTTCACCAGGTATCCCGGCTTCTCGGGCGTAGTCTTCAGGAAGTCGAGCCCCGCCTGCAGCTCAGCCGGAGTCGGCGCTCGCCCATACAGCAGCCGGTACGCCTCGGTAATGCGCGCCGTATCATCGCCAGCCGTATAAACACGCTTCGAAAGCACCTCCGCCTGCTTGTACACAAACGGATCGTTCATGAAGTACAGCCGCTGCACCGGCACATTCGTCGAGAAGCGCTGCTCCGCAGTAAATGTCGGATTCGGAAAGTCGAACGCCTGCAGGAAAGGATCGATCCGGAAGCGGCTTACCTTCGCGTACACCGTCCGCTTGTCGTTATCGATTCCCAACGGCGTCGCGGGCCCGCCCGGATCCTTGGTATCCAGATCGCCCGACACAAACAGCATCGAGTCGCGCAACTGCTCCGCATCCAGCCGCTGCACCGAGAAGTGCGAATAGTACCGGTTCAGCGGATCCTTGATGTGCTCCTCAGGCGTCTCCTTGCTGCTCTGCTGATACACCGCCGAAAGCATAATCATCCGCTGCAGCTTCTTCAGCGACATCCCATCCTTCCGGAACTGCACCGACAAATACTCCAGCAGCGCCGGATCCGACGGGGGATCGCCAACCTTGCCAAAATTATCCGCCGAGTTCACAATCCCCGTCCCGAAGTGCCACTTCCACACGCGATTCACAAACACTCGCGTCGCAATCGGGCTCGCCACAATGTCCTCGGCAAGCTGTAACCGCCCGCTTCCCTCGGTATAAGGCTTTCCTCCCTGGGGACTCAGCACCGTAATGAATCCACGCTGCACCGGATCCCCATGCGCATGTGGATTCCCGCGCAGATCCAGCGCAATGTTCACCGCCTTCGGCCGATCCGACATGCCATGCACGAAGGGATAAATTTGCCCCAGCTTTTTGAAGTTGCTTCCATCCTTCTGCAACTCGGCCATGTACGCCTGCTCGGCCGGCCCCAGCCGCCGTTCCAAATCCCATCCACGGAACACAAACAATCCAGGCAAGCCGCGCTCTTCGAAAACGCCCGTGCCTAGTTGACGCAGGAACATATCCTCGTACAGGTTCGCCTTCTCCGTGCTCATCACCTTCAGCTCCAGCGTGCAGCCCGGACAGAACTGGTCATAGGTGTCGAACTCGTTCGGCTTCACATCCTTCTCGCGCTCGGTCGGAACGCCCGCCTTCGCTTTGATCTTGTCGTTCTCGTCCTCGATCGCCTTCTCTTCAATCTCCAGATCCGTTACGCGCCTCTGGAACGAATCAGCAAGAAACTTAGCCTGGTCTTCCGTTCCGCCCTCGGCGATCATGGCCTGCCATTCCTTCAGGTACGGATAAAACAGCGGCTTCTTCGCCAGGAACGCCACCCACCGATCCAGCATCTCCGGATCGAGCTGCGCCGCGTCGGCCGCATCCTGCACCTTCATCTTCGGCTTGCCGGCAACCTTCCACGCCCCAACCATGTACTTCGAGGTCTGTGCTGCATACGCCTTGGCCAGCATCTGCGTCTCGTCCTGGCTGTATTGCTGCGCTGCCTTGTCCTTCTCGTTGGCATCCTTAAACTGCTGCCGCCAGTACTCGATCTCAGCCTCTGGCATGAACGCGTATTCCTTATAGTTGGAACTCGCAAACACGCCGCCGAGCGCGTAATAGTCTTTCGCTAAAATCGGATCGTACTTGTGATCATGGCAACGCGCACACGCGACCGTCAGCCCCAGAAATCCACGCGTCACCGCATCGATGCGTTCGTTCCGTTCATCCGCGCGACCTTGAATCGGCTCGGCCTGATCCCAGATCCACGGAGCTCCTCCCAGAAATCCGGTGCCCTTCAAATCCTCTGCCGTCGGATGCGCGGACATCAAATCCCCCGCCAGTTGCCGCTTCACGAATTGGTCATAGGGCAGATCGTCATTGATCTGCTTGATCACCCAGTCGCGATAGACCCATGCGCCTTCCATCGGCATATACCCGCGTCCGCGCGGATCCAGTCCCCGAATATCATCATCGCCATACCGCGCCACATCCAGCCAGTGCCGTCCCCACCGCTCGCCATACTGCTTCGACGCCAGCAGCCGGTCCACCACCTTCGCAAACCCAACCGGCGAGTTGTCCTTCTCAAACGCCTCAATCTCTTCCGGAGTCGGCGGCAGCCCAATCAAATCCAGCGTCGCCCGCCGAATCAGCGTCCGCTTGTCCGCCATCGGAGCCGGCTTCATGCCCTTCTCTTCCAGCTCCGCGAGCACAAAGTGGTCGATGTCCGTCTTCGCCCATCCCTTCAGCGCAGGATCCTTAATCACCGGAACCGGCGGCTCTACCAGCGGCATAAACGACCAGAACTGCCGCATCTGTTCGGTAATCTGTTTGCCCGCCAGCACCATCGGCGCCTTCGTCTGCGGCCACGGCGCGCCCATCCGAATCCACTCGGTCAGCACCGCAACTTCATCCGAGCTCAGCTTTCCGCCCTTGGGCATCTTCAGCGCGCCCGTCTGATGCACCGCAATCAGCAGCAGGCTCTTCTCCGGATCGCCCGGCGCAATCGCCGGCCCACTGTCCCCGCCCTTCAGCAGCGCAGCTCGCGACGTAATACTCAACCCGCCCGACACCTTGTCCTGGTGGCAGCTCCCACAAGAGTTCACCAAAATAGGCCGTACCTTGTTCTCGAAATAATCCGCGCCCGGCGCAGCCTTCGCCTCCGCCGCAGTCAGCGTTACTACTGGCACCGTCGCCTCGGCGCTGTCCCACGTCCCCCCGCGCTTCACCCACTCCACCAAATTCGCGATGTCACCATCCGCCAGCTTCGCGCCCTTCGGCGGCATCTTCAAATCGCCGTTCTGCATGACCGCATCGATCAGCAGACTCTTGTCCGGCACACCCGGAACAATCGCCGGTCCCGAATCGCCGCCCTTCAGCACCGCCTCATGCGAGTCCAGCCGAAGTCCACCCTTAGCCTCGTCCGTGTGGCACTTGTAGCAGTTCTGCGCCAGCACCGGCCGCACCTTCTGCGTGAAGAACTGGGTATTGTCCTCTTTCGAATCCGTAGGCGCCGCCGTCTGCGCGGCCGCAGGCGCAGCTGCCTTGTCCTGTCCGTGCACGGTCGTATAGCTCGCGGTCGCAAACCCCAGCGTCGCGATCGTACATGCGCCAAGAACGCGCGCAAATCTCTGCTCAGAGTTCCAGACGTTCTTCACGGTAGCTCTCCATCTTCGGCAGATTCGCTCGCCGGCCGCGTCACGCTTGACCCGTTGTTGCAGACATCCAGTGCCGCCCGCCGCTCGCCTGCACCCGCCCGCCTCTGGCCACAGGAAGCGGCTTCCACATGCTCCACAAGATCGAGAAACTGTTGGCCATGGCTGCGCAACGTCATCCCGCCATCCGCCAGCTTCATATCCAGCGCCACCCGCGAGCCACAAGCGTCGTCCTTGCTCTCTCGCGCCAGCACAATCAACCGCGTGCCCAGGAAGAGCGCCTCCGCCGTGTTGTGCGTTACGAACACCACCGTCGGCCGCGTCTCGCTCCACACCGAACGCAACAGCCGCTGCAAACTGGACCGCGTCGCCGGGTCCAGCGCACTGAACGCCTCATCCATCAGCAGCACCCGATTCTTCATCATCAGCGCCTGCGCAATCGCCACCCTCTGCTGCATGCCGCCCGACAGCTGATACGGATACTTCCCCGCATCCGAGGCCTGCAGCCCCATGTGCGTAAGCTGCCGAAACGCCTCCACACGCACCGCATGCCGCGCCGCCCAATAGCTCGGCCGCATCCTTCCCAAAATGTGAAACTGCGACGTCAGCGGCCCCATCATCAAATTGTCGAGCACCGTCCGATCCGGAAACAGCGAGTAGCGCTGCGGAACATATCCCGACCGCGCATCCACCCGCTCCACCCGCGACCCTGCCACCGAAATCTGCCCCGCCGTCGGCCGCTCCTGCCCCAGCAGCATCCGCAGCAGCGTGCTCTTGCCGCAGCCCGTCTCACCCAGCAGCACCACAAACTCGCCCTCTTCAATCTCGAGCGAAATATTCTCCAGCACGCACCGCCGCGCCGAACGCTCCAGCGCATACGACACCGACACATCCTCAATCGAGATCGACTTCGCTGCCTGAGCGTGCGCCTGCTCCTCCGCTCCAACCGCAGCCCGCGTCGCCTGCCCACCAATCAGGTGCAGGCCAGCAGTCATCTCCGGCGCACTCATGCCTGAAACCATGGATGCAGCCTCCTGTTGATGACCCGCAGCGAAAAATCAATCAGAAACAGCAGCAGCGCAACCCACAGCACGTACGGCAAAATCACATCCATCCCCATATGCCGCCGCATAATCGCGATCCTATAAGCCAGCCCGTCCGACGCGGCAATCATCTCGCCCGCAAACAGAAACAGCATCATCGGCTTCAAATTCAGCCGCAGACTATTGATCACCTGCGGCAACACCTGCCGAAACACCACCCGATACGCCACATCGAAGTTGTTCGCATCCAACGTGAACGCCTTCACGATCTGCTCCTGCGGCACCGCCTTCACCATCTGCGTCACATCCAGAATCATCGTCGGCGCCACGCCAATCACAATCAGCGCAATCTTCGACCATTGATCAATCCCAAACGCGATAAACAATATCGGCAGCAGCGACAGCGCAACAATCTTGTCGAAGAACAAAAAAAATCTCAGAAAGCCAGCGCCAAACCAAGGGAACAATCCGATGTGCACCGCCAGCACTACGAACGGAATCAGCAGCGCCAGGCTGATGAAGAATCGCCCCCCGCTCGAAGCCGTGTCCTTCCAGATCATCGAGTGCCGCAGCCGCTCCCACGTCGACGCGTTATCGGGCGCAATGTAGTCGTCCTCCTCCGCCGGCTCCAGCACCGCCGACCGAATCCCCGCCACCAACTGGTGCCCGTTCGGCACCACCCGATCCTCCGGATTCTCCCTGTGCCGCGCGATCGACGTATGCATGTACAGTCCAATGCACACCACGAACAACAGGCACGAAAGCGCCTGCGCCAACAGCCGGTTGGGTCGTGCCTGGATGTCGAATGGAGAGAGATTCGTCATAGAGGCTATAGCTTCCCTTGCTCTGCCGCCTGCATAAAGGCGGAGTTGAAACGCAGCCGCACACGTGCCTTGTTGCCCTGCACCGCGCCATTCGGATAAGCGATCGCAACGTCATCGACCGAGTGAATTCCCTGCCCCAGCAATCCATGCTTGAAGCAGAACTGCCGCACCAGGTCCATCTTCTGCTGCACGTCGGCACCGTCGGTAAACTCAACCGCCGACTTCGGCGAAACAAACAGCGCCGTCGTCTTCAGCTGCTCCTTGTACGACTCGACCGAATCGCCCGACGCCGCAGCCGAGTACTTCAGCGCGTTCGCCTGTCCCGCCGCCACCTGCTGAATCGTCTCGTACCACGCCCCCGTCAGCGCCTTCGCAAATTTCTGCCCGTTCGGTGTATTCAACACCTCGCTCCGAACCACCATCAGGTCCATAATCTCGCCCGGAATCTTCGACGAATCGAAGATCGAATGCACGCTCTTGTCCGCCAGAATCTGGCTCGCCAGCGGCTTCCATGTCACCGCCGCCTGGTTCGACTTGTTATTCAAATATGCCGCCACAATATCCGAGTCAGACGTGTTAATCAGGTGCAGCTTGTTCAACTGCCCCTGCTGTCCGTTCAGCACCATCCCGCGCTCCAGCAGGTACTCCGAAACCGTCTTCTGCACCAGCATGATCGGCTTGCCCGGAAGCGTTTGGAACGTCAGATTATTTCGCACCAGCACCGCATCGTTGCCGTTGCTATAGTCGCCCATGATGATCGCGGTCGAATCCACGCCTGCGGCCGCCGGCATGTCCAGCGCCTCCATATTCGTCATCGCGCACGCATCAATATTCTTCGCCACAAACGAATCCAGCGACGCTGCATAGTCGAACCGCTGCACCTTGATCGCAATCCCGTACCTGTCCGCCCACTTCTTCAAAATCCCCGACTTCTGCATGTAGAAGTAAGGATTCCATCCCGCATAAACCGACCACCCAACCGTAAAGGTCGGGGCCTGCGCGCCCGCCGTCGCTGCATCTGAAAAACCAAACAGCAGCGCGAGGCTGCACACCAACGAGAGAATTCCGAGCCGCTTCGATTGCATGGACACCTGGGTCTTCGAGGATTACGTTTGCGCTTCGCCCGCTCTCTACGTGCTGCAGGCACTGCTGGTTGAGTTAGCTGGCAAAACCGTTTACAACAAAATCCGAAATAAGAATCCAAGACCGGCTACGACTGAAGTTTAACGCGAACCGTTACAATTCCCGCCTGCATTTGAAGTTGCAATCGACAGCATAGAAGGATCCCATAACGGCCTCGCAAGCTCAGTCATCATCGTCCTGATCGTCATCCGCTGGTTTCGCGCCAGGCTTTGCGTCTTTCTTCTTCGGCTTGTACGTTCCGTCCAGCACCTTGTCGATCGTCGACTTCATCTCCGCCGAATCCGGCGTCACATCCGGATCAAGCCGCGCCATCACATTGCCGTTCTTGTCGATGACGAACTTGGTGTAATTCCAGTGCACCGCCCCGCCCGCAGGCGCATCCTTGCTCTTCGTAAGATAGCTGTACAGCGGCAGTTCATCGTCCCCGGTAATCTTCGATACCGCCATCACCGGAAAGTCGACCTTCGCCTCCGCGTACGCCTTCTGAATCTCTGCCGGCGTCCCCGGCTCCGCCAGCCCAAACTGATTCGAGGGCACCCCGATCACGACCAACCCTTTGTCCTTGTATTCATCGTTCAGCCTGATCAGCGCCGCCAACTGTTCGCTATAAGTCGACTTGCGCCCCAGGTTCACGATCAGGATGTACTTCCCCCTGAAGCTCGAGACCGGCACATCTTTTCCGTCGGCGCCCGGCAGCATGAAGTCGTAGGCGTTCTTCTCCGCCTTCTCGCCCTTCCCCTTCTCCGCATCCGGCGCAGCCGAGCCTTTCTTCCCCGCCGCGTGTGCCCCCTGCGCCGCGTCACTCGCCTTCACCTTCGGCTGCAGACCATACCCCGGAACCGCCAACAGCGCGCCCGCAAACAGCACGGCCCCGAGACCGCTCCAGCGAACGTACCCTGAGCAAGTCACGAACGAACATCTGCCAGACTCGGCCAACTTCACATCAAACACTCGATTAACTCCTGTAGACCATCGCATCCAAGCTCGTCCTGGATGCCGAAACTGGTGGAAGGTTCAATCCCCCCCCCGGTGTGGAGCGCCGTCTCATCAAACTGTGGGTTTTCCCGATACTAAGCCCCCGCCCCCGGAATGCCAATCCTTATCGCCAGCAACAATCGCCTGCATAGAAACTCTCGATGGATAGCCGCTATCTATCGTCTCCATTCAAGTCTTCAATGCTGCCGCCCCGCGATCCCGTTTGCTCTACTATCGGACTCAATAGCTCATCCTCCACTCCCTAACCCACCCCTCCCCTTCGAGGAGCCCAGAAGACATGCCCTTCCAGAACCATCCCCGGGTCGCCCTGTGCGTCGCCCTCCTGCTCGCCACACCCCTGCTGCCGCTCGCAGCTCAGCAGACCACCGCGCCCCCCGCAACGCCTCCCGCGCACCGGCCTCGCATCGTTCGCTCCGGCGTCAATCTACCCGGCGTCTCGCGCTCCATGGCCGACATCAAGAAAGACGCCGTCTTCACCATCCCTGGCAGTCCCGACTGGTCCGTCGTCACAGCCGACTCCCTCTGGGTCACCACCGGTCGCGACAGCCACATCGTTCAGCTCCTCGCCGCCACCAACACCCTCGGCAAAGTCCTCGCCGTCAAAGATCCCTGCTCCGGCGTAGCCAGCGCCTTCGGCTCGCTCTGGTCGCCCAGCTGCGGCGACCACGTCCTCACCCGCTTCGATCCCGCCGACGGCAAAATCATCGCGCAAATCCCCGCCGACCCCGCCAACTCCGAAGGCGGCATCACCGTCGGCACAGGCTCCATCTGGCTCGTCATCAAGCCCTCCACGCTCGTCCGCATCGACCCCACCAAAAACGCGATCATCGCCTCCATCCCGCTCCCCTCAGGCTCTGAAAATCCGCTCTTCAGCGACGGCTTCGTCTGGATCTCCTCCTACGAACACAACCAGCTGCTCAAGGTCGATCCCTCCTCGGCATCGGTAGTCGCCACCATCCCCATCGGCCCTAAGCCACGCTTCCTCACTACCGGCGCAGGCTCCATCTGGACCCTCAACCAGGGCGACGGCACCATCTCCCGCGTCGACGAAAAAACCTCCGCGCTCATCGCCACCATCGCCTGCGGCATCCCCGGCATGGGCGGCGAAATCACCTTCGGCGCAGGCCACGTCTGGGCCACCATGTTCGACTTTCCTCTCACCGAAATCGATCCCGCCACCAACAACGTCGTCAGGCAATATGGCGGACCCGGCGGCGACGGCCTCCGCTTCGGCCTCGGCTCCCTCTGGCTCTCCAACGGCCGCCAGGGCACCGTCTGGCGACTCTCACCCGATCAACCCTGACCCCACGGCGTACTCTGATACCACACCCGCAACCCCACCACCGAAACCGCAACATCAGCACCAACGAGGATGGCCTTTTTGAACTCTTCAGTCTTATGGGAGGAAACTCTCCCAGGATCGTCTACCTGGTCGCACATCCTCAAACGCGGAACCGCTCTGCGTCTCGAAGCACTTGAGGACAACTGCAACGTCGGCGCCATCCTCCTCAACGCCGACAACCTCTCCGAGCGCCTCAATCTCCCCGACACCCTCAAGGCCCAGCACATCGCCCGCCTCACCACCGGCGCCGTCCTCTACTCCGACATGGCCCGCATCCTCTGCTCCATTACCGACGACACCCTCGGCTGGCACGACCCCCTGGGCGGCTGCTCCGACCGCACCCTCGTCGAAAAAAAGTACGGCTCCTCCACCTACCAGCAAGCGCGCAACAACTGGCACCAGAACGCCCTCGACGGCTTCCTCATCGAGCTAGAAAAGTACGGCCTCAACAGTCGCGACCTCATGATGAACATCAACTTCTTCTCCAAGGTAGAAGTCCACGACGACGGCAGCATGCACTTCATCCCCAACCACTCCAAGTCCGGCAGCGCCATCGAGCTCCGCGCCGAGATGAACACCCTCATCATTCTCAACACCTGCCAACACCCCATGGATCCTGATCCGATCTACGCGCAGCGCCCCGTCAAACTCACCCTCAAGAAGGTAGGAGCGCCCGGCCCCGACGACCCCTGCCGCACCTTCCGCCCAGAAAACGCCCGCGGCTTCACGCTCACCGAACGCTACTTCCTCTAAACTCCCGAGAGCTTTTTCCCCATGCCAGAAAAAATCATCAAGACCAGCCCGCGCCTACCCGAAGACGCCATCGTCTCCGCCGTTGTCGACGCCGGCGACCCCTTCGTCCACGAGATCCGCGCCGGCCAGTTCCTCCGCATCGTCGACCTCGAAGGCAACCAGGCAGTCGACACGATCTTCTACAACGCCCGCAACTACGCCGACCGCTACAGCGCGCAAGACACCATCCGCGAGCAGCAGAACATCTATCTCACCACCGGCACAAAACTAATCTCCACCGAGCGCAACGTTCTCCTCACCATCGTCGCCGACACCTGCGGCCGCCACGACACCCTAGGCGGCGCCTGCTCCTGCGAGAGCAACATGGTTCGCTACGCCATCGAGAAGCGCAGCATGCACGCCTGCCGTCAGACCTTCCTCAAAGGCGCAATGGACTGGTCGCAGCACACTGGCCGCTCCCTCGACAAGCGCGACCTCACCGCCAACATCAACTTCTTCATGAACGTCCCCGTCACTCCCGCCGGCCAGCTCACCTTCGCCGACGGCGTCTCCGACGCAGGCAAGTACGTCGAGCTCCGCGCCGAAATGGACACCCTCATCGCCATCTCCAACTGCCCGCAGCTCAACAATCCCTGCAACGCCTACAACCCCACCCCCATCCAGGTCCTCATCTGGGAAGCCGACAAGAGTGTGCATGTTTAAGAAAGTCCTCATCGCCAATCGCGGCGCCATCGCCTGCCGCATCGAACGCACCCTCAAACGCATGGGCGTCGGTTCCGTCGCCGTCTACTCCACCGCCGACAAAAATTCTCTCCACGTCCTCGAAGCCGACGAAGCCATCCTCATCGGCGAAGCGCCCGCCGCGCAAAGCTACCTCTCCTTCGACGCGATCTTCGCCGCCGCCGCCCAAACCGGCGCCGAAGCCATCCATCCCGGCTACGGCTTTCTCAGCGAAAATGTAGACTTCGCCCGTGCCTGCGCCGCCCGCGGCATCGCCTTCATCGGCCCCGCGCCCGAGCACATCGAAGCCTTCGCCCTCAAGCACACCGCGCGCGCCACCGCCCAGGCCTGCAACGTTCCACTCCTCCCCGGCACCGGCCTGCTAGCCAACCTCGACGACGCCCTCACCAAGGCCGACGCCCTCACCTATCCCGTCATGCTCAAGAGCTCCGGCGGCGGCGGCGGCATCGGCATGCGCGTCTGCCACTCGGCCGAGCAACTCGCCGAAGCCTACGATTCCGTTCTCCGCCTAAGCCGCGCCAACTTCGGCGACTCCGGCGTCTACCTGGAAAAATACGTAGCCCGCGCCCGCCACATCGAAGTCCAGATCTTCGGCGACGGCCAGGGCAACGTCCTCGCCCTGGGCGAACGCGACTGCTCCGCGCAACGCCGCCACCAGAAAGTCCTCGAAGAAACGCCAGCACCCGGCCTCACCGACGAAACCCGCGCCCGCCTCAAAGCCGCCGCCACCCTCCTCACCAAATCCGTCGCCTACGCCTCCGCCGGCACCGTCGAATTCATCTACGACGACGACACCCAGCAGTTCTACTTCCTGGAAGTCAACACCCGCCTCCAGGTCGAGCACGGCGTCACCGAAGAAGTCACCGGCATCGATCTCGTCGAGTGGATGATCCTCCAGGCCGCCGGCGAAATGCCCGCACTCTCGAGCTTCAACATCCAACCCGGCGGCGCCTCCATCGAAGCCCGCGTCTACGCCGAAGACCCCGCCAACAACTTCCAGCCCACCCCCGGCAAGCTAACGCTCGTCACCTTCCCGCCGCCAGAAGTCGCGCGCGTAGAAACCTGGATCGAATCCGGCACCACCATCACCTCTTTCTACGACCCCATGATCGCCAAGATCATCGTCCACGGCAAAGACCGCACCGAGGCTCTCGCCAAGCTCTCCGCCGCGCTCAACGCCACCGCCATCGACGGCACCGAAACCAACCTCCGCTACCTCCGCGAAATCATCACCACCCCCGAATTCGTCTCCGGCAAAGTCACCACCTCCTTCCTCGGCACCTTCCCCTTCGCCCGCCACGCCATCGAATTCCTCGAAGGCGGAACGCAAACCACTCTGCAGGATTACCCCGGCCGCATCGGCTACTGGAACGTCGGCGTCCCACCCTCCGGCCCGATGGACCACCTCTCCTTCCGCATCGCGAACCGCCTCGTCGGCAACGCAGAAAATGCCTCAGCCATCGAGTTCGCCACCATGGGCGGCCGCCTCAAATTCCACGGCAACGCTCTCATCGCGCTCACCGGCGCAGACATGACTGCCAAGCTAGACGGCAAGCCCATGGCGCCCTGGCAAGCCATCGAAGTCAAATCCGGCAGCGTCCTCTCCCTCGGAGCCGCCGCCAAAGAAGGCATCCGCGCCTACCTAGCCGTGCGCGGCAGCTTCGACACCCAACCCTTCCTCGGCAGCCGCAGCACCTTCGTCCTCGGCCTCTTTGGCGGTCACGCCGGCCGAGCCCTCCGCGCGGGCGACGTCCTCCACTTCGGCCAGCACGACCTCGCCCTCGAAACCCCCGCAACCCTGCCCGCCAACCACATCCCCGAGCTAACCCACACCTGGACCGTCGGCGTCCTCTTCGGCCCCCACACTGCACCCGAGTTCTTCACCGAAGAAGACATCGACATGCTCTTCTCCACGCAGTGGAAGATCCACTACCAGAGCGATCGCACCGGCGTCCGCCTCGTCGGCCCCAAGCCCAAGTGGGCGCGCCCCGACGGTGGCGAAGCCGGCCTCCACCCCTCCAACATCCACGACAACGCCTACGCCATCGGCACCATCGACTTCACCGGCGACATGCCCATCCTCCTCGGCCCCGACGGCCCCTCGCTCGGCGGCTTCGTCTGCCCAGCCACCATCGTGCAGGCCGAACTCTGGAAGCTGGGCCAGCTCAAAGCCGGCGACCTCGTCCAATTCAAACGCGTCACCCTTGCCGAAGCAGAAGCCATGGAGCGCGAGCAAGACGCCTTCCTGCTCGACTTCACAGCCGCTCCACCCGCGCTCCCCGCAGCCTCCACGCCCGAGCCCGCCATCCTCCTCCGCATCGCCGACCGCGATCCCTCCATGACCTTCCGCGCCGACGGCGACAAGTATCTCCTCGTCGAATACGGCAAGCTCGAGCTCGACCTCAACCTCCGCTTCCGCGTCCACATCCTCGAGCAGCGCCTCCGCGAATCCAACGTCCCCGGCATCATCGACATCACTCCCGGCGTCCGCTCCCTCCACATCCACTACGACAGCCGCATACTCGCGCGCCAGCAACTCATCGACACGCTCTCCGAACTCGACCGCACCATGCCGCCGCTAACGGACATCACCGTCCCCTCGCGCATCGTGCACCTCCCGCTCTCCTGGGACGACCCACAAGCAAAACTCGCCCAGCAGAAATACATGCAAGCGGTCCGCCCCGACGCCCCCTGGTGTCCCTCCAACATCGAGTTCATCCGCCGCATCAACGGCCTCGACTCCATCGAAGACGTGCACCGCATCGTCTTTGAAGCCAGCTACCTCGTCCTGGGCCTCGGCGACGTCTACCTCGGCGCGCCCGTAGCCACGCCCGTCGACCCGCGCCATCGACTAGTCACCACCAAATACAATCCCGCCCGCACCTGGACACCCGAAAACGCAGTCGGCATCGGCGGCGCCTACATGTGCGTCTACGGCATGGAAGGCCCCGGCGGCTACCAACTCGTAGGCCGCACCATCCAGGTCTGGAACGCCTGGAAGTCCACCGAAGCCTTCGCTCCCGGCATCCCCTGGTCCCTCCGTTTCTTCGACCAGATTCGCTTCTACCCCGTCTCCGCCGACGAGCTCCTCCAAGCCCGCGAACTCTTCCCCCACGGCGGCTACCCCCTCCGCGTCGAAGACACCACCTTCTCCCTAGCCGAGTACCAGCGCTTCTTAGACTCCATCGCCCCCGAAGCCGCCGCCTTCAAATCCCACCAGAAAGCCTCCTTCAACGCCGAGCGCGAACGCTGGCGCGAAGCCGGCCTCCTCACCGTAGCCGAACCCCCCGAGCCGCCCCAGGAAACCGCCGCAGCCACAGTAGCCGAAGGCTGCGAAGGCGTCTCCTCCCCCCTCACCGCCAGCATCTTCCAGATCGTCGTCAAGCCCGGCCAAACCGTAACCGCCGACGAAAAAATCATCGTCCTCGACGCCATGAAAACCGAGATCGCCGTCCTCTCCCACACCGACGGCATCGTCGAACAAATTCACTGCGAACTCGGCGCCATCGTCAACGCCGGCCAACTAGTCGTCTCCATTCGCCCCACCTAGGACACCATGGACATCACCTCCCTCCACCAGGCCTACGCCTCCGGCAAATCCACTCCGACCTCCATCGTCGCGGACATCCACACCCGCATCGAAGCCGAAGGCCTCCACCCAGTCTGGATCTCCGTCGTCCCCACCGAAGCCGCGCTCCAACGCGCCGCCGAGCTAGAAGCCCTCGCCCCCGCCGAGCGCGCCAAGCTCCCCCTCTTCGGCATCCCTTTCGCCATCAAGGACAACATCGACGCAGCCAACCTCCCCACCACCGTAGGCTGCCCCGCCTACGCCTTTACCCCAACCGAATCCGCCACCGTAGTCACCCGCCTCGAAGCCGCCGGCGCCATCCTCATCGGCAAGACCAACATGGACCAGTTCGCCACCGGCCTGGTCGGCACACGCACCCCCTACGGCATCCCCTCCAGCGTCTTCAACCCCGACTACATCTCCGGCGGCTCCAGCGCAGGCTCTGCCGTAGCCGTGGCCAGCGGCCTAGTCACCTTCGCGCTCGGCACCGACACAGCCGGATCCGGCCGCGTCCCCGCAATGTTCAACAACCTCATCGGCCTCAAGCCCACGCGCGGCGTCCTCAGCACCAAGGGCGTCTTCCCCGCCTGCCGCACCCTCGACTGCGTCTCCATCTTCGCCGAAACCTCTCTCGACGCCTCCGTCGTCCTAACCGCCGCCCGCGGCTTCGACGCCGACGACCCCTACTCGCGCGTCCCCGCCATCGGCGCTCAAGCAACACCGTGGTCCGCCGCCGCCACCTTCCGCTTCGGCATCCCCGCCGCCTCCACGCTCAACTTCTTCGGCGACCCCCACAACCCCGCCCTCTTCCAGTCCGCCATCGACAAGCTAATCTCCCTGGGCGGCGAGCCCATCGAAATAGACCTGGCTCCGTTCCTGGCCGCCGCTCAACTCCTCTACAAAGGTCCCTGGGTAGCCGAGCGCTACGCCGCCATTGCCCCCTTCATCCAGCACCACACAGACGAAATGGATCCAACCGTCGCCACCATCATCTCCGGCGCCACCAACTACTCCGCAGTCGACACCTTCAACGCCGCCTACAAGCTCGAAGCCCTCCGCGCCCAAACCAAGCCAGTCTGGCAGACCATCGACGTGCTAGTCCTCCCCACGGCCCCTCGCACCTACACCCTCGCCGAAGTCGCCGCCGACCCCATCCAGCTCAACAGCAACCTCGGCACCTACACCAACTTCGTCAACCTCCTCGACCTCTCCGCCATCGCCGTCCCCACCGCCCTCCGTCCCGACGGCCTTCCCTTCGGCGTCAGCCTCATCGCCCCCGCCTTCCACGACGCCGGCCTCCTCACCCTCGCCGACCGCCTCCACCGAGCTACCGACGCCACAACGAGCACCACCCTCGGCGGCAGCACGCGCAAACTCTCCGAAACCAAGCCCCTCGCCCCAGCCATCCCACCCGCCGGAACTCTCCTCATGGCAGTAGTAGGCGCCCATCTCTCCGGCCAGCCGCTCAACTGGCAACTCACCCAGCGCGGCGGCCGCCTCGTCCGCACCTGCCGCACTCATCCCGACTACAAGTTCTACGCCCTCCAAGGCACCGTCCCTCCCAAGCCCGGCCTCGTCCACGTCCCCAACTTCGAAGGCCCGGGCATCGAAGTAGAAATCTGGGCCCTCCCCGAAGACACAGTAGGCAGCTTCGTCGAAGGCGTCCCCCCGCCCCTCTGCATCGGCACCCTCCGCCTCGAAGACGGCTCCCAGGTCAAAGGCTTCCTCGCCGAACCCTTTGGAATCGAAGACGCCACCGAGATCACACCCTTCGGCGGCTGGCGCAACTACCTCCACTCCCTCCAGTAACCACCGCTTCCCCCCAACTTGCAATCACACCCAAAGGAAAGTCACACGGTGCCCGCATTTCCCGAACGAAAGCGGAATCGAACTATCCGGCAGTCCACCACACACGGAAAAAGATTTCGGCGCATACCGCGATACGCCTCTACAATTCGTACTTGCCTGTAAACACAAGTCTGAGGAACCCGAGAATGGCTGAGAAAACGATCATCGAAAAGGCCGCAATGGCCGTTGGCTACGGAATCGCCATGGCAGAAGATGTTGCCGGCGCCGCTAAAACCGCGGTTGGCACTGCAGTGACGACAGTGACAGAAGTTCTAAAGAAGGCCCCTGCCAGGAAGACGCCCGCAAAGAAAGCCGCAAAGAAAGCACCCGCCCCGAGGGCCCTCAAGAAATCCGCCACCAAAACGTCAGCGAAGAAGTCGACCGCGAAGAAGTCTGCAAAAAAGGCACCACCCAGCAAGACCCCGGCCAAGAAAGCCACAAAGAAAGCCACAAAGAAAGCCGTGAAGAAAGCCGCAAAGAAGACTGCCCAACGGCGGAAATAACTGTGAGGAACTATGGCGAACGATAAGGCAATCCATAAGGCTGCGAAGAAGGTCGAAAAAGCAGTAAGAAAAGCTGTGAAGAAGGGCTTAACCGAGACTGCCGTAGAGACAGCGGTCGGACTCGGCCTGTCGAAGCCCTCCGGTAAGAAAAAAGATGTCGCCAAAGTAGCCGCAGCAGCAGCCGTGGCTGACGATGCGCAGGCTGCAAAAACAGCCTGACCCCATCACCGCCCCTTCCATGCAGGCCTGCCAACCCCACGAGTTCCTCACCCAATGCCGCGCTCTCGTGCGTGCTGTCGGCAACACGCGCATGCAGACAGTACAACCGCCGTCGCCAGCCCCACCCCCAGCCGCACACCCTTCATCCAGCCTCCGCACCAACGGACAACTGAGAACGGACAACTCACAACCAGCCCTCAAAACTCCACCATCACCTCATCCACATAACACCACCCCCACGCCTCGCCCGGCTCCACCGACCGCATCACCGCATGCTTCACCTCATGAAAATGCTTGGTCGCGTGCTTGTTCTTCGACGAGTCACAGCACGCCACATTCCCGCACACCAAACACTCTCGCAGATGGACCCACGTATCGCCCATCTTGATGCACTCCGCGCACCCCTTTGCATAACTCGCCTTCGCACTCGGCACCGGCTTCAAATGCTCAAAATGATGACACGCCATAATCCCTCCTCGATTTCCTTCGTACAACCTCAAAACGAAATCCGCAAATCGAAATCATAGCCCCACTGCGCTACTTCGTCTCCTCCTCCCGCGCCATCTCCCAATGGTGCCCGAACGGATCCAGCACCCCTCCCACCCGCCAGCCATGATCATCCGTCATCACGCAAAGAGCCTTCGCGCCGGCCGCCACCGCGCGCTCCCAAAGCGCATCCGGATCCTCCACCACCAGGATCAGCCGCGTCGTCACGCCGCCCACCCTCTCAGGGCTGAAGTTCCCATTCCCCGGCGCTTCGTCCGCCAGCCAGAACTCCGCGCCCTCCACCCGCATCCGTGCCACCACGCCGCCCTCGTTATCGAGCAGCAGAAGGTTCTCCGCGCCAAACGCCCGCTTGTAGAACTCCACCGCCTCCACCCCGCGGCCTTTCTTCACCGAGATCCACGGCACAATCGCAGTTCCAACCGCAGGCGTCGCCATCTCAACCCTCCAGGCACCGCTTCTGCGCCGCCAGCAACTCTCGTATCCCCACCTCGGCCACATCCAGCATCTCGTCCAGCTGCCTCCGCGTGTACGTCCCCTTCTCCGCCGTCGCCTGCGTCTCCACCAGCCCGCCTCCACTCGTCATCACCACGTTCATATCCACCTCCGCACGCGAGTCCTCCTCGTACGCCAGATCCAGCAGCACCCGCCCGTCCACCACCCCCACACTCGTAGCCGCCACCATCTCCCGCATTGGAGACTCCTTCAAACTCCCCGCCTCCACCAGCTTCCCCAGCGCCAGCGCCAGCGCCGTGCAAGCCCCCGTAATCGCCGCCGTCCGCGTCCCCCCATCGGCCTGCAGCACATCGCAATCCAGAATCACCGTCCGCTCTCCCAGCAGCTTCATGTCCACCACGCTGCGCAGGCTCCGTCCGATCAGCCGCTGAATCTCATGCGTCCGACCTCCGATCTTGCCCTTTTCCGCCTCCCGCGGTGACCGCGTCAGCGTCGCCCGCGGCAGCATCCCATACTCCGCCGTCACCCACCCGCGCCCCGAGTTGCGCATCCATCCCGGCACCCCGTTCTCAATCGTCGCGTTGCATAAAACCCGCGTATGCCCCACCTCAATCAGCACCGACCCCTCCGCCGTCGCCACAAACCCCGGCGTCAACTTCAGCTCCCGCGCCTCATGCGCACCACGTCCACCACTCCGATACAGCTCCGTCACCTCTACCTTAGTCATACCGCTCATTATAGAAACCCTTCGGCTCGTCTGCTCCGAACCCATCTACACCCGTGCAGCCATCACAGCAATTCCTAATTGCGTGTGATACTGTGCATCCCATAGCCCCGGTTCCATCTCGGGAATTTTTTTGGAAATTCCTGATCTTACGGGCAAATCTGTCGATAGAGGTAAGAGCAATCCCAACTGTCGCGATCCGTTTGTTCCACTCTGGGACCCTCCGAAACGCGATAGACCCCTAAAACCAAACACCACCTCTTCACCCGGAGATCACCATGCAGGCTCAATCACAGAGCAGTCTGGCCGCACGGATTCCCTCGTCGCACTCATTACCGCCCCCCGCAGCCACGTCGCCCCGCACGACGCCGTCAGCACTGCACCAGACGCCGTCAGCACTGCACCCGACGCCGTCAGCGCTGCTCCCACCCCACCCAGCCGCCCCTCCCGCACCCTCCCTCGCCGAAGCCGGTGGCCTCGCCCACGACGCCGGAAACCTCCTCGCCGCCCTCGGCCTCTACTGCGATCTCCTCCATGTCCCCGGCGTCCTGCGTGCCGAGCACCAGCACTACGCCACCGAACTGCGCCTCATCTCCGACCGCAGCGCCAGGCTCATCCATCGCCTGCTGGCCACACCCGCTGCCAGCCTCCGCGATGTCCCGGCGCTCCGCACCGCCGACGCAGCCGTTCGTCCCTCCAAACTCTTTCGCACCCGCAGTGCCCGCGCCTCCGACATCCGCACCGACAGTTCCAACCACGCCGCCATGTTGCTCAGCCTTACGCCCGTCCTCCGGCGCATCGCCGCCGGCGCCGCGGACGTCACCGTCACCTGCCAGATCTCGCTTCCTCCCCTCAACTTCCCCTCCGAAATCATCGAGCGCATCACCGTCAATCTCGTGCGCAATGCAGCCGAGGCCATTCGCCGCGAGCAGGCCTGCGTCCCTGCCCTTCCCATCGCCACTCCCGGGCAAATCCGCGTTACCCTCGCCGTCATTGCCGCTCGCGTGCAGCTCATCGTCGAGGACAACGGCCCCGGCATGTCGCCCACCAATGTCGAGGCCTATCTTCATCCCGAGCCGCTCCCACCCGGCGCCCACCATGGCCTCGGTCATCGCATCGTCCATGAGCTGGCCACCGCCACCCAAGGTCAGCTCTCCATCCGCGTCCGCCCCGGCCAGGGCACCGCCTTCTGTCTCAAGTGGCCCATCCCCGCCCCCCAACCCGCCGAGCCTTGCCCTGCGGACCTCCCCTCAACCCTCACCACCGCCTAGGCACCTTCGAGGATCTTCACGTGCTTACCCCCAAGCTGTACTCACCCGATTCCATCGTGCCCCTTCCACCCGCCCGCCCGCCGACGCCGGCACCCGCGACCTCCACCGTCTCCTGGCCCCAGTACACCTCGGCCTACCCGGTCGCGCGCAGCACCGACACCGACCACGTCCCTCCCCTCCGTGTCCTGGTCGTGGACGACGACGCTCCCATCCGCAACGCCTGCTCCGAGATCGCCGCCAGCCTCGGCTTCGCCACCCAGTCCGCAGACTCTGTCGCCACCGCGCGCCTCGCCCTCGCCCACAGTTCCATCGATATTCTGCTGCTCGACCTCAAACTTCCCGGCGGCGGCGGCCTCTCTCTGCTGGAAGACATCCACGCCCATCATCCTCAAACCATCGTCATCGTCATGACCGCCTTCGCCACCGTCAACTCGGCCGTAGAGTCCATGCGCACCGGCGCGGGCGACTATCTCACCAAGCCCTTTACCCTTGAAGAGCTCTCCACCACCCTCGATCGTGCGGCTACGCGCCGCTCCTTCGACGTCGAATCCCGCCTCCTCCGCGACCGCCTCCGCACCGGCGCCTCCATGGGCAACCTGGTCGGCAACTCGCCCGCCATGGAGAAGCTCTACCGCATCCTCTCCAAGGTCGCCGCAACCTCCCATCCCGTGCTCATCGTCGGCGAGTCCGGCAGCGGCAAGGAGCTCGTCGCCCGCTCCATCCACACCAACGGAACCAACGCCAACAAACCCTTTCTTCCCGTCGACTGCGGATCCCTCGCACCCGCCATGATTGAGGGAGAGCTCTTCGGCCACGCCAAAGGCGCGGTTCCCGGATCCACCCGCGCCAAGGTCGGCCTGCTCGCCGGTCCAGAGGGTGAAACCATCTTCCTCGACGAAATCGGCGAGCTCCCCCTGGATCTTCAGGGCCGCCTGCTGCGCGCCCTCCAGGACAAAGTCGTCCTCCCCGTTGGCTCCGACCAGGGCGCTCCCCTGACAGCCCGCGTCCTCGCCTCCACCACCCGCGATCTCACCCACCTGGTCGAGACCGGCCGCTTCCGCAAAGACCTGTACTTCCGCCTCAACATCGTCACCCTGCGCATCCCCGCCCTGCGCGAGCGGCGCGGCGATATCCCCCTGCTCGCAGCCCACATCCTCGAACGCATGAAGGCCGAGCACGGCCTCGCCTACATCTTCGCCGATGAAGCCCTGCACCTGCTCATGGAGTACGACTGGCCCGGCAATGTTCGCGAGCTGGAGCGCGCCATCGAGCGCGCCTGCTCCCTCTCCAGCGGCCCCATCCTCCACCTCGGCGACTTCCCCACCCAGATGCAGGATTACCAGTTCCACGCCCAGCAATCCCTCCAGCATGCCAACCAGGCTGCCAACGGCGACTCTGCCATCCCATCCGCCTCCGCGGAAAACGCCCCCGTCCAGTCCATCGCCGACCTCGAAAAGCAGGCTATCCTCACCACCATCGCCCAGCTCAACGGCGACAAGCTACTCGCCGCCCGCCTGCTCGGCATCGGCAAGACCACCCTCTACCGCAAGCTAAAGGAGTACGGCATCGGCGACGACCTCGCCTGACGACGAGCTTGCCGAACCGCAAGCCCACCGCCTCTCTATCCCCTGTCCCCTCTCCCCTATCCCCTGCCCACCAACCGGAGCCTCCATGCCCACAGCCCTCCTCCTGATCGCCCCTGAATCCGTCGCCCAGCCCATCGCGTATGCCCTCCGCTCCGAGCTCCACGCCGAGCTTGACTCCACCCCCAGCCGCCGCGCCGCGCTCACCCTCCTGCGCCGCAAGGACTTCGCCCTCATCCTCATCGACGAGAGCCTGGCCTCCGCCGACTCGGCCACCACCGACCTCCTCTACCAGAACGCCGGCAGCGCCCTCATCCTCGAGCTCAACCTCGCGCTCTCCAGCGCCCCGCGCATCGTTCGGCAAGCCCGCAGCGCCCTCACCCGCCGCGCCCAGGAACTTTCGACCGCCCACACCGCCGCCACCGCTGCCCTGCACAGCGAACTCAATACCACCCTCGCCAGCGTCCTGCTCGAATCCGAGCTCGCCCTCCGCGACGCGTCCCCCACCCAGGCCCCGCGCCTCCGTCACCTCGTTCAACTGGCCGGCCATCTGCGCGACCGACTCCGCGCCTAACCACCGTTCCTGCCCGCCTCACGCCCACCCCCACGCCGCGTGCGATCTCCCCGGCCGCTATGTACAATCTCATCTGATCGCAACCTCACACCCCTGGTCCGCGACTGCACCATTCAGCATCTATCGCTGTAGGAGTTTAAGAAAGTCATGAAGATCACGCCCGGAAAACTCGCTGGCCTTAAGTCCGTCTCCAACGAGCGCAACGTCATCGCCGCTGCCGCCATGGATCAGCGCGGATCCCTCCAGAAGTCCCTCGCCAAGGAGCGCGGAGCCGCCGCCGACGGCCACGATCTCGAAGTCTTCAAAACCCTCGTCACCGAAGTCCTCACCCGCTACGCCTCCGCCATCCTGCTCGACCCCGAGTACGGCCTTCCCGCCGCCAAGCACCGCAACGGCAAAGGCCTTCTCCTCGCCTACGAGAAGACTGGCTACGACGCCACCACCCAGGGCCGCCTGCCCGACCTGCTCGACCTCTGGAGCGTTCGCCGCCTCGCCGAAGCCGGCGCCGACTGCATCAAGATCCTGCTCTACTACACCCCCCTCGACCAGCCCCGCATCAACGACATCAAGCACGCCTGGGTCGAGCGCATCGGCGACGAGTGCCGCGCCCACGACATCCCCTTCTTCCTCGAGTGCGTCGGCTACGACGAGCTCGGCGGCGACGAAAAGTCGATCGAGTTCGCCCGCAAGAAGCCCGCCGTCGTCTCCGGCTCCATGAAGGAGTTCTCCAAGCCCCGCTACTGCGTCGACGTCCTCAAAGTCGAAGTCCCCGTCAACATGGAGTACGTCGCCGGCACCAAGGCCAACAAGGGCGCCAGCGCCTACACCCGCGCCGAAGCCCTCGACCTCTTCCGCTCCGCCGCCGCCGAAACCACCCTGCCCTTCATCTACCTCTCGGCCGGCGTCTCCAACCCCGTCTTCATCGAAACCCTCGAGCTCGCCGGCGAATCCGGCGTAGCCTTCAACGGCGTCCTCTGCGGCCGCGCCACCTGGAAAGACGGCATCGCCATCTACGCCAAACAAGGCCGCGACGCCTTCAAAAAGTGGCTCGAAACCACCGGCGTAGAAAACATCCAGAACGTCAACAAAGCCCTCGAAGCCGCCAGCCCCTGGACGACGAAGGTCACTCCCGCGTAACTCTGCGCCACCCAAGCACCAACAGGGCGAGTACACTGAGCGCAACATGCTCCGAGTACTCGCCCTCCTTCTTTGCGCTCTGGCAATCCCCGCCTCCGCGCAAACCAGGCTGGACACCGACACCGCCCAACTCCGCTACGACGACCTCGCCCACGACCTGGCCACCACCCCGCCCGGCCCCGAGCACGATCTCTTCGCCGGGGTCCTCGCCGACCGCACCAACCACCTCGACGAAGCCATTCATCTCCTCGAGCCCCTCGCCACCGGCACCACCCTCTCCCCCACCCGCCTCGCCCTCGTTCTCGGCTCTCTCGCCGACGCCAACCTCAAGCTCTTCCGCTACGCCCAGGCCTCCGCCCTCTACACCCGCCTGCTCACCGAAGCCCCCTCCGGCCTCTCCCCCGCCTACCTCAAAGACGATAAGGACGACGCCGACACCATCCAGCTCCTCCTCAGCGCCCCACCCCAAACCATCGAAATCAACGCCCCTGTCGACCTGCCCACCCACACCGACCGTCTCAGCTCCATCACCGCCGACCTCACCGCCCACAACCTCACCACCCCCTGGATCCTCGACACCGGCGCCAACTTCTCCGTCGTCTCCGAATCCTTCGCCCACCAGCTAGGCCTCACCCTCAGCACCGGCATCGCGCACACCCAAGGCGCCACCGGCGCAGAAAACCCCCTCCACATCGCCATCCTCGACACCCTCACCCTCGGCACCGCCACCGTCCACAACGTCGTCCTCCTCGTCCTCCCCGACGCCAACCTCACCATCCAGTCCGGCCGCAAAAAATACACAATCCCCGCCATCCTCGGCTACCCCGTCTTCCAGGCCCTCGGCATCATCCGCTTCACCCACGACCACCACTTCCGGGCCGGCCCCACGCTTCGCCTCGCCGGCGACTCTTCGCCCCTCTACATGGAGAAGCTAAACGTCCTCTTCTCCGCCCGCACCCACAACCAATCCCGCCCCTTCCTCTTCGACTCAGGCGCCAACGCCACCAGCTTCTTCCTCCCTTACTACCGCGACTTCACCGCCGACTTCCTCCACCAGGCGCAAGGCACCCGCAACGGCTACGGCGCCGGCGGCACCTCCACCGACCACGTCTACATCCTCGACCACGCGGACCTCGAGCTAGCCAACCGCATCCTCGACCTCCGCCACATCGCCGTCTTCAAAGACCCCCAAAACACCCTCTCCGACGCCTACGAAGGAGCCCTCGGCCGCGACCTCATCAACTCCCTCGACTCCCTCACCCTCGACCTGATCCACAACCGTGTCTACGCCGGCAACCCCCGCAACTAGCCCTCCGCACCAGCCGCCGCTTTGCGGTAACCCGCTGTTCGCCGTCATCCTGAGCGCAACGAAGGACCCCCGCATTTGCATTTGCATTTGCCGTTGCTCTTGTCGTTGCTCTTGCCTTTGCCGCTGCTGTTGCTGTTGCTGTTGCTGTCGCCGTTGCCTTTGCCTTTGCCGTTGCCTTTGCCGTTGCCGTTGCCTTTGCCGTTGCCGTTGCTGTTGCTGTTGCTAGTTTTTCGCCGTCATCCTGAGCGCAGCGAAGGACCCCCGCATTTGCCGTTGCCCTTGCCCTTGCCCTTGTCGTTGCCCTTGCCCTTGCCGTTGCTGTTGCCCTTGCCGTTGCCCTTGCCGTTGCCCTTGCCGTTGCCCTTGCCCTTGCCCTTGCCCTTGCCCTTGCCCTTGCCGTTGCCTTTGCCCTTGCCTTTGCCCTCGCCTTTCTTTGACAATTTCTGAAAGAAATTGTCATTCTGAGCGCAGCGAAGAACCTGCTTTCTCCCGTTCCTGCCCTTGCCTTTCTTTCAGTCCCTCCCTCCAGGAATCGACTGGCACTCCTGCTCGACCCACGCGGCGAAACCTAGCATGCGCCCTGCACATCAAAGCCCTTGCCATCTCCACCACCCACAACCTCGAAGGGGCACGGCTTCAGCCGTGCCATTCCACCGCCACCCACCGCAAGGCTTTAGCCGCTGAGGTACGCCTGGTCCCCGTTCGCGGCGCCCACCTTGCCAATCCCGGCGCGCGCCCCATACTCTGAAACCGCATGCGACCCTTCCGTCTACTCGCCGCCCTCCTCCTCCTCGCCCCCCTCGCCGCAAACGCCCAATACTCCATCACCAGCGTCACCTACAAGAACCCCGGCCCCTACACCACGCCCGAGCTCGCCGCCGTCTCCGGCCTCGAAGCCGGCCAGCTCCTCACTGCCGACTCGCTCGGCAACGCCGCCCACCATCTCCTCGACACCGGCCTCTTCGCCGACGCCACCATCGACTACACCGGCACCGGCAAAGCGCGCGGCCTCGTCGTCGATCTCAAGCCCATCCCCCTCGACAAACTCCTCCCCGCCAGCTTCGAAAACTTCGTCTGGTTCACCCCCGACGAGCTCACCGCCGGCATCCACGCCCACGTCCCTCTCTACCGCGGCGCAGCCTCCGACGCCGGCACCCTCCCCGACGACATCCAGTCCGCCCTCCAGCAAATGCTCGCCGCCAAAGGCATCACCGCCACCCTCTCCCACACCCTCCTCGAGCCCACCAACGAGCACCCCCTCCGCGTCATCAGCTTCCGCATCGACCAGCCCTCCGTCCGCCTCACCACCGTGCATCTCTCCATGCTCGCCCCCCAGGGAGCAGCCGCCGCTCTCACCCCCGGCCTCCAGCAGGCCGTCAACCTCGCGCCCCGTCACCCCTTCAACGAAGGCCTCTCCGGCCTCACCCTCGAGGACATCCTCCTCGAACCCTTCCGCCGCGCCGGCTACATCCAATCCTCGCTCGACAACCTCCAGCGCACCGTCGTCCCCTCCCCCTCCGATCCCAACCTCTTCCTCGTCACCTACACCGCCCGCATCGTTACCGGCGACCCCTGGAAGATCTCCACCATCTCCTGGACCCCCACCCCCCTCTACTCCGCAGCCGACTTCGACCGCGACACCAAACTCCACCCCGGCGACCTCGCCAACGACACCGCCCTGCTCAACCTCGAAGGCCTCATCGCCGACGTCTACCGCTCCCACGGCTACCTCGACATCTACGTTCTCCCCCACCCCGTCCCCGACGCCGCCGCCCACACCATCGCCTACACCCTCGAACCCATCCCCGGCGACATCTACCACCTCCACACCGTCACCCCCACCGGCCTATCGCCCGAAGCTCTCCAGGAGTTCAACACCGCCTGGCAGATGAAGTCCGGCGACATCTACAACCCCACCTACGTCAAGGAATTCATCCACAACAACACCGCCCTCAAGCACCTCTCCAAATACGCCGGCACCTTCCAGGCCTCCGCCGACCCCCAAACCCACCTCGTCGACCTGACCCTAACCTTCGCCCCCAACAACAACCACTAACCACCAACACCAGACACCTGAGAACTAAGAACGAACAACTGAGAACTGACAACTGAGAACTGACAACTACCACCGAACAACTGCCCTCAAAACCCCGTCGGCCTCTCCCCCGCCACGCCAAACGCACTCTCCATCGCCATGCCCGCCTCCACAATCGTTCCCTCATCAAACAACCTCCCCACCAGCGACACCCCATGCGGCACTCGCCGCGGCTTCTCAAACTTCTTCACCGGGTTCTTCGGGTCAGGAGCCCAGTCACTCCGAGCCTCACTCACCTCTACAAACCCCGCCCGTAGCGTCAGCGACGGATGCCCCGTAAAGTTCGTAATCACCAAAAACTCATCGCGCAGACTCGGCACCAGCAACAAGTCCACGCTGGCCATCACGCGCTGCATCTCCATCGCCACCATCCGCCGCAGCCGATCCGCCTGCACAAAGTCCACCGCACTCAAAAACCGCGACTGTCGAAACGTATTCGGCCAGGCATCCGGCACCTGCATCTTCAACTCGTCCACTTGATGATTCAGCGTGATCTCCTCAAACGCCGCCGCACTCTCCGCAAACAAAATAATGTTCAGCGAGTCATACGGCCAATCCGGCAAGCTAACCTCCACCAACTCCATCCCCAGCTTCTTCACCGTCTCCAGCGCCGCGCGATCAACATCGGTCGCCGGAGCCGCCTTCATCCACTCCGGAAAATACCCCACCTTCAGCCCGCCAACATGTCTCCCCGCAGCAAACTCCAACCCCGCCGGAATACAAGCCACATCCTTCCCATCCGGCCCCTTGATCGCCTCCAGCACCAGCATTGTGTCCTCGACGCCGCGCGCCATCACGCCCAGCTTGTCGCACGTCCAACTCAACGTCATCGCGCCCGTCCGCGGCACGCGCCCAAACGTAGGCCTTAGCCCCGCAACCCCATCCCGCATACTCGGCGACACGATCGACCCCTGCGTCTCCGACCCAATCGCAAACCCCACCAGCCCCGCCGCCACCGCGGCCCCGGGCCCCGCGCTACTCCCCGAAGCCCCCTCATCCAGATTCCACGGATTCTTCGTCTGCCCCCCAAACCAAACGTCATTCAACGCCAAAGCGCCGAGGCTCAACTTCGCCACCAGCACCGCACCCGCCTCATTCAACCGCTTCGTCACAGTCGCATCCTCGACTGGCACGCGATCCCGAAACGGCTCTGCCCCCCAAGTCGTCTTGATCCCCGCGGTATCCAGCAAATCCTTCGCCCCCCACGGAATCCCATGCAGTGCCCCCCGATATTTCCCCGCCGCAATCTCCCGATCCGCCGCCCGAGCCTGCGTCATCGCATGCTCCCGCGTCAGCGTAATCACGCAATTCAACTCCTTGTTGAACCGCTCCAGCCGCTCCAGATAAATCCCCGTCAACCGCTCCGAAGTAATCTGCTTCGTCTCAATCCATCGCGACAACAACGCCACCGGCGCATACGCAATTGCCTCATCACTCGACGGCAGCGCCATCCCCTTCCCCGCATCGCGCACAAACGAGCTCTCGCCCACCACCGCCGCCACGCCCTGCTCCTTCGGCATCAGCGGATTCCACACCGTAGCCGGCGCCACCTCATACCCAATTGCCAGCTTCCGCGGCCCCACCCGCCGCTCATACACCGCCGCCATACTCTGCCGCCAGTTCCCCGCAGCCTCCGCCAAATCCTTCCCCGACATCTCCACCTGCACCAGCTTCTCCGCCTGCACAAACGTCTCCACCGACACCTCCGGCCCCACCGCCGGCGAAGTCCCAAACGCCCCCGGAGCCCCCGGCGTCGACGGCACCTGCGGCCCCGCCGGCACCTGCACACCCTCCCCACCCGCAGCCTTCGCCGCCATCGCCGCCGCCATCAATCCCATCGAACCCTTCGCCAGAAACTCCCTGCGTGAACGCGCCATCCCAATCCTCCGCAACCCTCTTCCGAAATAAACCGTGCAGCCAGATATATCACCCCTCCCTCCCGATACCTACCCACACGCTGTCTCCAGTGCGCCCATACGCTGTCATCCTGAGCGAAGCGCAGCGCAGCCGAAGACCTCGACAGTCTCCGCCCACCTCAACCGCCCGCCCTTTTTCAACCAGAGATTCTCCACCTCCAACGCCCACCAAAAATAAATCCCAAAATCCACCCCCAAAAACAACCCAAAACCCGCGTGTCAACCCCCCACCCCCTCCGGAAACCCACAAAACCCCTATCCCCATTGCCGATTTCTCTCCCGGCAACTTGGCATACTACCCCCCACCCACCCACTACAATAGAAGTAGCCCCTCCATCCGATTCGCCGCTCACCAGCCAGTCACCACGCGTTTAGCCGCGTATTCAGGTACTTTGGACCTTAACCCGTTTGATTGCCCTACTTTACAGCAAAAGTAGGGGGGATACTTCGACCCCTAAACCCCCTGATTAGACCACTTTAGACCAAAAGTATGACCTGCCCGGGGGGGAGGGGGGCCCCCTCCCGGGCAAACAAAAAGGGCCGGGATTTCTCCCGGCCCTTCTCTTTGAAACCAAGCCCTAAGCGTTAGCGGCTTCCGCCTCAGCCTTCGCGGTATCCGCTTCAGCCTTGGCCACTTCGTTCTCGGCATCCTTGGCCGCCTTCAGAGCCGCAACATCGCGCTCCTTCTTGGCCTCCGCGGAGTTCCGCCCCAGCTCATCGGCCATCTTCTCGGTCGTGAACGCCTCAATGACGTCGCCAACCTTGATGTCCTTGTACCCGGCCAGGTCGATACCGCACTCAACACCCGAGCGCACCTCGGACACATCGTCCTTGAACCGCTTGAGCGACGAAATCTTGCCCTTCCAGACCTCTTCGCCGTCGCGCAGCACGCGCACCTGGTTGTCGCGCTTGATGAGCCCATCGGTCACCTGGCAGCCGGCAATCTGGCCAACCTTGGTGATCTTGAAGACGTTGAGCACGGTAGCGCGGCCAGCGTAGTTCTCCTTGAACACCGGCTCGAGCAGTCCATACATCGCCTTTGTAATCTGGTCCTGCAACTCGTAAATAATCGAGTGCAGCCGGATCTCGACGTTCTCGCGCTCCGCAACCTCGGTAGCCTTGCGGTCCGGCCGAACGTTGAACCCGATGACCACAGCATTCGAAGCCGAAGCCAGCAGAATGTCCGACTCGGTAATTGCGCCAACCCCCGAATGCAGCACCTTCACCCGAACCTTCTCGGTCGACATCCGCTGCAGCGAGTCGGCCAGCACTTCGACCGAACCCTGCACATCGCCCTTGAGGATGAGGTTGAGGTCCTTGACGCCCGCCTGCTTGATCTGTTCCGCAAGCCCTTCGAGCGAAACGCGTGAGCTCTTCGCCAGCTGCGCCTCGCGCTCCTTCATCTTGCGATACTGCGCAATGCCCTTGGCCTTGTCGCGGTCCGCCATCACCAGGAACGTGTCGCCGGCATCCGGAATCGACTCGAGTCCCAGGATTTCGACTGGAGTAGACGGCCCAGCTTCCTTGATCTCCAACCCGCGATCGTTGAACATCGCGCGCACCTTGCCAAACGTGTTGCCGACGATATAGCTATCGCCCGTCCGCAGCGTTCCGTTCTGCACCAGGATCGACGCAACCGCACCGCGACCGCGATCGAGCTTGGCTTCGATGACCGTACCAACCGCGGGACGTTCCGGCGTAGCCTTCTGCTCGTTCACATCCGCGACCAGGCAGATCATCTCTTCCAGCTGGTCGAGGTTGAGCCGCTTCTTGGCCGACACCTCCACGAACTCCGTGTCTCCGCCCATCGACGTAGCCTGCACGCCGCGCGCAGCCAACTGGTTCATCACCCGGCTCGGATCAGCGTCCGGCTTGTCGATCTTGTTCACCGCCACGATGATCGGCACCTTCGCCGCACGCGCATGATCGATCGCTTCCAGCGTCTGCGGCATCACGCCATCATCCGCCGCAACCACGATCACGACGATGTCCGTGATCTTCGCTCCACGGGCACGCATACGCGTAAACGCCTCGTGACCGGGAGTATCCAGGAACACGATCTCGCGTCCGAACGCAGGAGAATCCGGCTTCGTGATCTTCACCTTGTACGCGCCGATGTGCTGCGTGATTCCGCCCGCCTCGCCAGCCGCCACATCCGTCGACCGGATCGCATCCAGCAGCGACGTCTTACCGTGATCGACGTGGCCCATGATCGTAACCACCGGAGCGCGGACAACTTCGACCATGTTGGACGTATCTTCCAACAGGCCTTCAATCGCCTCGTTCTCCAGCTGCTCTTCAACCGTGATGACGACAGCATCGGCACCGAACTGGCGCGACACTTCCTTCACCAGCTCGCCATCCAGCGACTGGTTCACCGTCACCATCACGCCCTTCATCAGCAGCGTGGCGATCAGGTCCTTACCGCGCACATCCAGCATCACGGCCAGGTCCTTCACCGAGATGCCTTCGGTCACCGTAATCGTCTTGGTAATCGGCACATCGCCCTGCGGGATCTGCGGCCCGCCAAAGCGAGGCACGCTGTAACCCTTGAGCGCGACTTCCTTGTTCTTCTCGTAACGCGGTGCGCCTCGTCCACGCTGTCCCGCGCGTACTGGACGGCTCGGTCCCGGAGCCTCGCCCGGAGCAGGCATCAACCCGCCCGGAGCAGCTCCTGGCCGATTCCCAAACCCAGGTCGTGCAGCGCCAAAGCCCGGTCGCGGAGCAAAGCCCGGTCCTCCCGGACCGCCGCCCGTTCCGCCCGGAAACGTCCTCGTCGGATGCATCGGACGGCGAGCGCCCGGTGCCGTTCCCGGCCCCATTCCAGGTCGCGAGCCAGGTCCTCCCGAAGGATTCGATCCCTGGTACCCAGGCCTCGGCCGCTGGAAGATAGGCGTCCGCGGTCCACCCGGAGGCGGCGCTGGCGCACTGTACGTCGGTCGCGGTCCCGTCTGCGGCATCACCACACGCCGCGGCGCGGGCACATTCGCAGCCGGAGCCGCAGGAGCTGCCGCAACCGGTTCCGGAGCGGGAGCAGCCACAGGCTCAGCGACCGGGGCAGCCGCAGCCGGAGCAGCCACGGGAGCCGGCACCGCAGGTGCAACCACCGCCGGCTTCACCACCACGGGCTCAGCCGCAGCCACAGCCACAACCGGCGCAGGAGTTGTCCCCGCAGGCGGCCGCGCCACTACCGGTCCCGTCACAGGACGGCTCGCGATCGCGGGCGGAGGAACCACATAATTCGGTGCTGCAGGCCGAGGAATCGGCACAATGCGTCGCGGCGCTGGAGCCGCAGGCGGCGCAGCTGCCACAGCCGCTGGTGCAGGCGCAGCAACGTGGGCCACGGGCGGCGCTGCCGGAGCTGCCGACGCAGGCCGCGTCACAACCGGCGGACGGTTTGCCGGAGGCGCCACCGTCACCGCAGGCCGCGGCGGCGGCGCGTTGCGCGCCGCCGTCTCTGCCTGCTTGCGCTCTAGAATCGCCTTCAGCGCATCGCCGGGCTTCGAAACGTGCGAAAGATCAAACTTGGGCTTGGTGTCAACCGGCGCCACGCGGGACGCACTCGTGCGTCCTCCACGGCTGAAGTAGCCACGCACCTTCTCGGCCTCATCTTCTTCGATGGAGCTGGAATGCGTCTTCTTCTCGGTGACGCCAACCGCCGTAAGAGCATCCAGAATGGATCGGCTCTTGACCTCTAACTCACGTGCAAGATCGTTGATGCGAACTTTGCTCATCTATCCCTTTTGTAGGAGCTGGCAGTCTCCCGCTCGGCCCATTTCCGTTCCACTGCGCACTTAGCTGTTCATGTCAGCCTCAATCGAAGGTGGAGTTCGTTCAAGGCTATTATCCCTTGAATCGGTTAACTTTTCAGCCGTTTGGCTGGGTTTCACAGCTTTTTTGAAATACCAGCCAAAAACTTCGCCGAACCCGTCCGTACTAGTCACGGTCGCGCTCGCCGTCGTCAATTCCTTCATCGGAGACTTCCTGGGCCTGGTCCACCAGTTCGTCTACGGTGTCGTTATCCAGCTCGATGCCCGCTTCGCGAGCGTCATTGTCGTCATTTGCGTCAATTTCCGACGATTCCTCTTCCGCGTCCGCAATATCCTCGGTTGAAAAATCGTTGACTTCTTCCGCTGAGCCCGCATCCGCTGCCTGCCCGGCAAGAATCTCTTCCGGCGTATTGGTCATGGAATGTACCTCGTTTCCCGCATCATCGGATGCGGCCGCCGCGGCAATGGCTTCTTCGCCCTCCACAAGAGCCGGCTCGGAAGGCACCGGAACCGGACGCTCCTCGCCCTCTTCATATTGGCCGAAGTAGTGCCGAACCGCGACCGCGATCTTCTCGACGGTCTTCTCGCCAATTCCCGGGATCTCGCTGAGCTCCTCGGCAGTCATATCGGCCAGCGCCTCGACCGTCGTAATACCAGCCGCGATCAGCTTCTCCATCACCGAATCGCCAAGCTCCACAACCTGCTCGATCGGCGTTGAGGGTCCGCCGCCCATGGCCTGCATCTGCTGCTCGACCTCCTGGCGTTTCTCCTCTTCGCTCTTGATGTCGATCTTCCATTGCAGCAGCTTTGCGGCAAGCCGGACATTCTGTCCCTTCTTGCCAATCGCCAGCGACAGCTGCGTGTCATCGACGATGACCTCCAGCTGCTTCTCCGCCAGGTCTGTAATTGAGACGCGGCTCACCTTCGCCGGTTGCAGCGCCTTCTCCGCAAACGTCGTAATCTCGTCCGAGTACTCGATGATGTCGATCTTCTCGCCGCGCAGCTCGCGGATAATCGACTGCACGCGCATACCCTTCATGCCCACGCACGCGCCAACCGGATCGACGTCCTTGTCGCGGCTCATCACCGCAATCTTGCTTCGCTCCCCCGCCTCGCGGGCAATCGCGCGAATCGTTACCGTGCCGTCGTAGATCTCGGGCACTTCGGACTGGAACAGCGACTGCACCAGCGCCGGAGCCGCACGCGACACGATCACCTGCGGTCCCTTGGCCGCGCGATCGACGCGCAGCAGCACCACGCGCACCCGCTCGCCCACGGCAAACTGCTCCAGCCGCGACTGCTCGCGCTTGGGCATCCGCGCCTCGGTCTTACCCAGGTCGAAGATCACATCCATCGGCTCCAGCCGCTTCACGGTGGCCGTCAGAATCTCACCTGCACGGTGCGCATACTCGTTGAACACGGTGTCGCGCTCGGCCTCGCGAACCTTCTGGAAGATCACCTGCTTCGCCATCTGCGCGGCAATGCGCCCCAGCGGAGTCGTGTCCTTATAGAAGCGCAGCTCTCCACCCACCTCTACCTCGGGTGCCAGCTCGCGAGCCTGGTCCAGCGTCAGCTGGTTGTCCGGGTCCTCGACCAGTTCCGGCGTCTCCACCACGGTCTTGTACACATACGCACGAATCTCGCCGGTCTCGCGGTCCATCTCACCGCGCATGTTCTCGACCGTCTTGTAATACTTGCGGGTCGCGAGCGCAATGGCGTCTTCAACCGCATTCACCACGATCTCAGGGTCAATCCCCTTCTCGCGTCCCAAAATCTCAATCGACTGATACAAAGCACTTGCCATGTCGTCTCTCACTTCTTTCGGCCATCGTCCCTGCCGATAATTCAAATTCTCTTTGGTCGAACATCCATGCTCTTGAATCTGCGCTGCGAAATCCCATCTCTGGATCCCGCCGTCAAATCTCGGCGACCAGGTTCGCCTTCTCGACGTTTGCCAGCGGTATCTCGACCGTCTGCGCTGTCATCGCCTTCTTTGCTTTCCCTTTCTGCTTCACCGCAGAGAGGTCGAGCGTAATCGTCTTTCCATCAAAGGCAGTCAATCTACCCGTGAAGTGGCGGTTGCTGTCAATTGCCGTAAACGTCTGCACCTTTGCCAGGCTGCCCCGAAAGCGCTCGTAATCGACAGCCTTCAGCAGCTTCCGCTCCAGCCCCGGAGAACTTACCTCCAGCGTGTACTCCGAACCCGGGATGAGATCTTCCACATCCAGCACGGTCCCGAAGTCGCGAGCAAAATTCGCACAATCTTCATGGGTCACCCCAGAAAGAGTTTCAACCGGAACACCTTTGGGAAGGCCTGCTTCCTCATTGGATGCTGCCTCCTCTGTAAACTTGGCCCGCGCCTCTGCATTCTTCTCCAGAAACACCCGTAGCGTCCGATGCTTCGCCCCGCCCGTGAACTCCAGGTCCACCAGGTCGAGCTGATGCGAGGCCGCAACGCGGTCAGCCGTGGCGCGAATTGTCTCCATCTGCAAAGCCATAGTGCTTACGGCAACTTCCCGTCTTGTCGTGCGTGGGTTGAGCGGGTGCTGTCACCGTCCGCTGAACCCGAGGTCCCCGACGAACGTTCTTTGTCCGTTGGGGCGGCTAGGTTTTAAGCAAACAAAAAGTGGGCTCTCGCCCACTCCTCTCTTCCGCCACTTTCCGGATTCGTCACGGATACCCGCCGTTTGCCACGCGGCTGCCTTCAGCGGCAGAACAAATTCGTCTGCTAACCGAATTTTAGGCCAAGTCCTGCGAAAGTTCAACTCTGGCCTCTCCAGTGCAACAATAGAGAAGTATGGTCCCTACTCAAATTCCCGAAGCGCTCACGTTCGACGACGTGCTGCTGGTCCCCGCCTACTCTGACGTCGTCCCGACCCAGACCAGTACCCAAACCCGGCTGACCAGGAAAATCGTTCTTGCCACCCCCCTCATGTCCGCCGCCATGGACACCGTCACCGAATCTCGCCTGGCCATCGCCATGGCCCAGCAGGGCGGCCTCGGCGTCGTGCACCGCAACCTCACCATCGAACAGCAGGCCGGCGAAATCGACAAGGTCAAGCGCTCCGAGAGCGGCATGATCGTCGACCCCGTCACCATCGAGCCCGAGCGCCCCATATCTGACGCCCTCGAAGTCATGCGCCGCTTCAAGATCTCCGGCGTGCCCGTCACCAAGAGGGGCAAGCTCGTCGGCATCCTCACCAACCGTGACCTCCGCTTCGTCTCGCGCACCGACATCCCCATCAGCGAGGTGATGACCAAGACCAACCTCATCACTGTCCCCGTCGGTACCACCCTCGAACAGGCCGAGCACATCCTCCACCAACACCGCGTCGAAAAACTTCTCGTCGTCAACGACGCCTACGAACTCAAGGGCCTCATCACCGTCAAAGACATCCAGAAGAAATTGAAGTACCCCAACGCCAGCAAGGATGAGCAGGGCCGCCTCCGCGTCGCCGGCGCCATCGGAGCTACGGGCGACTTCCTCGAGCGCGCAGCAGAGCTTGTCAAATACCGAGTCGACGCCCTCGCCATCGACTCCTCACATGGCCACTCCACCCGCGTCCTCGAAGCTGTCGCCGAATGCAAAAAGCGCTTCCCCGAAGTCGACCTCCTCGCCGGAAACGTCGCTACCTACGAAGGCACCATGGCTCTCATCGACGCCGGCGCCGACGCCGTCAAAGTCGGCATCGGCCCCGGTTCCATCTGTACCACCCGCATGGTCACCGGCGCCGGCATGCCCCAGATCACCGCCATCGCCGAGTCCTATCGCGCCGCCAAGTCACGCGGCATCTCCATCATCGCCGACGGCGGCATTAAGTACTCCGGCGACATCACCAAGGCCATCGCCGCCGGCGCCAGCGTCTGCATGATGGGCTCCCTCTTCGCTGGCGTGGATGAAAGCCCCGGCGAGACCATCCTCTACCAGGGCCGCAGCTTCAAAACCTATCGCGGCATGGGCTCGCTCAGCGCCATGGCCCAGGGTGGCGGCGAACGCTACTTCCAGAGCAAGTCCGATATCGATGAATTCTCAAGCGGCGAGCGTCCCTCCATCACTGCGCGAGAAGAGAGTGGCAACCGGCTGGCCAAGTTCGTCCCCGAAGGCATCGAAGGACGAGTCCCGCACCGCGGACCGCTCGAGGCCATGGTCTACCAGCTGGTCGGCGGCCTCCGCTCCGGCATGGGCTACCTCGGCTGCGCAACCATCGAGGATCTCCAGGAGAAAGCAAAGTTCGTCCGCATCTCCGGCGCCGGCCTCCGCGAAAGCCACGTCCACGACGTCGTCATCACCCGCGAGGCTCCCAACTACCACGTGGAATAGCCAGCTTGCCACAGCGCGTGACTTGGTATCATCCCAGAACGTTCCTCTGGGAGATCCATGCGCACGAAACGCTCGACAGCTCTTCTCGCCCTAGCTCTATCTGCAACCATCCTCGCGGCCGCTTCCATCCTCGCCAGCGCGCAAACCCCAGCGACGCCCCACGTCTTCTTCCGCGTAAAGCTGGCCGACTCCGCCCCCGGCCCTGTCAGCGGTCGCTTGCTCGTCTTCCTCAAGAAGGGCTCTGGCGATAAAGAAGTCAACATCCAGGAGTTCCACCCCGCCGACACCTCCGTAGCCGCCCAGGAAGTGCATCACCTCATGCCCGGGGCCTCCGTCGACTTCTACGCCGACGCCACCGCCTATCCCGCCGCCTTCTCCACCCTGCCCGCCGCCGACTACGAAGTCCAGGCCGTCCTCGACACCGAGCACACCTACAACTACTCCGGCCGCACTCCCTCCGACTGGATCACCCCCGTCCTCACTCTCGCGCAATGGACGCCCGGCAGCTCGGAACCCACCCTCACTCTCGACACTCACCCAGCCGAAAATCCCATGCGCGCCCCGGCCCTGGCCAAGGCTCACCAACAGGTAAAGCCCGGCGTGATCGAAGAGCAGGAGATGCTCAGTCCCCTGCTCACCCGCTTCTCCGGAAACCCAACCTCCATCAGAGCCTGGGTCGTCCTTCCCCCCGGCTACCAGCAGAACCCGACCCAGCACTATCCCACCGTCTACTACACCCACGGATTCGGCGGCAGCCTTGAATACAACATCGTCCAAGCCGCCATGATCCGCGGCCGCATGGACGCCGGCACCATGCCCCCCATGATCTGGGTCATGCTCGACGAATCCTGCCCGCAAGGCACCCACGAGTTCGCCGACTCGGTCAACAACGGCCCCTGGGGCACCGCCCTCACCACCGAATTCATCCCCATGCTCGAACAGAAATACCGCATGGACGCCAAGCCCACCGGCCGCTTCCTCAACGGCCACTCCAGCGGCGGTTGGGCCACGCTGCAGCTGCAAATCAACTTCCCCCAGGTCTTCGGTGGAACCTGGTCAACCTCGCCCGACCCCAGCGACTTCCACAACTTCACCGGCCCGGATCTCTACGCACCCCACGCCAACGCCTACCACCGCCCCGACGGCACGCCCTACCCCATCATGCGCGTGGACGGCAAAGTCGTCGCGACCCTCGAGCAGTTCACCAAAATCGAGGCGGTCCTCGGCCCCTACGGCGGCCAGATCACCTCCTTCGATTGGGTCTTCTCCCCGCGCTCCAAGAGCGGCGCTCCCATGCCCATGTTTGACCGCGTGACCGGCGACGTAAACCCAACCGTCGTCGCCTATTGGCATGACCATTACGACCTCGCCCACCTCGTCGAAGAAAAATGGCCCACTCAATCGGCCCTTCTCAAAGGCCGCATCCATCTCTTCGTAGGCACCGCCGACACCTTTTATCTCGACAGCTCAGCCCACTTCTTCGACGCCCGCCTCGCCAAGCTAGGAGCCGATGCCCACTTCACCTACATCCCCGGCCGCACCCACATGGACCTCTATGGCGTAGGAAAAGATCACTACGGCCTCTTCGATCAAATCGCCACCGAGATGTATGCAGTCGCTCGACCGGGTGTCGCATGGAAGAAGGCCAACTAGTCGAGCCTGACTAGCGAACGCTAAAACCGGAGAGCGCCGAGCGCGACGACCCCTCCGGCGCATTCGTGTCACGCACCATCGCTTCGAAGCGATGCAGCGTTGTAAATCCGTTGCGCTCGTACAAATGCCGCGCTGGCAGGTTGGCCTCTGTTACCGTGAGCGAGAGTTGACGCACCCCGCGCTTCAAGCCCTCGCGCGCACAGTGCTCCAGCATCATCCGCCCCAGTCCTTGACCGCGCAGAGACGGCGTAATACAGACCTGCGTGATGTGGTCGACATCATTGCGCACCTTGGAGCAAAGCAGCACCGCCTCGATCGCAGGCGACCGGTGAGTCGAATCGCTTCCGCCATTGCCGTGCGCTGGAACCACTGCGTCCCGCAGCACCCAGGAGTTCTCCGGGTCGAACACCCCGCAGCCGGGAAATCGAATGATGTTGTGCAGAAACCGCTGCGCCCCGTGCAGCGTCCGATACTGGTCGTTAATCCCTGCATCCATGTGGTTGGCATAGCAACGATGGATCAGCTGCGCGGTTCCCTCGTAGAATTCCGGCTGCCAGGCCTGCAGAATCAATCTCCTGCCCGGATGCAGCGAAGCGATATCGGTATCCATCCGCGAGGGATGAGCTTCCAGGTCGCGCAGCATAAAGCACCGCGGAAAGCTCACAAAGCCGCGCTCCTGAAACGTCTCGCCGAGTGCCCCATCCGGGAACATCAGCAGCTGCGACTCAATCCGATCCACCCCCGGCGTAGCCTGCACCAGCTCCAGCAGATGATGCAAAAGCGTCTCGCAGATCGGGTTCACTTTGGATTCAGTCTCGCCGTACGCGTACACATCCCCGATCACTGCCTTTGCTCCCTCGCAGACGCAGAAGGCATATCCGACGATATGCCCCGCCTGCAGCGCAACAAAGCCCGGAAGGATCCGGCTGTCCAGGTAATCCAGCAGCATGTTCGAGGCGCGGCCATAGTCCCAGCGCAACCGCTCTTGCCAGCGCTCCGCCTCGTCGCGCAGTAGGGGCCTCAGCTGCGCCGCGGAGAAGTGGCGAAGATCCAGAATTTCGAGTTGCGCGAAGTGACTCAGCGATTGGCTCAACTGCGCTCGACCTCTGTTTCTAACTTCCTCGACCTCTGTTTCTAACTTCGAGGATAGACCCTATACACCGATAGCCCTTGTGCCTGGTAAAGCAACAGGGGCTGTGTAAATCTCCCCTTTAGATAATTCTCCAACAAGGGTTCATCGCGCGTCGGGAATACCACCAGGTGCTCGCCTTCCGGAACGCCGCCGCCGGTATAGCTCACGATTTGCTGATCGCGATAAAACGCCAGCCCATACACCAGGTCACGGCGCACATTGAATTCGGCAACCACCGTTGCGTTCGGGTCGGCTCGCTGAATCTCCCGCGCCAGCGGACGCGCGGAGTAGTTGAGATCCAACAGACGTCCATTTCTGCCCAGCAGAAAATACAGCAGGATCACCAGCGGAACCATCGTCACCAAACGCAGCATCCGGACCCCGTAGCGACGCGTCACCAGCACCACCATCAGCCCCGCCGCAATCCCCAGCACGATCGCCAAGGTCAGGATCCCCGCCGCTGGAATCATGCGTTGATAAACCATGTACTGCGGGCAAAGGATCAGAACGAAGGTCAGAACTCCCGTCAACGCCCCATGCGTGTACAGCAGCCAGTTGGAGATACCCGCCCTGCGAATCCGAAAAAGGTAATCCCCCGTCAGGATCGCCAGCGGCGGAATCGACGGAAGAATGTATCCCGGAAGTTTGGAATCGGAGAACGAAAAGAAAATGATCGGAAACAGCGCCCACAGCACCAGGAACTCCGGAAACGCGTCGCCGGCGCGTACGTGACCCACATACCTCTGCGGCTTCAACCGAACCTTCCACTCCGCAAAGGACGTGGCCAACCCATCAATCAACGCGCGAAACGACAGCGCCGTCCAGGGCATCATGCCCAAAACCAGCACGATCAGGTAGTAGTAAAACGGCTGGTGATGATGGTAAAGATTGGTCGTGTAACGCTGTAGATTGTGCTTCCAGAAAAACTCGTTCAAGAACGTTGGATTGCGGCGCTGCACCGCGATATACCAAGGCAACACCATCACCAGGTAGAGCACAATGCCTGGAATCCAAATCGTTCGCCGCAGCGCCGACCACTCACGGCGCAGACCCAGAAATAGACAGATAATCGACAGCGCAAGAAACGGCGCGACCGGACCTTTTGCCAGCGTGGCTGCAGCGCCGAAAAAATAAAGATCGAACAGCCAGAACTTCTTGCCCGTCTCATACCACGCGTACCAGCCCAGCATGCCGATGCAAAAAGGCGCTGCCAGCTGCATGTCCGTCGAAGCGCCGCGCGAGAACGCGAACATCGCGATGGCCGACACCATAATGAGTGCCGCATCCAGGTGTCCCCCCGGCCGGAAGCGCTTGAGATGCAGGAACGCAAGAATGATGAGCGCCAACGCCCCTGTAGCCGAGGCCAGGCGCGCCGTCCAGTCGTAAACTCCAAGCTCGCGATAGTACCCCATCGCCCGCCAGTAATAGAGCGCTGGCTTCTCCAGCCACGGCTTGCCATACAGGATCGGCGTCACCGTACCGCCCATCAGGCACGCGTAGGACGCCCGCAGCGAAGCTCCCTTCAGACTGCTCGGCAGAATGCTCGCGTGCACCGCATCGCAGGTCGCCGTATGGGCCGCCAGCATCTCGCGCGCAATCTGCGCATAGCGCGGCTCATCCGCTCCCACCAGCCCCAACTGATCCCCACCAAAGATCGGAATCAGGCCGTAAAACAGAAAGTAACTGACGAACAGCAGAAGAACCACGAACTCAGTGGCGGTATAGCCCAGATGCGTATGACGCATCCAGTGCACGACGCCCTTCGCGCCGCCTGGCCGCGTCGATGACGCTGCGGCAGCGGTTGTGTCCGAAGGCGCGAGCGCGGATTGGGGGAGGTCCGTCAAAGTGATATCAGAAAAATCAGCTGCACCGCGCGAACTCATTCTGGCCGAAGCCCTTGCAGGTCTACTTGAATCGCCTGCTGCATATTCGCGAAGCGAAACTTAGGCTAACAGAATCGAAGGCAGCGTTGGAGCATCGATCGATGAAGCTTCGTTCCGCAGGGGTAAACAGGCCTCACGCATGTTTGCAACAATACGACTAGTCACTTCCGCCAGCGTCCCCTCCATGCTGCATCCGCTCGCATTGCGATGCCCACCGCCGCCAAACTTCTCGGCAATTACCGACACGTCCAGCGCGCGCCGGCTTCGCAAACTCAACCGGAATTGGTTCTCCTCCGGCAACTCGCGCAGAAATGCAGCCGCCTCCACACCCACAATGCCGATCAGGTGATTCGCTACCCCCTCGCAGTCCTCCACGCTCGCACCAACTCGGTCCATCTCCTCCTGCGTCACGTGGCTCCACGAGACCGCACCTTCAATCTGGATGTTGCTCAGCGCGATGCCCAGCAATCGCACCTTACTCGGCGGGTTGGAAAAGTACACGTCCGCCGCTATGCGGTTTGGATTGGCGCCACTCTGTACCAGGTGTTCCGCCATCGCGAACGTAGAAGCACTCGTGCTCGGATAGTTGAAGGAGCCGGTGTCTGTAAGGATCGCGGCGTAAAGGCATTCGGCGATCGAACGGCTGATCGGAATTCCTGCCGCCTCCGCAAGGTCGTAGATCATGCAACCGACGGCGGCCGCCTCCGGGTCAATCCAGTTGAAGTTGGCAAACTCCCGGCCACTGCGGTGATGATCAATGTTGATCGTCAGCGCCGGCGCTGCCGCCTCAAACTGGCTCCGGTCAATGCTGCTGCGCTCAATCGAATCGCACTCCAGAAAGATGGCCGCATCCACCGCCCCAAACGTGCTCGCGATTCGATCCCGTCCATCCAGAAACTGAAAGTTCACTGGAACCGGATCCACAAAGCACACCGTGGCTTGTTTACCCATTGCCTCCAACAGATGCATCAATCCCAGCGCAGAACCGATCGCGTCCCCATCCGGACGGAGATGCGAGCTGATCACGAAGCTGTTACGTTCGCGGATAAGCTCCAGCAAGGCGGCGATCGAAACCTGATTTTTCATAGCAGACAAACAACTCGGAGCCAGCTCACTGAGCTGGCTTGGTTGGTTTCGTCGTCTCCTTCGCACCTTTACCGGCAAGTTTATTGCGGCGCTTCTCCATGCGGCCCAGAAGCTCGTCCATGCGTGAATTAATCTTTTCGGAGCGGTCGATTGCAAACGTGATCTCGGGAACGTGACGCACGTTCATCCGTTGACGAATCTCGGTGCGGATAAAGCCGCGCGCCGTCATCAATCCCTCCAGCGTCGCCAGCTCTTCCTGCTCCGTTCCCACCACCGCAATAAAGACACGACAACTCTTCCCGCCCGGCGCCAAAACCACCTCGGTCACATGACAAGGCGCAATGCGCGGATCAGATAATTCGCCTTCCAGCATGGCTGTAATCTCTTCGGCAAAGGTGTTGACGACGCGACCGCGGTGATATGTTCTGGCTCGTTGCTCGGGCATGGTTGACTCTACAGGTTAGCATCCCCGAAGCCGGCAAAACCCGTCAACTTCGCTTTATTCCTCCAGCCGCACGTCGCTTTCAACATAACTGTCCAGAATTTCACAGCCCAGGCCCACCGCCAGGCGCCGAGCCGCCGCTTCCACCTCGCGCAATTGGCCGCTCAAATACGCGGTCGAGTTCGAAATCGCTACCACCCCCAGCGTGGCCCGGTTCCAAAGCAGTGCATCATCCAGTTCCGCAATGGAGATATTAAACCCGTGCCGCAGCCTGTCCTTCAGCGACCGCACCACCTGGCGACGGTCCTTGAGCGACTGTGCGTGTTCAATCGCGAGTTCGAGCGTAAGTGTTGCAATTGGCATCATTCACAAGACAAAGCAATTAGCGGCGCGCCGGCGCCGTCGATTTGCGCTCCACGAACGTCGGCAGCACCAGAATAGACTCCGACCCATGCGCCATCGTGTCGCTCGCCTTCGGATGGCGTATGCGCTGCAGCAGAGCCGTCGCAGCCGCCCTCCCCATCTCCTGTAGCGGCTGCCGCACGGTCGTCAGCGGCGGATTATTCGTCGCTGCCCCCACCACGTCATCGAAGCCCAGCACCGACACCTCCGACGGCACATCCACTCCGGCTTCGCGCAGCGCCACAATCGCCCCCATCGCGGACAAATCGTTGAACGCGAAGATCGCGCTGAACGGCATACCCGCAGCCAGTAGCTTCTGCGTCGCGACGCGCCCCGGCTCCGGCGTCGGATCGTCGCCCTCCAGCGCAATCACCAGATGCGGCTCAATCGCAATCTTCAGTTCGGCAGCCACCCTCGTGATCGCCTGCCACCGCACCTCCGTGTCGGAACTGAAGCTCTGCCCCTTGATAAACGCGATCTTGCGGTGACCCAACCGCTGCAGATGCTCGAGCGCATACCGCGCCGCCAGCGTATGGTCCAGCTCAATGTTCAGGATCGATGGCGAGCGCAGGTGGCCCGACACCGCCACGACCGGCACCGCCAACTCAACATCCAGCGCAGAGTCCACTGCAATGATGCCTTCAACGGCCCTCGATAGCAGCAGCGCAGGATAGTCGCGCAGCAGTTCCTCGCGGTGATGGTGGCTGACCACGAAGTAGAAGAAGCCGCTGATCAGCAGCACGTCTTCAATCCCGCTCAGTACAGCCGCCGAATAGCCGCCGCTGATCTCCGGCACCATCACGCCGATCGTCTGCGACCGCCGGCTGCGCAGCCCGCGCGCCAATGGGCTCGCCTTGTAATTCATCTCTGCCGCAGCCGCGAGCACGCGCTTCTGCGTCGCCTCCGAAATACGGTGCGTGTTCCCGGAGTTGTTGATCACCCGCGAAACCGTGGTCTGCGACAGACCAAGGTGTTTCGCCAACTCCTTCAGGCTGCGCCCGGAACCCATGTGCTTAATTGCATTAATCTTGCGTTCTTCAGTCATAGCGGCAAATCGACCAGGGCCTCACGAAGCGTATCCAGTTCCACTGTAAATGCATCGTCCCCGGCGGTAACGCAAAGGGCGCGCCGTAGCGCGCCCTCTGCCGTTGATCGAGCGTTGGTCTAGAACGAGAAGCGCGCCTGGAAACTCACCGTGCGTGATCCAAGCATGACGTTCGAGTTGCCCAGGTTGACACTCCCGAAGTTCGAATTGTTGATGTTGTTCGAGATAGAGGAAACATTAAGGTTGGTCTTGTTGAACAGGTTATAAGCATCGCAGCGGATTTCGAGCTTAGCGTTGTCGCCCAGAACCGGCATCTTCGGAAGACCAAACGCCTTCGTCAGCGACGCGTCAAAGTCCTCGTAGTCAGGACCATTGTAAGAATTACGCGCAATGCCCGGAGGTGGAGGAAGTGCTGCGTTGACGTTCGGGAACTGTCCCGTCATCGCCGCCTGAAAATTCGGCACGTTAAAAAATCCGTTATTGTAGCCAACCACTGTTAGCGCTTGGCCGTTAACCGTTGCCCTAGGCGCATTCTGATTCGCGGCAGCAGTGACGGCTGCATAGTTCGGATAGTTACTTCCGGTTATGAACGCCGTATTGCTGGTCGATGTTCCGGCACCGCCAAGATACTGTGGACGGAGATTGTAGTAGCCGCAATAGTTGTTGCAGTACAGCGATTGCGCCGTTCCGAAATTGGGTGTCCAGGGAAATCCAGTGTGGAAGGTGTAGATCCCGCTGAGCGACCAGCCGCCCGCAATCTTCTCCAACCAGGCCTTCTGGCCCTTGAAGATAACCGGCTGCCACAGACCGAACGCTTTGAAAGATTTCCCTACATTGAAGTCGGAGCGCCCCCACGAGAATGCGGGGTTATCCGGATAGTACGGATCCTCTTCATACGGTGCAGACGCGTTGTCCATGCTCTTGGCCCACATAAACTGAGCGTCCAGCTGGTAGTGATGGGCCATCGGGTGCTTCAATTCAGCCAGGAAAGCGTTGTTGTTGGATGAGGCATCGTTCGGATAGTAGTCGATGCTGGTGATCAGCGGGTTCAGCGCAACGCCCCGGGCAAGCGCGGTCGCCATCGCATTCGTCTGCGTGTTCAGGTGGTGCGACGAGCTGCCCTGATAACCAATGCTCGCCACCAGTTGCCGCCCGATCGAGTACTCCGTATCCAACGAGTAGTGTTGGGTGTACGGAGTCGGAAGTCCGCCCGTCGTGTTGCCGAAGGCATAGACGCTCGCGCTACCCGCAGTCGGAAGATTCGCCGAGTTGTAGGTCGTGATCGTATTGGGATTCGATGCGAAGCCGCCCAAAGACGTCGGGCTGCTGGAAATTCCATAAAGAATCTTCGGATTGATGGCGGTTGGCGATGCGCTGCTGAAGTTGTAGAAACCCTGAGCCGGCGGATTGCCGTTCGCGTTCGCCGTGATCGCAATCTCCTGCTGGTTGAAGTTCAGCCCATAGCCGCCACGCACAACCAGCTTGTCACGGAAGACCTCCGGGCTCCAGTCAAACGCCAACTGCGGTCCGAAGTTGCCCTTCTCAGGCGAGTAAAGACTGCCACCCTCCCGCACGCTGAGTCCGCTGAAGATGTCCGGGCCCCCGCCGAAAACCACCACACCGAGATTGTTTTGCTTGGTGTACAGCGCTCCAAAGTAGGAGTAGCGGATGCCCGCATGCAGGGTTAGATTCGGCCGCACCTTCCAGTCATCCTGAACGAAAGCGCCAAACAGGTTCTCGCGAAAATCCTGGCGCGTTCCGCCCGGGAATCCCGTGGCAGTATTGAAGTTTCCGTTCTCGTCTTCCGGAGCGTCGTTCAGAAAATCCCACACGTTGTAGAAGTTATACGTCGGACGTCCGATCGGATCGTTCAGGTAATGCAGGTTGGTGTAATCCGCACCAAACTTGATCGTGTGATTACTAAGTACCTTGGTTGCCACATCCTTATAGCCATACGTCCACTGATTGAGAATGCTCCCCAGCGCGGAGCCGAACTGATTGAGCGTGATCGAACCAATTTGATTGATGTTGTCCTGCGGTAAACCAACCGGTGACTGCGGATTGTCGGCGATCTCATTCCATCGCCAGCCGGCTGCATTGGCACGCGCTTCATTCAAGAACGTTGGCGTGAACGTGTGGTTCCAGATCACCGAAAACGCATCGTTGATCTGGTTGTGATGGAACAGGTTGTACGCACGAGAATTAGGGTTGTAGTCCGTGCTGCCCTGCGGCACCCAATAGATGGCGAAGGCTAGGTGATCCTTCTTGGTCACGTCCGCGTCCATACGACCGTTGTACTGCGTGTAGTACGAAGAAAACGGACTCTGCACAGCAAAGTCCGCAATATCCGCCACGTTGCTCAAACCGCCGCCGACACCCGGATTCACCGAAGTGCCGGTTGCCGTGGGATCCTGCGTTCCCAGCGGATACAACGCCGGATTAAGCGGAGATCCGATATTCAACCCCTGCCCGGCGATCGTATTGCAGTTCACCCCTTCCACCAGGCCAATGCCCGCGCACGTTGACGGGATGATTCCCGTGGACGTAACCCCTGCTCCCGGAAACGTCAGGTACTTCGAGGAGATGCTGCCCGAGGGTCCTAGCGCGTCAAACGCCGTGGTGTCGTACCAGCCCGTTCCCGTGCTCGTCGAATTATTTGGCGATGTCTCATAGGCGAAGAAGGCAAACACCCTGTTCTTCCAGATCGGACCGCCCACGCTGCCGCCATACTGATTGAAGCGTGCTGTATCTCTCTGTGGATTGCTCGAATTCCCGTCGAACGCAATCCGGTGCTGGTACGCATTCAACCCCGGCCGATGAATATTGATGAACAGACTGCCGTGAATCGTATTGCTGCCGCTCTTCGAAGTCACCATGGTCTGTGCCCCGCTATAACGACCGACCTCGGCGTCATAGTCGTTGCTCACCACGCGCACGTTCGCAACCGACTCCTCGTCGGGAGTGATCACCGTGCTTCCACCCCACACCGCGCTCGAGGTGCTGATACCGTCGATTGAAATACCATTGGTCTCCATTTGGCCGCCGTTGGAGTTCGCCGGCGGTCCGTTCTCCGTTGGAGCCGTGCCACCTGCACCGGAACCGTTCGCACCGCTCTGCTGCCCCGGCGGCGTGTAGACGCCGCCACCGTTCCCCTGTGCACCGTCACTGATCACACCCGGTACCAATTGGGTTAAGGTGAGAGGATCGCGATTCCATGAAGGCATATGTTGAAACTGATTATCCGTGATGGTGCCGCCTATGTTCGCGGTCTCTGTATCCATCGCCGAAACCGTTGAAGCGTTCACCGTCACTTCCTGCGTCGTTCCGCCCAGCGACATCTGCACCGTGAGCGAGTTCGCCTGCTCCGGGATGAACGTCAGGTCGGCCAGCACCTTCTGCTGGAATCCCGTGTGGTCGACAGTCAGCGTAAACGTATCGGAAGGCAGAGCATTAAAGTTAAATGTGCCCGTACTGTCGCTTGTCCGCACTACGGTTTCATTGGTCGAGTTGTTCTTAAGCGTGAGAGTAGCGCCGGGAACGACCGCACCCGTGGGGTCCGTTACGACGCCCTGGACCGAGGTACGGAACTGCGCATGAGCGACGCTCGTACTAAACATCGCCAGGAGAAGAACCAGCGCCGTGAAGGCAGAGCAGCGAAGCCAACCGCGAAGCGTAAAAGCTCCTTGGGCGATCGTGCTCGAACTGGATAAGCATGGACGTGCGTGCGGCATAGTGCCTCCGAAAGTGTTGCGGTAAGTTTCCTAATAACGTTGGCCGTTGCACAATCGTTTGCACACCTTGCGCAAACGATTGTGCAACCGTCGAATTTTTAGCAGCGTCGAAGTACCCCTGTCAAGCGTTTCGCTTGCGTCAGTGACACGACGTAAATTTTGGGAGCACCGCGACGCCGCATCCCCGCAGCTCTCCCTCCTTCACTTCCAGCCCTTGGCTCTATCGTTTCCGCCGGCCCAGGCCCGGCTCACTTCGCCGGAGGTTTCGCTCCCGGCCCAGCGCCCAGCAACGCGATGATCGCACTCCCCACCGGGCTCCCCTGCCCCGAGCACGGGTCCCAACCCGGCCCTGCCGAAAATGCCCCATTGTTCCCCGCGGTGATGTCCCGAAAGGCGCCCTTCGCCCCAGCCGCGTACAGCGCCGGATTCACAAATCCAGCGGCCACGCCATTCTGTTGGTTGGCCAGCGCAATCAGCCCGGCCCACAGTGGCGCCACGGCGCTCGTACCGCCGATCACCATGGTCTGCCCATCCACGCGAACCTCGTAGCCCGTCGAAGGATCGGCATCGCCAGCCACATCCGGAGTCCCGCGCCCTCCTCCCGAGGTCGTCGGTGCCGGCACCTTGGAACTCTGCTGCCACGCCGGCAGCGGAAACAGCGTGCTCACCCCCCCGCCTGTTGCCCCTTCCCCGCTCGCCAGCTCGTTCCACACCACCTCGCTGCTGATCGTCGTGCCTGAACCCTCCAGCGTTGTCCCGCCGCACGCCAGCACATACGGGCTCGACGCCGGGAAGTCCACGTTGTTCCCCGTTCCACCATCCGTAGATCCATCGTCCCCACAGGCCACCGTAATCGTGACACCCACTGCCGCCGCTGCCTGGCAAGCCGCATTCAGAGCCGTCGCCGCCTGCGTCGTCCAGCTCGACTCCGGCCCTCCCCAGCTGATCGAGATCACGCTCGGTTTGTTCGTCGTGTCATGTACCGCCGTGGTCACCGCATCGATGAATCCCTGGTCCGTATTCGGCGCAAAGTACACGGCAACCTTGGCTCCCGTCGCAATCGAAGCGCTCACCTCGATATCCAGCATCACCTCTCCATCCGCGCCGTTCGCGTTCCCCGGCGTATTCTTTCCCCCGTCCACTGAGACCGCCGTCAGCGCCGGCGCCGCCAACCCCAGCGACTGAAAGTACGCCGTCACGTCGGCTTCGCGATAGCCGCCGCCCAGTTCGATCAGCCCAATCGTCTGCCCACTGGCCATTGCTCCAGCCGGAAACCCATACAGCGCACCCACCTGCACCGGCGTATACGAGACACTCACGGCATCCGGCTTTGCGATCCGAAAGTGCGCCCTCGCTTGCGGCCGATTGTCCAGACCCAGCACCGCCACCACATGCCCGTACAACTCCTCAGGAAGATAGATCGCCCCCTCCCGTACGCGAAACGTCCCAGCCTCCGCCGTTTCCGTTTTGAGCGTTACCCCGAAAGCCTTCTCCATCGCAGCCACACTGCCGCTAAGCCGCACGGTGCAGGGGCAAGGCCGAGGCGAAGTCTCCACCGCCAAACCAAACTCCTTCGCAAACGCCAGAACCAGCTCCATCGACGCAGGGTTCGCTCCATGACGAATCTCAAACTCCTCGCGTGTGAGCCGCTCCTGCGGCCCATCCCCATCCATCGTCAACGGCGTCTTCGGCGCAACAATCACCGACACCGTAATGTCTCCAGTCTCCGTCGAAGCCGGCGCAGTCGTCGCCTGCGGCTGCACCGCTTCCATAACAAACGGGTTCTTCTCACTGCCCGCCAGGGCCACGCGATGCTGAGCTGTAAAACGTGATGCAGTTGCCATGAAACTCTCCTTGGGGTAAATCTCTGGGAATGAACCCTGCGTCCTAAGATGCGACTTCTCCCGCCCTCGCCGGTAACGCCCGTGCAACGATTCACACAGGACGCTCCCCAACCGCGAAAGCTAAGATAATACGCATGGAACTTTCCGCGATTCAATCCGCGCTGCGCGAACACAAGCTCGACGGCTGGCTCTTTTACGACCACCACCATCGCGACCCCATCGCCTATCGCATCCTCGGCCTCGACCCGGAAAGCTTCGTCTCGCGGCGCTGGTTTTACTTCATCCCCGCAGACGGCGAACCGCGTAAACTCGTGCACCGCATCGAGTCCGGCAAGCTCGACTCCCTCCCCGGCAGCAAGGACGCCTACTCCTCCTGGCAGGAGCTCGAGCACAAGCTCGAAGCCATGCTCGACGGCGCGTCCACCCTCGCCATGCAATACTCCCCGCGCAACGCCATCATGTACGTCGCCATGGTCGACGCAGGCACCGTGGAACTCATCCGCTCCATGGGCAAGCAGGTCGTCAGCTCAGCCGACCTCGTCAGCATCTTCGAGGCCGTGCTCACCGAACACCAGATCGCCACCCACTTCGAAGCCCAGCGGCGTCTCGATGCCGTCCTCGCCGCCGGATGGAAGTTCATCGGCGAAAGCGTCCGCGCCAACACCCCCATCACCGAGTTCGACGTCGTCGAGTTCCTCAACACCGAAATCCAAAAGTCCGGCCTCTGGACCGACCACGGCCCCAACTGCAGCGCCGGCCCCAACTCCGCCGACTCCCACTACGAACCCACCCGCGAAACCTCGCGCGTCATCCGCTCCGGCGACTTCATCCTCATCGACATCTGGGCCAAGATCGCGACCCCAGGCGACCCCAGGCAGCCCAACCCCACCGCCGTCTGGTACGACATCACCTGGACCGGCGTCGTCGGACGCGATCCCACTCCCCGCGAACAGCTCATTTTCAACACGGTTCGCGACGCCCGCGATGCCGCCATCGAAGCCGTCCAGCGCGCCTACGCCCAGGGTCGCCCCATCGCCGGCTGGGAGGCCGACGACGCAGCCCGCGCCGTCATTCGCGACGCCGGCTTCGGCGACTTCTTCACCCACCGCACCGGCCACAATATCGAAGTCTCGCTGCACGGCAACGGCGCCCACCTCGACAACCTCGAGACCCACGACGAGCGCCTTCTCCTGCCCAACACCTGCTTCTCCGTCGAGCCCGGCATCTACTTCCCCGGCGAGTTCGGCATCCGCAGCGAGGTCAACATGATCACCCACCCGCCCAGCTCGGACCATGCCGGCATCGCCATCGTCACCGGCCCCATCCAGCGCGAGCTCCTGCGAATCTGAACCTCACCCTCCGTTACCGCTGATAGAATCGACAACGATGGCCTCACCCACGCAACCACAGCAAGTCGCTCAACCCATCCCCGCCGAGAAGTCCATGTTCCCCGCTCTCGTCCTCCTCGCAGGCTGGCTCCTTCCCGGCGCCGGACACTTCCTCATTGGCAAATGGGTCCGCGCCCTCCTGCTCTTCGCCGCGATCCTGACCATGTACCTCACCGGCCTCGGCCTCTCCGGCAAGATCTACGTGCCCAACACCGGCGACCTGCTCGACATGCTCGGCTTCGTCGGCCAGCTCGGCACCGGCCTGCTCTACGTCCTGGCCCGCATCTTCGGCTGGGGATCCAGCTCCGTGGTCAACGCCCTGGGCGACTACGGCACCAAGTTCCTCACCGTTGCCGGTCTGCTCAACATCATCGCCGCCGTCGACGCGCACTCCCTGGCCAATGGCAGAAAGGCCTCGCTCTAATGCTGACGCACTTCTCCGCCATGCTCATCTTCGCGCTCTGTGTCTCGGTAGTCTTCGGCATCACCCAGCGCGCCGTCCCCAAGATGATGCTCCGCTTCGGAGCTCTCTGCTTCGTCCTGCTCGTTGGCGCAGTCATCGTCGCCAGCTGGGCGATGTGGCTCATCAAACACTAGAGCTATTTTGAGTCGGTAAAGTTGTCATCTCGACCGGAGCAGGACAGCCCCATCGTCCGGCGCAGTGGAGAGACCCGCAGTCCGGCCCTCACCCCTCTAGCAAGCCCAGCGCCTTTGCTTTTCTTTCTGTCATTCCCTCTGGGAATCTGCTGTTTCCTCGCCGTGCCACGGAACTAAAACGGGTTCGGCACCGAACTGTTCGGGTTCGTCGACCCACTCGTCCCGCTGGTACCACCCGGTCCATTGTTGCCCGTCGTCCCGTTAGTGCCATTCGTCGGCGAGTTCGATTGGCCGGTCACCCCATTCTGTCCGTAGCTGCTCGCCGATTGCGAGCCCATGCCGCTTCCCGCCGCCCCGCTCCCCGTCATCCCGCCACCGGTAACGTTCACGCCCTGCTTCAGCATCTCAATGCGCGGGTCGTACCAGAACTCCCACGCCTCATACGTAGTCTGCGCGTTCGGCTCCGTAACCGACGTGCCGCTCTTCGCCGTCCCAACCCCCACAATCACGCCCAGGCTTCCAATCGACGAGTCCGAGCTCGAACTCCCACTCGATCCCCCAGTTCCACTCGTTCCCGTACCACCCGTTCCCGTAATTCCGTTCGTTCCAGACGCTCCGTTGCTGCCAGACGTTCCGCTGCTGTCCGAGCTACCCGTCGTCCCCGGCGAACCCGTGCCGCTCCCCGGACCGATCGTCGCCCCGCCAAAGCCTAAATTCAACGCATTCGTTGCCGTGACGCTGGTAGATCCCGCCGCCAACCCTCCCGGCGCCACACCGCCGCCCGACTGCATCCCCGCCGCCGACCCTAAACTCGCCGCAAGCCCGCCCAGTTCCTGCCCAAAAAACACGTGAATCTTCGTCTTCTGCTCGCCCAGGTGAATCAACTTGTAATCGGCCTTCCCGGTCAGCGGATCAACATACACGTGGCGCAGAAACCGTATGTTGTTGTTGCTCTCCAGTACCTTGATCGATGCCGGATACTGTCCCGGAAACTTCCGCTGATACAGTTGAATCGCCCGCACATACTCGTTCATCCGGTGCTGGCTCTCAACCTCCTTCTCGCGCTGCAGCTGTCGAGCGACAACCGGCGCGGCCACCGACAGCGCAATCAGCACGATCGCGACCATCACCACCACCGCCAGCAGCATGAAACCGTCTTCACCCCTGCGCACAACCTCGCCTCTGCCCTCAGCCTGCCTGCATTCGAGTTGGATAGGCCAGTTCATAAGCAGAAGACGAAACCTCGCGCACCCACAAGATTTAGACGCATCCAGCATCTCGAATCTCGCACCCCGAATCTCGAATCTCGAATTCTCAACGTCCAATCAGAGGCAGCGTCTGCGTGTCCTTGTTCACCAGGTCTTCCACCTGGATATTATTCGTCCCAATCGTCACAATCCGATACTTGCGTGCCACAATGTCCCCCTCGGACGCCAGGTACACATCCTCACCCTGCAGCAGGAACGCCTGCCGCCGCCCATTCACACGCACCGCCGTCCCAAAATATTTCAAGTTGATCGGCGGTGGTGGAGGCGGCCCAACCGGCATCGGCGGCATTACCGGCAGCACAACCCCGGGCCGCGCCTTCGGAACATTCTTCGGAATCTCCATCGCCGGCGCCGAAATCGACGAGAAAATATTTCGCCCCGTCCCCGAATACACCAAACTCTCCGTCCTTAACATCGCCGACTCGTCCAGCGTCGGATCAAGACTCGACGACGTGCTCGCCATCCTCTTCGCCGCAACCCCCGGCGCCGGCCCCTCGCCTCTCCTCGCATTGCCCGCAGGAATTACCGTGGGCTCCGTCTCCCCGCTGCTTTCGCTCGACCGCGTCGCCGCCGGTGCAGTCACCGCAGGCGCCGTCGCCGCCGGGTTGGGCGATCCGCCAAAGAAGCTGTTGTACGCGTACACCACAAACACCAGCAGCAGCGCCCCAAAGATGGAGATCACCACAATCTGCTTCTTGTCTCTAGCAGGAGCAGCGCTCATGGCTGGCCTCCCGTCTCGCCGTCATGCTTCCCAGCGTCACTCGCCGCCGCCTGCGCCTCAGACGACAGCTCGTCCGCGTTCGCCGGCCGCAGATACGTCGTCAACCGTATGCGCAGATTCACCTGCCCCGTCTGCTGCCCGGTCAGATTGATCCCGTTGATCACAAAGAAAAGCTTGTCCCGCTCCACCGCATTAATGAACTCCACAATCGGCCGATAATCCCCAGACACACTCGCGTCGATGCTCATCTGGCTCAGCGCATCGCTGCCCGAGAGCTGCGGGTTATACGCATACTGCGCGTGCGTCCAGCGCACCCCCGCCTTGTGTGTCAACGCGCCAATCTCTGCCAGCACCTGCGAGTTCGCATACGGCAGCCGCGTCTCATAAAACGCATTCGCATCATGCGTCGACTGCACCAGCTTCGTGTCCAATCCCCGCAAAGGCTTCGCCGAAATCTGCGCCGCAATCAGCTGCACCCGCTGTTGATCCAGCGCATCCGCATTGTTCGCGCTCAACCCCTGCCAGACAAAAATCAGGTGCACGATCAAATACAGAACCAGCAACGCCAACACCGCAACCCCGGCCAGGTGAAGATTCAGCGCCGTCATCAACGCGCGCGCCCGTGCCGTCAATCGCGGCACCATGCGCTGCGGTGTCGAACTATTCGGCGGCGGCGTAACCAACGCAGTCAGGCTCATCGCACACCTGCCTTCGGTGGAACCGCCGGAGCCGGTCTCCCTGCCGTGCCATGATGTCTGCCCTTCACCGCCCCGCTCTTCCCTGCCCCGCCATTCACCGCCCCACCCGTCGCCGCACCGCCCGTCACCGCCCCGCTGCGCGGCTCGCCCGCATCCGTGTCCACGTCCTTCTTCGCAGCCTTCGCGTTCGCATACGACTCGCCCGGCGGCAGCGGGTTGTAGTTCGCAAGAATCTCAAACTCCACCCCCGCAGGCGCCAGGCTGTTCGCATTGAAGTTGTTGTTCTGCGATCCGGTCTCCTTCGCCTGCGTCGCTTCGCCAGTCAACCGCGGCGCCAGGAACCGCTTCGACCGTTCCAGGTTCCTCACCAGCTGCACCGCCCGATCGCGATCGCCAGACACCCGCAGCCGGATCATCACGTCGCCATCGCTGGTCGGCTCCGGCTCAATCGACGTCACCTGCACGCCCGCCGGCAGCACCGTCTCCAGGTCCATCATGATCGCCGTCCACGAAAAACTCTTGCGCAGAAACAGCGCATTCAGAAAGTGCGCGCGCGCCAGCACCGCCGCATTCGCCGGCTCGCGCATCTTCTGCTCATTTCTGCGCTTCTCATCCTGCGCTGCCACCACCTTCGTATGCACCGCATGGATCTGCCCCTGGGCAACATCCAGCCTCTTCTGCAGAATGTGGCTAGCCACCAGCGCGCCCACAGCCACAAACGCCAGCACGCCCATAAAGATGCGCAACCGCAGAAAGATTGGCCGAAGTTCAATGAACGGCCGCGTCGCGAGATTGACAGTAATCTTCATCAGCCCCGCAGCGCCCCCACCACTCCCGAAAGCCACGCCCGCGGAGCCGATGCCGTCGCCGCTTCCGGCAGCAGCTCTGCCGCGTCCACCAGCTCCCGCACCCGCAATCCATCGTCTTCACCCACGCCCGACGTCTTCAAAATCCGCGCCAGCCTCTCCGCCCCCAGCGATCCCGCGCTCAGCACCTCGGTCGGCGCAACCGCCAGCGTGTCCTCAAAGTACGCCGCCGCCACGCTCACCGCCTGCGCAATCTCGGCCGAAAGCGGCACCGGCTGCAAATCCGACGCACCCACATTCCCCTGCCCCGCCTGGTAAACCTCAGGCAACTTCATCCCCGTAAGGCTCCCCGCGCCCTGCACCGCCGCCTCATCCGCCACCTGGTCCGCATAAGGATTCCTCCCATGCTCCGGCAGCGCTTCCTGCGCTGCCCACTCCGCAGCCGTCTCATGCGGATCCACCAGCGGCAAGCCTGCCAGCGGCGTCGACGTCGTCACCGAGCGTTCCTGCAAATCCACGCTGCGATGCAGCAGCAACACGCCACCGCGCACAATCGCCGCAGTCACCCCAATCGGATTCGCATTCACCAGCAGCGCCGGCTCCGCATCGCCCACCGCGGCCAGACACGCCAGCGTACTCGGCAACACGCACCCCGGCTCAAATCCCGCTTCCCGCGCCGCCGTCTCATACTCGCTCAGCACATCCCGAGGAATCGCCACCGCCAGCACCCGCACCACGCCTTTGCTGGTGCTCATCGTCTGGTACGTCACCATCGCCTCATCCGCATCGAACGGCAGCAGCTTCTTCAGCCGAAACTTCACCAACGGCAGCGCCTCAGTCTCGCGGCTCGGCAGCGCCTCAAAGTCCAGCAGCAGCACCCGCACCGCCGAGTCCGGAATCACCAGCGTCAAATTCGCATCCCGCACATTCGACCGCTCGCCAATCTGCTCCAGCGCACTCCGAATTGCCGCCGTCACCGCCACCCGGTCCACAATGTTTCCCGGCTTCAGACTCGGTGCCACCGCACCCTCGGCCAACGCAACCCTCGCCACCGCCGACAACGGCGATGCAGCGTCCACAGAGCGCGCCGCTACTACACCCTGCGGCATAATCTCGCACGCCACACGTGGGCGGATTCCGGAAGCTTTGGGAAGTAAGTTCATCAAGCTCTAACTAGAGTACCCTGCGGAGGTTGAGGATAGCATTGCTCAGACGTTGGACGTTCCATTCAACGTCCCGTTTAGCGAAATCCGCTCAATATTCCCCCTACCGCCCCTGCTCAATGAATGTAACTTTATTAATTTCTCGCAGCGTCGTAATCCCCGCCCGCACTCTCTCCAAAGCCGAGTCCCGCAGGAACGACATTCCCTTGTCCCGCGCCTTCTTCCGTATCTCCGACCCCGGCCGCTTCTCCAGCAGCATCTCGCGAATCTCGTCGTCCAGCTCCAGCAGCTCGTGGATCGCCGACCGCCCGCGATACCCCGTCCCGCCGCACTCAATGCACCCCGGCCCTTCCTTGAACACCACGTCCCGCCACTCCGCAGGCACCAGCCCGTTCACCTCCAGCTCCGCATCCGTGTAGTGCACATCCTTCACACAGAATTCGCACACCTGCCGCACCAGCCGCTGCGCCAAAATGCAGTTCAGCGCGCTCACAAAGTTGTAAGGCTCCACGCCCATGTTCAGAAAGCGCCCCAACACGTCGACCACGTTATTCGCGTGCACGGTCGTGAACACAAGATGCCCCGTCAGCGCCGAGTTGATCGCAATCTGCGCCGTCTCCGCATCTCGAATTTCGCCCACCAGGATCTTGTCCGGATCGTGACGCAGAATCGAGCGCAGCCCGCGCGCAAACGTCAGCCCCTTCTTCTCGTTGACCGGAATCTGCGTGATCCCCCGAATCTGATACTCCACCGGATCCTCAATCGTGATGATCTTGTCCTCTTCGCTCTTGATCTCATTGAGCGCCGCATACAAGGTCGTCGTCTTACCCGAACCCGTTGGCCCGGTCACCAGCACCATCCCGTACGGCTCCTTGATGTACCGCCGAAACCGCGTCAGGTCCCTCTCCGCAAACCCCACCACGTCCAGCGACAGCTGCTTGAACTTCTCTGACATCGACTCTTTATCCAGCACGCGCAGCACGGCATTCTCGCCATGCACCGTCGGCATGATGCTCACGCGGAAGTCGATCAGCCGCCCCTTGTATCGCACCCGGAAGCGTCCATCCTGCGGCACGCGCCGCTCCGCAATATCCAGCTCGCTCATGACCTTGATGCGCGACAAAATTGTCTGGTGATGCTCGCGCGCAATCGGCGCCATCGCATGCTGCAGCACGCCGTCAATGCGGTACTTCACCATCAGGCAGTCGTCATACGTCTCCAAATGAATATCCGAAGCGCGCCGCTCCAGCGCCGTAAAGATCGTCGTATCCACCAGCCGGATAATCGGCGAAATATCATCGTCCGCGGTCAGCTTCTCAATCGAAATATTCTCTTCCGCGTTCTCCTCATTCGAGAGCACATCGAACGCCAGCCCTTCGCTCGCCTCATCCAGGACACGCTGCGATTGCTCGTTCTTCTTGAGCAAATCGGTGATCTGGCTCAGCGTCGCCACCCGCGTCACAATCCGCGCCCCCAGCAGCCCTGCAATCTCGTCAATCACCATCAGCTTCGAAGGGTCCGCCACCGCAATCGCCAGCCGCCCCTCACTCTGCTCCAGCGGCACAAAGTTGTAGCGGAACATCATGTCCACCGGCACCGACTTGAACAGCTCCACCTGGATCTTGAAGTTCTTCAAATCGACAAACTCAGCGTGATAGCGCCGCGCCAGCATCTGCGCCCGCTCCACCTCGCTAAGCGCCTCATTGCTATACGGAATTGCGACAGGAATTGTACTGGCCATACTTCGTAAGACTCCTCAACAGAGCTCTCGTTACCAAATGCAGCGCACTTCACCCGAGCTGCGTATGCGCTCGTCGGACGTAATCAAATCCATTCCGTGCACCAACGCAGTCGCTCCAATCAACCGGTCTGCCGGATCCCTCGGATAACCATCAGAGAACTGAACCGCCCTTTCTGCAATCGCGCCCGTAATGGGGAGAACAATAAGGATCGTCTCCAGGTATCGAAGGTAGTCTGCCAAGGGCCGCTGATGACGGAGCCTACCCTTGGCTGAGATCATGGCAACTTCCCACAAAGACGAACTTGCCAGTGCCAGCCCCTCCGGTATCCGACTCCTACTCCGAATCTCGGAAGCTGCGCCAGGGGAAAGTTTTTCCTTGTCCAACGTCATGTAGATTGCAGCTTGAGTGTCCAGCAAAATCATTGCAGTTGTGCCAACGTTGCCTGGTCAAATTCTTCGTATTCTTTATCGCTAAAGAGGGGAGCCGTTATGTCTCCGACAATTTCAACTCCGTCAAACCGATACGCGTCCAGAGGATCGACATCCTTTGGTATGTCGAGAGGTGAAATCGTCGCAACCGGCTTTCCATTCTTTGTCACCAAAACCGGCTCCCGTTTCGTCTCAACCTCGGTCAGCAGCGCCAGAAACTGCGCCTTAGCACTCGCCGCACCCAGCTTCTTCATAGCCCCGCCCTCCAATATGACCACTCTATCATGGTCACATCTCTCTACCCGCCCACCCCATTCAAACTAAAGATCGGCAAATACAGCGCAATCAGCACAATCACCACCACCACGCCCATCCCAATCAGAATAATCGGCTCCACCAGACTCATGATCGCCGCCAGCGACGTCTGCACATCCTCCTCAAAAAACTCCGCCACCGAGTTCAGCATCTGCGGCAGCGCGCCCGTACTCTCCCCCACCTCAATCATCTCAATCGACAGCTCGGGAAACACCCCAGTCCGCTCCAGACTCAGCGCCAGCCCCTTCCCCTCCCGCACCGTCTCCACCGACACCCGTACCGCCTTCGCAATCGAGCGCGACTCAATCGACCGCGCCGCCGTCTCCAAACTCGGCACCAGCGGCAGCCCGCCTGTCAGCAGCGTCGCCAGCGTCCGCGAAAATAGCCCCACCTGGTACTTTAGCCACACCGTACCCAGCACCGGCGTCCTGATCCGCACTCGGTCAAGCAGGTCCGCGCCAGCCTCGCTCTTGCTCCACCGCACCACGAGGTACCCCATCAGCACCAGCACCGGCGCGACATACAGCCCATAATGCTGCGCATTTTCCCCCAGCGTCAGCAGCCACAGCGTCAGCGTCGGCAGCTTCGTCCCCAGCTGCGCATACAGCGACGCAAACCGCGGCACCACAAAGGTAATCAGGAAGGTAAACAGCCCAATCACCATCACAATCAAAAATGCCGGGTAAATCAGCGACGCCCGCAGCTTCTTCCGGAACGTCAGCGCCACCCGCTGGAAGTCCAGGTACCGCTGCAACACCTCTTCCAAATTTCCCGACCGCTCGCCCGCCAGCAGCGTCGTCGTGTACACCAGCGGCACCGTCCCCTGAGCCTCAAACGCCGCAGAGATCGACTCGCCCGTCTTCACCCGCCCGCCAACATCCTCCAGCTGCGCCCGAAAGCTCAAATCCTTCTGCCGCTTGGCCAACAAATCCAGCGAACTCAAAATCGGCAATCCCGCCCGAATCAGCGTCAAAAACTGTTGGTTGAAGATCAGAAACACATCCAGCTTGACCTTCTTCTTTGCCGACCGCCCAATCGTCGACCGCGGCTTGACCGAATACACCAGGTAGCCTGCCTGCGTAAACCTCGCGCGCAGCTCCTCGGCCGTCGCCGCCGCGTGCGTCTGCTCCTGCACACGTCCACGTTCATCGGCGAGTTTGACTATAAATTCGTTCATGCACGCAGTTCAGGCTTTGACGCGAAGAATCAGCTCGAAAGCAGAGGTCTCTCTGCCATCTTAGACGCTCCACCTTCCGTTTCGCCTCTACCCCACAAACCAGCCGCTTTCTATCGCTTCGATCTGGCCGAACCCTTCTTCGCCACCGCCCCGCGCCCGTTCCCGCTCCCGCTCTTCGCACTCCCCGCCACGGCTATGTGCCCGGACGTCGCCACCGCCCCGCCCCCATTCCCCATCGCCAGCCCAGCCTTCTCGGCCACACCAACCTTCACCGGCACCGCCGAAGTCTCCGCCGCTTCCTCCGCCGTATACAGTGCGTTGCGATACAGGCTCGAGTACAGCTCCTTCGTAATCTGGTAGCAGTCGCACGACGCCGCCTCCAGCTCCGCGCGCTTGAGAATCTTCACCCTTCCGCGCTGATACTGGATCAGCCCCTGCCGTTGCAGAGCCCCCGCAATCAAAGTAACCGTGGTTCGCCGCGCCCCCAGCATCATCGCCAGAAACTCCTGCGTGAAATGCAGCGTGTCCGTCCCCGCTCGATCCTGCGCCGTCAGCAGCCAGCGCGCCAGCCGCTGTTCATTGTCATGCAGCCGATTGCACCCCGCCAGCTGGCTCAAACTCACCGCCTGCTCCTGCACAAACTCCAGCAGTCGCTCCCGCACCTCTTCGTTCGTTCGGAAGATCATCGCCAGGTCAGCGAAGCGTATCCTCAGCGCCGTCGCCTCCAACTGGATAAAGCAGCTAGTCGACACCTTCGCCGGCCCCAGCAGGTGAAAGCTCCCCACCACCCCTTCCCGTCCAATCAGCCCAACCTCGGCCATCCCCCCGTTTTCCATCATCGCCACCACCGAAGCGATCCCCGACGTCATGAAAAACGCATACTGCGGCACAACCCCCGGCTCATACAACATCTTCTTCAGAGGAAGATCCACCTCCGCGCACAACCGCACCAGAGAACTCCGGCTCTCGCGCGACAGCGACTCAAGAAAAAGATTGTTGTGTTTCATTAAGGTGCGCACTCCTTCACGTCCGTTCGTAAGGGAGTCCGCAATCCTGTTCAGCGGCTTTCACGCACCGGGGTAGAACCGTCTTTCAATCTCAACGGGTGATGTGACCATACTCTTTATCCCAGAATTCGGTCTGTACTTAAAACCACAATGGAATGTTCGACAACGAACAGACAAGGGTTCGCCAAAGGCCTACCGTGTAATCCTCTTGTTTCAAATTCAGCACGCCCGATGCCTTGTATGTCTGCTCCCGCTTCCGTACTTGTCTTTGGCCACGACTACCAGCTAGTCCACACGCGCAGCCTGATCCTCGAGAAGGCCGGCTTCCACGTTCGTACGGCTCACAGCCTCCCTGACCTCCAACAGCTGCTCTCCGAACCCTCCATCGACGTCATGCTGCTCTGCCACTCCCTCACCATCGAGGAGTGCGCAGAGGCCCTCACCCTCACCCACCAGCGCTGGCCGCAGATCCAAACCATCGCCCTCGTCTCCGGCTCCTCGGACTGCGCCTCCGCATCCGCCGACGCGACCATGGAAGCAACCGAAGGCCCCGCCAAATTGATCAGCGCCGTCCGCCGGCACATCAACTAGCTCCCCGCAGCCTCTGACCCATGCAAAAAGGCCTCGCCGCATCCGGCGAGGCCTTCTCTCATTTCAATCCAGAGTCGTTACACGCTGAAGCTCGAGCCACAACCGCACGTCGACTTCACCTGGGGATTCTCGAACTTGAACCCCGCAGCCTCCAGCGTCTCCACGTAGTCCACCGTGCAGCCGTTCAGATACATCGCGCTCGTCGCGTCCACAAACACCTTCAGGTCATCGAACTTCGCAATCTTGTCCATCATCCCAGCCGCGTTCTCAAACGACATCGAGTACTGGAATCCCGAACACCCGCCACCCGCCACACCAATCCGCAGCCCCGCCGGCACTGGATCCTGCGTCGCCATAATCTCCTTCACCTTCGCAATCGCGGCGGCCGTAAGCACCACCGGCGACGACGGCGCGGCAGGCGCATTCACAACTTCTACAGTGGGATTAACGGCGGTAGTTGCCATGTCGTATCTCCTCAAAATTCTCAGGCTCGTTTCGGCTCTGCGTCCGGACAGACCTTCTTTTCAGTCTAGCCCCCGGCGTTGGTTGCAGCAAGCCACAACCCGTCACCTATTGGATGTTCCCGTGCCCCGGTGGATTCTTTACCAGCCTCCCACCCCCTGCAGGGAAAATTGCCCGCCCACAATCCAACCGCGTATCTGCCTGCAATCCAACCGCGTACCATGAAGGCATGCGACTCTTGGAAGCCCTCGCAACCGCGTTCTTTCGCACCTTCGGCATTACCCAGCCCAGCCCTCAGGCCTTGCGTCGCGCCGTGTGGTTCCTCTTTGGGCTTCTGACACTCATCGTGTTCGCAATCGGAACCGCGACTATCATAGTTTTCCACATAATGTAACCTAAAGTCTATAAACCAATGAACCAAAGTAAGTTACCATAAAATGTTAGCAACAAAGAACTTTTGGGCGTATTCTTTGGTTGCCGGCCCCGCCTGCCGTCAGGCTCACGCCAACTGTGATCCCTGCGGTATCGCGGACCAGGACATCTGCTTCTTCTGGGGAACATCATGAATACACTTCATATCGTGGCCGTTATCTGGGGCATTTGCGTTACTGCTTTTGTTGGCCTGATGGTCTACCGTGGCACCCTCACGCAGCACGAAACAGATCAGCTTTTTCTAAGCGAGACCGCTCTTCCGATCGCTCAGGAAGAGAACGAGGAGATCATCCGCCGGGTTAATTTCATCCAGCCCTTCTGCGCTGGTGCCGGTGGCGTTGCCGCCCTCATGTCCGTGCTCGTCTTCGGTGTGTGGGTCGCTCAGATGATCGCCAAGTCGCGTTCCTAGTCCCTATGTCTGACGACTGGCCCACCGTCCTGTTGGGTTGCAGCTCAGCCGCGGGCCTGTTGAAGTCCAGTAGCCTACTCCCCGGGAGTAGGCTTTTCATTTTCCCAACGCCTTCTCCCCCTCGCAATCTCCACCGCCGTTCGCTTTAACCGCACCCCAACTGCACGCATGCGATACAGTGTTTGCAGCTCTTCGCCACACAACCTACTCCGCAGGTGACCGCCATGTCGTCCCCTCAATATCCGCCTTTCGGATCCTCCCGCCGTTCTTTCCTGCGCCTGGCCGGTCTCGCCGCCACGCTCCCTCTCGTCTCCGAGGGCCACTTCGCCCGGGCCGCGCAACAAGCAGCGGCGTCCAAAACTTCCGGCGACTTCCCCAGCCCCGCCAATCCCAACGCCGTCATGATCAACGCCAACGAGAATCCGCTCGGCCCCTGTGACGCCGCCCTCGCCGCCATCACCTCCATCGCGCGCACCGGCGGGCGTTACGATGCTACCGGCTGCGAGGCCGAACTCACCGCGCAGCTCGCCGCCGAGTTCGGCCTACCCGCCAACCATCTCGCCATCTACGCAGGATCCAGCGAGCCCCTGCAGTTCGCCACCCTCGCCTTCACCTCGCCCGCCCGCAGCTACGTCACGGCTGATCCCAGTTATGAGGCCGGCATGGTCGCCGCCGCGGCCGCCGGCGCCAAGGTCGTCAAGGTGCCCCTCACCCCCACCTACGCCCACGACGTCCGTGCGATGATCGCCGCCGATCCCAACGCGGGCGTCATTTACATCTGTAGTCCGAACAATCCCACCGGAACCCTGACACCAAAGGATGACATCCTTTGGGCACTCGACCACAAGCCCGCCGGCTCCATCCTCCTCGTCGACGAGGCCTACATCCACATCAGCGGCTCTCCCTCGGTCATCGACCAGGTCGCCCTCGGCAAGGACATCATCGTCCTTCGCACCTTCTCCAAGGTCTATGGCATGGCCGGTATCCGCTGCGGCGTCGCCTTCGGACGCCCCGACCTCCTCCAAAAGCTCAACGTCTACGGCCGCAACGCTCTCCCCGTCACCGCCCTGGCCGCCGCCTCCGCCAGCCTGAAGCAGCCCGACCTCGTTCCCACCCGCCGCAAGATCATCGCCGACACCCGCACCTCCACCTTCCTCTGGCTCGACACCAGGGGCTACAAATACATCCCCTCCCTCTCCAACTGCTTCATGATCGACACCGGCCGCCCCGGCCGCCAGGTCATCGCCGCCATGCGCCAGCAGGACGTCTTCATCGGCCGCACCTGGCCCGTCTGGCCAACCTACGTCCGCATCAGCGTAGGCACCCCCCACGAGATGCAACTCTTCCAAACCGCCTTCCAAAAAGTAATGTCCACCCCAGCCTCCGCCTAGGCGTCGCTTTTTCCTTTCTGTTGTCATTCTGACCTGAGCGGAGCCGAAGGGGGAGCGAACCTGCTTTCGCCCGCTCTTGCCGTTCCGGTTGTCCTGTCGCTTTTGCTTTTCTTTCTGTCATTCCCCCCGGGAATCTGCTTCTTCTTTTGCTGTTGCCCTTGCTTTTCTGGTTGTCATTCTGAGCGCAGCGAACGAACCTGCTTTC
>DATHQT010000059.1:0-91081 GCA_035482415.1 Acidobacteriaceae bacterium | reverse complement strand
GTTAGGGACGGGTGGCGGGGTTAGGGACGGGTGGCGGGGTTAGGGAGAGTCGGCGGGGGTTAGGGAGGGGCGTCGGGGGTTAGGGAGGGGCGGCGGGGGTTATCGGAGATTCGGGACGCGTTTCCCGTTCAGGGCAGTTTCTTTAGGGGCTGTGGGACCAGTACAGCAGTTCCGTGACACATTCCCGCAGGCGGGTGGGATTGATGGGTTTCACCAGGCACTGGGTGAAGCCGGCCTCGGTCATTTGTTCGGGGGAGACTTCTGGAAGGGCCGCAGCGAGGGCCAGGATGGGAATACTCGCGAAGGCGGGAATCTTGCGCAGGGCTATGGCCGTTGAGTATCCATCGAGCTTTGGCATCTGCAGATCGAGAATCACCAGATCGGGGGCGAAATCGGGCGCTTCATCGACTGCCTCCACGCCATCGACGGCCTCCATGACCTCATAGCCCTGTCGTTCCAGGATGGTCCGCAATAATTCCCTGCTGCTCACGGCGTCGTCTGCGATGAGGATCCTTCTCGCCGAGGGCCGCTCAGCACCTGTCGAACGATCTGGGAATGTAGATGTCACAGCTAAAGCTTAGAGAGGCTCAGTGACAAACCTTGTGATCTAAATCACATCTGGTTGTGCGGCAGGGTGAAATGGAACTTGCTTCCCTTGCCTAGTTCGCTTTCGACCCAGATTGTCCCCTTTTGCATCTCCACCAACTGTTTGCAGATCGCCAAGCCGAGGCCTGTTCCTTCGCGCACACCGACGGGCGTGAGTCCGACCTGGTAGAACTTCTCGAAGATTCGGGTGCACTCTTCCGGGGGGATGCCCAGGCCTGTATCCGAGACCGTGATTTTTACGGTGTTTTCCTGCACGACGGCATCGACATGGACTTCGCCGCCGGGCTGCGTAAATTTGGCTCCATTGCTGAGGAGGTTATAGAGGATCTGGCGGAGTCTCATGGGGTCTGCGATGACGCTGAAGTCAATCTCGGCGCCCATGATGATAGCCACTGACCTTGAGTCTGCGTAGGGCTGGATGGCGTTGATTGATTCGGCGACGATTAGTAGCAAACGGACCGGCTCTGGGTGCAGGTTAAGGCCGCCGGCCTCGATGCGACTGAGGTCAAGGACATCGTTGATTAAGCCGAGCAGGTGTTCGGAATCAACGTGAATATGGTGCATAAATCGTCTCTGCTTGAAATTGAGCGGGCCTTCCCCCTCTTCCTGCATAAGCTCTGCGAAACCGATGATGGTGTGGAGAGGCGTGCGGAGTTCGTGGCTGATGCTGGCCATAAACTCACTTTTGAGCTGGTTGAGGCGTTCGGCTTCCTTGTGCCTTTCCTCCAGCTCGGTCATGTAACTTTCCTGCAGCGTTCGCACGCGTTGTTCGGTCAGCTTACGTTCGGTGACGTCGCGAATGACGGCGGTGACGTGAACACCGGTTTCCGTATTCATGGGGCTTAGGCTGATTTCTACAGGGAACTGGGTGCCATCCTTACGCTGCGCGAAGAGATCCAGGCCCAGGCCCATTGGGCGGCTCTTGCCTGCGCTTGCGAGGGTTTTGCGGTGGGTTGGATGGGCGGCGCGATTGGCTTCGGGGACTAAGAGATCGACACTCAGGCCCATCAACTCTTCGCGGGTATAGCAAAACATTGTTTCGGCGGTGCGATTGGCGATGACGATGGCGCCGGCCTGGTTGACCTGGAGGATGGCGTCGGGAGCATTTTCGATGAGCTCGCGGAATTTGCGTTCGGCGAGCATTTCGGCGCGGGAGTTGGCCTCCTGCTCGACGAGGCGGGCTTTGCTATCGGCGAGGGCTCCGGCGGCCTCGGCGCGCTCGGTGATGTCGCGGGCGATCTTGGCGATGCCGATGATGGTGCCCCAGGAATCCACGATGGGCGAGAGGCTGAGGGACACCAGAATCTTTCTTCCATTCTTGTGTTTCCGGGAGACTTCTGTATGGTCTACGCGGTTGCCGCGGCGGAGGGTTTCGAGGAATTGCTCGATGCGCTCCTCTTCTCCGGGCCAGGCGAGGAGGGAGACGGGGCGACCCATGACTTCCTGTATCTCATAGCCAAATATGCGGGTTGCGGCCGCGTTCCAGCTGGTGATGTGGCCGGTGAGGTCCATGCTGAGGATGGCGTCGTCGGAGGATTCGACGATGGCGGCCAGCCAGCGCTCGGCAGAGGCGCGGTCTTTCATCTCGTCATCGATATCGTCTGAATCCTGGACGCCACTGCTCATCGGTACACCGCGTCGGTTGGGAGTTGAGACTCATTCTAGCCCTGCGGGGTGAAAATGGGCGAAGTCTGCGTGCTCACGGTACGCTTTAGGTCCGTTTCGGGACGCAAATCGAGTGCCGGCGCTGGGTTTTGGCAGTAAATTTTCAGAGCCGAGACCTATCGGCTAGATAGATGGGTCATATGGCGCAGGTGCGGCGATTATCGTCATTTTGGGTGGGCGTTGAGCTGGTCGAGGGTGTGCTTGAGGGCGTCGAGCTTCTGGCCGGCTTCGGCTAGCTTGCCGGCGGCGGTGAGGCGCTGGTAGTCGGCGAAGTCGCGGCTGGCTTCGGCGATGAGGGATTGGGTGGTGGGCTGGCTCGGAGTGGAAGCGGCGGAGGGGCCGGGCTGGTTTGGGGCGGGGGCGGGCTGGGAGGGTTCGGCGGCGGTGAGGGAGGAGGGTTCGCCGCCAAAGAGCGAGGTGAGGGCTGACTGGAAGGTGGGGCCGTAGGCTAGCTTGTCCTGGAGGGCGAGGACGACGAGGCGGAGCTCGGGCATGGGGGATTGTTGCGCCTGGAGATAGATGGGCTCGGCGTAGAGGAGGGCGCGGCCGGTGGGGATGACGAGCAGGCTGCCGCGGAGGACGTGCGAGCCCTGCTGGTTCCAGAGAGTGAGCTGGCCGGAGAGTTGGGCGTTCTGGTCGATGCGGGCTTCGATCTGTTGCGGGCCGTCGACGAGGCGGGTCTTCGGGAAGTCGTAGACTACTGCGTTGCCGTAGTCGTCGCCATCGCAGCGGCCGGCGATCCAGCCGATGAGGTTGTTGCGGTTGGCCGGGGTGAAGGGGAGGATCTCGACGAACTCTTCCTTGTTTGCGTTGGGTTCGGAGGCTACGCGGGGCAGCTTCATGAGAACGTAGTTGGGCTTCATGGGGAGGACGGCTTGCTGGCCGTCGGCGTCGGTGCCGTTTTCGGTGGCTACGGTCCAGAGGTCTTCGCGGTTGAAGAAGACTTCGGGGTTGGTCATATGGTAGAGGCCGTAGACCTCGGATTGGAGGGTGAAGATGTCTTCGGGGTAGCGGACGTGGCGGCGGAGGTCCGCGGGCATGGTGGCGGCGTCGCGGAAGAGGGTTGGGAAGATGCCGCGGTAGGTGGCGATGATGGGGTCCTGGCTCCCACTTGGGGAGTCGAAGACGTAGAAGGTGGCGGCGCCGTTGTAGGCGTCGACTACTACTTTGACGCTGTTGCGGATGTAGTTTACGGGGTTGTCGCCGAGGTTGTAGTGGGTGGAGTAGGGGTAGGTGTCGGAGGTGGTGTACGCATCGAGGATCCAGGAGAGGCGGCCGGTGTCGCCGACGACGAGGTAGGGATCGCGGTCGAAGGTGAGGAAGGGGGCGAGGGCCGCTACGCGCTCGCGGATGTTGCGGCGCATGAGCAGGCGGCTGTCGGGGGTGACGTCGTCGCTGAAGGGGAGCTTGCCGAGGTCGCCGCGATCGATGGCGAGGAGGATGCGGCGGAGGAAGCCGCCGAGGCGGATGCCGCCCGTGCCCTGGTAGGAGGTGAAGTTGTTGCCCTGGCCTTGCGGGTAGTCGAATTCCTGTTGGTGGGTGTTGACGTAGACGTCGGAGTTGGTGAGCTCGCCGAAGTAGATTTCGGGGCGGGTGACGGTGAGGTTGGGGCTGGTGGACTGGACGGGCATGTTGCTGAGCAGGAAGAGGGGGAGGCCTTCGGAGGTGAAGCCGTTGACGGGATTCATCGTGACGCCGTAGCCGTGGGTGTAGGTGAGGCGCTCGTTGATCCAGTTGCGGCTGCTGATGGGGAGCTTGTCGATGTTGAGCTCGCGGGCGGCCAGCATGACCTGGCGCGTGGTTCCGTTAACCTCGTAGCGATCGATGTCGATGTCGGGGAAATCGTAGTAGGTGCGGATTTCCTGGACCTGGCGGAGGGTGTCCTGGAGGGCGTGCCAATCCCAGAGGCGAATGTTCTGGAGGGTGGGCTGGTTGTTGGCGGCGTCGGCTGACTCGATGGTGGTTTCGGCGGGGAATTCTTGTTGGTGGAAGCGGTCGAGGCCGTAGGCCTGGCGGGTGCCCTGGATGTTGTTGGTGATGTATGGACTCTCGCGGACTAGCTCGTTGGGCTTGACGATGAAGTTGCTGACGTACCAGCCGATGAGGCCTAGCGCTACGTAGCAGATGGCTGCGGGCGCGATGGAGGCGGCGATGAGGCGGCCGCGCGGGATGCGGAGAGCGTTGATGGCGGCGATGATGGCGCCGGCGATGAGGGCGAGGGTGACTACGAGCAGACCGCCGATGGTGATGTGGGCGTCGGTGTAGTTGAGGCCGTCGAAGATGGTGTGGTGGTCGAGGAGGAGTTCGTAGCGGCTTACGTAGACCATGCTGGCTACTACTAGGAGGAGGAAGGCGATGGCGAGGGAGAGGCCTCGCCAAGGGGAGGAGGTGAAGACGCCGGTGGTTCGTTTGTCGAGTGCGCGGGTGCTGCTGGTGATGACGAAGTAGATGGCGGCGGCGGCGCAGATGGCGAGGGCGAGGGTAAGGAGCCAGTCGTTGAGGAGGTTCCAGGCGGGGAGGGTGAAGAGATAGAAGTTGAGGGGCTTGGCGAAGATTGGATCAGCTGGGATCCCGTTAATGCGGTGGCCTGTGGCGTGGGGGGCGTACCAGAAGAGGGCTAGCTGGGGCCAGTCCGACATGATGGAGGCGCCGGAGATGAGGGCGATGAGGAGGGCCACGACGAGGGACAAGACGCGGAGGACGGGTTCGACGCTGAGGTTGAAGGTCTGGCCGCCAAACATGATGGCCTGGGCGCGCGGGAGATCGGCGGAGTGAACGCGGCGGAGGGTGGTGAAGGCGGCGAAGAGGATCGCGAAGGTGAGGGCGGCGATGGCGAGGAAGACGCCGGCCTGGAGGGTGAGGATCTTCCAGAAGACGCTGCCGAAGCCGAGCGAGCCGAACCACTGGAGGTCGACCCAGGAGGAGAGGATGGTGGTGGCGCTGAAGATGAGGGCGAGCAGGATGAGGGCAGAGAGGATGAGGATGCGGTTGCGCCAGGCGGGCTTGGTTTGTTTCGAGTCGATCAGGTAAGCCACGTTTCCTCCGTGGTGAACGGCGTTCAAGTCATGCAGACATTGCAATGAAGGAACAGGGCGATTGTACAGTTTTGGGGTGCAGGGCTATGGGTGCGCGTTGTGTGCGAGCGTTCTGTCTCGGGAGCAAGGGCAAAGGAAGAAGCAGATTCCCAGAGGGAATGACAGAAAAAAATGCAAAGGCAAGGGCAAAGGAAGAAGCAGATTCCCGAGGGGAATGACAGAAAGAAGGGCAACGGCAAAGGCGGAAGAAAGGCAAGGGCAACTCGCGAAGGTCCTTATCAGGGCTTTGGTTCGGTTGGGTCCTGGAGGGTTGGGTACAGGTCGTCCCAGGTTGGGTTGAGGCGCTCGATTAGTTCAACGTTTTGTTCGCGGCTACGTCGTTTGAGCTCCTTCTCGCGTGCGATGGCGCTTCGGACATATCGGAAGTATTCGAAGTAGACGAGGCGATGAATCGCGTACCGGGTGGTGTGAGTTCCCGGATTTCGTTGTTGGTGAGTTTCTGTTCGGCGGGGCAGATGGTTCGTCATGCCTACATAGAGGTTTCTGGAACGGCTGGAGAGGATGTAGACCCAGAAATGAAATTCGCGGGGCATGGGGTGGAGGGTAGCCGACGCGCGGTGGCGATGCTGTGACATTGCGAACAGCAGATTCCCAGGGGAATGACAGAAAGAAAGACAAAGGCAACGGAAGAAGCAGATTCCCGGAGGGAATGACAGAAAGAAAGGCAAGGGCAAAAGCAAAGGCAACGGCGGATGGGAAGACGGTGGCTGTGAATGCGGATTTTGCCGGATGCTGCATCTCATGGGAAGGCACTATAGTTAGTCGCAGGCGAAGTTGCGCCGGAAAGTTATAGAGACGCATGGAATTTCACATCTCACGATCGATCCGCGAACGACTGGACCTGAAGGATGTTCTGTTCAGCTTCACGGGGAATGTTGTCTTTGCAAATGTTGCTGCCGCGCGGAAGCTTGCACAGGATTTGAATGAACTTCCGGGAGCGGAGGTGGAGACGCCGGAGCAGAAGATCGCGGGGCAGGTGAATGCCGGCGCGCTGTTTGCGATGGGGATGATTGATGAGTTGAGTCACGCGCTGGTGGCGCGGTATCGCAGGGAGCAGGACCCGGCGGTGATGTCGGCTGCGGTGAAGTGGCTGGGCGCGCAGGTGACGCCGGCGGAGAGTGAGCGGCTGCTGCTGCGATTTGTGCAGCAGTTCCCTACCGTGGATGTGTATCGCGGGACGGTTACGGCCGAGGAGTGGCTGAAGGGCGAGACCGTGGGGCAGCCGAATCGCGAGATTGCGTTTGAAGAGATGCTGCTGCTTTGGATTGCGAATAGTAATCCGGCGTATGTGCCGTTCAAGCGGCTGTTCGATGACAAGCTGCTGAAGCAGCAGACGGCGTATGCGGGCGCGACGACAGGGTTGCCGGATTTTTTTGCTACGCGGCCGAAGATTGATGCGAGCCTGGGGACATTGCTGGATGCGCTGCGGGCGCCGATGCTGGCTTCGCCGGATTCGCTGACGGGGCAGCTGGATTTCATCAGCGAGAAGTGGGCCGGGTATCTGGGCGAGGACTTGAAGAAGGTGCTGCTGGCGATCGATACGCTGCGCGAGGAAGAGCTGGCGATCTGGATGAGGTTTCATCCGCCCGGGCCGGATTGGCATCGGCATGGAGAGTATCGCGGGGGCGAGGGGTTCGTTGGGGACGAGTACATCGGCTTCGATTCGGAGTGGGTGGTTGGCGATGATGGCGTGCGGCGGCGGCGGTATCCTGCGGGCTACCAGGCGCCGCTGACGGAGTATGAGGCGTTCAGCGCAGACCAGGCGTGGATGCCTACCGTGGTGCTGATGGCGAAGAGTACGTATGTGTGGCTGGAGCAGCTGTCGAAGAAATATCTGCGGCACATTCATCGGCTGGATCAGATTCCGGATGAAGAGCTAAGGCTGCTGGCGGATCGCGGGATTACCGGGCTGTGGCTGATTGGGTTGTGGGAGCGGAGCCGGGCGTCGAAGACGATAAAGCGGTTGAGGGGAAATCGCGAGGCGGTGGCGTCGGCTTATTCGCTGAAGGATTATTCGATTGCGGAAGATTTGGGCGGCGAGCAGGCTTACGAGAATTTGAAGTATCGCGCGGCCATGGCGGGGCTGCGGCTGGCTAGCGATATGGTGCCGAATCATATGGGGATTGATTCGGACTGGGTGATTGAGAATCCGGACTGGTTTATTTCGCGGTGGGAGAGTCCGTTCCCTGCTTATAGCTTTGAGGGGCCGGATCTTTCTACCGACAGCCGCGTGGAGATCAAGATTGAGGATCATTACTACGATCAGACGGATGCGGCGGTGGTGTTTCGGCTGAGGCATTATCGCGATGGCGCGACGCGGTATATGTATCACGGGAATGATGGGACGACGTTTGCGTGGAACGATACGGCGCAGCTGGATTACTCGAAGGAGTATGTGCGCGAGCATGTGATCCAGGTCATCCTCAATGTCGCTCGGCGGTTCCCGATTATCCGGTTTGATGCGGCCATGGTGTTGGCAAAACGGCATGTGCAGCGGCTTTGGTTTCCGCTGCCGGGTGCGGGCGGATCGATTCCGTCGCGGGCGGAGAATGCGATGTCGCAGGAGGCTTTCGATGCGCTGATGCCGCATGAGTTCTGGCGCGAGGTGGTGGATCGCGTGGCGGTCGAGGTTCCGGGAACGCTGCTGCTGGCTGAGGCGTTCTGGCTGCTTGAAGGATATTTCGTGCGGACGCTGGGAATGCATCGCGTGTACAACAGCGCGTTCATGAACATGCTGCGCGATGAGGAGAATGCGAAGTATCGTTCGTATCTGAAAAAGACGGTGGAGTTTGATCCGGATATTTTAAAGCGGTACGTGAACTTCATGAGCAATCCGGATGAGCGGACGGCGATTGATCAGTTTGGGTGGGGGGATAAGTATTTTGGCGTGTCGGTGCTGCTGGCTACGCTGCCGGGGCTGCCGATGTTTGGGCATGGGCAGATTGAGGGATATACCGAGCGGTACGGGATGGACTTCAAGCAGGCGCGGCTGGATGAGAAGGCGAATGAGGGGATGATTGCGCGGCATCAGCAGCTGATTGCGCCGCTGCTGAAGAACCGGCGGCTGTTCGCCGATAGCACGGACTTTGTGATGTATGACTTCTGGACGGATGGCGGGGACGTGGACGAGAACGTGTTTGCGTACTCGAATATGTGCGGGGACCAGAGGGGGCTGATTCTTTATAACAACCGGTACGGATCGACGCATGGGACGATCAAGATGTCGGTGGGATATCTGGAGAAGCAGAGTGGGGCGCTGCGGCAGAAGAGTTTGTACGAGGGGCTGCGGCTGCCGTGGGAAGACGACGCGATTCTGGCGTACCGCGATACCGCGCAGGGGCTGGAATATCTGCGGCGGGCGCGGGATTTTCGCGATCACGGGCTGACGGTGGATTTGCGCGGGTATCAGCATCTGGTGCTGCTGGATTGGCGGGAGCTGAGGCCGTCGGAGGCGTATCCGTGGGACCGGCTGTGCGATGCGCTGCATGGGTCGGGGGTATACAGCGTAGACGAGGCGCTGTCGCAACTGCGGCTGCAACCGCTGGTGGATATATTGCACCGGACGATCAGCGAAGAGACGATTCAGATGTTCACGAAGGCGGCCTACAGGTCGCTGACGCGGGAGCTGGAGGTTGAGGCGAAGGCCGGGAAACGCGCGAAGGTGGCCTCGATGACGGAGCTGGTCGCAAAGCCTGAGGTGGAGGCGGAAGACCCGGCGTTCGCGGAGGGCTTGAGTGAGTTCACCGCCAGCGTGCATCGGTTTGCGGAGACGGCGCTGTACCTGGCGCAGCTGGGCGGAACGCAGGTAGATGCGGCTGCCGAGGGGCCGGCGTGGATCTCGGTTTCGACGGCGGGCGAAGACGTTGCGGAGGCGGCGGGCAAGCAGGATTCTACGGCTGCGGAGCAGGGCGGCGCTGGCGATGCGGCAGAGGGTGCGGAGGATCGCGCGGCGGTGATGAGTGCGGCGGCGGTGCGGCTGCCGTGGATGGTGCTGAAGTATCCGGAGACGCTGCAGGCGGCGGCGCGGTTTGTGCTGCCGAGCAACGATGTGCGGATTCCCGCGGCGCAGACGTGGGCGCCGGCGATGGCGTGGATTGCGATGCGCGAGCTGCCGACACCGGCGGCGGCGATGGCGCTCTATGACGGGCTGCGGCTGCGGCATGCGCTGGCAGAGGCGTTCTCGGCGGTGGGTGTGCACGGCGAACAGGCTTGGCGAGCGGCGGCACAGGTTCGGGCGCTGCTGCTGATGAATCAGTTTGGGTCGTGCTCGGCTGCAGTGCGGTCGGCGGAGTTCTGGAACGACGCGGATGTGCGCTGGCTGACGGGGATTCATGGCGAGGCTCACGAGCCGGAGTACTTTGCGCAGGAGGGCTTCGAGTCGTTTGTGTGCTGGCTGAAGTTGCCGGCGCTGATAGCGATTGCGGAGGGCTCCGCGGTGCAGACCAAGGCGGCGCAGGATGTGACGGCGATTGCGGCGAACCTGGCGTATGCGGCGAAGGTTGCGGGATACGAGGTGCATCGGTTCCTGGATGTGCTGCTTACGGGAGACCTGAAGAGACGGCGGGAGCCGGAGATTGCGGACTTGAGCGTTGCCGGGGAGTAGAGCGCGGAGGGTTGCGTTCTTCGTTCTCCGTTGTCCGTTCTCGGTTCTCCGTTCTTCGTTCTTCGTTCTTCGTTCTTTAGACGGAGCGGGAATGACGGCGTATTCGTTACGGGCGGCGAAGCGGATTCTTGGAGGAAACGATAGAAAGAAAGGCAAATGCAAAGTGTGCCGGTGAGGACGGATGGGTGCCTGACGGTCGGCGGGCGGTTCGTGAAAGAATGTTAGGCGACATGATGCCTGACGAAAAGATCGCTACGCCCCTCCACGATGTTGATAGTGCTGCTGAAGAATCGACCGAATCATTCAGCGAGATGCTGGCCGAGTTTGAACATAGCCATACGCATAAGGCGGAGGGCGATGCGAAGCAGCTCGAGGGGACGGTGGTGTCTCTGGATGCGGAGTTTGTTTACCTGGATATCGGGTATAAGACTGAGGGGATTTTGGCGCGGACGGCGTTTGCGAACAATGCCGAGGGCGTGGAGGCGGGGAACAAATTTTCGGTTTCGGTGAAGGGCCGGAATGTGGAGCGGTACTACGAGCTGTCGCTGCTGCGGGTGGCGCAGGCTACGGATTGGGCGTCGCTGCAAGAGGCGTTTGCCAGCAAGACTGCGGTGGTGGGAACGGTTACGGGCGTGGTGAAGGGCGGGCTCACGGTGGATGTGGGCGTGCGCGCGTTCATGCCGGCTTCGCGCAGTGGGACGCGTGAGGCTGGAGAGATGGAGAAGCTGGTGGGGCAGCAGATTACCTGCCGCATCACGAAGCTCGATACGGTGGAAGAGGATGTAGTGGTGGATCGGCGGGCGGTGCTGGAGGAGGAGGCGTTTGCGCTGCAGGCGACTCGGCTGTCCGGGATGCGCGAGGGCGAGGTGGTGACGGGGACGGTGCGGAGCTTCGCGGCGTATGGGGCGTTCGTGGATCTCGGGGGTGTCGACGGGCTGCTGCATATCAGCGACATGGCCTGGAGCCGGGTGAAGGCTGCGGAAGATGTGCTGAGCGTGGGGCAGCAGATTGAGGTGAAGGTTCTGAGCGTGGATCCGGAGACGAAGCGGATTTCGCTGGGGCTGAAGCAGTTGCAGCCGGAGCCCTGGGACGGGGCTGCCGCGACGTATGCGGTGGGCCAGCGAATTACGGGGACGGTGACGCGGCTGATGGACTTTGGGGCGTTTGTGGAACTGGAGCCGGGGATCGAGGGTCTGATTCACGTGTCCGAGATGTCGTGGGTGAAGAAGGTGCGGAAGCCGAGCGACATGCTGAAGGAAGGCGACAGCGTGGAGGCGGTGGTGCTGGCGGTGGATACGGCAAGCAAGCGGATTTCGCTGGGGTTGAAGCAGGCGCTGGGCGATCCGTGGACGGATGTGGCGAAGAAGTTCGTGGTGGGGTCGCAAGTGGAAGGGCCGGTGACGCGGCTGACGAAGTTTGGGGCGTTTGTGGAGCTGGCCGAGGGCGTGGAAGGGCTGGTGCACGTGAGCGAGATCGTGGCGGACCGGCGGATTAATCATCCGCAGGATGTGCTGCGCGTGGGCGAGCGGGTGAAGGCGCAGGTGGTGGCGGTCGATGCAGAGAAACGGCAGATCAAGCTGAGCATGAAGCAGCTGGTGCCGACCGGGTTGGGCGAATACCTGGAGGAACACAAGGCGGGCGACACGGTTTCGGGACGCGTGGTGGAGCAGGGCGCGGGGTCGGTGGTGGTGGAGCTGGGCGAAGGGATTCGCGCGAGGTGCACGATGGAGGCGAGTGCGGAGGCGGAGGAGAGCACGGGCGGGGGCGGGGTGGATCTGTCGCAGCTTGGGTCGATGCTGAGCGCGCGGTGGAAGGGCGGGGCGGATACGGCCAAGAAGAAGGCTGAGCCGCTGGCGGTGGGGCAGGTTCGGAGCTTCCAGATTGTGAAGCTGGATGCCGAGGCGCAGACGATCGAGCTGAAACTGGCTTGAGCAGAATCCGTAGAAATCAGAGCTTGCCCCCAGGGGCTGAAGCCCCTCATCATTTTTTGGCCTGATTGGCACGACTGAAGTCGTGCCCCTTCGAAACGGGACGGAGGAAATAGCAAGCAGGAATAAGGCAGACGGGGGACGTTGGGAGGGCTTGCGGATCAACAAGTTCTCCACCTGTTTGGAGAGCCGGTTACGAGATTCACGCGGCTTTAAAGCTGCGTTCACATTCGCGCTGTATCTGTGGAGGTGTTCTAAAAACACCAACTGGATTGAGGCGCGCAGAATGATTCGTCAGGTTTCAGCACTTTCGTTAATTGCACTTATGGTGCTCACTGGTTGCACCGGGTATTCGCCTGCGCCAGCTACTGTGGTTCCGCCGGCTGTGGTTACGCCGGTGACCAGCTCCCAAGTAATCAAGCACGTGGTGGTGATCTTCAACGAGAACATCTCGTTTGACCATTACTTCGGGACGTATCCGATGGCGGCGAACCTTTCGACAGATGCGTCGAAGTTTACGGCTGCGACGGGGACACCGACGAACATCGCGAATTACACGACGAGCCCGGAGTTGCTGACGGCGAATCCTAACCTCAATATTGTGAATGGGACGGGAGCGTCGAACCCCTTCCGGCTGGACCCCAGCCAGGCGGGCACGAATGACCAGGACCATAATTATGGGCCGGAGCAGACGGCGTTCGATGGCGGAAAGATGGACCAGTTTCCGCTGTCGGTAGGGACCTCAGATGGACTGGCGCTGGCGACGGCGACGGGCGCGCCTTCGATTGCGAATACGACTGGCCTGACGATGGGCTACTACGACGGCAATTCGGTGACGGCGCTGTGGAATTACGCGCAGCATTATGCGCTGAACGACCACTCGTTCGGGAGCACGTTTGGTGCATCGACGCAGGGCGCGCTGAACCTTGTGGCGGGCCAGACGAATGGCGTGGCGACGTACACGACGGGAGCTGCGAGCGGCGTGGTGGCCGATGGGCAGGGTGGATACACGCTGACTGGAGATGAAGACCCGGCGAACGATGTGTGCTCGTCTGCCAGCGCGAACGTGAGCATGCAGGGCAAGAATATCGGCGACCTGCTGAACGCGGCGGGCGTGACCTGGGGGATGTTCTCGGGCGGCTTCAACCTGAGCACGACCAACACCAATGGGACGACGGGCTGCGCGCGGAGCACGGGAGCGGTACACATCCCGGGGAATCCGCTGAAGGCCGATTATATTCCGCATCACGAGCCGTTCCAGTATTACGCGAGCACGGCGAATCCGACGCACATCCGGCCGGTGTCGACTGCGGTGATTGGCACGGCGGCGGATACGGGGTCTGCCACGGCGAACCATCAGTACGATATTCAGGACTTTACGACGGCGCTGGCCGCCGGGAACCTGCCTGCGGTGAGCTTCCTGAAGGCTCCGGGATTCCAGGATGCGCATGCTGGATACTCCGATCCGCTGGATGAGCAGACGTTCCTGGTGAACACGATCAACGCGCTGGAGCAGTCGTCGTTCTGGTCGAGCACGGCGATCATCATCGCGTATGACGATTCGGACGGATGGTACGACCACCTGACGGACTTTGTGAACGGGTCGGCAACGGCGCAGGACTCGCTGAACGGAGCGGGCGTTTGCATCAGCGCGGGTGCTGCGGCGTCGGCGCTGCCGGGACCGAACTCCAACGGGAAGCCTGTGCAGGGACGTTGCGGACATGGGCCGCGGATGCCGCTGCTGGTGATCTCGCCATGGGCGAACAAGAATGCTATCGACAATACGGTGACGGACCAGGCGTCGGTGATTCGGTTTATCGAGGACACGTTCCTGAGCAGCCAGAGGGTTGGGACGGGGTCGTTCGACTCCAGCGCGGGGACGCTCAACAACATGTTCAACTTCACCAACAATGTGGCTCCGAATGCGAACGTGGTGCTGCTGAATCCGACGACTGGCGCAGTGACCAGCGGCAACTAAGCGGCGTTCACGGATTATTCATACAGTCTGTTTAACTTGAAAGCACGCACTCGCAACACACACGGGTGCGTGCTTCTTCTTTTTTGGAATCCACGGAGATCTGATCGCTTGTCTGGCAGCCGACGTCGCTTTCTTCAACAGGTGTCGGCCGTGGGTTTGGGGTGGGGTGCGCGGCGCGGGTTGGCGGCGCAGATGATGCAGGGGATGTCCATGCCGGCGGGGCCGGTGGTGCGCCCGGACGAACCGCCGCGGGTGATGCTGCATTCGCTGGGGCTGACGCCGTTTGTGGATGCGCTGCCGATGCCGGAGCGCGTGACGCCGGTGGGGCCGCATGCGCAGCGCGTGGTGATGCGGGAGATTCATGCGAAGGTGCATCGGGATGTTCCGGCGACGCGGCTGTGGAGCTATGGGAGTACGCCGGTGGGTCCTCTGATTGAGGGCAGGAGCGGGCGGGCGATACGGGTGGAGTGGGTCAATTCCCTGCCGCGCAAGCATTTTCTTCCGGTGGATTACTCGCTGCATGGGTGTGGGCGCGATCTGCCGGAGGTGCGGGCGGTGGCGCATCTGCATGGGGCGCGGGTAGCGACGAAGGATGATGGCTATCCGGACGACTGGTTCACGCCGGGTCAGAGCCGCGTGTGCCACTATCCGCTGGAGCAGGAGTCGGCAACGCTGTGGTATCACGATCATGCGATGGGGCTGAACCGGCTGAATATTTATGCCGGGTTGCAGGGGATGATGTTGCTGCGCGATGAGCGCGAAGACTCGCTCGATCTGCCGAAGGGGCGGCATGAGATTCCGCTGGTGCTGTATGACCGCAACTTCAGCGTGGATGGACAGCTGTACTATCCGACGTCGGGTGATCCGGAGCATCCATGGGTGCCGGAGTTTGATGGCGATGCGATTCTGGTGAATGGGAAGATTCGGCCGTATGTTGAGGTGGAGCCGCGGCTGTATCGGTTTCGGGTGCTGAATGGGGCCAACAGCCGGTTCTTTGCGTTGTCGATGGAGAAGGGGCAGGCGTTCTGGCAGGTTGGGTCGGACCAGGGATTGCTGTCGGCACCGGTCAGGTTGGGGTATCTGAATTTGGCGCCGGCGGAACGCGCGGATCTGCTGATTGACTTTTCGGGCGCTGCCGGGCAGCAGGTTCATTTGAAGAATGGGGGGCTGGAGATTCTGCAGTTCCGCGTGGGTCCTGCGCGCGTTGGTGCTGCGCGCACGGCGGGCGTGGAGGATCGGGGTGAAGCTGGTTCCCTGCTGCCAAGTAAATTTCCGGTGGGATTCAAGGCGGTGGCGCGGACGGATGTGGCGACGGCGGCGGTTACGCGAACGATTACCCTGGATGAGGCACTCAATGGGCGCGGCGATTCGATGCTGATGGTGTTGAACCGCAAACGTTGGATGGAGCCGGTGACGGAGCGGCCGCGGCTGAATTCTACGGAGGTGTGGGAGTTCGTGAATCTGACCGAAGACACGCATCCGATCCATCTTCACCTGGTGCGTTTCCAGGTGCTGGACCGGAGGACGTTTGATGTGTTTGCGTATCGCAATGCGAAGGGGCTGCGGTACCTGGCGGCGGCGATGACGCCGGAGCCGAATGAGATGGGATGGAAGGATACGGTGCAGTGTCCGCCGGGAATGATTACGCGGATTATTACGAAGTTTGAGGGATATACGGGGAAGTATTTGTATCACTGCCACATTCTTGAGCATGAGTCGAATGACATGATGCGGCCGTTTGAGGTGGTGGACGAAGCCTGACGGCGGTGGGTGTGGCATAGGGAGATTTTGGGTGGGCGTGACGTTCGAAGGCGGGTGCGCTTAGAATTCAGCAAGGAATTCGTCTGGGGCTTCCTACGGGACGCCAGGCCAACCAGCACAGGTTCGAGGGAGATTCCAAATGGCCGTGAACAATGAAGATAGGGCAGAGGTTGCGTCGCGGGTAGGACGGGTTACGCGTCGCTCGTTTCTTTCGCAGGTGGGCGCTGCGGGTGTTGCGGTGACGACCGCACCGCTGGTGGCTCGAGCCGTGCAGACGGAGGAACCGGTGACAAAGTCCGTGGAGAGAGGCGAGAAGGTGGAGGGTGCCATTGCCATCACGCTGAACGTGAATGGGAAGGCGCATGCGATCGAGGTGGACTCTCGGACGACGCTGTTGGATGGGTTGCGCGAGACGATGGTGCTGACGGGCACCAAGAAGGGTTGCGATCACGGGCAATGCGGGGCGTGCACGGTGCATGTGAACGGCCGCCGGATCAACTCGTGTTTGACGCTCGCGGTGATGCATGAGGGGGATGCGATTACTACGATTGAAGGGCTGGGGGGGCCGGAGAATCTTCATCCGATGCAGGCTGCGTTCGTGGAGCATGACGGCTACCAGTGCGGGTATTGCACCTCGGGGCAGATCATGTCCGCGGTGGCGCTGCTGAAAGAGCCGTGCGGGCCAAAGGATGCGGATGTGAAGGAGTTGATGAGCGGGAATATCTGCCGTTGCGGGGCGTATCCCAATATTGTTGCGGCGATTCAACAGGTTCGGCAGCGCGCTTAACTGCGCAGATTGAGAGATGCGTTATGGAAGCCTTCACCTATTCCCGTGCGACGGACGCAGCGGCGGCGACGAATACTGTCGGGCAGGAGGGCGTTCGATTTATTGCGGGTGGAACGACGCTGCTCGATTTGATGAAGCTGGATGTTGAGCGGCCGACGCGGCTGGTGGACATCAATCGGATTGGACTGGATACGATTGAGCGGCTGCCGGATGGGCGGTTGCGGGTGGGGGCGCTGGTGCGGAACTCGGATCTTGCGCATCATGCGGTGGTGCAGGAGGAGTACTCGGTGTTGTCGCAGGCGCTGCTGGCGGGGGCTTCGCCGCAGCTGCGGAATATGGCGACTACGGGGGGGAATTTGTTACAGCGGACGCGGTGTATGTATTTTCGGAATACGGCGATGGCGTGTAACAAGCGCACGCCGGGGTCGGGGTGCTCGGCGATTGAGGGGGACAACCGATCGCTGGCGATTTTGGGAACGAGCAAGGATTGCATCGCGACCAATCCGTCGGACATGAACGTGGCGCTGACCGCACTGGAGGCGGTGGTTACGATCCAGGGCAGCAAGGGGACGCGCGATGTGCCGATCGGAGACTTCTTTTTGCTGCCGGGATCGACGCCACATATTGAGACGGTGGTGGCGCCGGGCGAGTTGATTACGCAGGTGACGCTGCCGGCGGCGCGGAAGGGATCGAAGCAGGTTTATTTGAAGCTGCGGGATCGCGCGTCGTACGAGTTTGCGCTTTCGTCGGCTGCGATTGTTGCGGAGATTTCGGGCGGGAAATTTTCGTACATACGTGTGGCGCTGGGCGGGGTGGGGACGAAGCCGTGGAGGTCGCATGAGGCGGAAGCGGCGCTGCTGCATCAACCGGCTGAGGGTGCGGCGTTTCATCGGGCAGCGGCAATGGCTGTAAGGGACGCGCGGCCGCAGACGGAGAATGGTTTCAAAGTTGAACTGACGAAGCGGTGTATCGCGCATGCGCTGACACTGGCAACCAAGAACGCGTAAGGGAACGCGAAGGAGATTTTTATGGCGACGCAATCTACAGTTCCGCCCCGCACCAATGGATCGCTGCCGCGCGTGGATGGGCCGCTGAAGGTTAGCGGCGCGGCAATGTACTCGTCTGACTACAACCTGCCGGGCATGCTGTATGCGGTTCCTGTGTGCGCGACGATTGCGAGCGGGAAGATCACGAAGCTGGATGTGAGCCGCGCCCAGTCTATGCCGGGCGTGAAGGCGGTGTATCACAGCGGCAATATCGGGAAGATCTATCGGGCGGGGCCGCCGTCGGGGTTTTCGGGAATTCTGGATGAGAAGCGGCCGCCGTTTGAGGACAACGTGGTTCGGTATTACGGGCAGTATGTGGCGGCGGTGGTGGCGTTGACGTTTGAGCAGGCGATGGCGGCTGCGAATGCGGTGGTGGCAACGTATCAGGCGGCGCCGATCAATGTGTCGACGAAGTTTACCGAGGCCGAGGCGGTTGAGAAGCCTACTGAGGATTCGAAGCGCGGGGACCCGGATGCGGCGTTCAAGACAGCGCCCGTGAAGATTGACGAGACGTATGCGACGCCAACGGAGACGCACAATCCGATTGAGTTGCATGCTTCGGTGGCGGACTTCGATGGGCAGAATTTTACGCTGTACGAGACGACGCAGGCGGTGTGCAACTCTCAGAATGTGCTGGCGCAGATGCTGGGCGTTCCGATAGAGAATGTGCGGGTGATCTCGCGGTTCCTGGGGTCGGGCTTTGGGGGCAAGTTGTGGCCGTGGCCGCACGAGCTGATTTGCGCGCAGGCCTCGCGGAACCTGGGAAGGCCGGTGAAGCTGGTGGTGACACGCGACATGATGTTTCAGAATGTGGGGCATCGGCCACGTACGCAACAGCGGGTGCGACTGGGAGCGACGCCGAATGGCAAGCTGGTGGCGTTGATGCACGACTCGCTGAATCACACCTCGATGCTGGACGATTACTCGGAGGGTTGCAGCGAGGCAACGGGATATAGCTATAGCGTGCCGAATCTTCGCGCTACGTCGGCGATTGTGCGGAGGAATGTGGGGACGCCTACGTCGATGCGCGGGCCCGGCGCGGTTCCGGGACTGTTTGCTACGGAGTCCGCGATGGACGAACTGGCGATTGCGCTGAAGATGGATCCGATCCAGCTAAGGCTGCTGAACGAGCCAGCGAAGGATGAGGGGAAGGATCTTCCCTTCTCTTCGCGACACTTTGTGGAGTGTCTGCATGTGGGCGCGGAGAAGTTTGGGTGGTCGCGGTATACGCCGGCGGTGGGTTCGATGAAGGGCACGGGCGAGCAGAGTGGATTGACGCTGGGGTGGGGCGTTGCCGGATGCTCGTGGATTGCGGAGAGTTGCGAGTCGCATGCGACGGTGGAGCTGCTGTCGAACGGGAACGCGCGGGTGTCGTGCGCTACGCAGGATATTGGGACGGGCACGTACACGGTGCTGTCGAACATCGTGGCCGAGCGCATGGGGATTGCGAATGATCGGATCGAGGTGGTGCTGGGAGATACGGACCTGCCGCTGGGGCCGATCTCGGGCGGCTCGTGGGCTACGGCCAGCGTGATTCCTGCGGTAATTGACGCAGCGAACAATGCGATTGGGAAGCTGTTTGCGATTGCTACGGCGGGGCCTGACGCGGTGTTTGTTGACAAGGAGCCGAAGGACCTGGATTTCGGCGACGGGAAGGTGCGGCTGAAGGATGGCGATGCGAGCAAGGCAATTCCCTTCGGCGACATCTTGACGAAGGCGAGCGTGCGGAGTGCGACGGGTAACGGGAAAGGCGCTGGGAGCTTTGGTGCGCCGGACCGGAAGTTTTCGCAGCACTCGTTTGGTGCGCAGTTTGCCGAGGTGACGTGGGAACCGGAGACGGCGCGGCTGCGCGTGTCGCGGATGGTGACGGTGATTGATGCGGGACGGATTCTGAATCCGAAGCCGGCGCGGAATCAGATTGAGGGCGCGGTGGTGATGGGGATCGGGATGGCGCTGTTTGAGGCGACTCGTTATGATGCGCGGTCCGGTGCGCCGATCAACAACAATCTAGCGGACTATATTGTGGCGACGAATGCCGATGCTGCGGCGATCGATGTTACGTTCCTGGATCATCCCGACCTGGTGATTAATGCACTGGGGGCCCGGGGCGTTGGGGAGATTGGACTCGCGGGGGTTGCGGCGGCGATTGCGAACGCGGTGCATCATGCGACGGGCGTTCGGGTTCGCGAGCTGCCGATACGGATTGAGGATCTGCTGGGAGCGCCTGCGCAGAGGCTGGCGTAAGGCTTAGCGGGTGAAGAGGGTCAGGGGGATGGAGTCGCCCATGGCCTTGTAGCCAGCTGGCGATGGATGAAGGTGGTCGCCGCAGTCGTAGGCGGGCAGGAGATGGTCGGGGTGCGCGGGATCGCGGACGACTACGTCGAAGTCGATGACGGCGTCGAAGTGGCTGGGGTTGCGGATCCAGGCGTTGATGGTTTGGCGATCGGCTTCGCTCAAGGGGCCGGGGTGGTAGTAGTCGGAGCCAGCGTAGGGCGTGATCGTGGCTCCATAGACGCGAAGCTGGTGGGCGTGGGCGCGCGTGATGATCTGTTGATAGGCGCCGAGGATTCGCTGGACGAGAGCGGCGTGTTTGTCGGTGGAGACTTCCCCGTCGCGGGTGAGGCCGCCGAGGTCGTTGACGCCTTCGAGAACGATGACCCAACGTGCGCCGGCGGGTGCAAGGACGTCGCGATCGAAGCGCGCGAGGGCGTTGGGGCCGAGGCCGTCGGTGAGGAGATGATTGCCGCCGATGCCCTGGTTGGAGACGCCGATGGTCTGAGTACCGGGCGATTGCTGCAGGTGGGCGGCGAGGGCGTCGGGCCAGCGGGTATTGCCGTTGGTGATGGCAGCGTGACCGTCGGTGATGGAGTCGCCGAGAGCGACGATGGTGGCGGCGGTGGGGGTGGACTGGACGTCTACTTCTGAGAGCTGAAACCAGTGGTCGATCTTGTTGGGGGTGGTGAGGGTGGGGGCGGAGACTGCATCGCCGTGGACGTGCCAGGAGGTGGCGCGCGAGCCGGGATGACTGGTTTCGCGCGCGGGCGGGGCGTCGAGATGGAAGGAGATGGCGAGGTCTGAGAGCGCAGGAACCGTGAGGGTGATGGGGTCGGAGACGAACTCTGCGCCGGCGGGGATGATGACGTCGGGGACGCCGGCGAAGGTGAGGGCGCGATCGGTTTCGGGGTCGATGGCTGCGGCGTCGGGCGCGAGAGGTTTTGCGATGTGGGCCGATGTGATGTGCAGCGGCTCGGTGCCGAAGGCGTTGGAGAGGTGAATGCGGAGCGCGGAGCCGCCGGCTGAGAGGTGTACGATCTGGCGCAGGGTGGCGTCCGTAAGATCAGTTGGGGCCATAGTGTTCTGCGGCTCGGGGATTTGTTGCGAGGAGCCCCAGCTTGCAATCCAGGTGGACTGCGGAGGTGCAGTTTGAGAAATCGCGCGGGGTGTGAGCGTGGTGAGGGCTATGGAGAGAGCGATGGAGGCGTTGACGCAAAAATTGGGTTTCATAGGGGGTGATTTCGTGTCGCTCAGCAACTATAGCGCTTTAATTCGACGCTTCGCTAGGTGGGACTGCTAGGATGTTCGTGCGCGATTCGGGGAGATGATCTTGATATTTAAAGTAAAGATCCTGTTGGCTACGTTGTGCCTGGGTTCCGGGCTGGTGGGGCGTGGAGCTTCGTTGCCGGCGGTGCGGCAGATGGGGGACGCGACGCAGCTGATCGTGGATGGGAAGCCGTATCTGATTCTCGGGGGCGAGCTGGGAAACTCTTCCGCGGGTACGGCGGCACAGGCCGATGAGATTCTACCGAAGCTCGCGCAGATGCATCTGAACACGGTACTCATGCCGGTGGCGTGGGAGCAGATTGAGCCGGTGGAAGGGACCTTCGACTTTCAAATTCTTGATCATTGGATGGATGTGGCGCGGCAACAGCATCTTCACCTGGTGTTGCTGTGGTTCGGGAGCTGGAAGAACAGCGTGTCGAGCTATGCGCCGGCCTGGGTGAAGGGGGACACCTCGCGATTCCCTCGCGCGATCGCCGCTGATGGAACTCCTCTGGAGATTCTTTCCACGCTGGGCGAGCAGACACAGAGGGCGGACGGGCGGGCCTTCACTTCCCTGATGAAGCATGTGCGCGATGTGGACGAGGCGCAGCAGACGGTGCTGATGGTGCAGGTGGAGAATGAGGTCGGCTATTTGGGATATGGGCGCGACCGCTCGAAGGCTGCGAACGAGATGTTCCACCGACCAGTGCCGACGGAGCTGATCCATGCGCTGGAGGCGAAGCGAGAGGAGCTATCCCCTGAGCTTCGCGCGCACTTTGATCCGCAGGGGAAGACGTGGCAGGAGGTGTTTGGGGACGCGGCCGATGAGGTGTTTATGGCGTGGAACTATGCGCGATATATTCAGTCGGTGGCTGCGGAGGGCAAGCGGGCTTATGCGTTGCCGATGTATGTGAATTGCCAGTTGCCGGCGCCGGGTGAGCGGGCGGGCGAGTATCCGAGTGGTGGGCCGCATCCTGCGTATCTGGAAGTTTATCGAGTGACCGCGCCTGCACTGGACTTCTTTTCGCCGGATATTTACTGGCCGGATTTTGAGTATTGGATCAATCGCTACCGGCTGAAGGATAACGCGGTGTTTGTTCCAGAGGCGCGCATCGACAGCGCTCCCGCCAATGCGTTCTATGCGTATGGGGAGGCTAAGGCATTCGGATTTTCTCCGTTTGGGGTGGATTCGGTGGAGAGCAAGGGTGAGCCGGATGCAGGGATCGGTGGCGCGTACGGGGTGCTGGGCAGCCTCGGGAACATGATTCTCTCAGCGCAGGCTGCGGATACGATTCGCGGCGTGGTGCTGAGGGAAAACAGTCCGCGGCCGACCACGACCGTCGCGCTGGGTGGCTATTTGTTTGAGGCGACGCTGGCTCGTTCCTGGCCTGACAAGAAGCTCCTGAGCAGCGATGGCGCGATGATGGTGATCGAAGCTGGGGCAAATGAGTTTTTCATCGCAGGGAGAGGGCTTTATGTTTCTTTTCTGCGTGACCCGGATGTTGATGACAAGGTTGGAGGCATCGCGCGCCTTGAAGAGGTCCGGCGCGACCGCGGCGAATGGGTGACCGTGCGGCGGCTGAACGGGGACCAGTCGAACCAGGGGCGCGAGTTGCTGATGGATGGGCGGACTTTTGGTGTGTACCGCGTGAAGCTGTATGCGATCGATCGCAGCTCGGGGAATTAGGAGAGGGCGGGCTCTAGCGAGCGACTCGGAGAAATACCAGTTCGGAGCTGAGCGGATCTTGCAGGTGGATCGAGAGACCGCGCAGTCGAAGCTCGCGGCCGGTCACAATTCTGTCGGGTGAGGATCGGTCCTCGCAATGAATTTGATACTGAGCGTCATCGCGAAGGCCCGCGAGGCGGAAGGAGTGGCGCGGTTCGTCGAGGATGCTTCCACGAAATGCAAACAGGACGCCGGCTGCCTGCTTAGGATCCCACAATTCCATTGCGTCCCAATGCACACCGTCGGGCCTGGCGGAGACATGGTAGAGATTTGCGTCGCGAATCAACGGTCTCAGTTGGGTTTTGTACAGAGCGAAAGCGTGGCGGGCTATGCTTCGCTGTTGTTCCGACCACGCGGTTGTATCGAGCATGATGCTCGTCCAACCCATCATGCCGCTGCGCAGCATGTAGAGGAAGCTGTGGATGTTCGGCGTTGGTACCTGCTCAACATAACTTTCCAGCATGGCGGGAGGGAGAAGATGACTGGCGTCGAAGAATGCGCGGCGATTGGATAACGGGTCGTAGGTATCCGTGATGGAGAAGTAGTCACCGTGGGCGGCAGAGCCAAAGTCGACCATGCGACCGCCGTCGTTGCAGATTTCGAACAGGAGGCCAGGGTGTTCGCGGCGAAGTTTCTCGTAGATGGAATAGTAGGAGCGCACGGCGTGATAGCTCACGTCGGTGGAGTTGGCGCCGAGCGCAAAATCAAAGCCGGCATCGTGCGTGATGGTGAGCGGGCCATCGGGTGGAGCGTGGGGATGATCGGCGCGTGTGCAGCTTTCCGCGACAAGATAGCCATCGTGCTCGAGCATGTCGAGGTGATAGTCCTCGACGATGCGCTTGACTTCCCTGGAGGCGTACTGGTGAGCGGCGGGAACGCCGAGGTCGATGGTTTGACCTTTGAATTCTTCGGGCTTCCAGTCGGGCGCGAGATCGTTAACCAGCCAGCCATTCACCTCGGGATTGCGCACGTTGAGGGCGGTGGAGGATGTACCGAGGCCAGCCTGCGCCCAGTCCACCCAAAGACCAAAGCGAAGACCGTTGTGATGTGCCGCGTCGGCAATGAAGGCTAAGCCATGGGGGAATTTTTGGGGGTCGGGATACCAGTCGCCGACACTGCGAAACCAGCCGGCATCGAGTTGGAACATGTCGAGACCGAGGTCCTTGGAATTCGCAATCATTCGCAGGGCGAGCGCTTCATCGACTTGCATGGCACTGCCCCAGCTGTCGTTGACCAGTAGAGGGTATTCGGGATCCTGCCATGTTTTCGGATTGGTGAGTGTGCTTCGCACCCAGTGTCGCAGCTGATTTCCGGCATCATCAGTGCTGCCCGTGAAGGCGCCGAGAAAGATGGTTGGTGACTCAAAACTTTCATGGGGCAACAGGCGTGTGCGGAAGGGTCCTAACTCAGGGTTCAGGCCCAGCACGCTCTTGAGGTTTCCGCCCTGGCGTTCCAGGGTGATGCGGGTTCGGCCGCTGAATTCTATGCCGGCATACCATCCTGTTGCTCGGTCTGGTTTGGACGATCCGCGCGGGGTGGTGGTGTAGACGATTTCTGCGGGGATGATCTCGCGCTGCTGGCCGTGGATTGGGTGAGCATAGGTTGTCGAGCGACCCATCCAGGTGTAGCCATCGATTACGGGGTCGAGGTGAGTGCCGTGCGCTGAGGGCGTGTCTGCTCCTTTCTCTATATAGAGGTTCTCGATTGCGGCGGACACTGGGACCAGGAAGTTCAGGCGCAGGCTGTCGACGAGGGGCAACCAAATCTCTTGTCCGCTCAGGTTCACAATCTGGATGTCGTGTTCGATGGGGCCGGATGCGGCGCGCACTTGCCAGCGCCAGCGAAGTTGAAGATGCGGCTTTGCAGACTCGTAGACAAACTCTACGTGGTGCGAATCGGCGAGAGAGAGATCTGGTTTGAAGGTCCAGGTTACAGGCACGCTCGCGTTGTCGATGTAAACCATCGGTGGCGGCGACTCTATTTCCTGGTTGCGCCACACGTTGTCCGGCGATCCGGAGATGCTTCTCAAGGATGGAGCTTGTGCGCCGGCGATTAGCACGATGTGGATGTCAGTGGAATTGAGCGTTGCCGTTCTGGAGTTTGCTGGATTCGATGCAGCGCCGCCCTGCAGGGCAACGCTGAACAGGACCGCAGCCAGTAATAGGCGCAATGCGGCGGAACCGATGGCTGCTCGCGTGATGGATCGAAGCTTTCGCATAGTTATTTTGGATTTCAAGCGTTAGCGCTTGAGTTGGAAACTTGCTTCTACACGTTGGGTGCGGTCGACGATAGGCGTTTTGCCTGGTGCCTGGAAGGTGATTCGTTTGAGCTGTGGCGCGATCATCTCTACTCGTGCGTTGCTAGAGTTGATGATCGTCCAATCCGTTGAGACGTCAATCGTCGAGGTTCGATCAACGGGGATGTCGGCGGTGATTTTCAGTGAATCGCCTACGAGATGGATGTCGACGATGTGGAGATTGCTGCTGGGATCTCCGAGAAGTGGGTGTGGATCGGTGGGGAGTATGGAGAGCCCTCCGCGCAGGGTCATATGCACTTCGGTGGCTCCGTGCGGAATCTCAGAAATCAGATTCGCAACGGTATCCGGAAGGTCCTGGGATACAGCTACGGGAAACGTATGGTGATTGATTTCTGCGTGGTCAACAATCGCGCCGAGCGGCAGGGTGGGAGAAAAGTTCAGCAGAAAGGCCGCACCGGGGTTATCGATTTCCAGGTCGAGCGATGAACGATTTTGATGAAGCGTGAAGGATATTTTCGCTCCGGATAGAGGCACGTGCGTGACGGAGAGATCGTGCCATGTTGATGGAAGGCGCGGCGCGAAGGTGATTTTATGTTGCAGTCCATCCATCTGCAGACCGAGTAGACCGTGAATGCTGGACGTGACAAAGCCTGCGGACGACCACGTCTGTTCCGGCACAGATTCTTCCTGGGGTTGATAGACATTGCCAGCAAGGACTTCATGAAGATGACCTAGCGAGTCGAGGGAGATCCAGGGGAGCAAGGAGGTCCAGAGCGCGAATGCCTGTGTCGATCGCTGTTCGGACCAGAAGGCGTTGGCGAGATCCGCTGTTCCCAGAGCGGAGACGCTGCCCTTGGCGTACGAGGTTGGGTCGAAGCCCTGGGAACCAGCGGCGACGCCACGACTGCCCCAGTCGGTTTGGAAGGAGGCGGAGGCAAGTTGGTGGAGAAGAAGCGCATTTTGTGTGGGCGAAAACAGATTCATGGAAATGGCTTCGCTGGGGCCGCTGCGGCGTTCGGGAACCGCATGACCGGTCTCTACATGGCCGCTGATCCAGAACGAGTTTTGCGAATCCCAATAGCGATTTGGAATGGATGCGCGGGCGCGCTGGTTAGCTGTTGCGGCTTCTGCAGCGGCGCTGGTGTGGCCGGTCAACGTTGCGAGCTGCTGGAAGGCAGAGGTTGTTTCGACCCAGCTTACCGAGAGGCCGAGGTCGTCGGACAGGCGATCCTGTTCATCGCCTCCTTCTTTGTTCGACGGAATACGCGGCAGCGCTGTTGCCGGATCGATCAACGATTCGCAGTAGTGGTACGCGGCTGCGATGGCTGACCAATGATCCCGTGCGAACTGGGCGTCTCCGGTGGTTTCGACATAACGGGCAAGCGTGCTGAGGAATTGAAAGGTGATGTCCACATGGACATACATGTAGGGGTACTTCCCTGCCCAATCGAGGAAGCCTGCGCTTTGCGATAGCTCGTGCCAGATCATCCCTGTCTTTTGATCCTGGTAGCGGAGAATGAACTCCAACTCGTCGCGCGCTTGCGAAGCGTTGCCTGCGGTGGCGGAGGCGTCTGCGGCGATGAGGCCGTCGCCGGCGAAGAACCAGTCATACTGTGGGCGCCTGGCTCCGCGGGATGGACCATAGCCTGCGACGTAGCCGCAACCGAGATCGCGATTGCACACCCACGCTTGGTCGAGGGCGAGCTCGGACCATGCGATGGCGCGATTGATTTGCTCGTCGGGGGTGGTGACGATGATCATTGAATTCAAGCCATCGGAAACGTGCTGGCCGTATTCCTGGTAGAACGATTGGCGCTGAGTTATGAGCTTTTGAAACAACGATGATGGGTCGGTCACGCCTGGAGGATTGAGCGCGATGTACACGCTGGCAGTGCCGGAATCGGATGGGCGAAGGGTGAAGCCGAGTGAGGGTCCATTGGCTCCCTGGGTTGTGCGGTTTCCGAGTTCATCGTGGGCTACGATGTCGGGCGAACCGACGAGCGCCGTGTACCCAGTGGAGGGCTCAGCGAGAATAAATGCAGAGAGAGAGGAGTTCCATGAGGTCGATTGGCCGCCAACGCCGGCTGGCCACATGAGGTTAAGGATGGGGGTAGCGTGGACGTCAATGGCTAGCGGGCGCGTGGACTGGACGGTGTAGGTGAGGATCGCGCCGGGTTCGTTGAGAGGAACGAAGAGGGTTTCGCTGACGATGAAATCGGGGCCGAGATAGACGCGGGTGATGGAGTCCGGGTTGTAGGTGATGCGCCTCAGGATGGCTGAGCCCTCGATGGAGGTTGTCGTTCCGGTGAGACGAAAGGAGACGCGATAATCATTGAGGATTTCGAACGGGTAGGCCCATACTTCGAGGCCACCTGCGGCATATCCGCTGATGAGCGCGCGGCGTCCGTGGGCGGCGACGAAGCGGAGAGGTGCAACGGAGGTTGTGTTGAGCGCGAGAGTGGCTTCGGGCGGATGAGGAGTGGCCTGCGCCAGGGCAGCGCAGGAGACGAGCGCGAGACAAAGCGACGTCATGCGCGCGGCATGGGCATGGAGCCTTGCGATTTGCATGTTGACTGCGGGCACTTACGACTCCTTCGATGCGTTGGCCATGGCAATGGGGAGTGTTCTCAGAGCTGCGGAGGGGACACCTCGGCGACTACCAGGAAAAGCTCACAGACTTTTCTCTATAGGCGCCGTCTCCAGGAAAGGTGACGGACACCACTCTCAATCCGCCGTCGATCGCGCCGAGGTTCGCGCCGTCCGCGTGAATATGCAGGTCGGGAGCATTCTCGCGCAGGAGAAATGTGTACGTTGTCCCGCCGCGACCCTCTAAGGTCAGACTGCAATGGTGGGCGTCGCTCTGCTCACGGAGCACTTTCAGTTGCCGGGTGTGCGCGCCAATCTCTGGTTGCTGGTGAATGATCGCAATCTCCATCGGAGGCAGCGGTATGTGAATGGTGCTCCCCTCGACGCGCGCACCTGGAATTTTTGACATGAGGTGAAGCGAGCCAGGGGCCTGCAATGTTGAGACTGTCAGTTGTGTGCCGCTACGGGTGAAGGATAGATCAAAGTGCGTAGTGGCGAAGGGTACATCTTTGATTGTGGCGGCCTGCCAATCCGCCGGGAGATGCGGGGTCACGCTGAGAGTATTCTCGAGGACGTCCCATTCAAGCCCGAAGAGGCCGCGCACCACGGGGGAGATGACCATGGCGGAAGACCAGAGCTGGTGAGCGGTGCTGCGGCCGAGTGGCTGAAAGAATTGCCCTGACAGGAGTTCGGTTACGTTGCCGAGATCTTGGGTCCAGGTGAGGTCGACGTTCTGCATGAGGTGGTCGTAGCCCGAGAGAGGGTGGCCGGCACGATACTCCGCGACCGAGGCCCAGCCTGTAAACAAAGGCCACACGGAACCCTGATGGTAACTGATTGGATCGTAGAAGCTGGTGAGATCGCTCACGGGACGTGTTCCCCAATCGGTAGAGAAATTGGCCGAGGCCCAGCGGGATACCATCGGACCCTGGTTGGCTAACTGGACGTCGCCATCCCACCAGGCTACCGATGGAAAGATAGTCGATGTTTTGTCCTGGGAGCCAGCGTTCCAGCTAAACGCATAGTCTTTGGATGCGGTGAGATAGTATTCCTTTTCGATGGTCTGCGCGATTTTGTCAGCACGACGGCGCGCGTCGGCTTCCATGTCACCGTGACCTGTCGCATGAGCGAGGTCAGCAAATGCGAGGCTTGCTTGCTCATCTAACAGGGCGAGGTAGATCTCCTGTTTAGGCATGGCGGGAATCCAGGACTCGACCCAGGCGGAGCCTTCGGAGTTGTCGTAGATGCCATCGCCATCGGCGTCGTGGGTTGTTTCAAAATGCCAAGCGCGGGCGAGGCCGTCCCAGTGAGTTTGAACGAATGCTTTGTCGCCGCTGATGCGGAGGTAGTCGTTCATGGACATTATGAGCAAGGGTGTTGCATCGGCGGAGGCATATTCGTAGGGCAGGCTCTTCCAGTCGACGAGGTCGGCGGTCTGCGCCCATTCGTGCAGGATCTTCCCTTCGGGGCTTTGGCGCTTGAGGAGAAACTCAACCTCCTGGCGCGTGGTCTCGAAGTTGCCGGAGCTATTCAATGCGTAGGTCGTCCACAACGCATCGCGACCGAAGTACCAACCGAAGCCGGGCCGCACGGAGGCGCCGGAGCCGAGGAATCCGGCGGTCAGTGCTTGCTCATGATGTCCGGGCGTGGTCTCAACGCGTAACTGATCGATGGAACTTTCCGCGCGCGAGAAGGCGAGGTCGAGGCGCTTGTCGGGAGTCTCGAGATGCATCTCGGTGCTGAGAAGGTCGCGATAGTAGGTGCGATTCTGTTCAAAGAGCGACTCGCTTGAGCGATTGAGATCTGAGAGTTCTCTACCAAAGGCTTCCTTTGTCGACGTGTCCTTCTGCTCGCTGATGACCGCTAATAGTGGGAATACGCGGTCCGTGTCGTGTGAGGGATCGAAGTGGATGACAAATTGGAGGGGATTTGAGGCAGCCCTCTCCTGATACGGCTGCATGATTCCCGGCTCGGCGTTGGGCATGGCGAGGGCGGCCGCAATCTCGGGAAAATTGAGGTGAAGGATATAGAAGCCGCTGGAGGGCGCGGACGCGATCCATTCGGGTGAAGGCATGTCGTCTGACTGAGCTGGCCACATTGCCTGCATGTTGGGTGTGAAGCTGAAGGTGAAGGTGGTTGGGCGAATCGCCTCGATCTGAAAAAAGACGAGCGCGCCGGAACCGTTGGGTGCACTCCTGGGTGCGAGGATGGTCTCGCGAAGGGTGAAGTTCGCATGGGAGAAGGTGATGACGGTGGAATCGGGGGTGGACGTGATGAGTGCTGCGTGTTCGTTCACGTCAATGGGCACCGGATATTGGTCCATGAGCGCTGAGATGTGCAGGTCGCTGAGAATCTTGTAGGGGAAGACCCACAACTCGAAGGAACCATCCTGTTGTCCGAGAACGGCGCCGCGCGGCCCGACGACGGAAAAGGGCTTGGATGGGATGGCTTCCTGCTGAATTGTCAAAGGGTCTTTGGGAGTTGTCGTGGGCAGGGGGGGCAACGTCGATAGAGAGGTGATTCCCGCTTGTGCCAGGACCCTGGAACTGACGACCGTCAGGGTCGCACAGAGGAGCAGCAGCAGGAAGATTCGTGACGAGCGAGATGCCACACGAGAACGATCGGCAGACGATGGCATATGCGATATCCATTCCGGCATTGAGAGCAAACAGTAGCAGACCACAAAGAATGCCCCGTGGCGAGGGGGCACTCAATTGGTAGAGACGATGGGAGGACTGGCGAGCGATGAACTCGCCAGTCCCGGTGGAAGGAGGTTAGAAGGTGAAGCGCACAGAGAACTGCAGGAAGCGCATGGACGTTCCGTATTGTTCGGAGAGCGTGCTTTGGATGGCACCGTACGTTGGACCGACACCGCAGTCGATACAACTGGAGGGGCCTCCGTAGTTCACGTGGTTGAAGAGGTTGAAGGCCTGAACAATGGCTTGCATTTTCAGCGGGCCATAGATATTGAAGTTCTTGGCGAGGGAAGCGTCGACATCGACGATGCCAGGACCCCACAACGAATCACGTCCCCAGGTGCCGAAGGTTCCAACCGCGGGAAGAGCGTAGGCGCCCTCGGTTTGATTCGGACTGGCGCTCAACAGGTTGGCGTACGTGGTGAGGTAAGGAACGGACAACGTTTGCGGGTTGAACGAACCCTTGTGGATGCTGGCACCAACGCCCGCTACCTTATTAGGCCAGGAAGGACCGCAACCATCATTGGCCGCTACGTCATTGATGTTTCCGACCTCAGCGTAGCAGGGGCTGAAGGGCAGGCCGGTCTCCCAGGTAAGCGTTCCGTTGAGTTGGAATCCGCCGATGATCTCATTCATCCAACTCGAGATATTCGAAGCGAACTGCTTGCCTTTGCCGAAGGGTAGATCGTAATCCCCAGCGAAGACAAAGGCCTGGCGGCGGTTGTAATAGCTGTTGCCTCTGCCGATGGCGGGGTTGACGAGGAACTCGTAGGACTCATGATCGAGTGCATGCGACCAGGTGTAATGCGAAAGGAACGAAAGACCGTGGCTGAGCGTCTTGCTGACGACGATTTGCAGCGCCTGGTAACTGGCCGTCGACTGGTTGTTGTTGTAGGGGATGCTCTGCGACCATCCGAAAGGCTTACCGGGGAGGCCAAACAGGGTTTGAGCGTTTCCGCCTGCGTCACCGCAGAACGGTTGACGTTCGCAGAGGGTATACAAGACACCGGTGTTGGGGTTGATCTGGTTGTATCCTGCAGCCGTCGGCTCATTGGCGTTGTATTGGTTGGAGGAGCTAAACATGTTGTGGTAGGCCTGGCTGCCAATGTAAGCGATCTGCAGGGAGAAGGTAGGGCTTAGCTGCTGCTGAATGGTGAGATTCCACCCAGCGACGGTCGGCAGGCGCACCTGGTTGGGTCGGGTCGCTTGGGAGATGCCGTTGGGCAGGGGATACTGGCCGTTGGCGGGGATCGCGGGGAAGGTATAGCTTGGAGGGCCGGCCGCAACACCATCCTCGGTATTGGTGAGGTTGAACGATGCACCGTAGCTCGTCGACAAGGGAACAACGCTTTGCTGGATCTGCAACGGGAAGGAGTTGGTAAGGACCTGGCCGAAGGTGTTGCCGGCCCAGCCCTGCCCATAGACAATCCCGTAACCAGCGCGGATGACCGTCTTTGGGGTGAACTGATAGCTCACGCCAAAGCGGGGTGCGAACTCCTTGTAGTTGTTCTGCACATTCATCTGGTTATTGACGTTGCCATAGCCACCAATCTGAATGTTGCCGGTGTCCAAATTGAGCAGGCCGCCCGTACCTCGCTGGGTAATTGCCTCGGGTGTGTAGAGTTCCCAACGCAGGCCATAGTTCACAGAGATGTTGGGCGTTGGATGCCATTGATCCTGGGCGTAGGCGAAGATCCGCTTCTGCGTGGTGCTGCCGAGACCGCTGGTAGCCGAAACCGAGCGGGCATAGTAGGTGACATCTCCGAGAAGAAACGTCGCATACCCAAGACCGAGCGGTCCGGTGACTCCGCCACCGGAAGTTCGGCTCTGGTTCGCATAATAGGAACCGTTGAAGTTGACATTACCGGTGCCGCCTTCGGAGAGCGTGGTGTTCTTACCGAAGCGCCAGTCGATGCCAAACTTGATGTTGTGATTGCCTACCGTATGCGACCAGTTATTGACTGCCTGATACTGGCTGGTCTGCTGCAGGCTTAGAGCCGCGGTTGTGCCGTAGGCTACGTTATTGCCATTGTTTTGTCCGTTGGTGGGGACCGCAATGTTGAATTGCGGCAAGCCTCCGGTTAGCGAGAGAGGCTCGGGGTTGGCGTTGGGAATGCCGAGGTCATTGCCGAGGGGCGCAGTGGGGTCAGGACCGGCGGTGTTGTTGTAGATGCGATAGTAGCCGAAGCGGAAGTCAGTAACCCACTTGGGCGAAACGACGTAGTCGCCACCGGCGGCAACGCTCGAGTAGTGAAACGCGTCCGTACCAGCGAATCCGCCGGGGCCATAGCCGTTGCCACCCGCGGCTCCGAAGTAGGGAGCACCGATGATATTGCCCTGGAACAGCGTGTAACGTCCGAAGACGTGAAGGTTGTGGGTCATCTGGTAATCGATGCGGACGTCGGGTTGATTGGTATTGAAGATGCCCGATCCCCTGGCCGCGAAGTTATTGATGATGCTGACTCCAGGAATATTCGGGGCGGGCATGAGCTTGAAGAGAGCGACAGCGGCCGGCGAAAGGTCAGCGATCGGGATCATATTATCGGGGAACGGGGTGCGGTTATTGTTGTTTGTGTCCTGGAGAGAGTTCGGCATGAACGCTTGTTGTTGGGGGCCGCCGCCGTAGCTGGGATTGAGGTAGTCGCTCAGGTCGCAGAATCCAGATCCAGAGGTGCAGGTGGTCTCAGCCTTCAGGGTTGGGACGGTTGTGCGCCCGGAGAAGCCTGTTTTTTCGCGAAGTCCCTGATAGTCGACGAAGAAGAAAAGCTTGTCCTTCTTGATAGGGCCGCCGACCGATCCGCCGAACTGATTGTGGAGGGTAGAGGGCAGGGTTGTATTGGGTGGGGCGTTGGCGAAGGGATCGCGTGCTTGTTGGGCGTCGGAACGGCGGTACCAAAATGCGGAGCCGTGCCACTGGTTGCTGCCAGACTTGGTCTGGGCGGTGACGAGGCCGGCGACCGCTTTCCCGAACTCAGCGTCATAATTTTGGGCGTTGACCTTCATTTCCGAGACGGAATCGAGGTTGGGATTGATGACGGCGACACCGTTGATGGGCTCCTGATTGTCGGTGCCGTCCAGTTCATAGCCAGTGGCGAAGGGGAGTTGTCCGTCGACTTCGATCGATCCGCTGCGCTGGGGGTTGCCGCCGCCTTCGCCCGGTCCCCAACCGATATAGGTGGTTCCGGGGGTAAGGAGCAGGAACTCGGTGAAGTTGCGATCCATGTTGGGAAGATTCTCGATAGCGCGGGAGTCGAGGATGGTGCTGACCTCGGCGCGATCGGTTTGGAGGAGCGGGGCCTGGTCGGTGACCGTAACGGTTTCTGTGGTGGCACCGACTGACAACTGGAGGTTGACCTCAGGAGCGGTATCGGCGTAGACAACTACAGCCTTGACGACGGCGTTTTCGTAGCCCTTGGCGGAGGCCTGGACCGAGTAGGTATCCGGAATGAGATGCTGTACGCGGTAAAGGCCACTCTCGTTACCCTGGACGGTGACGGAGGTTCCCTTGGAGACATCTGTCACGGTGATGGTGGCGTTGGGGACGACGGCGCCTGTTTTATCGGTCGCTGTTCCATAGATGGAGCCGTAGACCGCCTGTGCCTTCGCCGGCGAAGATCCAGAAAAGATTCCTGTCAGGAGTATGGCCAAAGCGATGAGGATCTTATCGATGCCCGACGCTCGGGACGCTGAGCTTTTGGTTTGCTGTTCTGTGTTCATTGGTGCTGCCCCCTCATTTGTTCATTGTTCGTAAAGCACCTCTGAACATGGTGCGTATCGGGACTGCCTGGGCGCTGTGTACTGCCTGTCGATTTTTGCGTCCTTCTTGCACACCCGACACCATATTCAGGTCTGTGGTCGATCGTGGTTCCTACGTGGAACCTAAGATCATCAGATTGACGAAGGATCTCGCCAACTTGAAGTGACCGTTGTTTAGAGCGGGGCCATCATCCGCTCGGGATGCATGGGGGCACAACGTTTTTTACGGTGATTTGACACGTCAAATCACTAGGTATACTGTGACAGCGCGATGCGTAAGCTGATGGAAAACAATAAAGTCAACGATGTTTTACGACGCGACCCGCGGTGGAAAGTCGTTGAGCGGATAGCAGCAAGTCCGCACCTGAAAGCGTCACTTCGACTGCAGGAGTTTCTGTTTTACATATCGGAATGCGCAATTCGGGAAGTGCCTGGGGAGGCAACCGAGCAGCAGATTGGCATTCATGTTTTCCATCGCCATCCGGGGTATAACTCCAGCGAAGACAGCATTGTGCGAACCCACGCCCGGCTGTTGCGACAAAAGCTGGCGGCGTATTTCGCGAACGAAGGCTCGCAGGAGGAGATCGTCGTCGATGTGCCGAAGGGGCACTATCTTCCAATTTTCACCAGCCGGTCGGCGAGCGCTTCCCTGCCGGAGACAGAGGGAGTGCATGTCCCGGTGGCGGTCCACGAGACGGTGGAACACTCTGCGGCAGCTGCAACTTCCGGTCGACTTCGCGGGTGGATCGTCGTGGGCGTGGCTGCTCTGCTTTTGACGGTCGTAGCGGGGCTCGCATGGCACCCCTGGAAGAAGACGAGGGTTTTGCAGTCTCCGGTCGACACATTCTGGCGTCCCTTCTTCGTCGACGATCCGCCGTTCGTGGTCTATAGCAATGCGGTGTTTACGGGTAACTCCATAACGGGGCTTCGATATGCACCGGCTGGGGCTCCGCAGGATGGAAGCGCGCCGGACTCGTATGTGGACACGTATACGGGGATTGGAGAGCTGTCTGCCGTCTATGATTTGACGAAGCTGTTTGACGCTCACCAGGCGGCCTTCACCTTGAAGAGAAGCCAACTGGTCGCCTGGGATGAGGCGAAGTCACGCAACTTGATCTTCATCGGCGCCAGTGTCGAGAACCCCTCGTTACGAGTGCTGCCGCCGACGGTAAACTTCACGCAGGAGGCTGGCAGCGGCTTCGCAGGCTTCGTCAATCACCATCCAAAACCAGGCGAGCCCGCGGTTTATTCGCGCCCGGAGCATCCGCTCACAACCGACTATGCGATCATTGCCCTGCTGCCCGGTGTTCAGCCAGGCAAGCGCGTGCTGCTGTTCAGCGGATTGACGACCTTCGGCACGCAGGCCGCTGTGGAATACCTTTGCCGTCCGGATAGCGTTGCTGAGATTTTGAAGCAGGTGACCGGGCCGAAGGGCGAGATCCGACCGTTTGAAGCGTTGGTCCAGACTACGGTTGGTGGGGGGGTTGCGCTCGAGACCCGGCTGGTCACGCTCCGCATCGACTAACGGTGTTGGTGCATGCACCGAGCGCTGCTCTTACTGGACTGGCTCCAGCTTGAGTTGGTTGTCGACGTGGATCTGGTTGGTGATCGCCGTTTCCCGCTTTGCATCATCTTCCTGTCCGGCGGTTCGATATGCCTGCGCAAGCAGAGCATGCGTGATGTAGTTCCCGGGGTCCATCTTTTCGGCGTGCTTCAGATACATGATGGCGGTCTGGGTATCCTTATTTCGCAAGAGCACTTTGCCCATGAGGATGAAAGGGCCGGTGCTGGTTGTATCCAGTGAGATTGCCTTGGTGAGGGCCTTCTGGGCATCGACCAACTTGCCGGTGCGGAAGTAGGCATCGCCGAGACGGTCGTAGACGGGCGCGTAATCGGGGTTGATGCGGCGCTCTGCTTCGAACTCGGCAATTGCCGTCGGGACATCTGATTTATAGAGCGCGACCTCACCGACCATAAAGTGGGCAAGCGGAAAGTTTGGCGAAATCTGGAGTGCCTTCTGGGCTTGCTGCGAGGCCAGCTCGGGCAGGTTTGCGTGCATCAACATGGTGCCCAGAACCAGGTAGGCGCCAGCGGAGTTGGGCTCCTCGTCATACTGGATTGCAAAGGTCTTTCGGGCATCGTCATAGCGGGCTGCGTTCAGGTAACAGAGTCCGAGGACGTAATTCGCATCGGCGTCGGCGTTGGGCATCCAGGTGCGGACCTGCTCGAGGAACGGGATGGCCGCCGCCGGTTGACCCAATCGATACAGGGTAAATCCCTGCATCTGGATGGATTCGAGATCGGTGGGATCTTCCTTCACGGCAGCTTCGAAGGCCTGCTTGGCGCTGAGCAACTTTCCGGCGCGGTAGTAGGCGACGCCAAGCTCATGATGAAGGCCCTTGATGGGCGGCTGCACGCTGACGAGCTTCTCAAGGATCACGAGCGCATCGGCAACCTTGTCGCGTTGAAGATCCTGGCGCGCTTGCGCGAGTTCGTCCGTGGGCGAGTTTGGCGGGGCCACTTGCGCGGCAACCGGGAACGCAGATACAACAAGAAGCAGAAGCACACCAAGACTGCGCATAACGGGGTCAGGATACTATGGGTGGCATCGATGTGGAAATGCTAAACTGGGCGATCTGATGCGGCCTCAGCATTTCGTCCTTGCGTTGCTCATGAGTCTTGCCGTTCGAGCGAGTGCACAGGCTCACAGCAAGTCAACGCAACGACCGCAGGGTGATCCATATCCTGCAAGCACAGCCCATGCGGCTCCAGCGTGGTTTGTGAATGTGGCGCCGCAAGCCGGCCTCACGATGCTGAACGTCAACGGCGATGCTGCTACGAAGAAGTACATCATCGAAACGACTGGCAGCGGTGCCGCGATCCTGGATTATGACCGGGACGGTTGGCCGGACATCTTCCTGCTAAATGGAACAACGCTCGATGGGGAGCCCAGGCCCACGACTCCGCCGACAAGTCATCTGTACCACAACAATCATGATGGAACATTTACGGACGTTACGGCGGGGTCGGGACTGGAGACACCGGGTTGGGCGCAGGGCGTGTGCGTCGGCGACTATGACAACGATGGCTACGATGATCTGTACGTAACCTACTACGGCAAGAACCGGTTGTATCACAACGAAGGGAATGGGCACTTCAAGGAAGTGGCCGAGAAGGAGGGCGTCGCCGGAGACGGGACGAAGTGGGGGACCGGCTGCTCGTTTGTGGACTACGATCGCGATGGCAAGCTCGACCTGATGGTGGCGAACTACGTTCAGTTCGATATCAAGACCATACCGAAGCCGGGGGAAGGGTTGATGTGCGTGTGGAAGGGTGTTCCGGTGATGTGCGGACCCCGGGGACTTCCCTTCACCACCAACCTTCTGTATCACAACGCGGGTGGCAAGTTCGTCGATGTCACGGAGAGCAGCGGCATCACGAAGACGAATGCCCATTATTGCTTCAGTGTCTCAACACTCGACTACAACGTGGATGGCTGGCCGGATATCTATGTCGCATGCGACAGCACACCGAGCATCCTGTATCGCAACAACAAGGACGGCACCTTCACCGATGTCGGGCCAGATGCGTCCGTAGCTTACAGCGATGACGGTGGCGAACAGGCCGGTATGGGTTCCACCATCGGAGACTATGACAATGATGGCTGGCCGGATATCTTCAAGACGAACTTTTCGGACGATACGTCTTCGCTGTACCACAACAATCGTGACGGCACCTTCACGTCCAGCATCTTCGATGCCGGCCTGGGCCTGAATACGCAGTATCTCGGCTGGGGCACGATGTTCCTCGACGTGGATAATGACGGCTGGTCTGATGTTCTCGCTGCGAACGGACATGTATACCCGGAGGTGGACACGGCACATCTCGGGTCGAACTATCGCGAGCCTCGTGTTCTTTATTGGAATCAAGGCAACGGAAAGTTCAAGGACATCAGCAAGGTGTCCGGTCCCGGCATCACGGAACCCATGTCGAGCCGAGGTCTGGCCGCCGGCGACCTTTGGAATGATGGCAGAGAGTCCGCGGTCGTGAACAACATTGACGAGAAGCCCTTGCTGCTGGTGAACTTTGCGGCCAACAGCAATCATTGGATCGGTGTGATTCTGCGGGGCACAAAATCGAATCGCGACGGGATTGGCGCGCGGGTCAAGGTGTCGGCCGGCGGGCGTGCGTGGGTCCAGGAAGAGCGCAGCGGATCAAGCTACCTATCCAATAGTGATTTGCGATTGCATTTCGGTCTCGGGTCCGCTTCCGCGATCCAATTTATCGATATTGCGTGGCCAAGCGGCCTCTCGGAACGCTTCGCGGGAGGGGCGGCCGATCGCTTTTTTACCCTCGTTGAAGGAAAAGGGACACCGCAAAAAGCGCCTTGACCGCGCAGACTTCGAGTTACCGGCGGCTCGAGTCGGTAAGACTGAGGCGTTTCTCTTGTGAGCGATGCGCAAACGGTGCGGCATTCGCCACGACCGAAGATATCCACAATTTGTAGTTGCGCCAGACGAGTTGCGTCAAGATATAGTGGGTCTATTCCATGGTCGCTCCTTTAGTCGGGGGCGTGAATAGGGAATCCGGTGAGAGTCCGGAACTGCCCCGCAGCGGTAAGCAGGTACGAAAGCCCAAGATGACACTGGAGCAGATGCTCTGGGAAGTCCGGTGAGTAGGGTTGAACCTGCAGAGTCCGAAGACCTGCCGTGGAAACATTCGCTCGCGCCTCCGAGGGGAGGCGAGGTGGCAGCGCAACTTCGTCCTACGGAGAGGACTAGCCGCTGTTTTCTCGCACGCTTCTGAGGCCAAGGAGATTTATCCATGGCCGCATCTGCACACGACTTCAGCACGATCCCCGCACCTCCTACCGCCGAATTGCCGCGCACAAAGACTGGCGCCTTCCAGGTCATTCGGCGCAACGGCACGCTATCGGTCTTCGACGCCAGCAAAATTTCGGTGGCGATTACGAAGGCGTTTCTCGCCATCGAGGGCACCGGAGCGTCCGAGTCGCGGCGCATCCACGAGGCTGTGGAGTTATTGACTCGCCAGATTGTTGACACGCTGGCCCGCCGCGCGGACCCCACACGCGCGATCCACATCGAAGACATTCAGGACCAGGTCGAACTGGCGCTGATGCGCTCGGGCGAGCACAAGATCGCGCGAGCGTATGTCCTCTACCGCAATGAGCGCGCGTTGGAGAGAGAACGGACTCGCCGCGAGGGGGAGGACATCGCAGGGCCAGGGCAGCCGCGCTTCAGCGTCCGCCTCAAGGATGGCCGCACCGAACCGCTCGACGAGGCCGCTCTCCGCGAGGTCGTCGCTACTGCCTGCGAAGGGCTCGACGGCGTCACCGCCGAAGCCGTAATGGCCGAGGTCCGCCGTAATCTTTATGACGGGATTCTGCTCCAGGAACTCGGTCTGTCGCAAACGATGGCGGCACGCGCGCTTGTCGAACAGGAACCAAACTACGCCTACGTCAGCGCCCGGTTGCTGCTCAACAACCTGCGGGACGAGGCCCTCAGCTTCGTGCTGCCTGGAATTGTTACTGGTTCGCAGCGCCAGATCGAGCTGCGCTATGACGAGTATTTTCCCGAGTACATCCACCTTGCCATCAAGCTCCAGGTACTCGACAAGGAGCTTGGTGCATTCGATCTTCCGCGGCTCGCTGCTGCACTCAAGCCCGAGCGTGATCGTAACTTCCAGTTCCTTGGTCTCCAGACCCTCTATGACCGCTATTTCCTCCACCAGGGTGGCGTCCGTTTTGAGCTTCCCCAGGCCTTCTTCATGCGCGTCGCGATGGGGCTTGCAGCACGCGAGATCGACCGCGATGCACGTGCCATCGAGTTTTACGAACTGCTGTCCTCTTTCGATTTCATGTGCTCCACCCCAACGCTCTTTAACGCGGGAACGCTGCGTCCGCAACTCTCATCGTGCTTCCTGACGACGATTTCCGACGACCTCGACGGCATCTTCAAGGCCATCAAAGACAACGCCCTGCTTTCCAAGTACGCCGGAGGTCTGGGCAACGACTGGAGTGGCGTGCGGGGACTTGGAGCGCACATCCACGGCACCAACGGCGAATCGCAGGGACTGGTTCCCTTCCTCAAAGTAGCCAACGATACGGCGATCGCGGTCAACCAGGGAGGCAAGCGCAAGGGCGCCGTGTGCGGGTACCTGGAGACCTGGCACATCGACATCGAGGAGTTCCTCGATCTACGCAAGAACACGGGCGACGACCGCCGCCGCACCCACGACATGAACACTGCGAATTGGGTACCCGACCTCTTCCTGGAGCGTGTCGAAGCAGACGGCACCTGGACGCTCTTCTCTCCCGACGAGACTCCTGATCTGCATGACCTCTATGGCGCGGCATTTGCCGAAAGGTACATCGTCTATGAGGGAAAGGCGGAGCGTGGAGAGATTCGCGTTACGAAGACGCTCCGCGCTGTTGATCTTTGGCGACGCATGTTGACGATGATCTTCGAGACCGGGCATCCCTGGATAACCTTCAAAGACCCATGCAACCTTCGGTCGCCACAGCAGCACATCGGCGTGGTTCACTCCTCTAATCTGTGCACGGAGATCACGCTCAACACCAATAACAAGGAGATCGCCGTTTGCAATCTCGGCTCGGTGAACCTTGCCAATCATGTCACGACCACAGGCCTGGATGAGGCCCGCCTCAAGAAGACTGTGACCATCGCTATGCGGATGCTGGACAACGTGATCGACATCAACTACTACACCGTTCCTGAGGCGCGAGCCTCAAACCTGCGCCACCGGCCCGTCGGCCTCGGCATCATGGGATATCAGGATGCGCTTTATAGGCTGCGCATTCCGTTCGCGTCGGCTGAAGCTGTCCAGTTCGCGGATACCAGCATGGAGATGGTCAGCTTCCATGCCATATCAGCTTCAGTGTCGCTGGCAGCTGAGCGTGGCCGCTATCCCAGCTTCGAGGGCTCGCTATGGAGCAAAGGCATCTTGCCGCTGGATTCTATCGAGATACTGCAAAGCAACCGCAAGCACGACCTGCAAGTATCTCGCGCGTCAACTCTTGACTGGGACAATCTCCGCGAGCGGGTCAGGACAACCGGAATGCGCAACTCGAACACGCTGGCGATCGCGCCTACGGCGACCATCTCCAACATCTGCGGGGTCACGCAGTCGATCGAGCCGACGTATCAGAACCTCTTCGTAAAATCCAACATGTCCGGCGACTTTACGGTCGTCAACGACTCGCTGGTTCACGACCTGAAGCAGGCAGGATTGTGGGACGATGTCATGATTTCCGACCTCAAGTATTTCGACGGCTCGCTCGGGCCCATCGATCGGGTGCCTGAAGAACTGAAGCGCCTGTATGCGACGTCATTTGAAATCGAGCCGACATGGCTCATCCAGGCTGCGGCTCAGCGCCAGAAGTGGATTGATCAGGCGCAGTCTCTCAACTTATATCTTGCCGAGCCGAGCGGTAAAAAGCTGGACGCTCTTTATCGCGAAGCCTGGCATGCCGGCCTCAAGACTACCTATTACCTGCGCTCGCGCAGCGCGACGCACGTTGAAAAGTCCACGATGACTCGAAACGATGGAAAACTTAACGCGGTGGCGATGGATGTTGCCGCATCAGGCTCAAAGCTTTGCGCCATCGACGACCCAACCTGCGAAGCCTGCCAGTAAATCAACCTGCGTTATTAGCATTAGAGGAGATCACTATGCTTTCCTGGACCGACTCAGTAGAAGAGACGCCCGTCGCCGCGCCTATCGCAACCCCGAAGACGCCTGGGGTCACGCCTGCGCCGGCCGGTCGCGTCCGCGTCGATGACAAAGCGATGATTAACTGCCGCGCGGATGTCAATCAGCTTCTGCCGCTGAGGTATCGATGGGCCTGGGAGAAGTATCTCTCCGGCTGCAACAACCATTGGATGCCGACGGAGATTTCGATGCAAGCTGACATCGCCCTCTGGAAGTCTCCGGACGGACTTACCCCTGACGAGCGCCGCGCCATCAAGCGCAATCTTGGCTTCTTCGCGGCCTCGGAGTCCCTGGTTGCAAACAACATTGTTCTCGCCATCTACCGGCACCTCAGCAATCCCGAATGTCGCCAGTATCTGCTCCGTCAAGCGTTTGAAGAGGCCGTCCACACCCACACGTTCCAGTACATCGTGGAATCCCTGGGCCTCGATGAGGGCGAACTCTTCAACATGTACCGCGAAGTTCCATCCATCACGGGCAAAGCCGCGTGGGCCATCCAGTACACCCAGCATCTGAGTGACCCACAGTTCGTAACCGGCACAACCGCCGCCGACCAGGCCTTCCTGCGCGACCTCATCGCCTTTTATGTCGTCTTCGAGGGCATGTGGTTTTATACGGGGTTCGCGCAGATCCTCTCGCTGGGCCGCCGCAACAAGATGGTCGGCATCGCGGAGCAGTACCAGTACATCCTGCGCGATGAATCCATCCACCTCAACTTCGGGATCGACGTCATCAATCAGATCAAGAATGAGAACCCGCACCTGTGGACCGCCGCTTTCCAGCAGGAGGTCAGCGGCATGATCCGATCGGCGGCAGCGTTGGAGGCGGAGTATGGTCGCGACACCATGCCCACGGGCTTCCTCGGCCTGAGCGCGGCGCTGTGCGAGGAGTACATGCACTTCATCGCCAACCGCCGGTGCGGGCAGATCGGACTTGACCCAGTCTTCGCTCCCACCGACAACCCCTTCCCGTGGATGTCCGAAGCCATGGACCTCAAAAAGGAAAAGAATTTCTTTGAGACCCGCGTAATCGAATATCAGAACGGAGGATCGCTTGCGTGGGATTAGATAAAGCTTATCTTGGTGCCGGGCCTGGGCCAAAGCTACAGGACGCACTGGTCAGCTTGGAGGGGGCGAGCGCAATCTTCTCCAGGTTATTCTTTGCCAAGACCGCGTTGAAGTCTGCGATCTGTGGCTGCATGCCGTCCCAGGCTGTCAAGGTGCGATTGTAGTTGGCGCAGTCGCTCTTCCAGGTTGCGATTTGTGTTGGGGTGGGCGCCATATCGAGCCCGACCTGGATCATGCTGACCATGCTGTTGTAGGCGTTATTGAGGTCGAAGAAGGATTGCAGCGCCTTGGGATCAGGCGGACCGCGGCGAGCATCCCCGCTTCCAGCGACGGGCATCGCGCCACCAATCTTGGTAAGGGAAGCATCAAGCGTCTTAGCCTGCGCGGCGACATCGGCGGGTAAGCTGCCCTGCATCAATGTTTGAAGCTGGCTTTTCACGGCGTTGACTTCTTCATGGCCTGCGTAGCTCTGCTCCATCCCTTGAACGGAAAGCAAGGTGAGTTTGTTCTGAGTCCGCAAGGCGGCCATGAGCTCGGGGCTTTGGCCGACGCGGGGATCGTTCACGACCGTGACGTCGCGAGTATAGACTTGTCCGTCGACGGTCAGCTTCAGCGTATAGACCCCTGGAATTACTTGAGGCCCGTGGGGTCCTGGCGTCGCGGAACCCGGCACCATGTTCATCTGATTTTCCAGGTCGTGCCGCAGGGCTGGCGGGTCCTCGTAATACAGGTTCCAATTGATGCGGTTCAAGCCGACGTGCGTGCTGAGGGCACGCGACTCGGGCGTGGCCACCCAGTAGTGGGGATAGTCCGCATCGTCGATCGAAGGAGGCAAGGTGCTGGACATGGTGCGGACGAGGGTGCCGTGAGCGTCGAAGACCTGTAGCTGGATCGGTCCCTGAGGTTGGCGGCTGAGGTAATAATCCACGATCGCGCCATAAGGAACATTGGGAACATGAGGCACTTCGATGGAGAAGGGCTGATCCCAATTGCTATTGATGCGGGCGCGAATTGCATCCTCAGGCTTGAAGAGGTAGGTAGAGGAGGAACTGACGGCCAGAGCGTTGGCGGCAATCTGGCGCAGAGGCGTGATGTCGTCGAGAACCCAGAAGCCCCGGCCGTAGGTCCCGATGATCAAGTCGTTCTGGTGATGATCGGTGTGGACGTTGAGATCACGGATCGAAGTGGTGGGCAGGTTTTGGCGCAGGCTCTGCCAGTGATCGCCGTTGTCGAAGCTGACGTAGACAGTGGTCTCGGTGCCAGCAAAGAGCAGGCCGGGTTGCCCCGGATCCACGCGCAGACTGTTCACCCAGCTTCCAGTGCGCTCGTCTCGCGGCAGGCCGTTGACGATGCTGGACCAGCTCTTGCCGCCGTCAGTGGTGCGCCAGATGAAGGGCAGGTTAGCGTCCTCACTCGCAGGTAAGGTGGTACCGCGCCTTGCGCTGATGCGGCCGGCAACATACGCGGTATTCACGTCATGGCCGGTTTCGATGGTGTTGAAGGTCATATGCGCGGGCACATCCGTGATGTTGCTGACGTTGTTCCACACCTTGCCGTGATCCATGGTGTTGTAGATCTGGCCGTTGCTGCTTACCGTCCAAACCACGCCCCGTGTCACCCGGGAGATGGAGAAATCGGTGATGGAGGGTTCAGGCGGAGGCGGGGGAGCTCCCTCCGCAGGCTTCTCCTGGGTCTTCGGCTTGGACGTGCCGCAGGCCACCTGGGGCGCGCCCTTGGCGGTGGTCAGGTCAGGGCTGGCGGCTGTCCAGGAATGGGCACCGTCATGCGTGACCAGCAGGCATTGGTAGGCAACATAAAGAGCACTGGGATCGAAGGCGGTGTCGAATTTTTTCTGGAAGTCCCGGTCGGCCGTGTACCTGGTGGAATCCGAACCAAAGTTGGGTGCGACGTTCTCCCACTGGCCAGTCAGCATATTAATTTTGATCAGTCCGCTGCCGCCGCCGCCCGGGCCGTAGCCGACGCCATAGATAATGTTTGGATCCTTGGGATCCGGTGTGACCACGCCAAACTCGGAAGAAGGAACAGGACTCCAGTCGGTGAAGTTCACCTGGCCCCAGTTGCCGCGGCTGCTGATCTCGACGGCGCCGGTATCCTGCTGGGCGGCCATGATCTTGTAAGGGTACTGGTTGTCGCTGGCGACGTGGTAGACCTGCGAGATAGCCTGGGTGTACCAGAGACTCCACGTCTTGCCGTTATCGAGGGTAACGCTGGCGCCCTGATCGGATCCGACCAGCATGCGTTTGCCATTGGTCGGATCGATCCAGAGCTTGTGGTAGTCCTCGCCACCGGGCGCGCCCTTGAACGGTTCGAAGCTGACGCCGCCATCGGTGGAGCGGTACATGGCGGTGCTCATGGTGTACACGATGTTCGGATTCTGAGAGTCCACAAAGACGCCGCTGCTATAGGAGCCCTGCCCATTGCTGATGCGGATGTCCTTGCCCGCCATGTGCTGCCAGGTGACGCCGCCGTTATCGGAGCGATAGAGGCCCGAGCCATGTTCGATGGTGTTGCCGACAATAAACATGCGCTGGCCCTTGGTGTGCATGGCGATCGCCACAGCCACGCGGCCCTCGAAGGGCGGAATTTTGATCTGGGTCCAGGTCTGTCCCCCGTCAGTGGATTTGAAGACCTGCGCCGGCTTGGCCTTTGGCCGGGGGCCGCGGTTGTCGGCGCCGCCTCGGCCGTCATTGGTACCTTGCGTTGCAGCCAGCATCACGCTCGGGTCATCGAAGGCATATTGCAAATCACGCGCACCGTCGTAGTCGGCGGTCTTCAGAACGGGGGTCCAGCTTTGACCGCCATCAGTGGAGCGATAGACACCGCCCCCGTGATGGGTAGCATCGCCAAGGGCAGAGACGATGACCAGGCTGGGATCCGTGGGATCGACAAGGATATTGGTGATCTTCACGGTGTCTTCCAAGCCGATGTGCTGCCAGGTCTTGCCGGCATCGGTCGACTTCCACATGCCGTTCCCAAGGCTGCCGCCGATGGGATCGCCGGCACCGGCATAGACGATCTCCGGATTGGACGGAGCAACCTGGATGGCGCCGACACTATCGACGCTGGTCTCCTGATCGAAGATGGGAAACCAGGTGACGCCAGCGCTGGTCGTTTTCCAGATTCCCCCCTGAGGGGAGCCAAAGTAGAACGTGCCGGGTTCGCCAATGACGCCAGTCACCGAAGAGATGCGTCCGCCGTGAAATGGCCCGACGTTACGCCACTGAAGGCCAAGATAGAGGTTGGGATTGACCTGCGCAGCCGCAGTGAAGGCCGTTGCCAGTACGCTGGAAAGAGCCAGCCCCCAATATGTCGCCCGGTTGTTTCTCGTCATGATCCATCCTCGCAGGAATCTTCGCCGTTAGGCGTGAAGTACACCGGACCATTGCAGACAGCCCGTTGTCTCCCTAAGCAATTTCGAGTTACGCCTTCCACGACCTATGCCGCGTTCAGCCACCACCGCCGAAAACGATGCGGATCAGGCAGAGACTTCCGTGGAATATTGAAAAAATAAGAGCTTCGATTGGGGAGACGAATGGTAGTGGCAAATTGACGCAAAGAATTGTAAGACCGCCCCTGAGATAGGAGGAGGGCTGCACCGGACCTCGGCGTTCGGCCGCAGGAAACGCGGCATTCTCAGTCTGCGGCGCTGGAAGTTACAATCGCATCCAGATTGCGGAAGGGGCAGGATGACGGTACTGGATCTGTGTTCGTACTTGGGGTTGGGGGCGGCGGGCGCCATTACCGTGAACCTTTTGCTGGGGATGCTGATTTCGCTGCGGTACAGTCCGGTGAGGATGTGGCCCCATCGGCAGGTGAACCTGTTCGGGCTGCATCAGTGGACAGCATACCTGGCGGTTGCGCTGACGTTAACGCATCCGGTGGTGCTGCTTTTCCAGTCAACGCGGCACTTCAGGGTAGTGGATTTGGTGTGGCCGTTGCACTCGCCGCTGCAACCCACGCTGAATACGGTGGGGGCACTGGCGCTGTACCTGGTGGTACTGTTGGTGGGATCGTCGCTCCTGCGGCGTCAGATGGGAAGGCCTCTGTGGCGGCGACTGCACTACGCAGCGTTTCCGATGATGGTGCTGATGTTCATCCACAGTATTTTGACCGACCCGGAGCTGAAGGATGGGCACCCCGACCTGTTGGATGGGGGGAAGGTCTTTCTCGAGATTGCGTGCGTGGTGAGTGTGGCTGCGGTGGTAGCCCGGGTATGGCTGCATGGGCGCGGGTTTCGGACGCAGCGGAAACAGAGCGCCCGGGTTTAGGGTGAAACCGTTTGGGCTGCGGGAGCGCATCTTGCGCATCGCAGCAGCCACTTCCGCGGATGACGTATATCTTCCCAATCTCGTCTCAAATTCGTTCTTGACTCGCGTCGTACGCATTACGAGAATGCTCGCATGCGCAATCTCATCGCGTCTTCGTGCCGATCGCTGGTGTACGGTTTCGTTTGTATTGCGTTTCTGCGCGCTGCAACCAGCTCGGCACAAACCTGGCGTGAGATTCAGAGCCCGCATTTCCGGGTAGTTACGGACGGGTCCGACAAAGATGGCCGGGATGTCGCCCATGAATTCGAGCAGATGCGCTCCATCTTTTCCACCCTCCTCAAGAACCCCGTCCTCGACACAGGTGCGCCGTTGCTCATCGTTGCCGTGCGCGAGCCAGGCCTGCAGGCTCTCGCGCCGGTCTTCTGGAATCAACGCGACAAGGTCGCAGGTCAATTCTTTCGCGGCTGGGAGCGCCAGTTCGCCCTGGTGCGATTGGATACCTTCGGCGATCTCAACCAGGCCGTCGTCTTCCACGAGTACACCCACAGCATCCTGCACGCCAATGTGCATTGGATGCCCACGTGGCTCGATGAAGGGCTCGCCGAGTTCTACGCCTACACCCGCTTTCAGGGTGACCACATCTACATCGGTGAGCCATCCCTCCGGCTCAGCCACCTGAAGAGCGAGTCGCTGATCCCCATACCGCAAATGATGACCGCTAACGCCGGCTCCTTCTTCAAGGACAAGGACCGGGACGATCTCTTTTACGGCGAAGCCTGGGCCATGGTCCACTACATCTCCTACGGGAAACACATGGGCAACGGCGCGAAGCTAACAAGCTTCGTCAGGCTGATGGAGCAAGGTACACCGCAGCTGGAAGCGTTTCAGCAAACGTTCGGCGATCCCGAAGAATTTCAACAAAAACTTGCCACCTATCTTTCAACGTTTACGTCCCCAGCCGGCGTGATGCGAGAGGTTCGAGGGCCGGATCCTAGTTCGTTCACCGTCAAGGTTCTCAGCCCTGCGGAGGCAGACTGCGATCTCGGCTCATTCGATGTAGGGGCCCATGACTATGCATCCGGCAGGAGGCTGCTGCAGGCAGCAGAGTCGGCAGATTCCACCCTCGCCGGTCCGCACGAAGAGCTCGGCTTCCTCGCCTGGCGCGCGGGCCAGGATGATGAGGCAAGAGCGGAGTGGCAGAAGGCCGTCACCGCCGGCGCGTCGTCCTACCGCTCCGCCTTCGCTCTCCTCATGTCCGGCGCCCCGCCGCTCAAACAGCAAAGTCCGCAACAGCTCGAGCAGACTCAACAGGCTCTCGAAGCGATCAACACCACTGCACCGAAGTTTGCGCCTGCCGTAGTCGAACTCGCCCTGATCGAATGGCGCCAAGGCCAGCTCAACGAGGCACTTAAGACGTCGCTCGCAGCAGAGAAGCTCGAGCCCTGGCGAGCAGAGTATCACTTACTGAGCGGATACATCCTCCTCCAGAATCACCAGCCGGCCGTAGCCGCAGACTATGCCCGACTGGTGGCCAGCCGTTGGTCAAGCACCGATCACGACGAAGCCGTTGACCTCTGGAATCTCGTGCCTCCTGCCATGCGCGGAGATGGCCCTCCGCTAACCCTCTCCCTGCCCGCCGATGCAACTGTCGTGCGCGGCACCATTGTCTCCACCCGGTGCGACAGGTTCGGTTTGACCCTGATGCTCGAGCCCAATACTCCCCACGCCTCGCCGCTCAAGCTCGTCACCACAGGCTCCTTTGAAAATGGATTCGCCGACACGCTTTGGGTCGGTGAAGATCACTACACGCCTTGCTTCCACCTGGCCGGTTTACCGGCAGTGGTGGCGTACAAGACCTCGGAAGATGGTATTGCCAAGCTCGTGGTCTTCGAGGTCCGAGACGATCTTCCTAATCCAAATCTTCCCCCATCTGCATCTTTGCCCGCGCGGGCGGTTCCTCCAGAGGCCGTTGGCCGCCACTGATTTGAAAGGGCTGACAATTCAAAAGCTAACAGCCACCAACGAAAATGGCCTTTCGCTTTGGATAGGCCATTTCCTGTATGAACCTTTTAGACTTTATGGTGCCGGGAGGGGGGGTCGAACCCCCACGAGGTTGCCCTCGGCGGATTTTGAGTCCGCTGCGTCTGCCAGTTCCGCCATCCCGGCCTTGCCCTGCTCGATTGCGCAGGATGAGGCGTGAGGAGCTACTTTTGCTGCAATCCATATCGCGAGTTGCGACCTGAATCCAGTGGCTCTACTCAGATTTAGTATCGCATAGCCTAGCGACTGCTTCCAATTTGAGCACCGGCTGGATGAACTTCGGCGCCGGCTTCTTCGCCCGGAAGCTTCATTTTAAGTCGGTGATCGCCAGAAGATCCATGTCGTCATATCGCTGGTTTTCGCCGCCCATGCCCCAGCAGAAGCCGTAGTTTTTGGTTCCGACGCCGGCGTGGATGCTCCATCCCGGCGACACCACGACCTCTCGATTACCCACGACCAGGTGGCGTGTCTCGGTGGCGGGCCCCATCAGGTGGAGGACGCGCTGCGACGGATCTACCTCGAAGTAGAAGTACACCTCGCTGCGGCGCATGTGCGTGTGCGGCGGCATCGTGTTCCAGTTCGATCCGGGGGCGAGCAGTGTAAAGCCCATGACCAGCTGGCAGCTGCGAATTCCATCGAGGAAGATCGCTTTATAAATCGAGCGCTTGTTACAAGTTTCCTCTGAACCAAGATGAACCGGTTGCAATTCGTTGAACTTAGCCAGAGTGGTTGGATAGGTCGCGTGGGCGGGATAGCTCAGCAGATAAAACGCCGCGGGCTGGCTGGCGTCGTTGCTTGCGAAGGTCACGGATCGATGGCCTCGACCGATGTATAGGCAATCGAGTTTATCCATCGCGAAGGACGCGTCGTCGACTGTTGCGACGCCGGAGCCGCCCACATTCAAGACGCCTAACTCACGACGCTCGAGGAAATAATCGGCGCGAAGTTCCGGTTGCGTTTCTAGCGTCAAGGGCGAGGTCGTCGGGACAGCGCCGCCAATGACGGCTCGGTCCAGGTCGACATAGCGGGTCTCGATCTCTCCCTCGCGAACAAGACCCTCGAGCAGAAACGTCTCGCGCAATTCGGCAGTTGACATGGATGGGTAGCGGACCGCGTCCGCCATCTGGACTACCTTCATACTCGGATCCTCGCGTTTTACTATGGTTGCGTCTCAGGCTCACGCACCTTGATGACATAGATTGTGATCGACTGGCCGGGCGCTTCGATGGCCTGGTGTGGCGTTCCCGCCGGAATGTGGATGACGTCACCTTTGTGCAATACGTGCGGGGTTGCTCCTTCGACGCCAGTACCGCGGACCTCGCCATCGGGTTGATCTTTCGGGTTCAGCAAGGTGCCACCCGTCAGCTCGGTTCCCTCGCCCGCTATCACGAAGAGGAAATCAGCGTAGTGCTGATGGAGTTCGCCGCCACCACTTTTGGTGCGTGCGGTGAGCATGGTGTAGTGGCCCTTGTAGTTCGCAAGCGTGATTCCAGTGCTGCCGTTTCCTGCGCGCGCCCTGGCAAGGAGTGCTTCGCCCTGGACGGCCAATGCTTCCAGGTTCAATACTTCTGGCACGGTTTGAATGGCGGGAGCGGCCGGTGGTGTCGGTGGCGTCGCACCCTGCTGGGGATGCGGCAGAAGCAAGGTCGCACTGATCAGCGCTGTGCCCGCGCTCTTTGCCAGTCCTAATAGCTGCATGTTGATGGCCTCCTTCAATGTTCACTCCAGAGCATAAAGGGTACGCGGTCGTCAGCGAATAACGCTACTGAACGCCACTGGTCGGCCTCAATTGCAGTAGTTCCAAGGCACAGGCAGCTGCATTTCGCGCGACAAGGCGGAGGTTGTCGGCTGCCATCCACAACCAGAAGGCGCTTCCCTTCTTGCTGTCGGCCGCGGTGACACGGAGAAGAACCTCACCCTTCCCGGCAGCGATTTCATTGCTCGGAGACTCCTCCTCGAGAAACTGGGGCTGGCCTTCGAGGAGCATTTTGCGCAAGGCCGGCTCGTCGATCTGCTGCGAGGTCTCCACGAACACCGAGGCTGTGTAGCCGTGAAATACCGGGGCCTGGAGTAATTGCAACGCCACGGAATCTGCTGCACCGTCGCCAGTGAGAATCCCGATGTGGCGTCGAATGGTGTCTCGGGTATTCTCGAGATTCGCCTTCGCCACTGACCCGAGAGACGCCAGCAGATTGAACGCCACTTGTGCATCGTAGATATCCTTCTGCAATGGCTTAAAGGAGAGCAGGCTCACGGTCTGCTGATGTATCTCTTCCACGCCGGCGTTCCCAAGTGCGGATGCTGGCTGCAATACAGTGGCGGCCATGCGCTCAATGCCGGCCGCACGCAAGGTTTGGGTTGCGAGCGCAAGCATGATCGCCGCTGGTTGCGCTGACACCTCCGCGATCGTCGCCAGGTTGGGTTTGCCACCTCCGGGAACGAGCGGTGAACGCACTTGAACGTGGGGCTGCCCTTCGAGCGCACCCGTGAGGTCGACGATGGCAGCTCCGGCCGCATGTGCGGCCTTCCAAAACTGCAGCGCCGTCGCACCTTCGCCTGCAAAGAAGACCACATCGATGCCGACGAAGGAATCGGCTGCGATGGTCTGAATCACGAGGGCCTCATCGCCTGCCGCAGTAATCGTTCCACCAGCATCTTCGGCGTCGAGCAGCGTGATATTCCACAAAGCGTCCGTGGCACCATTCAACTCTTCGGCAAGCTCTTTACCCAGCAGCGTCGACGCACCGACAACTGCACAGCGCCATGTTTTCCCGACCATCTTAGACTCCTTTTTTTGCTGGCAGCTGGCTAACGATCAGACCGCCTGGGTTCGGCGATCCCAGGAGTAGGCAAGCCGCGCCATCACGCCCGAAACCAGGTAGCCGAGAGCGAGGACCAACAAGGCGACTTGATCCCATTCGACGATGATGCCGATCACCACGACTAATAAAACCAGCAACCGGCCCGGCTTTCGCGTGTTGGTGTCGATTTCCTTGCCGCTCCAGAAGCGCCAACTGCTCACCATGAGAAATCCAACGAACGCGACCAGCGCCAGCCATACCAGCGAGAGCCACAAGTTGTGGACCGGTGACCCTCCCTCGAAATGAATGACAGCAGCAAGGACGCCTGCGCCCGCCGGGATCGGCATGCCGACAAAGTATTTTCGGCCAGGGCGGCCCGGATTGCGGGGCTGCGGATTGACGCTGATATTGAAGCGTGCCAGGCGACACGCTCCGCAAATCAGGAAGAGAAAGCATATGACTACACCGAAATGCATCAGGCGGGCTTCGATCTCGGGATGGATCGAGGGCGGAAGCTGGCGCACTCCCCACAGGTACGCGAGCAGGCTGGGAGCGACGCCGAAGGTGATCACATCGGCGAGCGAATCCAGCTCTTTGCCGAAGGCGCTGGAGGTGTTGGTCATGCGCGCGATGCGGCCATCCAGACCATCGAAGACGATCGCAAACGCTATCGCCAGGGCGGCGTGATCGAACGCGGCGGAGGACAGCGCGGGGTCGGACATGACCGAGCCGCGGATGCTCTGCATGATGATGTAGTACCCCAGGGCGATGCTGCCTGAGGTGAACAGCGAGGGCAGCACGTACATGCCGCGCCGCGCTGGATGCATTCGTTGCGCCTCAGCCTCGGCCATTAGCCCCGTCCATAGGAGGATTTGTTCGCCTTGTCCTCGCCGTAACCCGGCAGCACGCCCAAGATGGATTTGCCACCCTGCACGCGATCCCCGGGCTTGACCCGGAGTTCGACGTCGGCAGGCATCAGCACATCCACGCGAGACCCGAATTTGATCATACCCATCCGCTGCCCGCGCTGCACGACGTCGCCAGTCTTGACATCACAGATAATGCGTCGCGCGAGGAGGCCGGCAATTTGTTTGAAGCTGACGCTATGGTCGCCGTCCTCAATTACGATGAGCGTCTGCTCGTTCAAAATCGCCGATTCCGGACTCATGGCATTCAGAAATTGACCCTCGCGATATTCCATCAGGGTCACCTTACCGCTGATTGGCACGCGATTGACATGCACATCGAACACGCTCAGGAAGATGCTGACGCGGAACCGAGCGCCGGCCGTGGTCTCGATCCATTCCGCTTCTTCTACCTTGCCGTCACCGGGGGAAACGATCAGGCCAGGTCCGGCCGGAATTTCACGTTCCGGATCACGAAAAAATATCAGGAAAAACACCGCCAGGAGGAATGGGATCGCCGTGAGACTGATCCAATGCGTCCCCAGATAAACGATGACTGCAACGACCAGCAGCGAAACTCCGTAATAAAGTCCATCCCGAACCATAGGCAACGATTATACCTTTGCGCCTCTCAACCTCCTGCGAACTGTGGCGACTCCGAGCGCATGGAGGGTTTGACGTTATAGACGAACCGCCATCAGGACGGCGTCCTCGGTCGGGTTGCGATAATATTCCCGGCGGCGGCCCTGCTCCACGAATCCAAGCGCGCGGTAGAGCGCGAGTGCGCCGCCGCTCGATGCCCGGACCTCGAGCTCGAGTTCGCTGGCGCCGCTTTTCCGCGACCAATCCATCACCTGCTGGCAAAGTGCCTTGCCGATGCCCTTGCGGCGCGCTGGCGCAGAGACGACCACACTCTCCAGCTCCGCCAGCTCACCTGTATAGCTGGCAACGGCAAATCCGAAGATGCCTGCGTTGCCTTCCGCTACGAAACTCGCGCGCATGGGGTCCTTCCCCTGCTCGTCGCGGAGGGCTGCCAGCCACAAGGACTCGCTCCAATGAGGAGCTTCCGTGCTTGCTTGTTCGATTGCAAGAATTGCCTCCAGATCGGCGGGCGTGGCGGGCCGTATGAGCCAATCGGGCGGCATTAACCGACGGCTCCGGCTGGCTTTCGGTAGATGTCAGCTTCCTGCCGGACGTAGTTGGCGTCGGTTAGAGCCACATCGCTTCCGCCGAGGCGCAGCTTGCGTAAGACCGGGCTCCGGGACTCCGCAGCGTGCAGGGGACGAAGGATTGTTTGGCAGCCTTCCAGCTGATCCACCAACCGGCTCTCCGCCAAGGCGATCGGCTCGCCATGGCACTGTCGTTGGAGATCGGCGATGGTCGAGAGCCACTCGCGGCCCGTGATGATTTCGCGCACGTAGACTTCAGCGCGTCCGGCGTCGAGCGCGGCATAACCTTCGGCCAACTCGGCTGCGTTCGCCAAAACCTCTAGCCGAGAGACCGCCGCCATGGGAAGCCCTGCTGCTTCGCAAAGTCCTTTGGCTACCGCCAGTCCGGTGCGAATGCCGGTAAACGATCCCGGTCCGTGAACGACACCAATGGCGTCAAGAACCTGGAGCTGACATTCTGGCTGCGACAGCAAAAGGCGGCGGATGGCGTCAATGATCTGTGCCGAGGCGCTTCCGCGAGCAAGATCCTCCGCCGCCAGCACCTCTTCGCCGCAAGTTAAAGCGATACCCGCGGTCTCTCCGCAGGTATCGATCAGCAGCAGCCGTTCTTGTTGGTTCAACGTTCCGTCCACACTCCGAGCATACCGCGCAACCGGCTCGATCGGCCGCTAGAAGGCAAAGGCTACTTACTCTACTGCGGCGAGGACCTCTTCGCGGACTTCTTCGTCCTGGGCTGCCTCGCCGATGGTTTTCGGCAAGGCAACATCCAGTACGTCTTCGATGCGCGAGGCATAGTGGATCGTCACACCTTCGATTTGGTCGGCGGACAGATCCTCTTCCACGTTGGTCTTCACGTCGATGGGTAGAATCACGTCGCGCACGCCAGCCCGCTTGGCCGCAAGGAACTTTTCCTTGATGCCACCGACCGGCAGGACATTGCCGCTGAGGGTGATTTCTCCGGTCATGGCCAGCAGCGGATGAATCGGGCGGTCCAGCAAGAGGCTTACCAGGGCCGTCGCCATGGTGACGCCCGCGCTTGGGCCATCCTTGGGAATGGCTCCCGCGGGCACGTGGATGTGCAGATCGATATCCTTGAGCACATCGTCGTCCAACCCCAGGGAGGCGGCGTTGGACCGCACCCAGGTGAGAGCTGCCTGCATGGACTCCTTCATGACATCGCCGATCTGGCCGGTCATGGTGAAGCCACCCTTGCCCTTCATCTTGTTGGCTTCGATAAAGAGAACGTCGCCGCCCGCCGGTGTCCAGGCCAGACCGACCGCTACGCCCGCACGCTTGGTGCGCTCGGCGATCTCGGTATCGACGCGCACCTTGATGCCACCCAGGAATTCGTGGATGACTTCGGGGGTGACGATGAGCTTGTCGGTGCGGCCCTCGGCTACCTGGCGCGCCGTCTTGCGGCATACCGTGCCAATGAGCTGCTCCAGACGCCGTACGCCCGCCTCTCGCGTGTAGTGGCGCGCGATCAAGCCTACGCTGGCGGTCGGGAACTCGATGATTGCTTCCTGACCTTCCTTCGGCTCGATGCCGTTCTCCTTGATCTGGCGCGGGATCAGGTAGCGCTCGGCGATGTTGACCTTTTCCTCTTCGGTGTACCCGGTGAGCTCGATGATCTCCATACGATCGAGCAACGGGGCCGGGATCGTGTCCAGCTGGTTGGCCGTGCAGATGAAGAGCACCTTGCTCAGATCAAAGGGCTGGTCGAGATAGTTGTCGCGGAACGTGTTGTTCTGCTCCGGGTCGAGCGTCTCGAGCAGCGCGCTCGCAGGATCGCCACGGAAGTCGCGGCCGAGCTTGTCGATTTCGTCCAGCATGAAGACGGGATCGTTTACCTCGACGCGCTTTAAGTGCTGGATGATCTGGCCGGGCAATGCGCCAATGTAGGTGCGGCGATGGCCACGGATCTCGGCCTCGTCGTGCATGCCGCCGAGTGAGATGCGGCTGAATTTACGGCCCAGCGCCCGCGCGATGCTGCGGCCGAGCGAGGTTTTGCCCACGCCCGGAGGCCCGACAAAGCACAGGATCGGACCCTTCATGTCCGGCTTCAAACGCCGCACGCTGAGGTAATCCAGGATGCGGTCTTTGACCTTCTTGAGACCATAGTGATCCTCGTCGAGGAACTCCTTGGCCTTCTTGATGTCGACCTCGCTGGACGAGCTCTTCGACCAGGGCAGAACCGCGAGCCATTCCACGTAGTTGCGAGTCAGCGAGTAGTCTGCGGCCGCGGGATTCATCCGCGCGAGGCGGGCGAGCTCCTTCAGCGCATCCTTCTTGGTCTCCTCCGGCATGCCGGCAGCTTCGATCTTCTCCTTGAGGTCAGCAACGTCCTTCTGGGTCTCGTCGAGATCGCCGAGCTCCTTCTGGATGGCCTTCATCTGCTCGCGCAGGTAGAAATCGCGCTGTGATTGCTGGACCGAGTCCTGAACTTCGCTCTGGATCTTGTTGCGCAGCTGCTGGACCCCCAGCTCCTTGGCGAGGTAGCTGTTGATCATCTCGAGGCGCGTCTTCACGTTGGAGGTCTCGAGCAGCTCCTGCTTCTCGGCGGTGGTGAGAAAGGGCAGGCTGGCCGCGATGAAGTCGGCTAGCCGCGACGGCTCGTCAATATTCAGCGCGATGGTCTGAAGGTCGTCCGACAGGGTCGAAGAGGAGGTGACAATCTCCTGAAACTGCGCCAGAACGTTGCGCTGCAAGGCTTCCGCCTCCGGCGACCGGTCGGGGATGAGGTCGTCCAACGCGGAATAGTTCGCCGTCAGAAATGGCTGGGTCTGGTCAAATTCGCCCAGCCGGACGCGTTCCATGCCCTCGGTAAACACAAAAAGGCTCTGGTTAGGCATTTTGACGACCTTGTGGACCGTCGCGCGGGTGCCGACCTGGTGCAAATCGCCGCCCTCGGGCGAGTCCTGGCGCGCGTCGCGCTGGGCAACCACCAGGATGGTCTTCTCCTCCCCCAGCGACTGGATCAGCTGGATGGAGCTCTCCCTGCCAACCGTCAAAGGCAGAACGGCGTGCGGGAATAGAACCGTATCCCTAACCGGGAGAACAGGATACGCTCTGCCTTTGCCTTCGGTGCCGGCGGACTTGCTGGTCGGCTTGATCACGCTTACAAATTCATTCGCCATAATTGAGTGTTCCTTTATCAACTTTCTTGAATAGGATGCACTAGGATACGGTTTGGACGCAACCCTTTTGTCCCGGACGTCATCGCCCCGCCGACTCCTAAGCGCCGTCCCAGAGTTCATCGGCGCTTTGTGGTCATTCGCTAGGCCCTATCTTCCCGACGCCCGGACTTGCTATCTATTGATACGAAGTCCAGCAGCGAAAGTTGGGGGCAACCTTACAATTTCTTCGTGTTGCTTCATGAGATGCACGTCCATCTCAGCGCAACCAATCAAAAACGGGCAATTTCGGCGTTCCATTGCAAGCCGCCCCGCAAGCCGTTAGGCTTAGGTTGATCGCGGGAGTGGTGAAATGGCAGACACGCAGGTCTTAGAAGCCTGTGCCCGAAAGGCGTAGGGGTTCAAGTCCCCTCTCCCGCACCAGTATTCAAGATCCGGAAAGCAGCCGTATGAGCCAGACCATTACCCAACCCGATAACACGCGGATCACGCTCGAAAAATCAACGGATTACCGCGATTCTTACGCAAATAGCGTTCAGGTGCGACTCTCCATCTGGGATTTCTTCCTGGTTTTCGGGACGCTGGAGCAGGAGACCCCGGACCAGGTGCGCGTTGACAACTTCCAGGGGATCTATCTGAGCCCGCAGCAGGCCAAGGCACTGGCTAACGTCCTGAATCACAACGTCGCCCAGTACGAACAGAGCTTCGGGACGATCTCGTTGGACGGCCCGGGCGTTCAGCGGTTCACGGTTCCCTCCAACGGCCCCGTCCACTAAGTATCGTGGAATCTCCCTCCGATCGAGTTCGCCAGGCATGCGCCCAATTCGCGGCTCTGCCTGGACCCGTGCTGTTGCTACTGTTTTTTGCATTGGTTGCAGGCAGCCACCTGACCCTGCTGCAACTTCCGTACTTCTGGGACGAGGGCGGGTACTACATTCCGGCGGCCCTGGACTTTTATCACACCGGCCAACTGGTGCCTCACTTCACCAACGCCCATCCCCCGCTGCCCAACGTTGTGCTCGGCAGCCTGTGGCATCTTGTTGGCTACCATATCGTGGCAACTCGACTGCTGGTCTGCGCCTTCGCCGCCGCGGCCCTTCTCGCCATCTTTCGGCTAACGCAGCGGCTGCTGGACGCGCCGGCCGCCATCACGGTCACGCTGCTTACGGCCGTCTATCCAATCTGGTTTGCGCAGAGTTCCCTCGCCCACGCCGACATCTTCGCCGCGGCCTTTACGCTGTGGGCCTTTGTGCTTTACCTTCCGAATGCGACGACGGACGCGTCGCGTTATCTTTCCGTCGCCGCACTATTCTCGCTTGCCGCGCTCTCCAAGGAGACCTCGATCCTTGAGCCGGCAGCCCTGGCCGCGCTCGAGGTGGCCTTGCTCCTTCGCGACTGGCAAAGCCCTTTGCTGCGCCGGCGCCACTTCGACTGGATCGCAGCCTTTTCTTTTCCGGTACTCCCGCTTGTGGCATGGTTTGCGTATCACCACCACGTCACGGGCTTCACCTTCGGCAACCCGGAGTTCCTGCGCTATAACGCAACGGCGAACTTAACTGCGGGGCACATCCTGCAGGCGGTGCGCTATCGCTTTCTGCACCTGTTCTGGCAGCGCAACATCTGGATCCCCATCGTTTTTGCGCTCGCCAGCCTTTTTCTGCCGCGTCGAGATAACGCGCCAGACACGCTAACTCGCAGCGCTCGTTCCACGATTGCCTGGCTGGTGATCGCCAACTGGCTCGCCTTCTCGGTGTTGGGAGGGGCGTTGCTGACTCGCTACCTGCTGCCCATCTATCCGTTGATCCTGATAGTGTGCGTCGATCTATGGCGAACCCATACGCGTCGCTGGCCGGTCTTTGCGGCTGCGACTGCGGTCGCTTTCGTCAGCGCGCTGTGGCTGAATCCGCCTACGTCATTTGCTCCCGAAGACAACCTGACCTATCGTGACATGATTGTGGTGCATCAGGAGGCGATCGACTTCGTCGCCGAACATTATCCCGAAGCTACGGTCTTAACGGCGTGGCCGGTTGCCGCGGACCTGTTTCGTCCGGAGCTCGGCTATGTAAAAACACCCATCAGGGCGATATCGATCGATGACTTTACGCTGCCACAGATTCGTAAGGCCGCGCAGGAACCGGGCCGGTACGATACGGCTATCGTCTTTACGTCGCACTTTGTCACGCCGTCGTTCCGCGCATATCTGATGGATCATCCCAGCACGCGGCGTGGCCGGGAGTTTGCCGCGAGCCGCGACCTGATGCCGGCTGAAATTGCAGCGCTGCTTGGGGGAGAGATCGTCTGGCAGGATGACCGCCGCGGCGAGTGGGCTGCCGTGCTGCGTTTCCATCGCAGCTATGATGCCCTGCTGCTGCCGCTGCCGCGCTGATTTTTACTGCGACGCTGCTACTTGCCGCCCGTTTCATTCCAAAGGAACCCAACTTCATCGGCCATGTCGCTGACGAGCTGATCGACGCTGATTCCGGCGCTGTGTCCGTTCTTTACGTCGTAGTGGAGAAGGATCGGGCGGCGGTCGGCCTCTGGCTCCGCCATCACCGTCGCTTGCATCAGCGCCGCCATCTTGCGCGCGTGCAGCGGCGCGACACGGGTATCACTGTCGCCGGTGAAGAACATGATGGCCGGATACTTCACACCGGGCCGCACGTTCTGATACGGCGAGTATTTCAGAATGTACTCAGCCTGCTGCGGATTTTCGGCGGAGCCATACTCGGTCGTCCACCAGCGTCCCACCAGGAATTTCTGAAACCGCGACATATCTAGCAGCGGATAGCCGCAGAAGATGGCGCCGAAAAGATCCGGGCGCTGCGTCATGGATGCACCCATCAGCAAGCCTCCATTGGAGCGGCCTGTAATCGCGAGTCGTTTGCTGGTGGTGTACCTGTTCGCGATCAAATACTCCGCCGCGGCATACCAGTCGTCGAAGACATTCTGCTTGTGCTCAAACATGCCAGCCTTGTGCCAGGTCTCGCCGTACTCCCCGCCACCGCGCATGTTCGGCAGCGCGAAGAGGCCGCCTTGCTCCATCCACCAGGCGTACTTCGCATTGAAGCTCGGTGTTTCCGAGACGAGAAATCCGCCATAGCCGGTCATCATTACCGGTGCGCTTCCGTCCCGCACGAGGCCTTTGCGGCCGGCGATGAACATGGGCACGCGCGTTCCGTCCTTCGAGGTGTAAAAGACCTGCTTCACTTCATACTTATCGGAATCAAATGGCACCTGCGACCGATTCCACACCGACGTCTTGCCGGTCGCGATGTCGTAGCGGTAGATCGTCGGCGGCACGGTGAAGGATGAGAAGGTGTAGAACCCGATCTTCGAATCAGCGCGTCCACGCACCACCGTACCCGTTCCTATCGTCGGGTAGGCAATCGTGCCAAGCTTCTTTCCCTCCAGGCTGTAAATCGTCGTCTCGGACTTCACATCGGCCAGGCGCCCGATAAACAGCTTTCCTCCAGCGATCGAGACCTCGTCGATCGGGCTCTTGCCTTCGGGAATCACCACCGGCCAGCTCTTCGTGGTCGGATCCCCAAAGCCTGCCCGCAGCACCTTTCCATTGGGAGCGCCAAAGTCCGTGCTGACGAGCATACGATCGCCGTCAAGATGCAACTGGAAACGAGAGTCCACCCCAAAGACCAGCGGTTCGAGGGTCGCGCCGGGTTTATGCAGGTCCTCGAGCAGAATGTCTTCCCGCGTCGACGGCACGCCGTGGGCGATTGTCACGATCAGCCAGTGGCCATTCTCGGAGACGTGGCATCCCACGAGATCCAGCGGACCTAACTGCTCCCCGTGGTAACTTCCTGCGAGCACTTCGACATCTTTGTCAGCGGCAGTGCCAAGAGCATGCGAGAACACCGCGCTGCTGCCGCTGCCAATGATCTTGGAGTAGTAGAGCGTCTTGCCGCTCAGGCTGGCGCCCATGTAGCGCGCCAGCGGAAGCTCGTCGCTCAGCGTCTGCCTGGTGTCTACATCCAGCAGGCGGATTGACTCTTCGTCGGCCCCTCCATGACGCTCGCCGTAGACCAGCAACTTGCCATCTGAAGAGACATCCGCGATGCTCACCGAGGCGTTGCCGTCGGCGCTCAAGGTGCCCGCGTCCACTAGCTTGATCTCGGTTCCTTCGAGCCCATCACGGAAGTAAATCGATGCCTGGTTCTCTGCCGCCAGGCGCTTGGTGTAGAAGAGCCTGCCGTGTCGTTCTGTGGGCTCCGTCACCGAGTCCACGCGCTGCATCTCCGTCAACCGCTTTACCAGCCGGTCTCGCAGCGGCTTGATCTGCGCGAAATATGTATCTGTGTATTGCTGCTCAGCCTGAATGAAGGCTCGCGTATCCGGCGCTTTCTGATCTTCGAGCCAGCGATAGTTGTCGGTGATCGCGTGACCGCCGATATCCTCAGTCACGGGCTTTATCGCGACGGCTGGCGGCGGCCCAAGAACCACGCCGTTATCTCCATGAATTGCTACTGTTTGAGCAACCATCGTTGCTACGCACCCGCCCAACATGATCGCTACCAGCGCAGAGCCAAGTTGCATCCTAGTCTCCTGAGAAAATTCCGATGACCTCAATGTATCCCAGACCCATGGGATTTCGACATCATTCGTCGGCTGGACCCAGCGGCTTGTGGAATACCCATGCATCGAGCGCCGGACCGTAGAAATCAGCCTCTCGATGCGACTGGACGAAACCACGCCCCACGTAGAAGCGGACGGCTGGCTCATTGCCGGTGAAGACGTGCAGCACAACGGCACCGCAGCCTTCACGAAACGCCTCTCTCTCGGCAGCCTGCATCAACTGCCCAGCCACGCCCATCCGCCGATGATCGGGAGACACATCTAACGTGACGATGTAGCCGAACCGTGCCTCTTCGGTGTTCTCTATATTCAGGATGACGAAACCCACCAACGCGTCGCTATCTTCCGCAATGACCACGCGCGCTCTTTTGGATTCGGCGAAGCGTCGCATCGCACCGCGGGAAAAGCGGAAAGGCTTATCGAAGCACACGACGTCCAGCGCATGCATCGCGTCCAGGTCATTCACGCGATAGGGACGTAGTATGATTCCCACCTTCTTCACCCATCGAGCACTTACGCAAGCTATTGAAGAGACGCGCCTTCTACACCGCTACCGTGAAGCTATCTTCACTGCGCGTGACGGCACGGTACAGCGTGTCTCGCTCAAAGGGAACGCGCCCTGCCTCGGTGATGAGTCGCACCAGATCCTGGCGGCGCAGCCCCTGCGGTGTATTCGCGCCCGCGTCATGATAGATCTTCTCTTCCACCACCGTGCCGTCGATGTCGTCCGCGCCGAAACGCAGCGAAATCTGCGCCATCTTCGGCGTCACCATTTGCCAGTAACTCTTGATGTGCGGAAAGTTGTCCAGCAGCAATCGGCTCACAGCGATTTGCCGAATATCCGTCATGCCGCTCGACTTGGGCAGATGTCCGAGCGCTGTATTGTCCGGATGGAAGCTGAGCGGAATAAATGTTTGGAATCCACCCGTGTCGTCCTGCACATCGCGCAGCTTCAGCAGGTGGTCCACACGATCCTCATCGTTTTCTATGTGCCCGTAGAGCATCGTCGCATTGGATCGCAGACCGGCCTTGTGCAGCAACCGAGCCGTCTCCAGCCACTCGCTTCCATCGATCTTATGATCGCAAATGATGTGGCGCACGCGGTCAGCGAAGATCTCGGCGCCGCCGCCCGGGCATGAGTCCACACCGGCCGCCTTCATGCGCTCGATGGTCTCCGCAATCGAGATCTTTCCAATCTTGGCGAGGAAGGAAATCTCAACCATGGTGAAGGCCTTGATGTGGACCTTGGGGTAGCGCTCTTTCAGGCCGCGCACGAGATCCATAAAGTACTCGAACGGCAGATCGGGGTGGAGGCCGCCAACAATGTGAAACTCGGTGACTGCTTCGGTAAGCCCCTGGCCAGCCGTCTCCCACGCCTCTTCAAGAGCCATGGTGTAGGTGTCGGCCTCGCCCTTCTTGCGTCCGAACGCGCACAGCCGGCACGACGCCACACACACGTTCGTAGGATTGATGTGCCGATTCACGTTGAAGTAGGCCACATCGCCATGCAGCCGCTCACGTACCAGATTCGCCATCCAGCCAACGGCCAGGATGTCTCCGCTGCGATACAGGGTGAGACCGTCATCGAAGGTGAGGCGCTCGCCTGCCTGAACCTTCGTCGCGATCGGCTCGAGAGCAGGGTCGTCGGTCTGAAACGAGTGGCGAGGGCGCGGCGTGGAGATAGTTGCTTCCATACCTCTCTATTCTAGCTCCGTTGTGAGCCTCCGGCTCTAGGGCTGCTGAGAGCCCACGCCCGCAAGGCTTGCCTTGGTCGCGGGCCCGGAGGACTCCTTACCAAACTCTGAGTCGACCATCTTCGGCTGAATGACGACGCCGTCGTACAGTGTGGCCGCCAGGAGATGAGTACCCATCGGACGTGCAAAGCGTAGCTTCCAGCCGGTATCCCAGTATCGGACCTTGTGATCCGGGAGCTGAACCGCAAAGACCATCGTCGAGTTGGCTGTGGTCAGCAGGATCCGATTGTTGGAGCGATCGAAGTAGATCGCATCTACCTGAGGAGTCTCCAGGTTCTGGATCGGCCGCCAGCTGGCGCCCTCGTCCGCTGAGTAGAAGACGCCTTCACGGCCGCCCACCCAGAGGTTCATGCTGCCATCGACGGCAACCGCGGAGATCTGCGTCAGCGCCGCCGGCAGTGCGAGGGGCACCCATCGCGCGCCGGCATTGGTTGAGAGCGACATCCGCTTCAGTCCCGCCGCGATCATGACACCGCGGTCCACGGCAAAGAATCGCACCTCGCCCATGTGCAGCGTCGACATCGGAGTCCATGCAACGCCATCGTTCTCGCTGTGCACGAGACCATCGGACGTTCCGGCAAAGGTCGAGAAGTTTCCGTCCGAGACGAGGGAATAGACGATTGAATCAACCAGGGGCTGGCGCATCAGGCGGCTGTCGTCGTGCGACGGCAATGCAGATTCGGAACCCGGCCGTTTCTCATGCGCTGCATTTTTCAGCCACTGGCCCGTGTTGACCCAGACTTCGCCCTGCAGTCGAAAGATTCCATGGGTGGTTCCGGCGAGCAGCGTGCCGGCCGGGGTCGAGGCCAGGCTGTAGACGTCGCGCCCGTCCAGGCCCACGCTGTCCTGGCGCCAGTGAACGCCCCCGTCGACGCTCTGGAAGACACCACCTTCCTCCTTGTCATTCACCACACCCGCATAGACGACTGCAGGGTGAATGGAATCGGCCGCGAATGCCACCACCTGGCGCGCCGAAAATCCGGTGTTGGACTGGTGAAAGCTTGCGGCAAAATCTTCACTGCGCAAAACCCCCGCATGGTCCGTCGCCAGCAAGACATGTCCAGAGTCCTTCGGATCGACATAGACGTCGTTGACAATCACGTTGTCGGGAGTCAAGGGGCCCCAGGTCTGACCGGCATCCAGGGTGCGATAGAGCCCTTGCGTGGTGCCTGCATATACCGTCGACAGATGCCCGGGGTCCTGCAGCAGCTTGCGCGTGCGGCGCGCTGCTGAGGGAATACCCGGAGCCTTCTTGAACAAGGTCCCCGCATTAACGCTCTTGTAGATTCCTGAACAGGCACTCAGATACACCGTCTGGGACTGCACCGGGTCTACAAGGATCGAGAAAACATCCGAGTCTTCGATGATTCCCTGCTTGATGTTCTCCCAGTGTGCTCCACCATCGACGGTCTTCCACGGCAGATGCCATGTGCCGGCATAGATGATCTGCGGATTCTTCGGGTCGATCGCGACCGACTGTACTTCATGAATCTCCGTGCTGCCGGCCGGGCTGATCTGGTTCCAATGCAAGCCGTTGTCCGTGGTGCGAAACACTCCCAGCAGCGTTCCCGCGACCATCATGTCGGGGTTGGAATCTGACCGCGTCAGTGACCGCACGGACTGGCCATGCATCTGGGGAACATCATTCCAGGTCTTTCCGCCATCTTCACTGATGAACATTCCCCCGTCGGGATGATCCACAATCCACGCACCAACGACCAGACGCCGCGGGTTCCTTGCGTCGGTGAGAATGTGATCGATGATCAGGTCATTGCGATCGCGAATTTGACTCAGGCGCGACCAGGTTCCTCCGCCGTCGTGCGACTCGTAGATCCACCCGCTGGCGGTTCCCAGGTAGAGATGCTTCGAGTTTGCAGGGTCGGCCGCAAAACAGCGCGCGTCTCCCCCATACGGTCCTAAGGGAAACCAGTTCACCGCATGCATCGGAATGGCAAATATCCAACTCAGGACGAGAACTGCAAGCACACGCATGGCCAGGGATTTCAAGCTCTTCAACAAATGTCTCCTATTTCATAAGGCTAACCCAAACTTCGGCGATCGGCACGCACGAAGGGAGGTGGACTTACCTAGGCTGATGCGTGCAGACGAAGCGCGAGAAAGGCAGAATGTGGGGTCAATGTTAAAGTACAACGGCCGGATGGGATTGCTCCCAGCCGGCCGTTGCGGTTCGTTGAGGCAGGATTACATGGTGGCTGGTGCCGCCTTCTTAGCGTGGCGGGGAGCCGCACCCTTGCGTGGCACAGCCTTGACCGCCGTCTCATCCACTGCGGTGAGTCCGGTCTGGTCCAGGGTAGCGCCAGCAGGAATCAGCGTCGTGGCGGCCGAGTTGGTTCCCGCGGTTCCGGTGTAGACCGAGATGCTCGAGGCATCCAGACCCTTCTCCGTTACCAGGTACGCCTTCTCGTTGACGGCACGCTCTGCAGCGCGCTTGTTCGCCAGGTCGGTAGCCGCCTGTTCCTTCTTGGGGGTGGACTTGCCCATGACCTTGACTGGGGCCGAGTTACCCACGATCGCAAGCTTCGCGGTCGTGTCACGCTGCGCCGTCAGGGCGATGTCGTCAAGGCAAGCCTTGGCTTCATTGTCCACGCGGGTCGGACGTGCCTTGTCCTTGTCGAAGGTGATGGCGCACAGGCTCTGGGTCACAGGCGCAGGAGGCGGCGGCGGCGCATTCAGCGTAACCGTCGTCTGCGACGAGGCAGTCTGGCCCTTGTCATCGACCACGTTGCAGGTCACGGTAATCGTCGTGCCAGGAGCCGCACCGGTCGTCGACAGAGTCGCCGAAGCAGTGTTGCCGCTGATCGATCCAGCCGTAGCGCTGTAGCTGTAGGTCAGAGGACGATTCTGCGGGCTTACGCCTGCAGCCGTGATGGTCGAAGGATCACCCGCATTGAGGGTGCTTGGATTCGCCGAGCAGGAGATGGTCGGCGGCTGGAATGCCGTCACCGTAAATGGCGCACTGCAATCAGCGAACATGCCAGGCTTCGGACCCTGTTCAACGTGACCCTTGACCGTGTAGGTTCCGGCGGAGAGCGTCTTGGTGTCGATCGACGCAACGTTGGAATCACCCGAGACTGTGCCGCTGTCAGAGGTCCAGGTGTAGTGGACGTCCTTCTTGGGGCGCAGGTTGGTCGCGGTGCCGGTAACTGTGACCGGGTCGCCAGGATAGATTGTTCCGGTCGGCGCCGTCACTGCGCAGGCATAGGTAACCGGCGGCGGCGGGACGATGCTGCCGAAGTGGAAGAGAAGACCGGTGCTGAGTTCCGCGCCAGACAGATTTGCGCGGCCACCTTGAAGATAGACGGCTGGATCTGCCGGACCAAAGTTAAGGTGCGTATAGCGATAATCCGCCTCAAACAGGCGCAAACCGAGGCGATGATTAAACCAGGGAAGGTCGTAGTCCATACCTCCGCCAGTCATCAGGCCAACGCCCCACTGGTAGGGGTTGTAGCCGACGCCGCCCGGGTTGTTGGGGCCTACGCCGTGAACGCCGCCCACCATACCATGGGCAAAGAGCGTGTAGTTCTGCATCGGAAGGCGGAAGATCGGGCCGACATAATAGCCGTAGAAGCCGTCACCGTTGCCGTTGGGGTTGGCAATCATGGCGAATTCGCCACCGAAATACTTGTTGAAGTAGTAGGCGCCGCTGCCGATGGCACCCTCATTTACGGAGCCAAACTGCTCGCCCGAGGGCTGGTTAATGCTGTGCAATCCGTAGTAGGAGTAGCCCGTGAAAATGTCTACACGCGATGGATTGGGTGCATTTGGCAACGTGCTCTGCGCACCCGCGCTGGCTACTCCAAAACTGACCGCACACGCAGCCAGAGCCAACCGGCCGATATTGCGAAATGGGCGATAAGACATTCGACGATCCTCCAAGTCAAGCTTCTAAATTCAATGTTCGATGGCTATTATTAGTGGTTAGCCTTCTAACTATACCTATAACCATTCCCGAAAAGTGTACCTCGAATGCCCGATTGTGCTAATAAAAATCTTTAGCAGCCTCAAAGCACCCAGTTCTCCAGCTACAACGCTACAGCAACTCCATCTCGTCTTTGTTCCTGATTTCGAGATGAACCCTTTCTGTTAAGACCCGAGTACAGGCCCAATTCATTCCAGAAATCCTTCGTTCAGTCCAGATTCAGCGTCTGCCGGATGGTTCCACGGCTGGCCTGAATCTTCTCCTGCAACAACGTGATCGCGTACAACAGCTGCTCTGGCCGAGGCGGGCATCCCGGCACGTACACATCGACCGGTATCACTTGATTAACACCTTGCAGAAGCGCGTAATTATTAAAGACGCCTCCCGAAGTAGCGCATGCACCCATCGAGATCACCCACTTTGGTTCAGGCATCTGCTCGTAAAGCCTGCGAATGACGGGGGCCATCTTCTGCGAAACCCGGCCAGCGATGATCATCAGATCGCTCTGCCGCGGTGACGGCCGGAAGACTTCTGCGCCAAACCTCGCAATGTCGTATCTCGACCCACCCATGGACATCATTTCGATGGCGCAGCATGCCAAGCCAAAAGTCATGGGCCAGATCGAATTCTTTCGTACCCAGTTAACAGCAGCATCCAGGGAAGCCAGAACCACGCCCTCAGGCTGGCGGCTTCCCCAGTTCACCTCTTGCACCATCTGGCGGTTCTTGCCAAAGCTCTCCAGGTTACCGAAAAGGTAACGGTCACTCGGCTGCTGAGCCGTGGTCGGCTCACCCATGGTCGGCATCTGGTTCGAAGTGTGGCTCATGACGGTCAGTATACGTTCTCGGGAACTGCCTGGTTTCATGACGCTATGAGATTTGGCCCATAATCGTCCATAATTGCCGGGCGCTTAACGAACTTTCCATGGCTTTTACAATTTAGTGCTTGTTCGTGTGGGATGCGGCGGTCCCTCAAAGAGGTTGGTTCACCTCCCAGAATTATGAACCGGGACGCGGCAAACTTGTCTCAGCGGCTGTTCGCCTCGATGGCTTCCATCAGGCCCTGGCGTAATTCCTCTTCCTGCTCGGCCGTCAGCCGTTTACCGCCGGTCGTGAGATAAAAGACGTCGATCGCGGTCTCGCCTTCGGTGTCGACCAGAGCGACTTCCACATTGTGCCCCCGCTCACTCAGGGTCGCGCTGATCGCCCGCAAAAGCCCCGGAATGTCCTGCGCGATTACCTGCAACAAAGTGCTGTGCGACGAAGCCGTCTCGTCGAACTCGATGCTGGTCTCCACCGGGACGAGGGGGGGCCTCCGCTTTGCCCGGCGGCGTCCGCTCAGCAGCTTTTCCACGGACGCACGGCCCGCCACCAGGTCCCGCACACTGGAGAGGAAGCGATCGCGCTCGCTGTCATTCAACTCCAGGGTCTTGAAGGTATCGGTAAACCGAAAGGTATCGACGACCACGCCCGCCTGGTTGGCAAATGCATCCGCCGTCACCACATTCATTCCCCAGGCAGCGAGGGCAGCCGCCATGCCGGCAAACAGCCGTGGCCGGTCCTGGGTCACGAGGGTGATCTCGCTCACGACAGATCCGGACTGCGTCGCCCCGTGCTGGAACGTCATCTGGAACGAGTCTTCCGCGAAGTGCTGGGTCATCTCGAAGTGCTGTCGCATGGTCTCTGAGGAGCGGGTGCTGACATACCTCTCCGGAAAGCCCTCGAGGAACTGCTCCATCGCCGTTTCCCTGCCCGGCACCAGCGAAAGCACGCGGGTGATCTTCTCATCCTTGCGCCATCCGCCCAGCGCCCCTGCGGACACGCGCGTATGGACCCGCACCTCGTCGACATTCCTATCCAGTTGATTGGCCGTCGCGATGTAGAGGCGCCACAGGTTCTCTGCCTTCCATGGCGTCAGCGCGTCTGGATGCACCGCTGCAATGTCGGCGTAGGTGAACAACGTCAGCATGCGCAGCGACTCGTGCGTCTGCACCTTACCCACAAACGCCCGAACCGTTTCAGCATCGAAGATGTCCCGCCGCATCGCAGCCGACATCTCAAGGTGCGTCTCGATTAACCGCATCACCAGGCCGCCGTCGTAGCCATCCATCTCCAGCCGGCTCAGCACACTTTGAGCAAGCCGAGCACTCTCCGCCGCGTGATTCTCGCTGACGCGGCCTTTGCCGGTGTCGTGCAGCACCGCGGCCAGATACAGAAGCCCCGGATTCTGCAGCTCGGCAAGAATCGCACCAAACTTCACCCGCCACTCCTCGACCTCTTTGCGCGCGTCTTTCTTCGGCCCGGCAGACAGGCCGTGTAATGTGTCGATCAGCACGAACGTATGCTCATCGACCGTATAGCGGTGGTAGGCATCCCGAATCACCAGCGCATCAATTCCATGAAACTCCGGGAGGATCAGCTCCAGCACGCCCAGGGCATGCATGGCGCGCAAGGCATGTCCGGCGCGCTGACCGACCAGGATCGCACCTAGCTGCCTCCATAATCCCGGGCCTTCTTCCAGGTTCGACGAAAGTCGTGGAATGGCATTCGCAATCCGCTCTTCGCTGCTCTGCGACAGCCGCGCCCCACTCTCCGCCATCGCTCGAAACGCTGCCAGGACAATCTCCGGCTCATAGGCTGCGTCAACGCCACTGGAAGAGGTCTCTCTCAGGTCCAGAACCCCGGCCTTGATCTGGAACCCAGCCTGCTCCGGCACACGAATCTTTCGCGCAACGGATGGGGTTTCCACCTCGAGCCCAGCACTTTCAGCCTCCCGCAGCAAGCATTTCTCAATCACGCGCGCGTGACGGAAGTAGGCTCGCATCCAGTACGCTGAATCGACGCTGCCGCGCCCCGACCCCGGCAGCCCAATTCGGTGCGCCGCCGCCGCATCCTGCGCCTGCCAGTCGAGCGTATTGTCGTCGCGCTCATGGCGATAGTGCAGAAAGCAACGGACGGCCGCCAGAAATGCCACTGCTTCTTGAAACTCCTCGCTGCTGGGGCTCAAGGCCACCGCGCCTGCCACGCTCTGCGTGTTCTTCCCTGCCGGCAGCCCAAGCAGCCACTGGCGAACGTTCGCATCCCGCAGGCCGCCTGGACAATCCTTGATATTGGGCTCCAGATGAAACAGCGTGTCGCCGAACTTCGCATGACGTTCCCTGGTAAGCTTCGCCAGTTCTACACCGATTGCCTTGCCATCGCGTAACCGCAGCTTTACGACGGACTTCTCTCTTAGCGTGGCAAATACGTCCTGGTCCCCGCCGAGAAACCGCAGGTCCAGCAGAGCCAGGGCAAACTCGGGATTCGCCGCGTCCAGACGCTCGCTCTCGCCCGGAGGCCGGGTCACTAACGAAACCTGGAGGCCACAGTCCCAGAGCGACTGCGAAACGCTTCGAATCGGCTCCTTGGCCAGCTTCTGCGCGTCCTTCTCCACCGAAAACATCACGTCCACATCGGAGCAGGGAAACAGCTGTCCGCGCCCGAACCCACCGATCGCGCAGACGGCAACGCCTTTGGCCAGCTTCGGGTTAGCCGCGACCTGCTGCTCCCAGAACTGCATGACCAGACCGTCGACCAAAGCCGAGCGGGACGCCGCTGCCTGCAGTCCATCGCCGCTCGCTTCAAAGTTGCCGCGAATCTCCGCCATCCGCTGTACATACACCCCGCGCGCCGTCACCCCCGGCGTTGGATTCACTCCGCCGCCGTCGTCGTTCGCGTTGTTTGACAGTCGGTTCGTCGCTGCACCCCTTACAGCGCGATCTCTCCGCGCTCGTCGTTGCGAATCCTTATGGCCTCGTCAATTCTTGAAACAAAAATCTTTCCGTCGCCGATACGTCCTGTCCGCGCAACGCTGATGATCGCGTCGATGGCCTTGTCCTTCATTTCATCCGACACAACCAGCTCCAGCTTGACCTTGGGCAGTAGATCGACGGCGTACTCGCGCCCTCGATAGAACTCCGTATGTCCCTTCTGGCGACCATGCCCACGCGCCTCAAAGATCGTGATCCCGGAGATACCGGCCTCTACCAAAGCATCTTTTACCGCATCCAGCTTGGATGGCTGGATGATTGCCTCAATCTTCTGCATTTCTGCCTCTCGTTCCTTCCTGCATCGATTGCGTGCCTACCCGCCTTCCCAGTCATAGCCCTCTTCGCCATGCTGCGACAGATCGAGTCCCGCGCGTTCGTCATCCTCACTTACACGCAGGCCAATCAGCTTATCAACTACAAATAAAATTATCAGCGTACCGAGGATGGAAATCGTCCAGGCGATGACTACGCCGATCAACTGGTTGAGAATCTGTCCGTGATTCCCCTCGAAAAAACCGGTCGCCTTCCCCGCGCCAAAGATCGGATTGATCACCGAACTCGCGAAGAAACCGGTCAGGATCGCTCCCAGCGTCCCGCCGGCCCCGTGCACGCCGAACGCGTCCAGTGAGTCGTCATAGCCAAAGATATTTTTCACGATAACGACCATGAAGAAGCAGAAGACGCCGGCGAGCAGGCCAATCCACAGAGCGCTCATCGGCGTCACAAAACCGGACGCCGGCGTGATCGCTACGAGCCCTGCCACCGCGCCGGAGATCGCACCCAGCGCCGAAGGTTTCCCGTTGCGCAACCACTCCGCCGCCGACCAGCCAATCGCAGCCGCGGCCGCTCCAAAGTGCGTTGCCACGAACGCCGAAGTTGCCAGCCCGCTGGCCGCCAGCGCCGACCCCGCGTTGAATCCGAACCAGCCAACCCACAGCAGGCAGGCGCCGATAAAGCTCAACACCACCGAGTGCGGCATGAAGGCCTTCTGCGGAAATCCGAGCCGCTTGCCCAGGTACAGCGCGGTCACCAGCGCGCTCACACCCGAGGTCACATGCACCACCGTCCCGCCTGCAAAGTCCAGGCAAGGAAACCGCCCGGCCAGGCCACCGGTTCCGACGGCCGCGGCGTTGAGCAGGCCGCCCACGCCCCACACCATGTGAGCCATCGGCGAGTACACCAGGATCGCCCACAGCATCATGAACACCAGCATCGCGGAAAACTTCATCCGCTCGGCAAAGGCTCCTGTAATCAGCGCCGGCGTGATGATCGCAAACATCAGCTGATACACCATGTACGTCTGGAGAGGGATTGTCGGCGCGTACGCCGGATCAGGGGCGAGCCCGACGCCGCGCAGGAACACGTTGTGCAGGCCGCCAATGAAGGCATTGCCCGTTCCGAACGCCAGTGAATACGTCACGAACGCCCATAGCACCGTGATCACTGCCATCATCGCGAACGTCTGCATCATGGTTCCGAGAATGTTCTTCTTCCGCACCAGGCCGCCGTAAAACAGCGCCAGCCCTGGCCCGCTCATCATCAGCACCAGCGCAGCGCTGGTCAGCATCCACGCGTTGTCTCCGGCGCTCTGCGCCTTGGCGATCGCCGTGGCATTCTCTCCGGCGGTCTTTTCGAGCGCTGCAATCCTGTCCGCCTGGCTTGATGCCGGCGTCTGCGCCCAGGCCATCCCCGCTGCCATGCTCCAACACAGCAGAAGGCCCATCAGCCACCGTGCAGCCATCCGTCGCTTAGTCGATCCCAAGGACCACCGCGATCGCCGCGCGCCGACCGCCTCTGGGGAATATTGCTTCATCCAACCCATATGTTCATCACCTTCGCCGGACATCAGATCACCCGGTGTGCAAATGCCGGCAGTCGCGCCCGGCGGCACAGAAGTTCGTATCGATCTGCAAGCATGCTGCCGCTCGCGATCCCACAGCTTTTGTTCAGTTCCCCTTACTTTACAACATCCTCTTCCTTCCACTGATGCCTTTGCCCCAAGGTTGCGATACTCTTTGGACATGTCTGAAGAACTGCTTCACACCCGCTGGTCCGACATCCCTGCCACACAGCTCAATCCCCTGCTCACCCGCCAGTTCGTCAACGGATCACAGTCCATGTTCGCGCGCATCGTCCTCAAAAAGGGCTGCATCGTTCCCCGCCACCAGCACCCGAACGAGCAAATCACGTTTATCGAAAAGGGAGCGCTGCTCTTCGTACTCGGCGAAGAAGGATCAACCGTTGAGAAGATCATCCGCGAGGGCGAGATCCTGGTCATCCCCGGCAACCTTCCTCACTCCGCCGAGGCTCTCGAAGACACCATCGACTTCGACATCTTCGCGCCGCCCCGCCAGGACTGGATCACCGGCGACGACGCGTACCTGCGCTAAAGCCAACAATCGACTGCGCTAAGGCCAGGCAATTCATGTATCGTTTTCACGCATCATAAACTCGGGCACATGAATCCGCGAACGCTCAGGCTCGCAACCCCCATTCGTGCACTCCGGGAGGACGCACCATGATCGACATCGTCAAACGCCAGCTCGCCCAATCCATCTCCACCATGACCCGCGTCCTCCGCGATGAGACCATCCACGACGCCGTTGTCGCCGCCGCTCGGCTTACTGCCGACTCCATGAAGTCCGGCCACAAGCTGCTCGTCTGCGGCAATGGAGGCTCGGCCGCCGACGCTCAACACCTTGCCGCCGAGTTCGTCGCGCGACTCACCATCGACCGCCCGGCTCTTCGCGCGATTGCCCTCACGACAGACACCAGTATCCTCACCGCGGTTGGCAACGATTATTACTTCGACCACATCTTCGAGCGCCAGGTCGAAGCCCTCGGCCAGCCGGGCGACGTGCTCCTCGCTATCTCCACCTCGGGCAACTCGAAGAATTGCATCAAGGCCCTGAAGCGTGCCCGCAATCTCGGCCTCCACACCGTCTCCTATACCGGCAATAACGGCGGTGCCATGAAGGAGCTCTCCGACATCAACGTCATCGTCCCCTCCGACACGACCATGAACATTCAGGAATCCCACCTGGCCTTGGAGCACATCCTCTGCATGCTCGTCGAACGCTTCGTTTTTGGCGAACAGTTCGGCGAAAAGCCCCAGCACCTGGCGGAGTGAATTTACTTAGACGAAATTTGCGCCGCCGCGCTCGTATCGCTCTCGCCAGATCCCACCTTCATCGTCCGCACCTTTTGATCTGCAGTCAGAATCGTCACCACTCCAGCATTCTCGCGGAACAGCGCAAACCGTATCGGGTCGCCCAGCAGGTAATGCGCAAGCTCTACCCCCTTGGCGTTGTACACGGTGCCCTCACCCACGCGATTGGCCGTCAGCACGCGGCCTGTCGCCGGATCGAGCGCCCTCACGTAGCCAATCAAATCCAACACTTGCTTGCCCGTCGCAATGGAATACACCGCCGTGCGGTCATCAGATCCCTGTACATAGAGCAGATCTCCTGCCCGGTTTAAACCGTCGGTCCCCGAAAAGTTCGGCGGCAACTTCACCACCAGCGATCCCGCATCCTCCCCCGTCTTGCCGCTCAATATCTTGATTAGCGCCGCGGACTTTTTGTCCCTGATACCCTGCGCCTGCGCAGCCAGTACAGGATCGGCCTTCATTGCCTCCTTCGCAATGTGAGAATCGAGTTCGAATTTGAAGATTAGGTCACGATCTCCGTAACTTGCCGTGTAGCCGAAGAATTTGTCTGGAAAGCTTCTGGTCCAGACCACCTTGTCATCTGCTGGATCGTGAAGCGCCAGTGTCCAGGAGTTCTTCTTCTCATCGAGCTTCCAGTCCGTAAGCCGCCCATACCGCATGTGCGTCTCGTCGTCGACCTTGTAATCCAGTTTCTTCACCGTGCGTGTTGCTGTAGAAATCATTGCCATATGCCGCTCATCAGCGGCAGTCTTCGCAATATCCAGAAATACCGTGTCGTCATCGGTCCACATTGCATCCGTAAACCCGTGCACCATTCCAAACTCCTTGCCGGATGCAAGATCCCACAACTCGCCCCGCTGCTTGGTCGAGAGCGCAAGGTACTTTCCATCCTTCGAGAGCGAAGTGACCGGATACCACGGCAGCGGGCTCAGGGGTAGCTCAGCCCGCTTCATCTTCTTCACGTCAACGTTTCCAACAGGGCCAATGGCAAGCCCACCACCAAGCGTCTCCGCCACCATTATCTGGTCGTATTGATCGAGCGCCCGTGAGTTCGTGGCGGTCACGATCTTCGACCCGATAAGATCACACAGCCCAACCCCATAGTCTTTCAGGCCATAGGTCAGTACATTGAGGCTGATTCCCGGATTGCTCACCGCTGCCATTTCCAGAAAAGGCATCTTCACCTTTTCCAGAACCCTTCCATCCGGAAAACTCAAGATATTCGACTTTGCTGTATCAAAGAGGTTCACACCTGCAACCTTGTCATTGCCGACAAACGCATACGCTCCGGATATCAAATCGCGCAGCCCACTGCCGATCTTTATGACCGTTCGATCGCGCAGATTGAAGGCTACCTTTTGGTTTCCCCCGGCGAACAGTATTGTATTTCCGTCGGGCGCATAACTGGCGAGAAATACCGGCGCACTCGATTCAACTGCATTCGACAGGAACAGCGAAAGCGCGAGCTGATAACCCGGCTGCATCCAGTGCTTGTTCTCCCATACAACCTCAGAGCTGGTTGTATCGAGCAGTGCAAGGGCAAGCTCGTCCTGATCAATATCAAATTCAACGCATACCAGCGTCCTCCCGTCCGGCGCCAGTCTCGAGTCATAGCAGGTCTTGCGCGGAAACATCTCCCGCGCCGCCAACAGCTTCTTCTCATTCACGCTCCACTGCTCGATGTGCAGACCCGGCGTACTGAACGTGATGCTTTGCGAATCGGGGCTGAAATTCGCCGGCAACGCTCCACTCGCGTCAATCCGATAGCGCACCGCCAAGGGCTCGCGCGACAGCACGAAAATTGAACTCTCGTCCTGTGCAAGGATCGACTTTCCGTCCGGGCTGAAGCGCACCTGACTAAGTTCCATACGCAGCGGCGGGGTCAGCGTTACCTCGCTGATCGCCTCTGATCGCAAGCTCTCTGTCCCTTTTTGATTCGCGACAACCAGTTGGTGCCACTGCGCAAATTCCTTCTGATCCTGGGCCGAGTTCTTCCGGCCGCAACCAGGAGGCAGCGCCGCAATCATCGCCTTCATCGATCTCAGCCGCTTCTGCGATGGCTTGGTCATGAGCAGCAAGTCGCCAAGCCGGCTTCCTGTCTTCCCCTCGACGAAAAACGTGCGGTCCCAGAACTCTGCATACGTCTCTGGCCGATACCCCGCTGCCGACATTGCATAGAGTCCTATCTGGTCCGCCTCTGCCTGGTCAGCGTCCGTCTCACTCAGTTCGGGATGCTTATCGCGATACTCCGCATCCAGCATGTCCTCATACTTCTTGCGAATATCGGTCTCATCGCCAACGCTCGTAACGTTGAGCAGACGCTTCATCTCTTTGGTCGTCTCGAATCCAAACTGGTGCGAGATGATATGCCCGATCTCATGCCCGATCACCCCGGCAAGTTCGTCGTCATTCTGCGCGGCAGCAGCTAGTTTGCGCGTGATGTAGATGTGCCCGCCCGCGATGCTGAATCCATTTACCTCGTTGGAATCGATCATGATGACGCGGAATTGGATCCTGGTCGGCGGGAGTACTGCGATCAGCCGGTCCGCAATCGCCTGCAAATGCGCGCTCAGCGACAGGTCATGAACCGGCCGCACCTCTCCTTCTGTCAGGTCTGCTTCTACCTGCCCTAGCCAAATCTCCTGCTGCTCACTGAAAATGTTCGGCTGAACCGGCCGCAAACCCACAGGCGCCACACCACAACCAGGCGTCTGCCCAACCGAGACCGCACACCCAAGAGCCCCACAAAATATTGTCGATAGCCGAAGCCCACGTGCTGTCCACATCAAAGACGTATCCTCAGAGAGTTGCAAAAGCATACCACTCCCTCCGGCGACGCCGTCAATCAACATCACGCCTGCGCGATTGAGCTACCATGAACCGTCGCCAAGTACTTTAACCTGAGGACCAAATCATGACCTATCGCGGTGCACAAAACCTGATCAAACGTGGTGACGAGGCGGGTCTCCGCGCGGCCCTCGATGCTGGCCTCGATCCCAATCTCGCCAATCAGAATGGCTGGACGCTTCTGATGCTCGCCGCTGTCGAAGGCAACGTCCCCATCGGCCGGCTGCTCATCGAAAAGGGAGCAAGCGTCAGTGCCCGCAATAACAAGGAAGACAGCGCGCTCAGCCTCGCAACCCACCGCGGCTACACACTGTTCGTCGATCTCCTCGGGGTCAATGGAACGAGCGCGGCTGAATAAGAATCTCGCAAACCCGCTTCTACAGCGTTCGTGTCAGTTTGTAGCGCACCGGCGACTTCCGAACATCCTCCGCGCAATCCGAGTAGACACGTATCGATCTGCCACCAAGGATCACCTTCTGCTCCACCTCGGCGTCGCAGAAAGGGTTCTCGATATTCTCCGTATCCAGCACCTGCCGCCATGGATTCCCGTCCGGCGGTTCTGGCAATACATACTCGACGCCCTCGGCCGCGGCATTTACGAGAATCAGGAAGCTATCGTCCACCACCGGATGGCCCTCATCGTCCATCACCTGTAGCGTCTGTCCATTGAGCATCAGCCCAATCGACCGGTTCCACTCCTCGCTCCATGCATCGTCCGAGATCTCGTTCCCATCGGTTCCATACCATGCGATGTCACGCACCACGGACCCACGAATCACACGATCCTGGAAGAACCTCCGCCGATGCAGGTTAGGATGGTCCTTGCGCAACTTGATCAACTTCGAGGTGAACTCCAGCAGCCGTTTACGCGGCTCATCCAGCTTCCAGTCGTACCAGGTCAGCTCGTCGTCCTGGCAGTAGCAGTTGTTGTTACCGCGCTGCGACCGTGCAAACTCATCTCCGCCAAGCAGCATCGGAACACCCTGACTGAGCATCAGGGTCGCCAGAAAATTCCTCGTCTGCCGCTCTCTCAACTTATTGATCTCTGCGTCGTCCGTCGGCCCTTCCACGCCCATGTTCCAGCTGTCGTTGTGGTCGGTGCCGTCGGTATTGTTATCGAGATTCGCCTCGTTGTGCTTTTCGTTAAAGCTGACCAGGTCGCACAGTGTGAATCCATCATGCGCCGTAACGAAGTTGATGGACGCCGAAGGTTTGCGCCCATCGCTCTTGTACAAATCGCTCGATCCCGTCAGCCGATACGCGAAGTCAGACAGTTGTCCACTGTCGCCCTTCCAGAACCGCCTCACGGTGTCGCGATACTTGCCGTTCCACTCCGCCCACAGAACCGGGAAGTTGCCCACCTGGTAGCCGCCCTCTCCAATGTCCCATGGTTCGGCAATCAGCTTCACGTCTGCAAGGGTAGGATCCTGATGGATCGTATCGAAGAACGCTCCCAGCTTGTTTACATCGTGCAGCTCGCGCGCCAGCGTCGATGCGAGATCAAAGCGAAAACCATCCACATGCATCTCGGAGACCCAGTAGCGCAGGCTGTCCATGATCAGCTTCAACGTCTGCGGGTGATACACATTCAGCGTGTTCCCGGTGCCGGTGTAGTCCACGTAATACCGCCCATCATCAGCCACCGTGCGGTAGTACGTTGTATTGTCTACACCCTTGAGCGAAAGCATCGGCCCTTTCTCGTTACCTTCGCAGGTGTGGTTGTAGACCACATCCAGGATGACCTCGAGCCCTTCGGCGTGCAGCCGCTTCACCATCTGCTTGAACTCGTTGACCTGTTCCCCGTCATCGCCGCTCGAGCTATACCGCGACATCGGCGCGAAGTAGCCCAGGGTGTTATACCCCCAATAGTCGCGGAGCCCTTTATCCAGCAGATGCCCCTCATCGATAAAGTGGTGCACCGGCATCAGCTCGACCGCCGTAATTCCCAGCTTCTTCAAGTACTCAATGCTGGCGTCATGTGCCAGCCCCGCATAAGTTCCGCGCAGTTTCTCGGGAATGTCGGGATTGCGGATGGAAAAGCCCCGGACATTCATCTCGTAGATAATCGAATCCGAGATGGGCGTCTCCGGGGGACAATCCTCGCCCCAGTCAAAGTGGCAATCCACCACAACGCTCTTCGGCACAAACTCCGCATCATCGATGCTGCACATCTTGAGATCGTCGCCGGACTTAACGTCATAGGGCATGATGGGCCCTTTATGGTCCACCTCGCCAGCGATGGCCTTTGCATAGGGATCGATCAGCAGTTTGTTTTTGTTAAACCTCAGGCCCTTTTCCGGCTCCCACGGACCATCCACGCGATATCCGAAGCGCTGTCCCGGTTGAATCCCGCGCAGCAATCCATGCCAAACAAACGCAGTGTGTTCCTTCAACTCCACGCAGTCGATCTGCTTGCCGGAGTCGTCAAACAGGCAAACATGCACCGCCGAAGCATTCTCGGAGTACAACGCAAAGTTCGTGCCGAGGGCAGTAGGAGTGGCGCCGAGAGGATAGGGCTTTCCGGGAAGCAGCGTGCGTTGCATAGATCTCGTTTCGGGTATTGCGGGTAACGCGCTTTGAGCTCAAAACCGCGATCCCTGCAGCGTGTCCTTTTAGTAGATGCACAATCGCGTCGGTAACGCTGCTTCCCCCAAAGGCAGCTGCGTACCGTGAGCAATCCGGCCTCTTACTCAACTACCAACGAAACCTGCGTCGAGTGACTCACCACGGTCCCCGCCAGGTTGGTTGACGTTCCCTTCACCGTGAGCACGTACGTTTTTCCGCCCACCAGTGTCGTCGATATGCTCCGTGCACCGCAGCCCGCTATGGAAAGCATCCCCATCATCAAACCGCAAATTGCCAGCCATCGGTGGCACCTCCGCCTGCGCCTTCCCAGCATCCAGACCGGAAACAGGAGTCCGGCCAACACAGCGCCCGAAACGCGCCTCCACTCAAGCGTTAGCAGCGTCGCACTCGTCTGCACACTCATCGTCACGTTCACCGACGCAGCTCCAGGAACTACCTGGGGCGGCGAGAAGGACGCCGTCGCTCCTGGCGGCAATCCACTCGCGCTGAAGTCCACTACCCCGGTGAACGCTCCCGTCTGCGCCCCCACCGTCATGCCGTAGTTCGCAACATCGCCCGCGGCGACGGTCTGCGTCGTCGATCCCGACATAACCATCGAGAAGTCCGGCATAGCCGCAACCATCGTTGTCTGCGCCGGCGAGGCGCTCGACAGGAAGTTGCCATCGCCGCCATAGCTGGCCACCAGCGAGTGCGAGCCTGTCCCCGGCGACAGATACGTGCCATTGGCCGCACCATTCATCAGTGGCGCGGTAGTGACGACCGTCCCGTTATCCCGGAACGTGACGGTGCCGGTCGGCAATCCCTGCGTCGTCGAGCCAACACTCGCGTTCAACAACAACGGCAGGGCCGCGAACGAACCTTGCGTCAAGGGCTGCTCTGCCGTCACACTCGCCGCCGGAACAATCTGCAATGCTCCCGACCCCGGACTCATCACGACCGTGTAGTTCGCGCTTGCCGGCCCGCTCAATGTCGCGACGATCGGATAGCTTCCCACCGGCGACAGAGGAACCGCAGTTGTCGTAAACGTGACCACAATGCTGCCCGCATCCTGTGGCAGCGCGCCCGTCAGCGTTCCCGTGAGCAACGGGATTGCCAGGCCATACTCCGTCGTCGCCGGATTCGCCGTCACTGAAATCACCGCGAGGCCGCCATTCACGCTCACTGTGGCGCTCGTGGACGCCGGGTTCACTCCATCTCCCAGGTAGGCGGCGTACAGCGACTGCGTCCCAGCCGAGAGCGTTTGCGGCGCAAACGTTGCCGATCCTCCTGCCAGCGTCGTCTGCGTAATCGACGACCCGGCATCCACCAGTTCCACTACGCCCTGGGCCGATCCCGCTGACCCCGCAACGGTAACCATCGCGTCGGTCTGTCCGTTGCCCGGACTCGCGCTCAGCGCGACCTGCGTCGTTCGAGCAGGAGCCAGCCCTGCCGGCACGTATACGTTCCCGTTCGCCACACTCTCGCGCACCATCCGATTCAGCGCGTCCGCATAAACCGGCGCGCCAAAGCTTGACAATGCCACCCCGCGCGGCGAGTTCATTTCCGCCGCTCCCACCGATACGCCGTCACTCGTGGCGCCCTGCACACCGCTGCCAGCAATTGTCGTGATCGTCCCGCTCGCATTCACCATGCGCAGCCGCTGATTATTCGAATCCGCAAAGATCACGGCGCCGCCCGACGTGACTATGAGCCCGCGCGGCAGCGCCAGCTCCGCTGCGGTCGCCGGGCCGCTGTCGCCTGCGTACCCGGTCACGCCATTGCCGGCAAACGTGGCGATGACACCGTTGGTCGCAATCGCCCGAATGCGCTGATTGTGCGAGTCCGCCACAAAGATGCGGCCGTCGCTCCCCACCGCCAGCCCGGTCGGGGTGTCCAGCTCAGCACTCGTCGCCGCGCCACCATCCCCGGCAAATCCTTGAATCCCATTTCCCGCCACCGTTTGAATTAAGCCGGCGCTGATTCGTCTGACCCGCGCATTCCCAGAATCGCAAACCAGGAGCGCCCCGCTCGCATCGATCGCCAGCGCGTTGGGCCAGCGGAACATCGCGCTGGTTGCCGCTCCTCCATCGCCGCCAAATCCCACGCTCCCATTGCCGGCAAACGTCGTGATCACCGCACCGCTGACCGCCCGAATGAGTTGATTGCCCGTATCGGCGATATACAGCGTCCCATCAGGCCCCACCGCGACTCCCTGCGGTGCGTTCAGTTCCGCGCTGGTTGCCGCACCGCCATCGCCGCCCAACCCCTGCACGCCATCGCCCGCCACGATGCTCAGCACGCCCGCTAATGACGACTCATAGACTACGTGCCGGTTGGTGTCGGCAAAATAAAGATTTCCTGCCGCATCGAAGGCCACACTGCTCGGCAGCAATGGCATCGCCACCGGCGGCGTCGTTCCCTGCGCATTCGCTTGTCCCGTTGCGAGCAACAGCAGCGTGCCAATCAGCGCCACAACGACGCCCACCAGCACAGCGGCGCCCGACACTGCGGCAATCGTTGCAAGCAACTCTTTGCCAGGGCCCTCGCCCGCGGTATTGGACGTCGACGGACTGCGCAAGAATCCTCCTCAGCGATGCGCCGCAGATCGTTCGCGCAAATAACGGATTCGGCCTCATCCTACCCCAGAGTTCCAATCTCCTTCTGTGTCTCCGCGCACACCGCCTCTACAAGCGATAAGCTCAGACCATGCGCTTCGTTCCAAAGTTTCTGCTCTCCGCCATGAGCCCCGACCACTTCCCGGACGCGTCCCGCACCTTCGACGCCCCGGAAGTGGCGTTCCTCGGCCGCTCCAACGTCGGCAAATCGTCGCTCATCAATACTCTGCTCGGGTCCAAAGAGGCGAAAGTCTCGTCTACGCCCGGACGCACCCGCGCCATCAACTTCTTCGCGCTCCATGACGGCACAGAGGCCAAGTTCAACGCCCGGCCGGCGCTTATCTTCGCGGATTTGCCCGGCTACGGCTACGCCAAGATATCCAAGTCCATCTCCGCCGAGTGGCCCAAGTTCATCGAGCCATATCTCGCCGAACGCGAACAGCTTGCCCTCTGCATCTGCCTAGTCGACACCAACATTCCCCCGCAGGAGAGCGACACCCTGCTGATCAACGCTCTCCACGGCATGCAACGCCCGCACCTTGTCGTCGGCACCAAGTCCGACCGCCTGGGCGGCAACCAGCTCACCAAGTCCCTCGCGGCTCTCAAGAAAGCCCACGGCGTCGACCGGGTGCTGCCGGTCTCATCGAAGTCCGTTGGAGGAGTTAAGACCCTCTGGCCCGAGATCCTTAACGTGATTCAGGACTGATACGCATGGAATCTGACAGCGCCTCAACCTCTTGTTCACGGAGCCAGACCCACCTGCCTCCGTCTGGAGTGTCACGGATGTATCGGGAAACCCGCTGTAGCCAGCGGCGCCGCGCGATATCTTCCTCAGAGAGAGCCGCAAGCAGTTCCACGTCGATCGCTCGCAACTCCTCCAGGCTGTGCGCCTGACCATGGTAAGCGTAATAGCGCATCCGATCGAGGATCATCATTGATCGCTCCCACCGTTCCGCCTCTTTGCCTCTCGATGGCCCGTAACGAAAGTGCGTCCCGGCGGCGCTGAGCATGTCAATACTCGAACGAGATCGTGCCCCGTTCATGACTGCACCGTCGCCAAGCATCAACTCTGGCAATAAACCGCGCTCAACGATCTCAGCAAGAGCGGAACCCACATCGCTCAGCAACGCGACCCCAAGCGGTCTTCCCTGCCGAATCTGGTTCTTGAGCGTGCGCAAAGCCTCATCGAGCGTGTTCACGACAAAATCCACTTCGCCACGCCGCATCGCTGCCCTGGCTTCGGTCGTATCCTCTGTAAGCCACAGAGATGTCCCGTTAGCGATGCTTACGGCGGTTGGCACAATCTCAGCATTACTTCCGCATGCCAATACGAGTGCGCCACCCCAGTCTTCACGTTCGGACACAAGCTCGCCATAAAGACGCAGTATGTCGAATTGGCGCTCGCTCGCGGTCTGCTCCATGCCCACTCCAACAAAGAAGCCCTGCAACCTTCACGATTGCAGGGCTTCTCGGCCGTTCCAATTTGTTTACTCGCCGTAGTACTCCAGCCCAAGATGCGTGATCAGATCCTCACCCATAATGTGCCGCAGCGTGTTCTTCAGCTTCATCTGCTGAATGAACAGATCATGCTCCGGATATACACCGGGCGCGCTGTCCGGGTCCTTGAAGTAGAAGCTCAGCCACTCCTGGATGCCGAGCCCGCGCAGTGCCGGCGTGCGAGCCGCGAGGTCCATGAACAGGCAAAGATCGAGCGCCAGCGGAGCAGCCAGGATCGAGTCGCGGCACAGGAAATCGACCTTGATCTGCATCGGATACCCGAGCCAGCCAAAGATGTCAATGTTGTCCCAACCCTCTTTGTTGTCACCGCGCGGCGGATAATACTCGATGCGGATCTTGTGGAACGCGTCCCCGTAGAGATCCGGGTTCTTGTCCGGCTGGAAGATGTGCTCCAGCACGCCGAGCTTGGACACTTCCTTGGTCTTGAAGTTGTCGGGATCGTCCAGCACCTCGCCGTCCCGGTTGCCCAGGATGTTGGTGGAGAACCATCCGCTGACGCCAAGCTGACGCGCCTTGAAGCCCGGCGCCAGAACCGTCTTGATGAAAGTCTGGCCAGTCTTGAAGTCCTTACCGCAGATTGGCGTATTCATCTTCTTCGACAGCTCCTGCAGTGCAGGAATGTCGACCGTGAGATTCGGCGCACCGTTGGCAAACGGAATGCCTTCCTTCAACGCAGCCCACGCATACAGCATGGAGGGCGAGATGTTGGGATCGTCCTCGACGAGGCCCTTCTCGAAGGCTTCCAGGGTTTGGTGCACTGCCGATGGCTCGATGTAGATCTCGGTCGATCCGCACCAGATCATGACCTGGCGATCGGTCCTGGTCTTGAACTCCGCAATGTCGTTGCGGATCTGGCTGGCGAGGTCGCACTTGTTCTTGCCAACCTTCTGATGCTGCGGTGTCAGGCGCTTGACCCAGCGCTGGTCGAAGGCCGCGGGCATCGGCTCGATGCTCTGCAGGAAGTCCTTCATGCTTTCGATCTGATCGCGGTCGAGAACGCCGGCCGTCTTCGCAGCGTCGTACAGGTTGCCGCCGAAGATGTCCCAGCCCGTAAAGACCAGGTCTTCGAGTTGCGCGATTGGCGCCCAATCCTTGATCAGCGGTGTGCGGTCCTCGGTGCGCTTGCCCAGCCGGATCGTTCCCATCTGGGTAGTCGATCCAAAGGGCTTGGCAAATCCTCTGCGAACTGCCTCTACTCCGGCGATCAGCGTGGTAGCAACCGCGCCCATGCCGGGAATCATAATTCCAAGTTTTCCTGTTGCTGGCTTGATGCTCGCTGCATCCGGAGACGCGGCGTTGGGTGTAGACATTGCGATACGTACCCTTCCTATCGTGCAAATTTCCGTAAGTAATGCGGACACTCCAGTATCGCTCTTTGCCAAACCGGGTTGCAAATAACCTGCGAAACTCTGCGAATCTGCTCTAATCATCTCACTTGGAGGAGACCTCTTTCGTGCGTCCGCATCTGGCCAGCCTGGTCGACGATTTCCGCCGCAAGGGCCGGCAGATTGCCATCGTGCGGTACCGTGGCGTGCGGCGTTTCGCCAGTACTTACGACGACGTAGCCACGCTCGCGGGCCGATTTTCGGCCGAACTTGGTCGCCGCAACATCGTCCCCGGCGACCGGGTTGTGTTGTGGGGCGAAAACTCCGCCGAATGGGTCGCCGCGTTTTTCGGCTGCCTGCTGCGTGGTGTGCTGGCGGTTCCCCTCGACGCTGCGGGTTCGCCCGAATTTGCCGCTCGCGTGATCGCCGACATCTCCCCCAAACTTATCCTCGCCGACGGCCCGCGGCTTCTCATCCTCCCCGCCAACGTTCGGCAGCTCTCGCTGGACGACCTCGCCAGCTTGCTTCCCGCCGAACCGATCTTCACGGTCGACCCTGCCGTCACGCTCGACGCACCCTTCCAGATCATCTTTACCTCTGGCACGACGGCGGCGCCGAAAGGCATTGTCCACACGAATCGCAACGTCCTGGCCAGCCTCGACCCCATCGAGCGCGAGATGCAGAAGTATCTCCGCTACGAGCGCATCTTCCACCCGCTGCGGTTCCTGCACAGTCTTCCGCTGAGCCATGTTTTCGGTCAGTTCATGGGCCTTTGGACGCCGGTGCTGCTCGCGGCCGAGGTCCACTTCGACACCCAGCTCGAGCCCGCGCGCCTGATCGACCGCCTCCGTCTGGAACGCATCTCTGTCCTTGTCGCGGTGCCCCGCACGCTGGAGCTCCTGCGCTCGCATCTGCTGCTCCTCTTCCCGGAACTCAGCGCGCAACTCGCGGCCTCGGAAGGTTGGCCCATCTATAAGCGCTTCGTACGCTTCCGACGTATTCACGGCCTGACCGGCTGGAAGTTCTGGGCGCTGATTTCGGGCGGCGCGACGCTGCCACCGGAGCTCGAGCTGTTCTGGGGACGCCTCGGCTACGCCGTCATCCAGGGCTATGGCATGACGGAGACTGCCGCGCTGGTTACGCTCAACCATCCCTTCCATGTCGGGCGCGGAACGCTGGGCAAACCGCTGCCGGGGCGCGAGGTCCGCATCAGCCCTGAGGGCGAGATCATGGTGCGCGGCGATGTCGTCTCCGGCTCTACGTGGGCCAGCGGCGGGATCCAGCCGCGCACGAGCGAGTGGCTTGCGACCGGCGATCTGGCTACACAGGATGACTCCGGTGAGCTCCGCTTCTCCGGCCGGCGCGGCGACGTGATCGTCACTGCCGCGGGCCTGAACATCTATCCTGCCGATCTCGAAGCCGCACTGCTGAAGCAGCCGGGTGTTCGCGCCGCAGCCGTCGTTGGATGTGAGGGGGCGAATGGCCCTGAGCCGGTTGCCGTGCTGCTCGCCGACCTCGGTGACGCCGAGCTTCGTGAGGTTCTCGATCAGGTGAACGGCTCGCTCGCGGACTTCCAGCAGATTCGCCGCGTGTTGCGCTGGCCCGAACCCAGCTTCCCGTACACCTCCACCGGCAAGTTGCTTCGCCGCGTCGTTGCCGAGTGGGCAACGGATCAGATTGCCGCGACGGCTGCGCATCCCTCCGCCGGCCGCGGCGATGTGCTGTTGCAGATGATGGCGAGCGTGACTGGAGAAGCGCCTATAGCCGACGACAACGCGCGCCTCTCCGAAGACCTGCACCTCGACAGCCTCGGCCGGGTGCAGTTGCAGTCGTTGCTGGAACAGCGCTTCGGCCTCGAGCTGGCGGACGAGCAGATTGCGCAGGTAAAGACGCTGGGCGAGCTCCGCGCGCTCACCGGTGCCGCTGCGCCCGGAGCATCCGGCCCACAGACTATCCCGGCGACGCACGCATCAGCAGCCGAACCGCCGACCCTCGCCACGGAATCCGCCCACGCGCCAATGCCAGTTCCAGCCGCGCCTGCGCATCGCTATCCTCGGTGGCCGTGGAGCTCCGCCATCAACGCGCTGCGCGTGGCCTTTCAGGAGCTCATCCTTCGCCCGCTGGTCTGGCTGATCGTCGCACCGCGCATCGAGGGTTCACGTCCGTCCGCTCCAACTGCGCAGGCGCCGCTGCTCATCATCGGCAACCACGTCACCGCCTACGATGCCGTGCTCATCCTCTACGGACTTCCTGCGCACCTTCGCCATCGCGTCGCTGTCGCCATGTCCGGCGAGATATTGATGGACTATCGCCGAGGTCGCGGCGCACTCAATGCCTTGCTCAACCCACTGATGCCCTTCGCCTACTGGCTGATCACCGTACTCTTGAATGTCTTCCCGCTGCCACGCCTGGGCGGATTCCGGCGCAGCTTCGAACACGCGGGCCGCGCGCTCGACCGAGGCTACTCGGTGATGATCTTCCCCGAAGGTCACCGGTCGGCTGACGGAACGTTGCAGCCCTTCCGCTCCGGCATAGGCTTACTCGCGCAGCAGGCCGAGGCCGACGTTCTGCCGGTAGCTCTGGTTGGCTTCGATCAGGTTATCCAGAGCGGCAAGCGCTGGATTCACGCCGGGCGCATTGCGGTCCGCGTCGGCGAGCCCATTCCTTATGACCCGCGCAGCACGCCGGAACAGACCACCCAGAGGCTGCAGGCTGCGATGGCCAAGCTGCTCGGCTAGTCGGTGGCAAGCTTGGCGCGGTTCTTCCAGTGCGTCCAGACGAAGTACACAATAGCCAGCAGCAGCACCGCCTCGACGCCAAACTGGAAGCGGTGAAAGACAGCCTTGAACCGTGGATCCGAGTCCCAATGCGCGCCCAGCTTCATACCGATGTAGGCCAGGACAAAGCACCAGGGCCAGGAGCCGATGAAGGTGTAAAGGTGGAAGCGAACCTGATTCATGCGCGCGATCCCAGCGGGAAAGGCGATGAACGTGCGGACGATGGGCAGCATGCGGCCGATCAGGACGGCGATCGAGCCGAAGCGGGCGAAGAACCTGTCGGCAAGGTCAATGTCGTGGCGGTTGAGCAGAATGTAGCGGCCATAGTGCTCGATCATGGGACGGCCGCCGCGTGCGCCGAGCCAATAAGCAGGCATCGAGCCAAGGTTTGAGGCCAGCGAAGCGACCGTGGCGAGGATGCAGAGATCGAGCCAGCTATGGCCGAGCCGATACCCGGCGAATGGCATGATGACTTCGGATGGAATTGGGATGCAGGCCGACTGCAGGGCCATCAGGAGGAAGACGACGGTGTAGGCTGCGCCGGCAGAGAGGCCCAGGAGCATTGCGGTGAGCTTGGTGACCATTCCCTTCAGTATAGCGGGCGCGTCGAGCACTACGTTGCAGCCGGTGGAACGCGCCTTTGGTAGCATAGATGCATGTCTGAAGCCGTCACCGCACCCGCGACCGCCGCACCCGAGTCAGCAGCTCCTGCACGCCCTCAACCCAGCGGCTATGGAGCGCCTGCCGCTCACGGTGCGACTCCGGTGAAGCGACAGGTGGTGTGCTTCAGCTTCTACAAGGTGATGCCCGAGTGGCGGCGTCTGCCGGCCGAGGAGAAGGCTGCGCACAAGCAGGCCTTTGCCGAGGTGCTGACGCGGTGGAACAAGCCGGGCGAGTTCCTGTCGCTGACCTACTCGACGATTGGGACGCGCGGCGATGTGGACATGTGCGTGTGGTCGATTGGCTACGCGGTAGACGAGCTGAACAAGATGCGCTCGGAGCTGATGGCCACGCCGCTGGGAGGCTATCTGAGCACGCCGCACAGCTTCCTGGCCATGACCAAGCGCTCGCAGTATTCGATCGACCGCGAGGACGAGAGCGAGGGCGAAGGGCGCGGTGCGATTCGTCCCGGTGGACAGAAGTACATCTTCATCTACCCGTTCTGGAAGACGCGTCCGTGGTATCTGCTTTCGGCTGCCGAGCGCAAGCGGCTGATGGATGAGCATATCCGCATCGGCCTGATGTATCCGCGGGTCAAGCTGAACACGACCTACTCGTTTGGCCTGGATGACCAGGAGTTCGTGGTGGCGTTCGAGACCAACTTCCCCGAGGACTTCCTCGACCTGGTGCAGCAGCTGCGCGAGACCGAGATCAGCGTCTACACACTGAAGGACTATCCCATCTTCAGCTGCGTGCGGTTGAAGCCAGCGGAGATGCTGGATCGCCTCGGGTAACGCAATGGCAACGACCAAGGCAGCAAAGAAGCTGACTCCGCTGCAAACGCTGAAGCCTGCGGCTCGGAAGGCTGCGCTTGAGGGCGTGTCTGCGGCGAAGGCTCGGGCGATTGCGGCGAAGGAGCCGGTTTCGGCTAAGGTGAAGCGCGGGAAGACGGCTAAGCCGCTGGCGCCGGAGCGGATCAATGCAATCCTGGACGCGCTGCAGAAGACCTACCCGAACGTCGTGTGCGCGCTGATTCACCACAATGCCTTCGAGCTGACGATTGCTACGATCCTGTCCGCGCAGACTACCGATGTTGGGGTGAACAAGGCTACTCCGGAGCTGTTTCGGATGTATCCGACGCCGAAGAAGCTCGCCGAGGCGCCGTTGCCGGAACTTGAGCGGCTCATCAAGACGACTGGCTTTTTTCGGGCGAAGGCGAAGAACATCAAGGGCGCGGCGAAGGTGCTGGTGGAGAAGTTTGGGGGGAAGGTTCCGGAGACGATCGACGAGCTGACCGAGCTTCCCGGCGTTGCTCGGAAGACCGCGAATGTGGTGTTGGGAAGCTGGTTTGGGATTGCGTCGGGGATCGTTGTGGACACGCATGTTGGTCGTCTGTCGCGACGGTTGGAGTTGACCAAGCAGGATGATCCGGTGAAGGTTGAGCAGGATTTGGAGAAGGTGATTCCGCAGGATCACTGGATCCAGTTCAGCCACGAGCTGATCCATCATGGGCGGCAAGTTTGTATTGCTCGGAAGCCGCGGTGTGTGGATTGCTCGCTGGAAAAACTATGCAACTCTGTGGATAAAACCTGGAGCTCGCACTAGAAGGGGTACCCCCCCTCCCCCCTCAAAGTATGACTTGGGGCCCAGGTCTCTCATTCGATTGCGGTTAGAGGCCAAAGTACCCCCTGCCAAATGGCCAGTACAGGCGTAAAGTAGTGCAACCGCATGGCTTAGGTACCAAAGTATCCCCCCAAAAACCGAGGTAAATGTTGGATGGGGAGCCTCGTCGGCCTGTGGATTTCCGGTGAGAGTGTGAATAACGCGGAAAACGCTACTGCCGCTCGTTGCTGGGAGGTTAGGGTCTATCTCCATTATAGGCTTGCGGGCAGGGTAACTATGCCAAGTTCTGGAAGGTTTCTTCTCGTTTGGAATGAGTGGGTTAAGAGGATTTGGTCAGGCGAAGGGCCTTGACAACTTCGGCGGCTAGCGAGGGGAGGCTGGGCTCGGCAGCCTCGGCGTGGGGCGGGAGGTTGAGGTCGCGGAGGGTTTGGGAGGTGATGGGGCCGATGGAGATGCGTTGAATCTCCTGTGGAAGACTTAGGCCTGATGCTTCAAGTAACTCTAGAAGGTTTGTCGCTGTGGAGCTGCTAGTGAAGGTGATAGCGGATGGCCAGTTCTCACGAGAGAAGAAGAGTTGGCGGATGGCGGCGATGGAGTCGGTGGGGACGACGTTGCGGTAGACGGGGGCAATGGTGACGGCGGCACCGGCGGCGCGGAGGGTGTCGGGGAGGATGTCGCGGGCGACTTCGGCGCGGAGGAGGAGGAA
>DATHQT010000058.1:0-54771 GCA_035482415.1 Acidobacteriaceae bacterium | reverse complement strand
GTCCTTGCGGTTCAGCCACCAGGTGAAGTTCACCAGCAGTTTCGAGAAGGCATACGTCAGGAACTCCAAGTCCCCCTTGCCGTTGTTGCGCTCCTTGTCGCTCATGTAAATCTGTATCGTGGCATACGCGTGTACGGGTGGATTTGTATCGCCGAAGTTCCACTCATAGGCAGGTATCTGTCCATTCGGGTGCTGATAGTCGTTGCGCAATATAAGCATCAGTTGCGACTTCGCAAAGTCCGGATCCACTACTTGAAATGCCAGCATGTGAAACGCGAGGTCCCACGCTGCATACCAGGGGTACTCCCACTTATCCGGCATCGAGATGATGTCGTTGTTATACATATGGAACCATTCGCCGTTGCGCACCCTGTGCCTGAGGGCAGGAGGAGTTGCCGGCCCCACTTGGTGCTCTCTCAGCCAGACATTCAGGTCGTAGTAGAAATACTGTTTACTCCAGAGCATCCCGGCCAACGCCTGGCGCAGCACCATCGCGCGGTCGGGGTCGGCCTTAACTTTTGCCGGCGTGATGCTGTCGTAGAACTCGTCCGCGTCTTTCAGCCGCGCGGCGAACACATCGTCGAAGCTCTGAAACGGGGTTGTCTCGTGGCCGGCGGCGACCCGCCCTAGATGCAGACGCACAACTTCCGTCTTTCCCGCAGCAACATTCAGCGTGTAATGAGGTGCCGCCTTAGTTCCTTCCATTGCAGGATTGACCGCCTCATTCTTTCCCTGTACCAGGAGCGTGTGAAACGCGTCCTTTACATAAGGCGACGCGTTGTTCGTTCCAAATAGTTTTTGGTTGTTATTCTCATTTTCCGTGAAGACCAGCGGCACATTCCCTTCGCAGTACAAGGCGTAGTCCGCCAAAGACTCCTGAAAGAGCGGGTCGGTATGATGGGCCGAGATCACCCCGAACCCAACTTGTCTCGTTCCCTTCAGTTGGGGCTTGCTGCCTGCGTCAGACCACATCCATGTGTTGCGAAACCACAGGGTAGGCAACATGTGGAGGGTTGCTGGCTCCGGTCCGCGGTTGGAGACGCTGATCTTAATTTCAATGTTCTCCGCATCAGCTTTCGCGTACTCGACGAACACGTCAAAGTAGCGATCTTCATTGAAGATTCCAGTATCCAGCAATTCGTACTCAGGCGCGCCTCGACCCCGCTCCCGGTTAGTCTTCACCAGATTGTCATAGGGATACGCAGCGTGCGGATACTTGTACAGGTACTTCATGTACGAGTGAGTCGGGGTGCTGTCGAGGTAGAAGTAATACTCCTTCACATCCTCGCCGTGGTTACCCTCGCTGTTGGTAAGGCCGAACAGCCGCTCCTTGAGGATAGGGTCTTTCTCGTTCCATAGGGCGATCGCAAAGCACAAGATCTGGTGCTCGTCGCTGATTCCCGCGAGCCCATCCTCACCCCACCGATAGGCCCGCGACCTCGCCTGATCGTGAGTGAAATAATCCCAGGCATCGCCATTGGCGCTGTAGTCCTCACGCACGGTCCCCCACTGCCGTTCGCTCAGGTAGGGTCCCCACTTCTTCCATGGGGCAATGTGTTCTCTGGCTTCTTTGAGTCTGGTTTGTTCTTCCACCTGTGCCATGGTTGCCTCCGCGGTGTCCGCTCGACAAACAACACGCGCTGGGCGTGTATCAAATACATGTTAGATCTAAGAGGTTACTCCTCGATTATCCTCGCGGTTGTCGGCGTTGCGGTGCACTTTCTTGTCTAGAAGCTCGGAGGTGGGGAGGTGATTCCTACCCGAGAACCGGTGTGAGGAAAGCGACGATTGCCTTCACGTTGCGGCCCCGTCTTCGTTGATGGAGACTTTGATCGATTCTGAAAGAACTTAGTTCTTCTTGAGCCGTGCGATGCAGCGGAACCCGATATGACCCATGCTGGTATCGATCATCTGTGGCTGCCGTGCCGCAGGTCGATAACGCAAGCAGTAGTTGGGCGCGCAGAGGTGCGATCCGCCTTTGACCACTTTCCGCGGAATTCGGAACTGCGCCTGATTCGCGTCGAAGCTTTTCTCGGGAGAGGCAATGCGGGGATTGGATGTAGGTCCGCAGCATTTCTTCATCTCGTCACTGAGACGCGGGACAAACCAATCGCTGGTCCATTCCCAAACATTCCCGGCCATGTCATGCAAGCCGTAACCGTTTGGCGGGAACGACCCGACCGGCGAAGTCCCTTCGTAGCCGTCGTGGAGCAGATTCTGCCAGGGAAACTCGCCTTGCCATGTGTTGGCCAACGCTTTGCCGTCCGGGAAATCCTCATCGCCCCAGGTAAACTTCTTTCCCTCAAGACCGCCGCGAGAAGCAAACTCCCATTCTGCTTCAGTCGGCAATTCTTTCCCTGCCCACGTTGCGAAGGCTTCGGCGTCCTCGTACGAGACGTGGACAACAGGATGTTGCGAACGGCCTTCGAGTGAGGACTGCGGCCCTAGCGGATGGTGCCAACTCGTTCCCGGGGACCAGCTCCACCAGTTGACGTAATTCTTCAGATCGACCGGGCGGTCGGTTTTGCGGAATAACATTGATCCGGGCACTAGATTTTCAACTGGCGCGCCAGGAAAGTCTGCAGGGTTGAGTGGGCGCTCGGCGAGCGTTACATACCCGGTCGCATTCACAAAGGCTGCGAACTGATCATTGGTGACTTCGTAGCTGTCCATCCAGAATCCATCCACGCTCACCTCGTGGACTGGCGCCTCTTCACGATAGAAAGCTTCGGAACCCATGGCGAACGTTCCGCCAGGTATCCAGACCATGCCGGGATGCTCGGCGCCATTCTGCAGATTGGATGCCTGATGAAGATCCTTGTGAATCTGCGGTTCCATAGTACCTCCGTCGCCAGCATAGACACGTTGGGTTTGTCCTATCCGACCCTCAAATGAAATCGCAGCGCCGGACCGTCAGCCTACTTCCTGGGAGGCGGCGGCCTCGGAATCAGGAAGGTCCACGCGGCGCCGAATACAATGGTGTCTCCCTGGTAGTGAGCGTACACCTTGTACTCATCGTAGTACTTGAAGAATGCGGTGATGTGTTTTGCCGCGGGGATGTAGTTCACCGCTACGCCAAAGCATCTTCTGAAAGTGCTGCGCGAGCGAACAGGCGGTCGTTCCCGTTCGGGGTAAGGCTCCACGATGCCCGTTCCTGAGTACGACGTCCAACCAATACTTTGGTATGGACCGATACCTTCGTCCAATGGATTCGTCGTCGCGCTTCTGTGAACCTTGCCTTGAGGAGTCACTCGGTCTGAAGTAGCAAGGAGCACCTGATGGATGGCACAAATAGACTGAAAGAGAACACGCGCGCCGCAGCGCCTGTCGCGTCGAATTCGCTCAGTGTCAATGTGTTTACCGCCCCAGGAAAGCCTATGGCCGGCGACCGGCCAAAACCCTTCGGCGAAGCGCTGGGCTTTGACCCAATCACGTCGACTTTGATCTTCGGCGAGTACGACGCGGTGTTGGTAGACGCGATGACGACGGTGGCTGAGGCGGAGGCGCTCGCGGATTGGATTGCGCTGCACAACCGGAACCTGGAAACCATCTATATAACGCACGGCCATTTCGACCACTTCTACGGTCTGAGCATTCTGCTCGACCGTTTCCCGGGCGCTCGGGCGATCGCAACGCCCAAAACGGTGAACGCCATGCAGATGTCGTTCACTCCTCCAGTGGAGCGGTTAGCCCGCCGGTTGTTTCCTGGGCAGATCGCCACGAAATTGGTTCCACCTCAGCCGTACGAGCACGACACATTCACTCTCGAGGGCGAGGAATTGCGCATCCTCGAGCAGGGCCACACGGATAGTGCCGATACGACGTCTTTATACGTTCCATCGATCGGACTGGTTGTCGCTGGCGACGTGGTGTACAACCAATGCCGCATCTACGTTGGCGACACCACCCCGGAGAGCCGCAAGAATTGGATCGCAGCGCTGGACAGGTTAGCAGCGCTGAATCCGGCGATGGTCGTCGCCGGTCACAAGAAGCCCGGCGCGCCCGATTCTCCCTCGACGATCCAGGAAACCAAGCATTACCTGCAGGACTTCGATCGGTTGCAGAAGACGGCGACGTCCGAGCAGGATCTGTTCGATCAGATGACAGAGCTATACCCGCATTGGGTCGCCAATCAGGCGTGGTTGATGTTCGGATTCCCGATGGGATAACCCACATTAACCGCGACGGCCCACACTTACGCGCTTCGGGAAACAGTGGGGACAAACGGAACGCTTCGCAATTTCAAGGATGGGATATGCCGTTTGTCCCCGGTCTTAGTTTCGATTTCAGAGAGGAGAAGGGAATGACAACGAAAGGAAAAATCCTGGTACTGATCTCGAGCGGTCGCGGCTTGCCCTTGAAGGATGGCAAGATTTATGCCGGGGCCGGCTACTACCTCAACGAACTGAACGTTCCGGTTCGCGCCCTGATGAAGGAGGGCTACGAAATCACCTTCGCCAACCCCACAGGCAACACGCCCCAAGTGGATGTCCATTCAGAGGTCGCCGATTTTTTCGGTGGGGACGCGGCGAAGCTTCAGGACTATCTGTTGTTCCGCGATGGCCTCCTGGGGCTTAGAGATCCAGTTCGCATCAAGGATGTCGTCGCGTCGGGCCTGGATCAATATGACGCTGTCTTCGTGCCCGGCGGCCATGGCCCGATGATCGATCTGCTCGATGATCCCAATGCCGACCTCGTGATGAGGCACTTTCACGAGACGTCCAAGCCTACGGCGGTGCTCTGCCATGGCCCGATTTCACTGCTCTCGGCTCTTCCGAATTCGTGGGAGTTCGTCGCAGCGCTGGCAGGCGGAGACGTAGCTGGAGCGCACGCCAAGGCTCAAGGCTGGATCTACGCCGGATACAAGATGACGATCTTTTCGACGGCGGAAGAGCAGCAGCGGGAGCCGCTTGAGATTGGTGGTAAGGTTCTGTTCTACCCGGACTTTGCCTTGCAAACGGCGGGCGGTGACGTGAGTGTGGTTGCTCCATGGGGGAGCTACGCCCTTCAAGATCGAGAGTTGATCTCGGGTCAGAACCCGTTCTCTGATGAAGCAGTTCTGAAACTTCTTCTAGCTGCACTCAGCGCGAAGAAGAAGTGAGTCGGGAAGTGGGAGCTGGTTCGGTGGTATCCACGGTCGGTAAGTCTATCCGGATTGGAGTCGTCCATGAGCAGCGTACAGATCGATCAAAAGAGCTATGAAATGCCCCCGAAGGAGGGGATCAGCGTAGCGTGTTTTCTTACCGTGAAGGACCTCGAGCGATCGGCCCGCTACTACGAAAAGGTTTTTGGCGCTCGCATTTTGACCATGGGCGACGGCAACGCGCCACCGTACCTTCAGCTCGCGAATATTTGGATGATTCTGAACGTGGGGGGCGGCCCGACTCCGGACAAGCCGACGGTGTCGCTCAGCGTTCCTGACCCGAATCACATCAGCAGCTTTATGAATTTCCGGGTTGCGGATATTCAAGCTTGCTATGAGCTATGGAAGAGTCGAGGGGCTGAGTTCCTCACGGAGCCGATTCCCAAGTATGGCGAGATACGCTGCTACATCCGTGATCCCGACGGTTACATCATCGAGGTTGGTCAAAGCACAGATTTGACGTACGGTTGATCGGAGTGCCGTTCATTTCACTTTAGTGGTCCTGCTCCAAATTATTTTGTGGGTCCAATTAGGGCTCCCGATGTCCCGGGTATCTTCAGGTGTTCAAGTGATTGATGCCGGACGCGTCGGTGACGGCGAAGGCTGAGACTGTCCATCGAGTTATTCGTCTAGGCCAGTGCTTGAGGTATAGCTTCTTCCCAACGGCCTTGTGCCTTCAAGATTAGCTCTACCACTTCTCGGGCGGCTCCACGTCCACCAGGCCGCCGTGTCGTGAGGTGACAGACCTCCTTCAGTTCAGGCGCCCCGTCGGCCACGCAAACTGCCAGTCCTACCCGGAGCGCTACTGGAACATCGGGAAGATCATCTCCCAAATATGCAACTTCTTCGGGGAGGACGGCGGTCTTCTGCAGGCAATCCTCGAAGGCTGCAAGTTTTCTTGCCTGTCCCAGGTAGACAAAGTCAACCTTTAGCTCAGCGGCGCGTTTGGACACCGCTGGTGAGGAACGGCCAGTAATAAAGCCGGTTTTGATCCCCATCGTATGTGCGAGGGACAGCCCCTGACCGTCGTGTGCGTCGAAGACCTTCATCTCCCTGACCACAGGGTCTGGCCCTTCCGTTGTCGTTGACGAGATCAGACAGACGCCACCGTCGGTTAGCGTTCCATCAACATCCATCAGGAGCAGCTTGATCTTGCGCGCGCGGGACAATACATCCGGGGAGGCGAGTTCCATAGGCATTCGGGAAAGCTCCAGCACTGGAATGGGTACTCTCGTTTGATGCCCAACGCGGATTACGAGGATATTAAGGTTTTGTCGAAACAGATCATCCGAAACTGTTTCGGCGCATCCCATAAGGTGGACGAGGACAATATTGATTGCGTTGGAGGGAACACATGCCAGGGGAGAAGCAACAGTCTTCAGCGATACGGGGCGGCGAGCAGCAAAAGACGGATGCGCCGACGCACGAAACTCGCACTGGTACAAGCGCCGCAGAGATCGCGGTTTCGTTCCGCAATCACATGACCCATAGCGTCGGCAGGCCGTTGGAGTCGTCCAACCTGATTGATAAATATCATGCGGCTGCGATCACCGTTCGCGATCGTTTAATGGATCAATGGCTTGAAACAATCGAGACTTACAAACAGGGAGACGTCCGCGTTCTTGCGTATCTGAGCGCTGAGTACCTACTAGGGCCTCATCTACAAAACGATTTGTTGAATCTGGATATAACGCAACCAACCGAGCAGGCGCTCGAAAGCCTGGGGCTCGATCTCAGCATTATCGCCAGCGAGGAGCCTGAGCCTGGTCTCGGCAATGGTGGCTTGGGTCGACTGGCTGCTTGCTTTCTCGATTCGCTCTCCACGCTGGACGTGCCGGTGATTGGCTACGGCCTGCGTTATGAGTTCGGAATCTTCCGTCAGGAGATCGTAGATGGCTGGCAGGTAGAGAAATCCGACAAATGGCTGCAATTCGGCAATCCGTGGGAGATTCCCGCGTCCAATTCTTACGAAGTCGGTTTCTCCGGACACACCGAGACCTATACCGATGGGAGGGGCGCGATCCGTCACAGATGGGTGCCTGGCTACAAGGTAAAGGGAATTCCATTCGATACGCCGATACCGGGTTATAACACGCGCACGGTTAACCGCCTGAGATTGTGGAAGTCCGAAGCTGTCGATGCTTTTGACTTGAGCGTATTCAACAGTGGTGACTATGCCGGCGCCGTGCGCGCCAAGATGGAGTCCGAGACAATCAGCAAGGTGCTGTATCCACCGGACGAGAAAGAGGAGGGCAAGCGCCTGAGGCTGACACAACAGTTTTTCTTTACGTCGTGCAGCTTGCAGGACATGGTGCAACTGCACCTGGCCTTCGGAAAGCCACTCGCAGAGTTCGATAAGAAATGGACGGTGCAGCTGAATGATACGCACCCTTCTATCGGCATCCCGGAACTCATGCGCCTGTTGATGGATGAACACGAGATGGGATGGGAAGATGCATGGCGGGTGACGCAGTCTACATTTGGTTATACCAATCACACGCTTCTTCCTGAAGCGCTGGAGCGGTGGTCCCTGGAGTTATTTGGGAGTTTGCTGCCGAGACATCTGGAGATCGTCTACGAAATTAATCGCAGATTTCTGGATGATATGCGCTTTCGCTTTCCCAATGATGACGCGCGGATGCGACGCATGAGCATCATCGGGGAAGACGGCGTGCGCAGCGTGCAGATGGCACACCTGGCGGTTGTGGGGAGCAAGGCCGTCAATGGCGTGGCGGAACTGCATACAGAGCTGCTGGAAAAAACGACTCTGCACGACTATTACGAGGCTTTCCCGGAGCGTTTCAGCAACAAGACAAATGGGGTCACGCCCCGGCGATGGTTGATGCTCTCCAACCCCGAGCTCACGGGTTTGATCAACGAGACTATCGGCACGGGCTGGCACAAGGATCTATACGGCTTGAAGTTGCTCGAACCCTTCGCCACGGACAAAGGCTTTCTGGATCGCTGGCGGAAGACGCAGGAGGCCTCAAAGGGCAGGCTCGCCGCATACATCAAGGAGACGATGTCCATCGATGTGGACCCGACCTCGATGTTTGATGTGCAAGTAAAGCGGCTGCACGAGTACAAGCGCCAACACTTGAATGCGCTGCACATCCTCTCGCTGTATTGCCAGATTAAGAGCGGCATGATCAAGGGTTTAACGCCGCGCACATTCCTCTTTGGGGGGAAGGCCGCGCCGAGTTATACGATGGCGAAGCTCATCATCAAATTGATATGTCAGGTGGGAGAGCTGGTGAACAACGATCCCCAGGTGAAGGATTTGTTGAAGGTCATCTTCGTTCCGAATTACTCGGTTTCGCTGGGGCAGCGCATCTATCCTGCTGCCGATCTCTCCGAGCAGATCTCCACGGCCGGCTTCGAGGCAAGCGGCACCGGCTGCATGAAGTTCATGATGAATGGGGCGGTCGCCATCGGCACGCTGGACGGTGCGAACATTGAGATCCGAAAAGAGGCTGGTGAAGAGAACTTTTTCCTCTTCGGGCTGACTGCACCGGAGATCAGCGATCTGCAACGTGCGGGCTACAACCCGCGCAGCTACTATGAGAAGAGCCCGCTGCTTCGTGAGGTGTTGGACGACTTGCGGGATGGAAGGTTTTCAAACGGTGATCGGGGATTATTCGCCCCGCTTGTGAATGACCTCATGAATTCCGACCGCTATTTTGTTCTCGCTGACTTCGATGCTTATGCCGCGGCGCAGCGAGAAGCTGGCAACGCGTATGGTGATGCTGCACATTGGGGCACGATGTCACTCCTGAATACGGCACGCTCAGGCAAGTTCTCGTCCGATCGTACGATCCGCCAATACTGTGAGGACATTTGGAAGCTACCGGTCCCCAGCCGCTGACCTCGCGGTACAGAGTTTCTCACTTCAGCAGCACACAGTGTCCACCGTCTGTGGAGGCGATCAGCAGATTCATCAGGATGATCATCAGGTCGTAGTGCCAGCCGTAGGTGTTCTTTCCCCAAAATCCGGTGTGCCAGGAGAAGATTTTCTTGCTGATCGCTCCCAGCATGAGGGCGATGAGTCCGAATGCTGCGAGTTGCGTGAGTACGCCAAAGGCGACTCCCAGGGCACCGGCGACCTCGGCAATTCCGAGAAAGATGGTGAAGCCTTTCGACATCTCGATGCTCTTGGAGCGCGTCTCTGGATCCTTCAGATGGCTGTAGCCGCTGGTAATGAAAACGAGACCCACCATAAGGCGAAGCAGGAGCAGGTTGAGGTCGGTGAAGCGGGCGAGTTGCGGGAACATTGTGATGATCTCCTGAGCTTTGGCTGGCGATCCTGGGCTTGGCTTCGATCAGCGGCATCTTGATTAGAACTGAACCGAGATTTCGAATCTATTGGACGAACGTATCGGCCTCACCAAAATGTTAAACGGGTGAATGGGCGCGGCGCAGTGCTCACCCTGTTCCCACAGGCACTACGAAGGTATCGCCAATACCATCGTCCAATTGATCCGTTGGATCACATTGGAGTGTAATCGATCCATTGCGGCCAACGGATCGGACGAACTGCGCAAAACAAGTCTGCGCGGACCTTCGACCAGGAAGTCTGATGCGGTCGCACGGCTGACACCCGCACAAGGGCAAACACGATTCGAGGTGAATGATGAAAGCAATTGTTGTCCACCAATATGGCGGTCCGGAAGTACTGAAGTACGAGGATTACCCGGATCCGGTAGCGGGCCAGGGCGAAGTGCTGGTACGTGTGGCCGCCGCGAGCGTGAATCCGATCGATTACAAACGACGTGCCGGGTTGACGAAAGACTTTTACCCCATCCAGTTCCCGGGGCTAATCGGAGTTGATGTCGCGGGGACCGTGGTCAACCTTGGACCGGGAGTGGAGGGTTTTTCTGTCGGCGACCGGGTGTTCGCTATGGCAGACAATACTTACGCAGAGCTTTGTGTCGTGAAAGCAGCGGTCTTGGCGAAGATCCCTAAAGGGCTTGATTTGATCGAGGCGGCGGCGTTGCCGCTGGTGACGACGACCGGCAACCAACTTCTTTCCGCTACTGACATCCAAGCGAACCAGACGGTCCTGGTCTTGGGTGCTGCGGGAAATGTTGGTCGCTCGGCGGTATTCACTGCTAAGGCTCGGGGGGCGACTGTGATCGCGGGTGTGTTAAAGAGGCAGATCGATGAGGCGAAGACCGTCGGTGCGGATCAAGTGGTTGCAACCGACGATGACGCCGCCATCGCAAGCCTTCCGCCGCTCGATGCGGTTGCGGATACGGTTGGCCGAAGTACCGCCGAAGAGCTGATGGCAAAGATTAGGCCTGGAGGGGTGTTCGCTTCGGTTATCGGGGCTCCGCAGAACGCCGCGAAATACCCATCGGTAAAGGTCGTATTCGTGTTCTCGAAATTTGACGGGAAGACTCTCGAGTTCATGGCCGAAGCGGTGCGAGATGGCAAGCTGGTGATTCCGATTAGTGAGAAGCTTCCACTTAGTGAAGCCGCGGAGGCACAGGCAGCAGCAGAAAAGGGCGCAACCGGTAAAATATTGCTGGTGATTTGAACTCTTGCCGACCATGCAGGTCTATGGAGAGATTAGATGAAGAACGACCGCCGTGGAGTTAATCTGGCGTCGAGGCCGAGTGGCAACGGATGTGTGGAGTGTCTAGCATCGTCCACGGGTTGGTGGTTTCATCCCCGCCGGTGCGCCGAATGTGGGCACATCGGATGCTGTGACAGCTCCCCGAGCCAGCATGCGTCAAAGCATGCGGATGCGACTGGGCATCCGATCATATCCAGCTTTGAGCCCGGCGAGGACTGGTTTTTCGACTATGAGAAGGGGACGATGATAAGCGGAGTTGGGTTGCTTCCGCCGCACGCGCATCCAGAAAGTCAGCCGACACCTGGGCCAGCGGGAAAGGTGCCGGCCAACTGGGAGTCGCTCCTCCACTAAATGCCCGGCCGGGGCGCCTATCTTGAGGCCGGATTTCCGTTTGAGTATCTGCGCCGATCCGCGCCGTCCACCAAGTAGCCAGATGCCGTCACTCGTAAAACGCGGGTAGCTTTTTCTGGGCATCGCTTTGGGCCTGGTCGTGATTGATCCATAGCTGCGCATGTTCTTTTGTGAGGATTGCCGCTATCTTGTCCATGGACTGGAGCGATGCCTGCTTGTTCCAATTGTTGGAAGGGACATAGCGATGATCGAAGCTGGTTTGAAAATGCGCAACATCTCCGCTAAGAATCACTGGTCCGGTTTTGGGCAGTCGAACGAGCAAAGATTGGTGGCCCGGCGTGTGTCCGGGTGTCGAAAGCAGAACGAGGCTTCCGTCGCCAAAGATATCGTAGTCGCCATCGATGAACTTTACCGGATGCTTCGTGTTGAAGGCGACGGTATCCTGCCGGCTGCCAGCCCATTCGTACTCGACGCGTTGCACCAGCATTAGCGTGTTGGGAAACATTTCGATGTTTCCAGCGTGGTCCGGGTGGCTATGGGACACTGCCATCAGTCTTATATCAGAGGGCTTCACATGTATCTCTTCGAGTTGGGCTGCCAGCGTTATTGGCTTGCGCCAGATGGGGCCGGTGCCGGGCCCCCACTCATGCAGGACTAGTTCATGATTCGGCAATTTCGCTACAGCATCATCGACGCCCGTGTCCCACAGGAACCACCCTTGGGTGTGGTGAATCAGGTAGCAGTGCCCGGGAAAGCCGACGGGGATTCCGACGTTGGCTCCCGGGGTCCAACGTGATTCGTCGGGACCGCTGCCATCGCCACAGTCGATTATGTACAAGCGGTCTACTCCGGATTTGGCTTGCGGTTTCGGCGCAGCGGAAATGCGCATCGCAGGGATCGCAGCCGCCAGCGCCGAGGCGGCAATCAAGATGACGAATTTGACCCTTGTTTTCATAAATTCCTCCATTCCAGATCTGATCGAGTGAGTGGTGGCCCAAGCTGCTAGTTACCGAATGACTCGAAGAATCATCCCCTGGCCCGCCGCGGTTGTGGGAGGGAACCCGAATGGCAAGCGTGACCCAGCGAGCCGGGCCAAGGCTGACACCATTTAGCCAGAACAAAATCGATGGCGCAATTGGACGAAGGTGTTTGCCATACCTTCGTATCGACCACGGCCTTGTCATGCCTGAGACATATGGTTTTCTATGTAAGCGAGCGCTGAGGAATCTATCAGCTGGTGAGGCTTCCTCGGATACTTGATACGAAAGTATCGGCGATACCTTCGTCCAATTGTTTACGATCCCCGCGTCTGGCCTAATCGGGGTCACGTGAGAAGCAGGTTGACCGGGCTTAGAAGATTGTTCTCGACGGAGGAAACGTCATGTCTAGATTTGTTACGAAATCCGCGGCGCGGCCGGAACAGAAGATAAAAACTCGTGCTTTTCTGAAACGCATTACGCACCTTGCCCCCGTTGCGATGGCGGGGGCAGTTCTGGCATTGCTTGTCGCGACAGCCGTTCGCGCCCAGGACAAGTACCAGTTGAAATCACCGAGTGGAATCGCGTTCTCCGACTTTCGTGGATACGAGGACTGGGCCGACGTCTCGTCCGCACGTACCGACGAGATCCTCAAAGTAATCGTCGCCAACCCAACGATGATCGCGGCCTATAAAGCGGGCGTTCCCGGGGGCGGTCAAACTTTCCCGGATGGCTCGATGATTGTGAAGCTGCAATGGACACACAAGAAGAGCACGGAAGCACCCTTCGTTGTGGAAGTGCCCGACGTGTTCAAGCAGGTCTTCGTTATGGAGAAAGACAGCAAGAGGTTTCCGAAGACGGGCGGCTGGGGCTACGCAGTTTTCAATTACGATGCTGCATCGGGCAAGTTCGCGGCCGATCCCACGAGCCTGTCAGACTGCGGAAATGCCTGCCACACGGCTGTGAAGTCGAAGGACTACATCTTTCATCCATACCAGAAACGTTGAATCGCACTTATGCAGAGATTGGTGCGCCGTAGAGACGCTGTGGCCATACAAAGCGTCCTGTTCGACGTGGAAACGTCACGTTGTAAAATCTGGACGAATCGTGTGACTCGGCGCTGCCCGAAACGAGGTGTTCTATTGGCCGTTTCGTTCAATCCCACCACATCGGCCGGTCGTGAACAGGGCGATGGACCGAGACTGAAGGGTAAATGCGGATTGATTTGCGGTCTCGACTCCTTGCTCTTGAAAGTCCAGGGGAGAGTCCTGAGACGTGTCGATGAGCCGACGCCATGGTCCACAATCGTCCATAGCAGCAGGTAGAGCGAAGGATAGAGGCTCCCAATACGCGTTGATCATCAGATGAAATCCGCCTCCGTTCTCCAGGTAGGCGGTCAGGGCGAGGCTATGAGAGTCAACTGAAAGATCGGGTGCGCACAAGTGCACCCCATCCCATTGGATCTTGGCTCGCTCGACGAAGTCTGCGAGTGACAGAAAGTTTCCGTTTCGATTTGCGACAAAACGGCGACGCAATTGGATCAGGAGCCGGGCGAACCTGTGAAGATCGGCGTGCGTCCGGCAGAGGCTCCAGTCGAACCAGCTCACTTGATTATTCTGGCAATACGCATTGTTATTGCCGAGCTGCGTCCGCCTCACTTCGTCACCCATCATCAGCATCGGAGTTCCAACCGAGAGTAAGTTCAGCGTCAGGGCGTTGCGGACTTGGCGCGCACGCAAGTGTTCAATTCCCGGATCATCAGTGGGGCCTTCCACTCCGCAGTTCCACGAATAGTTCTCGGAAGCTCCATCGCGATTATTTTCCCCATTCGCTTCATTGTGCTTTCCGTTGAACGAGAAAAGATCATTTAGAGTGAAACCGTCGTGACAGGTCACAAAATTGATGCTTTGTTCTGGCGACTGGTAACGTTTCGTATAAATGTCAGGACTGCCAAGGAGCCTTTGGCGCAGATTGAGCACAGTGTCTCGGTCGGACTTGAGAAAACGCCGGACATCATCACGAAAACGTCCGTTCCATTCCTTCCAGCGGTCTCCAGCGAATGATCCCACCAGGTAGAGTCCGCCCGGATCCCACGCCTCGGCAATCAGCTTTCTGCCGGCAAGCACGGGGTCGGAATCAATCTCCCAGAGGATGGGGGCGTCGTCGGCCGACCTGCCATGCTCGTCCCGGGTTAGCACCGCAGCAAGATCGAAGCGAAAGCCGTCCACATGCATCTCGGAAACCCAATATCGGAGACTGTCGCCGATCATCCGGCGGACGACCGAAAAGTTGGTGTTGAGCGTATTGCCCGTACCGGTATAGTCCGCATATTGCGAGAGGTCATCCGATAGCAGGTAGTAAAACCGATTATCCAGTCCTTTAAAGGAGAACGTAGGTCCTTCAGCACCACCTTCAGCGGTGTGGTTGTAGACCACATCGAGAATTACTTCGATGTCGGCCTTGTGAAGGGCCTTCACCATGTCACGAAACTCGTCGAGGCATCCCAACGGGTCATTCCGGGACGAGTAACCGGCGTGGGGCGCGAAGAACGACATTGGACTGTATCCCCAGTAGTTCTCCAAACCTGTGGGTGCATCCTGGGCGTCGAATTGGAAGACGGGCATTAGTTCGACCGCAGTGACACCGAAATCTTTCAGGTACGGAATTTTCTCGATTAGCCCAGCATAAGTGCCTCGTTTTTCTTCGGTGACATCGGAGTTTGGGTTGCGCGTAAATCCCCCAACATGCATTTCATATAGAACAGTGCTCGAAAACGGATGGTCGAGAGGTCGATCATCCTCCCAGTCATACTGCCTGAGATCTGCGACGATGCTCTTGGCGGAGACTCCCATATTGTCCCCGGGTCTCGAGGCATCACTGCGTTGATAATTTTTCGTGGAGATCGCCCGCGCGTATGGGTCGAGAAGTAGCTTCTCAGGATCGAAACGATGACCCAATTCGGGAGCGTATGGTCCGCTCATCCTGTAGCCATAGAGCTGGCCCGCCCTGATTCCCGGCAGGTAAACGTGCCAGTAATGAGAGGTGCGGTTCGCCCCAGGAAGGAGATTGACGATTCGGCTCGGCTGGGTAGCCTCTTCCGTGTCGAAGAGCAGCAACTCGACACCCGTTGCATGGTAGGAGAATATGCTGAAGTTCACACCCGTATCCGTGACACTTGCGCCGATTGGATGGGGACTCCCGTTCTTCATCTCTTATTCCTCAAGGTCCATGAAAATAGGCTTCAGCAGATCGGATGGAGCGGGCCCGCTCTCAGGCTGGTCTGCGCCCATTCTCCCACTTCAGAGTGGGATCGGTCATTTAAGCGACGGATTATTCGCTAGCGGCCGCAGCCTCAGTGTTTCCCGCCGATTCCGCCGGCCGAAAGACGCGAGTAGAGAGCCAATCATCAATTGCGTTGCCGCTACGTAATTATTGCCGCACCTGCCTTGCTGACGACCTCATCCTGCGAGTCAGTTCCACCCGAGCAGCCGATCGCCCCAATAATCACCCCTTGGTCGATCAGCGGAATTCCACCTCAGATGCAATGATTCCGTCGAACGCGAGCAGATAGCTCAAATGCATGAGCTGGACACCATCCTCGAAGACTTTTGTTGGTTGCCGAAAAGTAGCGGCAGCTCGCGCCTTGTGTTCTCCAATTTGGATAGAGGCGAGCATTGCGTGATCCATTCGTTGGAAGGCAACTACGTTACCTCCGGAATCGGTCACCGGAATGTTCATCTTCCAATTCCGCTTCTTTGCCTCGGCTACGGCCGCGTGGATAACCGCTTCAGCTTGATCGAGCGATATAGGCAGGAACAATTAGACGATGGCATCGGCGATACCTTTGTCTCGGGTGTTCACTTGTGACGTTGACCTGATCGCCGGAAGTAATACGAACGTATCTCCAATACCATCGTCTGATTGCGCTGCTCTTCTGGGTCTGGCTGAATTAATGGATGAAGCGAGCATCTGTCGTACGAACGAGAAAATGCTCAGGCTGCGCCGCCAGAGGTGAACGATGCATGTTTTGAGATATTCCAGTTGGTCACGATGCTTGCAGATAGTCTGCATGGCATTGGCGATGAACCTCATTCTGCGTGCACAAGGAAAGGAATACCCAATGACATACCCGGTTGCTTACCGTACTGTACAGGTCGACGGAGTGTCCATCTTTTACAGGGAAGCGGGGCCGAAAGATGCGCCGGCCATCCTTTTGCTGCATGGGCTTCCATCGTCATCCCGGATGTTCCAGCCCTTATTGGCGCGGCTCGCAGAAAACTACCACCTGGTGGCACCGGACTATCCGGGCTTTGGACATAGTGCGTGGCCCGACCCCAAACATTTCGACTACACCTTCGATCACATCGCTGCGGTGATGACTGACTTCACCCAAGCGTTGGGATTACTCAACTACACGCTCTATATGCAGGACTATGGTGGACCGGTAGGATTTCGTATGGCGCTCGCCCACCCGGAACGAGTGCGGGCTCTCATTATCCAGGATGCAGTTGCGCACAATGAAGGTCTTGGGGCAAACTGGGCAACGCGGCGGGCATTCTGGGCGAATCGGCCTGCTAACGAAGAAGCGTTGCGTACGAACCTATTATCGCTAGCAACCACAAAGACTCGCCATATTGGCGATGACCCATACATTGAGCTTTATGACCCGGATCTTTGGACCGACGAGTATGCGTTTTTGAACTCTCCAGGACAGGCCCAAATTCAGAGCGATTTGTTTTATGACTACCGCACAAACGTCGAGGCCTACCCAAGGTGGCAGGTGTGGATGCAGAAGACTCAGCCGAAGCTCCTGGTCTTATGGGGAAAGCACGATCTCTCATTTGATCTCGGCGAGCCCGAGCGCTACCGGAAGGATGTGCCGACCGCAGAGGTCCACGTACTAGACGCGGGACATTTTGCGCTGGATACCAAAGCGGACGAAATTGCGGCGCTGGTGCGGCAGTTTATGAGCTCTCTAAGGTGAGCGCATGAGACGGGACCGGATCCCCGATATTCTCACTGCGGATCGGAACATGTGCAGCGATGGCTCCGACCTGCGGCGAGGGTGCGCCTAGGCTTTAGGCGAGGGGGCGATACGGAGGCGGACTGCGATTTTCACCAAATTGGGAAGAGAGTCGGCCTGCATCTTTTGCATCACTCTGCCGCGATGCGCCTTCACCGTGATCTCACTGATGCCTAGCTTAGTGCCGACCTCCTTATTCGATAATCCCGAGACCACAAGTGCCAGGACTTCCCGTTCGCGAGGCGTAAGCACCGCGTAACAGTCCTTAAGCGCTCCGATCTCCGACTCTCGGCGAAGAGTGTTTCGGCTGCGTTCAATGGCATGGCGGATAGCACGCAAGAGCGCTTCATCATCAAATGGCTTTGTCAGAAATTCAATAGCTCCGGCCTTCATTGCCTTGACCGTCATGGGTACATCGCCATAACCCGTGATGAAAATGATCGGCATGTCCACGCGATCCGATGTGATGCGCTTCTGTAGATCGAGACCATTGAGATCAGGTAAGGAGACATCGAGGATCGCGCAACTCGGGGCAGGAACTCGCGGGCGAGCCAGAAACTCTTGAGCAGACGCGAAAGTCTCTGATTCCAACCCTTCGTGGCGGATCAACAGCTCGAGAGATTCGCGGACCGAGATGTCATCGTCAACAACGAATACTATTGGTGTGGCAGGAGGCATGGCAGGTAACCTCGATTCGGGGCCCGACACCGCTTGCTTACCCAACAAATATATGGAGCGGTCGCTGCAGAGCGCAAGCGACGTGCCTATTGATTTCCTTGAAGTGTCACATTGATTGCCTCCAGGAGGTCGGCGTCGCTGAAGGGTTTCAATAGGCATTCCACGGCCCCGAGTTTGAGCAAGCGCGGGCGAAGCGTCGCATCTCTCTGAGCAGTAATGAAGATGACGGGAATCTTTTGTTGACGAATCAGCAATTCACGTTGGAGATCGGGTCCGGTCATTCCTGGCATGGCAACGTCAAGGATCAGGCAACTGGTCTGAGCGAGATCATCGGATGCGAGGAACTCTTCTCCTGAAGAAAAGGCTTGAGCAGCATAACCGAATTCCCTTAGCAAGTCAGGGAGTGACTCGCGTATGGATTCATCGTCATCAACCACCGATATGAGTAAGCGTTTATTTTTCACGGATTCCTCTTGGATTTCTGGGGGTCCATCGAGGGAGGCGCGTGAATTACCCCAATACTGCTGTCGTTTGTCTTACCTTCAGATGCGCTACCCGTCTGGAAGCGCAGTCCATACCAGAGTGGGGAGGGCGTCGAGGACACAAATGAACTAGTGCTTCACGGAAGCGCGATCTCAACAAACTGATACGTTCACAGAGTGAACTAGAGGATATGCGGGTGTCGATAAGACTTTGGTATCGGTTTCAAAGATTGTCGATGCCAGTTCGTCCCATCGCATTGAGGGCCCAGACGGGGTGTTTCAAAACCCTCAGTGAGGGCCAACCTGTCACGCATCTGTCCTTTCGCAACGTATGAAATGCCAACCAGGGCGCTTCTATTCGCTGCCGCCGACCCTCCAGTTTCAGCGCACGATATAATTTCGCATCGCTTGAATCGCCACGTTCGAGGCGAGTGGGCCCATAGGTCTCCGCTGAATTGCTCTGAGAGCCGTATTCCTGATCCGTTGGTCCCGCGTGCTTTCATTTGATCGCATCCCAACGCCAACCTGATCCGACTTTTCCGGATGGCTCCGTGGATTCTTCAACGATGGATCGCAGGCCTTTTCCGCGTTGCCGCCGAGTTGGAGGATATGGAAATGGAGCCTCGCAAAAGGGAACTGATCGAGTCAGTGTTTGCCGGTGACAGCGATATGGCCACGCGTATGCGCGCGCTCGACTGGTCGGCTACGCCGCTCGGCCCCGTGGAACAATGGCCGCAAGCCCTGCGAACCAGCGTACGAATCGTGCTGGACAGCGCAGGCGCATTTGAACAGGAGCGTCAGCCGGAAATCGAAAAACTGCGCGCTAGCGAACAGAGATTGGCGGAGACCAGCCGCCTTTACCGTGAGCAGCAGCAAGCCGCAACAAAGTTGCAAATCCAAGTGGATCTGCTGCAACAACTTCCCGTCGCAGCCTGGACGCTCAATCCTGATGGGACGCCCGATTTTGTGAATCGAGTTTGGCTTGAATTTGCCGGTCAAACTCTCGAATTCGTCCAGTCAAATCCTGAGGCCTGGATGAACGCGGTCCACCCTGAAGATCGGGACAAAGTAATCAGGAGCTTCTGGGAGGGCGTGAGTTCGGGACGCGGGTTTGTGTTTGACAACAGGAGTCTGCGCGCTCGCGATGGAGTCTATCGCTGGCACCTTCAGCAGGCTGTGCCCTTGCACGATGCGCAAGGAAACGTCATCAAATTTGTCGGTACGACCACCGACATCGATGATCAGAAGCGGGTGGAAGAGTCCCTCGCCGCAGTCGACCGCGCCAAGACAACGTTTTTCAGCAACGTCAGCCACGAGTTCCGAACGCCGTTGACACTGATGCTCGGCCCGATCGAGGAAATTCAGAAGGAAGCGAGGGAGCAGCTGAGTCCCGAGCGTCACGAGCTGCTGGCCACGGTGCGCCGCAACGGCCTGAGACTGCTCAAGCTCGTCAACACGCTTCTGGATTTCTCGCGCATGGAAGCCGGTCGCGCGCAGACGTCCTATCAGCCGACGGACCTGGCGATTTTCACCTCAGAAATCGCGAGTGCGTTTGACTCGGCGATGAAGAACGCCGGGCTTCGGTTCTCAGTAGACTGCCCGCCGATGGCCGATCCGGTGTACGTGGATCGCGACATGTGGGAGAAGATTGTTTTGAATCTGCTCTCCAACGCTTATAAGTTTACGTTCGAGGGCGAGGTTGCTGTCACATTGAAATCCATGGACGGCGCGGTGGAATTACAGGTCCGCGACACCGGCGTGGGCATACCTGAAGAGCATCGCGAGCACGTCTTCGAGCGATTTCACAGAATTGAGAGCTCCCGGGCAAGGACCTACGAGGGCACGGGTATCGGACTGGCGCTGGTTCAGGAACTGGTGAAATTGCACGGCGGCAGTGTGCGCGTGGAGAGCGCGGTTGGCGCCGGCAGCACATTCGCCGTGACGATTCCGAGCGGCACGGATCACCTGCCGGCGGGGCGCATCCAGGCCGCACAAACGCTCGCTTCCCCCACAACTCGGGCCGGAGCTTATGTCGAAGAGCTGAAACAGTGGTTGGAGATTCAACCGGAGTTGGCGATCGATGCGACAGCGCTTCCGAGACAAGCTACGCTTGCCTCCAGCCTGGAACCCCGACCCTCGGGCAAGCGCGAACTGATCGTCCTGGCCGATGACAATGCGGACATGCGCCACTACCTCACACGCCTGCTGAGCGAGCGATATGAGGTGCACGCGGCTGCTGACGGATTGCAGGCGCTGGAAGTCACTCGGAGATTGCGCCCAGTTCTTGTGCTGGCGGACGTGATGATGCCACAGCTGGACGGATTTGGTGTACTCCGAGCCATTCGCGAGAACTCCTCCCTTGCAAGTACCCCAGTGATCCTGGTGTCGGCGCGGGCAGGCGAAGAGTCGCGGGTGGAAGGGCTCGAGGCCGATGCCGACGACTATCTCATCAAGCCATTTGCTGCGCGGGAGTTGCTGGCGCGGGTAGCTGCACATGTCAAATTGGCCAGCCTTCGCCGCGAAAATGCAGAACGTGAAGAACGGATCCGTAGTGAGGCGGAACTCGAACGTGAGAAACGGCACGCCAGCGAAGAACGGTTGGCCGAGACGAGTCGCCTATACCGTGACCTGCAGCAGTCCGACGCAGAATTGCAATTACAAGTTGCACTGCTGCAGCAGCTTCCTGTGTCCACCTGGACGCTCAAGCCCGATGGGACACCTGATTTCGTGAATCGCGTCTGGCTTGAATTCACAGGTCAGACCCTTGACTTCGTCCGCTCGCATCCCGAGGCCTGGATGACCGCGGTCCATCCTGAGGATCGGGAGATGGCAGCCAAGAGCTTTTGGGAGGGGGTACGCTCGGGGTCGGGTTTTGCATTTGAAACCAGGACTCTTCGCGCTCAGGACGGGACATATCGCTGGCATCTCAATCAAGCTGTGGTCTTGCGTGATGCAGAAAGAAGAGTCCTCAGATTCGTCGGTACGACGACCGACATAGACGACCAGAAGCGTACCGAAGAGGCATTGCGCCAAGCGCAGGGCGATCTCGCACGCATCAACCGGCTGACAACCATGGGAGAGCTAACGGCATCCCTGGCTCACGAAGTCAGTCAACCGATCAGTGGCACAATGACCAACGCCAACGTCTGCCTCCGAACCCTTGGGAGCGATCGACCCGATCTTAGTCTAGTGCGCACGGCTGTCACCAGAATTGTAAGAGATGCACAACGTGCTGCTGAGATTATCAAGGGGATCCGCTCGCAATTCGAGAAGGACTCCGTGAGTCGGGAGACTCTTGATATAAGCGAGATGATTCGAGAAACCGTCGCCCTGCTGCGCGACGAAGCGATGCGATACAACATATCGGTTCGGACAGAACTGGCAGGCGATCTTGGTGAGATAGTCGGGGACCGCGTGCAATTGCAGCAGGTCGTGATGAATCTAATCGTCAACGGCATTGAAGCGATGAAGGACGTCGATGGAATACGAGAGATGGTGATCCAGTCGCAGTGGGCTGAAAACGAACAGATTCTTGTTTCAGTCAGTGATACTGGGGTAGGGTTTCCGCCGCAACTGGCGGAACAGATATTCGACCCGTTCTTCACAACCAAACCCCACGGCACTGGTATGGGACTTCGTATCAGCCGATCACTTATTGAGTCGCACGGAGGACACTTGTGGGCCGCCGGCGCGCCGGGGCAGGGCGCGGAGTTTAAGTTCAATCTACCTGGACTGACGCCACCCCGCACGTAACATCCGACCGTCAGACTTGGGCCTCGCGACCGTAGGCGCATCGGCGAAGATTATCCGAGAACGACTGTGGTCCGAAACAGGAAGTCTCCTCCGGCCCAAAGATGCATGGGTTGAGGCGTTCCAAACTTTGTGGAAGGCCCATGGCCTCCCTCCCGGAAGAAACGGAACGAATCGGCCGCGAGGGAGGTGGGGAGTATTTCTGCTTCGATCATTTTGTGAGAACGATCGTAACCTCCGATTGCGGCCCCATCGTGATTCCCTGGGAAGTGTAAGCGCCGATGCTATTCCAGCGTTCCGCGCCCGGACTAGTAATCGCTGTGGCGAAGGAGCTGCGATACATAGCGGACGTCGTGTACGTGATGGTGGAGAGATCCAGGCCAACCGTGTCGGTCTTTGACGTGGAAGTGTTCAGGATCACGATGACGGTCGTCTTCGCGTCGGGGCTTTGATAGACGGAAACGTCTTCGTCCGCATTGCTCGAGGTTGCTTCGTAACGGATGTAGCCGGGGCGAATGTAATAGCTATACCCTTTCATCGCGTAGTACGCATCGTTGTAGGTCCAGCCGTTGGGATAGGCCCAGGTGGATTGTGCATTGAAGGGATTGTCGATGTAGAGCAGGCCCTGCTGGTCGGTAGAGATTCCGTTCTGAAGGGCGCTGGGCCACGCGAGGCCCCAGTAGAGATAGACGTTGTCGTTGGCGACGGTCAAGGCGTTGTGGATGTCGATCGCGTCACTGAAGCCCGAGGTCTGGAAGTACTCGGTCTCGAACTTGAGCTGAACGGGATAGTCCGAGTCGAAGGTGGTCATGGGAGAGACCTCGTTGGACGGGTTGCCGCCGTAGGAGCTGACGTTGTAGAGATGGTGCGCGACGGCGGCGAGCTCGTTGGCGGGCACCTCGGTGAGAAGTGCCTGCGCGTTGGAGATGGAGAAGGACTCGGGACCAACCATCTGTGGCACGGAGGCGAGGACACTGCCGTTGATGGCCTTATAGGTTGCGTCGAAGGCCTTGCCGTAGCTGGCGTAGCTTTGGGTAGTTTGATAAAGCTGCGCCGGGGCCTCGGTGGGGTTGAAGAGACAGGCCACGTAGGTGGCAGGGAAGTCCGGCTCGTTCTGGATGGAGATGTAGTTAGGGACGACACCGAGAGCAGCGTAGGCCTGGAGCGAGTTGAGCCAGAACTGGCCGAAGCCTGCGTAGTTGTACGCTCCGCCGACCTGTGCGAGCGTGCCGAAGCCGCTGGTGCAGTTGCCGTTCGTCACACCGGTGCAGCCGTTGAGGGAGTTGTTGCTCTTCAGGCTGGCCGGTGGCGTCCAGGAGCTCATCAGGACGGTGGGCGCGGAGCCGAGAGTGGTAGTCGCCGCCGTCAGAATCTTCGTGTTGTCCGGATCGAAGGTGGTGGCGTTGGTGCCGTTGTAGTTGTAGTAGTTGTTCTCCAGGCGGAGGAAGGTGATGCCCAGACCCTGAACCGGATCAAAGAGGGCGGTCATGATCTGCGATTCATTGGGATGGCTATCGAGGTAGTTGGAATAGAAGGCCTCCGAACCGCCAAAGCCCATGATGGTTTGGTTGGGGGTCGCGAAGCTGAACGTTTCGGTCGCAGTGACGGCCGCGTTGACGACCAGCGAGACCGCGGTGGAGGTGCTCGCGAGGAAGGTGGTGTTGCCGGCATAGCTGGCGGTTACGCTGTGCGTCGCGGCGGAGAGAGAACTGGTGGTGTAGACCGCGGTGGCGGTGTTGCCCGTCGCTGCGGCCAGGGTCGCGGTGCCGAGGACGGTGGTTCCGTCGGAGAACGAAACCATGCCGGCGGGAACTTCGCTGGTGTTGGAGGAGGTAACGGTGGCGGTAAGGGTGACGGTCGCGCCCGTGGACGCAGGGTTCGGCGACGCGGCGAGAACGGTGGTGGTGGGGATATTCGTGGGAGCGTTGATGACCAGAGGCACGGCGTTCGAGGTGCTCGCGGCAAAGGTGGCGTTGCCGGCGAACGTGGCTGTGAGGGTGTGGGTAGTTCCGGCAGCGAGCGTGCTGATGGAGAGCGTGGCAACTCCGTTGGCCAGCGCGACAGAGCCGATGCTCGAGCTGCCGTCAAGGAAACTGATGCTGCCGGTGGGCGTGCCGGCGGCCGAGGAGATGGTCGCGGTAATGGTGACGGTTGCGCCGGCAGCAGCGGGGTTGGGCATCGCGGTCAGCATGATGGTGGTGGCCGCCGGTGCGGGTGCACTGACGGGCAGGGCTACTGCCATGGAGGTGCTGGCCGCGACGCCGGCGCTGCCAGCGAAGGCGGCGGTGAGGTTGTGAGTGACGCCCGCCGCGAGGGTGCTGGTCGTGTAGACGGCGGTAGCCATGGCGCCCGAGCCTGCGCTCAGGGTCTGCGTTCCGAGAAGGGTGGTGCCGTCGTAGAAGGAGACCGTACCGGTGGGGGTCGTGACGGGCATCATGGTGCTGCCCGAAGAGCCGTTCATGGAGGTGACGGTCGCGGTCAAGGTGACAGCTGCGCCTGCGCTCGCGGGGTTCGGCGTCGCGGTGAGAACGGTGGTCGTGGTAAGGACACCTGGTGGTGGCGGCGTCGGAGAACCGGAGGAACCACTGCAGCCAACGAGAAGAGAAACTGTAGCGAGTGCCGTGAGCGCGAGCGCGATACGCATGAAGATGTCCTTTTATTAAAGCGATGTAATACGCTCAGGAACAATATGCAAAAAAGATGCTACTGGTCAACGACATAATTTTCGAGGCGAAAAGGCGCAGGTCGAGACGGGACGGGGACCGAAGTCGGGATGAGCAACAACACCCTTCGTTGCAGAAACTTGCATGGCGCTCCTGAAACCGTCGCAGTAGACCTTAATAAGGAGCGGGTACTCAGCAAGCGTGGCGACGCCTTCGTGATGGGTGGCGCCGCGGACCTCTATCGGGCGTTCCCGGGTGGGCTGCAATCGTCGGAGGATTTTGTGTCCACAAAGAGATTGTCTTGCGGATAGTGTTTGCGGAGGGAGACGCGAATTGCGAGACGGCTTGTCTTTTCTAAGCGGGATCTCGTAGATGCCGTGCGCGTCATCGTCGAAGCTGCCGCCTTGTTTTTTGCTCGCTGCTTGGTCATGACTCCGGATATGGAGATGGATGAGCTGCGCTTGACTCCACTCCCTCTAATTTGGAGGTCCGGGTTTATTCACTTGCCTGGCATTTACATTGCTCCAGCCATCACCGGGGTTGTACTCCGACAAGGCAGCCGCAAGATCTGTCGTTTTTTCGCCCAAATCTTTTTGATAAATGACACCGTCCTTGCCGACGATGAACGTCATGATTCCTGAGTTCCTATATTCCGCGGGATAGGCGAGAACAGCGAAACCACCAGTCATTTTGCCGCTCACAATGTAGTCCTTCGCGCCTCCCGGTGCCTTATCCCCTTGTTTCGTCAGGATGCGGAAGTAGTAGCCATTGAATGGTTGAGGCTTTTCGCCGGCATTGGTGTAGCCAACCGCTTTTGCGAATTCGACCAGAGGGCCGAGAGGACTTGCAGCCTGACCGTCTGCAGCCTCCCAATACAGTCCATCCTGCGTACCCGCGTCACTGACGAGCTTCTGAGCATATTGCTTAGTGTCTCCGCCGTGGGGTTGGCCATGATATTGCTGCTCCGCGGTGGCAGTTGCGCCGGAGGCCGCGATTGCCATCAATTCGCCCTTACCAATTCGGCGTGCAAGAATCTCATCTCTTCCTGCTGCCGTGTCAAAGGACCATTGGCCAGAAGAATTTTGGGCTAGAGGAATTGGGAACGGGTAGTTATCGGCTCCGATATACAGAATGTCTCCGCCCGGCTTGATCTGGTTCCAGCGGTTCATTTGACCGTACGCAGCTACGAAGTCTTGCAGCGCATTCTTGTCCTTCACAGGATCTCCGGTGAACAGAACGTCCTTCGCGCCAGGGCCAAAGATGGACAGCAAGGCAGCCTGGTCACCGGACTTTGCAGCCGCAACAAACGCGGCGCCGGCTTCTGCGGGTGACGCGAAGGTTCTTTGCGTGGCTCCGGCTTCTGCAGGGGATGCGGAGGTCGTTTGCGCAGGCAGGGCATCCTCTGACTTTTTGCAGGAACTCAAAGACACGGTCAGCGCGGCCACTGTCATACACGCGACGATACGTACGCCTTGACTCTTATCTGTGTACCTCATCCGAGACATACTCGCTCCTTCAACCATGCTGCTTGTGTTGCGCTTCTCTCGATACAACTGCCGGCTAACTTCACTAGCGCCTAAAACCGCCGCCACCGCTACGGGCGCCGCCGCCAAAGCCACCGCCACCGCCGCCGCCAAATCGGCCACCGCTGAAGCCGCTGGAACCCATGCTCCCCCAGCCACGGCCGCTCTCTGCCCTCGATGACCAGCCGCCGGAGTTGCCGAATCCTCCCGAGTGTCCACTCAAACCGCTAAAGGCGGTCGACTGCCCCGCGGCGGAGTCATGCTGCGCCCAGGAGTTCGATCCTGAAGTGCGATCGGAATCGAGGTTTTGTGCACTCTGATGATTTATGTTGGTCGAATTATTGTTGTACGTATTGCCGCCGTGATAGCTGTTGTAGGTGTTGCCCGAGTGATTGTAGGCATTGTTGTAGCCGTCCGCGTGGTACCCGCCGTTGTAATAGCCACCGTGCCAGGCTGAGTTTCCGTAGTATCCCCCGCCGTGATAAATGACGGCTGTGCCGTGCCAGCCACAGTTCCAACTGCTGTACCCCCAACCACAACAGCCACCGCTCATCATGGCCCCCACTGCAATTCCCGCGCCGAACGAGAGCAGGCTTGCTGCGACCACATCGCCTGTAGAGTATGCGGGCGCGACGTATCCGGGAACTACGTAGGGATAGCCGTAGATCACCGCAGGGTTATATTGCGGAACGTAGACCACCTGCGGACTCGCCGATTGAATGACGATCGTTTGAGGCGACTGCTGCACGACGGTGATCTGTGGGGTCGACTTTAGATTGCCCTTTGCCTGGGCTTGTGCGCGCAGATATTGGACAGCCGTCATCACATCCGCCGATTGATTGTGATAAGCCTCTCCCAGCGACGAAGTCCAACTGAGGTTCGTCGCGAGATTATCGAGCACAGTAGGGAACTGCGTGAGCGCCTTCACACTCGGATCCCAGGACTGTTTGTTAACGGCTTGCATCAGGGCGCTGCCCGCGAGACTCTTGTTTTGTCCGAGCCAATAATTGGCGATCGCAATCTGGTCTGGAAATGTCGAAGCCGTGAGGATTTGAGCAACCAAGGCGTCTGGATACAGAGCGATCGGCGCCACCAATGCCTGTAGAGCGCTTGCACTCATGGGAGCAGCTTCGGTAGAACTCCCAACGGTGCTCGAAGAATCTGGACCTGAAGTCTGATATCCGTGGGCGTACTGTGGTGGCACAACGATCAGAAGAAAACCAAGCGCCGCCGACAACATCTTCTTCGCTGCTTCTGCGTTCATAGGTCAACTCCATGTTTGATGTCGCATCGCAATGGAACAATGACTCGGCTGGCCCAGTTGGAACGGAGGCGCCGTTGTGGCACCTCCGTTTTGAGAGAAACAAAACTGCAGTTAGTTTCCAGCGACATCTTTGACCGCGATGCCCTTGTTCACCAGGAGCTTAACTTCGGCCCTGCGATTGTCGCTGCGGCCAGAGGGCGTCTCATTGGAGGCTACGGGGTTGGTCTCGCCCATTGCGCCAGGCGCGACAATCCTACCCACTGGAATGTTGCATTCCTGAAGCAGATAGGCGACCACTGCCTGAGCGCGTTCCTTGCTCAGCACTTGATTGCTGGCAGCGGTACCCACTGAGTCGGCAAAGGCCGAGACCTGGATGGCGTAGCCCTTTTCGTAGGTGAGGGCCTTGTTTGCCAAGGCCGCGAGCGCGTTTTTGTCTTCCCCCGAAAGGCTGTAGTCGCCGGTCGCAAAGTAGACGGTACGTTCGCCCTTCACGACAAAGTCACCCAGCTCCGAAAAGCGTTTCGCGGTGGCCAGCGCCACAGCGTCGATACCCACCTGGTTGGCTGCGATTTCCTGTTGAGCCTGTGCGATGGCTGCCTGGGTAGCGGCCTGGTTAGCTGCAATTTCTGCGTCGGTCGCCTCCTTGTTGGCTTTGTAGACGGCCATGTTCGAGGCTTGCTGCTGAACGGTGGGGTTCAAACCAGCCTGAATCACTTTGGCCAGGCTAAGATCGTCCTGATCGAAGATGATCCGTTCTGCGGTCACCTGGGTTGAATCGCCGGTACCCTCGTACTTTAGCCTGAGCCCCGGTATCAAGACATCTTGACCCACGTCTTTTTTTCGGGCGCCGAGCCCGATGGGGTGTTGAACTTTCGTGTCATCCGTAAGGGTCACGGTTGCAGTCCCCTCGTCTGTCTCCACGGTCAGGGTGCTTCCGGAGCGCAGCGTAATCACTCCCTTGCCCTTAACCTTATCGGTCTTATCGGCCGCAAGGGCCGATGAGACCGTGAAGAGGCACACGGCCAAGAAACTCACCGCGATCCCAATTTTTCTGCTCGTCATAAATAACTCTCCATTCTTGCGCTTTGGGCGGGAGCTTATCGATAGGATTAGCTGCCCAGGAAGCGATGGTATCCAGTGGGAGCAGGCGAGCGGAACTGTCTAAAGTGACAGGCTAAACGAATCTCGCACAGAGTGCTCGGCAGCAATCGGTGGAGGCCGGGCTCTTGAGGCTACGCAAGCGCTGCCGGTTCGCCAGCACCTTCGAAGCAAAAAGGAAGTACCCGCAACGTGAGTGTGGTGCTGGGCCGTTCATCGAAAAGCTAAGACAAGTTAAAGCGGTTTATTTCTGTTGTCGAACATATTTCCAGGTCTGTATAGTGCAGGGTGAGTTCAGCGGATTGAAAAAGAGCTGCGGTGAAGAGAGCGCGAGGGTTTGTGAACGTGGGGTTGATGGCATCGCGCAAACGGACGTCCGGGCCAAGCGGGCAGCACACGCACCTCTCGACTTCATCCATCTGTACATCCCAAACCTTCGGCACCACAAGGGGATCGCGGGCGAGGTCTGCGCGGGTAAGCATCCCGGCGCGCGGTGGCGACCGCCTCCAGACTCACGCGATGCCTCATTTCAGCAACCATCTTTGTTTTCAGGCGAGCTGCCACCAGGCAGCTTCAGCCAAAGGAGTAGCATGATCGCCGTCCATTCTCTTCGCGTCTCGTTCCGGAGACTGACCGCTGAGATCCAGATGTCGTCCTTTCTCGCCATCGGTGCGACCGTCCTGTGCGGCACCCTGGGGATAACCCCGGCGAGAGCACAGCAGAAGTCCACGTCAGCCGCTCCGTACCTTGATACGGCGCTGTCCCCCGAGGTGCGCGCGCGCGACCTGGCGGGTCGGATGACGCTGGAGGAGAAAGCGTCGCAGCTGGTAAATCAATCGCGCGCCATCCCGCGGCTTAAGGTTCCCGGCTACGACTGGTGGAGCGAATCGCTGCATGGCGTAGCGGTGAACGGCACCACGGAGTATCCCGAGCCGATTGGACTTGCGGCCACCTTCGATGTCTCGGCGATTCATACGATGGCCACAGACATCGGTATGGAAGGCCGCGTGGTGTATGCACGGGACTTACACGACGGAGGCTCGGCTATTTTCCATGGCCTGGATTTCTGGGCGCCGAACGTCAACATCTTCCGCGATCCACGCTGGGGCCGGGGCCAGGAAACGTACGGGGAGGATCCGTTCCTCACCGGCCGCATGGGTGTTGCCTTTGTGACCGGCATGCAGGGCGACGACGCGAACTACTATCGGGTTATCTCCACGCCCAAGCACTTCGCGGTGCATAGCGGTCCAGAGTCGACGCGCCACATCGCCGATGTGGACGTAAGCCGGCATGACCAGGTCGACACCTACGAACCGGCGTTCCGTGCCGCGGTTGTCGAAGGCAAAGCGGGATCGGTGATGTGCGCGTACAACGCGATCAATGGCCAGCCTGCCTGCGCCAACCAATATTTGCTGCAGAATCTGCTGCGCGGCTCCTGGGGCTTCCAGGGGTATGTGGTTTCGGACTGCGGTGCGGTGCGCGACATCTTTAATGGTCACCACTATCGTCCGACCCAGCCACAAGCATCCGCCATCTCGCTGGAACGCGGCATGGATAACGAATGCGTCGACTTCACCTCCCTGGTGAAGGACGACCACGACTATAAGCCGTACATCGAAGCCGTGCAGCAGGGCTACCTGAGCCAGAACGCAATGGACGCTGCGCTGGTGCGGCTGTTCACGGCACGGATGAAGCTTGGCATGTTCGATCCGGCGGATAAGAACCCTTACGCGAAGATCGACCCGAGGGAACTGAACAGCCCCGAGCACCGCGCGCTGGCTCGTAAGCTCGCGGAAGAGTCGATGGTGCTGCTCAAGAACGATGGAACGCTTCCGATCAAGCCGGGCACACGCAACATCCTGGTGGTAGGTCCTCTGGCTGATCAGACGGCCGTTCTGCTGGGCAACTACAACGGCACGCCCACGCATACCGTGTCCCTGCTCGAAGGGCTCAAGGCAGAGTTTCCCGACGCCCAGATCACGTACGTTCCGGGCACGCAGTTCCTCCGCGACGAGGGCGAGCCCGTGCCCAACAACCTGCTGACTACTCCCGACGGCAAGCCGGGCCTGCAGGCCGAGTATGCTGACTGGGGAAGCATCGATTTCAGTGCCGGGGTGAAACCTACGCCCATCACCTCGCGGGTGGAGGGGAACATCGACCTCAGCCAACAGAACCCGCCGGCTGCGATCGCAGGGAAGAAGTCGGTGGGCGTGCAATGGACGGGATCGCTGACCGCGCCGACTACCGGCGACTACCTGATCGGCGTGCAGGCAGATGGGTTCGCGCGGGTGTCGGTCGACGGCAAAATGGTCGCGCTCCAGTATGGGTCGCAGGGCGTTGAAACTCACCTTGGGCGGGTGCATCTGGTGAAGGGGGAGAAGACCGCGCTGGAGGTCCTGTATCGCAGCGCGGAGGATCGCAAACCCACCGCGAGGCTTATTTGGTCGGTCGTAAACGACGCGCCCTCGCCTGAGGCCGCAGCCGCCGCGCGCAAGGCCGATCTCGTGATCGCGGCCGTCGGCATCACCAGCCGGCTGGAGGGCGAAGAGATGCCTGTCAACCAGCCCGGGTTCCTCGGAGGCGACCGCACGAGTCTTGACCTGCCGCAAGCGGAGGAGGCGTTGGTTGAGTCGGTTGCCGCCACGGGTAAACCGCTGGTGGTGGTGTTGATGAACGGGAGCGCGCTGGGCGTGAATTGGATCGACAAGCACGCGAATGCTGTTCTCGAAGCGTGGTACTCCGGCGAGGAGGGCGGCGCGGCTATGGCCACCACGCTTAGCGGCAAGAACAATCCGGCAGGCAGACTCCCGGTGACCTTCTACAAGGACGTGAGCCAGCTTCCGAACTTCGAAGATTATTCGATGGACAATCGCACCTACCGCTACTTCACCGGCAAGCCACTCTATCCGTTTGGCTATGGACTGAGCTACACCAGCTTCAGCTACAGTGCGCTTACTCTTGCTGCGGCCAGCGTGAATGCGGGCGATCCCGTGCTTGCTACCGTGACGGTGACGAACACGGGGAAGGTTGCCGGAGATGAGGTAGCGCAGGTTTATCTGAAGTTCCCCTCCGTTGCCGGTGCGCCGCGGGTTGCGTTGCGTGGCTTTCAACGAGTCCATCTTGAAGCCGGACAGAGTGTTCAGCTCCACTTCGAACTCAAGAACCGCGATCTCAGCATGGTCACGGAGGAGGGCCAGCCGATCATTGCAGGAGGCGACTACACTATCGCCATCGGCGGCGGGCAGCCGGATACCGCGGCGGCTGGGGTGACCGGGCACTTTCACCTGGAGGGACAGATGGCGTTGCCGGAATAGAAGAGCTTTCTTGCGTATGTTCGATTGGAGGGATGACTGCGCGAGAGCTGCTGGTTGAAAGCGATCCAACGCATTCGGGTATCCCAGCTGTCACGATCGGAAACTCGTTAGGTTCCAGGTTCTGTCACTTTTGCCAGTTGTCAGCGTAATGGGGCTGGAGCTAAATGCTCGCAGCGCATGAAATATGAGCGGCGTCGCCGTTGCTCAGACAATGCGGATGGTGCAAAACCACCCAAACCAGCGATGACGACCTGAATCGCGGAGCATGAGATTATGAATATTAATAGCAACTAGACTCGGAGAACCGGGTTTGGACCTTTTGAAGGGGAGCTACTTGGAAACGCCATCACGCCGGATTCTCGTGGTCGAAGATTATGAGCCGTTTCGGCGCTTCGTTTGTTCGACGCTGAGCAAGGAACCAGGATTTCAGATCAGCGAGGCCGCGGACGGATTAGAAGCCGTCGAGAAAGCCCAACAGCTTCGGCCGGAGTTGATTTTGCTGGATATCGGGCTTCCTTCCCTGAATGGAATCGATACTGCTCGACGAATCCGCAAGCTGCTTCCTGAAAGCAAAATTCTTTTCGTCAGCCAGGAGTCCTCTGCCGATGTGGTGCAGGAAGCCCTGACCTCGGGCGCACTGGGCTACGTGGTTAAAGTGCACGCTGGAAACGAGCTGCTACCTGCGGTGGAAGCGGTTCTTCAAGGCATGCAGTTTGTCAGCCGCGGGTTATCGGGTCACTGTTTTATTCCGTCGTTGGATTCGCAAACGCTCGACCGTCCCAATGACCCTCTGCGGCCGCCAGCAGAGGGAGGAACGGATGCCAGGCGCAATCACGAGGCGGAATTCTATTCCGATGATGCAGCCTTTGTCGTTGGCTTCACTCGTTTCATCGAAGCCGCTCTGGACGTCGGGAATGCCGTTGTGGCGGTGGTAACCGAGTCGCACCGGAAAAGTCTTCTGGAGAGATTGGGGGAGCACGGGGTGGATATGCTCGCCGCGGTTGAAGAGGGGCGCTATGTGTGCGTGGATGTTGCCGACGCCCAAGCGAGTTTCATGGTCAATGATCTGCCGGACCCGGCGCGCTATATGAAAGTCGCGGGCGATCTGATTGCCGCAGCCGCAAAGGCATCGAGGGGGGATCGCCCTCGGGTTGCGCTTTGCGGTGAATGTGCTCCGGTTTTGTGGGAGCAAGGAAAGCCGGATGCAGCGATGGAAGCCGAACACCTATGTGACGAGATCGCCACGCTCTACGACGTCGATATATTGTGCGGGTATGTATTGAACAAGTATCAGCGTGAGCAGGAACGCCAGATCTACCAGAGGATCTGCGCGAAGCACTCCGCCGTTTCATCGTTTTGAAGCGGCCAATGTGCGGGTGCAGTTAGCCAGTCGCGCGCAGGGAATCGCGTTCCGAATGCATGGGCACGCTCACCTGGACGGTCGTTCCTTTTTCCGGGTGCGAATCGATCAAAGACGTACCCTCCACCAGTTTGATTCGCTGCTCGATTCTAACCAGACCCAGGCCACTGCCTCCCCTTGCGGCTACCAGATCGAAGCCAACGCCTGAGTCGCTGACTCGAAGATGAATCTCATCCGATTCGCCCCACAAGCGCACCTTGAACTTCTGCACGCCGCTGTGCATGACACCGTTGTGCAGCGCTTCTTGTAGGACGCGGAAGAGGCAGATAGAAACGTCGGGCAGCACGGGGGTGGGGAAACCCTGGCTCCTGAAGTCAATCGCAACACCTTTTCTCTCCGCGAACTCTTCGCAGAAGGTTTTCATCACTGCAGCAATGCCGAGATACTCGAGCCGCGGCGAATACAGTTCGTGCGCCGAAGCTTTCACGTCGGTCAAAATCCCCAAGGTCTTTCTCCATACGGCGTCCATGGGGTCAAGAAATTCGCCGGCCTGATGGGGGAAGTCGTTCTTGAGTTGTTCAATGGCAATCGCCAGTAAAGCAAGACGCTGACCGATGTTTTCGTGAAGGTCTTTTGCGACCCGCTCACGTTCCCGCTCTTCCGCCTCAATCACTCTGCGGTTCATGGCGGAAACGGCCTCTTCCGCCAACTTGCGTTTCGTGATGTCCAGCGACACGCCAAGCATTCGCTCGGGGTCACCGTTTTTCGCATAGTAGAACTTGCCACGCGCCCCCAGCCAGCGAACGGTCCCATCTGGCTGCAGGACACGAAATTCTTCGGCGTATGGCTTCTTGTTCTGCCTTGCGTCTGCGATCGCTGCCGAGACTCTCGCCCGGTCATCCGAATGTACGAACTGATTGAACTCGGCACCGGTGGTCACGTACGTATCGGAATCGATTCCAAAGATGCTGAGGTCGCCGAACCAAACATTCCGTCCGCTCTTGACATCCAGGTCCCACCCCACGGATGCGCCGGCTTCCATGGCGAGGCGAAGTCTGTCGTTGGCTAAAGCAACATGAACATCCATTTCGCGTCGGGCGAGGTACTCCTTTATATAGGCAGCACCGGCCAGACACAGGATGGCGATAATTGCGACCAGCAAGCGAAGAGTGGGGAGACCGACGTTCTCATCTCGTCGGAACAGCTCCCAGATGATCGGGAGAGGGACAATCAGAACAAAGATCATCTCCCATGCGGGACTTCGCGAACTCGGAGCACTCTCAGAGTGGGCAGCTCCTGCCTCTCTCTCGATCTGCTGTGCGCGCAGCGGTATCCACAAAAACCAACAAACCGAGGCGGTCAGACCCAGACCATACAGCTTGCCGTTGACGTAACCTGCCGAATCAGTTGCAAGGTTGGCGGCTGTCGAGCTTAACGCGTATAGAGCCGAGGCGCCCAGGAGATGACGATAGATTGATTTCCAGGGAGGCTGCGTGCGTACGGCCGAAACGCCCAGAAAGAACACCAGAGCTAGATTCGCTAGCAGGTAGAGAACGTCAAAGTGCGGTCCGTAGCCGGTAGCATTCGAGAAGTACTGGTATGGAAAAACGAGGTAGCCATAGAGAAATATCCAGAAAAACAATACGAAAAGAGAGTTGAGTATCGTCCGGTATAACTTGCGCCCGGGAATATGCTGGTGCGGGAAGGTTGCAACAGCGGCCATCAGCAGTACGACGTGCAGAAATAGCGCCGGATCGGCAATCGAATTGTCGGGCGCCTCGATGTGCCGACCAAGCTCATAGTACAGAGTCAGGCACTGGTCGAGAGCCCAGAAGCCATACGCGAGCGCGAGGAACATCCAGAATGGTCGCGTTCCCGCGATGTTCCGTATTCCATTGCGGATCGCGAAGCCTGTCGCGAAAACTAGTAAAAGGAAATAACTAACCCCGCTATAGTCAAGCAGAAAGGTTCCCGGCGCCACGCCGAGTGCCAGCACGGCTTTTATGACTACAATTCCGATCAGCGCCGTCGGCCAAAAAGAGACTTTTAGCCCCAGTCCAGGATTCGACGAGGATCGCTTTCCCATGTTGCCAGTGAGACCTCTAAGCATCAACGCCACCGATTAAATGCAAAGACAATTCCAATGTAGATAAGTGCCGAAATTAGATAGTTTGAATTCCATCCCGACTGAGGGGCACACGAGCGTGGATGGTAGTGCCGCGCTCGCGTTGCGAATTGATTAAAAGCTCTCCACCGACTAGCCTCAGCCGCTCCTTCATGCTTGTGAGACCAAGTCCGGCGCATTTCTTTGCAGCTTCGGAATCAAATCCTGCACCGAGATCTCCGACAGTAAGCTGAATGTCATCCGCGCTACCCCACAGCTTTACTTCGAAGCTCCTTACGCCACTATGCTTGCTGGCGTTGCTGAGGGCTTCTTGTAAGACTCGGAACAAGGGGAGAAAAAGGTCAGTCGGTAAGATATCTGGAATATCGTGACTCTGAAAATCAATTTCGACTTTCTGACGGTCACCAAACTCACTGCAGAAGTTCCTGGTCGCTCCAACGATCCCCAGATACTCCTGTTTCAAAGAGTGTAATTCGTGCGACAGCGATTGCACGTCGTTGGTTATTTCGGAGGCCTGGTTGCGAAGGTCGGAGATTTGGCTACCGAAGTCAGATGCCGAGTCGGGAATGTCCTGTTGAACTCTGTCGAGTTGTACCACCAAGAGGGCGAGTCGTTGGACGATGTCGTCATGCAACTCCCTCCCAATCCGGGTACGTTCCTGCTCGTGTGCTTCGATCAGCTTCCGGCTGATGCCGGAAAGCGCCTCTTCCGCCAACTTGCGCTCGGTGATGTCGGTGCAACTGCCTTGATAGCAGCGCAGGGTTCCGTCGGCATTGAGAACGGGGATTCCGTTGACCGAGCCCCACGCGAGGCGACCATCTCTTCGTTTCACGGCGTGGACTACATCCTGGAACTTTTGCTTCTGTTCCATGATCGCGAAGGTCGCCGCCTTGAAGGCATCGCGTCCATCTTCGGGATGGAGATCGTAGAAGTGCAAACGGCCCATGACTTCGTCTGGACGGTAGCCCCACGTGGCCTGGGACACATCGCTGACATAGTTGAAGAGACCCTGCGGATCCACCTCCCAGTGGGTGGTGCGGCTCTGTTCGGCCAACTCCAGAAACCGCGCCTTACTCTCCCGCAGTGTTTCCTCCATCAGCTTGCGATCGGTCACATCGACAGCAACGCCCATATAACCGACAAAGGAACGATCCTGCTCATACCTCGGGACTCCAATATCCAAAATCCAGCGGTACTCCCCGTCGTGCCTGCGTAGCCGATATTCCAGGCTGAATTCCTCGCGCCGATCGAAGCACCGTGCGTAGGTGTCGAGACACCGCCGCAAATCATCGGGGTGGACGCCTTCTGCCCAGCCCTCTCCAAGTTCGGAGTCCAGGGATCGGCCTGTAAAGTCGAGCCAGGGCTGATTGACGTAGGTGCACCGTTTGTCTATGCCGGACACCCAGATCATCACCGGAGCATTATCCGCCAACCACTGAAAACGAGCTTCGCTTTGACCCCAAACAGCTTCTGCATCCGGGGTGGAGATCCGCGGCGGGATCGTCGTCTCCGTTTGCGCAACAACGGCTTCGAACTGCGTCGCAGCAGAGGTAGTCTTCATCACGCTTATTTTCTCCGGAAGGCTATCATACACTCTTAAACTCAATGGAATCTGCAAACGCAGTCGCTCATTGGTGTGAACTTGCGATAACCGCAGCACTCACCCGGCCCAACCAGGCGCGCCGGATGTTTCGAGTTCCCGGTCCGGTAGGGCATGGAGATGGAATGCTGTTTGGGGACGAGCGATTCCACGCCCAACCTTCGTCCTCATCGGTTAGGAGGACGTTGGCCGGCATATGAACGAGAGAAAGGAACTGACATGGTTTGTCCCTGTGGACAGATCGCAACGTTACGAAAGCGATCCAGGCTGATGGTCTGTTTTCACGGTGCGTTCCCAGTCGGAGGATGCGGCCCGGGCCTTGAGAGGGAGGCCGTTCGCGATCGCCGTTATCTGCCGTCGGTATTGGCGGCACAACATGAAAACGGTGCGGAGGCTGGCAACCGAGCACGGCGGCGTTTGCGTGGATGACATCCATTTCCGCTACGAAGGCGGCCAGGTACGCTCGCTGCTGTCGCTGGTGAGCTACCTCGGTTCAGGCATCTACCGAGGCCGTTATCTGGGCGTGAAGATCCCGCCGACCAACCTCCAAGAGTACCACCTGGAGGCAGCTCGAACGTTTGCGAAAGGGCTGGCGGATCGGCTGCTCGTCACACACTGCACCGAACCTTTGGCCCACGCTTGATTCACCGTCTGTCACTATTGACAGTTTCCGATGCTAGGAAAGCGATCTAGGCTAATTTTCTGTCTCTACGTGTGCAGGCCTAAGGTTCCCTTGGCATGCGCAGTCCTATGGGGGGCCAGGCGTGTTGGGTTGAGACATGGACCTTAGGCACGAGGAGAATGCGTCATGAGCCAGAATCACTTTACCCTAAGGTTCCCGTTGAAAAGCCCTGCGGATGCAGCGGCGCTTGCAACCGAGCTTCCACCGCTGATGCCGGCGCTATTTCAAGCGGAGGATTCAATTGGAACGATCCATTACTCGCGCTTCACGATTTCGAGCGACAAGACGTTGTTGTTCCTCGGTGAGTTTGATGGCGAATTGGGAAAACTCATGTCCGCGTTCGTCAAACAGGCGGGACCGGTGTTCGATGCCATCTTCCAGCACGTGGCCGATGCTCCACTTGGTCCGGTTGTGGCGAATGCGGACGCTTTCGTCGAATGGGTCGCCGAGCATCTTCTGAAACCGATCAATCTATACACCGCCTACCCGGAGGTGACGGCCAAGGAGATCAAGACGCTGGCAGCTGCCGCAGGTGTCAGTCCCACCGAAAACGAATTGAATCTATTTCTGGTGATTCTGCCGATGAAGTCGAAACTCGCGTTCATCGAGGTGGAATTGATTCTGCGTGCACGTGGACACGGCACCACCTCAGACCTGGATAAAGTTGGAACTCCCCACTTCGCACAGTTTGTGCCGCTGGAGGATAACCAGGTGGGGTTCTTTACGGTCTACGACGGCTCCTTCGATAAGTACATCGAAGATTTCACCAAGAACATCGGGCAGGTTTTCGACCTGTTGTTCAAATTCACCAAGGGCGCGCCACCCTCGCCGTGCAGGAAGTATGTCCAGGAGTTTATCGACTTCGCCGCAGGAGCGAATCGGCCGCCGATAGGGTTCTACCAGGCGTACCCAGGGCTGAGCGTGCAGGACATTCATGCCCTGATCGCCGATAGTAAGCCGCAACCGGTTTGAACTTCGCACGCAACGTCACGACGAATGAGCGACAGGAGATTGAGTGTGGGCACAGACAGCAAAGGAGACGCGCCACCAGCGAAAGAGGGAGAGGGATTCCTTCGGCGTCTGTTTGGGGGAAGCGAGCACCATGCGTCGGAACCTGACGCGAAACAAGGACCGGGAGATGAATCCACACTCGAGCTGGCGGACATTCAGGGGTTCATCCTTCGCGGGTACCGGATGCCGATGGTCAGGCACTTCCTGTTATCGGTGGGTGTGGCCGCGGAGGCACGGAAGTTGCTGGGGCGACTGGTCAGTGGAGACGAATCCGACGCGCCGCAAATCACGACCGCAGACGATTGGCATGTTGGATTCAAGCCAGGGCCCGGGGATTGCCTCGGCGACTCTCCACGCTGCAAGCCCGACTATTGCCTGAACGTGGGGATTACCTGGCTGGGGCTGCTCGCCCTGGACGTGAACGATCGCGTCCCGAATATCTCCTTCAAATCGTTTGGCGCATTTGTTGCCGGGGCCGCGGCGCGGGCTGACCTTGTTGGTGATACCGGCCCAAGCGCGCCAGAGAATTGGATTGGTGCGTTTGGGAAGGGAAGCGATCACGTAATGGTGACGCTGCACGCGATGAGTCCGGAAGCAATGACGACCTATAGCGAAAAGCTCGCGGCATTATTCGCCGAAAGGAATGCCTTCACAGAGATCTGGCGGACCGACGGGATGGCGCTGATGGACATCGTGGATGGCAAGCTCGTTCCCACGTTTCGCGTTCACTTCGGTTACACCGACGGCATCAGCATGACTACCATTCGCGGAGGGCCGGAACGTTATCCGGCAGATCATCAGCAACCATGCGAACCGTGGCTGTTCGTCTTGCAGGACGAGGCTGAGAATTACTTTGTGCCGGAGCCTCGGGAACTTGGTCTCAACGGCAGCTTTGCCGTGTTCAAGATGATCGAGGCGGATGTTGTTGGGTTCGAAAACTTCTTGCAGTCACAGAAGGAAATAATCGATCCGGAGTTGCTCGCAGCGAAGATATGCGGACGCTGGCGAAACGGTGTCCCTCTTGCGCTGTCGCCGGATACGGACAGCCCGCCGGGCGGCATTGCGCCGGAGCAGATGAACAACTTCGAGTACGTGAATGCCGATGGGTCCGGTGATCCAAGGGGACTCCGCTGCCCGGTGGGTGCACACACTCGCCGCATCAATCCACGAGGGCAGCCGGTGCAGGGGCAGGGGCAGCCTGGCGGCAGCAACAACACTCACCGGCTGATTCGCCGCGGCATGCCGTACGGGCCGACCTACGATCCGACCTACGATCCGACCTACGATCCGACGAAACCCCATGACGGAATCGAACGGGGACTGCTCGGCTATTTCATCAACTCGAGCATCGAGAATCAGTATGAATTCGTGCTGGGGCATTGGGTCAACGACAGCGAATTTGCTGGAGCGGTTCGCCTGCCTCCGAAGGCGAAGGATCCCATGATCGGTACGCAGGATCCAGCCGAGAGCATCTTTGTCATTCCACAGCCGAACGGCGCGCCTGCAACCAAAATCGCCGGATTCTCGATCTTCATAAAAACGAAGGCGGCTGCTTACTGTTTTTTGCCGAGCATCACCGCAATCAAATTTATCTCCGCGCTTTAGTGAGGTTCCTATGCTTTTCGTAACGAGATGGTTCGGAGTGACCGGCAGCGCTGCAGAGCGAGACCCCATTCGCGAGCAGGCTGTAATCGAAGAGATAGTTCAAAAATCTCTTTTGCTGCAGTCGAAATCCGCAGCTGCGCAACATCGCCCTATCGGTCGTGGAACGCACGTGAAGGGAGTATGCGTGAGAGGTAAATTCGAGGTCTTCAATCTCAGCTTGAAACTCGACCTGCGATTGGCGAAGCGACTCGGACAGGGAATTTTCGCAAAGCCTGGAGTGTATCCCGCGACGGTACGGTTTGGAAACTCCGATTCGAGAAGCAATTCGGACTTCAAGCCTGACGTTCGATCCATGTCGTTCTCAGTCGATCTCAATCCGGACTCACCCGCCACAATCACAGGCCTGCGCCGGCAGGATTACTCGCTGCAAAACACCAAGACTCTGCCGATTAACGATGCGAACGCATTTTTGGCGCTGGCCAAGGTCCTGACGGCCTCGAGCCCGCTCTCAGCTTTCTGGGCCCTTGGTTTCAAGGACAAGCTCCGGGTACTGAGGACCGCTTTTTTAGTCCAGTTTCAATTGCATCAGAAGATTAGGCCCTACCAGCACTTGCGCTACGGCAGCAACGTTCCGTTTCGTCATGGACGTTTCGATGTGGTGAAGTTCTCGGCAACACCGTCTCTCGCGAATCAAGCAAAAACGTTGCAACGGCGTAACCCCAATGGCCTGCAGGACGAACTCATCCGGCACGTTGATCAAGATCGTGTCATGAGCAGCTTCGAATTTGGGATTCAATTTCTGGATCCCGAGAAGATGACCTATTGGGGTAAGTGCCGCGACGCCAATTTCTGGATCGAGAACGCGAGTATCGACTGGAAAGAGAGTGAGGCCCCCGTTCATGTTGTCGGTCGGCTCACGTTACTTCCGATGTCGCACCTGTCCGCGGAGGATTCCGCTGCAGTGTATTTCGATGTGACTGGAAATTCGACGTCTGACAGCACGCCGGTCGGGAGCATTAACCGGGCCCGCTGGTCTTCGGAGGTTGCCAGCAGAAAAGCACGCTTGCAAGCGACCAATGCTGGATCTCAGGAGAGCGACAGCGGGGTGGGATTCGCACCAGGCACGACCAGGGGGACCCCTGCCGGGGAAGATGTGTACGAACTCAGGGAATCGAATCACGCGGTTGAGAAGGTGAATTAGGGATTCAACCAACCGGGAAGGTAAAACCTGAGCTGTGAGTCGAAGGGGTGCCGGTTCGTGATCTGCCTCCGTAGCCATCACGCTGCTCATCGCGTAACAGTGCTCGGGAACTACCTGGATGATGTCCCCTGGACCCATCAGGAAGTCGCCCCATGGCTCTATCCAGACTGAATGGTCAGGAGATGGCAGCATTCCCGGGGGGCGAGTGCGCTGGCGCCAACGTACCGCACGGAACTCCTGAAAGATGCGCAGGTTGGGACGGCAAGGAGCCGGGCTGGGCGCAACATTATCGGTTTAGTGTATGTTTAGTACCAAATGATCGCGCAGATCTGAGCATACGATTCCAGGTCGGAGGCCAGTTGGGGATCCGATGTATGTAGCTGCGCGATGGAATGAGAGCGGGCCCACCACTGGTATGGTGTCTCTTTTTGACAATTCATGGGAGGAAGCCGCGTGGACGGAATAGGGACGCAATTGCGGGCAGGCCGGCTTCGGCTGGGGCTCACGTTGCGCGAAGTAGAAGATCGCACGAGTCAGCTCGCCCAGGAGTGGGGCAACACTGCGTACCGCATCTCCGCCAGCTGGCTTGATCGAGTGGAACGCGAAAACCGTGGGCTTTCGGCGACCAAGCTCATCGTACTGGCGTTTATCTACAACCTCACCATGGAACAGATGCTGGCTTTGTGCCCCGGGGTGGGCGAAAGTCCGGCACAGCTGGAGTTGGTATCGCGCCCGAATTCCACGCTGCTGCTGAGTGAAGGGCCGCTTGCCGAACATGCCAGGCTTTGGTTGCCGGATTCGGTGTTAACGGGGCCTGCGCCCGAGGACACGACGCTGTTTCAGTCGGATCAGGGAGTGATGCCGGTTCACTATCGGCGGGGGATCATCGGGCGGAGGGATCGGACCATGGAGCCGATGATTCTGGCGGGGTCCATCGTGCTCATTGATACGCGGAAGCGCGCCATTGCGAAGAGAAAGGACTGGGTCAACGAGTTCGATCGTCCCATCTACTTTCTGCTGACGCGAAGCGCCTATTTCTGCGGATTTTGCGAGTTGGACAAAAACGGAGAGTACCTGAAGCTGGTGCCACACGCGCTCTCGCCTCAAACCGAAGACGACGAGCAGAGGCGGTGGCAATACAGAAAACAAGTGGAAGTCGTTGGGACGGTTGATGCGGTATTTACCCGACGGATCGCGTAACCCGCTAGTGCTGAGGCGGGGGCGGGGCGCGCGGGTGGACTAGAGCGCCCGCTGCAGATCGGCTAGTCCGGGTAGATTGCCCTGTTGATACAAAGCTAGAACTTCACGAGTCATCTGAAAGTAGATAGCTACTGCCTGCTGGAGATATTCTGCCGCAGCTGCCGGCGGGCGACCGGACTTCGCGGTGGCTTTGAGGCGGCCAATATGCCACTCCACTTCACGCGCGTTCAATCGAAGTTGCTCGGCGATGAGCAGGGCCTCCGGATACCATTGCTGAACGTAAAAGACCAGGTCGACCAGCACCGAACAATTTTTCTCCATGACCTCGATGCCGCGCATGCCTCCCAGCAATCGCCAGATATCTTCCGGGCTCATGGTCTCAACCCAATGGTTGTCCTGAGCCGCCAGAGCTGTGGGATCGGCTGCGATTCGCTCCAGGTTTTGGTGATCCAGGGGGGCAAGTCGTTTGAGCAACTCATCCCAGTTTCCGTAAGGGTAGAGTTGGCGCCGGCGATTGCGCAGATAGTAATACGTCCCAATTCCGAGGATCGAAGCAAGGAATATGAACAGAAAACCGAAGAAGTCGAGGTTCCGAATGGTCATTATCGTTTCAAAGCCCGGAGCTTGCGTAGATCGTATTCCACGCGTCTTTGCAATGTAAAGAGTTGTCGCTGAGCTTCTTCGGGAAGTTCCTGTGGGGCGGGCGCGGGCAACCACAGCATGACGATCCAATAGCCCGCGCAGAGGAGATATGTCGACATACGAAGGTAGGTCACGTTCTGATAGGCGATGGAAGTTCCGGCCAGGATGTTGTGCCCAGCTTCGGTGATCAGGCCTACGAGGGAGTAGAAACCAAGGCCCTGGGCGATCCGGGCAACATGCGTATTCCAGGGGAGGTTTGCGGTCGATGAGAAGGCGATCATCCCAACGAACAGCTCGCACTGCAATGCGGACGAGAACAGATTTCCGCGGTCGAGGAGTGTGCGCAGGATGGTCTTCTCTGGAGGGGAGGGAAGGCAGGCCAACACAAAGGCGATGGCGAGCGAGGTAAGCACGAGGAGGAGAAAGCCCTTGCGAATATCGGGGGCCCAGGTGCCTGTGGGGCAGAAGACATGACGCGCGAGTTCGTAGGTTACGGCCAATTGAAGGACAAGATCCAGGCTGGCGAAGGCAAAATACGCGATGAAATAGGTGTGCGCCGATCCACGCAACGCAATCTCATAGAGCGCGATGGAGTTCAGAATATTGGCTGCGATCAGGGTCGTGAAAACCGGAAAGGTTCTTGCGCGATGGCGGGTCAACAGGACAACCAGCAACACGATGTGTCCGGTTAGGCCGGCCGCCCAGAACGCAAAAACCGTCCGGCTTAGATGCATCTCTTACGCTCCTGAGGGCGGCCGATTGTCAATGCCAATTCCAACTATCTCATGCTCATGGAAGGATGCTCAGAAGAATCGTAACGATTAACTGGGGAGGGGGGTTGGTCCCGGTGACTACGTCGGGTTCTGGATTGGTTCCAGTGACAATGGTTGGGGTGCCTGGTGTGGTGGACTGTGCTGTCACCGTCCCGGTGGACAAAACGAGGGCTGTGAAGGTAACGGCAAGGCTGCATATGCGGGAAATGTTCCTGACCATAATTCGCTCCTTAGCGCTGGAAGGCGCTGGGGGCAAGGTAGGCGTCAGGAGGCGATAGTTAGCGAATGATTGCGCGATGTTGCGTAAGCGAAACAAGCGCGAAAGGCGAAAATGGAGGCCTCCAAGCCGGATGGCTTTCCAAAATGGCCACAAATAAGAGATTTAATCCAGTACCATCGCGGTGGTATTGTTGATAGGCAACAAGTTAGACATATAATGGACGCAATTTGGAAGAGTATTGCTGGTCGTTCGGAGCGCCGTCGCGCAGAACCTTGCGGACAAAGAACGCAGTGTCCTACGTCGCGTAGGACACACCCTGCGGCGCACGACCTCAGATGCAGGTACATTCCTGGAAATCGGGAACACTATCGGGGTCTACATCATGGAGCATTCAAAAGACATTGCGGAAGCGGTTACTACGTTGATTAAACTGATGGTCGACCACCCGGAAGAGGTTACGGTGGAGTGCGTTCCAATCAGCGAGGGGAGTTCTCTGCGCATCTCGGTCGGTCATGCCGATATCGGAAAAGTGATTGGAAAGCAGGGACGAACGGCGAGGTCTTTGCGGATACTGGTGACAGCAATGGGGATGGCAAGCAAACAGCGAATCAGCCTCGATATCCAGGAGTAACAGGAGGTGAGGCGTGAGCGGGCCTCCGGGAGGGACCCGGTTACCGGCTCGCGCCAATAATTATCGCCTTTGCTTGAGAAACCCTACATATTTCAGCCGGAAGTGATTACAATCACCGAGAGCCTCATTAGTTACTAGTTAGGATTCCGGCATGTCTCACGTATTGTTGCGAGCGATGATTGGCGTATTGCTGGCATCCCCTTTGGTTATTCTGATTGCCTACCTGATGGCAATCTTCGATCGCGCGTGCTGGAGGTATCAGCGCAAGCACGCGTATCGGCCAGGACCGCGCTAGCCCCTCCGTGGAGCGTGGCACTGCAACCGTTGATCGAGCAGTATCCCGGATGATGTTGCAGTTCTCTTTTTTATCCAGACCTTCCCACCGCATGCAGCCGATGAGACCGGACTACTCTATTGTCTGGACCGCTCTTGGCTGCCCGGAGGAAATTTCGTGACTGCAGTGGTTGTGCCCATCGACTCGATTCGGATGCCAGGCGCTTCCAACCGTGGGATCGGTGAAAGTGAGCTGGGCCCGCAACTCAAAGGCTTGATGGATGAGTCGCGGGTGCTGACGCGGATGATCGACCGCATTGCGTTCGCCTCGGATGCGAGTCTGTATCGCTTGATTCCTCGGGCCGTGGTGCAACCCATGAACTCGGAGGAAGTGCGCAGGCTCTTCCAGTTCAGCCGCGAGCGGAAGATCCCGATGACGTTTCGCGCAGGGGGAACGAGTCTTTGCGGGCAGGCGATTTCGGACGGCATTCTGGTGGATGTTGGCCGTTACTGGCGTATGGGCGCGGTGGAGGAGAACGGCCGATCGGTGCGTGTACAGCCCGGATTGATCGGGCAACAGGCCAACCAGATGCTCAAGCGATATGCGACGAAGATCGGCCCGGATCCGGCGTCGATCAGTGCTGCGCGGATGGGTGGAATTCTCTCCAACAATGCCAGTGGCATGTGCTGCGGGGTATCGCAGAATGCGTATCACACGCTGCGCTCGATGACGTTTGTTCTGCCGTCGGGAACGGAGATTGATACGGCTGCTCCCGATGCAGATGCGCGGTTTCGCGAGAGCGAGCCGCGTCTGGCCGCCGGCCTGCTGCAGTTGAAGCGCCAGGTGGAAGCGAATTCCGAATTGTCGGGGCGCATTCGCGCGAAGTATCGGATGAAGAACACGACGGGATATTCGCTCAATGCGTTCCTGGATTATTCCGATCCCGTGGAGATCTTCAGCCATCTGCTGATTGGGTCTGAAGGGACGCTGGCGTTTATTGCTGAAGCGGTTCTGGAGACGGTGCCGGATCTGCCGGTCAAGTACACGGGCCTGCTTCTGTTTCCGGATCTGCATGCGGCATGCGAGGCGATTGCGCCGTTGCGGGAGGCGGGAGCCGCTGCGCTCGAACTGATGGATCGAGCGTCCCTTCGGTCGGTTGAAGAGAAGCCGGGCATTCCGGCGGAGATTCGCCAATTACCGGAAAACGCTGCGGCTCTACTGGTGGAGTTTCAGACAGCGGACGCCAACGCGGTTGAGGAGAACGCAGCGCGGGCGCAGGTCGCAGTGCAAGGGCTGAAACTGCTGAGTGACCCGCGATTCACGGACGATCCGGTGACGCAAGATCGCTTGTGGAGTATCCGCAAGGGATTGTTTCCCTCGGTGGGTGCGGTGCGAGCCGCCGGTACCACCGTCATCATCGAAGACGTGGCGTTTCCGGTCGATCGCCTGGCGGACGCTGCGGTGGATTTGATTCGTCTGTTTGAGAGGCATCACTACGACAACGCGATCATCTTCGGTCATGCCAAAGATGGGAATCTTCACTTCGTCATCACGCAGGGATTCAATACGCAGAGGGAAGTCACACAGTATCGCGACTTCATGGCGGATCTGGTGCGCCTGGTGGTGCAGAAGTATGACGGCGCATTGAAGGCCGAGCATGGAACCGGCCGTAACATGGCGCCGTTTGTGGAGACGGAGTGGGGTTCCGAAGCCTACGCGATGATGCGGCAACTCAAGGCGCTCGCGGACCCGGAAGGCTTGCTCAATCCCGGGGTGATCCTCAACCCCAATCCGGAGGCTCACCTTGCAGACTTGAAGAGGATGCCGGTGGTGGAGGCCGAGATCGATAAGTGCATTGAGTGCGGTTATTGCGAGCCGAAGTGTCCGAGCCGAGATATAACGTTGACCCCGCGACAACGGATTGTGGTGCGGCGTGAGATGCAGCGGCTGAAGGACTCCGGGGCCAACAGTGCTGCGCAGGAGGCGCTGGGTGCGGACTTTCCGTACATGGCTTTGGATACGTGTGCTGTGGATGGATTGTGCGCCACTGCGTGCCCTGTGAATATCGATACGGGAACACTGACCAAGCGGTTTCGCCGTTTGCGGCACACGGCATTTGCGAATCGCGTTGCGACGGGGTTGGCGCGGAATTTCACGCTGGCAGAAACCGGAGGGCGGCTGGCGCTGACGGCGGGACATCTTGTTCAGGATTTTTGCGGGCTTCGGTTCATGCGCGGCATCACACGGCTCATGGATAAGGTTACGCGGAGTGTGATGGATGAGCCCTTCTGGCAGTGGTCGGCAGAGATGCCGAGGGCGCGGCGCGGTTCGCTGCCTGTGCGCACGCCGCCAGGCGCGAATGCCGTGTACTTTCCGGCATGCATCTCACGGATCATGGGCGCGCTTCCGGGGGAGCAACAGCAGATAAGCGTGATGCAGGCGCTGCTCAACGTTGCGGACCGCGCGGGCGTGACGATGTACGTGCCCGGAGATATCGCGGGTAATTGTTGTGGCGTGCCATTCTCCTCCAAGGGTTTTGAGACGGCACATGCCGTTGCGGCCAATCACACGGTGGAGAGCTTTTTCCGTTGGTCCAGGGAAGGGAAGCTACCAATTGTGATCGACACCAGCCCATGCACGTACGGGCTGAAGACCGCACGTCCTTATCTGAGCCGCGAAAACCAGGCCAGGTTCGATGCGCTTACGATCCTCGACTCCGTGGAGTTTGCGCACGACCAGTTATTGCCTAAGCTTCCAATTCATCGCAAGGTTGACTCGATCGCGCTGCACCCTGTCTGTTCGGCAGTGAAGATGGGAATCACACCAAAGTTGGTGCGCATCTCCAACGCGTGCTGCGATTCTGTGTGCGTGCCGCCGGACGCGGGATGCTGTGCCTTTGCCGGGGATCGGGGGTTCTTGTTTCCTGAACTGACGGCTTCCGCGACGGAGGTGGAGACACGACAGGTTCGGGAGCAAGAGCATGATGGCTATTACTCAAGCAGCCGGACCTGTGAGATCGGAATGACGCGAGCGACGGGCAAGGTCTATCAGTCCTACTTGCATTTGCTGGAGTACGCCTCGCGAAGCGGTCGCGAGGGCGATGCAGGTTGAGAAGCCTCGAATCGCTGGTTGGAGCAAGGGAGCCACGCTGGCTGGGAGGCTTCCTCCGCCTCGGGCGATTCGGGAAAAAAGGCTGTCCTTCCGGAGCGATCGGAGGGTAGAGTATTAGTTCGACCCACCGTTGCTCCCGAGGATTCTCAACCATGACTTCATTGCAGCTCGATTTGAAGCGTCTGTTTCTCGTTGCCCTCATCGTTATGACAACCAGCACCGGTCTGTGTGGCGTTGCTGCAGCCGCAGGTCCGCTGTTGCTGAGAAACCCTTCGTTGAGCAAAGACAAGATTGCTTTCCTGTACGCGGACGATATATGGACGGTGCCGCGTGGGGGCGGTGAGGCCGCACGGTTGACCTCGGTAGGCGCCGTCACCGAGGGACCGTACTTTTCTCCCGACGGCACGCAGGTTGCTTACTCGACGCGCGAGCATGGGCAGGTTGATGTCTACGTAGTCAACGCGGACGGTGGAGTGCCAAGAAGATTGACGTGGGAGCCGACCGGTAGCTATGCCGCGGGCTGGACGCCGGATGGGAAAGACGTATTGTTCGCATCGATGCACGCAAGCTTCTCGGATTATTTCAGGCTGTTCGTGACTCATGCGGACGGAACGGGAACGCCCACGGTGCTTCCGCTGCCAAGTGCGGAGACGGGCAGTTTTTCGCCGGACGGAAGTACCCTGGCCTACGAACCGATTCTCCAGTGGGAGGACGCCTGGAAGCATTATCGCGGCGGCCAGACCAAGAAAGTCTGGCTCGTGAATATGAAGAGCCTTGACCTGGTGAAGGTTCCGCGCGAGAACTCGAATGACTTCAATCCGGTGTGGGAAGGGAATTCGGTTTACTTCTTGTCGGACCGCAATGGGCCGGTGTCGCTGTTTCGCTACGACACGGAGAGCAAGGCCGTGACACAGGTGGTGGACAATCACGGATACGATCTCAAGACGGTCGCGGCCGGCCCGGGAGGGTTGGTGTATGAGCAGTTTGGCTCACTGCATTTGTATGATCTCGATACAAAAAAAGAGCAGGCAGTTCAGGTCACGATTCACGGCGAGCTAGGCGAACTGACTCCGCACCTGGCGAATATTCCGGCGGACCAGGTGCAGAATATCGGAGTGTCTCCGACAGGTGTACGTGTGCTTGCCGAGGCCCACGGAGACATCTTCACGCTTCCGGCCGAAAAGGGAGACACGCGGAATCTGACCAAGACGCCGGGTGTTGCAGAGCGCGATCCGTCGTGGTCGCCTGATGGGAAATCGATCGCGTACTTCAGCGATGCGTCGGGTGAGTATCAACTGTACATTCGAGACCAGGATGGGCTGCATCCTCCGAAGGTGATCGACCTCGGCCCAAATCCCTCCTACTTCTATAGTCCGCGGTGGTCGCCGGATTCCAAGCATATTGCGTATTCCGACAAGCATCTGCATCTTTGGTATGTCGACGTCGCCGGTGGCAAGCCGGTGCTTGTCGCGACAGGTTTGCGGGGGAGCTTTGGATCGTCGACTGAGCTTAGCTGGTCGCCTGATTCGCAATGGATTGCGTATACCCGGGATCTTGAGAACCAGTTGCATGCCGTGTTCTTCTACTCACTGACGACGCACACCTCCGCCCAGATTACCGACGGCATGAGCAACGCGGCGCATCCAGTCTTCGATGCCAGTGGCAAGTTCCTCTACTTCGCCGCGTCGACCAACAATGGACCCTCGGACGCTGGAATCGATCTCTCCTCGCTGGATCGGGCGACCAGCAGCAGCGCGTACGTGATCGTGCTGGCGAAGGACGGAATTTCGCCCGTGCCACCTGAGAGCGATGAAGAAAAGACAGCGGAAGAGGCGGACAAGAAGACCGACGACACCAAGCCAGCGGCGAAGAAGGACGTCGAGAAGACGCAGGACAAAGAGGTCGCGAAGGGCGACGAAAAGAAGGACGCCGCAAAGAAAGACGAGGTGAAGCCGACGGTGATCGACCTGCCCGGAATTGGCAACCGAATCCTTGCGCTTCCTATTCCCGCGCGGAATTACATCGATCTGCAGGTGGGCAAGACCGGGGTACTTTTTCTGGCAGAGGGGAGCCCGGTGGGGCGTGTCTCGGGCGACCGCGGCGCGCCGATACGGTCGCTGTGGAGGTTCACAACCGAGAAGCGCAAGACGGAGGAGATCTTCAATAACCTGACCGGCTTCGCCGTCAGCGCGAATGGAGAACAGTTGCTGGCGATGCGCGAGGGCAGCTGGTTTGTCACGCCCATCGCCGAGCTGAAGACCGGTTCCCCCGAGGCTCCGCAGGGTAAGCCGATTAACAATGGGGGAATGTTCGCCACCATCGATTTGCGCCAGGAGTGGAAGCAGCAGTATCGCGAGACCTGGCGTATCCAGCGAGACTTCTTCTACGATCCCCATCTGCATGGTTTGGACGTGCAGAAGATATCTGCGAAATATGAGCCATATCTCGATGGACTAGCATCAAGGTCCGAGTTTACGTATTTGTGCACCGAGATGCTGGGCGAAATTCAGATTGGGCACATGTTTATCCGCGGCCCGGAGGATCCGGATAAGTCCCCGAAGCCGGGCCTGCTCGGTGCGGATTATGTCGTCGAGAACAACCGATACAAATTCTCGAAGATCTATAACGGCCAGAACTGGACTCCCGCCTTAACCGCGCCGCTCACCTTGCCCGGCATCAATATAACCGAAGGCAACTACTTATTGGCAGTCAATGGGCGCGAGTTGCATGCCACCGATAACTTGAACAGCTTCTTTGACGGCACTGCCGGCAAGCAGACGGTGCTGCGAGTGGGGAACAAGGCTGATGGAACGGACGCCAGAGATGTAACGGTCGTTCCTACCGACTCGGAGCACGGACTGCGAAACCTGGATTGGATTGAATCCAACCGGCGCAAGGTCGATCAACTATCCGGCGGCAAAGTTGCGTATATCTATATGCCGAATACCGGGGGCGCGGGCTATGATAACTTCAACCGTTACTTTTATTCTCAGCTGGATAAGCAGGGCGTGGTGCTCGATGAACGCTATAACGAGGGCGGGTTCATCGCCGACTATGTTGTGAACGTGCTGGGACAAAAACCATTGAGTGCCGCGATCGAACGCGATGGCGAGCCTGTCCATGATCCCGAGGGCGCCATCTTCGGACCGAAGGCGATGATCATCAATCAGTCGGCGGGCTCGGGCGGCGATGCCATGCCGTGGTACTTCCGCAAAGCCGGGCTGGGAACGCTGGTCGGCGTTCGGACATGGGGAGGCCTGGTGGGCATTGGAGGTTACCCGACCCTGATCGATGGCGGCGGGGTAACAGCTCCACGGTATGCCATCTATGGGCTGCATGGCGACTGGGAGGTGGAGGGTCACGGCATCGCGCCGGATGTTGAAGTGGAGGAATATCCGAAGGATGTTGCGGCTGGGCACGACCTGCAGCTCGAGCGCTCCGTTGAGATCGTGATGCAGCAGTTGAAAGAGCATCCGGTAACGATGCCGCCTGTCCCGGCTTATCCGAACTACCACCAGAACGACGGGTTGGGCCATCCGTAGTGACTTAGAAGATCTCGTCGTCGCCAATCGGCATGCCGGGCGGAGCTTCGATCGGCTTGGCCGGTACAAACTTTTCGGGATCACGATTGAAGTCGTCGATGCGCTGAATGAGGGCGGCACGATGGATGGCCTCGGCGGTATCGCTGAGTGGTGGGGCAGTGTTCCACTGCTTGAGAAGATCGCTGATGTGCGACCGAGCGATCGCGCGTGCCTGCGTGGAGGCCTCCGGATTTACGGCGAGGGCAAGCATCGCTTCCACGGCACGGAACTCCACGGCGCGTTCAACCTCGGACGACATGGAGTGACCCGCCTCAGGCCGTTCCGCGACCGTCGTAGAGATTGCCTCGAGGACGGAACGTAACGAAGGGCTCCCCGGAACGCGCATATGGTATTGTACGAGGCGGGAGGCGCGCGATGGATCAAGCAGCACCTGGAGCGTAAGATCCGCAGCGCATTCCGCGGCGGCAATCGGATCGAAGGTGAGGCCGGTCTGAGAAGGAAACGACTCCTGGGTGCGAGGATAGCCAGGCGGCACCGGTGGAAGGACCTTGAGGAGCGACTCGGGAAGCGTGAGTGTTTCCGGGCTCAGCGTTTGCAGAACGGTTGTGAGTGCTTTGCGCTGGTCTGCCGGGGCCACGATCTCTGGATCCGCTAGTCCATCGCCTCGCTCGTTATAGCGATAGTCGAGGCCACCGATCTCCTTGATGGCGGCTTCGGTCTGGTAGCGGTGAAATAAATAGATAGGCACCAGCGCGAGCTCAAGCTGCGACATGGGGGTTCCGGGCTCAATCACATCGGGGCCGAAGTTCTTGAGCGCGGCCGCTCGCACTTCAAGCACTCGCGCAAGTTCAGCAGCGGGATCAGCACCGTTGTCCCAAAGATGCGCATGAGGTTGCGCGGAACCAAAGGGACGCGCATCTTCGTCGGTGATGAAGACCTGGCCGCGGTGGTCGGCGTCGGCGAGAATCTTTGTGAGCGCGGCCTCAACATCGGTATTCGGTGCGAACTGCCGGTAACCGTAATCGATCGAAACCTTGTCCCAGTCGCCGATATGGTCGGCATAGGCGTGCGACGTATCAATGGCCCCATTCTTATCCAGCGTTACGTAGGGGTGGGGATAATCCATGACGCTGTCGGACTGAGAGACGCTGGAGGCTGCGAAGTTGTGAGCGAGGCCGAGCGTATGGCCGGTCTCATGGGCCGACAGTTGGCGAATGCGCGCCAGCACCATCCGGAGCATTAGATTGTCCTCGGGCTTTGGCAGATGACCATCTTTATAGGGAGCGAGCAAACCTTCGGCGATGAGGTAATCCTGGCGTCCGCGCAGTGAACCTAACGTAACGTTGCCCTTGATGATCTCTCCAGTACGCGGGTCGGCAAGCGCATCCCCATAGCTCCAGCCGCGCGTGTACCGATGAACCCACTGGATGATGTTGTAACGAATATCCATGGGGTCAGCGCCCTCGGGAAGCAGATCGACGCGGAAGGTTCCGGGTGCCCAGCCGGCGGCCTGGAATGCCTGGTCCCACCAGCGTGCGCCCTCGACCAGCGCCGTGCGAATCGGCTCGGGTGCGCCGCGATCGACGTAGTACTGGATCGGAGTGACGGCCTCGCAGCGAGTCGTGCAGGCTGGATCTTTCCTGATCAGCCGGTGACGAAGAATGAAGCGCTGTGTGACGTCGTCACCAAGCGGCGCCGTCAGATCACGGAACGAGGAAGGGAAGTAGCCTGCGCGCGGATTGAACCGACGGGGGGTAAACCCCGGTGGTGGCAGCTCAATGAACGAGTGCCGCTCGCGCAGCGTCATGGCGTGCGGGTCAGGCGTGACGTCCGAGACGTACGGTGCTTTCAGCGGACCTTCGGCCGTGAAGGTGAGCTCAGCTTCTATCTCGGTGTTCTTCGGAAACCCTTTGGTGTCGTCGAGCGCGATGGTGGATCGGGTTGGGTCGACATGATAAGCGCCCTGGTGGAGCGCGGCCAGTGTTTCGACCACGCGATGAGCATCGTGAAGGAAGAAATCAGTGGCGTCCACAAGCACAGCACCGGAAGGATCTTCAGCTGCAACCGTGAACCCCCAAAGTATCGATTCGGGAAACGATTGCGTCACCGCAAGAGTTTCGGCCGCCTCCTTCGAGGAGCTGCGGAAGTAGCTGTTCGGTTGAGCCAGGAGAACCTTCGGCCCGGACCTCTCGAAGCGAACGATGCGACCTTCGGATAATTGACCGCGATCGAGACCAAGATCGTTGGAGCCTGTGCCATAGGGGAGCGAGTTGGTATAGAGAAGATCCGTGTCAAGGTGCGGGATCTCAAGGTAGAGCTTTCCGGCTGCCGGATCCCAGTCGAGTGGCAGGAAGCCATCGATGTGGTGCATGCCCGATGACTTCGCAGCGATCGTTGGGAGTTGATCGGCGGGTGTCTCGGCGTAGGCAGGAGCGAACGCCAGGAGCAGGGCGAAAAGAAGGGTGGGGCGCATGGGTATTTTTACCATGCGGCTTCGATGATTGATCAGCGTTCGACCTGCCGGGCTTAGGTAGTCGAGAGCGGGCGACTAGAGGTGATTGAACGGCCAGGAAATGGAATGGGCGCTTACCGGTGAAGCATATCGAATATCGCCCACACCTCTCACCGAGGACATTTCTTGTATCTATCGGGGAATCAGGTATATGCAGTCTTCCCGTCGTTTGATTGACAAGGCAGTCAGTTGATAAGCCGCCCTCCTGTGACGAACGTCACAGGTTGTTCGATGCGTCGGGACTATGGTTGCAGCTGTTGGGATCCAGGCCGATCTCCAGCAACTTTATCGCAGCTAGAACGCGCCAAACAGAGGTGTTTTACATGAGGCAAAAGCCCCGCAGGATAACGAGATTGTTTCTACTGGCAGCGGTGGTTGGGATGCTGACGCTGTGGGGCGCGGGCAGGGCGGCCGCGCAGACGCAGACGCAGACCCAGACGC
>DATHQT010000057.1:0-186905 GCA_035482415.1 Acidobacteriaceae bacterium | reverse complement strand
GGCTACGATTTGGCCGGCGTCCAGAAAGAGCACGCGGTCAGCCAGATAGAGAGCTTCCTCCAAGTCGTGGGTGATGATCAGGGTAGTCTTTTTGGCGCGCAGGAGGAGGTAGCGAAGCATGGTTTGCATCTCGGCGCGGGTGAGGGGGTCGAGGGCGCCGAAGGGCTCGTCCATAAGCAGGACGGAGGGTTCGTTGGCGAGGGCGCGGGCCAGGCCGACGCGCTGGCGCTGGCCCCCGCTGAGCTGCCAGGGATAGCGCCCGAGGACAATCTCGGGGAGGCCTACGAGCTTGAGCATCTCCTGACTGCGCTCAGCGATTTCTTCGTGGGGACGGCCCGCCAGCTCGAGGGCCATGCCGACGTTGCGGGCGACGGTCATGCGGGGGAAGAGGCCGGTCTCCTGGATGACGTAGCCGATGGAGCGGCGGAGGCGGATGAGGTTGGTTGTGGCGACGTCGTGATCGCCGATGAGGACGCGGCCGGAGGTGGGGCGGACGAGCGCGTTGACGGTGCGGAGGAGGGTGGTTTTGCCGGAGCCGCTGCGGCCGAGCAGGGCGGTGGTGGTGCCGGGGTCGATGCGGAGAGTGATGTCGCGGAGGAGTGGGCGGAAGTGCACGCCGCGGGAGGGAGGGACCGCGACGTTGATGGATTCGAACTCGACCGCCTGGGTGGACATTACAGTTCTCCGTAGAGCGAATGTGCCAGCTTAGAGTACGGGCTCAGGCTCGGAGTTATCTCAGGGGTAGGGGCGAGAGCACAAGAAAAAGCGGATCCCGGCCCGTGTTGGCTAGCGCAGCCTCAGGAGGACGGGATCGTTTTGGTGCTACGAAGTTCAACCGCGACGGTGACCCTAGTCTTCCAGGGCGGGCTCGGGAGAGGTCTCGGTGCTGGCTTCGGGTTCGGGTTCGGCCGTGGGGGCTGAACCTTTGACGCGGACTACGGTGATCTTGTCGAAGCCTTCTTTGAAGACTGGCGGGCGGAGGCGCTCGGCCATCTTGTGCATGACTTCGTCGGTGACCTGGCGGTCGCGCTTGGAGTTGCGCTCGAGGCAGACGGCGAGGGGGACGTCGAAGAAGACGGCCTGGACTTCGTAGCCGAAGGACTTCGCCATCTTGATCCACTGGCGGCGCTCGTGGGGGCTGAGATTGGTGGCGTCGACGTAGTTCCAGGGCATCTTGGCGATGAGGCGGGCGCGGAGGAGGCTGCGGAGGGTGCTGAAGACCAGGCCCTGGTAGCGCTGCTCGGTGATGTCGTCGAAGAGGATGTTGCGCAGCATGTCGCTGGAGAGCGGGGTGACGCCGCGGCGCTTGTACCAGGTGGTTTTGCCAGAGCCGGGAAGGCCGATGGTGAGGACGACGTAGCCGCGCGGAGATTTGTTGGGGACGGCTTCGGGGCCTGCGGGCGGGGTGCCGAGGGACTCGGGCTGGGTCTCATGAACGAGCGTGGGCTCGTGGGCGAGCCTGGGCTCGGAGGGCGCGGGCTCCGGGTGGGGCGCGGCTGCGGGCCTGGCAGGCGCGGGGGGTGGAGGGGGAGGAGGTGCTTTGGCCTCGGCGGGCGCCGAGGCGGGGAGGGGCTCTGGATACGAGGGCCGCAAGGGTGCGGGTTGGTTCGCAGGTATCTCCTGCCCAATCTTGCCCGTGGACTCCGACTCGTTCGGACCACGCTTAGAACGTCTTCTCATGAGTGTCCCGCGCAACCAATCGCGCATAGCTGGTTTGTAACACAAGGCTACACTCTGCCACAAACCTGGTGCAGAAGTGTTGGGTTTCGGGGGGAGTTCTGTGGAAACCCACGTCTCAAAATCGAGACATGGGGCACCCGGAGTGGTGGATGTGTTCGGTGTTCGGTTAACGGTTTGCGGTGGCCGATGGGCTTTGGTAGCCTCAAAGAAATTGGTGAGAAATGAGGCTACATGGCAGTCAAGGTAGGGATAAACGGCTTTGGACGGATCGGGCGCAACGTATTTCGCACAGCATTGGGCAACCCTGACATTGAGTTTGTGGCCGTCAACGATCTGACGACGCCGGCGACCTTGGCTCACCTGCTGAAGTATGACTCGATCCTGGGAAATCTGCACCACACGATTACGGCGACGGACGACTCGATTGTGGTGGATGGGAAGGCGATCCGGGTGTTTGCGGAGCGCGATCCGGCCAAGCTGGATTGGGCTTCGGTGGGCGCGGAGATTGTGGTGGAGTCGACTGGCTTCTTTACCGATGCGGAGAAGGCGAAGGCACATCTTGGCAAGACCGTGAAGAAGGTGATCATTTCGGCGCCGGCTACGCATGAAGACCTGACGGTCGTGCTGGGCGTGAATGACGACAAGTATGACGCGAGCAAGCACAACGTGATTTCGAATGCGAGCTGCACGACGAATTGCCTGGCGCCGGTGGTGAAGGTGATCAACGATACGTTCGGGATTGTGTCGGGGATTATGACGACGATCCACAGCTATACGAACGACCAGGTGATTCTGGATACGCCGCACAAGGATTTGCGGCGGGCGCGGGCGGCGGGGTTGAGCATGATTCCGAGCTCGACGGGCGCGGCCAAGGCGCTGAAGCTGGTGATTCCGGCGATGGATGGGAAGCTGGATGGATTTGCGATTCGCGTGCCGACGCCGAATGTGTCGGTGGTGGATCTTACGTTTGTCGCGGAGAAGCCGATTGATGTGAAGAGCATTAATGCGGCGATCAAGGCTGCCAGCGAAGGGCCGCTGAAGGGGATTCTTGGGTATACCGAGGAGGAGTTGGTCTCGACTGACTTCCGAGGGAATCCGCTGTCGAGCATCTTTGATAGCAAGCTCACCAAGGTGGTTGGGAATACCGGCAAGGTGATTAGCTGGTACGACAACGAGTGGGGGTATTCGAGCCGGGTGAAGGACTTGATTTTGTTTCTGGTGAAGAAGGGGCTGTAGGGGCGAGAGTTGTCAGTTGTTCGTTGTCAGTTCTCAGTTGGAGAGCGAAATCGTTGCTTCCAACTGAGAACTGAGAACGGATAACGGAGAACCCGCGTCTTCAGAGGACGGTGAGGTATTTGAAGGGGCGGATGCCGGCGGACTTCCAGAAGTAGGCGAGGATGATGATGCTGGCGATGGCGGCGTAGGCGCACCAGAGCGAGGTGAAGGCGTAGCGTTTGAACGCCATTACGGTTAGCAGGATGATGAGGTTGGCGGCGCCGAAGAGGACCATGTCCTTGACCTTGGAGAAGAAGAGCGTGCCGCAGGTGGCGATGACGTAGAGGATGGCCAGGGTGGTGTTGTTGGTGGCGTCATTGATGTAGACGATGCTGTCGCCTTTGACGTAGATGTGGGTGGGGTAGGCGATGAGCGCCCAGAGCATGTAGAGCGTGGTTCCGGTTCCTATGAAGAGGAAAGGCCACATGCGGTTGCGGTTCTTGGCGGTGGCTTCGAAGAGCATGACGCTAAGCGGGATGAGGAACGGGAGCAGGCCTTGAGCATAGAGCATGAAGGCGGCGCCCATGTTGTGCATGGTGGTCTGCGAGACGTAGCCGTCGAGGCCTAGCCAGACGAAGCCTTCGATGAACTGGTGGATGGCGAAGAGGGTGGGGAGCGAGGCGAAGAGGAGCTCGCGACGGTGCCTGACCTTGGTGAGGGTGACGACACCAACGGCGGCGAGGACGCCACTGCCGACAAAGTTCGCGGTTGCGGAGAAGCACATTCGGGGGAAGACCTCGGAGTTCAGGAGATGATATCGCAGGTTGGTTGCGGCGTCGGTTGTAGAGATAACATAGTGGTCATGAGCGCAGAGATGAAGCGGACGAATATTGCGGGGACGTCGCCGTATGAGGCGGTGATTGGGTTTTCGCGGGCGGTGCGGATCGGGAACGTGGTGCATGTGTCGGGGACGGGTCCGGTGGGGGCGGAGGAGCTGAGCGCTGCGGAACAGACGCGGGTGGTGCTGGGGCTGATCGAGAAGGCGCTGACGCAGGCGGGTGCGCGGTTTGAAGACGTGGTGCGGACGCGGATGTTTCTTGCGCATGCGGAGGATTGGGAGGAGGTGGGGCGGGCGCATGGCGAGGTGTTCGGGGTGATTCGGCCGGCGGCTACGATGGTGGTCGCGGCGCTGCTGAATCCGAAGTGGCGGGTGGAGATTGAGGCGGAGGCCGTGGTGGCGGAGTAGGCAAATTTTGCGGCCGCGCACATCTCAAGAGCAAGACAGCCGCGCACCGGCGAGAGAAGAAGCAGATCCCTACGGGATGACCACCAGAAAGACATGTGCAACAGCAACGGCAAACGAAGAAACAGATCCCTGCGGGATGACAACCAGAGAAGCAAGTGCAACAGCCAGAAAGGCAACGGCAAGAACGTGTTGTCCGGCTGTAAAGACAGGGGTGGTGGGGCGGTGCTAGAGTTTTGGCGTTCGACAAACGGCGGCTGGCGCTGAGGGTGATCGGGCGCTGGCGGCTATCCAAGGAGCCACTCCCATGGCCACTGCTACCTCTCCTATCGTCGACTCCCGTTTGGGCGCCGCTGCCTCGGCTTTTGTAACCAGCGAACACACGATGTATATCGACGGAAAGTTCACGCCGGCTTCGGCGGGAAAGACTTTCCCTGTCTATAACCCGGCGACGGGCGAGGAGATCTGCCAGGTTCCTGAAGGCGACCACGTGGACGTGGATCGCGCGGTGCGTGCGGCGCGGCGGGCGTTTGATGCGGGGGCGTGGCGGGAGATGTCGCCGTCGAAACGCGGGCAACTGCTGTATCGGCTGGCGGATTTGCTGGAGCAGCATACGGAGGAGTTTGCGGAGCTGGAGTCGCTGGATAATGGCAAGCCGGTTTCGATTGCGCGGGTCGCGGATGTGCCGCTGGCGGTGGATTTGTTCCGGTATATGTCGGGGTGGGCTACGAAGACGCTGGGGTCTACGATTCCGCTGTCGGCTGGCAATGATTTTCTGAGCTACACGGTGCGGGAACCCATCGGAGTTGTGGCCCAGATTATTCCGTGGAACTTTCCGCTCTTGATGGCAGCGTGGAAGCTGGGGCCGGCCTTGGCAGTTGGATGCACTGTCGTGCTGAAGTTAGCCGAGCAGACGCCGCTGACGGGGTTGCGGCTGGCGCAGTTGATCGAGGAGGCTGGCTTCCCTGCCGGCGTGGTGAATGTGCTGACGGGATTCGGCGAGGCTTGCGGAGCTCCGCTCGCGGCGCATGACCTGGTGGACAAGGTTGCGTTCACGGGGTCGACCGAAGTGGGCAAGCTGATTGCGCAGGCGGCTACGGGGAATCTGAAGAAGGTGACGCTGGAGCTGGGCGGGAAGAGTCCGGCGATTATTTTTCCGGACGCGGATATGGATGCGGCGATTGCTGGGGCGGCTTCAGCGATCTTCTTCAACCAGGGCCAGTGTTGCTGTGCGGGCTCGCGGCTGTTTGCGCATGAGAGCGTGTTCGATCGCGTGGTGAGCGGCGTGAGCGAGATTGCGGGAAAGATCAAGATGGGCGAGGGACTGGATCCGTCGACTGAGCTTGGACCGCTGGTGAGCGACGAGCAGTTTGCGCGCGTGAATGGATTTCTGAAGAGCGGGCGCGAGCAGGGTGCGAAGTTTGTTGCCGGCGGCAAGGAGCACGGAGGGCGCGGATATTTTGTGGCGCCCACCGTGATGTCCGGGGTGAAGCCGGGTATGAAGGTGGTGGACGAGGAGATCTTTGGGCCGGTGGTAGTGGCGCAGAGCTTTGCTTCGGACGCTGATCTGGATCGCCTGGCGGCGCAGGCGAACGATACGATCTACGGGCTGGCGGCGAGTGTGTGGACGCGGGATATTTCGGCGGCGCACAAGATGGCGCGGCGGATCAAGGCGGGGACGGTGTGGGTGAACTGTCACAACGTCTTCGACGCGGCGCTGCCGTTTGGAGGGTACAAGCAGTCGGGCTGGGGACGCGAGATGGGCGCCGAGGTGCTGAACAATTACACCGAGGTGAAGGCGGTCACGGTGAAGCTGTAGGGATTTCCATTCATGGTGCTGTTGCGATTCCCCAGGTCTCAGAATCGAGGCCTGGGGTACCCGCACTGGATAGGTCTCAGAGGGAGCGAGGGGGCGCCTTGCTATTCAATTACATCGGGTTCATTTATCCTTCTGGCAATGTCCAAGTTATCGATACGTGACCTCGACCTTACTGGTAAGCGGGTGCTCATCCGCGTTGACTTTAATGTGCCGCTCTCGAAGGAAGGCACGATCACGGATGACACGCGCATCCGCGAGACGATCCCGACAATTGAGTATGCACTCAGGCGCAAGGCCAAGGTGATTCTGGCGGCGCACCTCGGCCGGCCCAAGGGCAAGAAGGTGGATTCGATGAGCCTGCGCCCGGTGGTGGCGCGGCTGCGGATGCTGCTGGATGGCGTTCTGGATGCGGATGAGAATGTGGCGTTCGCTCCGGACTGCGTGGGGCCGGTGGCCGAAGAGATGGCCGATAATCTTGAGCCGGGGCAGACGCTGCTGCTGGAGAATCTGCGCTTTCATGCGGGCGAAGAGTTGAACGATCCGGGGTTTTCGCAGGAGCTGGCGAAGCTTTGCGATGTGTATGTGAATGACGCGTTCGGCGCGGCGCATCGGGCGCATGCGTCGACCGAGGGGATCACGCATTTTGTGGCGAAGTCGGCTGCGGGATTGTTGATGGAGCGGGAGCTGAACTATCTGGGCAAGGCGGTGACCGAGCCGTTCCGGCCGTTTGTGGCGATCATTGGCGGGGCGAAGGTGTCGGACAAGATTGAGGTGATTAATGCGCTGCTGGACCGTGTGGATTCGCTGCTGATTGGCGGCGGGATGACGTACACATTTCTCAATGCGATGGGACAGACGACGGGCAAATCGCTGGTGGAGGCCGACAAGATTGGCGTCGCGAAGGCGGCGATCGAGAAGGCGGAGAAGCGGGGCGTGAAGTTTCTGCTGCCGGTGGATCATTGCCTGGCCGACAAGTTTGCGGCCGATGCGAAGACGCAGTTGTTCTCGGGGGATGGGCCCTTCCCTGCTGAGTGGATGGCGCTGGATATCGGGCCGGCCACGGTGAAGCTGTTCGCGGAAGAGATTGCGGAGGCGGCGACGATTGTGTGGAACGGGCCGATGGGCGTGGCGGAGTTTCCGGCGTTTGCCAAGGGGACGAACGCGATTGCGAAGGCGCTGGCGAAGAACGAGGACGCGATCACGATTGTGGGGGGTGGTGACTCGGTGGCGGCGCTGCATAATTCCGGAGTCGCGGACAAGATCACGCACATCTCAACGGGTGGCGGTGCGAGCCTGGAGTTCCTTGAGGGGAAGACGTTACCGGGGGTTGCGGCGCTGACGGAGAAGTAGTGTGCGATAGGCGTTCAGGTGGCTTGCCAGACGTGATGTCGCGCACATACTTTCTTTTTACCCAGGAGTGTGGATGCGGAAGCCGGTGATCGCAGGAAATTGGAAGATGTACAAGACGCCGAAGGAGTCGCTGGCGTTCCTGGATGCGTTTCTTCCGCTGGTGGAGGGGCATGAGCGGGACGAGATTCTGCTGTTCCCTACGATGAGCTCGCTGGCGCATGTGATCGAGGCCGCGATGGGAACGAATGTGCGGGCGGGCGCGCAGAATATGCATTGGTTGAACGAGGGGCCGTATACGGGGCAGACGTCGCCTACGATGCTGGTGTCGATTGGCGCGCGGCATGTGCTGCTGGGGCACTCGGAGCAGCGGCTGTACTTCAGCGAGACGTATGAGCGCGTGAATTTGAAGCTGAAGGCAGCGATCAATCACGGGATCACACCGATTGTGTGCTTTGGTGAGATGCTGGCGGAGCGCGAGGATTTGCAGACGGCGGATGTTCTGCGGACGCAGGTGCGGACGGCGCTGAGGAATATTTCGGCGAGCGAAGCGCGGCGGCTGGTGGTGGCGTATGAGCCGATCTGGGCGATTGGGACGGGGTCGACAGCGAGCCCGGACGTGGCCGAGCAGGCGCATGGGATTATCCGGCAGGAGCTGGCGCATTGCTGCGGAGCGGAGACGGCGGAGAGGACGCGGATTTTGTACGGGGGGTCGGTGAAGCCGGAGAATATTTCGGCGCTGATGGCGCAGCCGGATATTGATGGGGCGCTGGTGGGTGGGGCGAGTTTGGTGCCGACTACGTTCGCGAATATTGTGCACTACGAGTAGGCGAGTTCGTTGGTTGAAAGGGTCGAGAGGCTCTGGCAGGGCGTGCTTCTTCAGGGTCCTTCGGCTGCACGCTACGCGCTGCGCTCAGGATGACGGAGTTGAGGTGGACGGGAGTGGGTGAGAGTCTGAAGACGGGCGCTAGTGGACTACGCCGCTCTGGTCCATGGGCCAGTAGACGAAGGCGGCTTTGCCGTAGATGAGGGCGCGGGGGACGGGGCCGAAGTCGCGGCTGTCGCTGGAGATGTTGCGGTGGTCGCCCATAACCCAGAAGTCGCCGGTGGGGATGATGCGCTCGGACTCGGAGCGCTCGTCGCGGAAACGGTTGGGGACGTAGGGTTCGCGGATGGGGCGATCGTTCACGTAGACTTCGCCGTGGTCGATGCGGACGGTGTCGCCGGGGAGGGCGATGACGCGCTTGATGTAGCTCTTGGTGTGGTCGCCGGGATAGAGGAAGACGACGACGTCGCCGCGGTGGATGGACTCGAAGCGATAGGCGAACTTGTTGATGAAGAGGCGATCCTGATCCTGCAGGCGCGGGAGCATGCTGGTGCCTTCGACGCGCACGGGCTGGTAGAGGAAGAGGATGATGAAGAGCGAGACGGCGACGGAGAAAAGGATGTCGCGCGACCAGGAGCGCCAGCCGGTGGGCTCCGCAGGGGCTGGGGGGACGAGGGTTTCTGCGGAGCGGAATTGAGGCGCGGGGGGGCCGGAGCCTGGGGTCGCGTCGGGCGTTGGCTGGGCCGGTTGGCCGGCTTTGTGGTCCAGCTGCGGTTGTTGTGGGAGGGACACGTTCTAAAAGCCTCTTGGAGGGTGGGACGGGAGGATAAGCCGGTGACGAGCGGCTCCTTTTAGATTAGACGATGCTGGGCGGGTTAAGGTGTACCGGGGGCGCGGTTGGGGCGAGTTAAAAGGGCGCAGGCGGCGAGGGGATGGTCGCGGAATCGGGGAGGCCGAGGCCGGGGACCAGGTTCTTGCCGTCGAGGCCGGTGGGGCTCCAGGTGTCGACGATGAGCTTTCCGAGTTTGGCGATGGAGACCTCGGCTTCGTTGTCGACGGTCCAGCCGTGGTCGCGGTTGTCGTAGGTGAAGATGGAGAGGACCATGGGGCCGGACTTGGCTGTGACGATGGCGACGTCGGCGCGGACCTCGTCGAGCGAGCCGGTTTTGCTGGCGACGGCGGTGCCGGTCTCGCTGGTGTCGGCGGTCTCGAGATAGCGCGGAATGGTCTCGCGATAGAACTGGTTTTTGAGCATGTTGAGGGCAACGGAACAGACGGCGCGATCGGCCGCGTCGGTGGGGGCGAAGCGTGCCGTGCCAGGGGTCGTGGCAGTTCCCTGCTGGTGGAGACGGCAGAGGCCGATGGCTTCCATGAGGTAGGCCATCTCGCGGGGAGTGGTTTTGCCGAGGCCGAACTTGGGCTGGTCGGCGGGAACGGCGCCGGTGGCGGGGAGCATGACTTTTTTGTAGAGGTGGGTGTTGGCGAGGCCGAGGGCTTCGAGCCGGGCGTTGACTGGGTCGATGCCGAAGCGGTCGATCGCGAGGTTGGTGGCGGTGTTGTCGCTGACGATGACCATCATGGTGAGGATGTCTTTGAGGGTGAGGGTGACGGGGGTGTCGAGGAAGGTGAGGATGCCGGAGCCGGCGACGGCTTCGTGGGGGTGAAGGATGATGGGCTCGTCCCAGCGGGCGTGGCCTTCGCGGACCTCGACCATGGCGTGATAGAGGATGCCGAGTTTGATGACCGAGGCGGTCGGGACGGGGAGGTCGGCGTCGATGCCGACGGCGGTGGAGGAATGGAGGTTGATGGCGTAGAGCGCGGTGTGGCCGAGGCCGGCGGAGGCGCGGGCGGCGGTTCGCTGCTGGAGTTGTTGCTGGAGCGTGGGAGCGGGGATTTGAGCCGTGAGGGCGACCGTCATGCTGAGCAGCGCGGGGACCGATAAAAGGACATAGCGGAGGGAGCGGATGGGGAAAATGCGCATGGTTGTTGGGATCCTTCGGATGATGATACGCGGGGGGTTAGGCGGGAAAGGTCCGCCGCACGACATACCACAGGAGCCTGAAGAGGTACTGGAGCCACGACGTATCACAGCCTAATGCAGTAGAATGAATGTGGTGACCTATTTGCCATGTCAACGCTGACCATGCCCTCATCTCCGATTGAGCAGCCATTTGCACGGACTGTTTCCGATCTTGAAAATCTCCCGACGGAGCGACCCAACGAGGCTTCGGAGGGTCTCGACACAAAATCCGCTATTGAAATTGCGCGGATTATCAATCACGAAGACGCGAAGATTGCGGCTGCGGTTAAGAAGGCGCTGCCCGAAATTGCGATGGTGATCGATACGGTGGCGCGGTCGTTGCGGGATGGCGGCAGATTGATTTATGTGGGCGCGGGTTCCTCGGGGCGGATCTCGGCGCTGGATGCTTCGGAGTGTCCGCCGACGTTCTCTACGGCACCACAGCAGGTTCAGTACATTATGGCGGGTGGACCGAAGGCGCTGGCGAGCGCTTCGGACGTGAACGAGGATTCGCCGGAGCTGGGGCAGAGGGACATTGCCCGCCGCCGGCCGACGCGCAAGGATATTGTGATTGGGGTTTCGGCTTCCGGACGGACGCCGTACGTGGTGGGAGCGACCGAGTATGCGCGGGCTTGCGGCGCGAAGACGGCGGCAATTACCTGCAATGCGAATTCGGATTTGTCGCAGGTGGTGGACATTACGGTGCTGGCCGAGGTTGGGCCGGAGATCCTGTCGGGCTCGACGCGCATGAAGGCGTCGACTGCGCAGAAGATGATTTTGAACATGATTACCACGGGGGCGATGACGCGGCTGGGCTACGTCTACGACAACCTGATGGTGAACGTGCACATGAAGAACGCGAAGCTGGTGGAGCGCGGGATTCGAGTATTGATGAAGGTGTGCGGCATCGATCGCGAGACGGCGATTCGGACGATCAAGTCGGCGGGCAAGTCGATCCCGATTGCGGTGGTGATGCTGAAGGCCAACGTGGACAAGATGGAGGCCGTGCGGCGACTGCAGAAGTCGGATGGGAATGTGCGGCTGGCTATTGAGGACTCGCGGCTGGAGCTGTAGGCGGCAGGCCCAGGGTAGAGGCTCGCAGGACCGCCAGGATTCTGCGATGCGCCTTTGAGCGGTGTATGCGGGGATACTCCCGGCAGGCACAGGCTTTTCCTCATTGAGGTCGCATCTACACTAGAGGAATGGATAAGTTTGTTATTCGCGGGGGCAATCCCCTGCTCGGGACAATCAGGATTTCGGGGGCGAAGAACTCTGCGCTGCCGTGTATGGCGGCTGCGATTCTGACTGAGGATGAGGTGATCCTCGAGAACATTCCGCAGGTGCGGGACATTGAGACGGAGCGGAAGCTGCTGGAGTCGATGGGCGCGGAGGTGGAGCTGGGGTATGGGCGGGCGCAGCATCGGACGTCGATCAAGTGCGCGGTGCTGAGCGATCCGGTGGCGAAGTACGAGATTGTGAAGACCATGCGGGCGAGTTCGCTGGTGCTGGGGCCGCTGATTGCGCGCACGGGCATGGCGCGGGTGGCGATGCCGGGGGGGTGCGCGATTGGTGGGCGGCCGATCGATCTGCACATCAAGGGGCTGGAGGCGATGGGCGCGACGATTACGCAGGAGCATGGCTACCTGGAGGCTCGGGCGGAGCGGCTGCGGGGCGCGCATATTGTGTTCGACAAGATTACGGTGACGGGCACGGAAGATCTGCTGATGGCGGCGGCTCTGGCGGAGGGCGAGTCGTTGTTTGAGAACTGCGCGCGCGAGCCGGAGGTAATGGACCTGGCGGCGCTGCTGAATGCGATGGGCGCGAAGATCGAGGGGGCGGGAACTTCCACGATCAAGATTAAGGGCGTCGCGAAATTACATGGCGCGCGGCATCGGATCAATCCCGATCGCATTGAGGCGGGAACGTACTTGATGGCGGGAGCGATTACGGGCGGCGATCTGAATATCGATAGCTGCAACCCGGAGCACCTGGGCGCGCTGCTGGGCAAGCTGGAAGAGTGCGGGGTGAAGCTCGAGATCGGTAAGGAGAATGTGCGCGTGCACTCGGGCGGCGGGTTGCGGGCGGCCGATATTACGACCGAAGAGTATCCGGGCTTCCCTACCGACATGCAGGCGCAGTATATGGCGCTGATGACGCAGGCGGAGGGCACGTCGATCGTGACGGAGAACATTTTCGAGAACCGCTTTATGCATGTGGGCGAGCTGAGCCGGATGGGCGCGAATATCTCGGTGCAGGGACGGTCGGCAACCATACGCGGGGGGACAAAGCTGCAGTCGGCTGCGGTGATGTGCTCGGATCTTCGGGCGAGTGCGGCGCTGGTGCTGGCGGCGCTGGTGGCCGATGGCGAGAGCATTCTCGACCGGGTGTATCACATGGATCGAGGGTATGAGCGGCTGGAAGAAAAGCTGCGAGGAGTGGGCGCGCAGATTCGGCGGATGGGCGAGGTGTTTGGGAAACGGTAGTCCTGCGGTTTTGCGCGGACGGCGGGGTGGGATTCTGCCAGATAGACGAACGACAAGCTGCATGCCTGGTTCGGCATGCAGCTTTTGTTTTCTCTGCGGTTCGCGAAGACTTGAAAGGTTAGACAGCTACTGCTGTTTCGTTGCGCACGTTGACCTGCAGAAGCTCGTCGAAGAGGGCGCGGTATTGGAGCATGGCGGTGCGCATGTCTTCGGTACTGGCTTCATTGCCGGCCAGGCGCTGGGCGATGGCGTGGGCTGAGCGATAGTTCTCGACGACGCGCGGGTGGTTGACGGAGATGTCGGCGGCGCGCTGTTCGAAGTCGGCGACGGGGTAGCCGCGGGCGTTCATGAGGGAGGCGATGAGGTCGTCGGCCTCGATGACGGCGCCGCGCGGGTGGTCGACGAAGCGGGACTGCACGACCTGCCACTCGCTGACGAAGCGATCGCGTTCGGCGGGTGCGAGGTCATGGAGCTTCAAGCTGTTGACGCGCTCTTCGCGAGCAGAGAGGGCGGCCTGGGCGTTACGTTCGGAGCCGCGCTCGAGGACGGTGCGATCGTATTCGGAGCCAAAGCGGGTGCGCAGATGGTCTGCCTTCTTTTTGCGCTGGTACACAACGATGGCAATGACCGCGGCGATGATCACGACAAGAACAACGATGCCAATGATGAGTCTTGGATCAGTCGGGTTGAGTTGCATAGGTTCAGTCTCCTGCGAGGAGAGGATAGGAGCGGGATCTCCTGCAACAAGTGAGATGCGATTGGGTGAATGCGAGCTTAATCCTCGCTGCACGAAAGGATGCAGTAGAAATTGGTTGCCTGGGGGGAGATTCGAGATGCGAGATTCGAGACGCAGGGTGTGTTGACCGCTTGAGGCCGTGTGCGGTTTACTCATGGGAACGCTTCGCACAGCTTTAGAATCGCGACCGCCTTAAGGGCTGGCTGTGCGGCGTTTCTCCCTGGGCCCGGGTCACTCCAAACACAAAATCAATTTCAAAAGGAATCTTATGGCGACTCTTAACGCTTCTCCCGCGCCCCCTGTCGTAACGCCTGAACGCATCATGCAGTTTGCCTGGGGCTACATTCCACCGCTGGTACTGGAGGCGGGGATTCGCCACGGAATCTTCGATCTGCTCGACGGAGGACCGAAGAGTGTTGGAGAGGTTGCGGCGGCGACGGGCGCGTCGGTGCGCGGCCTGTCGGCGGTGATGAACGCGCTGGTGGGGCTCGATTTTCTGGCCAAGGACGACCAGGGCCGGTACTCGCTGACGCCGGAGAGTGCGGCGTTCCTGGTGAGTACGAAGCCGAGCTTTCAAGGTGGGTTTATCAAGCACACCAGCGAGCAGTTACTGCCGAAATATCTCAGCCTGAATGAGATTGTTGCGCATGGAAAGCCTGCGGTTGCGGTCAACCAGGAGAAGGCGGGCAGTGAGTTTTTCGAGCAGTTTGTGGTGGATATTTTTCCGATGAGTTACCCGTCGGCACAGCTGCTGGGGCGGACGCTGAACGTCGCTGCTGCGGGGGTGCCGGTGAAGGTGCTGGACCTTGCGGCGGGATCGGGAGTGTGGGGGATTGCGCTGGCGCAGAGCTCGGAGCAGGTGCAGGTGACGGCGGTGGATTGGCCGGACGTGGTGCCGGTGACGCGCAAGACAGTTGGCCGCTTCGGGCTGAGCGAGCGGTTTAATTTTGTTGAGGGTGACCTGCTGGTGGCCGACTTCGGTTCGGGCTATGACGTCGCGACGCTGGGGCATATCTTGCACAGCGAAGGCGAAGCTCGCAGCCGCAAGCTGCTGGCGAAGGTGTTTGCTGCACTGGCTCCAGGGGGAACGATTGCGATTGCGGAGTTCCTGGTGAACGAGGACCGCAGAGGGCCGATGGGCGGGCTGTTCTTTGCGGTGAACATGCTGGTGAATACTGAGAACGGCGACACGTATTCGTTTGCGGAGATCAGCTCGTGGCTGGAGGAGGCGGGGTTCGTGGAGGCACGCCTGGTGGATGCACCGGGACCGTCGCCGCTGATCCTGGCAACGAAAGCGTAAAGGCGGGGGGCGTAGAGCGGGATGGACAAGGGTGCGGCGTGCGCGCGGGGCTACCGCCTATAATGGGGGCGATGCGGTTCCCGACGAAGTTCTTCGCCCTTGTCCTCGCTCTTGCGGCGATCTTCGCCTGTAGCCCGGCTGCCGTTGCGCAGACGGCGGACAGCGCTGGTGGGCGCGTGGTGCTGGTGCTTCCCTTCGACAACCATTCGGGGAACGCATCGCTTAACTGGATTGGGGATTCGTTTCCGGACACGCTGAACAAGCGGCTGACCTCGGCGGGATTTCTGACGATCTCGCATGATGACCGGCAGTATGCGTATGACCATTTGGGACTGCCGGCGGATTTTCGGCCGACGCGGGCAACGACGATCCGCGTTGCCGAACAGCTGGACGCGAACTACGTGGTGATTGGCAGCTATACGGTGGTGCCGGGATTGGGCAGCGGCGGCGCGAACAGCCGGACCATCGGCAGGATCATGATCCAGGCGAAGGTGCTGTCGATTGATGCGCTGCGGCTGCTGCCGGTGGCTATTGAGGATTCGGCTGAACTGAATCGGCTGTTTGATGTGGAAAACGCCATTGCGTGGAAGGTGGCGGGCGCGATGGATCCACACTTTGCGGTGTCGGAGCAGACATTCCTGGCGGCGCCGGGCGCGGTGCCCTTGCCGGCGTTTGAAGACTATATTCGCGGGATCAATGCGAGCTCGGGGGACGAGCGGCTGAAGCGGCTGAAGAATGCCGTCGCGCAGGTGCCAAACTATCCGGCGGCGCTGCTGGAGCTGGGCAAAGAGCAGTACACGCAGAGGGATTTCGATGGAGCGGCGGCGACGCTGGCGAAGGTTCCAAAGACGGACCGACTGGCGCTGGAGGCGAATTTTTATCTAGGGCTGGCGGAGTTTAATTCGGCGAACTATGCGGGTGCGCAGGTGGCGTTCTCGTTTGTGGCGAGCCGGCTGCCGCTGCCCGAGGTCGTGAATAACGAGGGTGTCGCGGTGAGCCGCCAGGGCAAGGACAGCGTGGAACTGTTCCGGAAGGCGAGCGATGCGGATCCGTCGGATGAGGATTATCACTACAACCTGGCGGTGGCGATGTTCCGGCGCGGAGATACGGCGGGAGCGACTCGTGAAGCTGAAGCCGCGCTGAAGTTGAAGCCCAACGATAACGCGGCGGTTGAGCTGCTCGCGCAGCTGAAGAAGGTTCCGGCGGGGACGAAGTTGAAGGCGGACGCCGAGGGCGGGTTCAGCCCGCTGGAACGGATTCGGCGGAACTACTCAGAGACGGGATACCGGCAGGCGGCGTTTCAGTTGGACCAAGTGCGCGGGATGCGGATGGCAATGCTGCCGCCGGAGCAACGGGCTGCGGAGTATACGCAGCTGGGGCGCGAGTACCTGTCGCAGGGGTTGTTGCCGGAGGCGGAGACGCAGTTTCAGGACGCGCTGCAGGCGAGCCCGAACTCTGCCGAAGCGCATGCGGGCATGGCGCAGCTGCGCGAAGCGAGCGGGGATGCGGCAGGGGCGCGGGACGAGGCGAAGACGTCGATGATCATGAAGCCGAACGTGGTTGCGCTGCTGGTGCTGGCGCGGCTGGATTTGGCGGACAAGCAACTGGCGGCGAGCGCGCAGGATATCTCGCAGGCACTGAAGATTGATCCCAAGAATGCCGACGCGATCGCGCTGAAGCTGGTGCTGCAGCAGCGCGGGCAGACGGTGCCATAGGGATGCTGGCGCGGCTGGCGCATCTGGCTGGAACCTTTTCGCTGATGGCTCCGAATGCCGCGCTGCTGGTGCTGACGTTGGGCGTGCTGCTGATCTATGTGGAGTTGAATCGGCCGGGGTGGGTGGTGCCGGGCGCGGTGGGACTGACGGCTGCGCTGTTCGGAGTCGCGTCGCTGGCGCGGCTGGGGGTGAATCCGGGGGCGGTGGCGCTGGTGGGCACGGCGGTAGTCTTGCTGGCGCTCGGGTTGCGGCGACGGACGCCGGTGGTGGTGCCGATGGCGGCGACCCTGGGGCTGGTGCTGGGGTTCGCGCAACTGGTGAGGGGGCCGGGTGTGGGGATTGACGCGGGGATGGCGGTAGGATGCGGGCTGGTGCTTGGGGGATCGACCTCGATTCTTACGCGGATTGCACGACGCGCCCGCGCCAACAAAGGGTTAGACTAGAGGAGAGCGCATTTTCGCGCCCGGAGCCTTCACGACTTGATCCGCAAAGCCTTTCCCATTCTTGCCGCATTCCTTTTTGCCAGCCTCGTTGCCGGGGCACATGCTCAGACCGAAGCACCTCCGCCGACAGCGCTGCAGAAGCAGCTCGACAAGCTGGATTTATCGATTGCGGGTGTTGGTATCTTCAACAACACGGTATCGGGGACAGTTGTTCCCGTCGCACCGAACGAAGGCCTGGCGATGACGCAGTCCGGCTCCAATACCCTGGGCGCGCTGGTGTCGATTCATTATCCGGCAAAACCTTATTTTGGGCTTGAGTTCAATTACAGCTACGCCCGTTATACCGAGAACTATTCGGGCCCTGCGATCGCGAGTTTCCTACCAAACGGCATCACGGACTTCCAGGTCCAGACGAAGGTGAGCGAATACACGTTTGGGTATCTGATTACGCCGCCGTACACGATCTTTGGGCTGCAACCATTTGCGTCGGCTGGCGCCGGCCCGATGGCGTTCAACCCAACCCCGGGCGGTGGACAATCCTTGCCGGAAAAGGCGCGCATGACGTATTACTATTCGCTGGGAATGCAGAAGGACGTAAGCCCGCACTTCGGTCTGCGCGTCGGGTTCCGCGAGTTGTTCTTCCTGGATCCGGACTTTGGACAGAACTATTTGACGATCCTGAAGCATGCTACGACGTTGGAACCGATGGCCGGGTTTTATATTCGGTACTAGCTGTTCCCTGCTTGTGATTTTCGGATTGAGCTTGCCACGATGACTCGACCTGTGTACGAAGACGAAGAAGACCTGAAGCGCGAGCGTGAACTGACGCTTAGTACCGGGGTGATCCTGGGGATATTTCTCGCACTGGTAGTGCTGTGCGGGGCGTTCTTCGGCCTTGGGTACAAGATGGGCAGCCACCAGCCGGTGCCGCTGGGTGCGGCAGCGAATTCGGAGGGTGCGCAGCCGTCGTCGGGCATGTTCAGCGGGTTCAAGCCGGCTGCGGGATCGCCGATGGGATCGCCTGCGGCTCCGAGTGCCGGGAATGGTTCTGGGTCGGCGCCGGCGAGGTCCGGTTCGGGAGTGGCTCGCGGCGCAGCGCCAGTGGCAGAGAATGCGCAGCCCGTAGCTGCACCGGCTGCGCATGCGGCAACCCCGGTGGTGACGACGCCCGAGCAGCCATCGGCGACCGGAACCTTCGTGGTGCAGGTCGCGGCGGTCTCGCACGAGGAAGACGCGCAACTGCTGGTGAGTGCGTTGCGCGCGAAGGGCTATCCGGTTAGCGCGCATGCGGACACCGGGGACAAGTTCTTTCACATCCAGGTGGGACCGTTCACGAACATGAAGGACGCTGCGGCCGCGAAGCAACGGCTGCTGGCCGATGGATATCAGCCCATCATTAAATAGAAGCGGCGATTCGAGAGGCTGGCTGGCGGCGAACGCTGGCTGCAGGTTTAGGTTTCGAGGAGGGCTGTCTGCATCTCGAGGCGGACTGCATCCATGAGGTCTTCGCGGGTGGCGAAGTCCTGGGGGCGGATGGCGGGGAGGAAGCGGACGGTGGCTACTCCGGGAAAGACCTTGAGGCTTCCCTTGCGCATCATCTGCGCGGTGCCCTGGATGACGATGGGGACCATGGGTGCGTTGGCGTCGGCTGCGAGGAAGAATGCGCCCTTTTTGAAGGGGAGAAGGTGGCCGTCGGGGGAGCGCGTGCCTTCGGGAAAGATGAAGATGTGCAGGCCGCTGCGGAGAGCATCCGCAGCGATGGCTACGCTCTGCTCGGCTTCGGCGCGGGAGTGGCCGCGCGATACGGGGACGTATTTGGCCATGCGCATGGCGATGCCGACGAAGGGGATTCTCATCAAGGACTTCTTGAGGAAGACGCTGCACATGCCGGGGATCGCGGGCAATAGGATGGGCGGGTCGAGGTTCGAGACGTGGTTGCTCAGGAAGATGCAGGACTCGCCGGTGGGGATGTTTTCCGCGCCCTGGATGACGACGCGGATGCCTCCGGCGCGGACGCCGGCGCGCATGGCGAACATGGCCCAGCCGTACATGGTGCGAATGTTGCCTCGGAGAAGTGAGTAAGGAATGCCTACGAGGGCGGCGGGCAGGCCGAACAGGGTGAAGACGAAGAGCATGCGTAGTGCTGGAAACATGGCGACTTAAAGTTCCGGTGGAGCAAGTTGCCGTAAGGCCTAGCCGAGCAGGCTGTTGGCAAGTTTTACGTAGAGATCAACACACTCCAGCAGCTCGGACTTGCGGATGTGTTCGTCGGGGGTGTGGGCGACGAGGATGCTGCCGGGCCCGAGCAGGAAGGGTTCGCCCCAGTTGGTGAGGGAGGGGATGTCGGTGGTGAACTTGGCGATCATGGTATCGAAGCCCGGGATCGCGCGCATGTGCATGTAGGGGAGCTTGAGGGTGAAGCTGACCTCGCAGCGGCCGGCGGCGGCCTGGGTGATCTGCGCCATCAGCTCTTCGGGCGGGCCGACCAGGCGAATGAGGATGTGGGCCTCGGCTTTGTCGGGGATGACGTTGGGAGCGACGCCGCCGCGGATGACGCCGATGTTCATGGTGCAGTCGCCGATGCCCTCTACTACGGGCAAGGGCAGGGCCTGAATATCGTGGAGGGCGGCGAGGAGTTTGTCTACGGCGGAGTCGCCTAGCTCGGGATAGGCAGAGTGGGCCATCTTGCCGCTGGCGCGGAGCTCTACACGGAGGCAGCCTTTGGAGGCCAGGGCGAGGCGGTTGTCGGTGGGCTCGCCGTTGATGATGAAGCGGGAGCCTTTGGGGGTCGTGTTGGCCAGGAGGGCGCCAGCGGAGTCGCGCTCTTCTCCAACGACGTAGAGCAGCGCGATGCGCTTGCCGGCAGCAATGAGTTTTTCTGCGGCAGCGATCTGGGTGGCGATGATTCCCTTGGCATCGCAGGTGCCGCGGCCGTAGAGGAAGTCGGCGTCTTCGCGGCAGGGGCCGAGGAAGGGCGGAACGGTGTCCATGTGGGAGGAGAGGACGATGTCGGGGGTGACGCCGGGGAGCGAGGCGTAGACGTTGAAGCGGGGGCCGGTGCCGGCGGCGGGATTCTTGGTGGGATCGGGCTGGGGGACGGGCTGGCGCTCGATGATGTACCCCTGGGCAGCGAGATAGGTGGAGAGGAACTCGCCTGCGGGGGCCTCGTGGTAGGTGGTGGATTCAAGGTCGACGAGCTGCCGGGTGAGTTGGATGGGATCGATCGGGATCTTGGCTGGCATCTGCTGTAAGGATAACTGAGGTTAGCGAGTCAGCGAGTCAGCCTTGGAACTGGCTAAACTGAGGGTGTGAGTGATTCTGCTTTATTTCGATCCCATCTGAAGAGTGTTGACGACCTGCGCGGGCCGGGCGGGCGGCTGGAAGCGATCCTCAGCACCGGCAAAGACGATGCGCTGTACGCGGCGGTGGTGGCGCATCCGCATCCACCCAGCGGCGGCACGATGCATAACAAGGTGGTGTATCACGCGGCCAAGGCGTTCTCGAGCTTTGGGCTGCCGGTGCTGCGGTTCAACTTTCGGGGCACGGGGTTGAGCGAGGGCGTGCACGACGGCGGCTATGGCGAGGTGGACGATGTGCGCGCGGCGGTGGACTGGTTGACGGAGAGGTTCGGGCTGCCCGTGCTGTTTGCGGGGTTCTCGTTTGGCGCGAATGTTGGGCTGAGGGCGACGTGCGGCGATGCGCGGGTGCGGGGGCTGGTGGGATTAGGGCTGCCGCTGCAGTCGGCGGGCCGCGATTACAGCTATCGGTTTCTGCCGGCGTGCGGGAGCCTGCCAAAGCTGTTTGTGAGTGGGGATCACGACAAGTTCTGCCCGCAGGGGATGCTGGAGGCAACGCTGGTTGCGGCTGCGGAGCCGAAGAAGATTGTGTGGGTGGAGGGTGCGGACCACTTCTTTGCGGGGACAGCTCAGTCGCCGGATTCGAAGCTCGGGGTGATGCGCGAGGGCTTGCGGGCGTGGCTGGGAGAGACGTTCGCGCTGTAGCGAATGGACGGCGCGGGCACTTCCATCTCGAGCCACATGCGGATGAAGTTGGCTACCAACTCGGGGGCCTCTTCGGCGGGACGGTGGCCGACGCCGGGGAGGGTGATGAGATCGGAGTGCTGTAGATGGCGGCGCAGCTCGGGCGCGGAGTGGACCGGGACCGCGCGGTCGCAGTCGCCCCAGAGGACCAGGCTGGGGGTTTCGAGGTGGCGGCGGAGGGCGCGGCGCAGGCCGGCCATGTCGTCGTGCCAGGTCTGGAGGAGGCGGAGCAGGTGGAGGACGGTGCCTGGAGTGCGGAGGTTGTCGCGGTAGGGCTTGAGGCGCTCAGGGGTGTCCCAGCTTTGCGGGCCGGCCATGCGGCGGAGGCCAATCATCTGCAGCCACTCGGGCATCCACGGCATGCAGTGGGCGAAGAGCTGGCCGGGCTTGGAGAGATAGAAGCGGATGAGCGGATCACCCTCGCGGAAGTAAGGGTGCGCGGGCGAGACAAGAACGAGCGAGCCAACCGACTTGCGATGATTGGCGGCAAGGCTCATCGCGACCGCTCCGCCATGTGAATGGCCGAGGACGATGGGACGGTGCAGATGGAGCTCGTCGAGGATGCGGCTGACTTGTTCTGCGGTGGTGGCCATGCGCGAGTCGATGTCGTGGCGGCGTTCGGACTCGCCGGCTCCGGGGAGATCGAGGGCGATAACGTGGAGGTCGGGGCGCAGCTGCTCCATGAGGGGGACGAAGGTGGCGGCGCAGCCCATGAGGCCGTGAAGCAGAACGAGCGAGGGCTGATTCTCCACCGCTCTTCCCTTTTCGAGGTACGAGAGGCGAAGGCCATCGAGCTGAATATGACGGCGCTTCATCATGGTGCCGGAGGTTCCCCTAGTTCAAATTTTCGGTTCGCTAACGTTTGCAGGCTTCGGCTGGTCCATTGATCGTTTGATCAACATAGGAAGGCTGAAGATCATTCATCGCTAAGCGCCAATTGTTAAAGATACGTGAAATTCCGCTGAAGGTAGCCTGAGGCCGTGGATTTTAACAATTGGTTCCGGCGCGCAAGGAGTTCTGGGCCGGGATGTCGTGGAGTATGCAGGCTTTTTCAGGTGGATGAGGTGATAAGACAGGCCGATTTGATCAGGCAAATGGCGAGTAAGCGCTGAACCGAGCTATTCTGAAATACGTATCTGCATATGAATTCGTGCATCTGAAAGGCCAAGATTTCCTCAACCTCCCTCATTCTGCTGGGTTATCGGCGGTATTCGCTAGTATTCGCCCTTTGGCCGCTGATTTGCATGCTTCATCCCTGAAAGATGGTACTTCCCCGTGAAAAGCGGTGCTCAAACTCGGTTGCTGGCGATTGTCCTGGCGATTTTTACTCTGGCCGCCCTGGGACTCGCCATTGCGAACCTGGTGCAGGAGAGCGACTACACGCCAGCAACGGACGGCGCGGGATGGACAGAGACAGCAGGGGGATTGCGTGCGTACCTGGTGCCGCCGGATACCCCAGCGTATCGGGCCGGGGTGCGTTCGGGGGATACGCTCACGTCGGTGAACGACGTTCCGACGCTGCGTCTGGCTTCCCTGCAGCGGCAGATTGATGCGTTCGGGGTCTGGTCGAAGGTAAGGTATTTGCTGCTGCGGAAGACCACGGGGAGCTCGATGGTCGCGGTTCCGGTGGTGGTGTACCTGGAGCCGATGGACCGGACCGACTGGCAGGTGGAGCGGCTGATTGCGCTGGTGTACCTGGCGATCGGTTTGTTTGTACTTTTGCGACGCTGGACGGCGCCGAAGTCGACACACTTCTTCGTGTTCTGCCTGGTCTCGTTCATCTTTTATGCATTCAAGTTCACGGGGATTCTTGACGGCCTCGACATAACGATTCTGACCGGCAACATTATTGCAACCGAGCTGCAGCCGGCGCTGTTTCTGCACTTCGCAATCAGTTTTACCCAGGAGGGGTCGCGGCGGCGGCGCAGGTTGTTGTACCCGCTGATCTATGTGCCGGGGCTGGTGCTGGGGGTTCTACGGTACCTTTCGTATACCCATTGGGAGTCGACCGGGGCACTGCAGCAGCGCCTGGACAAGTTCGACTATGCCTACCTGGCGAGCTTCTACATTCTGGCGGCGATCGTGTTCTGGGTGCGCTATCGGTCCGAGGTCCAGCCGCTGCAACGTCAGCAGCTGAAGTGGCTGTCGCGCGGAACAGTACTTACGGTAGTTCCCTTCACCGCGCTGTACGTGATTCCGTTCCTGTTCAACGCGTATATGCCGAGCGCGCTGACCAGGGTTGCGCTGCTGTCGTTGATCCTGCTGCCGCTGACATTCAGCTGGGCCATCGTGCGGTACCGGCTGATGGATGTGGACCTGATCTTCAAGCGCGGCGCGTCGTACACGTTGGCGACGGCGGCGCTGGTGGGTGTCTACTTTGGCGTGGTCGCGCTGAGCGCGGAGATGGTGCACACGCGGTTTCAGCATCTCGGCGAGTGGGCGCTGGTGGCGACCGTCATCGTGACGGGCCTGGTGTTCGATCCGCTCAAGCGGGTAATCCAGGGACAGCTGGACCGGGTGTTCGATCAGAAGAGCATCGACTACCGCGAGACGCTGGTGGAGTTTGGCAGCGAGCTGAATGCGCAGACGGATTTGCGGGCGCTGGTGAACTCGATTGTGCAGCGGCTGCCGGAGACGTTGCTGGTGACGCGCGTGGCGGTCTTCCTGGCACAGGAAGAGACGGCGGGGCGGAAGAGCAAGTTCTCGCTGGCAGCGGCGCACGGGCTTTCGCAGCAGGTGCTTCCGAATGCGGACTCGCTGGAGCTCGGGTTTCTGGACTTCGATAACCGGGACAGCAGCAGCCATTTATTTTTCGAGACGCCGAATGCCATGCTGCGGCTTCCGGATGAACAGAGGCAGACGGCTGCGGCGCTGGATCTGAATTATTACGTGCCGTGCCGGGCCGCAAGGCATGAGGGCACAGGACGCAGCACCATTGCGGTGCTGGGCCTGGGGCGCACGGGCGAAGGCGACTTCCTTTCCAGCGAGGACATGGAGCTGCTGGAATCACTGGCGGGGTATATCGGGATCGCGATTCAGAATGCCCAGCTGTATCGCCGGCTGGAGCAGAAGATCCAGGACTTCGAGCGGTTGCGTGATTTCAACGAGAACATCGTGGAGTCGATCAACATCGGCGTGTTCGCGGTTGATCTGGAAGACCGGATCGAGAGCTGGAATGCGGAGATGGAAGTGATGTATGCGACGCCCAGGGCCGACGCACTGCGGCATCCGCTGCGCGAGGTGTTCCCGGTGGAGTTTCTGCAGGAGTTCGATCGCCTGCGCGGCGAACAGGGCGTGAGCACGCTGTACAAGTTCCGTCTGCCAACGCCGACGGGCGAGGCACGCACGGCGAATATCACGATTGCTCCGCTATTGAACCGGGAGTTTCAGGCGGTGGGACGCATTGTGATTGTGGACGACATTACGGACCGCATCAACATGGAGACGCAGCTGACGCAGTCCGAGAAGCTGTCGTCGATTGGGCTGCTGGCGGCAGGCGTGGCGCACGAGGTAAACACGCCGCTGGCAGTGATTTCGAGCTACGCACAGATGCTGGGCAAGCAGTTGCGCTCGGATGAGGCGACGCATGCGCGGCTGCAGCCGGTACTGGAAAAGATAACGCAGCAGACGTTTCGCGCGTCTGAGATTGTGAACGGGCTGCTGAATTTTTCGCGCATGGGCAGCGTGGACTTTGGGCGCGTGGATGTGAACCTGATGGTGCGCGATACGGTGTTGCTGCTGGAGCACCAGATGCGATCGGCCGGTGTGGCGGTGGCGACGGAGTTGCATGAGGATCTGCCGCTGGTGTCGGGAAACCGCGGCAAGTTGCAGCAGGTGTTGGTCAACCTGGTGTTGAACGCGAAGGACGCGCTGCAGGAGAAAGGCAGCGGCAGCGTGCGCATTTTCACGGCGCGCACGTCCAAGGGAGTAGAGATTCGCGTGGAGGACAACGGTGTGGGTATGTCGCCGGAGGTGATGCGCAAGATCTACGACCCGTTCTTCACGACCAAGAGCAATCCCAAGGAAGGACAGCGCAAGGGCACGGGGCTGGGCCTGGCGGTGACGTATGGGATCGTCCAGGAGCACGCCGGGACGATCGAAGTGAGCAGCACGCAGGGCGAGGGCACGGTCTTTCGCCTGGAGTTGCCTGCAGTCGATACCACGGGACCGCGACCCCAGCACAAGACGCAAGCCGGCAGTGAGCCCGCCAGCGCAGAGGGAAAGGTAGTCCATGTCTAAGGCAGCCGTGAGTGAACCGATCGACGAGCCGAGTGTAGCTGTTCACCCGTTGGGTCAGAGGATCCTCATCATTGACGACGAGGCAGGGATCCGCGACTCGCTGGAGACGCTGTTGACGCTGGAGGGATTTCGCGTCGACCTGGCGGGCGATGGCGTTGCGGGCCTGGACCAGCTGACGCGCAATGCGTATGACCTGATGCTGCTGGATCTCGCGCTGCCGGGAGAGAGCGGCATTGACCTGCTGCCACGGATTAAAGCGCTGGTACCGGATCTGCCGGTGATCATGATTACGGCGTACGGAACGGTGGGCAACGTGGTGGATGCGATCCGCGCGGGCGCGTCGAACTTTGTTCAGAAGCCGTGGGACAACGAGAAGCTGCTGGCGGATATTCGCATTGCGATTGGAAAGAATCGCGCCGAGCAGGAGGTTGTGCATCTCAAGCGGACGCTGAAACAGCGGGTTTCGTTTGAGAACATTGTAGGCAAGAGCGAGCCGATGCTGCGACTGTTTGACCTGGTGGCGCAGGTGGCTCCGAGCCGCTCGACGGTGCTGATCCAGGGCGAGAGCGGCACCGGCAAGGAGCTGATCGCGAAGGCGATTCACGCGCACTCGCCGCGGCGGGATAAGCCGTTTATCCCGGTGAACACGGGAGCGGTGCCGTCAGATTTGCTGGAGTCGACGCTGTTTGGACATGAGCGCGGTGCGTTCACTTCGGCAGTGGCGGCGAAGAAGGGATTGTTTGAGGTGGCGGACGGCGGGACGCTGTTCCTCGACGAGATTGGCACGATGCGCATGGACATGCAGGCGAAGATTCTGCGCGTGTTGCAGGATCGCCGGTTTATGCATGTCGGCGGAACACAGGAGATCCAGGTGGATATCCGGATCGTCGCTGCGACCAACGTGAACCTGGAGCAGGCGGTGAAGGAAGGTAGATTCCGCGAAGACCTTTTCTATCGGCTGAATGTGATCTCGCTGGAGCTGCCGCCGCTGCGGAATCGCAAGGAAGATATTCCCTTGCTGGCGAATCACTATCTCAAGTTCTATGCGGAAGAGAACGGCTTTCCGCCACCCGAGCTGTCCTCGGAAGCATTGCGTCTGATGATGGATTATGAGTGGCCGGGCAATGTGCGCGAGCTTGAGAATGCGATGGAGCGCGGCGTTGTGCTGTCGAATGGGCCGACGTTGAGCCCGGATTTGCTGCCGCAACAGCTGCGCGGCAATACGTTTTCTACGGCGCTGCTGGAGCAGCGGCCGGACGCTTCCCTCTTCGATGTGATCGAGGACATTGAGCGGAGGATCATCGCGGATCGGCTGGAGCGTTGCAACTGGAACCAGACGGAGGCGTCGGAGTTTTTCAGGATTCCGCTTTCGACGTTGAATCAGAAGATCAAGCGACTGAACATTGTCCTGAAGAAGCGCGGCAAAGAGTAGTGAACCTTCGATGATCGCGTTCAGTAGCTCTCGAGGGTTGGGTGGGATGCGGTGGGCAGCGATGTTGATCGTGTGCGCATCGCTGATGCAGGCGTCATGGGCCCAGCAGGTAGGCGCGAAGAAGTCTGCTGCGGTGGTTCAGCCTGGGGCGGTGGCGGTGAATGACCTTCCGCAGCTAGTGGACATTACGGCGAAGACGGGGATTCACTTCACTCATCTTTCATCGGAGGCCAAGAAGTACATTGTCGAGTCGATGAGCGGCGGCGTGGCGCTGATTGATTATGATCGCGATGGTTGGCCGGATATCTTTTTCACGAATGCGCCGGACGTGGACATGTCGCTGGCGGGGACGAAGGCGCGAAGTGCGCTTTACCATAATAATCGCGATGGCACGTTTGCGGATGTTACGGAGAAGGCGGGTGTGGCCCATCCGTGCTGGGCGATGGGCGCGATGGTGGGAGACTACAACAACGATGGCTGGCCGGACCTGCTGGTGTCGTGCTTTGGTGGCGTGGTGCTGTATCGGAATAATGGCGACGGAACATTTACGGATGTGACCAAGCTGTCGGGGCTGAGCAGCGATGCGGGCTGGGCGACGGGCGCGGCCTTTGGGGACTATGACAACGATGGTTATGTGGACCTGTTTGTTCCGCACTATGTCGATCTGAATTTGAATGACCTGCCGACGCTGGGGTCGAAGAAGACCTGCATGTACCACGAGATTGCCGTGCAGTGCGGCCCGCGCGGACTGACGGGCTCGCCGGACAATCTGTACCACAACAACGGGGATGGGACATTCACCGACGTTTCGAAGCAGGCAGGCGTGGACGATGCGCAGAAGTATTTTGGATTGACGTCGGTGTGGTCGGATTTTAATGGGGATGGCAAGATCGATTTGTTCGTGGCAAACGATGGCGAGCCCAACTATCTTTATCAGAACGACGGCAAGGGTAAGTTTACGGATGTGGCGTATCCGTCTGGCATTGCGGTTAATAAAGATGGCTACGAACAGGCGAATATGGGAGTGGCGCTGGGAGACTATCTGCATGCCGGACGCTTCTCGGTTGCGGTCACGCACTTCAGCGAGGAGTACACCGCGCTGTTTCGCAATGATGGGGATTTGAACTTCACGGATGTGTCGGACCAGGCGGGGCTGACGGTTGCAACGTCGCCCTATGTTGGCTGGGGGGACGCGTTCTTCGATCTGGACAATGATGGCTGGGCGGATTTGTTTCTGGTGAATGGCCACGTGTATCCGCAAGTGGACACGAGAGACATTGGAACGAAGTACCGAGAGCCGAAGCAGATGTTTTTGAATCAGCGCAACGGCTCATTCCGGAACGCAAGCGAGTTGGTGGGGCCGGCCATTCAGATTCCGCAGGTGAGTCGCGGGCTGGCGGTGGGCGATCTCTTCAATGACGGGCACACGGAGCTGGTGGTGGAGAATCTTGAAGGCAGCCCGATGATTCTACGCACCGAGGGTGGTCCGAAGAATCACTGGATCAACTTTGAGCTCGCGGGGACCAAGAGCAACCGGTTGGCGCTGAACGCGAGAGTACACGTGACGGCCGGCGACCTTGTACAACTTGGCGAAGTACGCAGCGGGGGCAGCTATCTTTCGCAGAATGACGTGCGGCTGCACTTTGGTTTAGGAGCGCACGAGACGGTGGACAGCGTGGAGATCACGTGGCCGTCCGGACAGAAAGAGACGCTGAAGAATTTGGCGGCGGACAAATTCTATTGTGTGCTCGAGGGCCAGGGGGTGGTGCCTCGCGAGAAGATCGTTCCGGCCGGTGTGAAGCACTGATGGAGTTTCGGCTCGTGACGATCTAGTGATGGGCAGTGGCGCCCGGGACATCCGCGAGTTCTTTTTGCAGGGATTGGTTTCCGGGCTCAAGCTTCAGGGCAGCTTGGAACTGGGTGATAGCAGCCGACTTGTTTCCCTGCGCCAAACGGAGGCGGGCGAGCGCGACGTGCGCGTCGGCGTCGGAGGGGTCGAGGCGAATTGCGGTCTCCAGTTCGGTTGCGGCGCCTGCGGATTTCTGTTTTGAGTAGGCTTCGCCGAGTGCCCGGTGAACTTCGCCGACGTTTGGATTTGCCTTCTCCAAGGCGAGCAACTGGGCTACGCCGGTGCTTGTGTCGCCAGTCTCGATCAAGGAGGCAGCGTAGGCGAACTGAAGGCGCGGAGCTTCGCTTGAAGGATCGTTGAGGGGTTCTAATGTCTGGCGCGCGGCGGCGTAGTCCTTGATGGAGAACTGGCTAAGGCCGAGCTCGGCACGCACGTCTTTATCGGTTGGGTGGGCCTGCAGATAGTGGCTCAGTGGAACGACAGCTTGAGCGAAGGCGCCTGCTGAGAAAGCCGCACGCCCCCAGTTGACATCGAGGCCGGGCAATGCAGAGTTCCACTCGGCGGCACGTTCGAAGGACTGCAATGCAGCAACATAGTTGCCCTGGCTGCCGGCAATCGCGCCAAGGTTGTTGTAGCTGTCGGCGATGGCGGGACCAAGTTGCTTTTCGAGTTGCTCCACCTGGTGTTCGGCTTCGGGATCGACGGTGTGATCTTCGACCGTCATGGGCATCTCGGGAGCGAGCGTGGAGGCGGTCTGCGCGGCCCGTTTGGTCTGCAGATAATCGGATAGCTGATTCTGGTCGCGCTGAAGATTTTGCTGCAGCAGCGATTGTGAGATCGCGATCTCCTTCTTCCCTTCCTCGGGTTGGCCAGTTTGCATGAGGAGGCGTCCGAGGAGATAGTGCGCCTTCTGCACCTGGTATGCATTTCGCGAGACGTCGTTGGTGAGGGCGATGGACTGACGAAGAGCGGCTTCTGCTTCGGGAAGCTTGTGAGCGTCCGAGTAGAACTGGCCCAGGTAGAGGAATCCGTCGGGACTGGTGGGGGCGAGCTCGGTCGCACGCTTGAGATCAGTCTCCGCTTCGAGCTGCGCGGCAGGGTCATGCTGTTGGGCCAGCAGATGGCCGAGAGCCGCGTACGCTGCTGCGTATTTTGGCGAGATGGCGATCTCTTTCTTCAGCTCGGCTTCAGCCTCGGGAAGTTTCGAGTTGCCGGAGGTGGAGAGATAGGCGGCGGCGAGGGAGTAATGGACGCCGGGCAGCTTGTCGTCTTTGGCGATGGCCTTGGTGAACTCGGCGACGGCGTCGTCCTGAAAATCAGAGCGGCCGTAGGCCTGGCCGAAGTACATGTGGATGGGCGCTGTATCGCCGAAGGAGGACAGCATTTCGGAGAAGATCTTCGAAGCGCCTGGACCATCGCCGAGATCGAGATCGGCGACGGCTAGCTCGTAGCCATTTTCGAAGGTCGGATCCAGGGCGACCGCGGCTTCGAATTCCTGCCTGGCTTTGGTGTCTTCGTTGGCTTTCAGAAGGACGCGCCCAAGAATCGCATGGGCATCGGCTGCGACCTTCGGGTTGTTGGGATAGTTCTGAATTACGCCGGAGGCCAGGAGTTTTGCGTGGTCGAGATTACCGCTGTCCAGCGCGACACGGGCGTATTGAATCTTCATCGCGGGAAAATCAGGGACCAGGCTGAGTGCTGTATCGAAGTCGTTTGCTGCCTTGCCGTACTGGCCGGCGCGGGCGTGGCCGAGGGCAAACTCTCCGAGCGCGTCGGCGATAAAGATCTTGTATTGCTGCGCGGCATGATCGAGTTCGTTGGCTGCCTGGAACTTCTGCGCAGCGTCGTAGCGGCGTTGCAGGATGGAGTCGCCGGTTGCTGTGGCGGGCGCCTGGGTCTGTTGTGCGGGTGCGGGAAGGCCGCCAATGAGGACCAGCAGGCTCGCCAATACGGCGGGTGGCGGGCTCATCTTGACGAGGTTCATCGAAAGCATCCAATGCATGAAAAATTGAGCTGTATCGTCGTGGTGGCGGGAAGGACAACCGAGCTTCACGGTTATTTTACGTGACAAAAAAAGAAGGTGGCTGGAAAACGCCACCCTCCGATGGAGGCACTGAATTGATAGCGGGTGCTTGGGTGGCCGGTGGAATGGCCGCACCTCTGAAAAGTCTGGCCGGGAGGCATTGAGATGCATCCCGGCCACAAGGTTAGGGTTAGAAGGTGTACTTCAGGTTGAACTCGAGGATACGGGCGTACGGATATGCGGTCTTTGTGTCCATATATCCGAACGTTTTCGAAGTTCCACCTGTGCCGGTGTTGAGCGTGACGGCCTTGCTTGGGTAGTCGACCAGGTACCGCAGGGTAACCTGATTCGACGAGCTGAACTCCGGCAACGCGTGGTTCATCCAGTCGAACATTGAGAAGCGGAACTGGACGTTCTGGGTGTTGTGGATGTGGATGGTTCTGTAGAAAGCAAGGTCATTATCGAAGTACGAACCCATGCTCATGCGGGGGTAAGCCTTACCACCGAACTCGCCGATCTGGTTGTTACCAGCGATCGTGGGTGCTGCAAAGCAGCTAACCTGAAGGCGCTGATACTTCGCAAGACCCTTGTTCGGATTGCAGGTAAGCACTGGCTGGATGGCCAGGCCTCCCTCGTCGGTACCGTAGTAGGTCGCCTGAGAGACCCCGGAACCGACGCCGTTGGTGGTTGGGTTGTTGCTGTAGCTCTCCGACAGACCGAAGTTCGGAACGCTGTTGCCGAGAAGGGCCAACAAGCTGCCGCCTGCCTGCCAGGTTGAGATTCCAGAGACGGTCCAGCCACTGAGGAGGATATGACCAATCTTGCCCCAGTGATTGAAATCGCCGGTCTGGTAGAGGTAGGTCGCGTTGAAGACAAAGGGACGGTCAATGGATGCTATCCCGTAGTTTCCAGCACGAACGGTGAAGGGGTTTGCCTGCAATACGGTTCCCAGGGTCTTCGACCACGTGAAGTTGAAGTCGAAGTTCAGCTTGCCGGTTTCCTTGATATAGGCGGCCTGCAGACCGTTGTAGTTGGAGTACTGGTTGCTTTGCGACATGGCAACCGTGTTGGTGCCATAGGCATAGCCGAAGGGATGGTAGTCCGCCAGCGAGTTGCCGGTGGGTGCACCCGTGGTTGGGTTTGTACCTACGTTTTCCGGGTTGGTGGAGGTGATACCAGTCTTAGGATCTGGCAGGAACAGCGCCCCAATCGGGGTCTTGTTCTGATCTGCAAGGGCGGTGAAACCACTGCCTTGGATCGTCTCGCCGTTATCCAGGATCTGGCTAGCGGTGTTGCCGACGTAGGCGATATCCAGAAGCGTGTTCCACTTGAAGCGATGATCGATGGTCAGGTTCCAGGCGTAGGTGATTGGCACGCCATAATCATTGGCATCCAATCCATTCTGCCCGCCGCTGATCCCGCAAGGAGGCGTGGTGCAAGGCTGAGACTTCAGATTGGCGATCTGACTGAGTTGAACAGTCTTCTGCCCCGGCAAGCTGTAGTTGACGACGGCCTGTGCGGTGGTCAGCGCAGCGGCGTAATCGTTGTATTGTCCAGCAAAGCGATAGACGCCCCAACCTCCGCGGACCACGGTCTTGCCGGTTCCCCACGGATCATAGGAAACACCGAAGCGAGGAGAGACAAAGGCGAAACGGTTAGGCTGTCCGCTTAGAGGGATGCCCGGGTCAATCTTGTGCCAGTAGTAACCCGGGTCGATCTTGCCGGAATAGTAATCCGAGAAGACGCGGCCTGGGAGGAACACCGCCATACCAGTGCCCTCGCGATCGTACCAGTGACCTACGTGCTCGATACGAGCGCCGAGTTCGACGTTCAGCTTTCTGTTGACCTTCCAGGAATCGTCAACATATACGGCCGTGTTCTGGTAAGCCATATCGCTAACCGGAGCCGAATTGCTTTCCGTGTAGCTCGAGACGTTGCCGATGAAGAAGTTCGCATCGGGATTGTTAGGCGAACCGGTGCTGATTCCGGTGAAGGCGTTCGGGTTTTTACCACTGAAGCTGTTGATGCTTCCGTTCGGGCTCACACCATCATTGCCCTGCAGGTTGCCGGTGTTCTGGGTATAGGCACCGATCTTGAGCGTGTGCGCACCCCAGACCTTGGTGAAGTTATCCGTGAAGCTGGGGACTTCCTTGCGGACCAGGTAATATCCGTTGGGCTCGAACCAATCACCCTGCGAGAAGTCGGGGAAGGTGTCGGTACCTGCGGAACTGTAAGACGGAATCAGCTGCGAAGCGTTGAAGACGGATCCGTAGGTATAGCCCAGCGTGCTCTTATAAGCAGCCTTCGGGTTTGGAGGTCCGAAGGGGAAGCTGCCGAAGCCCCAAGCCGCGATGAATTCGTTGGTGGTGGTAGCGGAGAAGGTGTGAACAAAGTGACCGGAGATCGACTTAGTAAAGACCTGGCCGACCAAGCCACCGCCGGGGGCAGGAATGGAATTCCCGGGGGTCCAGTAGATGTGAGCGCCATTGCCTTGAGCGAGTGTTGAGCTGTAGGCCTGTTGATAGGAAACGTAGAATTTATTGCTGTCGTTGAGGTTGTAGTCCATACGAATGCGATAGACCCAACCATTGTTGGGGGCAACGACGGGAGCGTAATAGTTGTACCCGCCAGCAGTGGTTGCAGGGTTGGCGTTGGCTTTCGGCCAGAAAGATGCCAATGCCGCCGCGCCCGGATCGATGTATTGCGAAGGGATGATGGAACCGGTGGTGCCTGGTCCAGGAGTGATGGCTGTGCCGTCCGGAAGGACCATGCCGGCGAGGTTGTTGCACCAGTTACCCTGGGCCGTAGAAGAGAAGCCATTGGGGCAGAGGATGTTGTTGTCTGCGTTGTCGGTGCTGAAATCGCCCTTCATCATCTCCGGAGAGGGGATGTACGACTCCAGGATGTTGCCGTTACCGGGGTTCTGCAGGAAGCGCTCATAGCCGCCCCAGATGAAGGCCTTGTCGTGCGTGAAGGGGACAGGGCCGCCGATGTTGCCGCCGGGATAGTAGTAGTGGGCACCCGCCTTGGGAATTCCCTGGTGATTCTGCTGCCAGCCGTTGGCGTTGAAGATATCGTTGCGGGCAACGAAGTACGCAGTTCCATGGAGGTGTGACGTACCAGACTTACTGATGGCGCTGACGACGACTGGACCGTTCTGCACATAGGCGCCGAAGTTGGAGGTCTGGACGCTGACCTCAGCCGTCATTTCGGGGTTGATGATGCCGATCGAGCTTGCCATGTCGCCCGGGTCGAGAACACTGACGCCGTCCGAAAGGAGAGCCGTACCGCCGCGGTTCGGAACGCCATTGAGAGCGATGCCGGTGCCGATGGCGCTTTCGTTCGCCGAAATGCTGAGATCGCTGAAGGAGGGATTATTTTGCGTGAGTCCACCCGACATCGTGACCGCGCCCGGAAGAACCTTCAAGAGTTCCGTCGTATCGCGGCCTTCGAGAGCCAGGTTCTCGATGTCTTTGGAGGTGAGAACGTCGGAACGCGCGCCGTTATCCTGCGGGATCATCTCGCCGGAGGCTTCGACGGTTACGGTCTGGGTCTCGGAACCGATGGTTAGGGCAAATGCCGGAATCGAACGCTCGTCACCTGCGTGCAGGATGAGGCCCGTGAGGCTCTTTGGTTCAAAACCTTTCGCCGTCACCTTGATGGTGTAGGAGGAAGGCAGCAAAGCGGGGAAGGAGTAGAGTCCATCGCCGTTGGACTTGACGACGCGGTTGTCCTGCGTGGCCTCGTTGACCAGGGTGACGGTCGCGCCGGGGATGACGGCGCCGGTGGTGTCGGTGACCAGGCCAGAGATCTGCGCGGTCGTTTGAGCGTGCAGTGCGGGTAGAGCGAATAGCAGCAGGAGTGTTGCCAACAGTCCCGCTCCCAAGCTAAGCCAGTTGCCGCGACGAAGTTTCGTCGTCAGCACATTGGCTGGAGCATTCAGGCTATCGCTTCGGCCCTGCTCCATCTTCCTGTGATTCATTTGCATACTACCTCCAGAGTTCATACGGCCTCTTTTAAGTCGTTCGGTTGAAAGCCCATACACATTCATTTGCATCTATTAATGCGATTTAATGCCGCACCATTCTTTACAGACCTCAATGTAGGGTTGTCAATCTATTTCTTAAAGGGCTTTAGGAAAGCTGGAACACGATCAGGTTCCGTACACAGGCGAGAGCTACGTGCGGGGAGTTACGCTCCTTGTAACTATTTGCAGGAGAACAGTTTATGAGAGACCATCGACCGTCGAGCCAATGCTCAATTTCAAACCAGGAGCGACAGAATTTTGCACAGGGCAATTCGCTTTTCCGGTGACTCCGCCCGGATCTCCGGGAACGTCTACTTAATCGATTAGTCTGGGCCTGGGCGGATGGGCGCGATGGATTCGGTGGAAAACGCGTCCGGAATAGGGTGCGTGCCTCTATCGCTGGTAGAGCGGCATCTCTCCTGGCGTGACGACGTGGATGCGATAGACCGTGGTCTGCGCCGTAATGTAAACCGTCGTGCCGCGATCTGCAAAGGCGAGATTGGCTGCAGTCTGGGGCAGTCGAATTTGACCGAGGACTTTGCCGGAGGGAGCGATGATGCGAACGCCGCCCGGGCCGGTGCTCCAGATATTCCCTGCCGCGTCGACCTTGAGGCCGTCGGGGACTCCGCTACCGATGGGGTGGGGGTAGTCGATGAGCTTGACGCCGGCGGAGACGGAGCCGTCCGGGAGCACGTCGTAGCGCATCACGCACAGGTCCGGGCCGGAGTTCGAGACGTAGAGAATCTTTCCGTCGGGCGAAAAACCGATCCCGTTGGGCAGGGTAAGGTTTTTGATCACCGGCGTCAGCTTTCCGTGTGCGAAGCGGAAGACGGCGTTGAACGGAAATTCCTTTGCGGGGTCCTTATCGCCGAGAGCGAGGCCATAGGAAGGATCGGTAAACCACAGCGAGCCGTCCGGAGCGAAGACGAGGTCGTTCGGGCTGTTGAACTTCTTACCGTCATAGGTGGAGAGGAACGGCCGAAGCTCCAGGTGATCTCCGACGCGCACGATGCGCACAATCTGCCGGCCACCCTGCTGGGCGAGCAGCACGGTGCCGTCCTTGTCCGTCACCATGGCATTGGGACCGAGATACGATCCGACAGGGGGATTGGGGTAGCCTCCGGACTTGTCGACCAGCAGTTGCACGACGCCGTCGGCCGATACCGCATAGGTCTTGTCGCCTACCACGTCAGAGATCCATAGGCGGCCTTCGTACCACATGGGACCTTCGGTGAACTTGAAGGTGTCGGCAACTTTTTCGATCTTCGTTCCCGGGGCGATGATTGCATCAAGCGCCGGGTCGAGGCGAAGGATCTCAGGTTGCAAGGAGGGACTAGCCTGGGATGCTGCCGCGAGCACGTGCGGCATGAGCGGGAGAGTCCGAGGCAGCGCCGCGATGGCGGCGATTGACGCGCACGCGCCAAGCACGCCACGGGTGAATGGTAGAGTTCGCATTCTTGGACGCCAACTTTCCTGGAAGAGTGTTCTCACGCGATCGGTGTACCTGCGGCTTTGTAGATAGCTTCGATCGCGAGCATGTCCTTGAGGCCTTCTTCGCCGGGCGATTCGGGGCGTTTGTTGTGGCGAATGCAGTCGGCGAAATGTTCTGCTTCCAAAGCGAACTGGAACGGAGCCTTGCCGGTGCCGAGCACATCGATCGGCTCCCCGTTGACGCGGCCGACCAGCTGCACGCCATCGTAGAGGAACGCAGGCTGCAACTGGAGATAGCCCTTGTCACCATTGATCGTCAAGAAGCCTGGAGCGCTCTGGCCGTAGGAAGAGCCGCAGGAGGCGATGATGCCGGAGGGGAGCTTCATGGTCCACTCCACCGATTGCTCAACCTCCGCGAAGCGGCCACTGAAGTCGCGGGTCGAGACGACGGCCGTGTAACTGGTGGGCTCCTCGCGCGTGAGGTGACGGATCGCGTTGAGCGGGTAGATGCCGACATCGAGCACGGAGCCGCCGCCGCCAAGCTTGCGGCTGAGCCTCCAGGCGCCTGCGCGTTGCTGGTTGAAGAATCCTCCCTGAAACGACTGGATGTCGCCAATGCCGCCGGAGTCAATGATCTGCATCGCCTGTTGCCAGGTGGGATCGAAGTGAACGCGATAGGCGATCATGAGTTTTACGTTCGCGGTGCGGCACTCCTGGATCATGGTGCGGCATTCCACGCTTGAGATAGCCATCGGCTTCTCGCAGAGCACATGCTTGCCGATTCGCGCGGCACGCACGGTGTACTCGCAATGCATGCTGTTGGGCAACCCGATGTAGACCGCGTCGACCTCTTTGTTCTCAGCGAGGCGTTCATATTGCTCGTACGTGTAGATGGAACTCTTCGGGATGCCGTACATCTCAGCGTACTTGCTTCCCTTCTCCGTGGGATGGCCGGTGACGAGCGCGGTGATCTTCGCGGACTGCGAGTTGGCGCAGGCACGCATGAAGATGTCCGAGATTGTTCCAAGGCCCACCGCGGCGAACCCTACGGGTTTTTGCGCCGCGGGTGCCTGGGCGAAGGATGGAAGATGCGTGGCAGCGAGTGCGAACGCGGAAGTCTTTGCGAATTGGCGGCGGTCCATGGGTTCCCTCTCTGGGTGCGCAGCGCGGCTTTGCGGGCCCGCGGGCTGCCGAATGCTGATCTAGTTTTGAGATGTTGCGTTGCCGTAGCCGACGGCCTTGTCGACCCACTGGATGAAATATTTCATGTTGGGCGCGTCGGTATGGCCGCCATCGTCCTGGCGCCACGCAAGATGTCCGTCCAGCAGGCCATCATTCACGGGCGGCATCTTGGCGGTGTGATAGTCCTCGTCCACACCAAGGCCCTTGACGCCAAGCAGCGTAAAGACTGGACTCGCCGCAACGGTAGCCATGTAGCTTCCGCGCTGATCGAGCCACTTTGCATCGCCCTTCTCTGGAATTCCGTAGCTGATAAAGGTCAGGCGCGGCGCGCACAAGGCAATCAACTCGTTGGAGTCGACAGGAAGATCGCCGGGAGTCTTGCTTCCGAAGCTGGCGTCCACGGCTCCATACTTCAGGAAGTTGCCCGCCATCCAGTGGTATTCCCCATCCGATGTCAGGCTCTCAACCGCTTCTCCGAAGTTGCGGCGCAGTGGCGTTGCACCACCTTTGCCGGACGAGCCAACCAGCACCATGGCGAAGCGCTGATCGAAGGCCATGGTCACGAGGGCAGCCTTTCCGTAGCGGGAGACGCCTTCGATTCCGATGTGTTTGGCATCGACCGCGGGATCGGTCGCCAGGTAGTCGAGGCCGCGTCCGGCGCCCCACGCCCAGGCCCGCAGCGAACCCCATTGATCGGGTGTGCGCGGCTGCCCTTTGTTGACGAGACCGATGATGCCTCGGGTGAGACCTGCTCCGTTGTCGGCCTGGATGCTCTGTGGGTCAATGGTGACGAAGCCCCAACCGGCTGCGATGAGTTCCCAGGTGTTGGGCGGATCGCCGTCGGCATTGAACTGAGGAAACTCGAAGGGCACAGGAAGGTTTGGTTCCCACGCGGGATGATCGGCGAAGACTTGTTTGAGAGAAGGATCCTGCTGCACGAGGAGCGCTTTTTCGGCCGCGTTGATTTTTGCAAGCTCGTCGGTCGAAGGCTGGTTGGGTGCAGGAAAGCCTGCTCGGCCGAACATCATGAGGACCGGCACCGGGCCGGTCGCGCTCGCCGGGAGAACCAGCGTCATGTGAATGGTGACGGAGATCTGCGGGTAGGCAGAGTTGTCCACCTGTCCAACTAAGGCCTTCGCGATGACCGGGTGGCCGCCAATGATCTCGTGATCGATCGCCGCTACGGTCCAGTGGACCGTGGGCACGTCGGCCGGAACTTTGCCATAAACATTCTCTTCAAATGCGTGCACGATCTGAGGCCGTCGTACCTCCCACCATTCCTTCGCGGTCGTTACGGGCTGGCCATTGTTCAGCAGGAGCGCGTCGGGAAGGTGTGGATAAGGGTTCGCGACCGCCTCCTCATAGTTCGCGTGGTCGGGTGCTTTTTCATTACCGCTTGGCCCGGGCCGGAGCCGCTTGATGCCAAGTTGATCCATCATGTTCTGATGATCCTGCGCAGCCGTAAAGGTTACCGGCGCGGGCAGCGAGGAAGCGGAGGCGTTGTCTTGCGCATGCGCGCCATAACTGATGCACGCGAAGAGTACAAGGCTGACGTGGATGGCGGAGCTTCGAGATGCAATGGATCGGCGCATGGATCTCTCCGGAGAGCTACTCTATCGTTATTTCGTAAAGCGCTTTAGTTCGCGATCCATAGTAATGCCTGAGAGCTACACCCGGATAGGGCTGGCCGTCGATTCAACCCCTGACACTGTAATCACAAGGCGTTAGCGAGATGGCTCTCTCACCCAACCGCTTGCGCCGAGTTGGCGGAGGCAGCCAGCTACTTCAATTGGACCAGGTGCAGGGCGGCGCGGTCGTTGCCTTCGCAGTCGAAGGAGATTTTGCCAGACACCCCGTCGTACTGGTTGGCCTTGGCAATCTCATCCCGGACACGCGCACGATTCGGGCCTGCTGTCTGCAATGCATGCACGGTTAGAATCACCGCATCGTAGGTCTGGCTCGCGACAAGAGTTGGGGCTGTCCCTGTCGATCGACGGAAGCGGTCTGCAAAACTCTGGCGGGTGCCGGTTGGTTCATCATTGCCGGCGATGGTCCAGGTCTCACTGGCGGTTGATTCGCTCGTCGACGCGTCGTGCATCTCGGAGCTTGCATTCTGCGAAAGGTAGCAGATGGTTTTCACTCCTGCAATTTGAAGTGCGCGTAATAGGATTGCCGCGGTCGTTGGACTCGTCCAAATGACGATCGCTTGTGGAGACTCAGACTGGATCGCTCTCACGATGGATCCAGGATCTAGTGGTGCTTCATCGAGAGAGATCACGTGAGGGGCCGGCGCACCGAGGCCTAATGCGGCTTGCTTCATTTCCTGGGCGGCACGATCGCCCTCACGGTCGTGTTGTGTGATCAGCAGCACGTTGTGAAGCTTGCGCACGCTATACATATCCTGGGCGATCACCTGTGCCTCTGCGGCATCGCTCGGGCCCATGCGGAAGATCCATGGAATATCAATCTGGGTCGTGGTTGCGTCCGCGGAGAGCGTCAGCACAGGGACGCCGATCCGGTTGCCAACCTGCTCACACAAGTGAGCATCCGCTCTGCTGGTGGACGTGATCACTGCAATTGACTCGTCGTTGAGCATGAGACGGATCACCGCATCGGAGACCATGCCCCAGGTCGACCCGCTCGAGTCCTCCACGGCCAACGCTACGCGGCGCCGGCTCAACCGCTGCGACGCCGTGTCGCGCAGTGCCATCTGAGCGGCTGCTATCATCGCCTCGCCCTCGGCCTTGCGTGCACCCTGCAGTGGAGCGAGCAGCCCAATCCGAACCACCTGGCCAGTCAAATCGTTTGCGGACGCTCGCCCCGGCCCTGCGTAGCTTTCCACCTCTGTGGAGATGGAAGCGTACGGCGTCGTGGTCTGGGCGCGCGCCGGCGCGACACATCCTAGTTGCAGCAACGCAACGATGACAGCGTAGCAACCCAGTTCCCTACCGCGCATTGGCCACATCGGCGCGCTTCCAGTCGGTGCGCTGCTCTGGCCAGTAGGCAAACTTCCCGTCGCGAATTTGGGCAAACGTAACGGGGGCGATGTTATTCAGCGTGTAATCGAAGAAGGCGCTTCCGCTCACACCTGCATAGTGCTTCATCTCGTAGCCGCGCAATGCATCCATGATGCGGCCGCGATTGAGGCCTGCCTGGTTGATCGCGCCCATCAGCATCGTTGCGCCATCGTAAGCGTAGGCGGCATAGGCATCCGGCTCGACGCCGAAGCGTTTTGCAAACCGTTGCTGGAAGGCCATCCACGTGGGATCGTTGCGCGTTGGATTGATGGCGCTGATAACGGTCAGACCCTCGGATGCCGCGCCAGCAATCTTGATAACCTCCGGACTGCAAATACGGCTGCTGCCAAACACCGGTTGCTGCATTCCCAGAGCGCGCATCTGTTTCAGGATGAGACCTGCCTCTGCCGCATTGCCCCAGATGACCAGGCCGTCCACGTTACTCGCGTTGATTGTGCGTAATTGAGATGAAAAATCCGTGGTGTCCGCGCCAAACCAGACTTCGACAACTGGCTGGCGACCGATGCGGCGCGCTGTTGCGGAGAATATTTCCTTTCCGACCCGACCGTAGCGATTGTTCACCTGCAGGATGCCGATACGTTTCAGGTGACGCTGCAGAAAGATGTAATCGGCCAGCGCATACCCTTGCTGCCGGTCGTCGGGAAAGTTATGCAGCAGCCACGGAACGAGTGTCTGGGTGACGGTGGGATCGTTGGTGGCGGTATCCATGATCGGCAGTTCGAGCTTCAAGGTCGCGCGCAATTCGACGTGCGTTGACGCTGAGTCAACCGAGCCAAGCATCGCCCACGCCTGATCCTTATAGCGCATGTCAACGATCGCCATCGACGAAGCTCCCCATAGCGCGAGATCGTCATGGATGATTAGAGCGAAGGGTTTGCGACGATATCCCCCGCTTGCATTGACCTCGTCAATGGCGAGTTGCGCGCCATGCAGCATGGCGATTCCATAGGGTGAGTCTTCATTGTCTGCGTCCAGGGGGCCGAGAAAGCCGATGTTGATTGTCTTGAGCGCGGTTACATCTCCATCCGGTTCGCTTCGCGCAGCGCCACCATAATCGAGCGAGTCCGGCTGCACGTACCACTCCTGGTATGGCTTGCGGTAGTTCGCAAAAGGCCTGGCAGCGGGCGGCATATTCCCGTACGGCACTTCGGCCTTTTCTGCGCGAGTGGCCGGCGAGGTCGCTTGCGCATTGGCGTGCGCTGCCAGCAAACCGCTCGCGGCCACTAGCAGAACCGCAACACATCGTTTCGTCTTCATCGTTCGAATCTCCGGATCGACAATCACCTCTAGTGCTCTGACCCGAGTAGCATCGCCGGGTCGGTACTGTACTGCGCGGCGGCTTCCCGTTCGCGGATAAATTCGACGATTCTGGCCAGCGTCTCAGGGGTGATTGCCTGGTCGGCATCGCATAATGGCCGCCGCGAGTCGGGATCGCGGTCCCAAGTCGAGACCTCGATCAACAAGCCATCGCTGCCAAATTCAATGGCTGCGCGGCTTGCCTGCTCCACCCTGGATGCCACACCGGTCGCATGACTTGGGTCCACGATCACTGGAAGAAATGTCTCCGCATGCGCAGCGGGAACCACGTTGAGATCGAGAGCGTAGCGCGAGTATTCTCCGGCAGTGTGGGTTTTGATTCCACGCTCGCAGAGAACGATGTTCAGGTTTCCTTCGTTGGCAATGTACTCAGCCGCGCCCAGCCATTCGCACAGGCTCGCCGCCATGCTGCGCTTCAAGAGAACAGGCTTGCCGCTGCGCCCCGCCTCGACGAGCAACGGATAATTCTGCATGCTGCGCGAGCCGATCTGCAACATGTCCGCGTATTGGCTGACCAGTTCGACCAGCCGAACGTCCAAAACTTCCGTGACGACAGGAAGGCCGGTGAGAATGCTTGCGGCCCGCAGAATTTTGAGCCCTTCCAGGCCCAGCCCCTGAAAGTCATGCGGCGAGGTGCGTGGTTTGAAGGCGCCGCCGCGCAACATGTCTGCACCAGCCGCCTTCACCGCGAGGGCGACCTCGATCATCTGCCGCTCGCTTTCAACGGCGCACGGTCCTGCAATCACGACCGGGACTTTAGTGCCGAACCGCACTGTGCCGACTTCCACTTCAAAACCGCAACACTCGCCAAACTCGGGGTGCATACGGCGACTGATCGTCGGACAGATCCGCGAAAGGTCCTCGAGGCTCACTTGACCTGCAATCTTCTGGTTCATGTTGGAGCTCCTTACCTTGGCTATCTCAAGTGCGGCGGATCGATGGATGCAGGTGTTTCGAAGATTGCCATGGCTTCCATCTCATAGAGAAGGGTTGGCCAGCAGAGGATGGCCTGGATGCCGGTGGAGGCTGGCAGGATTTCGAGGCCCTGTTCTTTGAAGAACTCCGTGCGGATCAGATTGAATTGCTCGTAGTCGCGCTCAATGTCGCGGAGGTAGCAGGTTGTGCGGACCACGTCTTTCCAGGTAGCGCCTTCGGACTTCAGCAGCTCGGTGACGTTCTGGTAGGCGCGTTTGGTTTGTGCGCCGAAGTCGCCGGGATGAACGGTCTCGCCGTTTTCTCCAACGCTGGCTGTCCCCGAGATCATCAGGATGGTAATGCCCTTGATGTCCAGGCGCATGCCGCGCGAGAAGGACGAGGGGCGCTGGTACTTGTAGGCCTCGTTGAGCGCCTTGGGAGCGGACATCGCCTTTTTGCGAATCGGCTTGTGTGCGCCTATGGTTTCATTCGTCATGTTGTGCGTTGCTACGATCGTGGGGCTCATAGTCTTTACTCCTTCGGTTGTGCGCGGATACCATGGCTCAGACCCTGTGCGGTCGCCACCCAGATGTCGTCGCCTTGAAATGCTGTGTTGAGAATGTAGCTGTGCGCCAGGCTGGTCTCCGTGGCGATCCGTTGCTTGCCGCCATCCGCGCTCGTGACGAGGATCTCGCCGCGCCCGGTTTTTTGATTCCGGTTATAGGTGATCCAGGTGTTGGTTCTGGTGTCGAGCTGGCTCAGGCCGCTCTGCGTGGAGGCCCATACGTTGTCGCCGCGCGACTGTACGGCGTTGATGAAATTTGAGGCCAGTCCGCTGTCCTTGGTGAGGTAGTTGTGCCAGTTTCGGCCATCGTAGCTGCTGAGACCAAAGTAGGTGGAGGCCCAAAACGTCTTCGTGTCCGTGTTGTAAGAAACGCTGCTGACGATGTTGTGGATCAACCCCTGGTTTCGATAGAGAACTAGTTCTTGCTCCCCGTCGGGGTCGGTGAACGGCTTCCAGGTTTCTTTTGCGAGATCGTATGCCAGAACTCCCCCGCCCCAGACGGCGAAGTACACCTTCTGCTGAGCAACTGAGATTCCGTAGGCCCATGGCTCATTGAACGGTGCATTGGTTTCATTGAAGATCGACCAGCTTCCAGAGTTTGTATCGAGGCGATTGACTCCGGCGGCTGTTGCAACCCAAAGAAATTGCCCCTGCATCGCGACGCCATACACGAGATCGTTGGCGAGGCCGCTGTTGAGGTTTGTGAAGCTCTGGAATTTCCCACCCGAATAAAGACTCAGGCCGCCGAAAGTTCCCACCCACACATCGCCGTTTTGTTTGTCGACCGCGATCGACATCACCGCACGGCCGGCTAAGCCATCTTCTGGCGTGAACACTTTCTTCACGCGGCCACCTTCGAGCAGGACGAGTCCATGCGATGTCCCGGCCCATACGCGTGTGCCGTCGACCGTCACGCAATACACCTCACCCTCTGGAAATCCGTTCGCCGCGGTGTAATTGATCCACTTCGTGTAGAGCGCGGGTTTGGCCGCCCGATCCGGCGCCGGCGCCTGTGCACGGACGCACGGCAGTGCGGCGAGTGGCAATGCCACACTCAGAAGAGCCCTTCGGAGTACGCTCGTGATTTTGTTCGCATTCATTGCCGGTCTCATAATGTCTTCAGGTACTCGATCAAATCGTTGAGCTGCGCCTTGTTCATGTCGGATGTGAGGCCGTGTTTATCCTCCGGATTGAATCGCGTCCAGATCTCTTCCAGCTCGAGTGCCTCGCCGTTGTGCAGGTAAGGAGGCTTCATGACGGCGCCTTCCAACTGCGGAACGTCGAATGCCGTGATGGTGTCATATTTCGTTGCTGTGCCCAAATCGATTTGAATCTTCGAGGTGAAATGCGTCAGCGGAGAGTGGCACGTCGGGCACTGCTGTAAGGCGGAGATCGGCACACCGCTGCTGGTCGTTTCGCGAAAGAACAGCACCTGGCCGCGGGCCTGCGCGGCAGTCATCTGCCCATCTGCGGCGAGGTGAGGATTTCTCGCGAGGTGCAGCGAAAAGATGTAGTTGACCAGGTCGTCTACTTCGCTTGAACTGAATCCCTGGCTGCGGAAGATATACATGGCAGTGCGCGGGCCGTCCTGTGTTTCAAGGTCTGGATTCTTGCCATTCCACTTGAAGGGTTCGGTCCCCTCGATGCTGTAGAGCGTGCGATTCTCCACGACATCACGACCGAGTTGCGGCGTCTCGAGGCTCCACGCGAGGCCATCGGAAAGCCCCTCATGCGGGTGACACGTCGCGCACGCCATCTGCCCCTGGTAGCAATGGCTCGCGTCAAAAAAGAGTTGCTGCCCTCTGCGATTACGCGAAAGCAGCCGGGGACCACCGAGGTCAATCGTCGTTGCGAGCTGCAACCGCGTCATGTTCAGCACGTCGATCGTGTCGTCCATGCGATTGGCAATGTAGGCGAAGCGCCCGTCGGTCGAGGTGACGACGTCGGTTGGATTGCGGCCTGTGGGCAGGCGAGCGGTGACGAAAATATGGGCCGAGTCTAGCCGATTTGCGAGCTCCCGCCGGCGCATCGACGTGCTGTTCAGAAGCATCGTTCGAAGCCTTGATGTATCGACGATGGAAACGATGTTCGATCCGGAAGCGGTCACCAGCGCCCGGTGTCCGTCGGGCGTTGCGGCGACGCCAAATCCATCCGCGTAGGAACGATCGATATCGTCCAGCAGTACCTCGGATACCTTGTAGTCGAGCGCTTCCCCTCCGCTCGTGGCGGAGGGCCGAATCACTGCCATGCCATGAGTCAGATAGCCGCCCTGCTGGATCTGCACCAACGGGTTAAGGTTTTTGGGACGCAGGAACGGGATAAGCAGATAGCCTCCTGCAGCGAGCGGCAGCTCCACGATGTGGCGCAGTTGGAGTACTCCCGGAACATCGAGGCGCGCGGCGATCTGCTGCTTCGTGCAGTCAATCACGGTCAACTCGGACACGGGTGGTTGATCCGGCGGACCCAGGCGCGCCAGGAGATTTGCAACGTACACGCGGCTGCCATCGCGCGAAAGAGCGACATACTCTGGAAAACGGCCGGCATGAAGCCGCTTCGTCTCCGTTCCGGTGAGCAGATCGATGACCGATACGTCATCGCCGAGCGTGTTGGCGACGTACAGCGTGGTTCCTGCACGATCGGTGACCAGACCTACGGGACTCCAGCCCACACGGATGGTGCGGCGGATTACCAATGTCTGCGCATCGATTTCAGTCACCGCATCGCTGGCCTCTTCGGAGACGTAGAGCGACTTTCCGTCCGGCGAGATTGCGATTCCCTTCGGCCGCTTGCCCACCTCTGCACGGCCCACTACGCGTTGAGAGCGCGTATCGACCGCGAGCACTGCGTCACTGTCCTCGCAGACAACGTACAGGCGTTGACCATCCGGCGAGAGTTGCAGGGCGACTGGGCTTAGATAGCGGGTGGCAGCTTCGGGCGCGGGCACGTGTTCTGCCGCGGCGGCAGGTTTCTGCTGCTGAGCCACGAACATGGTCAGCGTGATGACCACGGACAGCAACGCGATTCCGAGGAAGGCTTCGTCTCGACGGGGAACGCGCGACGAAGCACGATCCCTGGCGCAGGTCATGGCGTCTTCCCCTTTGTAGGGGTAACGCCGCTTGCGGCGGGCTCGGTGATCTTGAGTACCTGGTCCGCCCGGATATCGTGCAGGGTCTGGACGGTTCCGCTGGGCCAATGAATTGTCAGGGTATCCACGACCTCATGCTGACCCAGGCCGAAGTGTGGACGCGGATCATTCTGCGAGAGGTATCCGCTGGCCGACGTGGACTGCACCCATTGGTGCAGGTCTCCGGCAATTGCCTCGAGGCTGGCTCCATAGCCGTCGCGATTACTGCGCGTCCCCACCAGCTTGATCGTCAGCCAATGATTGCGCTTCACTGCCGGCGGCGTGTTGTGCAGCAGAATTCCCTTGCCGCCCAGTGTTACGACAAACGCGTCGACATATCCATCATTGTCGTAGTCAGCAAAGCAGGCACCGCGGCTGACAATCTGGGTTGAGAAGAAGCTTCCCGCCTGCAGGGAGATGTCCGCGAATGTCCCGTCGCCGTTGTTGCGCAGCAGCGAACTCTGTTGGGGGATGAGCCACACCAGGCCGCCATTCACGATGAACAGGTCCTTCCATCCATCGTTATCGAAGTCGAAGAGGCCATCGCCCCAGCCAACAAACTGTCCTGAGACCGCTCCGACCCCTGATTCGTTGGTCACATCTTCGAACGGCTCGCCCGGCTTGCCGCTGTTGCGCAGCAGCCGGTGAAAGTGGGCATCGGAGACGAATAACCCCTGGCGTCCCTTGTTCTCATAGTCCCCGAAGACGGGACCCATCGCGGTGGAAGCCTCGCCGTTCTGTCCGTAGGCCGCGCCCATTTCGGCGGCGACATCGGTGAACGTACCGTTGCGATTGTTGTGATAGAGGAAGCTTGCCATGGTGTCATTCGCAACGTAGACGTCGGGCCATCCATCGCCGTCAAAGTCTCCGACCGTGACGCCCATGGCACGCCCGGGCTGAGCGCTGATGCCGGATGCCGTGGAGACATCGGTGAATGTTCCGTCGCCGTTGTTATGGAAGAGCCGATTGGTCTCCGGCGCGTATTCGAGCGGCCCCGGGTATTGCTGCGCTGAATAAAACTGCCGGTTGCTGGGATCGTACTTCAGGTAGTTGCCGACGAAGAGATCAAGGCGTCCGTCGCGGTCATAATCGAGGAAGGCGGCGCCCGTTCCGAAGTTCAGGTTGGTCACGCCGGCCTTCGCAGTAATGTCCGTAAAGGCCCCATTTCCGTTGTTGTGATACAAGATCGCCGAGTTGTAATTGGTGACGTAGAGGTCCTCGTTGCCATCGTTGTCGAAGTCTCCCGCCGTGATGCCGACACCGAAGCCATTGCCCGGAACACCCGCCTGCACCGTTACGTCGGTGAAGGTGCCGTCGCCATTGTTGCGATAGAGGTGGTTGGTCGCGTCCATCCCATCCGGTGCAGAGTGGTCGGTGAGCCCATCGACATGCCGTCCGTTCACGATGTAGAGATCCATCCACCCGTCGTTGTTGTAGTCGATCCAGGCGCAGCCCGATCCTGTTCCCTCCTGGATCGAACTCAAGGTCTTTTCGCCGAAGGAGTGTTGGAAGTCGATCCCGGACTTCTTCGTCACATCCTCGAACTGCGGAAGCGGAATCGCATGGGTTACCTTGTCTACCGCAACAGCGGCTGTCTGCGCAGTGGACCGCCCAGCGAATGCCGGCAATGAGATTGCAATGAACACCGTGCAAATTTTCAGTGAAGCTCTCAAGGTCGCGCTCCCTTCTGCGTGCCTGGGTTAGAGACCCGTTCACCCATGAGCGGCGTCGGTGTATCGAGGCGCTGCAAGGTCATTGGCGAACGATTCTCTGGCGTCAGCGCCTGGCTCTCATGGCACCCAACGCATCCGCGATCTTCCCCATTACGCACCCACATCCAGCTGCGCTGCTGCTTCAGAACTTCACCCTCTGCGCCAATCAACTGCAGGCGTATCGGCAGATCCGCGGGCACTGTCGCGTAAAACGATCCGTCGCGTTCGACCGGGGCTTCTCCCAGAATCTTCTCGCCGCTCTGCGTCTTCATGAGAGCTCGCACGCGCACGATCGGCCCGGGCAAGCGACCGTTAGCAAAATCTTTGGAAGCATAGGCGTCGAGACAAATGATGCGTCCGGATGTACGATCCGGATGCAAAATGCTGCGGTAAGCGAGCGCTGCGGGATGGGGAACAATATGAACGGCCTGAACGCTCGACGCGTGCGCATCCCGGTAGAGCAACTGCTCGCGGCCGCCACTGTTTAGAGAGAGTTGATACAGATCGAAGCGAAGTCCCGGGGCGCGCCGCGATACCAGCAGCGTCTCATCGTCGAGCGCGGTCGCCGACGCATATTCCGAATGCGTGTGCTCGATGGCCGTGGCGTTCAAGGCTCCGGGACGGATCCAGGCGAGGCGCCCTTCCGAAGTGCTCGTCGCATTCCGCTGCATGAAGAGGATGGTCCCGTCCGCCAGCTCGACAGCGCTGCTATGAGTAGCCCGCGCACGATCGTCTTGTCGCAGCCGCATCAACCCTGACCCATCCGGGTCGACCAGATACAGTGTTCGCAGCGGTTCTGCCTCACGGCTGTCCCCCAGCGGCGACTCGGCAGACAGCAGCAGTCGGCCGCTGCGCAAAACGGCCTCGATTTCGTACCTGCCGGGCCCAAACGTAATCGGATGCACATCAGATCCGTCGTTGCGGCAGACTTGCACCTCCGACGCACGGGCAGGTTCCGCGCCTCGCAGCGACGTGTAAGCGATCTCGCCACCCGGCAGGTACGCGGGCTGGACACAATCTCCGGCGCAATGAGTGATCTGCCGTGAAGCCCCGCCGTCCACCGGCATCGCCCATATCTGCCACGTGGCGCCGCGCTGGGCTTGGCCGGCGAAGAGCAGCTCGCTGCCGTCGAAAGAGACCTGGGGATCAGCAGCGGCAAAGAACTGTAGCGTCAGGGGGGTGGCAATGGAGGATGCCGTGCCATCGGCCCCGAGGCGCAAGCGCACGAGCCGGCTGCCAAGCGGAAAGCGCTGCGCGGGATTGCCCGGTCTGAATTCGAGCGTCTGAATGAAGGCGATGTCTGTGGGACCCTGCAACCTCTTCGCGGCGACGGAAATGCCGGGCTGCGTGGCACGCTGCGTGAAGGCAGCCGCCTCACACCCAAAGCACAGGGCTATACCCAAACCTGCACATGCGATCTTCCCGACGACGTCCATAAAGGCCTTCGCGCAAGCGGAACGGTCCGCCGGCGCGCTCTTTCAAGCTTCTGATCGTTGGGAGATGATTCAGGTATACCAACTTAGACGTGTGGCGTATTGGACTTATTGAAGGGTGTCCTCCTCCACCGATCGATGGACACGCCGGGTATTGCACGCAGAAACCGGCAGTTGTGACCGATGCGGAGAAATTCTCTAGACTGTAGACACATGCAAACGGCGGCTTCAACGGATCTTCGCATTGCCGGGCCCCAGGGTCACGGTGCCGTGTTCTGGGACCGGCTGATCGCACCGAGCTCTCCGGCGAGTTGGCGGCTGCTCGGATCGCGGTCCCTGACAGGAAGACGCGTTCTGATTACGGGAGCGGGAGGGTCCATCGGATCGGCCTTGTCGCATGCAGCGGCGGCGTCCCTGCCTGCCAGCCTGGTGCTCCTCGACAGCTCGGAGAATGGGCTCTACCAGGTCGATCGCAGTCTGCATGAGGCTGGTTCGAGAGAACATGTTTCCCTTCTCGGCGACGTCTGCAATTCCGATACGCTCGATCGTGCCTTGACGGAGCATCGACCCGAGATCATCTTCCACGCAGCAGCTCTGAAGCACGTTCCATTGATGGAACAAAATCCGTTTGCGGCCATTGAACAGAACGTGTTCGGCACGTATGCCCTGGCGCATTCTGCGATCGCACACGAGGTAGAACAGATTGTTCTCGTCTCCACGGACAAGGCGGTTGAACCGCGCAGTATCATGGGCGCGTCCAAACGCATCGCAGAGCTCCTTCTTCTCAGCCTGCCGGGTTCCACACGCATGAAGGTGGCGCGCCTGTGCAACGTGATGGGTTCGCAGGGCAGCGTGCTTCCATTGTTTCTTGAGCAGATTGCCTTGGGCGGCCCGGTCAGCGTAACCCACCCCGAGGCGCAGCGCTACTTCATCACGTTGGACGAAGCTGTCCGAGTACTATTCGCCGCGCTGGATGTGGAATCCGACAAGGCGCTCATTCTCCCCAGCGTCGGTCCTGCGGTCCGCATCCTCGACTTGGCGCGATATCTAATTGCGCACCACCAAAGCCTGGCGTCCATCGAATTCACCGGGTTGCGCCCTGGCGACAAGCTTTCCGAACAGCTTGTTTCGAGCCCCGAGTCGCTGCGTTCGCAAGATGAGCTCGGTGGCTCGGGTCTGCGGACCATCCACACCCCGATACCTGCTGCGGCGGAGATGAGCGATGCACTGGACACGCTCCGCGATGCTGCCCGTGGGCGCGACTTGCAGGAACTGCTACGCGCGATTCAGTTCCTTGTGCCCGAGTACCAACCCAGTAGCCTGATCCTGGCCGCGCGCAAGGAAGACTCTGCGCTGAGGCTGGCAACGGAGATGCGCGCATGAAACGCACCATCGCGGTCGTCACGTCCTCGCGCGCCGATTACAGCCATCTCTATTGGGTGCTAAGGGATCTCCAAGCGCATCCTGAAGTTGACCTCAAGTTGATCGTGCTCGCAGCGCATCTTTCGCCCGAGTTCGGCGCCACGGTCAGCGAGATCGAGCGGGACGGCTTTCCGATCGCGTCGCGAATTGAATGCCTGCTCAGTTCGGACAGCGACGTCGGTATGGCCAAGACGCTTGGGCTTGCGGTTCTCGGCCTCACGGACGCGCTCGCCCACATGCGCCCGGACCTGTTGCTGCTGATCGCGGATCGCTACGAGATGCTTGCACCGGCCAGCGTCGCACTTACCTTGCGGATCCCCGTCGCGCATATCGAAGGGGGCGAGATCAGCGAGGGCGCTATCGACGATGCTGTCCGCAACGCACTCACCAAGATGGCTCACCTTCATTTCACCTCGACCGATATTGCGCGGGCCCGGGTGATCTCCATGGGAGAAGAGCCGTGGCGTGTGCATCGCGCCGGCGCGCCCTCGCTGGACCACATCCGCCGCAGCACCCTGCTCACGCGCGCTGAACTTGAGAGGGCGCTTGAGGTTTCGCTGGCGGAGGATGTTATCGTCGTTGCGTATCACCCCGTTACCCTCTTCAAGGACACAACGGCCGAAGCGAATGCGGTCTTCGCAGCAATCGAAGGTCTTTCCGGGCAGATCATCTTTTGCTATCCCAATGCCGACGCCGGGAGCCACGAGCTGATGGCTCGCATTCGAGCGTTTTGCAATGTACATCCTGACGCGCATTTGTTTATCAACCTTGCTTCGATTACCTATTGGAGCCTTCTGCGCGAGGCAAGTGTGCTGCTGGGCAACTCCAGCAGCGGCATCATGGAGGCTGCGTCCTTTGCGCTGCCGGTGGTGAACGTAGGAATGCGGCAGCAAGGTCGCGAGCGTGGTCCCAACGTTCTGGATGCTGCGGCTTCGGTCGGCTCCATCCTCGTGCAGGTTGCCCGGTCCCGACGGCCTGCTTTCCGCGAGAGCCTTCGATCCATGAAGAACATCTACGGCGATGGTCACGCTGCGGAGCGAATCGTGGGTGTGCTGACCTCGACACCGCTCGAGAGTTTGCTGCACAAGCGCGCCCAGTCACTTCCCGCGGAGCTTCTGTCAGCCAAATGACTTCGCCGAAGATTCCTCTCTCATCGCCCGATGTTACCGAAGCTGAAATTGAAGCCGTGGCTGCGACACTGCGCTCCCCACAACTCAGCCTGGGGGCGCGTCTGACAGAGTTCGAGGCGACGTTCACGCATCTGACGGGGGTCGCGCACGCAGTTGCGGTAAGCTCGGGCACCGCAGGGCTGCACCTCGCGATGCTGGCGCTCGGGATCGGCGCGGGCGACGAGGTCATCGTTCCCTCGTTCACCTTCATCGCCGCAGCCAACGCGATTCGTTATGTTGGCGCGACTCCTGTGTTTGCTGACATTGACTGCATCACGCTTAACCTGTCGCCGGCCGCGGTCGAGCGGGCAGTCAACTCGCGCACGCGGGCCATCGTCGTCGTACATACGTTCGGCGTTCCTGCCGATATGCCCGCGCTGGTGGCGCTCGCGCAGCACCATAAGCTTGCCTTGATTGAGGATGCTTGTGAAGCTCTCGGCGCGACCATTGACTCGCAGCCGATTGGCTCCTTCGGCAACGTTGCCGTCTTCGCCTTCTATCCCAACAAGCAGATCACGACCGGCGAGGGCGGCATGATCGTGACGCGCGATCCCGATCTTGCTGCGCGGATGCGGAGCTTGCGCAACCAGGGGCGCGCGCCGACTGACAGCTGGGTGCAACACACAGAGATTGGGTACAACTATCGGCTGTCCGAGATCGCGTGCACGCTCGGAATTGGGCAGATGCGGCGCCTGGCCGCTATTCTCGACCGGCGCGAGGAAATCGCGCGCATCTATCACCGGCAGCTATGCGCAGAGACTCGCCTCACTCTTCCGATCGACGAGATCCCTGGCCGCCGTATCAGCTGGTTCGTCTATGTGGTCCGTCTTGCAGATGCGTTTACTGCCGCGCACCGAGACCAGGTGATCAAGGAGCTTGAGCAGGCCGGCATCGGCTGCGCTCGATACTTCGCACCCATTCATTTGCAGCCGGCCTACGCCGACCTTCTGACTGCCGCGGACCTTCACGTTACCGAGTCGATCGCCTCGCGCACCATTGCGCTTCCCTTCTTCAATCGGATTAACGATTCACAGATCGCAGCCGTATGCGACGCCCTGAAACTAGCGATCAGGCGTATATCTTAATCACCGGATCTTTGGAACAATCAACAGCCTCGAACGCGAGCGAACATGCCTGTCTTCTTCGATGAACGCAACATTGCAGCACGAGCCACGCGGCGCCTGAGCCTGGGTGTGGTGGTCATTTCAGCGGCATTTTCCCCGATGCTCCGCGCCCAGCAGCAGACCTCAGCGATTGAGGCGGCGCGCCTCAACAATCTCGGGACTGCGCTGGTAGGCCAGCAGTTCCTCGACCGCGCGGTCAGCACCTTTGCCGCCGCAGCCAAGGCCGATCCGAGCCTCACCCTGGCCAAGGTGAATGAAGGCATCGCCCTCATGTATCTGCAGAAGCTGCCGGACGCGAAGCAACTGTTTGAGGCGGCGGCCGTCGAAGATCCGAAGGATCCTCATGTCTGGTATGCCCTTGGTCTGCTCTATCGCAACGAGAATCAACCAGACAAAGCTCTGGAGGCCTTCCAGAAGGTTGCCGCGCTTCGGCCGGGCGATCCTGACACGCACTACATGATTGCGTCCGTCGATTTCGAGCTGAACAATCTTTCAGCCGCGAAGGCGGAGTATCAGAAGGCGCTGGAGCTGGACCCGCATCACGCTTCTGCTTTGTTTGGTCTTGCGCGCGTTCTTCGCCGCGAAGGGGACACGGCCGGCGCCCAGCAGGCTCTTGCTCGCTTTCAACATATCAGCTCCACCAAGCTCGGGACGCCGCTCTCGCACAACTATGGAGAGGAAGGAATCTACGCGCGCGTGGAAGATGCTGCGCTTGCGCCGACCCGCGTTGAAGCGATGATCCCGGTCACGTTCCGCGAGTCGTGGAGCTCGCACCCTGCGGCCACGGCAACGACCGGCATGAGCGGCGCAGCATGCCTCCTGGATCCATCATCCGACAACGAACCAGCGATTATCCTGATGGGCAAAGGCGACGATGCTATCCGCGTGTTTGACCGCGCGGGTTCGACTCGATTTGCGGAAGTTCCCTCCACCGTTACGGGCATTCACCTCGCTGGCACGGGTCTCGCGTGCGCCGTCGGCGATTTTGACAACGATGGACTTCCGGACCTGGCGCTGGCGGTGACCAGCCCGGATGGACAGGATCGCATCGCGCTCTATCGCAATCTTGGCAACGGGAAATTTGAAGATGCCACTGCCGTCTCTGGCATTTCGGATACCAGCCACCCGACCAGCCTGATGTTCGTCGACTATGACCATGATGGGGATCTCGACCTCTTCATCACAGGAACTCCGACGGCCTCGCATGGATCGGCCAACGCGCTGTGGCGCAACAACGGCAACAAGACCTTCACGGATTGGACCAAGCCGGCCGGACTTGAAGGGACGGCTCCGACGTCTGCGGCAATCCTTTCAGATCTGAACAATGACCGTGCCGTGGATCTACTGGTGGCGGGCAAAACCTCTGCTCCTACCTTCTTCTCGAATCATCGTGAAGGACCGTTCGGGTCTTCGCCACTGTACACGGCGAGCCTGCCGCCGACCGTCTCGGTTGCTACCCTGGACTTCAATAAGGATGGGTGGATGGATGTACTTCTGTCGCACTCCAGCGAACCGGGCGTGACGCTTTGGCGCAACGTCGATGGCAAAAACTTCGAGCGCGTTACACTGCCGATGAAGGACGTTCTCAGCGCCACAGCGGCGATCCCGATTGACTTCGACAATGACGGCTGGATTGATATTGCAGCGCTGGTGCAAACGCGGCGTGGTCCTGAACTTCGAGTGCTGCGCAATCTTGGACCCGCCGGCTTCGTGGATGTCAGCGCAGAACTCAAACTGAATGAAATCCATCTTCGCTCACCGCGCTCGCTGCTTGCGGACGACGTAAATCACACGGGCGCTGCGGATTTGATTGTGACCCACGCGGACGGCTCGAGCGTGCTGCTTGCGAATGTCGGTGGCAACCGCAACCACTCGCTGCACGTCGTGCTGCATGGCGCTGCGGACAACAAGACTGGTATCGGCACCAAGGTTCAGGTCTTCGCAAATGGGCTCTGGCAGAAGTGGGAGGATACCGGCCAGCGCGAGATTCTTGCCGGCCTTGGCAGCGCAGACAAGGCGGACCTGGTGAGACTGCTGTGGCCCACCGGAGTTCCGCAGGATGAGATCGATGTCGCGGCGAGCGACCTGCATCCCATTACCGAGATCGATCGTCGCGGGAGTTCGTGCCCAACCCTCTTTGCATGGAATGGAACCCGCTACAACTTCGTCGCGGATGTGATCGGCGCGGCGGTGATTGGTCACTGGGTGTCGCCTGCGCGCACAAATATTCCAGACCCCGACGAGTGGATCAAGGTGGAGGGTGATCAACTGCAGCAGCGCAACGGACTCTTCAGTCTTCGCTTCGGCGAGCCCATGGAGGAGGTCAACTTTGTCGACCAGGTTCGGCTGGTCGCCATCGATCACCCGTCCGGGACGAGTGTCTTTCCCAACGAAGGTTTTCTCTCCGAGCGGCCCTTCGCCAAGGAAAAGACAATCGTTGCCGCAGCCGCGCGTCCGCTGGCCGGCGCCTGGGACGACCACGGCAACAACGTGCTCGACGTGCTCCGCCAGCGCAATATCAGTGATCGCGAGACACGGACTTATGTCCGCGACTTCACCAACCTTCCATTCGCTGGCTTCGCAAATCTTCATTCGTTGACCATCGACATTGGGGCGTGGTCGCCGCAGTGGCCTCTCCAACTTCTGCTGCATGGGTTCATCGAATACTTCTCAGCGAGTTCTATGTACTCTGCATGGCAGGCGGGCCTCTCGCCCATTCCGCCGTATATTGAGGCTCAGATGCCCGATGGTTCCTGGCGAAAGGTGGTTGCCGACATGGGCTTTCCTGCCGGCTTGCCGCGCACCGTCACGGTTGATCTCACGGGCAAGTTTCCTGCCGGCGTAACGCGTTTGCGCATCACAACCAACCTGCAAATTTACTGGGACCAGGCGCTGGTCGACAACGAAGCCTCGCCACCACAGCAGCCTGATAACGCGGGGTTAGCAACGCAGTCCACTGAGCTTCCGCTGGCCCATGCCACGCTGGCCTTCCGCGGATATCCGCAACAGCTGGATGGGCGCACGCCGGGCGACCTCACCTACAACTATCAGCGTATGAGCGCCACTGGGCCCTTCGTTCCACATCGCGGAGCGTACACGCGATACGGCGATGTGACGCCGCTCCTGCACGCGATTGACGACGAGTTCGTGATCTTCGGAACTGGTGAGGACATGGACCTGGAGTTTAGCGCGGCCACTCTCCCCGCGCTGCCCAAGGGTTGGTCGCGCGACTACTTCTTTTACGCGAATGGCTTTGTGAAGGACATGGACTTCTACGAGGCCAGACCGTTCAGCGTCGGCAGCCTGCCCTTCCATGGGATGAGCAGCTATCCCTATCCGGCAACCGAGCACTACCCGACGGACGCTGCTCACACGGCCTATCAGCTCGAGTACAACACCCGCTTTGAGTCGGGTGCGGTGGATCGCTCATTCAAGTTCAACTACGTTCCGCAAGCGTCGACACCGGAAACCCAGCCATAGGAAATCTGAATTGACCGATCTTCTCACGCAACCCGCTGTCGATCTGCTCGCCCTTCTGGAGGCGAAGAAACTCTCCGTTCTCGAACTCGCCGACATGCACATCCAACGCATTGAACAGCTAAATCCAAGCCTGAATGCGCTGATTGATTTCGATCCGAAAGACATTCGCCATCAAGCGATGGCGCTGGATCGCTCGACGTCGCCACGCGGTCTGCTGCATGGTCTTCCGCTCACCGTGAAGAGCTCTATCTCCGTCGCAGGCCACTTGTGCGAGACCGGCAGTCTCCTCAATAAGGGCCATCGGCCAACAGACGACGCTGAGACTGTCAAGCGTCTGCGCAAAGCTGGTGCGCTGATCCTTGGAACGACTAATTGCCCTGAGTTTCTCATGGCCTACGAGACTGACAACCGCCTATACGGTCGCACGTCCAACCCGTGGGATCTGACGCGCACCTCAGGCGGCTCGAGCGGCGGTGAGTCAGCGGCAATTGCAGCCGGACTCTCGGCGGGAGGCCTTGGCTCGGATGGCGGCGGATCGGTTCGCGAGCCTGCTCACTTCACCGGCATCTGCGCGATGAAGCCAACGCCCGGCCGCATTCCTACGGCTGGCCATCTCCCGGACAATGTGGGACCATTTTCCTTACTCGGCACCGTTGGCCCGATGGCCAGAACCATGGCGGATGTCACGTTGCTGTTCCGCGTAGTCTCCGGTGCACTCGACATCGACCCCATCGCCGCGCCCGTTCCCTACCGACCTTCGGCCCCGGAAGCTTTCAAGAGAATCCGCATCGGCTACTTCGAAGACGATGGCCTGGTTCCTGTAACAGCGGAGACGCGGCAGGCCGTGCAGGACGCCGTGCACTCGCTGCGTCGCCACGGGTTTCACGTCGAGCCATTTCGGCCCGCTTCTCTCGAGCGCGCGCGAGAACTCTGGTACACCTTCTTTGCCCGCTGCGGCGCCCTGCTGCTGGAGCGATTGGGCCGCGGCCGCGAGTCCGACTTCAGTCCCACGTTCCTTGACTTCCTGTCGATCGCCCACACGTACCCGCCGCTCGCGGCCGCCGAACTGCTCGATGCCTGGTGCGAGACCGATATCGTCCGATCGCAACTGCTCTCGGAGATGCGCGACTTCCCTATCCTGCTAAGCCCCGTCTGCTCGATCCCCGCGTTTCGTCACGGCGAACGCAACTGGACATTGCATGATGCGAATGGAGCATCGCGGCCACTCGCCTACCTTGATGCCATGCGCTTCACGCAGTGGTTCAATCTGCTTGGTGCTCCTGCCGCGGTCGTTCCGATCAGCCGCTCCGCAGAGGGCCTTCCGATCGGCCTGCAGCTTGCCGGACGCCCTTATGGCGATGAAGACGTGCTCGCAATCGCTACCATCCTTGAACAGGATTTCGGCTACATCGCACCACCCGTGCTGCACCCGTAGACAGAGAGTTGCAGGCAAGGCTTCTGCGTGACCTTCTCTCGGCAGATCGTCGCCGGGAAGCCTTAATTCCCGTGTGCCGCTTGTGACGCAGGGTCGCCATGCGTGATAGGAATTTTGGCTTCGATGAGTGTTCCAGATAATGGCGTTGAGGTCACTGTCAGGGTTCCGTTAACCAGGCGCATCCGTTCTCTCATGCTAACCATTCCCAAGCCACTTACGCCCTGATTCTCTTCGGGGTCGAATCCGGTGCCGTTGTCCTTGATGCGCAGCATGATCGAGTCAGCGCTCCCCAAGAGCTCCACACGCACATTCGATGCGTGGCTATGCTTGGCGACATTATGCAGGCTCTCCTGCGCGACGCGGAAGATGCTCAGAGCAACCCCCGTGCCGATTTCCGCCGGCACCCGCTTGAACTCGAATTCAATTGCGATTTTGCATTGTTCCGAAACCTCGCTGCACAGACCCCGCAGGGCGGCCGCGATCCCAAGATGATCGAGTTTGGTGGAGTGAAGCTGATGCGAGAGATGCTGAATATCCAGCGAAAGCGCGTGGGTCCTTTCCCACAGGACATCGACTCTCGCAATCCCTTCAGTTGATTCTTTCGGGAAGAGCACTTTCATCTGCTGCAGGTCGATAGCAAGCATGGCGACTTGCTGATTAATGTCGTCATGCAATTCGCGGGCGATGCGGCGACGTTCCTCCTCCTGGGCATTGATCAAGCGGCCATTGAGTTCATGGATCGCCTGCTCGTGCCGCTTGCGCACGGTGATGTCTTCGTGCGAAATCACGACTCCTCGCCCGGGATATCTCATCGGCATGACGGTCATCAGAAACCACTGCTTGTCAATGCCCTCTTTGTAGTCGTATCGCATTTCAAAGTACTTCATCTTTCTGTCGTAAACCGCTTTCACGCCCTCGAGCGCCGCGACTACGTCCCGGTCGCCATGCTCTGCGAGCGCTCTACACGTTTCGAGATAGTTATCGCCTACACGAATTTCAAGCAGGTTGATCCCACTTACAGCGATAAACTCAGGACCTCGCGCGGTAGCCGCGATGACGGTTCCGTCCGCGTCCAACACGGCCAGGTGATTTTTCAGCGATTGCAGAATCGACAGATTGAGCTCATAGCTCTGATGCAATTGGCGCTCTGCCTTTTCATGTTCCGTATTGTCGCGAATGATAGCGGTAAAGAGTTTACCGCTGGCGGTCTCGACATGCGAGATCGAGGCTTCAATAGGAAATTCCTCGCCGTTGGCCCGGAGCGCCATGAAGGTGTTGAGGCCGCCTATTGACCGGGTATCCTGCTCGGATTCACCAAATTGAAGAACTTTCTTACTATGCTGCGCACGAAAACTCCCGGGAATGAAGCGATCCAGATAAGATCCCACGGCCTCATCGACGCCGCATCCGAAGATCTTTTCTGCCGCCGCATTGAAGATCACAATTCGTTGCTCGGTATCCACCGCAATCACAGCATCTTCGGCCGATTCGACAATGCCTGCAAGGCGCCGTTGGCCCTCCAGTTGCCTTGCGTGGCGTCTCTGGAGGATGACCAACCAGACAAATATGCCTACGAGCAGGGATAGAAGAAGGAGGAAGATGCCTAGTCCTATGACCCGCCATTTAGCGAGCTCCCCAAGGGTAACTTCGCGATCAATCACGATACTGCACGTAGGATCTGTGCGCGCGAAGTGACGTGCGAACCGTAACTCATCCAATGCGTGCGCATAAATCCACGCGCGAGCTTTCAGAGCAGGCTCGACCCTGGTTCCAATCCCATGTTCAACCCGGACAAGAGGTAGAGGGTCGTCTTCGCCGTAAAACGGCGCAACGGCCTTAATAGGCCCTGCGGCTGGTTCTGCAAAAGACGGTGCAGTTGGGAACTGCGGGGAAAATACCAGGAGGATGCAGATTGATGGCAAACTAAGCCGCCAGCTCATGTGAGCGCGCAGGATAGACCGGCAAATCAAACGCCACTGACGGGAACCATTCATTGGTATCTGGCGCGGGCCCTCTATTTTGCTTGCACTGATCTGTACAAGCACGTTTCCACTATACGCAAGATTCGTCAAGGTGACCCGGGCCGGATCATGTTTTGCGCATGACAACGCCGAGCCTTCCGCGCGGCTGCTAGCGAGGAAGGCTCGGCGCTAATTCGTTGACAATTAATTATTCCGAAACAATGCTCCAACTTTTGTCAGGATCGAACGCTGTCATTGCCTCTGCAGTTTGGTTGGTTGTCTTGCCAAGGTCTTTTTGAAGCAGCACAGCATCCTGATTAATGATGAAGGTCATCACTCCCGAGTTACCGTAGTTAGAGGGATACGCGACCAATGCAAACCCACCCGCCATCTTTCCATTGACTAAGTAGTCCTTTGCACCGCCAGGGGCATTGCTTCCTTGGTTGCTCAGCATCTTGAAATAGTAGCCGTGGAAAGGCACGTGCTCATTCGGCTTGACGTTATATCCCTCTCCGGTTGCAAAGGCCACCAACGGCCCGAGCGGGCTCGGCGGCTGACCTTGCGCCGACTCCCAATACAATCCGTTTTGTTTGCCTGGATCGCTGATAAACTTTGGCGCGAACTGTTGTGTGCTTTCGCCATTTCGAGGTTGAGAATAGTACTGGGCCTGCGCATCCGCAATGGCGTAACAGACGTCTATCACGGCTAACTCGTCTCGCCCGATGCGGCGCCTTAGTATCTCCTCTTCCCCGGCTCCAGCATCAAAGAACCATTTTCCATCGCTGGCTTTCCTGAGCGGGATTGGGAATGGAAAATTGTCAGCTCCCACCAATAGCAGTTGCGCGCCATCCGGCATCTTGCGCCACCGGTGCATCGTCCCATAAGCCTGAACATATGCGTCGATCGAGGCCTTGTCTTGTGTAGCGTCCCCCGAAAAAATGACGTTCTTTGATTGAGGGCCGAAGACTGCCAACACCTGGTCCTGATCCCCTGACTTGGCCGCTTGCAATAACGCATCGCCAGCCTCATCGGGACTGGCAAAGGTTTCGTACGAAGGCGTTTTCTTGCAGGCAACCAGAACGACCATCACCGCCGCCAAGATTAAGCCACTGGTTACACCGACTCTACGTCCGTTGAGCGACATCATAGTCCTCCATAAATTTGGCTTGATAGCAATTCTGTGGTTCGTCTCGTCCACGGGATCCGGCGGTCCGCAATGAGTCATCGACGACCTCCTCCGCCACCGCGACTCCAGCCGCCGCCGCCGCCCATGCTGGACGCGCCACGGGAACTGTCAGCCCTGGATTGCCACCCGTTGCTGCCGCCGCCGCCGAAGGCCGATGAACTGCTCGATCTTTCTTGTGATCCGTAACCTTTCGATGCGGATGAATTGTAGCTGTTGGCCTTCTGGGTGTTGTTCGAATTGCCGCTCCAGCCGTTTCCTGTATTGCTGTACGTGTTCCCGTTGGCCGAAGCGTATTTGTTTCCATTTGCGGTCTGAGCGACAGCAGCGCTATTGCCATACTTCCCCGAAGCAGCATATGCGCTCCCGCCGTTTGACGAATGCGCCTGCCCGGTGGTCCCGTTGTAGTTTGATTGGTGCTGAGCGTTAACAGTGGTGCCGTTCTTCGAAGCCGTCGAGGCACCATAGCTGCCGTAAGCGTTGGAGCCCTGCACCGTAGCTGCGGAGGCGCCGGTTCTTGTGTTGTACGCCTGACCTCCGCTGACTGACCCGTAACCGTTCGAGACGGTTCCCCCACGCGCAACGGTTCCGGTCGAGGGGTTATAGCCCCTTGAAGCGCTGCCATAGCCACCGTACCCATTCGAGCCGTAGTAGCTGCTGCCATGCCAGGCAGAGTTCCCGTAGTACGAACCGCCGTGGTAGACAACCGTGCCACCGTGCCAGCCGCAGTTCCATGAATTCCAGCCCCACCCGTAGCCACCACTGATCGCCATGCCAACAGCGATGCCTACTCCAAATGCGATCACACCGGTGGTCACGACTGCTGCAGTGCTATACCCGGGCACAACGTAGGGGTACCCGTACACCACTGCGGGGTTATAGGTGGGAACATACACCACCTGCGGATTCACGGGCTGAATGACGATGACATTCGGCGCCTGCTGCACCACCGTAATCTGCGAGCCAGACTTGAGATTGCCGGCAGCCTGCGCCTTTGCGCGCAATACCTGCACCGCGGTCATCACGTCGGCGGACTGTGTCGCGTAGGCCTCGCCCAGCGCGGATGTCCAACTGAGGTTCTTGGCCATGTTGGTCAGTACCGTGGGAAATTGCGTGAGCGCCTTCACGCTCGGCTCCCACGACTGCGCATTAACGGCCTGCAGCAAGGCTTGGCCGGTGAGGCTCTGGTTCTGCTCAAGCCACATACCGGCGCTGGCAACTTGGTCAGGGAAGGTAGAAGCGCCAAGAATCTGGGCAACCAAGGCGTCCGGGTAGAGGGCGATAGGAGCGGCCAGTCCCTGCAACTCTTGCGCCGTCAACGGTGCGCCTTGTCCGGAATAATTCGTCGCTGCCTCTTGTGCCGATAGTTGAACCTCAGCTCCGAACGGCCCGGTCACAATGACCAGCAGGAAGCACAGCGACGCGGTTAACACTCTTGTTGCTAAGTTCCTGATCATTGTTCCCTCCAGGGGACGGGGTGCATCTGTTTTCGGCGGACGCTTCTTCCGACAGCACGCTCTCAGTTCGGTGCCGGACCATGCGGTACCAATCGAGCGAAGCCATCACTGAAGCCATCACTGTTTGTCGAAGACTCGAGATAAGTCCCCAAGCACCGCTTGACCTTGGATTCAAATGTGTCGGTCCAGGAAGTCCCCAGCAGATGATCGGGGAAGCGCTTATAGCAGTCGTTATCTCGGAATTTCTGCATTCGAAGGGGAGACGATTGATCTCCCCTTCGAATGAGGTTTATGAGCACCCATTGCTGGGCGCTCCAGTTGGCGGTTGCTATTTCTTCGCTGCTGCGGCCTCGGTCTTGGCTTCCGCCGCGGCCTTTGCCTTGGCTGCGGCTGCTGCGGCCTGGGCTGGTCCCAGCGACGCCATCACCGTATCCAGGTTGAAGGACGCTGCCTTCTGGCGCGGTGGGAACTTGATGAAGTTCGCCACCTGGCCAGCAACGATTGCCTGGGCTGCGTAGAGGTACGGAACGTGATCCACGACCCAATCCCAGTAGGTATTGGAGTTGAAATCGGCGCGCTCAAACGGATCGCGACGAAGATTGTGAATATACGGAACCCGCAGCTTGGTGAACGGGTGCTGCCACAACTTCATGGTCCCGGGGCAGTCCTGCGATTCAAACGTCAACTTGTAGTCGCCGATACGAATCGCCATAATTCCGCCGTCGTCACTAACGTAGAAGAAGTGCTCCCTTGGGCTATCCTTCACTTCGCCGGTCAGCCAGGGCACCATATTGATTCCGTCGATGCAAACGTTGAACGTCTTGTCGCCCGCAGTGTAGCCATCGATCAACTTCTGATTGATGTTCGGCTCGCCAGCCGCGGCCAGGATGGTTGGCAGCATGTCCTGGTGGCACATGACGCCATTGAGCGTGGAACCGGCCTTGATCTTACCGGGCCAGCGCATGAAGCATGGAACGCGCCATGCACCTTCCCAGTTGGTGTCCTTCTGCGCGCGGAATGGACTGTTGGCACCGTCGGGCCAGGTATCGTTCTCGGGCCCGTTGTCGGTGGAGTACATCACCAGGGTGTTGTCGGCGATGCCAAGCTCGTCGAGCTTATCCAGCATCATGCCGATCTGCTCATCGTGAACAACCATGCGATCGCTGTACGGATCCTGGCCGCTCTTGCCGATGTTTTTCGGCGCTACGTGCGTGCGGAAGTGCATGGCGGTGGAGTTGTACCACAGGAAGAAGGGCTTATTCGCTTTCGCCTGGGTTTCCATCCAGCTAAGGGCGGCAGCGGTGATCTCCTCGTCGACAGTCTCCATGCGTTTCTTGGTGAGTGGGCCAGTATCTTCGATGGTCTGCTTGCCGATAGGTCCGAACCGCGGATCGTCGGGCAGCGTGCTCACGGTGTCGGTCGCCTTGCAGTGGAGGACGCCGCGCGGTCCGAAGGCCGCAAGGAACCTGGGGTCCTTGGGATAATCCGGAAGCTCGGGCTCTTCTTCGGCGTTGAGGTGATAGAGATTGCCAAAGAACTCGTCGAAGCCATGCACCGTCGGCAGGAACTCGTTTTTGTCGCCGAGGTGGTTTTTGCCGAACTGGCCGGTGGCATAGCCGAGCGGCTTGAGCATCTCTGCGATCGTGGGATCTTCCGGTTGGAGACCGAGATTCGCGCCAGGCATGCCAACCTTGGTGAGGCCAGTGCGGAGCGGATTCTGGCCGGTGATGAAGGCGGCGCGTCCGGCGGTACAGCTCTGCTGGCCGTAGTAATCGGTGAAGACGACACCTTCGTTTCCGACGCGGTCGATGTTCGGGGTACGGTAGCCCATCTGGCCGCGGCTGTTGAAGCTGATATTCCACCAACCGATATCATCGCCCCAGAGAATTAGAATATTGGGCTTTTCAGTAGCCATGTCTTACTCCTTTTCGGGTTATGTTGAATTCGCCGGTATAGGCGCGGAAATCACACCCGACTTCGGTGTGAGAGGTTGAACAATCACATGACAGCTTCCACTTCGATCTCCGCTGCCAGGAGTTCCAGTTTGCACAATGGCGAATCAGAGTTCTCTCGCCACGACACTGGATAGCCTTTCTTCATTGCCGTAAACGCTGGGTGTGTCGTATCCGCGTTACCGATTTATGGAGGGTGATGAATCCGTTACGCCCAGCGGAGAATTAATTCATTCTGGCAAGCAGCGTAGTTCGCCGCTTCGACGTTGGGAACTGTCAAATGTGACAGCAGCAAGGAGTGGGTCAAAACTCCGCCACCAGCAGGCTGTAATATCGGCGCTGCGATGTGTGACACCGTGACCCGAAGAAGCCAATTTCAATGGCCGACCTGGGCAATTGCTTCACGAATCGGGTCGGACGAGATCCTCATCATGCCGCTGAACGGCGAATACATCTCAACAATGATGAAGATGGCCGCCGAGACTGCAAAGGCACCCACGAGTATGGTCACGATCACCGTGGGATTAGGTGGCGCGTAAAGGCCAAAGCTGATAAAAATCGCCACGATCCACGAGACCAGGATGACCAGCAGTGGCACCGAGAGCTTGTTGGTATCCGACTGAACAAAGAGCAGCCAATTGGATCGCTCCAAATCGTTGAGTACGGTCATCGAATGCGTTTTGGCATACGCTTGACGGCTCGTTTTCGGCTCCAGCGCATTCAATTCTGCTTCAACGAGATCCATCTTGTCCTCGGGATGCAACGTCACCTGTGCGGATGCCCTAGCAGGCCACACGCGATCCTCAGCGGCTTCGAGTGCCTCACGTATGTCGATGCGGATCGTATCGGTCTCTGAACCATACACCGCCATGGCGCGGTCCAGAAGAATTACATCGGATGCTATCTGAGCGACCAGGAGTTTCTGCCCATCGTAGGATGCCTTGGCGGAAGATACGAGCATTCCGAGGATGATTCCAGTCATGGTCATCACAAAGCCAGTCACCAGCTTGATCACGGTTTCCGACGCAGGAACGAAGTGCTCTCGAGGCAACACGCGGCGCAGCACGATACCCAGGATCCCTCCCCCGAAGATAACTACGAGGGCCATCAGGCTTACGTGGTCCGAATTCATCCTTAGCCTCCGAACGGCTGCCACGCGACGAAAGAAATACAACGACAACATTCATTTGTGGAATGAAATAAACGGCCCGGGCTCCTTCAAAAGGCCTCACCAATACCCATGCTCCAGGTCCAACTGCCTACGCCTCGTGCAAAATCGGCGCGTAGGTTCACGTGGTATTGTTTGCTCAACTCGAATCGTGGACCGCCCCCAATGTCCGGCAGGAAATGACTGGTAGTGAAGAATTCACTGTCTCCAGGACGCACGTAACCGAGACCCCCGAATGCCGCCAGGCCAATCCGTTTTGGCAGCGATAGACGATACTCTGCCTGGGCTGTGAACATGTGTCGATCGAAATAGGTGCCCGCCGTATATCCACGCAGCTCGTTGCTCGCTCCGTAGATGCATTTCTGGTAGAAAGGCGCGTCGCCCGCTACATTGCAGACATATCCATCCACCGCCAGGACCTGGTTCTTGTGCACAGTCATGTATTTGTCAAAATGCAATTTGTACTGTTGAAATGTCTGTTTGCTCCCCAGCGCCTGCGCGTAAAAGTCGGCAGTGAACTCAACTTTCGATCCTCCGGTCGGGAAAAAATGGTTGGCACGCGTGTCGCGCACGGTCCTCACCCCCAGAGCACGCAAGTTCGTGTGAAGACCTACATCGGGCGGAATCGGAGGGATGTTGGGGTTGTTTATCGTTCCTACCGTAATGAACGAGCTTCCTACTGTGAGTCGAGGCCCTATAAATATCTGCCACCAGAAGCGACGTAACGCCTCGGCAAAAAATACTTCCCCGGTTTGTACCAGGGGAAGCTTCAGATCCTGTGGACCATTCACAAATCCAGCTCCATAAATGTTGTAATTTATATTGCCGTGAGCGTAGCCGGTCGTGACCTCATACTTGTTCTTGTCAAAAAATAATTGGCCACCTAGAAAATAGGCGCGCGAACCGTTATCCGTGATCAATCCGCCAACGCCAACGGTAGAAGGTGGAGAAATCTTGTCATTCTTGTTAAACGGGAAGATATAGCCAACTACGGGGATAATCCCATCACCAATTGCCGGACTAACGATTGGAATCGGCGCGACAACAAAAGAGCCCGGGAGAAGCTTCTTCCTGGGCTTCTTGCCCTTCTTATCTTTCTTGCTCTCCTTGTCGTTGGGAGTGTTGTTAAGAGCTGCCGTAGTGTTCAATGGGTTGTTTTGTTGGCTATTGTTTTGCGCGTAGAGATGTCCCGAGTCGCAAACCACTAAAAACAGCAACAAGACGAGACAAAAGCGAGCCAACCGAGAGATCCACTGCGACGCGGCGTCCTCTAACCTATCGGATTCCTGCCGATGGGCCCAGACCCCATGACGGTCCTTGATATTCAGTGCAAACCGGAAGGTCACAGCAGTCCTTCTTCCCCTAGCCATCAAAGGCGAGCAGTTGGAACGAATCAAACAGCCTATTTACGTGCGCCAGCTCTTCCAACGGATCAACTTCTGCGACTAGCACGGTGAGCGCTGCTTAGAGTCGCGCGCCCGCTAATCCTCTCAGTGCATATGCAATCATGCACCGTCAAGATTGAAGCGTGAACTGTCAGAACTACTAGCCTCACCGGCGTCTTCGGAACCCGGCTGGAGCGTGGATGCTCTTGGTTCTACCTTCTTGCTATAAACTCCGGAACAGGCCTGGGCGACCTGTTCCGGAGACTTTCGATGAACTTCACAAGTTCGCTGTTTCCTGCTGAAAGGGCCGGTTAGCACCTTCGTTTCAAGAACAGAGAGAAGACCCTGACGCCTACCTCTTCCTGGGCGCGGCCTTGTGAACCGGCTTCTGAACATCGAGAAGCGTCGAGGAATCAACAGCATTGAATGGATAATGACGCGTAGATTTCTCATCCGATCCATTCAGCCTGATGTCAACGCGGCGGTTCTGAGCCAGAACAATCACGTTCAGGTTGCGCAGCAGCTTCGTCCTCTGTTCGTCAGTCAGGTCAGGATTGGTCTGGATCAGATCCTTGACTTCTTCCTTGCTGAGCTGCTTCTCCTCACCCTCTGCTTTGATATCAATGCTCGAAGCGGGAACACCCTGCTCCACGAGGTAAGCCGCGGCACGAGCAACACGACGTTCGGAGAGCTTCAGGTTGTATGCCGGAGTTCCACGCGGATCCGCGTGACCGGTCAGAGTGAGACGCGCATCCGGTTTCTGCTGCAGATATACCTTGAAGTCGGTTGCGAGCGCCGTGAGAGTGGCCTTCTGGCTGTCGACCAGGCCGCGATCGGGATGTAGCGCGGTCGGCTGAGCGGTCGGGAAGTACACACTGTGCAATACCAGACGGGCCTCAACCTCAGGTGCCGGCGGAGGCGGCGCCTGAATGTTGACAGTAACACTGGCCGTGGCAACTTGGCCTTTGTCATCCGTGACGCCGCAACTGATCTGCACCGGACCTGGGGAAGCACCCGCCGAAGAGTACGTGGCCGTGGCGCCACTCCCGGTAATGCTGCCGCTGGAAGCCTGGTAGTTGTAGGTCAACGGCCGGTTCTGCGGGCTCACACCTTGCGCTGTAACGGTCGCCGAATCACCTGGATTGAGATCCGTTGGATTCGCCGAGCAGGTTATAGTTGGTGCCTGGAATGGCTTGACGGTATACGAGGTCGAGCAGCTGGCAACCTGCCAGGGCTTCTCCCCTTCCTTGCCCGGCTTCCCTTCCTTCACCTCGCCTCTCACGGGATAGGTCCCAGGATTCATAGGAGTTGTGTTGATGCTAGCCGTCGGTCCACTGCCGGTAACGCCATCGCCCGTCCACGTATACACCACGCTCAATTTTGGATTCAGACCCACGGGAGTCGCAGTCGCGGTAACCGGATCGCCCGCATAGACTTCCGCAGGGGAAACCGAGCATGAAGCCGTCGGAGGAATGGGTGGCTTGCCGCCAAGATTGAAGTTCAGACCCGCAATCACACCACTAATCGTCGGGTTATAGACGAACTCATCCGTCGTAGGCCGGTAGTTCTCGTACAAATAACGCCAGCCAAGGGCCATTCCGAACCTGGGGTTGAAGTTCACATTCAGCAAGCCCAGGAGCTGATAGTCCAGCGTCGATGAGCCTGCACCGGCGTCACCGGCGATAGTGATGGCCGCCTTTTCGCTGAAGGGCAGTATCATCCGCCCGCCGCCCAGGCCGTCGACAATGTTGACCGATCGTCCATAGCTGGCGGCCGACGGATATAACGTGTTGTTGACGCTCACGTACCAGTAGCGCAGGCCGCCAAGGACGTCGAATTTGAAGTGATCCGCATCAATCAGCCTGTACCCGATCTTCGGCGTTAGGATCGACTGCGTAAGGCGAGTGTTAATGTACAACTGCTCAAAATCATTCTCTGGAACTGCATTATCGATACCGAACTTCATCCATAAGAAATCTATCGGCATCACGAAGCGGCCCTTATCTGCCTCGACGGCGATCGGCACTTCAAATACCAGGGCATGAAAGAGATCGGAGAAAGGGACATGAATGCCAGCATTGTGGCCAAAAGCTCCAACGGTTCCGTGCAATCCGGCGAACCAACCGTAGAGACTAATCCCGACGCGCCAGTTGTCGCTAGCGTTAAGTCCTGTGGGGTACGCTTGCACCGGGGGCATCTGGTCCTGCCACGGCATCGGCGCATTCGGCAGCGCCGTTGCGTCAGAGCTGGAGCTCACGGCCGAGGATGGAGCGAAAAACAGGTCTGGTCGAACGGCCGCCACTACGCTGGTTCCGGCAGGCCTAGCAGTCTCTGCCTGGGCGTTGACCTGATTTTGATCCTGAACCTGGGTTTTGATCTGAGCCTGGACTACCGCAGTTGCGGTGGTGAAAAGTAGCAGGCCGATCGTTGCAGCGATGTCACCGCCGAAGATCTTTCTGTGAATACTCATGAGAAGTCCTCCCTGTAGAAAACAATGTGAAAGTTAGCGAGCTACTATTTCCTGATCGCTGTAGAACATTTGCTAGGTGTTCGTCTTGCGTGTCCGGCGTGTGATTACCATAACCATTTGCTGTTCGTCGAGATCCTTCAACTTCGGTAGTACCTTCGTCTTTTGCACCACGGAGTCTCTTGCGAAACAACGGCACGAGTACGAAGCGATGGGAGCTCTAACTCCTGGCGAAATTTCAGTGATTGCAATTCGGCAATCGATCCTGATTGGAAGTTCGTCATTCCGTTTTTCCAGCCTTCGCAGGTCAGTCTTCGCAGGTCAGTCTTTGCAGGTCCAGGAATTTTGCACTGCAATGCTGCTGAGCAGGTCAAATCCTTCATGAGGTAGTCTGATTCTGCCCACGCAACTATCAAATGCCAACTGGCAAAACTACCAGCCTTATTCGAATTTCTGAGCAGGAACGGCCCTGTCCATCAGGCAGACACGCTCAATCCTGCCCGACGATATCGTCTACAACGGATACGGATCAGTAGCCTGGTACGCGGTAACTCACGCACAATCTCAAGCTCCGTTTTGTGCGGACGCCTGATCCATCCGATCAACAAAATTCCGAGAGTGTATTGATTCCGAATGCAGATGGCCACGCAACCCATGCATTCGGCGTCCCTGTCAGTATTAACAGTTCCCGACGCAGCAGAAGAGGTCTATGCTCAACTCGACTTTCCCCGCATGCTCCTCCAAGTTCCCTTGGCATGCATAGTTCTACCGGCGAGAGCGACGTGCACGATTTGCCATCGAACATTCACCCGATCAAGTAAATTGAGGGAAATTCATGAATTTGAGAAGCGTCTTTCAACTCTGCAAGAAGCGCAGCGGCAAATCGATCAGGTCCGCTCCTACACGCTGGATCATCACCTCTTCCATCGCATTTACACTTGCCCTTCCCCTGATTGCTCAAAGTGCTGAACTGCAACAGAAGCTTGCAGCTGTCCAGCAATCAATGGCAGCAAACAAGATGAGGTTGCAGAGATATCAATGGACAGAGACAACGCAGCTTACCTTGAAAGGTGATCCAAAACCTCCGTCTCAAAACCTATGTCAATACGGCCCCGGCGGACAGGTTCAGAAGGCTCTCATCACTCCACCTCCACCGCCGCCCAGCGGTGGCAGATTGAAGCAAAGGGTCGTCGCGAACAAAAAAGCAGAGATGCAGGACTATATGGGAGACGTGAAGAATCTTCTCACTCTCTACGTTCCACCCGACCCTCAAAAAATGCAGCAAGCGTATGCGGCAGGCAATGCCTATTTGAATCCCAGCGGTGGCTTGGTGAACTTAGTCTTCAAAAACTATGCGCAGCCCGGCGACCAGATGACGATCACCTTCAACCCCGCGACCAAGCAGGTCATCTCATTGAGTGTCCAAACCTACATGGGTCAAGCGAAAGACGCGGTCACGTTGCAGGTTCAAATGGGTAGCCTTCCCGACGGGACGAACTATGTCCAACAGAGTGTTCTGAACGCAACCGCCAAACAACTCGTCGTGACGACGACAAACTCGAATTACCAGATGATGGGCGGCTAACGAAGGAATAGCCGTGCAAGGACCCGGACGGCCCGGAGCGTAACTTCTGCGCGACTCACTCCGCGCCCAGGCCAAGGATCACTACGCTGCACAACCCAATGGTCTCCAGCGCCATCGGAGGCACATGCAACGTCCCTAGCTTCGCCTGGGCTGAGCCGTTTCGGGGATAGAACGAGTAACGCTTGTCTTGGTCATCTGCAGGATGATACCGGCTTCAATCAGTTGTGAAGGTATGAGCAAGCAATCGGATTTCAAGAGGAGGACGTTTCATGAAGATCAAATCTGTATGGTGCGCAATTTTGCTTTGCATGACGGCCACGTTTGCGGTTGGCCAAACGGTCTCGGTCAATTACAACCACAGTCAGAGTTTTGCCGCGTATCACACCTACGCATGGGGATCCAATAACGCTAACCAAATCAAGAATTCAATTCTGGCACAGGTGGCAGTGCAAAATGTCGACGCGGCGCTGCAAGGAAAAGGGCTGCAGAAGGTCGCGGAAAATCAGAATCCAGACCTGATCGTTACCGCCAATGGCGGAATGCAGCAGCAAACCTCTTACACCGCAATGGGTATGCGGGGATTCGGCGGAGGCATGGGCACGATTACCCCGCAGCAAAATGTTGAGGGAACGTTGATCGTCGATCTTTACGACGCAAAAACCCAGAGCCTGGTCTGGCGTGGAATCGGCCAGAACTCCCTCAGCAACAACGGTGGCAAGAATCAGCAGCTGGTGCAGAAGGCCGTCACAAAGATGTTCAATCAATGGCCAAAAACCTAGCCATCGGGAACAGTACCGTCAGAGTTGGGCACGCACCTTCATAACGAATTCATCAACTCCGCGCAGAGTTTCGAAGGAGATCCTCGAGCAGGTCAGCATAAGCGGACGCCTATGGATAAAATTCCGGAGAGGCGTTAGCGCTTGGCGGCACGATCGTCCTCTTTGCGTTCCATGATCCGCACGCCATCGAAATCCTGCACGACCTTATAGTGTGATTCAAGATAGGGCTCCATCCGCAACCCGCCAGCAGGATGGTCCATCTCAGAAGAGAAATAAGGGGCAGCCTTCCTCTCGAAGGTTGTATCCCACAACACATACCTTACCCTGTGCTGATCGAGGACTTGAATGGCGTCTTGAAACTGGGAGGGAGTGTTGTAGTTATAGAGCAGAAGACTGTAGCGCGTGGGATTCGTGGTGGCGGTTAGGAAATAATACATGGGGCCGTATGGATACACGAATATCTCTGTCCCGCGCGCTATATGACTATCGATAAAAGCAATCGCCGCATTTGGCTCGAACATCGTCACCGTGCCAGCCCTGGTGGGCGTACCCTTCGCGGAGAGCACCATGAACAGGTTGACGGTAGCCAACCCAACCGCACTAATCGCAAGAAGCTGTAAGAGCAACGTTGCAACCTTTCCTCGATATTCAAGTAAAAAGTAAGCGCACAAAATAAGCAGCAAGGGCGATCCCGATATGAGATGAGCTAGATCGCGTCGGTGAATCTCGGATAACCAGAATGCCCACGCGCAAAGCCAGTACAACAGAATCACAGGCCGCAGATTTCCTTTGCCGTGGGCAATGCCGAGGATGGGAACGAGTGCAGGAAGCGCGGCCACCAGAACGAATGGAAATGTCAGGATGATCGCCAGTGGGATGAGCCATCGGACTCCGTGGATCGGAAAAGCCCAATGGTTCCAAAACAGGAAGATACCTCGCCCATACGGTATGGCATTCAACGAACCGTAGTTATGGTTGGGCCACACGAAGTTCATGTAGATCAGATCCCACAGGGCACCCTGGCTCCAGAAGTAGAGCATGGTACATCCCACCACGCACAAGGAACCACCGACGACCAGGGCTATCGATCGCGGCAACGCTGACGTTCGTCGCTGCTGCACCCAAAGCCATACGCAAAACGCCAGCAGCAGGAGGAGCCCCTTAGGCTGCAGGATGCAGGTTGTCACTCCAGCCAGAGCGCCGGCCGCGAACAACAGAACCGTCTTGCGCAGATCCTGCCACAGGACCATACAAACGACCGACCACAGCGCAAAACAATTGCTGTCCACATGGTGATTCACCATAGGCCACAACGTGCTGAAGTAAACACCGACCAATAGGATCGCAGGAAGAGTCTGGTATCGAGCGGACACCCTCCGCGACAGAAAATACATCGCTAGAAGCGTCCCGAGGGAAGTTAAGAAAAGCCACATGCGAACCACGAAAAAGGTTGCGCCAAACAGCTTGAACATTGCAGCAAGCGAGTAAAAGGTGCCCGGTCCAATCACCTCAAAGAAGTCACGGGCAAAGACCTCACCGTGCAATATCCTCACTGCGCCAACGATAAGCGTTCCCTCGTCGCCAACAAACACAAGGCGCATGAACGGCAGCAGATAGATGGCGGCACAGAGAGTAAAGATTAAGTAGCGCGCGACTTGCGATGCCGACGATGGGTGAGCCGTCGTGCATCTAGGCGTAGGGGCCACCGCGCTTGCGTCGCTGTCTTCGCAAGGCCTCTCCGGCGCCGCTTCAACTGTCAGTTCCAAAGGCTTCCATCCTGATGACGTGCAACGAATCCGCTATGCGCGCACGCCAGCGAGCGGTTGATACGAGGGTGTCATAGTGGATGCGGGAGCGACGCGCTCTGTATCCACAACGAACGGGCCTGACGGAAGCGCAGCATCGGCCAGGATGACGGCACGCGGCTGTGCTTTTCCTGTTACCAGGACGTTCCGTACTTCGGTCACAACATACAGCGGACGTTCTTTCGCTTCTTCATAGTTTCTAGCGACATAATCGCCAATGGCGCCAAGCGCCAACAGGATCATCCCGGAGAAGATGCATTGCAGCGCGACGACCGAGGCCCATCCAGGCACAAGTGTTGTGGTGTAGAAGGCCAGATACGTCACGCGCAGGAAATAGAGAAAACCGGCAACACTGAGTACACAGCCAGCCGCAATGCTGATGCGCAGGGGAAACGCCGAGAAAGAGGTGACACCGGTCCAGGCGAATCGCAGCATCTTGAGCAATGGGTAGTGGGTCTCACCGGCAGCCCGTGCTTTCCGCTCAAACGGAAGCATCGCTTCTTTCAACCCGAGCCATGCAACCATGCCGCGCATATACCGGTGTTGCTCTCGCAACGAGCGGATGGCCAGAACAGCCCTGTGGCTGTAGAGGCGAAAATCTCCAACGTCCGGCGTCATCGGCTGGTCGGCAACACGCGACAGAGCGCGATAGAAGATCTTCGCTGTGCAACGCTTGAACGCGGTCTCTCCCTCGCGGGAGCTGCGCTGGGGAGACACGATGTCGTAGCCCAGCTCAAACAAGTCCAGCATGCGTGGCAACAGCTCTGGAGGGTCCTGGAGATCCGCATCCATCACCACCACTGCGTCTCCGTTCGCAAAATCCAATCCGGCCGTGACTGCAGCCTGATGGCCGAAGTTCCGGGTGAACCGGATCACCTTGACCCGGTCATCTCTCAGGGCCTCGTATGCCAGCACGCTCGGCGTTGCGTCCGTGCTGCCATCGTCCACGAAGATGACCTCCCACACCACGGCGCGGAGTGTGTCACGGAGACGCTCCAGCAACAGTGGTATCGTCTGGACCTCGTTCAAAACCGGAATAACAATGGAAAGGAGCATCGATGGATCCCCAAACTTTATTGAAGTACAAGGGAGAGCACGCCGGTGACCTGGTTTTGTCCCGGCAGCTCTTCCATGACGACAGCGTTATGTTGTTGCACAGACCTCACCTAGATGGCCCCGGTCAGGTCGGTGCCGATGGTGGTAAAAGCGCCGTTGATGCTTGTGGCCAGCGCAGTCATCCCCGCGGTAGCCGCGAAGGCGACAAACGCAACCAACAGCGCGTACTCGATTAGATCCTGGCCCTCTTCGTTCTGTAGCGCATCCTTGAGCAGATACATCTTGAAAGACAATTTGAAAAGTAGATCGTTCATGCGACGTATTCCTCCCTTTCATCAAGATAAGTTCCAGCCATGGCGGTAGCCCGCTGGACTTCAAGGTACAGATAGAGCTTTTCCTGGCCCTAACGATGCGATCGCGCGCGTAATAACGAAACTCTGCGAAGGTTTACACCGCGCGTGACCGCGGACTCCTAAAGAGAAGAGCGCCAGAGCACACCAGCTTCGAGCTCAAGCGCCTTCCAAAGGGCGTCAGGGTTGTCTTGCGGCACTGACCTCGCTTAGATAGAACCAGTCAGGTCGGTGCCGATGGTGGTAAATGCACCGTTGATGGATACGGCCAGTGAATGCATTCCGACGGTAGCGGCGAAGGCCACAAACGCAACCAACAGCGCATACTCGATCAGGTCCTGGCCCTGTTCGTTCTGCAACACAGCCTTGAGCAGCTCCATCTTGCCTGACACTTTGTAAAATAGATCCTTCATTTGATTTGTTCCTCCGTTTGATTTAATTCATCTTCCAGCTAGCGCTGGCCCTGCCTTAGCTATTGCAAATGAAGTGCCATCCCTGATCTATACTCACTTCCCTTTATTATTCAAATAGATACGCGTCTTTCGATCTCTTGAAATGTGACCATCTGTATACGCGGCCGTGCTGAAAGATACGTCCGTATACGCGGCGCGGGCACTAAGATCTCCTCCACCGACGGAACTCGAGATTCTGAGGGATCTGTAAGAAGTTTGCGAGCAAAGACAGCATCCACCAGCGTGGATGCTGTTCAAGATTCGGACATAACGTTGGCTTGCAAGAGCGCGGCCGTATCGACGCCTTAGCTACACGAGCCGAGGCGGGAGAATTCGAGCCGATCCCCTGGTCTAGTCTGCGTGCCGCAAACGGTACCCGAAGCGAGCTCGACAACAGAGTGTGCGGAGAGACATGCGGACATCCGCCACGGTGTTACATGGCTGCGCACTTTTTTAACTTGCTTGTCGCGGTCGACATAGACAAGGTCGATGGAGAACCGCATGAAGAAGGTATGCACGGCTTCACAGGGAGTGATCCATAGACCTTCTCCCGGCTCCAGGCCACTGCGGCCCAAGAGACCTTTATTGCGCCTGGCACCGGTGTCCGCGACTTCCACGCGGTCAGCGAGGGTCGTCTGCCGCGTGAGGTTCACAATCTTCCAGAGAACATCCGGCTCTCCACGCCGGCGCGGCATAAAGAAGTCGCGCACCTGACTTGTCACACTCATCCCTGACCCTTAGTTGAAGATAGCTCCCACAGTATCGTCGGACGTCATGATGACCGTGCACGTGTTCGGCCCGGTTGCAGTGATAGTCCCAGTGTTCGTGCAATTGGTTGACCATCCCCCGAAAGCAGCTCCGTTGGCAGGGGCTGTCAACGTCACGGTGGATCCATAAGGATAGGTCGCGGCGCAGACAGAGGCTCCCCCCGGGTTATTCAAGACCCAGCCTGGACCGCAATGAAGCACGTTCGGCGTATGCGTCGCGGAGTCAGCGGTTACTTCCCAATCCGTGGTATTCAAACCCTCGTTATAGACATTCAGGGTGACCAGCAGGGGCAGCGGGTACGGTGGAGACTGATAGCAGGAACCGGGAGTAGTTGGCGGGTTGGGGAGAACCAGCGGGCAACCAACCGTCGCTGTAGCGGTGGCAATCGATCCATTGCTGTCGGCTGCCTCGGCCGTGATGGTAGCGCCAGTGGCGCCGTTGCTGGAACCAAACGCGCTGACGACTCCACCGTTTTCTGTCCCCTGCCCCCCGACCACTGTGTTGTTGTTCACAGGGAAGCTATTGGGTTCGGACGAATGCCAGGTGACCGAGTTGGTCAGGTCCCTCACGGTCGGCGCAGTCGAAAACGTTCCGATGGCCAGGAATTGCCCACTTTCGCCCAAACTGCCGAAGTCAATCCCACTCGGAATAATGGTGAGCGAAAGAATGCTTCCCCCGCTCCCTCCACCTGCGCCACCGGCCGATCCTGTAACGGTGAGGGTTGCACTGGAGCTGATCGGACCGTTATAACCCATTGCGTTGGCGGTGATGACAGTCGAGCCCGCACTCACGGCAGTTGCGGCGCCGGAAGCGCTCACAGTCGCCACCGCAGGAGTGCTGGAGGTCCACGTCACGGTGCTCGTTACGTCCTGGGTCGAGGAGTGGCTCGCATTGCCATAGGTCCCAATTGCCGTAAATTGCGTAGTCTGACCAACCGCCGCCGACTGAGTTGCCGGTGTCACACTCACGGAGTCGAGCCCCGCCGGGTTGCCACATCCAGCAAGAAAGAGCAGCATGCAGATGGGCGGAAACGCTACGAAACGACGGCAATTCGACATGTATGCCTCCTAGGCATTTGCAATCCCGATGGCGCCTCCACAGCCCGCCCATCCAGGAGATTTCTTAACCACGTGGTGCCAGGCCCGAGGCGACTATCCCACCTCGCGGCCACTGCGCTAAACTCACTGCGGCGAACCTGCGGTGCCGCCGCCACCGCTCGAGACTCCAGCCCCGGTGGTGATCACTAATGGCTTCTCCGGCTTCAGGCTGTCCATCATCGTCTCGATGGGAATATCCTGCGGTGAAGACGGCAGCGGTTTCGCACCGGTCACATCCGCACCCGGAGTGGTCATGGGGATCTTCGAATTCTCTGGCAGGAACGGCTCAGGATAATGCAGTTTCGGCAAAGGAACACCAACGGGGATCGGAGCCACAATCTCCGGCGTCACAATCACGATCAGCTCCGTGCTGGTGGTCGTCTTCGAGATCGACCGAAAGAGTTTGCCGAGAATGGGGATGTCCCCGAGGAACGGAATCTTCTCTAAATTCTGGGTTTCGCGATTGTCGAGCAGACCGCCGAGTGCGAAGCTCTCCCCTTGTTCCATTTCGACCTCGGTGTTCATCCTGCGAACGTCCAGGGAAGGCACGGTGAATCCAGAGATTTGCACGCCGTTGGCGAAGTCCAGCGAACTGACCTCCGGCGCGACCTGGAGACGGATGGTATTGCGAGAGGTGATCGTAGGAATGAAGTTCAGGCGCACGCCGAATTGCTGAAACTGAATGGTGACCGCGCCTGTGCCGCCTCCCGTGACTCCCTGCACGACTGGATAGGGATATTCTCCGCCCGCAAGAAAGCTGGCCTGCTTGCCGTCCGCAGCCAGCAGGTTGGGTTCGGAAAGGACCTGAATCACTCCCGCATTCTCCAGGGCCTGGATGGTGACTCCCAAACCCAGGTCTCTGCGGAACAATGCGATGTTCAACGCACTTCCTATCGCCGCTACGGCGGGCCCTGTGGCCGGAGTGGAGACCGTGGGCGACTGAAATTGCCCGGTGGTCACGGTGCCAATGGTATTCGCCGCTCCCACACTGAAAATGTTCAGGCCAAGCTGTCTCACTTTGCTCATGTCGACGCTGGCAAAGACCACCTTCAAAAGAATCTGCGGTTGCGGTGGCGGGACGTCTACATATAACAAGTTGACGACTTTGCCCCCGGTGGACGCGATCTGCATGGCGCGCTGTGAACTATTCAAGTCCTTCACCGTGCCACGCAGGAAGATCGTTCCGCCCTCGGCGCTGAGTTTCAGGGATTGTCCCGGAAGCTCGAGCCGGAGTTGCCGCTGAATGCCCGCCACCTCATCGTTCTCTACCGATGTACTCGCGCGCACCCTGACCTTGAAAAACTGACGGCCTCCCCGAGCTTCCCAGATGATCAGGCTCGTGACGCCGGGCATCTTTCCGTTCACCATCACTTCGGTCGGACTCGTTGCGGTGGCCTCGGCGATTCCCTCCATCCCCAGCGCCACCCGAACAATCGGCTGCGTGGTATCGACCAGTACGGACTGTCCCACGGTTACGACGAGATCATTGGCCGAGTCTTGACTGGTGACTTCCGCTGGCTGCTGCTGCTGCTGCTGGAAAGGATCTGCATTCTCTGCAAGAAGTTCCGTCCCCCGAGTGGACACACAAGAAATGGCATAGAAACACAGAACTGCAACTCCGGTTTTAACGTTCACTGGTTTTCCTCGCGGGATGCAAATTTTGCTTCACTGCGCTTCGATCCGTTGAAGACTTCGATCAGGTACAAGCGAGGCGCTGCGGTGGCGGGCTTGCGATTCATCGTTGCCGGCCGCGGCGTCCCTACTGGTACATTCGCCTCGCCATACAGGCGCGCCAGGCCTGTTCCTGGTGTCTCCGCAACCTTGGTGTCCAGCGGGTTCCGCAGGACGAGCTGAATCTTTGTCTGGTTGCTCGCCAGGCTCAAAGCCTCTGCCTGCTGTGGCGTCACCAGCAGGTTCACCACCTGGACCTGTTGCGGCTTCCCTTCTCCGTTTTTCTGAATGTCCGTGCCGGCAGACAGAACCTGTATGTTCTGCAGCAGGGTGCGCACCTGAGATCCCTGCGCAGTATTGCTCGTCCCGGGCGGATTGCCCGAGATCAGCACGTCGACCCGCATGCCCGGCGTAACGAATCCAGCTACGCCGACCACGTCATCGACTTTTACCGCACACGCACGCATTCCATCTGGAATCGTTGCGGCGAGACCTCCGCCGGACCCTGGCGTGGCGAGTCGGCCGTTCAGAATGGGTTCGCCTAAGAACAGCTCGGAGAGAACACCTCGGCCGATCGCATCCGATGGCTTGACGATGGCGCCATCCGGAAGTGTGCCTGCAATCTCAATCGTGGTCAGATCGGCACTGGTTAGAAGGCTGCCGAGCTTGATGTCCCTCGCCGCAGCAACTACGCGCGTCACCTGATGATTCGATGCGCCGAGGCGATTCCCGACAATCCGAAATACAAGATAGCTGCACGCAATCGCAACGACAAAAGCGGTCAATAGAATAGCCGTCAATCTTCGGTTCATTCAGGCACCTGTTTCCAAACTGGCTGTAAGAAATTCTGGGTTCTGCTCAGATGGTGGCAATTCCTATGCCAAAGGAAGGAAAGTCGACGAATGCGTGGGTTAGAGGGCACGTCCGGCCGCAAGTGTGAACACGTGTTTACCCCTTTGCCCGCCGGTGTAGCCGTAGAGACACTCCTGATACGACATGTCCGCGGTCTAGCGGGACTTAGGAGTCTGCCGGTTGGCCTGAGAATTGCTCCGGATCCTGGTGTGACTTACAGCAGACGATAGCTACCCTTCCCGTCGATATCGACGCGAACACGCCGCCCACCAGCAGGAGTTACTACCGAATTGAGATCTTCGCCGATCAACACGCTCTTCACGACTCGGACCCAGTGGCACACCAGACCAGGTTTCTTCATGGTCTCCGTGCTGATGCACGGCTTGGTGGTTCTGGCAGCCTTTACCCTCATCCACACCCCGAGAGTCGAACCATCACCCGTCCCGCGACGCTACACAAGCTTGATCGTCAAGCTGCAGAGGGATGAGCCCAAAGTGGAATGGTCTTCCGGAGGCGGCGCTGCACCCTCTACCCCGCAGGCGGATACGCACGCAACGCGTCCATCGGAACCGATGGCCGCTGCGGCGGCGACCCCACAATCGCCCGCGGCAGCGGCGCTCCCGCAATCGCCGGCCTACCGAACTCCAGCGCCCATCACCCTCATCGAGCCGGATATACCCCCCAATGTACTGCCCCCGATAAAAGCTCCCATTCCGACCGTCGTGTTGTGGACTCCACACGACCTGCCTGTCGAGAAGATCGTTCCTCCTCCGCCTCAACAACAGACCGCGGCCAGCGTCCGTCCTTCTCTCTCCATGCCGAACCACGAATTGCACGTCGCAGAGATCAAGCTGGCATCGAGCCCTGTCTCCGTCGAGACAATTCCAATGCTCGCCGGAACCACTACGCCCGTCCTGGTGCATGGACTGGATCCGTCTCAGGTTCCGCAATCCTCCTCCAACTCACCCGCGCAGCCGGCGGCCAAGGCGGTGTTGTCGGTATCCGATGTGATGCTCTCCAAGGGAACGATTTCGTTGCCACCCGCGAATCAATCGGCCGCGGCATCCAATTCGGACGCTGCTGGACCGGGGCAGCCCAAGAGCGTCTCCGCGGTCGGTGGTGGCAGCGCCCCCGCTGCGGGTAGTGGGAGCGCCTCTGCTGCGCATGGTGGCAGCGTCATCAGCAATCGCGACGGGAGTGGTTCCAATCATTCCTCTGGAGACCATGGCAACAGCAACCAAACGGCCACCGGCGTAGGCCAGGACAAAGGAACAAAAGCAGGTCCGGGCTCGGGATCGGGCTCCGGCTCCGATCCGGTCCTTGGGTCGGGAAACGGGTCATCACTCGCTCGCATCTCTCGCCCCAGGGACGGTCACTTCGGCGTCATCGTCGTGGGAGATTCGGTGGCCGATGAATATCCCGAGGTCGCTGCCATCTGGGCGGACCGCCTGGCCTATACGGTCTATCTGCCCGTAGGCGAGGCCAAAAATTGGATCTTGCAATACTGCCTGCCGCGCGCCGCTCAAGCTGCCGCGAACACCACGCGGCCAGACGCACCGTGGCCCTATCTCATGGTGACGCCCCATCTGGCTCCCGGGGATTACGACACCGATGCCCTGCTGGTGCACGGTTTCATCAACACCGCAGGCCACTTTGAACAGCTTGCCGTCGTCTTCCCTGCGCAGTTTGCGCAAAGCAAGTTCGTTCTTGCAGCGCTTCAGCAGTGGCAGTTCCGCCCTGCCGCGCAGAATGGGCAATTGACCGCTGTCGAAGTATTGCTCATTATTCCCGAGGAGAATGAGTAACGCCCTCAGCGACGCCAGGCCGAAAAGGGCGGATCACTGTGCAATCACCATCGAAGAAGTGCTGGTCATATTGAGTGTCTGGCTGTTGACGAACGGGATGACCAGATGGAAGGTGTACTGCGCCACGACGGTCGCCAGGTCGCCCGGCCCGTTGCAGCCGGCAGCTACGCAGGTTCCTCCGGCCGGATACGCCGAATACGTCGTGGTCACCGTCAAGTTGGACGTATTGACTCCCGGATACCCGAGACCCCGAACGTAGGTCTGGATCTGGGTAGTGTTCTTCGTGCAGAAAACCCCTGAAATCGCGCAGGTCGATCCGTGCACAATCGCATAGCGGCTTCCCTCCCGCGCCGCATCCGAGACATAGTGATAGTTATAGAGCGCCAGGCAGGTTTCAATCAGGCCGATCATGACGCTCAGCAGGATGATCATCGAAAATGCCATCTCCACGATCGCGGCGCCCTCTTCCCCTCGTCCATGGTCTCGTTTTGGAGCCCGCTTCTCCACCCTGGTCCACGGCAGCAAACGGCAGCGAGTTCGATCTGCCATGAGTCGCACGGCTGTCCCGAACGTATACGGAAACGCGGCACCGGATTTCGCTGGCTGCGGCATCACTGTTCGACTCTCATAATTGCCTGCCCGCTCAAATTGAACGTATGGGGGAGACCCGGGTAGTTGAACAGCGGGCCCACCGTCGCCGTGCTATTGACCGTAACGTACTGGATGATGCGGGCTGGGCTGGCACAGGAGGCAAGCGCGTTCGTGCAGACAAGCGCTCCTCCTCCCGTGGAGCAATAACAGGACCTCGTTGATGTCGCCGCGATCCCCGTAACGTTCGGTGCATCCTGCTTTGCCGCCTGCTGTATTCCCGCGGCGTCCTTGGCAGTAATGCCGCTCTGTGCAGCATAGGCGGCGCCGGCACGCGCGGCGTTCGCCACCTCAACCGCAGCATAGGCCAGGCGTCCGAACTCTGCCGCAGCCACGATCAGCAGAATGAACAAGGGAAGCGTCAGCGCAAGTTCTACCAGTGCCTGGCCGCGCTCGTTCCCACCTGCCGCGCGAGAGGTCACACGGCAATTTCCCCGCAACCTGCAATCTGTCGTCGATTCCGTCTTGATAGGGATTCTCATTGGGTTACTCCACCAGCGCAATCTTCGTGAGCGGGGTTCCGGGGGTTAGCGCCGAATAGCTCGTAATGCTTAAGGTCGCGGTTTTGTCAGTGAGGGTATTGACGATGAGATCGGTGATCAGCTTCAGGCCGCCGCTCTTGTCGCCGCCACTATCGTGAAGCTCCATCGGAGCATTCGGCGCATAAATAACACCGGTGATCGAACCGCTGGAGCTGCCAAAATCAAACAGCAGCAGGTTTGAGTTCGTCGGGGGCTCCATGATGGCAATCCCTCCCGGAGGACCCGATCCCGGTGAGGGCGCAACCAGATTCAGCACCGTGTTGGTACCCTCCGTAAGCGCCCCATTCACGATATCCAGGGTTGTCCCCCCAGCGTTCGATGTGACCGTGCCAGTGAGATTGACGTTTCCCTGGAGAACGTAGGTTCCAGTATTCAGGTTGGCATTGTTAATGGTCAGCGTGCCCTTCGCGGGTGCGCTATAACACCCGGGCGAGACGGTTCCAGTAAGTTTGCCGCCGGCGGGGGTAGTACAACCCGTTGGAGTTGGACCCGTGTAACCGTTATACGGATCGCTTACCTGGGCAATTCCGGTGACGGGAGCCGGGGTGCTGTCCGAGACTTGCCCGCCATCGCCTCCCACCACGCCGACCGACCCTGCCGTCAGGCTGCCACCTTTTCCCGTGAACTGCAGCGCATCCGGATCATTCGAGTTAATAATCACACTACACGCTGGAGCGGACACGTCGAACGATCCCTGCAAATCCATCGCCGGGGAGGCGTTGCCACTCAGTATGTAGACACAACCATTCGACGAACCTCCGCTATAAGCCACTGCCCTGGCAGCGACCGTCTGAGACGTTTTACCGAAGATCTTCATGAAGAACGTCGGTTCCGTCTGTGAAACGATCGCTTCCACGTAGCCGCCCGCAAGACCCGCGTACGCTCCTCCCGTCGGCGGGCTGCTCATGTTCACCCAGCCTCCGTTCGTGCCAACCACCACGCCGTTCTGGGCCGCCGCGGCAATGCCCGCAGCGTTCATGTTTCCATGGCTCAGTTCGCCCGCTCCCGCAATCGCGGCGGCGTCGGCTGCAATCTGCAAGTTTCGCCTGGAGTAGAAGAGTGTTCCGACATCCGCAGCCATTGCCACCATGCCCAGCAGACACGTCAGGCACAGCAACGTGACGATCATGGCCTGGCCGCTCTCGTCTCTTAGTCTTCTCGCTATCGTCGATATCATATTTCCTCCATCGGTACTATGGAGCCCGCGTTACCATCTCAGCAATTTCGCCTGGCTTCCGTGCTATGAATGCCAGGCCAACACCGTCGGTCTCCTGCCTCACGACCTTTGCCTGGATTGCAATCCATCGTTCCGAATCGACTTCCGTGTGTTCGGTCTCCTGTATCGTCATTTGAATCACGGTGCCCGGATACCAACGATCTGCTGTCAATAAATACAATCCCGACAAACTGATATCTCGCACGTCACGAGGTACGGGCGGCCCACCATTCCAATAGTAGGCAACCAGCCCAGGAAGAACGTGGCGCTCGGCGCTCCGTTTCTCCTGACCCAGTAATCGCAGCAGAAAGAACTTCAGTGGTTTTCCATGGTTCACATTCGCTCATTTCCTTTCGCCGACAAGATTGCCCGGCGCTATCTGCGTCAGTCGCTCTTCGATCTCATCCGCCATGCAGATCACGAGCTGATCTCCTTCCTGGGTCTGCGACGAATAGATCGTGTGGGTTGGCAGCTCCAGCACGCTCGCAGCATGGAATCTCAGCGGTCCAACCCGAAATCGTGGAAAGTGCTCGGTCACGTAGACGACACGATAGTTCTCATCCAAATAAATCAGGTCCAACGGAAACAACACGCCCCAGGTATGAACTCCGCTGGAAGGAATAACCCAAAGACCTTCGTCGGACCTCAAATTCAACCTTCCAATTAATCCTTTCAAGCGCATGAAAATGCTATCCGCCGGGGTAACTCCCAGGCTGAGGAAGCATTCGCGCGTCTGGTTGTATACGCAATACGTTCGTCGTTCCATGTCGTCCCCAGAACATTCGTAGTGTCCAGCATTTGTGTGTTCAGCTCAGGCCCTGGCTACGTACGCGGCCCCTGCATCCATGCAGTTTCTTCCATAACGCAAACCCGCAGCGCGGGATACTCGAACGCGGGACAGTTGCTTCACCCCCTCCGTTAGGAAGGAGACAGAAACTCAACCTTCGATGGACCATCGCGTAGCGTTGCCGCGTGGGCCCGGCAATAACCATTGCCGGGCTTTGCCGCATCGCCCTTCGATGGATCTAGCGGTCCTTTGTCCGACGGCGCTGAATCACGATGAACGCTATGATGACACAAAAAACGGCGGCTACGATCCGAATGATGGTTACGTTATCCATTTCAATCCTCCCTTCTTTCAACGGTTAGTAAACTGTTTGAACGAGTCCGATATGACGATGACGGCGGGACCAAGCGTCACCAAAAACAAAGAGGGGAAGATAAAGAACACTAGCGGAAACACCAGTTTCACGCTGGTCTTCGCAGCTTGTTCCTCCACTTTCTGGCGGCGTTGGGTCCTTAACGTATCGGAATGAATGCGCAATGTCTTGGCGGCACTGGTCCCAAACTGCTCCGACTGGATGAGCACCGAGGCCAGGTTGCGTACAGCATCGACGCCGCTGCGCTCGGCAAAGTTCCGCCACGCATCGGTCCGGGGGCGGCCCGCCCGTTGTTCCAGAACCACGACGTGGAGTTCATCCGTGATTGCCGGTTGCGCCAAACGTAGTTCCCGGGACGTGCGAGCTGTTGCCTGATCCAGGCTCTGGCCAGCCTCGATGCAAATGACCAGAAGATCCAGCACGTCGGGCAAGCCGCGCCGGATGGCTGCCTGGCGAGCGGCAATCTTTCGGCTCAACCAAAAATCGGGCGCCAGAAATCCAGCCGCCAGCGCCACCAGGTAGGCTATGAACGGGCTGGCCTGTGCGATTCCCGTGACGGTGACCAGCACACACAAGATCACAGGAATCAGAACCTTTGCTCCATAAAACTTCTTGATCGCAGAATCTCCACGAAATCCTGCCCGGATGAGACGCCGCTGCGCGATCGAAACTTCCGACTGGCTCTTTGGCAGGACGCTCTCAAATCGCTCCACCACGCCACCGAGCGCGCGTCCGGTGTACTGCATCACGCCCGATATATTTTCCTGCTCCTCCCTCGGCTTCACGACGGCATGGATCCGCTGCAACATTGCCTCCCGATAAAACAAGAGAAGGCCGCCGCTTACGAAGAGCAGGAAAATCACGAGAAATGTAAAAATAGCGAATCCCATAAACCACCTTCAAACATCCATGTTGACGATTTTTCGAATGATCAGTGCACCTGTCACGGTCAAGGCGGCCGAAGCATAGAGAAGCTTGATGCCAATATCTCGCTTCCACAAAAGACTCATCGCATCCGGATTGACAAGGTATAGAGCGATCCCCAGCACAACGGGAAGAAATGAGAGGATCCAACCCGTCAGGCGCCCCTGTGCCGTGTGCACTCTGACCTGGCGTTTCAGACGATACCGTTCGCGGATCACATAGGCGGTCTTGTCCAGCACCTCGGCAAGATTCCCTCCGCTCTCCTTCTGAATCAGAATGGCCGTCACGACGATCCTCAGATCCTGCAGCGGAACTCTCGTGAGCATATTGTTCATGGCGGTTCGCAACTCCAGCCCATAGTTCTGCTCGTCAAAGCAAATGCGGAACTCGGCGCCAATGGGATCGGGAGACTCCTGTGCGACCAGACTTAACGCCGCCACCAGGCTGTTGCCGGCGCGCAACGCACTCACCATCAGATCCAGCGAGTCTGGCAACTCTGCTTCGAATTTCTCGAACCGCTGCTTCCGCCTAAAGAGCACGTAAAATATTGGCCCACCCCCGATAACCACTCCGATGAGCGCTGCGAAAATCAAGGTCCCCGTCCGCAGATAAATAAGGTAGGTCGGAATCAGGAAGCAGGCCGCAGACATGAGAAGCAAACCGCCTGCCGTCCATTTCACGTTTGCCTGGTACAAGAGGCTGCGCAGGCGAGGCGCAATCTCGATCTTCAGCAGCCACCGATTAATCCACGGAACCGAGCTCAAGAGTTCACTCTTGCGGATATCGACAATCGGATCGCGCGATCCCTCTTGCTGAACCGCAAGCGCTGACTGGAGAAGGGCGAGCGTCTGTTTGGTGCGCTGCGAGGCACCTGCACCGCTCGCCACCAGCATCAGGGACAGCACAGCGAATACGCCAATAAATACCAGTACTAGCAGCAATACCATGTCTCTACTCCCAATCGTTGCTTCGGTCAGTTCACTTCCTGCGTGTGCTCAAACAGGTCCGTGGGAAGGAAAATCCCCGAAATGCGGAGCTGTTCCAGGAACTTGGGACGGATGCGGGTCGGCTGGAATGCGCCAATCACTCTCCCGTCCGGTCCAATGCCTTTCTTGTTGAAGCTGAAAATCTCATGCATGCTGATTACGTTTTCTTCCATGCCCGTGATCTCGGAGATGCTGGTCACCTTGCGACTGCCATCGCTGAGACGGGTCACCTGGATCACGATGGCAATGGCGGAAGCGATCTGTTGCCGCACCGTCCGCTCGGGAATATTCAAATTACTCATCGCGACCATGGATTCCAGTCTGGACAGAGCATCGCGCGGTGTATTGGCGTGAATCGTCGTCATCGAACCTTCGTGGCCGGTGTTCATCGCCTGCAGCATGTCAAAGGCCTCCTCTCCGCGCACCTCGCCGATGATGATCCGATCGGGACGCATGCGAAGGCTGTTGATCAGCAATTGACGCTGCCGAATCGCGCCGGCACCTTCGATGTTGGGTGGCCGCGTTTCCAGCCGCACGATGTTCTGCTGCGCGAGTTGAAGTTCAGCCGCATCTTCGATGGTCACAATGCGTTCGCCCGGCGGAATGAATTGCGACATGATGTTCAGAAAGGTCGTCTTTCCAGCTCCCGTTCCTCCCGAGATCAGGATGCTGATCCGGGCGCGCACGGCTGACGCGAGCATCTCCATCATTTCCGGAGAAAGTGTCTTTAACTCAACCAGTTTCTTGGCCGAGGTGGGACCTGTCCCAAATCGCCGTATCGATAATGCCGGGCCATCGAGCGCCAGTGGCGGAATAATCGCATTCACACGAGAACCGTCGGCCAGTCGCGCATCCACCATGGGAGAAGATTCGTCCACCCTGCGGCCTACGCGTGAAACGATGCGGTCGATAATCTGTAACAGGTGGCGATCATCGCGAAACCTCGCGTCGATCCGCTGCAGGACTCCACCGCGCTCAATAAACACGTGGTCGGTGCCGTTCACCAGGATCTCGGAGATGGTCGTGTCCCGGAGCAGCGGCTCCAGCGGCCCCAGGCCGAAGACTTCATCCAGAAGGTCAGCCTGGATTCTCTCTTGCTCGCCGTGCGTCAGCGGCACGCGCTGTTCGCCAATAATCTGGTTCACCATCCCGGCCACGGCCTGGCGCGCCTGCGTGGAGTTGACGCGCGACAACTTCTCCAGATCCAGCTTCGAGATAAGTACCCGGTGTGCTTCCGATTTGATCTTTTCAATATCCAGCGTTTCCACGATAGGCCACCCGTCTGTTGCTACGACACCTTGCTGCAAGCTCTTATCCAAATAGACTGAAGGGGTTCTTCTTCCTCGGATTCTTTGGCAAACCACACGCCGTCCGTGCCATTTGCCGGATCACCCGCGAAATAGGAGAATCTTCCAATGCCAACGCACTGGCTGTGTTCTGCGCGCGCATCGCTGTTGGATAATCACTGGGAACCTTCCATTGCGGCTCCTGGGTCAGTGCTTTCCCTATTTCCTTTTCATCGATCCCGAGGGATCGTTGCGTAAATCGGTTCAGCACAATTTCTGGCTTGAGCCGCGATGTCACGAAGAACTCACTAATCAGGCGATGGGAGTTACGCAGCTCGGAGATACTCACCTGCGTGATCAGGTAGACCGTGGAGGCATCCTTGAACAGCACCTTGCTGGTCAGGCCTAGATTCGAACCCGCATCCACGATCACATAATCGAACGTCTGCTGTGCCACCGTGATCAATCGCTCCACGGCTTCGGCGGTGGCTTGAATCGGAACATACACGTCGGGTGCGGCGAGGACTGAGAGCCCCGAGCTGTGTTTGGTCAGCAACTTTCGGAAGAAATTTGAGTCGAGCCGGTTGAAGTTCTCCAGCGCATTGACTACCGAAAACTCGGCGCGTATCCCCAGGCTAAGCGCCGCGTCGCCGATCGGCAGAGCCAGGTCGATCAATACCGTGTTCTGTTCGGACTCCTGTGCCACGGCGATAGCGAAGTTGCTGGCGATGGTGGTCACACCGGATCCGCCCTTGGCTCCGATAAACACCAAAAGCTTTCCCATCGCCTTCTTCGCGGGCTGGGCTGTAGGGCGGCGCACCATGGCCCGCACCATGGCTTCCTCAATCGCGCCCGGTGCGATCGGCAGCGGAAGAAATTCACGCGCCCCAGCCCGCATGCATCGAACCAGCATGGCCGAATCCGCCACCGCGGAGTACACCATCACGGTCACGGAAACGTCGGCGCTGATCGCTTCTACCAGGTCGAGAGCGTGTTCCGCGTCACTATCCAGCTCAATGATGACCACGTCGAAACCAGACTCCAGCAGCACCGGCACCTCATCCAGGCTGGGATACGACGTGAACTGCTTCGTGATACGCGTCTGCGATCCCTGCAAGGCGCTTGCGACGGCAGTGCGGCGCGGCTCTTCGGGCCCAATCAAGGCAATCATCAACGTGCGTGTGCCCAGCGAATCGTGTTCCTCAGTTCTGGTCGCCATTAGCAATTCACGGTCCTCTTCCACTTACAGCATTTCGTCCACTTCAGTTGAACTTCGGGTTACATCCCGGGCCGCCTGCGTATGTCCTTCGTTTCAACGAGAAAAAAAGGAGATGATGGTGCCGACGGCAATCGCCGGGGCATAGGGCATCTTGCGCGTGATTGGGTTGCCGAGTGTTAGTTCGGGATGCGGTCGCAGCCCGTGTTTCTTCACTCCAACAATCAGGTCCCCTGTGCCATCGAATAGCTCACCAACAAATCCTCCGCCAACCGCCCAGCAAAGTGCCATGATCCCTCCTGCAATGCCCATCACAACCAGGGCCACCAGCAACTGGGACGGCCCGATCCACGCGCCGACCGCGGCGCACAATTTCATGTCTCCCATTCCCATACCGCCCATCCAGCAAAAAAATCCGAGAACCACGGCTCCCAGGCAGATCCCCAGAAGGCTCTGCCCGACTCCGTGCCAGCCATTTGTCCAGCCGGAGGCGATGACGCCGGCCACCAGGAATGGCAGCACCAGCCAGTTGGGAATGCGACAGCTGCGCAGATCCGTGAAGGTGGCAATGGCGAGAACAATGAGGGTCGGCCACCAGGCAATCGAATGCATCGTGCCACTCCTCCTACCCATCCCTTGGGTGCTGTTGAAAGTGCAATCCCCTGTCCAAACCGATCGGAGCGGTTAAGTACATGAATTCAATGACTTATGTGGATTGCTATCGACGGCGGTGTGCACTGCTGTTTACAGGAGGATGAACTAAGTGAAGTGGTGGATACACCCGGTCGGACAACGTAGGACGTGCCGGCCGGCCGGCCGAGGCACACGCACTGCGTAGGCTGGCGGAGGATCGAACCGGCAGCCACTGCGGTCCAGTCTGTCCCCACCCGGGCGGGAACGAAGGGACCCTATTCGATCGACTATCGCCCGGAAATACGAACTTAAGGCCCCGATCACATCTTCCCCGCGCGAGAGATGCTAGCGTGCCACCATCTGAGGACTAAAGTTCTGCACGTAAAGTGCCGATGGGTACGTATAGAGGGGATTGAACGAAGGCGTATCGCCCGGATGTCATCTTTGTACAGTAACTCTATGGATATCTTGGGAGTAGCTCCATTAGTGCTTACTAAAGTTTTATAGACTTAATCGGCAGCCGATGCTACACATGCTCCTCTCCCCTGTGTTCCATCAGTACGGGCCCGCAACAGCCGTCTCCTCCCTGCAGAGATCAGGCCCGGCACGATGATCACAGCTTCGTTGATCGTAACCAGACGGGCAAGGAGATCGGAATCATGGTTCGGATTGCACTATTCTCTCAGGACTCGAAACTTCAGCAACTTTTATCCTCGGTCCTGGGCAAGGAATATCAAATTATCCTGGAGCCCGATGAAGAAGGGATTCATCGCCTGTTCTCCTCCCGGGACTGCGACGTTGTCGTTCTTGATCTCGATACCAATCACAACCAGTTGAACCAGCGAATTGCCTGCGCAGAACGAATCGTCGCGTCGAATATCTCTCCGGTAGTGCTGGTTGACGATGGGCTGCGCTCGATCGCCCTGGACCTGGTGCGTCGTGGCGCACACAGCTACTGTCGCAAGCCGCCGTCGGTGGTCGAACTGAAAGCGGTCCTGAGCCGCGCGTATGAGAGCCGCTCGCTCAAGCTCAGAGTCGAAACGATGCAGCACAACCTGGAGACGGCCACCAAGTGCGATCGGATCCAGCCCCCAGATACGGAAGGTGTACGACCTGGTGCACCGCGTCGCCAATATCAACACCTCGGTCCTTGTGACTGGCGAAAGTGGTACCGGCAAAGAACTGACGGCCCGCGCTATCCATAACCTTGGCGACCGCTCCGGGCAGCCCTTCATAGCGGTATCCTGCGGAGCCATCCCGGAAACATTGATTGAATCGGAGTTGTTCGGCCACGAGAAGGGCGCGTTTACCGGCACGGTCGGCTTGCGCCAGGGCTACCTGGAACAGGCAGGTACCGGCACCCTGTTCCTCGATGAAATTGGCGAACTGAGCATGAGCACGCAGGTAAAGCTTCTGCGCGTCCTGCAGGAACGGGAGTTCAGCCGCCTCGGTAGCGGCCGGCTCATTCCGCTCCGGGCACGCCTGGTTTTTGCGACGCATCAGGATCTGTCGGAGATGGTGTCCGCTGGAAAATTCCGACAGGACCTTTATTACCGCATCAATGTGATGAGAATTGACATCCCACCTCTTCAGGAACACCCCGAAGACATTCCGCTCATTGCCGAGCATTTCCTGCGGCACTACTCCGAAATGCACGGAAAGACCATTGACGAGATTGATCCTGCAGCCATGTTCCTTCTCCAGGCGTACTCCTGGCCCGGCAACGCCCGCGAATTGGAGAATGTCATTCAGCGCGCCATCATCATGGCTGGAGACAATATCATCCGCGTGGAAGACTTACCTCACGAGATCCAGGACGAGAATGTCATCAATATCGATGATTGCCGCCCCGGTGGTTCCTTCGAGCGGCAACTGCGCGACTACAAGATGAAACTGGTCACCGCCGCCGTGCGCGAAAACCAGGGGAACAAAACGCTGGCGGCAAGCAGCCTGCAGATTTCACGTGCGTATCTGCATCGCCTTCTCCGGCTTTCCGAGCACGGTCCGGTCTCCGAGCAAGCCGTCCAGCACACGGAGATCGCTTGACGGGAGTGTCCGTGACCGCCACGCGCGCTGCCACTCACACCGTGTCTGCGGTCCTTCGCAGGGCATGTTCGTTTCCGGTGCTGCTCGCGGTCCTTTTGTCCGTCCTGGGTGCACTGACCGTCCGCTCTCGTTTCAACGACCCCGACATGTGGTGGCATCTGAAAACGGGCCAGATCATCTGGACCACTCACAGGATTCCGACGACCGATATCTTTTCCTTCACCACCAGTCACCATGCCTATGTTCCCCAGGAATGGCTCTCCCAGATCCTGATCTACGCTACGTATCGACTGGGTGGATACAGCGGTTTGATGGCGTGGCTGTGCCTTTCGACGGTAGCCGTGCTGGTCGCCGGGTATCTCTTGTGCACGCTCTATTCCGGCAATGCGAAGGTGGCGTTCCTCGGTGCCGTGGTGATTTGGCTATTTGCGACAACCGGCCTTTCCCTACGGCCGCAAATGATCGGCTATCTTCTGCTCATCGTCGAGCTGCTGCTGATGCAGCTAGGCCGTACCCGCAGTCCGCGCTGGTTTTGGGGGTTGCCACCGCTGTTCGCCCTCTGGGTCAATTGCCATGCGTCTTTCTTCCTCGGGTTCGGAGTGGCATCCCTGTTTTTCCTCTCCTCCTTCTTTGATTTCCGGACAGGCTCGCTGGTGGCGCTGCCTTGGGAGCCGTATCGCCGCAAACTACTGGGCCTGGCTCTCCTCCTATCCGTGGCGGCCCTATTTCTCAATCCCATTGGCGTTCGACAGATCCTCTACCCTCTCGACACGCTGATCCATCAGCCCATCGGTCTCAGCCACTCCGAAGAGTGGCTGCCACTCCAGATGAACGGAGGACGCGGTCTTGGCCTCCTGGTTGTCGCGGGAGGCATTCTCCTTCTGGTTATCGTTCAGCGATCGGAGCTGTTCTGGGATGAGCTGGTGATGCTGGCCCTCGGCACTTGGCTTGCCGTCAGTCACCAGCGAATGGTGTTTGTCTTCGGGATTCTGGCAGCTCCTGTCATATCAAGGCTTCTTGCCGATTCCTGGGATGGGTACGACGCTGCTCATGATCGCCCGGTGCCCAACGCTATCCTGATCGCATTGTCTCTTCTGGTTATCGTGTGGGGATTCCCTAATCGTCAAAACCTCGCGAGCCAGGTGGACCAGGGAAACCCAACGCAGGCCGTCCAGTTCATCCAGACGAATCATCTTGCGGGAAACATGCTCAATGACTACGGGTATGGGGGATATCTTATCTGGGCGGCGCCGGATCATCCCGTGTTCATCGACGGCCGCTCCGACGTATTCGAATCGACCGGCGTCCTCGCACAGTACGGCAGATGGGCCTTGTTGCAAAGCGACCCGAATTCACTGCTGAATCAATACAACATCAGTTTTTGCCTCTTGGCGCGCACCGCCCCCATGGCGCACGTGCTGCCGTTCCTGCCGAACTGGAAAGCCGTCTATTCCGACAATCGGTCGATCATCTTTATGCGGACTCCGAGCACAAGTCTTTCACCGCAATCCTGGCTCCGGTGGCACAAGAGCGTGCGCGCTCGATCGCGGCAACTTGATCCGGATACCACGTAACTCCGATACGGTTACTGCTCAGAAGACAGTTTGGACGGGTTGACGAGAGCATGCTTCGTATGGCGTTCCCGACTTCCGTCCATGTAGAATGCGTTCAAAATCCTTCGTCATGGTGAGCTTTGGTGAAAACAATTGTTCGAGTTCTGTTTGCATCGCTGTTGTTGGCAGCTGCCATTCCGGCCGCCCACGCTACTGGGAAACTCACGCAGGGCGCCCCGCAACATAACGCGAGTAAATCGAGGAATGAATATTTACGACACCAGAAAAAGCAACAAAAGCAATGGGATAAACAGCAACGGCATGCAGCCAATAAATCAAAGAACCTTCACAGTGGAGCGAAGGGTAAGTAAGTGTAAACGCTGCCACCCTGCCGAAGACGCCTCGCTCTATGAGGCCACCGACGTGCATCATCCACTCCATCGGTGAAGAGACTGGAAGGCCAGCCACCACATCAAGTTTTTTCAGAATTGATCAAGCCACCCGTCTTGATCATCATTTCCACGCCGTCGGGTGTGCACAGGAATCAGTCCCAATTTCCCATCTGCCCTATTGCATTTCGAAACCTTGCTGAAAACTCAACGTTCGCCTTGCCAGGATTCAACGCAAACGATTGATTCTATTGGCGTCCCCGACGGGATTCGAACCCGTGTTACCGCCGTGAAAGGGCGATGTCCTAACCACTGGACGACGGGGACGCGCGGTCTATCAGGCCGACAGACGCTCTTCTAACGCTAACAATATGCGGAGCGGCTGTCAAAGCATCCTGCCTCTGCTTCGAGTCCGTTTCGCACCGTCGAATCACTCTGAGCGCCTCAACGATGCTCAGGAAATGGCACCCGCCCCAGTCGCACCCGGCGTCGAACCTCGGCATACTGCAGCAGGATGAAGTTGTCCGTCATGCCGGCAATGTAATCGGCGACCACCCGCGCCAGGCCATCGGCCTTCACGTCCTCGACATATGATTCCGGCAGCTCCTCGGGATAGTTCACCCAGAACTCGAACAGTTCCGTGATGACCTCCTCCGCCTTCGCATGTTCGAGTTCCAGAGCCTCGCAGGTATAAAGCGTGTCATACAGATATTGCTTTTCCTGCCGGCGCTGCGCCTCCGCCTGCGGCGAAAACACCGCGACTCGATGATCCAGCGCGCGGATATCCGCCAGCGATTTCGCGCCCGCACGTTCAACGTTCGCTGCCGTGGTGTGGATAAGATCCAGGATGAGCGTCTTCTGCATGGCCTGCAGCGCATCGTGAAAGATGTACTTCTCTTCCGCAGTTGGGTGTGCGCGCTCCACCGGCAGGTAGCTCTGGCGAAGGATATCCACGTGCTCGCGGATGTGCCCGATCTCCAGCAGACCCGACTCGACCCCATCATCAAGATCGGCGGTGAGGTACGCAATCTCATCCGCGAGGTCGATCAGTTGCGCCTCAATCGGCGGCCGCATCCCTAGAAAATATTCGGACAGTTCCGGATGCTCCAGCGCGGTGTAATCGCGAGAGTGCTTGATGATGCCCTCGCGCGTCCCCAACGACAGGTTCAGCCCTCGGTGGCCAGCATACCGCTGCTCAAAGCGCTCCACGATGCGCAGCGCGTGAAGATTGTGATCGAACCGCAGGCCGTGATGGCGCAGGCAATCATCCAGCGCACGTTCCCCAGCATGCCCGAACGGCGGATGCCCGATGTCATGCACCAGCGCAAGCGTCTCGGTCAGGTCCACGTTGAGATTGAGCGCCGACGCAACATGCCGCGCCACCTGCGCAACTTCCATGGTGTGCGTCAGCCGGCTGCGGAAATGATCTGATGCGCGACTCGTAAACACCTGCGTCTTGCCCGCCAGCCGCCGAAATGCCCGCGCCTGCACAACTCGGTCGCGATCCCGCTCAAAGGCCGTGCGATCGTCGCTGGTGGGCGCCGGAAACGCACGTGCAGAGAGCACGCGCTCGTCTTCGCCAAAGACACCCAGGGCATGCAGATTGTGGACCATCGCTTAAGTGTAGCGTGAGCGGCAACGGCTGCGGCCGCTGCCCAGGTTCAGATCCGGCACCGTTACTGTTTCGCCGGAGCGTTGTTGGCCGGAGCATTCCCCGCATGAGCCAGTCGCACTCGCGCGCTCTCCACCTTGTGCTGCACGCGCGCCACGTCGGCAGGATCCGCGTCGGCAGCAAGAGACGTCGAGTATTCCTGCAGCGACTTGTCCCAGTCCACGATCGCCTGTTGCAGCTTGCCGTTCCTGGCTTCAATCTCACCGAGATGATCGAGCAGCGTCGGATCGCCGGTCATGCGTTGCGATGCCCTACGCTCGTAGTCTTCCGCCATCGCATACTGGCCCTGCTTGTAGTAGGCCCACGCCAGCGAGTCGAGGAACGCATAGTTTTGCGGATCGGCGTTCACCGCCTTCTTCAGCATCGTTACGGCCTCGTCCAGCCGAATACCGCGGTCGGCGTACATGTAGCCAAGATCGTTCTCGATGGATGCATTGTCGGGGTCCAGTGCCAGACCCTTGCGGAAGTCCAGCTCGGCTTCATCGTAAAGCTTCTCGCGCAGCGCCGCGTCGCCGCGGTAGTAGTAGAGATTCACCTTGTCATCGGGAGTCACGGCGAGCGCTCCGGCCTGATCGAACGCGTGCGATGCATCCTTCCACCGCTTTGCCCGCACGTCCATCTCGGCCACGTCGAAGTACACTTCCCGATCGTCACCCGTGCCAGCCAACTGTGCCTGGGCCAACTTCAACCCCTCATCCAGCTTGCCTGCGTCCGCCAGCTGAACCGCATAGGTCAGCTGCACATCATGATTGGTGGGCATGGCCTTGGCGGATTCGGCTGCCACCTGCAATGCCTTCGCCCACTGATGAGCCTCGCGATAGGTGTCGACCTGTGCGTCCGCCCCGCGCGCCACGTAATCGCCGCCCAGGCTGCGCATCTGCTGATACGCGTCGATCGCCTCGTCCGTATTGCCGGACTGGCGAGCCACCGTTCCCAGCAACTGCAGCAGCGCCGCACGGTTCCGCTGCGCGTCATCGGCATACTTTCCATCCTTCGACTCAGTCAGCGCGAGCAACTGCTTCACTGCCTTCACCGAATCATCAAAGCGTCCCAGGCCGGCGTACGTAAGAGCCTCGTTGTAGATCAGTTCCGGATCCTTGTCGTTGGAGAGTTGTGCTTCGGCCTTCTTGAAGGTCGTCAGCGCCTGCTCGTAGTCGCCCTTCTGTCGCTGAATCTCGCCTTCGCGAATCAGCGCCTGCGGGTCCTGCGGATCGCTCTGAAGAATCTGCGCGTTCACCTTCGCGGCAGCTTCCATCTGGCCCGAAGCCGCCAGCGCCGCCGCCAGACCGCGCTGTGCATCCGTGTTGCTGGGGTCCTGTTCCACCGCAGCCTGGTACGCCGCGGCCGCATCCTTAGGGCGCTTCAATTCGTCGTACAGCGCCGCCAGCGCGAAGTCCATCCGCCCCGAACGATCGCTCTCCGGCACGTCCGAGATCACCTTGGCAGCGCGATTCAGATCACCCTGCTCCGAGTACTCGCGCGCAATATCGAGCACCACATCTTCATTGCTGGGATCGATCTTCTGTGCAGCCCTGAACTGTTCTTCGGCCTTCGCAGAGTCGTGATCGAGCCCGTACAGCTGGCCCAACAGCAGCCGGTTGTCGAGATTGTTGGGCTTCAACTGCACAATCGTCTCGTACTCCTTGATCGCCGCCTGCAGCATTTCGGTGGCCTTCGGTCCCTGGCCATCTCCCAGCGTGCGCAGGTAAACGTGCCCCAGCAGCATGTGAGCATCCACATCGTCGGGGTGCTTGGTGATCTGATCCTGGGCAGCCGAAACGGCCTCACGGATCCTGCCCAGCCGGAAATAAAGATTGGCGACACCGTCCTGCAGCACGCGGGAGCTCGGATCGGCATCGAGCGCCATCTTGTACTGCTCGATGGCCTGGGTGGCCACATCCTGCCGCCCCGACGCAACCGCCTGCTCCTCGTACAGCTTCGCCAGACCGTAATGGTAGTAGGAGTCAGCGTGATCGACAGGCTGCGTGGTTGCTGCGGACGGCGCACTCCCCGCAGCGGTCTGCGCGCTTCCAGAAGTCGGCGCAGTGAGCGCCGCAAGGGCAAAAGGTACGAGGGCTGCGCGGAAAATTCGGCTCATGAAAAGGTCCTGAAGTAACTCGTCTTAAAAGAAGATGCTGCCACCTGGCAGGGTCCCACATCGCTCGATCTACATCTTAGACGGTACTCTACAAGCTTTGGATGCGATCCTACCAGTCCAGCAGCCAATTCTTCAGCTGTCAAAATGTGCTATCCGTGCCGGAAGTGACGGATCCCCGTGAACGCCATCGCAACCCCCAGACGGTCCGCCGCGGCAATTACCTCTGCATCCCGCACCGATCCGCCCGGCTGGATAATGGCTGTCGCACCTGCGTTTGCAATGGCTTCCACGCCGTCCGGAAACGGAAAGAACGCATCCGAGGCCGCCACCGTCCCCGCCAATGGAAGCGCTGCTTTCATGGCCCCAAACCGAGCCGCATCCACGCGGCTCATCTGCCCCGCTCCTACGCCGACCGTCTGCCCAAAACGCTCCTTCTGGCGCGCATACACAATCGCGTTCGACTTCACATGCTTGCACACCTTCCACGCAAACAGCAGACCCGCAATCTCCTCGTCAGTCGGCTGCCGCGACGTCGGATACGTGAGCGTCTCCGCAGTAACCGGAGCACGGTCTTCATCCTGCAGCAGAAAACCTCCGGAGATCTGCTTGACCACTCGTGCCGCCGGCGGCGGAACAATCCGCAGCACGCGCAGGTTCTTCTTCGCGCTGAACGCAGCCAACGCCTCGGGGGTGAAGTCCGGCGCCACGATCGCCTCTACAAACAACTTCGCCATCTCCACAGCCGCCGCGCCATCCACCACGCGGTTCACCCCAATCACCCCGCCAAACGCCGACACCGGATCGGCCTCCAGCGCACGCACATACGCCTCCTCCACGGTCCTTCCAAGGGCAACGCCGCAGGGATTCGTATGCTTCACAATAATTACCGCAGGCTGGTCGAACTCGCTCGCCAGCGCCCAGCACGCATCCAGATCCACCAGGTTGTTGTAGCTCAACTCTTTGCCCTGCAGCTGCTGCGCATTCGCAATCCCGCTGCCCGACCCATCCGTATACACCGCCGCCGCCTGGTGCGGATTCTCGCCATAGCGCAGCGAGTTCTTCAGCCGCGCCAAAATCCTCAGCGTCGAGGGCAGCACCGTCTCCACCCGCGTCCCAGCCTCCCCAAACTCCGCCGGCAACGCCTCCAGCGTGCTCGCAATCGCCGAGTCATACGCCGCCGTCGTCGCAAACGCCGCGCGTGCCAGCCGCCACCGCGTGTTCAAACTCAGCTTGCCCCCATTGGCCTGCAGCTCCTCCGTCAGCGCCGGATAATCCGCCGCATTCGCGACCACCGCCACATCCGCAAAATTCTTTGCCGCCGACCGCAGCATCGACGGTCCACCAATATCAATGTTCTCGATCAGCTCCGGCGTCGTCACACCCTCCCGCGCCGCCGTCTTCTCAAACGCATACAGGTTCACCACCACCATGTCGATCGGCTTGATCCCGTGCTCCGCCACCGCCGCCACATGCTCCGCAACATCCCGGCGATGCAGAATCCCGCCATGCACCCCCGGATGCAGCGTCTTCACGCGCCCATCCAGCATCTCCGGAAACCCGGTCAGCTCGGCCACATCCAGCACCTTCAGCCCCGCCTCGCGCAGCGCCTTGGCCGTCCCTCCAGTCGAAACCAGTTCGACTCCAAGCCCCGCCAGCACACCTGCAAACTCCACCAGACCAGTCTTATCCGTAACAGACAAAAGGGCGCGCCGAACAGCCTTCAAACCAGCCGTCTTTTCTAAAGCCAAATCACTCATATTCCCCATATTTTACCCTCCGGCCCTGTGGACTCGCCGCACTCCACAGCACCGCCCGCGCACCGCAGCAGCCCGCGGCCACTCAGCAAGCTAAAATAGAACGGTATGCACGATTTAGCATTTGTGCGGGCGAACCTCCCGCTGGTCGAAGAAAAACTCCGTCTGCGTGGCGTAGACTCCACACTCCTGCAGGGATTTGTCGATCTCGACACAGCTCGGCGCACGGCCATCACCCAGGCCGAGACCCTCAAGGCCCAGCGCAATGCCCTCTCCGCCGAGTTCGGCCGCATCAAGCGCGAAGGCGGCGACGTCGCTCTCGTCGCTGCGCAAACCACCTCCCTCAAAGAGAAAACCGAGCAGCTCGAAGCCCGCGCCGCCGATGCCGACCTCCGCCTCCGCGAGCTCCTCGAGTCTCTCCCCAATCTCCCCAACGACTCCGTCCCCGCCGGCACCTCCGAGCACGACAACGTCGTCCACAAGAGCTGGGGCAAAATCCCCGCCTTCGACTTCCCTGCCAGGCCTCACTGGGAGATCGGCGAAGCCCTCGGCATCCTCGACTTCGAGCGCGCCGCCAAGATCTCCGGCGCCCGCTTCGTCCTCCAGCTAGGCTCCGGCGCCCGCCTCGAGCGCGCCCTCGCCAACTTCATGCTCGACCTCCACACCCGCGAGCACAACTACGTCGAAGTTCTCCCGCCCAGCCTGGTCAATTCCCGCTCCCTCTTCGGCACCGGCCAGCTCCCCAAGTTCGCCGAAGACCTCTTCCACTGCGACGATAAGGGTCCCTACGTCCCCGGCCAGTTGCAGGAGTCCGACCACTGGCTCATCCCCACTGCCGAAGTCCCCGTCACCAACATCTTTCGCGACGAAGTCATCGACCTCAGCTCCGGCCCCATCTCCTTCACCGCCTACACCTCGTGCTATCGCTCCGAAGCCGGCTCGCACGGCAAGGACACCCGCGGCATGATCCGCCAGCACCAGTTCCAGAAAGTCGAGCTGGTCAAGTTCACCCGCCCCGAAGACTCCGCCGCCGAGCACGAAGCCCTCACCCACCATGCCGAAACGGTCCTCGAGCGCTTGGGCCTGCCCTACCGCCGCATGCTCCTCTGCACCGGCGACATGGGCTTCAGTGCCGCCAAGACCTACGACCTCGAGGTCTGGCTGCCCGGCCAGCAGACCTACCGCGAGATCTCCTCCTGCTCCAACTTCGAAAGCTTCCAGGCCCGCCGCGCCAACATTAAGTACAAGCCCGAAGGCGCCAAGAAGGCGGAGTTCGTCCACACCCTCAACGGCAGCGCCCTCGCCGTCGGCCGCACCTATCTCGCCATCCTCGAAAACTATCAGCAGGCCGATGGCTCCGTCCGGATTCCAGAAGCCCTCCAGCCCTACATGAATGGTGAGACCGTCATCAAGAAGCAATCCTTCGGACGTGCGCTATGAAGATTCTTCGCAGCTATTTCTTCTGGACCTACGAGCGCGGTAGCTTTCACTACGACATCATGGTCACGCTGATCCTGCTGTTCCTCTTCGTCTCCCCGCGCTTCATCGACTTCAAGGACAAGCCAGTTCCCGAGATCCCCATGCAGCACAGCGAGGTCCTCGTAAGGGCCACACGCAGCCCCGACGGCGAGCCTGAGTTCGTCTACGAGATTCGCGTCGACGACCTGCACGGCGCAAAGTCCGACGCTGACATTCGCGAGGCCATCCTCAAGGTCGTCGAGCCCATCGCCGGCGCTGTCACCCTCGAAAAATACACCCCGGTAGCCGACCCAAAGGGTCACGTCATCGCCTATGACGCCACGATCATTCACTGAGACTCGTCGTCCCACAGGCCACGTTTTCCCAAAATCCCCGTCTAATACTGTTTGTGCAGGAGTCTGATTTCATGAAGCTTCGTATTTTTTTCGTCGCCGCTCTCACGCTCAGCGCAGCCGGCAACGTCTACTCCCAGGCCCCTTCTCCACAACTCACCTACGTCCTCAAACAACTCGACACCGCCAGCGCAAAATTCCAGCGCGCTACCGCCGACTTCCAGTGGGACTACTACGAGAAGGTCGTTCACGACACCAGCACCCAAAAGGGCTCCATCTATTTCGAGCGCGAGAAGGGTTCCACCGACATGGGCGCAATTCTCGTCGATCCCAACGCCCCTCCCAAATCCAAACCCATCAAGGTCATTCAGTATCAGGGCGGCATCGTCCAGATGTTCGATCCCGGCGTCGACCAGATCACCGTCCTTCATGAAGCCGGCAGTCAAGCCGAAATTGAAAGCTTCCTCACCCTCGGTTTCGGCGGCAGTGGCACCGACCTCGCACGCGCCTGGACCATCACCGACCTAGGCCCCGAGACCCTCACCGACAACGGCCAGCCCATCAAGGTTGAGAAGCTGGACCTGGTAGGCAAAGACGCCGACGCCCGCAAGAACTTCACCCACATCACCATCTGGGTCGACCCCACCCGCGCCATCTCGCTCAGGCAGATCTTCTTCACCGCCAGCGGCGACTACCGCACTGCAACCTACTCCAACATCAAGGTCAACGGAAACGTCCACAAAGACCAGTTCGCCATCAAGAAAGACAAGAACACCACCATCGTCAATCACTAGCTAGCTTGCCCGTCGCGAGCGCGATCGCACCCAGCACAATCACCACCGGAAAGCACTCCAGCGTATACCGCGGCTCCGAGTTATCCAACGTCAGCAGCAACCCGCATCGCAGCGCAACAAACCCCAGCATCGCGTACGCCACAGCCGCGTGCCCATCCCACCCCCGCCTGCGCCATCGCACCAACCCCACCACCGCCAACCCAAGATACGCCACATTCAACAACGCATACGCTATCTCCTCCGCAGACTCCAACGGATGCGCCCGCACCGCCCACCAGTCCACCGGCATCGTCGTCAGCTCGAACCGCGGCCGCAGCCACATGTCCGCCTCCCGCTCCAACGGCAACACCACGGCATACCGCAGCGGATGATCCGCAATCCGTTCCGCCGCAATCTGCGCAAACTCCGCATCGAACTCCGGCGTCGCCGACCGCACCTGGTTGTACCGCGCAAACAACTCCTCCGTACGCTCCCTCTGCTGCGCATCATCGAACGCCCGCGACGGCAGATCCTCCACCCTCATCCGCGTGTCATCGTAGTTCCAATAAATATCGTAGGTAGCTTTGTAATCGACAGCCCAGGTCCGAAACCAACGCTGAAACCCAAACGGCACCGCCTCGCCGGGATCGTTCGCATAGCGCGGCGCCAGCGGCTGGATCACATGAAACACCCGCCAGTTCCGCGCCGTCCACAACGACAGCGGAAGCACCACCAGCATCGCGGCCGCCACCACCGGCGCAAGCCTCCTCCCCACGCCCAGCCGCCGCCTTCGTAGCCCCACCCACACCATCACCGGCAAGATCGCCGCCGCCAGCATCCCCCCATCCGGTCGCAGCAGCACCGCCCCCGACAGTGCACACCCCAACACCATCACCCATCCCCACGCGCGCTCGAATGCCACCCATCGCTCCAACGCCAACAGCGCCACCACCACGCAGAACACGCTCAGCGTCTCGGCCAGTACCACCACCGAATAGTTCGCCGTAAACGGGCAAAGCGCCGCCAGCCAGATCGCCGCCAACCCCGCCCGCCGTCCAGCCAGCCGCTCCGCCAGCATCCCCAGCAGCGCGCACCCTGCCAGGTCCACCACCATCTGCACCGCCACCACCGCTGCATAGTTCCCCGCGCCGAACACCGCAAAGCAGGCCGCCAGAAACAGCGGATACCCCGGCAGCCGAATCAGCGTAGGCTCAATCCCCGCAGCGGAAAACCCGTACACATGATGTGCGACCATAGTATGTGCAAGGTCCCCATACATCAGCGCGTCGCCAGCCACCGTCGGCCGCAGCCAGAAGAACAGCAGCCGCAGCAGCGCCCCGGCAACCAGCGCCCCAGCAAATGGCGCCCCGCCCCACCCGTACCCCGCTCGCCTCTTCTCCATTTCTCTGCATCATACGAGCCACCAGCACTTCCCCGCACACACGCACCCTGAACCCTGGACCCCCGGCCCTTAACCCTGCCCTGGGTAGTATCATGGGAAGCACGCCCTTCTATCGATGAGCAAACAAGTCTTCTACGATCCGCAACGCAAACGCTGGAAGCGCCTGCGGCGAATATTCGACGTGCTCGCTCTCCTCGGCGCACTGGTCGGCGTCATCTTCATCGTGGGCCTTGTCCGCATGAAACCTATGCAGGGCCTCGACCTCCGATCGGCCACCAAGCGTTACCGCGCGCTCTCGAATCCGCCCGCCCTTGAGCTCAAGTCCACCCGCGAAAAGCTCAACCGCTCCGCCCACCGCAAGACCGATCTGAAGCCCTCCGACGTAACCCTGAACCAGGGCGAAGGCCTGCGCGCCGCCTTCTACACCGACCTCGACCCCGCCAGCTACGCCTCCTTTAAGGCGCACGTCAAGCAAATCGACATTCTCTTTCCCGAGTGGCTGCACGTCCTCACACCCGACGGCTCGCTCACCGCCTTCACCTCCGACAATACCCCCTTCGCCGTCATCGATTCCGCCGGCGTTCACGGCGTCGACCGCCAGAACAAGATCCTCCGCACCATCCAGACCGCCCGCGAAGATACCGAAATCTTCCCCATGGTCAACAACTACAGCCCGGTCCAGGGCGCCTTCAACCCCAACGTAGAACAGTTCCTCCTCAGCGCAAAAGCCCGCGCCAACTTCGTTCAGCAGGTCGACCAGTTCCTCGCCACCAACACCCGCTATCGTGGCCTCACCCTCGACTTCCAGGCCCTCCCGCCCGACGCCCAGGCCGCCTACAGCCTGCTCGCCCAGGCCCTCTACGCAGACTTCCAGCAGCACAACCTCAAGCTCTACATCAACGTTCCCATCGACGCCGGCAAGCTCGATCTCAAGTTCCTCGCCGCCCACTCCGACGGCCTCGTCCTCATGAACTACGGGCAGCATCAGTCCGGCACAGTCGCAGGTCCGGTCGCAGGCCAGGATTGGTTTGCCGACAACCTGCGCAACATCATGAAGGTGGTCCCGCGACAGAAGATCATCTGCTCCATCGGCGGCTATGGCTACGACTGGACCAGCCCGCTGCCCGCCCCCAACCAAAAGAACAAGCCTCCCGATCCCGACACCACCGACGCCAACATCCTCTCCACGCAGGAAGCCTGGCAGGCCGCCTCCGACTCCGACGCCAAGATCACCCTCGACGATTCCCTCAACCCGCACTTCGCCTACGACGACGTCGACGCCAAAGAGCGCCATACCGTCTGGTTCCTCGACGCCGTTACCGCCGTCAACCAGATGCGCGTCGCCCGTGCGCTCGGTATCGAAACCTTCGCCCTCCAGCGCCTCGGCCTCGAAGACGACTCCCTCTGGAAGATCTGGGACAAGCCCCTTGCATCCGATCCCGCCAAGGCCCTCGCCGAGGTCTCGCCTGGACAGGACGTCGACACCGAAGGCGATGGCGACATCCTGCGCATCACCAGCTCTCCCCAGAACGGCCGTCGCACACTCACCATGGACGACGACCCAACCATTCCCAGGCAGTATCTGAGCGTCGTCTCCGAGTCGATGGTCTCCTATCCGCTCCCCTACACCGTCTCGCAGTATGGCTACCATCCCAAGAAAGTCGCCATCAGCTTCGACGACGGCCCCGATCCCGAGTGGACTCCAAAGATCCTCGACATCCTCAAGCAGTACCACGTCACCGGCACCTTCTTCATGATCGGCGAGGTCGCCCAGGACAACATCGGTCTCATGAAGCGCGTCTACAAAGACGGCCACGAGATTGGCAACCACACCTACACCCACCCCGACATCTCTGAAATCTCGCAAGGCCAGGTCGACCTCCAGCTCAACCTCACCGAGCGCCTCTTCGCCGCCGAGATTGGCGTCCAGCCCGTCTACTTCCGCCCTCCCTACTCCATCGATCAGGAGCCCGACACCAACGACCAGGCCGCACCCATCGATGCCATCCAGCACCTCGGCTACGTCATCGTCGGCGACAAAATCGACACCAACGACTGGGATGAGCATCCCCGCAAGTCGCCCCAGGAGATCGTCAACACCGTCTTCAGTCAGATCGCGCTCTTCGACACCAAGACCTGGATGCGCGGCTCCATCATCCTCATGCACGATGGCGGCGGCGACCGCTCTGCCACCGTCGCCGCCCTTCCCGTCCTCATCCAGGCCCTCCGCGCCCACGGCTACGAGATCGTTCCTGTCTCCGAACTCATCGGCAAGTCCCGCGCCGAAGTCATGCCCCCCGTCAAAGGCCGCCAGCGCTATTACGCCTTCGTCGACGCCATCGCCTTCTTCCTCATCTCCTTCTTCAACCACTTCGTCATCAGCGTCTTCTTCATCGGCGACATCCTCATGAGCGGCCGCCTCGTCATCATCGGCGTCTGCGCCACCATCGACCGCTTCCGCAAGCGCAAGGACTACTCCACCCCCGACTACCAGCCTCGCGTCGCCGTCCTCATCCCCGCCTACAACGAAGAGAAAGTCATCGCCCGCACCATCCGCTCCGTGCTGATGTCCAACTACAAAAACATCCGCATCATCGTCATCGACGATGGCTCGAAAGACGACACCTACAAAATCGCCTCCGAGACCTACGCCAAGGAAATCGAAGCCGGCCGCGTCACCGTCCTCACCAAGCCCAACGGCGGCAAGGCCGACGCCCTCAACTTCGCCCTCTCGCAAACCGACGAAGAAATCTACGTAGGCATCGACGCGGACGGCGTCATCGCCCACGACGCCATCTCGCGCCTCGTCTGCCACTTCGCCAACCCCCACATCGGCGCCGTCGCCGGCAATGCCAAGGTCGGCAACCGCGTTAACCTCTGGACGCGCTGGCAAGCCCTCGAATACATCACCAGCCAAAACTTCGAGCGCCGCGCCTTAGACCTCTTCGACGTCGTCATGGTCGTTCCGGGGGCCATCGGCGCCTGGCGCACCTCGGCCGTCAAAGCTGGCGGCTGCTACCACCCCGACACCGTAGCCGAGGACGCCGACCTCACCATGAACCTCCTCGAGCAGGGCTACGCCGTCATCTACGAAGACCAGGCCCTCGCCTTCACCGAAGCTCCCGCCTCCGCCAACTCGCTCGCCCGCCAACGCTTCCGCTGGTCTTTCGGAATCCTGCAAGCCGTCTTCAAACATCGCGGCGCCATCGTGCACCGCCGCGCCATGGGCCTCTTCGCCCTACCCAACATCGTCGTCTTCCAAATCCTTCTGCCGCTCGTCTCCCCACTCATCGACTTCATGTTCGTCGCCGGCGTCATCCACTACTTCATCGACAAGCACTTCCACCCCGACACCACCAGCTCCGCCGACCTCTTCAAGCTCATCACCTTCTTCGCCGCCTTCCTGCTCATCGACTTCGCCGCCTCCGCCCTCGCCTTCATGCTCGAGCGCAAACACCCCGCCAGCAAAGGCGACGCCTGGCTCCTCTTCCACATCTGGATCCAGCGCTTTACCTACCGCCAGCTCTTCTCCTGGGTCCTCATCCGCACCGTCAAGCGCGCCATCGACGGCAAGAGTTTCTCCTGGGACAAGCTGGAGCGCACCGGCAAACTCTCCAAAGCCGCCGACGCCTCCCACCTCAGCTAAGGCCACGAGTAGAGGTATTTGATTCCGAAGCCGGTGTACGTCGGTCCGTTCACATGCACGACCGGCGTGGCGAACTCGACGACCAACGAGTTCCGCGAGTTCGGCGTAATCCACACCTCCGTGCCGAGCGTGAAATTCTGCTGCCCATTCTCCTGGTCCACGCCGTTGATCGACGTTATGCCGCCGAACGAGTAGCGCGTATCGAAAGACGCCCAGACACTCGACGCGAACGTATAACTGATGTGCCCTTCGATTCCCGGTATCGCCCGTTGCCCTAGATTTTGGCTTCCGTGATACGCAGTGTTGTTGGTGAAAAACGACACGTTGCCATAACCGTCGAACTCCCACTTTTGTCCCGGGCCAAAAGGTGCCGACACCGCAAACTCCGGCTTGAACGACCAAAGGTTTGAACCGAGGTTCAGCACTTTGTTTGCGCTGTACACACCCGTCGGCGCAGTCATCGTAAGGCTCAAGCCAATCGTGGTCACGGGCTTGAACTTCGCGAACTGCGCCGCCCCCATCGCCGGCCCTCCCCGCACCAGTATGGCCGCCTGGTAACTGGAGTCGCCGTCACCAGTCGTGCTTTCGTGAATGTCCGTCCCGTTGATCGATCCTTCAAGGTTTGCGATTGGAACTCCCGCTTCCACCCATGCGAGACGATGAGCGATGGAGAGGAAGCGAGTGTAATCGACTGTCCCGTCATTCAACTCAAACTGCGCACCTGCCACGATGAGCGCCGTGTTGATCGAAGTGTTAGAGCGGGCGTGCGCATAAATCAGTTCAAGCTGATTGACTCCAACTGGAGCGTTATCGTACGTGCGCGGGTCGGTGAACTGAGCGCGAGCAGGAGCGCCAACCAAAAGAACTGCGACAGCGAGACCGGCAACGCGCAGCGTCCTTAACATATCGGGCAACCAGTAAACGCAAACGTCCCACCCGCAGCAACAGAAAGTCACAGGAGAGCGAATCGTTTATGGTGTATTATCACCCGCCACCAAGGAGAGACCGAGAATGACGGACACAGGAACACTCCTGGCGCGAATTCCGGACCACGTGAAACCGTTGGCCGCGCTGATCATCGGCAGCATCCTCCTTCCGACGGTGGGCGGCATGGAAGACCGAGCGCAAAGCGATCGAGGAACTTCGTCGGAACAGCGCCCAGGAGGCCGCCACGCTGCTCCGATCCGAGCGCAAGGCTGAAGAGAAGCTCGGCCCCAGCGATCTGCCAAAGGATCCTGCCGACAAGAGCGTGAAGTCGTAATTAGGAGGGCGCCAGCACGTTCCGCGAAGCCTCCCACCGTCCGCTCAGGACCCCGAAACGCGAGGCCTCCCGCCGTCCGCGCCGGACTCGCATAAACTAGAAGGATGGCTAACCCGTCCCTCCCGCCCTTCCGCAACGAGCCCTTCACCGACTTCTCCACCGCGGACAACAAGCGCGCCATGCACGCCGCCCTCGATCGCGCCCGCGCCGACCTCGGCCACACCTATGACCTCATCATCGGCGGCAGCGACCTCCAGACCCCCAACACCTTCCACTCCGTGAACCCCGCGAACCCTTCCGAGGTCATCGGCATCCACTACGCCGCCACCGCGAAGGAGGCGAACGCCGCCGTCGAAGCCGCGCAGCTCGCCTTCACCACCTGGCGCCACACCCCCGTCGCCGACCGCGTCGCCCTCCTCGTCCGCGCCGCCGACCTCATCCGCCAGCGCCACTTCGACTTCTGCGCCTGGCTCGTCCTCGAAGTCGGCAAGAACTTCGCCGAGGCCGACGCCGACGTAGGCGAGTGCATCGACTTCCTCGAGTTCTACGCACGCGAAGCCCTGCGCCTCGACGCAGCCACCACCCCCATCCAATATCCCGGCGAGAAAAATCTCCTCCGCTACGTCCCCCTCGGCGTCGGCGCCGTCATTCCCCCCTGGAACTTCCCCCTCGCCATCATGGCCGGCATGACCACCGCCTCCATCGTCTGCGGCAACACGGTCGTCCTCAAGCCCAGCCCCGACGCTCCCACCATCGCCGCCAAATTCCTCGCGCTCATGGAAGAAGCTGGCGTCCCCGACGGCGTCATCAACCTCGTCCAGGGCGGTCCTGAAGTAGGCCGCACCATCGTCGAGCATGCTCAAGTTCGATTCATCGCCTTCACCGGCTCCAAAAAAGTCGGTCTCGAAATCCACGAGCGCGCCGCCAAGACTCAGCCCGGCCAGCACTTCCTCAAGCGCACCATCCTCGAGCTCGGCGGCAAGGACACCATCATCGTCGACGCCGACTGCGACCTCGACTCCGCCGTCGACGGCGTCACCGCCTCCGCCTTCGGCTTCAACGGCCAGAAGTGCTCTGCCTGCTCCCGCGCCATCGTCGCCGAACCCATCTACGACACCTTCCTCGACCGCCTCAAGGAGCGCGTCGAAGCCCTCACCCACGGCACCCCCGCCGACAACTTCCAGACCGGCCCCGTCATCAACGAGGTCGCCAAAAAGCGCGTGCTCGACTACATCGCCATCGGCAAAACCGAAGGCCGCCTCCTCACCGGCGGCACCGCCGTCGACACCCCCGGCAACGGCTTCAACATAGCCCCCACCGTCTTCGCCGACGTCGCACCCACCGCCCGCATCGCGCAGGAAGAGATCTTCGGACCCGTCCTCGCCATCATCAAATCCTCAAGCTTCGACGAAGCCCTCGCCATGGCCAACAACACGGAGTACGGCCTCACCGGCGCCATCTACACCAGCTCGCGCGAAAAACTAGATCGCGCCCGCGACGAGTTCCACGTCGGCAACCTGTACTTCAATCGCAAGTGCACCGGCGCCATGGTCGGCGCGCATCCCTTCGGCGGCTTCAACATGAGCGGTACCGATTCTAAAGCCGGCGGCCCCGACTACCTCACCCTCTTCACCCAAGCCAAATCCATCGCCGAAAAACGCACCTAGCCCCTGCGACCAGTCCTCCCTGCAAAGATTCGCCGTTGCCGTTGCTCTCGCTCCTCCACGTACCATCTACGCGCTTCGCACCAGCGCCAGGCGCGTAGCCTCCACCACCTCCGCCAGCGCGCGATGGTGCACCGTGAACAGCGCCAGCTCTAACCGGTCCGACACCTTGGTCTTCGCATAAATATTGCGCAGATAATTCTTCACCACTTGCTCCTTGGTTCCCAGCTGCTGCGCAATCTGCTTATTCTTCAATCCCTCGCAAATCAGTGCGACAATCTGCAGCTCACGTGGAGTCAGCCGCTGCGCCGCCTTCACGCCCAGATAGTCGGGCGCTGCCATCGTCTTCACCACCGCACGCCGCACGTAGCGCTCGCCCCGTGCAACCGTGTACAGGCAATCAATCAGCTGCGAAGCCGCCACCGAACGCGTCACCACGCCCCCCAGCCGAACCGTGATCGAATCATCCAGCTCCGCTCCCGGCTCCAGGATCATCACTGCCCGGCTTCCCGCCTGCTCAATTCGATCCAGCAGCCTATGCTGCTCCCATGCAAAACTCGACGGAAACAGCACCACCGAGCAGCGCAGGTTCACCACCGCGTCCAGCAGCTCCGAAAGCTTGCTGCACTCCGCAACCACCTCCGTCGCCACCTCCGTTGCCAGCACCCGCGCAATCCCCTCGCGATAAATCACCTGGTTGTCTGCAAGAATCACCTGCATCTGCCCGAACTCCTTCGGGCTCGTGTTCAACTCGCTTCTCGAACCCTGCATTCCTTATCGGCAATGCACGGAAATTCCCCGCCTGTATTCTCGTGGGACACCAATAAAGTTTCCCCGTCTCTCCACAACGCCACCCCACCGTCTAGCCAGCCGCCCTGGCCACCCGCGTTCCCTTCTCGGTATCATCAACCCATGTCCGTGCAACCCTTTCACATCGCCTTCCCCGTCGACGACCTCGCCGCCGCCCGCCACTTCTACGCCACCATCCTCGGCTGCCCCGAAGGCCGCAGCGCCGACCATTGGATCGACTTCAACCTCTACGGCCACCAGATCGTAGCGCACCTCAAGCCAGCCGCCGCGCCGCGCAATCGCAACGCCGCCGACAGCAATCCCGTGGACGGCCACGAAGTCCCCGTCCCGCACTTTGGCGTCGTCCTCACTCCCTCCGACTGGCAGCAGTTAGCCGACCGCGTCCGCTCCGCCAACATCCCCTTCGTCATCGAGCCGCACACCCGCTTCCCAGGCCAGCTCGGCGAACAATCCACCATGTTCTTCCTCGACCCCGCCGGCAATGCCCTCGAGTTCAAAGCCTTCGCCGACCTCAGCCAGCTCTTCGCCCGCTAATATTTCAACTTAAATTTGACGGATTCCTTATGCGCTTCCGGCGTACCCTTTACGCCGGGCCACTCCTGCGTGCGCCCGAAGGAAGCGCATGTCTCTCTTCGATCTCCTCGCCGGCAAGCCCCTCGCCACCTCCGAAGAACGCGCCGAACACATCGGCCCCATCGCCGGCATCCCGGTCTTCGGCCTCGACGCTCTCAGCTCCGCCGCCTACGGCCCCGAAGCCGCCCTCACCCTCCTCATCCCCCTCGGCGTCGCCGGCATCGCGCACATCGTCCCCATCAGCTTCGCCATCATCGGCCTGCTCGCCATCGTCTATTTCTCCTACTGCCAGACCATTGATGCCTACCCGCACGGCGGCGGCAGCTACACCGTAGCCTCCGAAAACCTCGGCGAAACCGCAGGCCTCTTCGCCGCGGCCGCCCTCATGATCGACTACATCCTCAACGTGGCCGTCGGCATCTCGGCCGGCGTTGGAGCCCTCGTCTCTGCCTTCCCTCGGCTCCAGCCCCACACCCTCGCGCTCTGCCTCCTCATCCTCTTCATCCTCACCGTCATCAACATGCGTGGCGTTAAGGATACCGGCAACGTCTTCCTCGTCCCCACCTACCTCTTCATCGGAACCCTGCTCCTCGTCATCATCGTCGGAGCCATCCGCGCCCTCCTCGCCCACGGCCATCCACTTCCCGTCATCGCCCCACCGCGTCTTCCGATGGTCGCGCTCGCCCTCTCGCCCTGGCTGCTGCTTAAAGTCTTCGCCAGCGGCTGCACCGCGATGACCGGCGTCGAGGCCGTCTCCAACGGCGTTGCCGCCTTCCGCGAACCCACCCAGCGCAACGCCAAACGCACCCTCACCATCATCATTGTTCTGCTCATGATCTTCCTCGGAGGCATCGCCCTCCTTTGCCGCGCCTACAACATCGGCGCCACCGACCCAACGGGCGCCGGCTACCAGAGCATCCTCTCCCAACTCATCTCCGCCGTCCTCGGCCGCGGCTGGTTCTACTACATCGGCATCGGCTCCATCCTGCTCGTCCTCGCCCTCTCCGCCAACACCTCCTACGCCGACTTCCCCCGCCTCACCCGCGCCATCGCTCAACGCAACTACCTTCCCCACGTCTTCCTCATCCGCGGCCGCCGCCTGCTTTACTCGCACGGCATCTACGCGCTTGTCACCTTCTCCGCTCTTCTGCTCATCGCCTTCGGTGGCGTCACGGACCGCCTCATCCCCCTCTTCGCCATCGGAGCATTTTTAGCCTTCACCCTCTCGCAGGCCGGCATGGTCGTGCACTGGATGCGCCAGCCCGGCCCCCGCTCCTGGCACCGCGTTATCATCAACGCCATCGGAGCCACCGCGACCGGCATCACCCTGCTCGTCGTCTTAGTCGCGAAGTTCAAAGACGGTGCCTGGATCACCGCCATCCTCGTTCCCGCACTCATCCTTCTCATGACCGGCGTCCGCCGCCACTACGACGGCGTCGCCAAAGAGATCAACATCGATCGCCCCATCCACCTCGACAACCTCAACCGCCCCATCGTCGTCGTCCCCATCGACCGCTGGACCCGCATCAGCGAAAAAGGTCTCCGCTTCGCCATGAAGCTAACCGACCGCGTAGAAGGTGTGCACGTCGACGCCGAAGAAGTCCGCGCCGACGTCGAAGCCATGTGGCAGCGCAACGTCGTCGTGCCCATCTCCGCTGCCGGCCTGCCCGTCCCCAAACTCGTTTTCATCGCCTCACCCTACCGCTTCGTGCTCACACCCCTGCTCAACCACGTTCTGCAACTCGAGCAGGAACACCCCGAGTGCCAGATCGCCGTCCTCGTCCCTGAGCTGGTCGTCAAGCACTTTTGGCAGACACCCCTGCACAACCAGCGCGCCCAGCTCCTCAAGCTCCTCCTGCTCATGCGCGGCAACCCCCGCATCACCGTCATCAACATCCCCTGGTACTTGTAAAAACCTGTTGAATGACTCGACAAGCTTGTCTTGCCGGACGGGCTCGCTACGCGCGAGGCGGCAACTTCGTTGTGGGCAAATGCCTTCGGACCGGCGCTCCCGTTGGTCGCGAACGATATTTTCTGCCGACCAGCGGGAGGCCCACGCGTAGCAGTAAAAAGGCGTGCGAACGCCCGCCCCGCGCGCAGCGGGCCCGTCCGGCAGGACTGTCTTCGACACGCGGTTAGAAATTCTTCAGCGCCAGATACTGGTGGATGAACGCGACCGCCATGCTCCCCTCCCCCACACCACTCGACACCCGCTTAATCGAGTCATGTCGCACATCCCCCGCGCAGAAGATGCCCGGCAGGTTCGTCTCCAGCGGAAACGGCACCCGCTCCTGGAGCCCCCATCCCGTCAGGTCGCGTCCCGTACACAGGTAGCCAGCCGGGTCGCGCTGCAAACCTTGCGGCAGCCATGCCGTACTCGCCTTCGCGCCAATCATAATGAACAGCGCATCCGCATCCACGGTCTGGAAGGTCTCCTCACCTTCCGGGGGACGCGTGCGCACCACCACGCGCTGCAGGTGGTCCTCTCCCTCCGCCTTCACCAACTCGGTATACGGCACCACGTGCACATTCTTCTTCGAAGCAATCTGATCAATCAAATACGACGACATGCTCAGCTCCAGCCCCTTGCCGCGCACCAGCACAACCACCTTCGCCGCGTAGTTGGCAAAGAACACCGCCGCCTGTCCCGCCGAGTTTCCGCCCCCCACAATGAACACCCGCTTCCCCACCACGTTGCTCGCCTCATTGCGCGACGCCCCATACAGCACGCCCCGTCCCTGGAACTGGTCCACCCCCTCCGCCTTCAGAATCCGCCACTCCACCCCGGTCGCAATCAGCACCACGCAAGCCGACACCCTCTGCCCGCCATCCAGCTCCACACAGTACCGCCCATCCCCCAGCGCCTCGATATTCTCCACGCAGCGCGTCATCGCGATCTCCGCGCCAAACCGTCCCGCCTGCTTCAGCGCCCGATCGCTCAGGTCTTCGCCCGAGATCCCGTTCGGGAACCCAAGGTAGTTCTCAATCCGCGACGACGTCCCCGCCTGCCCGCCCGCCGCCGACCTCTCAACGATCAACACTTTGAGACCTTCGGAAGCCCCGTACACGCCCGCCGCCAAACCCGCCGGCCCCGCTCCCACCACCACCACGTCATACTCGTCAAACCGCGGCTGCGTCCGAATCCCCAGCGCCTCGGCCACGCTCCGCACCGTCGGCGTCTCCACGCAGTACGCCCGGTCCACCACCACCGACGCACCCTCATACTTTCCCATGCACGCCGGCACCCGCTGCGGCTCCTTCTCCGCGTCAATCCACTCGTACGGAATCCGATTGGTCGAGAGAAACTGCCGAATCTCCCTGCACTCGCTGTCGTATTGCGTACCGACCAGTAGCACCCGCGAGCTCGGCACCTCTTGCGCAAACCGCTGCACCTTCATCAGCCGGTCCGTCATCGTCTGCAGGATCAGCGCGCTGCACGCCGCCGACCCCTGGATCAACTCGAACAGCAACTGCGCATCAAACCGCGCCACCCGCACCCGGTCCTTCGCCTGTACCGACGCAAACGATGGCGCCCCCAGCAGTATCGGCACCTCCCCAAAGAAGTCGCCGATCTTGTAGTCCCCCAGATCCTGCGACCGCCCCAGGATCTCCTTCACCAGGTGCGCCGTCCCGTCCAGCAACACGAAGAAGCTCGGCATCTCGCCCTCGCGAATCAGCCACTCTCCCGCCTGCAGGCGCACGTCCGCCGCTCGCTCGGCAAACCGCTGCCGTTCGTTTTCTTCTAAACACGCAAAGATAGGGATGGCCTGTAGTTCCGCGGGAGAAATCATAGCTAGATTGTCCCATGTTCCCTGTTACAGGAATAGGTATCGCTGGCGAGGTCAACCGGTGCCCAAAGGCGTTAGCCCTTGTCGCCCCTTGCAACCTCAATCACGCGAACGCCCTGAGCCTCTCCGGGTGCCGTGCCCGCTTCTGGCGCCAGTCCTAGCGTTTCGACTTCGGCTTTGGCTTCCCGCCAGCCTTTTTCGCCATCGGCTTCACTGCCTTCTTCGCCGCAGGCTTGGCCTTCGCCACGGGCTTCTTCTTAGCTGGCGCAGCAGCCTTCTTCGCCACGTGCTTGGCCGGCAGCTTCTTGGAAACAGGCTTCGCAGCCACCTTCTTCGCTACCGGTTTCGCAGCCTTCTTGGCGACAACCTTCTTCGCCGCCGGCTTTGCAGCCTTCTTCGCGACAACCTTCGCGGGCACCTTCTTGGCGACAGGCTTCGCCACAACCTTCTTCGCCGCAACCTTCGCGGCCACCGGAGCAACCTTCTTAAGCACCGGCACAATCTTCTTGATCGTCGGCGCAGCCTTCGCAGCAACCGGCGCAGCCTTCGCGGGCGCAGCCTTCGCAGCAACCGGCGCGGCCTTCGCCGAAGCCTTCGCCTTGGCCACAGGGGCCGGCGCGCTTACCGGCATCTCCGTCTCACCCTCAGCCGCCAGATCCATATCCTGAACCGCCGCTGCAGCCTTCTTCCCGCGCGGCTTGGCCACCTTCGCCTCGCGCTTCACCGCACGCCGCCGCATGTTCACCGGCGGTGGTGGCGCAGGCGGAGAGAACGGCTCAAGAAACGCCCGCGCCGCCTCCGGCGTATCCAGCTTCGAGTCCATCACCGCAAAGAACAACTTCTCCACCAGCTCTTCATATATCGGCAGCGCGGGCGTAATCCGCATCTCCTGCATCAGCTGGTACGGAATCTTCTGCCGCGCCTGCGACCAGTCGTTGAAGAACGCCTCGAACCGCGCCTTCAGCGGAGCGCTCTTGGTCGTATGCGCCAGCCACAGCACTGCCTCCGGCCGAGCCGCAAACAGCATCTTCCACGCGTCCGAAGGCGCAGCTGCCGCCTTGCTCGTAAACAGCGTCGCAAACTCCTTCGTGTCCGTTTCGAGCGCCGGAATCTGCTCCGCAAATCCAGGCCGCGCAAATCTCTTCTTCAGCTCCGTCACATCCTTTGGCGCAAGCTTCGCCGTCAGCAACGGAAAGTACGCAGCCGACGGATCGGGATAGATCCCCATCGACTCCAGCCGCCCAATCGTGTCGCGCAGCTTATCCAGCTCCGCCTCGTTCACCTTCCCCGACGTCCACGCCGGGAACAGCTCCTTGGCCCACCCTTCGGCCTCCAGCCGCTTCAGCACCCGCAGCGGATCTTCCTCGTGGAAGATCTCTTCCAGCTCATAGTGGCGCAGCGTCGCGCTCAGCGCCCCGATCGCATGCTCGGCCTTGGCATTCTCATACCGCTGCCGCGTCTTCTCTTCCATCTGCCAGCCCAGCCGCGCCCCAAACCGCGCTGCCCGGATCATCCGCGCCGGGTCCTCGATGAACCCGTAGTTCGACACCAGCCGCAGCTCGCGATTCTCAATATCCGCCACGCCATTCAGCGGATCCATCAGCAGCCCAAACGAGCCTTCGTTCAGCGACAGCGCCATCGCGTTCGCCGTAAAGTCGCGGCGATGCAGGTCGTCCAGAATCGGCGCCGCCTTGTACACCGGCTTGCCCGGCTTGGGATACGTCGCGCTCAGCGTCGACCCCACCTCCAGCCGAACCCCGCCCGGAAACGTCAGGTACAGCGTCTGCGTCGGCTCGTCTTCGCCGATCACCACCCCGCCGGCCTTCTGCAGCTCTTTCTTGAGCTTGGTCGCATTCCCCTGCACCGCGAAATCCAGGTCGCGGATCGGGCTCCCGCTGGTCAGGTCGCGCACCGCTCCGCCAACCAGAAAGACGGTCATCGCGCGAGCCTTCGCTACCTGGCGAACATGTTCGAGGGCGGATTGTTGGTACGGCGTAAGGCGGGTCTGCAGCAGATAAATGTAGTCAGCCATGAGAAATGTACTTTGCTCCGAGCGGCCACCGGCACTTCAAGCGCCCGCCCTAACTTGCTGCATATCAATCGTTTACATAGGTGTAACCTGAGGACACAACGTCCAATTCTACACCTTTTCCGGGTGCTTGGCTACTGTTTTGCACCGGAAGAGAGTCAGTGCGCATCGGACCCGCCAACCCTCTGCAACGATCCCCATGTCTGTCCTGCCCCACACGCGGCAACGCGATAGGGCACGAACCTTGTGTTCGTGCCCTATCGCGTGAGATTGCCGATCATCGGCGGCCCTTCCGACCGCCTTCGGTAAACAGCCTAACCGCAGTTAGCTGCCCGTTGAGCCCGTGATTCCCTTGTTGACCACGATGGTCACCACGACGCGCCGGTTCTGCGCCTGCGCCTTCCGGGTGTGACCGTCATCGACCTGGTTGCTGGTGCCCATTGCCGCCGGCGCCAGGATTCTCGTCATCGGTACAGCGCCTGATTGCTGAATGATCGCCAGCACAGCGTCTGCCCGCTCCGCGCTCAGCCTCTGATTCAACGCCGCTGACCCGACCGTCGATGCATAACCCTGCACCTCGATCATGAAGCCAGGCGTATTGGCAGCCGCCTTCACAAAGTCCGTGAGCGCATCCTTGTCCTGCTTCTTCACAATCGCCTGTCCGTTGGCGAAGTTAATCGTCATGCTGTCCTTGGTGTCATATTGGTCCAGCGTGCCGATGCGCGTGTTTGTCTGTCCAATCTGCGTTGTGTTCTGGGTGGTCGCTTCGGTCGTCGTCGCGAGCCCCTGCTTGGTCGTGTCGATGTCCTGCGTGTTCTTCGCGATTAGATCCTGGCTCGCTGCGATGTCCCGCTTGTTGCTCGCAAGCTGATCCTGTTGCTGCCCAAGCTGCTCGTTCACCGGGTTGAGACCCGCGTCAATCGCCTTTGCCGTGGTCAGAGAGGTCCGCGAAAACTCGACCTTCTTCGCGATCAACTGGTGGTCAGGGTTATAGCTTCCCTCAACCTTCACGGACAGACCCGGAACCAAGGCAGTGATGCCAAGGTCCTTCCGGCCCATGCCAAGAAAGCCGCCTTTCTGTTCTGCCTTCGTGCTGTCTGATAGAAGCACGGTGACCCTCGGGGTATCCGTCGTCTTAACCGACATCTGGGGGCCGTTTCTTCCAATCACCATGCCTTCGACGGTCGCATCCTGGGCGCTCGCCGCAAGACCGAGCGACGTGAACATCGCCAAAGATAGGGCCAGAGTACTGGTAGTTCTAAGCTGACGCTGAATATGCATGCATTACTCCCTTGTTTCTCGTATTTGGTTGACCGGCCAGCAGTTTTCGAACTCCGTTGATCGTGACCGTTATCCCGGCCGCACCTCAAACCACGAGCTACGGCAGGCAATGTTAGATTTGGACGCTAAAACATCGCCAAAAAGCGGTATGGAAAACGCATTTCGATTTCAGCCGCTGATAACAAAACACTTGCGCGAGTCTACGGAACCCTCCACAGGCAACCTCGCGCAATCTGGCCCACGCACATCGCGCGATTGCACGAAGTTAAAGAACCGCCCGCACTCCTGCAGCCGCCACCCACCCAGCTCACTCCTCGGAGGAACCATCCTAGCCGAGATATTCTATGGCCCTGCGAGACCAATTCGCTTCCCTTCGCGTCTGCGCTCACAGACGACGATTCGCAAGCCACACAGGGTGATTCTGATGGGTGCTCAAACAGTGGTAGCGGCGGCCAGGTCACTGAAGCCGACGCAACCGCGCCTCAAGTTCATGTTCTGGCTCGACGCGATACTGTTCGCCTCGGTCTGCGCTCTCCAGACCCTTCACTTCACCGGCCTCATTCTCCACGAGTGGCTTGGCCTCGCCATCGTGCCCCTCATCCTCCTTCACCTGCTGCTCGCCTGGAGCTGGATTGCCGCCGAGACCCGCCGCTTCTTCACCTCGCAATCCGTTCGCGCCCGCGTTAACTATCTCCTCAACCTCGGCCTCTTCGCCGCCGTCACCGCCACAACCTATTCCGGCATTCTCATCTCGCAAAAAGCAATCCCCGCCATCATGCACTCCACACCCGCGCCCTATATGGACTGGACGTGGGACCGGATTCACACCTGGGTCGCAGACATCGTCGTGATCCTCGTAGGCCTTCATCTCGCCGTCAACTGGGACTGGGCGCTCGCCGCCGCGCAAAGAATCTTCCGCCGCTTCCTGGGACGCTGGCAATGAAACCGAACCCGCCCAACGTCCTCCGCATCCTGTCCCGTCTGGCTCTTCTCTCGCTGGCAGCCGCGGCCTTCACCGTGTTGACAGCCCTCTACGCCCGGTCTGTGCGCACGCCCACCCCAACGCCGCACTGGAGACTCCACCGCGCGCTCGCTCCCAAAATCACCGGACTCCCCGAATTCTTCGGCGAAGGAATCCTCATCGCCGTCTGCACCCTCGCCGGACGCCTCGTCTTTCGAGTCCGCCTGTCCCCTGCCCCACCCCGCGAAAAACTCCTCAGTCTGTTCGATTCAACGGACTAAACTCTCCGACAAAGCGACAAGGCAGCAACACAGGAATGACAAAGCAATGTGCGCGTCTTCGGAAGCCTCCACAGGCAACCTCGCGCGACCTGCCCCATGCACATCGCGCGATTGCCGCAAGTTGGAAAACCTCTCGCCCCCGCGAGCCGCCACCCACCGAACCAATCAGCGTGGCCTTCCCACCCAACTGTATTGCCACGACACCGACACGTTCTGGTAGTTGCCCCCAAACTCGATATGAGCCCCGTCACTGTAGCTCACCTTCACCGCGTTATGCCTGGTTACGGGGATCGATACGGTGGCGCCAATCCGTGAGTTTCTGGCCCTGGTCGCAGGGTTCTCCACTCCATTGATAATCGTGGTTCCGCCAAACCAGTAGTTCCCGTCGAGCGACATCCACAGCTGCTGTTTCTTGAAGCTATAACTCAGATGAGTCTCCACCGCTCCCACCGGATTCTGCGCCAGCGACCTCGTCCCCGCATAGTACATATTGTTCGACCAGTACACCGGATTGGTCGTAAAGAACCACACCCCCGCATAGGCATCCAGTATCCATGGGCCTCCGCGCCGCGAATAGCCCACCTCCGGCTTAAAGGCCCAGCGATTGGTGCCCCACCCAATCAGCTTGGTCGGATCGTACTGCCCCGTTGGAGCCGTCACCTTCAAACTCACGCCGATCAACGTCTTCTGTTTCCACTTCGCAAACTCCCGCGCCTGCATCGCCGGCCCGCCCTTCAGGTTCACCGAAAATCGGTACACCGTGTCCGCCAGCCCCGAGCGGTAGAGATGCTCCCCGGCCCCCGCTATCTCTCCCTGGAAGTTTCCAACCCCGTACGGCAGCATCGCAACCGCGTTGGCCGACCGTCCAAAGAAGTTGAAGCTGTGGTAAACGCTGAAGATTGCGACGTTGTACGTACCCGTGGCGTCCGTTGCCGGCAGCACACCATTGAAATCGATGCTGCCGTCGAAAAACGACGAGGTCAGATTGACGGCGTTGGCGTTGATCGGCGTAATGATATACGCCCGCGGCGAAAGGTCCTGTGCAGCAACTCCCCGCAGCCCACAGAACAGGAGCGCCGCTGCCATCCCAAGTCGACATAACCATTGCATATGAAATCTGACCATCCATGCAGGCCATAGGAGCTTGGGCCGAACGCCAGGCAAAGAGGTCTCAAGACTACGAGCCGTCCATTTCACTGCCAACTGTCATTAGTTACAGCAAAGCGCTCTGTAGTTACAGGGAGGCGAGTTACAGGGAGGCGCACTGTGCTCGTCTCGGTGCACAAATCCGCCCTTCGCGAATCAAGCGTTCGCTTCTGCGGCTCGACCTCACGTCATCACGCCCGCCCAGTCACCGGCTACGGCCTTGGCCACGATTGCGCAAGGCTGAGCAGGTTTTGCGGAGCCACGTGAATCAGCCCTCCGCGGGGCGCGTCGATGTCGGCGATCAGAAGAAATGCGATGGACACAAAGAACGGCAGAATCAGGAACACCCGGCTGTTTCCGCGAGCGCTGCGCGCGCCATATCCCACCAGCAAATTGCAGCAGATCGCAATCGCAATCATCAGCCCCCACGCTGCGGTTGGAATGCGGTTCCACCATGCGGCCTGCGTATATCCTTGCGAGTTCAACACATCATTCATGCCCCCGACCGCGAGCGCGATCACAGGAGTTGGCTGGCTCAACGCCGGATTCTCTACCGCGGACCACATCTCCGTTTGCAGCCGGCCAGTATCCGCATGGTTCGTTTGCAGTGCGGATTGATCCCGGGTCAGATAGAACCGAACCCGCAGATCGAGATACTCTGCCAGCTGCGCACGCACCTGTGCAGCGTCGGCCGCAGGCAAAAGCCCCGCACGAACATATTCTGTCCCAATGGCATTGGCCTCTGCTTCCTCATAATTCCTGCGCTGGTCGTAACGGCCAATCGCCATGGAGAAGCTGAAGCCGATGATTAAGCCGAGCAGTGTCAGCGCACCGGCCTGCACAAAGCCAAAGTCCTCGCGTTCATCGCCGCTCAGCGGTTTCCGTTTGCGCAATTGAGCCCCAACAAGTGCCGACAGCCACAGCACCAATATCGACACTGGGAATAACAGAACTGGATAGTTGAACATGCGCGCCCCTCCTTGGGTAGCAGCTCCAGTCTATGGCGAATGAAGCTGCCTCTTCGCCCCGCTTTAGCAGTCCGCCCATCCATCCATGACCCCAGGCCACCAACGCCGCCGCACGCATCCGGGAACCCCAAGCCCTGTGGCACCTCAGCGGCCGCTTACCTTCCTCGAAATGTCGCCATCGGAAACTACCAGCCCGAAGTTGCCGATCATCCGGCTTTCGAGGAAGCTCACAATTTCCGCCAGCCAACAACCCACAGAGGTCTCCGGTCGAACGGTGACGGTAATGTTTGAATAGAAACCATGCAGACGTACCAAAGAGGCATAGAGCGGGCGGCGACGCCACGTTTTGAGACAGTGGACTTGCTGCGCGGGCTCTCGATTCTGGCAGTGGTGCTGCTTCATTGCTGGGTGCGGTTTGTTGTCAGCGATGTGAAGATGGGCACCGGGTTGCCGCGTTGGTTATCTCATTTGCTCCTGCGTAATGGCGGCAATGGCGTCACGGTGTTTTTCGCAATCTCCGGCTTCCTCATCACGCTGACCAGCGTTCGACGATTCGGTGAGTTGAGTCACATGAGACCTCGGCGGTTCTACCGCATCCGATTTGCACGGATCGCACCGCTGTTGGTACTCGTCCTGCTGGTATTGAGCCTGCTTCACTGGGCGAGCCTCCACTCGCAGAGCTTCGACGCATGGCACGTAAAACAGGCCGTGGGTCTGCCGCGGGCGCTCTTCTCGGCGCTGACCTTCCACCTGAACTGGTTAGAAGCGAAGACCGGCTACCTGCCAGCGAACTGGGACGTGATGTGGTCGCTCAGCGTGGAGGAGATGTTTTATCTCTTCTTCCCACTGGTTTGTATGGCATTCGTGGGTGAGCGGTCCTCACTACGGCGGTTTGGATGGCCCCTGCTGTTTCTGCTCGCGGGTTCGCTGCTGGTTTTGGGCCCTTGGGCCCGGTCCGTATGGATCACGACCGATATTGGCCAGGAGAAAAGTTATTTGGGCGGCATGAATGCAATCGCGATGGGCTGCCTCGCTGCGCTGCTTTGTGACAGGTTGTCGCGCTCGACTGCGATTCGGCGCGGGTGGCTCTATGCGGTCGAAGTGTCCGGCTGGGTGCTGATTGTGTGGATCGCGACCTGGCCGCGATGGGCTTGGCTGCATGGAACCAGTCGGTTTCTGGCGCGGACGGATTTGGACGATACGGTGTTGCCGCTCGGAGTTTGCCTGGTGATGGTGGCGACGGTTCTGCGCGGGTCTCGCGGCGGCGGATGGCTGACCGCACCAGTTCGTTGGTTTGGACGACACAGTTATGAGGTTTACTTGACGCATGAGTTTCTTGTAGTGCTTGGTGTGACGGCGTTTCTACGCTGGCATGGAGCGCGACCCGGGATGTGGACTGTGGTGATCACGCTGCTGACAGCTCCGCTGGGATGGGCAGTGGCGCGGTGGTTCTCAGAACCGATGAATCGACTGCTCCGTGGAGCGAAGCCTCCGGCGCCGGCAGCCATTCGTTGAACGGCAAGGTTCCTCTCTCCAGTGGCTCCTTGCGCCCGCCACGGAACCATTCATTCGGGCCGATGAATACTCCTGATCTTGAACCCGCTGGATGCGATTCATTCGTGATTCACGAAAAACAGCAGGATCGCCAACCTCACTCACCCCAGACCCCACACCCCAAACCGCCCCCAACGGCTCTATCATGGACTCAATCAGGCGCACCCACCCACCATGGCTCCAGCCCAGAAGAAAGTCGTTCTTCGCAGCTTCTCCAACGAACTCGCCTGGGGATACCTTCCCCAGTCCGGCTTCCTGCGCGACGGCCAGATCACCCTCATGCAGCCCGACGGCCGCCTCACGCCCATCCCCATCAAGACCCTCAAGCGCATCGCCTACGTGCGCGATTTCAACCTCGACGACAAGCTCGACCCCGAGCGCATCGGCCGCATGACCTTCCCCGCCCGTCCCCGCGGCGACGGCGTCTGGCTCCGCCTCATCTTCCGCGACAATGAGCTCCTCGAAGGCCTCACCACTCTCGACCTCGCCTTCGCCGACACCCTCCTCGACGACCGCGGCCTCTTCCTCACCCCGCCCGACCTCCACTCCAACACCCTCCGCCTCTTTGTCCCCCGCCCTGCCCTCCAGTCCATCGAAGTCCTGGGCTTCGTCACCGCTCCCTCCCGCCGCCTCGCCGCCCACCCGGCAGCCCCTTCTGGAACCAAACGCAAATCCCAAGTGACCCCCGACACCCAACCCAGCCTCTTCGACGAGTAAAATTCGCTGTATGAATCTCGGCGAGTTAGCCAAGCGTCTGAAAGCCGAACTGGTTGCAGGCGAGGGTCAATCCCTCGAAGCCGCAGCCCTGCGCCCCATCGAAGGTGTTGCCGGCATCGAAACCGCCGGCCCCACCCACCTCAGCTTCATCGCCAACCCCAAGTACGCCGCCCAGGCTCGCACCACCCGCGCCGCCGCCCTCATCGTCGAACCCGGCTTCCCCGCCATCCAGGCACCCACCCTCCGCACCCCCAACCCGTACCTCGCCTGGTCTCGTGCCATCCAGATCTTCCACCCTGCTCCCGTATACCAGCCGGGCATTCATCGCACCGCCGTCATCGGCCACACCTCCCGCATCGGCGCCCGCGCCCACCTCGGCGCCTATGTCGTCATCGGTGAGCACTGCCACATCGGCGACGACGCCGTCCTCCTCCCCCACGCCGTTCTCTACGACAACGTCCGCGTCGGCGATCGCTTCCTCGCCCACGCCCACGCCATCGTCCGCGAAGGCTGCCAGCTCGGCGACGACGTCGTCCTGCAGAACGGTGCCATCATCGGCGCCGACGGCTTCGGCTTCGCCAAAAACGCCGACGGCCGCTGGACCAAAATCGTCCAGTCCGGCCCCGCCGTCCTCCAGGACGCCGTCGAAGTCCAGGCCAACGCCTGCGTCGACCGCGCCTCGGTCGGCGAAACCCGCATCGCCAGCGGCGTCAAAATCGACAACCTCGTCCAGGTAGGCCACGGCTCCACCGTCGGCGAAAACACCCTGCTCTGCTCCCAGACCGGCCTCAGCGGCAGCACCACCGTCGGCAAGAACGTCATCCTCGCCGGCCAGGTCGGCGTCGCCGGCCACCTCACCATCGGCGACGGCGCGGTCGCCACCGCCCAGACCGGCATCCCCTCCGACGTCGCTCCCGGCGCCATCGTCAGCGGCTACCCCGCCACCGACAACCGCACCTGGCTCCGCACCGTAGCCGCCCTCGCCCGCCTCCCCGACCTCCTCAAGCGCGTCACCGCCCTCGAAAAACTCCTCAAGGACGACAAATAGTTCGTAGCGAAACGTCGCAACCTTTGCGTGCGTTGCGTCAGAGCCCTTGCCTTTCCTTCCGTCATTCCCCCGGGGAATCCCCTCTCCCCCAACCGCTGTTACCCTGAACCCATGAGGCACTTCCCCCCCACGCCGCTCGCGCATCTCGTCTCTCGTGCCTCATTCGTCACCCTCGCCCTCGCCGCCCTCACCGGCTGCCACTCCCACTACGTCTCCATCGACATCCGCAACACCACCACCCACCCCATCACCCTCGTCGAAGTCGACTACCCCACCGCCAGCTTTGGCGTCGACACCCTCGCCGCCGGCGCCACCTACCACTACCGCTTCAAGATCCTCGGCGACGGCCCCACCAAAATCCTCTGGACCGACGCCGCCGAGCAGCAACACATCGTCCCTGGCCCCGCCCTCACCGAAGGCCAGGAAGGCAACCTCACCACCACCATCACCCCCACCACCACGACGTGGCAGTCCAACCTGCGCGCAAATTAGACTCCTGCTTCTAACCACACCAAGCTAACGCCGCCTCCGCATCTCCGCAGGCCGAGGCTCACTCACTCCCCACGCCAGCGCAACAAAGAAGACAGAAATAATTGCAAGGAAACCATTGAAGATATCCATGACCATGCGACCTCTCTTCCGAAGGCGCTTCGTTCTCCGTCTCCACCAGGTAGGATGCCTCGCTCACGTCATAGGTGAGCCCACCGGGTTCTCCTAGGTGAGCTCACCGCCCCTTGAAGTAGACTCGCATCGTGAGCCAAGCATCCATCTCCACCCCGAACCGCGGTCTTTTCATCACCTTCGAAGGCCTTGACGGCTCCGGTAAAACCACCCAGCTCAAGCACCTCGCCGCCTCCCTCGAATCCGACGGCCACCGCGTCGTCTCCCTCCGCCAGCCCGGCGGCACGCCCCTCGGCGACCGCATCCGCTCCATCCTCCTCGACTCCCGCAGCGACTCCGACCTCGGCGCCATCGCCCCCGAAGCCGAAATGGCCCTCATGTTCGCCGACCGCGCCCAATCCCTCCGCCAAATCATCCTCCCTGCCTTAGCCGACGGCGCCATCGTCCTCTGCGATCGCTACACCGACAGCTCCGAGGCCTACCAGGGCGCCGGCCGCAACCTCGGCACCGACCGCATCCTCGCCCTCCACCGCACCGTCTGCAACAACGTCCAGCCCGACCTCACCCTCCTCCTGCTCCCACCCCTCGCCGCCTCCCTCAAGCGCGCCCGCCGCCGCAACGACCGCCACGTCCAGCAAGCCGGCACCGACGAAAACCGCTTCGAGCGCGAAGGCGACGAGTTCTACACCCGCGTCTACGAACAATATCGTGCGATCGCCCAACGCGATCCAACCCGCGTCGTCGTCTTCCCCGAAGAAGCTCCCATCGCCACCATCGCCCAGCGCATCCTCGAAGTAGTCCGCCAGCGCCTGCAACCGGCTGAACCCTCTCGCCATGAACCCTGAAGAAGGTTTTCAACCAAACCTCTGCACTTGCGCTTGCCGCTGCCCTTGCCGTTGTTCGTTTCTCGCCGTCATCCTGAGGCGAAGCCGAAGGGCCCCGCATTGGCCCTTGCCGTTGCTCGTTTTCCGTGGCGAAACGTGGCTACCTTCGCGCCCTTTGCGTCAAATCCCTTGCCCTTCTCCCGCTGAGACCCCATGCGAAACTTCGAAAAAGAATACGACTACACCCCCGCCCGCACCCTCGGCGAGTGGCGTCTCCCTGCCGGCCTTCGCCGCGCGCTCCCCTACTACTTCCGCCGCAAGTGGGTCAGCTTCGGCGAACCCATTCCCCTCTTCGAGCACCTCCACAACACCTTCGGCCCGATCGCCCACTACCGCTTCATGGGCACCACCATCGTCTTCGTTAACGACCCCGACTACATCCACGAGATCCTCGTCACCCAGGCTGCCAGCTTCGTCCGCGAGCGCACCCTCAAGCGCATGAAGATCCTGCTCGGCGAAGGCCTCATCACCTCCGACGACCCCATCCACCTGCAGCAGCGCCGCATCATCGCGCCCGCCTTCCACCGCCAGCGCATCGCAGGCTACGCCGACCAGATTGTAGCCAGCGCTGCCTCAACGGCTGACAGTTGGTCGGCGGGCCAACCCATCGACATCAGCGACCAGATGATGCAACTAAGCCTGCACATCGTAGCCCGCACCCTCTTCGACTCCGAAGTCACCGCCGACGTCCTCGCCGTCCGCGACGAAGTCAACACCATCATGGGTCTCTACAACTTCCTGGTCGCCTTCCCCCGTCTCGAGTCCGTCCTCCACTGGCCCATCCCCGGCGTCGTAAAATTCCGCCGCTCCCGCGCCAAGCTCGACGCCGTAGTCGCCAACCTGATCGCCACCCGCCGTTCCCTCTCCCGCTCCGAACTGGAACAGCGCGGCGACCTCCTCAGCATGCTCATGGCCGCCCGCGACGAAGAGGCCAGCGGCAAGCGCATGACCGACACCCAAATCCGCGACGAGCTCCTCACCATCTTCCTCGCCGGCTACGAAACCGTCGCCAACGCCCTCACCTGGACCTGGTACCTCCTCAGCCAGAACCCCGCAGCCGCCGACAAAATGTATGCGGAAGTAGCCGCAGTCCTCGGCGACCGCACCGCCACCATCGACGACTTTCCCCACCTTCAATACACCGAAAGGTGCTTCGCCGAGGCCATGCGCCTCTACCCGCCCGCCTGGGCCATGGGCCGCCAGTCCACCTGCCCCATCGAGCTGGGCCCCTACCGCTTCCCCCCCGACACCCACTTCTTCTTCAGCCAATACATCATGCACCGCTCCCCCGAGTACTGGCCCGACCCCTTAGCCTTCCGCCCCGACCGCCACACCCCTGAAGCCCGCGCCACCCGCCCCCGCTTCGTCTATTTTCCGTTTGGAGGAGGCCGCCGCCAATGCATCGGCGAAGGCTTCGCCTGGATGGAAGGCGTCCTCTCCCTGGCTACCATCGCCCAACGCTGGCACCTGACCTTCCTCCCCACCTACCCCGTCATCCCGCAAGCCAAAATCACCCTCCGCCCCAAGCACCCAATGACGATGCGCCCCGAACCCACCCGCTAACTTCACCCGCACTCTGTCATCTCGACCGGAGCATCACGCTCTTGTTTCTGTGATGCGCAGTGCAGAGATCCCCGCATTGGCCGTTGCTGTTGCCGTTGCCTTTCTTTCTGTCATTCCCTCTGGGAATCTGCTGCTGTCCGTGCCTCTGTCTTTCTTCGACAATTTCTGAAGGAAATTGTCATTCTGAGCGCAGCGAGCGAACCTGCTTTCTCCCGTTCTTGCCCTTCTGAACACCCCAACTCTGTCAAGCCCCCCAAACCCTCCAAACTCTCCAAACCCCCTATCAACACTGGCGATTTATATTTTCAAAACCTGGCACAATCACCCCCACCCACTAGCTACAATAGAAATAGGGGCAAATCCCCGGAAAACACTCCCAACCGCTAACCCCTTTCAATTGGACACTTTGATCCGTAACTAGCCTGTTTGCCCTACTTTAGCCGAAGCAATCGGAAATCGGTCTCCTAACCCGCCTGTTTGCCCTACTTTAGGACCCGGAAGTCCTATTAAAGTCATACTTTGCCATCTAACTCGTTTGATTCCGCTACTTTACAGCAAGACAGGAAAAGAGGCGGGGGAGGGGGGGGACCCCCATCCACCGGCCGAGCAGGTAATCTGAAAGCGTGCCGCTTCCCGCCACCTTCCACGACTTCATCGGCAACCAACCCACGGTCGAGAGCCTTCGCGCAGCCATCGCCGCCGGCCGCCTCCCGCACTCGCTCATCCTCCTCGGCCCCCGCGGCTCAGGCAAGTACACCTTATCGCTCCTGCTCACCATGGCGCTCGAGTGCGAGCTCCAGCCCCGCGAACTGGCAGCCGAAGGCCCCCTCGCCGGCCAGCAGCTAGCCAGCTTCTGCGGCCACTGCCGCAATTGCACTCGCATCGCCGAGAGCGCCGACCTCGACACGAAAATCGAAGAAGCCGTAGCCGCCCGCGAAGAGCTGCGCGAGGTCGACAAGAAAGAGACCCGCGTCCTCATCCAGACGCACCCCGACGTCCTCATTGTCCCTCCCGATCCGCCGCAGCTCCTCATCAAGCTCGGCCAGATCCGTACCCTGATCAACCGCGCGCACCACCTGCCAGCCGAAGCGCCAGCCAAGGTCTTCGTCATCACCTCGGCCTCCTTCATGAAGGAGGCGGCCAATTCCCTCCTCAAGGTCCTGGAGGAGCCACCACCCCACGTCCACATCGTTCTCCTCGCCGAAAACCTTGGCGAGCTGCTCCCGACCATCCGCTCCCGCTGCGCCGTAGCCCACCTCGGAGCGCTGCCAGCCGACGAGATCGCCACCCTCCTCGCCGCCCGCCGACCCGAGCTCAACAAGACCGAGCGCGAGCTCACCGCACGCCTCAGCGAAGGCGCTGCGGGTCGCGCGCTAAGCTTCAACCTCGCCGAATACGCCGCCGCGCGCAACGACGCCCTCACGATCCTCCACACCGCCGAGCGCTCCGGCGGCTCACAGGATCACAGCACCCTCTTCCGCATGACCGAGACCTACCGCGCCGGCGCCGAGGGCCAAACAAAAACCACCGCCCTCCTCCGCGCCCTCTCCAGCCTGCTGGAGGACATCCTTCTGCTTCAATCGGGCGCGGCCGATCGGGTCCGCAACATCGACAAGCGCGCCGACCTCCAGCGCCTCGCCGACACCTTCGCCTTCGACTGGATCGAACAGGCTGTTCGTGCCATGGACGCTGTCCAGAGCGGCATGCGCCGTAACCTCCTGCGTTCGCTGAGCCTGGACGCCCTGGCCGTCGAACTGGAGGGCAGTCGCCGCTAACCATTGAAACGAACAACCCTTCTCGCGCGTCTCAACATCCAACGTTTCAATCAATGCATCTGAAACGAACCAGGCACAGCAGCAGCGGGCCTCGTGCGGGTTGATGTATTACCCCACTTCCCAGCGGCTTCTTCGCAGCGCTCATTCGTGCGGTGCTGGAGGGAGAAGACGCAATGCCGGTAAAGAGAGCCAGGATGGAAAGCAGAATCGTTACCCGTGGCGATGACAACACGTTCAATGGAACGCGCAAGTTGGTGCGCCCTCAACTGCCGCCCATAGAGCGTCGCCGCGATCCATTGCACACAGAAGATCCGCTGACTCACGCCATGATCTCCGACACCCACGGAACCCCTGAGAGCTCTCACGCCGAAGCGTTCTACTTTCAGAAGCAGATGCAGCAGCAGACCGAGATGACCGTCGTGCTGGAAGACGGAGAGCAGCTGCAGGGCATCATCCAGTGGTATGACCGATGCACCGTGAAGATGCGCGTCGGACGCACGCGCGTCCTGGTGTATAAAGCTGCGATCAAGTATCTCTACAAGACCAGCGACGCGCACGCAGCCAACAGCGTGATGAAGTAGCGCCTAAGCCGGTCGCGCTGCCTTCTGCAGGCGGTCGCGAATAGCATCCCCGATTCCGCCGGGCTCGGGCAGGGGACACAGGATCACCGGCACTCCCGAATCATCCAGCGCTCGCAAGCCGCCAAACAGCCCGGCTGCCAGCGCGTCCGGATCATTCCATCGTGCCCAGCTCTGGATCACGGCATCTGCGTTCAGGGTCCAGCCCTCAGGAAGAAGCACGCCAATCTTCCCACCCTGAGCAGTGGCTTCCGCCTCCGCGACCCCAGCTTGCAGCGCCGCCAGCGACCCTTCCACCAACACCATCCGCGCACGCGGCGCGTAGTGGCGAATCCCCACTCCCGGCGATGGCATCGATTGAGGTCGGGTCTCTCCTGTCGGAACGAATACCTCAACTGCAACGCCCGTCACCGCGGTGAGTTGCGCCGCCGTAACCGCACCCGGACGATAGAGCACCATCGGCGTCTGCGTCGGGTCAAGCACGGTCGACTCAACACCGATCGACGTTAGCCCAGCGTCGAACACCGCATCAATCCGCCCGTCCAGGTCCGCCAGCACGTGCGCAGCGGTGGTCGGACTGGTATGACCAAAGAGGTTAGCGCTCGGTGCGGCCACCGGAACACCCGCGGCAGCCAGCAGCGCCCGCGCCGCCGGATGGCCAGGAATCCTCACCCCGACCAACCCCCGGCCCGCCGTAACCGCATCCGGGACGGCCGGGCTCCGCGGGAGAAGCAGCGTCAAGGGTCCAGGCCAGAAGGCATCGGCAAGCGCCGACACACGCCCAGCAAGCTCAACAGGGACTTGAGCAATCTGACTAAGCTGCTCAACCGAAGCGAGATGCACGATCAGCGGATCCCAGGAGGGCCTCTGCTTGGCCGCGAAGATGCCGGCGACGGCTTCTGCCAACAGTGCGTTTGCCCCAAGGCCATAAACCGTCTCGGTCGCAAAGGCCACAAGGCCTCCATCGCGCAGCAGCGTCGCAGCTCGGCTCAGATCGGCTGGATGCGAGAACACGAGATGGAGAGTTGGCGGCATGTGCTGACTTCCCATCCTAGCGAATGCCGGGCCGATTCCACGTATTCCACAGGACCAAATGGTTGCCTTCAGGACGCGATTCCGGACGTATACTGACGCCATGCAGGTTGAAGAGATCGAGCTGAAGTTTTCCGTGGCAGATGTTGGAGCCCTTCGCTCAACCGCCGACGCCCTCGGGTTCAGGCTGGTAACGGATCGCACCTTCGAGAGCAACGTCCTCTACGATTCTCCCGACCGGCAGCTCCGCGCACGCAGGCAGATCCTGCGACTGCGCCACTATGGAAACCGCTGCACCGTAACCCATAAACGCCAGGCCGACGGCGGCGATGGAGATCTTCGCTACAAAACACGCATCGAGACCGAGAGCGTTGTAGAAGACTGTGACGCGCTGGCGGAGATTTTCGTCCAGTTGGGCTACGGTCCGGTATTCCGCTACGAGAAGTTCCGCACCGAATGGGCGATGGACGAAGGCCACCTGGTGCTGGACGAGACCCCGATCGGTGTTTGGGCCGAGCTCGAAGGCCAGCCTGCGTGGATCGATACCATGCTGGAGAAATTATGCGTTGCGCCCGAACTGCGGACGATCGAGAGTTACGGTAGGCTCTTTCTGCGGTGGAAGGAAGAGACTGGAAGTCCAGCCGAAAATCTCAGTTTTGATGAGATCGCGGCCTGCACAGAGGCTGGAGCGCTCGCGACCGTCGCGCACTAGTTAGAGAATCTGGAAGTTGACGGCGACGTAGAGGTCAACCCGGACTGGCTTGCCGTCTTTCATAGCCGGCTTGAACCTATATTGGCGCACAGCCTCCACAGCCTTCTCGTCGAGGCCCATACCAACCCCTTGGACCACACGGACATGAGACGGAGTTCCATCCGGCTCAATATAGAGGTACACCGTAACACTTCCGGAGAACTTGGCCTTGCGCGCCTCTTCGGAGAACTCGGGTTCGACCTGGTAGAGAACAACCGGCCTGCTGATCCCACCACCGATGTGCATCACGCCGCCGCCAGTGTTGCCGCCGGAACCTGGACCAATACCTGAGCCGTTCCCCGAACCGATTCCTGTGCCAGTCCCATTGCCGAGCGAGTGTCCTACCAACGTGGAATTGGGCATGCCCAAATTAGGCATCTGGTTGTTGGCGAGGTTAAGGTCTTTCTGCACCACAACGGTCGGAACGACCTCCAGCTTGGGAGCGTCTGTCGGCGGAGCCTTGGGTGGAATCAGCTGCTTCTGAGAGAGGTCAGGTAGCCGGCCTTTGCTTACGGGGGCAAGATCATGCTGCCCACCTCCACCGCCGATCTGCTCGAGTTTCGGCGCAATCGGAGGCGGCGGTACATCGACAATTGCTGCAACAGCCTTTTTAGCTGGAGCGATCACGTTGACCTGGCTGGCGATAAACAGCGCCACGAGCAGGATGATCACTACATGAACGCCAACAGCCACCGCGGTTGAGGCAGGGCTGCGCTTGATCGCCATGCGATCAGGAACCGCTATCGGTTTGGACTGCAGGACGAGCGGCGGAAGTTTAGGGGCAAAAAGAGCATCCCGAACGCTTGAGATCAGGGATGCAAAAACGCCTTGCTCCTTCATCTCCCCGCTGAGACGCACCGGCTCAGCCACTTTCTGAGGCGCTCGTTCTCTGAGATCGGAATCGACCTGGTTGGTGGGGGGAGGCGGGAGAGTATCAATGTTGGGCATAGGCGAAACGGGTCTCGGCGCGGTCTTCACTTCTCATCTTCAACTACCTGGGCAAACACTGCCTTCAGCTGCCGGAAGGTGTATCGCCAAGTCCCTGGTTCATTCTACAAACTCTTACCCAGGTTTGCTCTGCCTAATTAGACGCATGTGGCGGAAAAGTAGCTTACCGGCATTTATTCAAAGAGTGCCGTGGGCGGAACCGGGCAGCGCAGCTTCATGGGCCTTTACAATAGAAGTTTGTTCAGTTGTAAGCGGAATCCTTTGTTGGCCGCACGAACCTGGAGATGTTGATGTCTGAAGATGACAAGAAAAAAAGCCTCAAAGGGACGCTAAACCTCCCAAAGACAGACTTCGCCATGAAGGCGAATCTACCGCAAAATGAGCCTCTTCGGTTGGCGCAATGGGATGAGGCGGCCCTTTACCATCAGATTCGCAAGGCGCGCGCCGGGGCACCAAAGTACATTCTGCATGATGGGCCGCCTTACGCCAACGGGGCAATTCACCTCGGTCATGCCTTGAATAAGTGCATCAAAGACTTTGTCGTCAAGACGAAGACCATGGCTGGCTTCGATGCTCCCTATGTGCCGGGTTGGGATTGCCATGGGCTGCCGATCGAGATCAAGGTCGATGAGAAGCTTGGCGGCAAGAAGCTAGAGATGGACCCAGTTGCGGTCCGGAAGGCCTGCAGGGAGTACGCCGCGAAATTTATCGATCTGCAGCGCTCTCAGTTCAAAAGGCTCGGCGTCTTCGGCCGGTGGGAAAAGCCCTACGCGACGATGGACTTTCCGTACGAGGCGCAGATCCTCGAGACCTTTTACGGATTCTATGAGAAGGGCTTCGTGTACAAGGGGCTAAAGCCTGTGTACTGGTGCTCGCATGACCACACAGCGCTGGCGGAAGCTGAAGTGGAATACGAGATGCACACCTCGCCCAGCGTCTATGTGCGATACCGGTTGACCAGCGCCCCTGAAAAGATCGATCCCGCACTTTCAGGCAAGAATGTGTGGACCATCATCTGGACGACCACGCCATGGACGTTGCCAGCGTCCATGGCGGTCGCGTTCAACCCCGAGATCCCGTATGTTGCTCTGCGGGATGGGACCGACGTCTATATCGTGGCGGAGGCTTTGCTCGAGCAGGTGCGACAGGTCTGCGATCTGGTTGGCGATTTCGAGCATGCGGAAGTGATTGCAACCTTCCCTGGATCCAGGCTGGAGCACGCCACATTTGCCCATCCCTTTCTTGACCGGAAGATTCTCGGCGTCACGGCAGACTATGTGACAACGGACCAGGGGACAGGTGCCGTCCACACGGCTCCAGCCCATGGACCCGATGACTTCGCGACGGGCCTTCGTTACGAACTTCCCTTGACGTGTGACGTGGACGCACAGGGCAAGCTGCGTAACGGATTGCCCGAGTACGACGGCATGTTCGTCTTCAAGGCGAATGCTCCAATCGAAGCCCTGCTGGCGACGAAGGGTGCGCTGCTGGGGCGGCACAACTTGGAGCACAAGTATCCGCACTGCTGGCGTTGCCACAAGCCGCTGATCTTTCGAGCGACCGAACAATGGTTCATCTCGATGGAGACCCCGGTGCTTTCCCCCAAGGCAGAAGAGCCGAATTCGACCTTCCGCGAACGGGCACTGGAAGAGATCAAGCGAGTGACATGGGATCCGGCATGGGGCGAGGAACGCATCTCCAACATGATCGCGACCAGACCGGACTGGTGCATCTCGCGGCAGCGCATCTGGGGAGTTCCGATCGCCGTGTTTCTTTGTGAGAAGTGTCACGAGCCCCTCAACGACGAGGCGATCAACAAAAGTGTAGTTGAGCTATTTGCGAAGGAAGGCGCCGACGCCTGGTACAAGTACGATCCGCAAACCCTGTTGCCTGCCGAAACTGCATGCAGGGCTTGTGGAACTGTCATGCAGTTTCGCAAGGAGATGGACATCCTCGACGTGTGGTTCGAGAGTGGCGCGAGCTGGCATGCGGTGCTCGATGTGGAGCCTGAGCTTCACTGGCCGGCCGACCTCTATACCGAGGGCGGTGACCAACATCGTGGATGGTTCCACTCTTCCCTGCTGAGCTCTGTAGGGATCCGCGACGCTGCTCCGTACAGGATGGTCGCAACCAGCGGCTGGACGCTGGACGAACAGGGTCGAGCGTTCTCGAAGTCTCTGGGGAATGGTGTGGATCCGGTTGACGTCGCGAACCGTCTGGGTGCCGAGATCATCCGGCTTTGGGTTGCCAGTGTGGACTTCCGCGAAGATGTAGCGGCAAGTGAAAACCTGATGCAACGCGTGAGCGACAACTATCGCAAGCTGCGCAACACCTTGCGGTTTCTGCTCAGCAATCTTTCGGATTTTGATCCCGCAACGGATGCGATCTCGTGGTCGGAGATGCAGCCGCTCGACCAGTACATCCTGGCTCGGACTGCCGAACTCGATGCTGCCATTCGCGCAGCGTATGACGAGTTTGAGTTCCATCGTGCATATCAGGCCTTGAACGAGTTTACAAATTCGGATCTGAGTGCCCTCTACCTGGACGTGGTGAAAGACAGGTTGTACACGTTCGCTCCAAAGAGCCAGGGACGACGCAGCGCGCAGACCGCGATCTGGCGCATCGCGGAGGCCATGACACGATTGATCGCACCCATTCTTTCCTTCACCGCTGAGGAAGTTTGGCAATATCTGCCGAAGGTCGATGGACGCTTGCCCAGCGTGCACCTGGCCCTGTTCCCAAGTGTTCTGGACGTAGTGCCCGGAAGGATCGCAAGCATTGAAGCGGAGTGGGAACAGCTGCTGAATATTCGTCAGCTGGTGATGGTGGAACTGGAGGCGCTCCGGTTGTCGAAGGCCATAGGCAAATCCCTCGACGCTGGCGTCCGCATCATTGCAACCGAAGGGTCCACTGAAGCATTGGTGTTAAAGAAGTACGAGGAGGCCTTGGCAGAGTTTTTCAATGTCTCACGAGCGACGGTGCAGCTTGTCGGGGATACCAAACGGGAGGCAGATGTTCTGATCGAAGCGGAGGTAGCCGATGGGGAAAAGTGCGAACGTTGCTGGCGCGTTGTGCCAGACGTCGGTGCCGATGATCGCTGGAAGACGGTATGCTCTCGCTGCGCTGAGGCGCTGAACGCCATTGGCTTCCCGCCATTGACCGAGGAGGCAGCGTGATGTCGACTGCTGCTACCCCGCGCGATATGCGGTGGCTCCTCCTGGCGATTGCCGCACTCGTGGTTGGTCTCGATCGCGCAAGCAAGCTTTGGATCATCGCTCATATCCAGGCCGGCCAAGCGATTGTCATCGTTCCCAAGGTCTTTCGTCTGACGCATGTACTCAATACGGGCGCGGCATTCAGCATGTTCGAGGGCAGCGCGTCGCCGAACCTGGTGCGGAATCTGTTAGTCGGATTTTCTGTCGTTGCCGTAGTCGTGGTGCTCGTGCTGATATGGAAGATGGGCCGCGGTTTGTGCCTCACCTCGGTCGCACTCGCTCTGATCCTCGGCGGAGCGGTTGGGAACTTATACGATCGCATGCGGTTCGCGTACGTGGTCGACTTCCTCGAGGTGCATATCGTCCACTATCACTGGCCAGACTTCAACGTGGCAGACTCGGCAATTGTGGTGGGAGCTTGCCTGCTTCTCCTTGAGATGTTGCGGCCACAAAGGAGTGCATAAGCCGTATGGGGACCAATAGCGCGAACGATAAGATTACGATTCGCGGTGCACGGACGCACAATTTAAAGAACATTGATGTGGACATTCCGCATAATGCGCTCACGGTGGTGAGCGGTGTATCGGGTTCGGGAAAGTCGTCACTGGCCTTCGATACGGTATATGCAGAAGGCCAGCGTCGCTATGTCGAGAGCTTGTCGGCCTACGCCCGGCAATTTCTGGAGCGCATCGAGAAACCCGATGTGGATCTTATGGATGGGCTGGCGCCTGCCATTGCCATCAAGCAGAAGAATCAGACACGCAATCCACGCTCCACCGTCGCCACGGCGACAGAAATCTTCGATTATCTGCGTTTGCTATTTGCGCGGTGTGGGACGGTCACCTGCCTGCATTGTGGAGGCATAGTCCGGCGCGACACCGTCGATGACATTGTCGCGCGCGTACTCACGCTGCCGGAAGGAACGCGCGTGTATGCCTTGTTTCCGATCGCGCGAAGAGAGGTCAAACTGGAGGCGATGCAGGGGCCTGCGGTCGACCCTTCGATAGAAGTGACTGCTGCTCCAAAGAAGGCTGCGAAGAAGACCTCAAAGACTGGCAAGAAGTCTGGCTTGATTGTCGCAACAGATTTAGCTGAGCCGCTGAAGGAGAGGCTGGGCGAGTTGCGTAGGCGTGGATATAACCGGCTTTGGCAGGCAGATGAGCACGGTGGCGCGGGAAAGATTGTTGAATTTTCCGCGCCCGAATCTTTGCTTGAATTGGACTTCAGCGCAACTGCCGATCGACCGATTTATGTTTTGATTGACCGACTGGCGCTTTCGGCGGAGATACGCGGACGACTCGTCGATGCGATTGAAACCGGCTACCGCGAAGCGGGCGAGATTGTGCTTCGCACTGTTCCCAGGGAAGAGGTAGAAGCGGCACAGTCTTTGCGCTTTTCGTCAGCCTTCGAATGCTCTGACTGTCATCGCGTGTATCGTGAACCTGAACCGCGACTTTTCAGTTTCAATAATCCATTCGGTGCATGCCCTCGATGCCAGGGATTCGGCAACACTATTGACTTCGACCCCAACCTCATCATTCCGAATCATTCCAAGACCCTCGATGAAGGCGCGATTGACCCTTGGACCAAGACGAAATATCGTCCATGGCACGGCGAGATGAAGCGGGCAGCCAAGGCAGAGGGAGTTCCGATCGATGTGCCTTGGTTCGACCTTACCGAGCCGCAACAGCGTTTCATCGAAGAGGGTCGAGGCAGTTGGGCTGGCATTCGCGGGTTTTTCGCAGAGCTGGAACGCAAGAAATACAAGCTGCACGTCCGTGTGTTTCTTTCGAAGTATCGCGGATACGCGACGTGTCCCGACTGTCGCGGCCAAAGGTTGCGGGCCGAGGCTCGGGCGGTGCTTCTCAGCGATAAGAACATCTGCGAGGTCTGCGCGCTCACCATCACAGAAGCACAGGAGTTCCTTGATTCCTTGAGCCTGAGCCCCTCACAGCAGGAGATAGCAGGCAAGGTGCTCGAAGAGGTGCGACAACGCGTCCGCTTCCTGCAGCAGGTCGGACTGGAATACCTCACATTAGACCGATTGAGTTCAACCCTGAGCGGAGGCGAGTCGCAGCGGATCCAGTTGGCCGCCAGCCTCGGTTCGCGTCTGGTTGGAGCACTGTATGTGCTCGATGAGCCTTCGATTGGATTGCACACACGCGATACGGCCAAGCTCATCACCATCATGGAAGAGTTGCGTGATCTGGGAAATACCATCCTGGTCGTCGAACACGACCCCGATGTGATTCGCGCGGCGGATCACTTGCTAGATCTTGGCCCGGGAGCGGGGGAGTTGGGCGGGCACTTGCTGGCGGCTGGAACTGTCGATGAGGTGCGGGAGAATCCTGCTTCGCTGACCGGGCGATATCTCAGTGGGCGCGCGAGCATTGCCGTTCCGAAGCATCGGCTGGAGCCGGGGCGGGAGAAGCTGGTGTTGCGGGGGGCGAGGATCCATAACCTGCGTGGCGTGGACGTGGAGATACCACTGGGACTGCTGTGCTGCGTCACCGGGGTTTCCGGGTCGGGCAAGTCTACGCTGGTGCATCAGGTGCTTTATCGGGCGCTGATGCAGGCGTTGGGGCAGGATGAAGCTGGCGAACGGGAGACGGTGAATCTCTATCGGGAGCTTTCCGGCTCGCAGTATCTGAACGATGTGGTGCTGGTGGACCAGTCGCCGATTGGACGGACGCCGCGTTCCAATCCTGTGACGTATATCAAGGCCTTCGATGCCATTCGGGAACTGTTCGCAGCGCAGCCGGATGCCCGGCGGAAGAACCTTACCGCTGGATCGTTCTCGTTCAATGTTCCGGGTGGACGTTGTGACGTGTGCGAAGGCGATGGCACCGTGACGGTCGAGATGCAGTTCCTTGCCGATGTGGAATTGCCGTGCGAGGAGTGCAACGGAACGCGCTACAAAGCGTCCATCCTTGAGGTGAAGTATAAGGGCAAGAATATTCACGAAGTGCTCGGCATGACGGTGCGCGAGGCGCTGGTTTATTTCGCTGGACATCCGAAGATCGTTGATAAATTGGCGGTGCTGGACGAGGTTGGATTGGGATATGTACGGCTGGGGCAGAGTGCTACGACGTTGAGTGGTGGAGAGGCACAACGTGTCAAGCTGGCCCAACACCTGGCAGCGGCGCGATCGGGATCGTCGGGTGGTGCTGGCGGTGTTCGGGGTGAGGCGAAGCGGGCTGCGAGCCGCGTGCTGTACATCCTGGATGAGCCGACGACTGGGCTGCACTTTGAGGATGTGGCGAAGCTGCTGGCTGCGTTCCACAAGCTCATCGATGGAGGTGGCTCGCTGCTGGTGATCGAGCACAACCTGGACGTGATCAAGTGTGCCGATTGGGTCATCGACATGGGACCTGAAGGCGGATCGGGCGGTGGACAGATTGTGACTACAGGAACTCCGGAGGAGATTGCGAAGGTGAAGGCGTCGCATACAGGCTATTGGCTGGGCAAGGTGCTGGATGGCGGATCGCAGCGCACGCGGGAGGTTGCATGAGGAAGCGCGGGCTGTTCCCTGTTGTGTTGGCGGTTGCGACGAGCGCTGGCGTTGCGCAACAGTTGCCTCCGGGAACGCATAGCGTGGATGACCATGCGAAGCAGAATACGGCGAGCGCGCAGGTAACCGAGGCAGAGAGCGCTCTGGAGAAGCAGGATTACAAGACGGCTGAGGCGAAGCTGAAGGTGCTGGCCGCGGCGAATCCTAAGGACGGTCGCGTGCAGTACGATCTCGGGTTTGCCGAGGAGCGCAACGGCGAAGATGCCGATGCGGCCAGGGCGTATGCTGCGGCGATTGCCGCGATTCCAGAGTTCGCCGAGCCGAAGGTTGCGCTTGGATTGCTGGACGCTCGGGCTGGGAGAACGCAGGATGCGCACAAACAGCTGACCGATGCGGCGATGCTTCAGACAGCAGAGCCGGAGCTGCGCGGACGGGCGTTGCGGGCGCTGGCGCATATGGATGAGGCCAGCAATCCGGACGCAGCGCGCGAGGAGCTGCTGGCGGCGTTGAAGCTGACGCCTGAGACTCCCGATGATGGGCTGATGGGAGCGGAGCTGGCCGATCGATCGGGCGACTCGGTGGATGCGATTCCTGCGTACCAGCGAGCGCTGAAGCTGATGCCAGGCGATTTGGACGCAACCGCAGGGCTCGCACATGCGCTGCAACATGCGGGCAAGCTGGCGGATGCCGATGCGGTGCTCGCGCCGGCGCTGAAGGAGCATCCGAACGATGTGCGTCTGGTTGCCCAGGCGGCTTCACTGTATGCAGCCGAAGGCAAAGCTGCGGAGGCGATACCGCTGCTGGTGCAGTTGAGGGCCTCTGATCAGAAGCTTGCGGCTGATCCGGATATGACGCGTCTGCTGGCGCAGCTTGAGTACGTGAACGGCGACAATGTGGAAGCCGAGAAGCTCTACACGGAGTTGCTGGTTGCAAATCCGAATGACCCGATGCTGCTGGATGCGCTGGGCAGCGCGCAGGTGAAGCAGGGCAAGGATGCAGCGGCTGAGGCTACGTTTGCGAAGGCTGTGAAGCAGCGTGCTGGGTTCCACGACGATCAGGCGTGGGGCGAGGCGGAAGGGCACCTGGCGTTTGCGGCTTCGAAGAACAACGATCCGCAGACCAGCCTGGCTGCGCTCGATGCACGATCGACGGTGTTGCCGAACTCTCCGACTTCCCTGTTCCTGCAGGCTACGGCGCACGACAAGCTGCGCCAGAACAAGCAGGCGATTGCGGCGTATAAAGCGTTCCTGGCGATTGCCGGCGACAAATTTCCCGACCAGACGTTCGAGGCGCAGCATCGCATTATCGCGTTGGAACATGTGCGTTAGGCGCGGAGAAATCCTACGCTCGGTGCATGGTAGGCTGAGCTAGCCGTGCCGCGTTCTAGTCTCCCACCTGTGTCTGCTGAGATTCTGCAACTGTTTGAGCAGGAGTACCGCGAGCTTCGTCCGCGGGCGCCGATGCCGGTGCTGGAGGTGAAGTTCCGGCGATTCACCAGCTTGAACACCACCATCCGACTGCGCGATGGAAAGCTGATCGTTCGGCTCTCCGATCTGCTCGAACATGCTCCCCCGACCATTCACCAGGCGATCGCTCATATTCTGCTGGCCAAGCTGTATCGCAAGCCGGTGGCGCCGGTGTACGCCGACCGGTATCGGCGGTATACGCGGTCGGACGCCGTGTCGTCGCAGGCCGAGCGGATGCGGCAGATACGGGGACGCAAGGTGCTGAGCTCGCCGCAGGGACACTTGTACGACCTGAACGAGGTGTTCGAGTCGGTGAACCGGCGGTTCTTTCACGGGCTGCTGGGGCGGCCTGTGTTGACCTGGAGCGCGCATGTGGCGAAACGCATGCTCGGACACTATGATGCGGCGCACAACACGATTGTCGTGAGCCGGGTGTTCGATCGGCCAGGGACTCCTCGGTATGCGATTGAGTACCTGCTGTACCACGAGATGCTGCACCTGAAGCATCCGGTGAGGGTGCGGGCGGGGCGGCGGTGTGTGCACTCGCGGGAGTTCCAGGCGGAGGAGCGGCTATTCCCGGAGCTGGAACTGGCGAAGGCGTTTTTGCGAAGGCTGTAAGTCCTGCGGTCCTGCGCGGACGGCGAGAGTTAGGTGCTGTGTCAATGGCACCCCCCTCCCCCTCCCCCCTCTTTAGTCGATTTTTTTATGCAAGGTATTCAGGGCGTTGGGGTTAAGGGCTAAAGTATCCCCTCGGTTGGGGTGATTTTTGGGTCGTAACGCGCTGAATTCAAGGACTTTAAGGGCGACAATACCCCGTTCTAAAGAACTTATGGGCGAAATGGGGGCCTGCGGCCCCCTTGTGTTGTGTATGTTGGGCCGTTGGCCCTTGATTGTGAGGGTGCTAGTTAAAGTTTAGACCTTGGGTGGGGGTAACTATGCCAAGCTGGTGGGAGAGAAATCGTCAATGGGCATGGGGGCTTTGTGGGTTTCTGGGTGGGGTGGGGGGTTGACAACGTGATTTTGGGCTGTTTTGGGGGAATTTATTTTGGGCGGCGAGTCCGACTATAGGTGCTCACGCAATTGCAGAAGCAGATTCCCGGAGGGAATGACAGAAAGAAAGGCAACGGCAAAGGCTTTGACGCAAAGGACGCCAAGGTTGCGACGTTTCGCCACGTAAGACGAGCTACGGCGGTGTCAGGCGGTGGCTGGGACGTCCTTGGGAGTTTTGGGTAGGGGCTGGGAGAGGACGGCCTGATTGTGGCGGGTGAGGTACATCATGGCGGCTCCGAAGAGGACGCTACCGAGGGCTGCTACCTGGGCGTTCGACATGGTGTGGCCGAAGTAGATGCGGGGGTTGATGCGGACGAACTCGACGAGGAAGCGGCCGATGCCGCTGAGGACGAGGTATTCGCCGGTCAGCAAGCCGAGGGGTAAAGGCTTGGAGGCGCGTTTCCAGAGCCACCAGGCGAGGGCCAGGGCGAAGAGGAGCTCGTAGATGGGGGTGGGCTGCACGGCAGCCGTAGGAGGGTTGGGGAGGACGAGGGCGCGGGTGTACTCGGTGAGGCCGTGCATCATGTGAACGCCCCAGGGGAGGGTGGTGTTGATGCCGTAGTCGCCGTCGCCGGAGAGCAGGCAGCCGATGCGGCCGACGCCGTAACCGACGGCCGCGGCGGGGGCGGCGAAGTCCAGCATGCGGAGCGCGGCGCGACTGCCGGTGAGGCCGTTGGGCTTGGCGAGGACGCCCTGGTACATGAGCATCGCGACGCCGGCGAGCAGGCCACCGTACCAGGCGAAGCCGGCCTGGAACCAGTGCAGGAAGTTGAAGAGGATCTCGGTGAAGTGATGGAGGCCGGGAGCGAGGATGTCGCGCCAGGCGGCTTGGAGATCGCGGACGCTTTCGAGCTCGTGCCAGAGCTTGGCGCCGACGATGCCGGCGAGCACGACCATGGTGACGATGCTGAGGGCGTCGGCGTCGGAGCCGTTGCGGACGAGATTTTTGTGCAGGACGATGGTGCCGCAGACGGCGGCGAGCCAGAGCATCAGGCCAAAGGTTCCTACATGAGCAAAACCGAGATTTAAATAGGGATACATGCAGGTTTAAGTATAACGGCGCGGGAGGGGGTGGACGATGGGCGGGAATGGGGCCGTGTTTTCCTCAATGGGGAGTGGGCGGCGGCGATTTTTTCTGAGCGGGGTTTTCGCGTAGTCTAAGCGCATGGTCTCGAGTGTTCCTGAGTTTGTATCGCCCGATGTGATGGAAGTTCTGCTGTCGAAAGAGCAGATTGCTGAACGTGTTCAGGTAATTGGAGAAAAGATCTCCGAGGATTACAAGGGTCAGTCGATTGTGCTGATTGGCGTGCTGAAGGGCGCGGCGATTTTCCTGGCGGATTTGGCGCGCGCGATCCAGGTGGACAACACGTTTGATTTTGTGGCGGTGTCGAGCTACGGGCGGGCGCGGGTGTCGAGTGGCGCGGTGAAGCTGATCAAGGATATCGACAACCCGATTGAGGGGCGGCACGTGATTTTGGTGGAGGACATTCTCGACACGGGATTGACGCTGAGCTATCTGCGCGGGTTGATGCTGCAACATAAGCCGGCGTCGCTGAAGATTGCGACGTGTCTGGATAAGCCGTCGCGGCGACTGGTGCCGATTGAGGCGGACTATGCGTGTTTCAAGATTCCGAATGCGTTTGTGATTGGGTATGGAATGGATTATGCGGAGCGGTATCGCGGGGTGCCGGATATTCGGCTGTATCCGGAGAATCCGCCGGCGGGGCATTGAAGACAGTGAGTAGTGATTAGTGATTAGTGAGTAGTGATTCGCTAAGATGGTGGCATGAGTTCTGTTGTGCGGGATGCTTCTTCTGATGTGATTATTTCGCCGGCGCGGGGGTTTCGTGGGTCGGTGATGCTGCCTGGCGATAAGTCGATCTCGCATCGGTATGCGATGCTGGCGGGGTTTGCTGAGGGGACGTCGCGGCTTACGAATTTTTCTACGGGCGCGGATCCGCTGAGTTCGCTGGCGTGTATGGCCGCGATGGGCGCGAAGGTGGAGACCGTCGGGAAGACGATTGAGGTTACGGGCACCGGGGGCGTGCTGCACCAGCCGAAGAAGGATTTGGATTGCGGGAATAGCGGCTCGACGATGCGGATGCTGGCGGGGTTGGTGGCTGCGCAGAAGGGGACGTTTAAATTTGTTGGCGATGCGTCGCTGACGGTGCGGCCGATGGAGAGGATTCGGAAGCCGCTGGAGTTGATGGGGGCGAAGATTGATTTGACGGATGGGCATGCGCCGATGGTGGTGCATGGGGGGAAGCTGCGGGGGATTGATTTTGAGGCGCCGATTGCGAGCGCGCAGGTGAAGACGGCGGTGTTGTTTGCGGGGCTGCAGGCGGAGGGGGTTACGTCGATTGCGGAGAGCGTGCGGACGCGGGACCATTCGGAACATGCGTTGAGGGCGTTTGGTGCGACGCTGGAGCGCGAAGATGGGCGGCTGCGGATTGCGGGGGGACAGAAGCTCAAGGCGGTGGATGCTACGGTGCCGGGGGACATGTCGTCGGCGGCGTTCTTTCTTTGTGCGGCGCTGCTGTTTGAGGATTCCAACCTGGTGTTAGACGCGTTGGGGATGAATCCTACGCGGGCCGCGATGCTGGATGTGATTTCGGCGATGGGCGGGGTGATCAAGGTGCTCGACGTGCAGGAGACGCATGGCGAGATGGCGGGAACGATCCAGGTGAATCGCGGACGGGTCTTGGCGGGCATCGACATTGGCGGGGAGAGAGCCGCTCAGTTGATTGATGAGCTGCCGGTGATTGCGGCGATTGCTCCGTACACGCAAGGCGGCGTGCGGATTCGCGATGCGAAAGAGTTGCGGGTGAAGGAGAGCGACCGGATTGCGCTGGTGGTGAAGAATCTGCGCGCAATGGGCGCGGAGGTGGTGGAGCATGAGGATGGGATGGATATTCCCGGAGGGCAGAAGTTGAGGGGTGGGGTGATTGATTCGGGGATGGACCACCGGATTGCGATGGCGTTTTCGATTGCGGCGTTGCGGGCTGAGGGGGAGACGGTTATTCAGGGGGCGGAGGCGGCGAGCATTTCGTTTCCGGAGTTTTTTGTTTGGCTGGATGAGTTGGCGCTGCGGTAGGGCCTGCGCGGACGGCGGGAGTTAAGTGCCTTGACGCAAAGGGCGCAAAGAGGGGCGCCACGTTTCGCCACGGATGCGCTGGTGGACCTTCAGGTGCGGTGGGTGAAGGTGCGGGGTGGGTAGAGGGTTAGGAGTTCGTTGAGGTGCTGCTCTACTTCGGGGACGGTGACTTCGTCGATGAGGTAGTCGTCGGGGGCGGTGGGGAGGTCGAGGTTTTTTAGGATGCGTGCGCGGGGGTTGTTGAGGGGGAGCCATTCGACTGCGGGCGACCATGCGGGCGCGATGATGACCATGGGGAGACGCATGGCGCGGGCCAGGTGCATGGGGCCGGTGTCGAGGGTGAGGGCGATGTCCGCGAGGCCGAGGATGGCGGAGAGCTCGAGCAGGCTGGTCTGGCCGGCTACTGTCGCAGTGGGAAAGGTGAGGCCGGAGCGGAGGGCTTCGATGGCCGGGGATTCTGCGGCGGTGCCGGCGAATACGATCTGCATCTTGTGGGTGCGGTGAAGGGTTTCGGCTACGGCGCGGAAGCGGTCTTCGCGCCAGGACTTGCGCTGCGTGGGGCTGGTCTGGGTGATGAAGACGGCGATGGGTTTGGACTCATCGATTCCCTGCTCGCGGAGGAGTTGATGCGCGGTTGCGGTGTCGTCGGGTGAGGGGAAGACTTGCGGCTCGATGAGGTTGGGGTTGGATTGAAGCTGGTCGAGGAGAGCGGGGCCGTGGCCCAGGGCTTCGAGGATGCGGAGGTTGTTGGCGATCTGGGAGAGGCGCGGGTCGAAGTGGAGGTGGGCGGCGGCTAGCTCGGGGAGGAGCGTGTAGCCGACGCGGGTGGGAGCGCCGGCGAGGAGGGCGGAGAGGATGACGCGGGAGCGCTCGTTGCCGGTGGTGAGGAGGACGGCGTAGCGCTCGCGGCCGAAGGGGTTGGCGCGGCGGATGGCGTTGGCTGCGGGAAGGAGCTCGCGGAGGGGGGTGGGTGTGGGGATGAGGCGCGCAATACCCTGATCCTGCAGGCCGGGGTTGTTGCGGAGGATCTCGAGGGCGAATCCGCTGGCTGCGGCGGCTACGCGTGCGCCGGGGATCGTTGCGTGGATGGCGGCGATCAGCGGGGTGGCGTGGATGGCTGTGCCGAGGGCGAGGGGGTATTGCAGGAGGAGGAAGTTCGTGATGTCGGCCAGGTCAGGCTGGCGGGGGTGGAGGAGGCGCTCGAAGATGCCGAGGTTGATGAGGGCGGCGGATTTGAGCGCGTTGGCGATGGCTTCAGGATAGCAAGTCCTGCGCGGACGGCGAGAGTTGGGATCGTGCGCCGTATTTTTTGGAGGACTCAATACCGGTGTCCTGCCGGACGGGCCCGCTGCGCGCGGGGCGGCAACTTCGTTGCGGGCAGAGGCCTTCGGCTGGGCGCTTCCGTTGGTCGCGAACCATATTCTCTTCCCGACCATCGGGAGGTCCACGCGAAGCCTCAAAAAGGCGTGCGAACGCCCGCCCCACGCGTAGTGGGCACTTCGCATTCAATAGCTTCCAGGAGGGGTGGAACAACGGAGTGGGTAACAGCAAATGCAAAGGAAGCAGCAGATTCCCAGAGGGAATGACAGAAAGAAAAGCAAGGGCAAAGACTGGAGTTTGGATTCTTGCGGGAAAGGGTTGGCGGTTGTGGTAAGCGAGAACTCTTCGGGGTCCTTCGGCTCCCCCTTCACTGCGTTCAGGGTTCGCTCAGGATGACAGGGTATGGGCGGCAGAAGCAGATCCTCCGCCTGCGGCGAAGGATGACAAATCCTTGGGGCTAGCTACACGGTTGTGGCGGCCCATGGCCATCACATTTTGTAGCGGCCCATCTCGTCGTCGTTGAGGCTTTCGAGCCAGCGGCGGAGGTCTTCGGGGCTTAGGGTGGTGTTGCCGTTGGAGGCTTTGCGGGCGTGTTCGTAGACTTGCTGCGAGACGAAGATGGGGCAGTCGGAGCGGAGGGCGAGTGCGATGGCGTCGGAGGGGCGGGCGTCGATGGCTACGACTTCGCCGTTCTGGTCCATCCAGATGGTGGCGTGGAAGGTGTCTTCGCGGAGGTCGCCGACGACTACTCGGGTGACGCGGGCGTTGAGGCCGTCGATGACGTTGCGGAGGAGGTCGTGGGTCATCGGGCGGACCGTGGTGGCCTTCTCGATTTCGAGCGCGATGGCGTTGGCTTCGAAGAGACCGACCCAGATGGGGAGAACGATTTCGCCGGAGAGATCGTTGAGGACGACGATCGGCATCTTGGTGGAGGGGTCCATCATGAGGCCGCGGATGCGAACTTCTACTTCTGGTTCGGGGGCCGGTAGTTCGTCGGGTTCGGGTTTGAAGCCGGGGAGGTGCATGAGTCAGTGTAACGCCGAAGGCTGTGAGGTTGCAGGTGCTCGTTCTCAGTTCTCAGTTCTCAGTTCTCAGTTCTCAGTTCTCAGTTCTCAGTTTCTTGTCAGACTGCTTCTGAGGGGATCGGGTTGACTCTGGCGTTCAGGGCGGCCTGGGCGATTGCTGCGGGCGAGGGGGCGGTGGGTTGGGAGATGGCTTCGCCTACCAGGGAGCTGGGGAAGATCTGGGTGATGCGGACGTCTACGTAGCTGCCGATGGGCGGCGGGTTGAGTTGCAGGTCGATGCCTTCGCAAGAGAAGTTGACGGTTTTGTTTTGGGTGCTGCGGCCGGTGATCTGGCCCCGGTTGTTGGCGCCGTGCTCTACCATGATGGGCATGATTTGGTTGAGGTGGCGGGCGTAGTTGCGGCGCTGAATCTCGCGCTGGCGGGCGTTGAGGATCGCGAGGCGCTGCACCTTTACGTCTTCGGGGATGGAGTCTTCCATGTGGATCGCTGGGGTGTTGGGGCGGGGGGAATATTTAAAGCCGTAGATGGCGTCGTAGCCCACCTCTTCGAGGAGGGTGATGGTGTCTTCGAAGTCGCGATCGGTTTCGCCGGGGAAGCCGACAATAATGTCAGACGTGAGCGAGATGTCGCGCTTGGCTGCTTTGGTCCAGGCGATGCGCTCGAGGTACCAGTCGCGAGTGTACTCGCGCTGCATGGCTTTTAGGACGGCCGTGCTGCCGGACTGGACGGGGAGATGGACGTGATCGCAGAGGGTGGGGACGGCGTCGATTACGTCGACTATGTCTCGCGTAAAGTCTCTCGGGTGGGATGTTGTAAAGCGGACGCGCTGGATGCCGTTGACTTCGCCTACTGCGGCGAGGAGTTCGGCGAAGGTGCGCTTGCCCGAGGGGTCGTGATAGCTGTTGACGTTCTGGCCGAGGAGCTGGATCTCGGTGAAGCCGGACTGGGCGATGCGCTGGGCTTCGGCGAGGACGGACGCGCTGGTGCGGCTGCGTTCTTTTCCACGGGTATAAGGCACTACACAGTACGCACAGAATTTATCGCAGCCTTCGATGATCGTGATGTAGCCGCGGTGGGGGTTGGTGCGGGCGGTGAATTCGGTGTCGAAGGTCTCGTCGGTCTGGCGGTCGTCCAGGCCGGTGATGCGGGTTTCGCCGGCTTCGAGGCGGGCTAGCATGTCGGGGAGGTTGCGGTAGCTGGAGGAGCCGGCGACGATGGAGACGTAGGGGGCGCGGTCGAAGATTTTCGTGCCTTCCTGCTGGGCTACGCAACCGATGACGGCGAAGCGCTTGCCCTCGCCATGAAGCTTCTTATATTCATTCAATCGATGGAAGACTTTTTGCTCTGCCTTATCGCGGATGGAGCAGGTGTTGTAGAGGATGAGGCCGGCGTCGGCTTCGTCGGCGGTCTGGGTGTAGCCCTCGTTGAGGAGGGTGCCAACGACTTTTTCGGAGTCGTGGGCGTTCATCTGGCAGCCGAAGGTTTCGATGTAGAAGGTCTTCATAGGAGCGGGAGGGAGCCTTTGCGGGGAGAGTTCTTCGCAAGAACCAGTATAAGTCCTGCGCGGACGGTGAGGGTGGCGCGAGGAGGCTTGGGCTGCGGTTACTTCAACCCCGGAAAGGGGTAGTGGCCAGAGTAGAGCAGCAGCGTGTCGATGGAATCCTGCACACCGTGGGCAACGATAGGGATCCAAAGATCCTCGCCAGCGAACAAGTACATGAGCCCGAGCAATAAGCCCATGAAGCCTTCGTCGAGGATTCCGGTGATGCCCTGGTAGGAGTGCGCCATGCCGAACGCTGCGTTCACGAGCAGGAGGCTGATGATCCACGCCGTACGTGATTTACCACCGAGACCGGCAACGCGATTCATGAGCCAGCCGCGCCATGCCATCTCTTCGCCGAAGGCGGCGAGGGTCCAGGTGAGCGCCAGGGCGAGGAGCATGATGTTGAAGTTTCCTCGCAGCTGATTGAAGTCGGAGAGATCGGGCGCATGGTGGGTGAGGCGAACGAGCAGGGGCTGCGAGACGTATAACTCGATCAGCTCAATCGCGATTCCTCCGGCAACGCCGAGCGCGATTGCTTGCAGGATGGGACGCTTGCGCGCGAGGCCAACATCGCGCCATTTCAGGTGCCGTAGGCGAAGCGATATCCAGCCGAGCAGAACTAACTCAGGCGTTTTGCTGACAGGAATGAGGTGATGCGCATCCGCGATGAAGAGGGCGACGACGAGTGTGAACTCGAGAAGCGCGAGATACCGGGAAGCGCGCGAACCCTCGGGAAACTGCATGGACGCTCCTTCAATGAGATGAAACAAATTACGCGGAAAGGATCAATGAGTTGCGGCGCCGGCGGAAAATTGCCACGTGTGTGGGATTTTAGACTGGTGGCTGGATGAAAGTTGGATTGTGTTTCGGACGACTTCATTCGTTCCGTCCAAGAGGGCCGCTTGCGGACGGGAGACGTGTTTCGCGTTGGGTGTGGCGGAGATGGTATTCTCGGCGGGATTTGAGGTGTTGGATGGCGGATGAGTTGAAGGCGGAGAATCGGTTGGAGTCGACGGTAAAGGTGGGGGCTGCGAAGTTTGGGGAGAACCGTGCAGCGATGGTGGCGCTGCTGGCGGCGTTGCGGGGGGAGGAAGATGGGATTCGGATGGGGGGTGGGGCGAAGGCGGCGGAGGCTCAGCGGGCGAAGGGGCGGCTGACGGTTCGGGAGCGGCTGGCGTTGTTGCTGGATCCGGAGCCTCTGGAAACCCAGGTCTCAGAAGCGAGACCTGGGGCACCCGGCGCTGTGGCTGGCTCTAACTTTTTGGAGTTGGGGCTTTGGGCGGCGTTTGGGATGTACTCGGAGTATGGCGGGGCTCCGGGGGCTGGGGTGGTGACGGGGTTGGGGCGGGTGAGTGGGCGACTTTGCATGATCGTCGCGAACGATGCGACGGTGAAGGCGGGAGCGTTCTTTCCGATGACCGCGAAGAAGGTGCTGCGGGCGCAGACCATTGCGTTGGAGAATCGGATTCCTACGCTGTACCTGGTGGATTCTTCGGGCGTGTTTCTGCCGTTGCAGGAAGACGTGTTTCCGGATACAGATGATTTTGGGCGAGTGTTTCGGAATAACGCGGTGATGAGTTCGCTGGGGATTCCGCAGATCACGGCGATTATGGGGATGTGCGTGGCGGGCGGGGCGTATCTGCCGGTGATGACCGATACGGTGCTGATGACCGAGGGGTCGGGGCTGTTTCTGGCGGGGCCTTCGCTGGTGCAGGCGGCGATTGGGCAGAAGACGGGCGCGGAGGAGTTGGGCGGGGCGGCGATGCATGCGGAGATTTCGGGGACGGTGGATTTCAAGGAGCCGAACGATCATTTGTGTCTTGCGCGGCTGAGGAGTTTGGTGGGGATGATGGGGCAGAGGTCGCCTGGAACCCATGTCTCAGAAGCGAGACATGGGGCACCCGGTTTTGAGGTGGGGCCATTTTCGCGGGTGGCGTTCGATGCGGAGCGGGATGCGCCGAGGTTTGCGGCTGAGGAGCTTTATGGGTTGCTGAATCCGGCGCCTGGGGCTAGCAACGTGTATGACATGCGCGAGGTGATTGCGCGGATTGTCGACCGCAGCGAGTTCGATGAGTACAAGGCGGACTTTGGTCGGACGCTGTTGTGCGGGTTTGCGCGGATTGGCGGGCGGGCGGTGGGGATTGTGGCGAATCAGAAGACGAATCAGATGCAGACGGTGGCAATGGGGCCGCAGGCGGGGACGAAGCGGATTGAGGTGGGCGGCGTGATCTATACGGAGGCTGCGCAGAAGGCGGCGCGGTTCATTATGGATTGCAATCAGAATTTGGTGCCGCTGATTTTTCTGCACGATGTGAATGGGTTCATGGTGGGGAAAGATGCGGAGTGGTCGGGGATTATTCGGGCAGGGGCGAAGATGGTGTCGGCCGTGAGCACGAGTGTGGTGCCGAAGATTACGGTGATCGTGGGCGGGAGCTTTGGTGCGGGACATTATGCGATGTGCGGGAAGGCGTATGACCCGCGGTTTCTGTTTGCGTGGCCTACGGCGCGGTATGCGGTGATGAGCGGCGCGTCGGCTGCCGGGACGCTGGCGGAAGTTCGGGCGAAGCAGATGGAGCGCGGGGGGAAGGTGTTGAGCGAGGCCGAAAAGAAGGCGGTGTACGACGAGATCAAGAATGCGTATGACGCGCAGGCGGATCCTCGGTATGGGGCGGCGCGGTTGTGGATTGATGCGATTATCGATCCGGCGAAGACGCGGGAGGTGTTGATGACAGCGCTGGAGGCTTGCGCGTTGAATCCCGAGGTGGGGAAGTTTAATGTGGGCGTGCTGCAGACGTAGAGCCTACGTCGGAACGAGTACAAGGCCAGGGCTAAAGCCCTTTTCTTCGTCAGGTCCGATTTCAGGGGTCTGAAGCCCCCTGCTAATCCGGAAGAGCAGTAGAGGCAGGGCGATATTCGCGCGTAGGGCTCGGACAGGGGTTAGCGCTGGACTGTATGATTCGCTGGCTTGGCTGGATTGCGGTGTGGTGCGTCGGCTAAGGCATCTAATGGGATGGTGCGCGGGTTGCGCGCGGAGGAGTTGGTCGTATGAGTGTTGCGGTTGAGTCGGTTGAGGGGTTGTATCCGTTTGTGTTGACAGAGGACCAGGAGGCGCTGCGGAAGGAGATTCGGCAGTTTGCTGCGCGGGAGATTGCTCCGCACGTTTCGGAGTGGGATGAGAAGAGCGAGTTCCCTGCTGCGGTGGTGAAGAAGCTGGGCGCGATGGGGCTGCTGGGCGTGATCTTTCCGCCGGAGTATGGCGGCGCGGGGATGGGGTACGTGGATTACGTGCTGGCGATTGAGGAGCTGTCGGCGGTGGATGGGTCAGTGGGGATCATCGTGGCGGCGCATAATTCGCTCGGGACGAATCATATTTTTCTGGCGGGCAATGAGGCGCAGAAGCGGAAGTATGTTCCGAAGCTGGCGAGCGGCGAGTGGCTCGGAGCGTGGGGGCTGACCGAGCCAGGGTCGGGGTCAGATGCGGGTGGTGCGCGGACTACCGCAGTGCGCAAGGGCGACAAGTGGGTGCTGAATGGGACGAAGACGTTCATCACGAATGGAAGTTATGCGGATACAGCCGTGGTGATTGCGGTGACGGACAAGAGCAAGGGGACGCATGGGCTGTCGGCGTTTGTGGTGGAGAAAGGGACGAAGGGATTTCGGCCGGGGAAGAAAGAGAACAAGCTGGGGCTGCGGGCCAGCGATACAAGTGAGCTGATCTTTGAGGACTGCGAGATTCCGGCGGAGAATTTGCTGGGGGTTGAGGGCGAGGGGTTCGTCGACTCGATGAGGGTGCTGGATGGGGGAAGGATTTCGATTGCGGCGCTGTCGCTGGGGATTGCGCGAGGCGCGCTGGATGCGGCGACGAAGTATGTGAAGGAGCGACGGCAGTTTGGGAAGGCGATCGCGGAGTTCCAGGGGATTCAGTGGAAGCTGGCGGACATGGCGACCGAGTTGGATGCGGCGCGGCTGCTGACACAACGCGCGGCGGTGCTGAAGGATTCCGGGCGGACCGTGACGCGGGAGTCGGCCATGGCGAAGCTGTTTGCGAGCGAGGTGGCGGTGCGGATCTGCAACGAGGCCGTGCAGTTGTTTGGGGGATATGGGTTCATCAAGGACTATCCTGCAGAGAAGTTTTATCGCGATGTGAAGCTATGCACGATTGGCGAAGGGACGAGCGAGATTCAGCGGATGGTGATTGCGCGCGAGCTTCTGAAGGTGCAGCCTTCGCGGGGATAAGAGCATGGCCGATGGCGTAAAGATTGTCGAGTGTCCGCGGGATGCGTGGCAGGGGCTGACAGGGCATATTCCTGCGGAGCGGAAGGCTGCGTATCTGCGATCGCTGGTGGAGGCTGGGTTTCGGCATATCGACGCGGTGAGTTTCGTGTCGCCGGCGGCGGTGCCGCAGATGGCGGACTCGGAGGAGGTGCTAAGGCTGTTGGGGCCGGTGCACGGTGTGGACTTGATTGGGATTGTGGTGAACGAGAAGGGCGCTGAGCGCGCGATCGCCACGGGGGCGGTGGGCGTGCTGGGATTTCCGTACTCGATCTCGCCTAGTTTTCTGGAGCGGAATCAGAAGCAGACGCAGGAGGAGGCGCTGCGGACGCTGGAGGCGATCCAGGGGATGGCGCGCAGGCATGGAGTGCGCGTGGTGGCGTATGTGTCGATGGCGTTTGGGAATCCTTATGGGGATGAGTGGAGTTTGACGCGGGTGACGGACGCGTGCAAGACGCTGGAGGGGATGGGGATTGGCACGGTGTCGCTGGCGGATACGGTGGGCGCGGCTACGTCATTGCAGGTGTTGGAGGTGGTGGGCGAGGTGGTGGCGGAGCATGCGGAGTTGGAGGTGGGGGTGCATCTGCATGTGCGGCGGGAGGTGGCGGTGGATCGCGTGAAGTCTGCGTATGCGGGCGGGTGCCGGCGGTTTGATGCGGCGATTGGGGGGCTGGGCGGATGTCCGTTTGCGCAGGATGAGCTAGTGGGGAATTTGCCAACCGATGAACTGCTGGCGGCGCTGCGCGAGCTGGGGCTGGGGCCGGCGAGACTTCAAGGACTGAACGAACTGGAGTGGGAGACGGCGCGGATTGCGCGGGACTTTGCTCATGCGGCGGGAGGTGAGGCGAAGTGAGTTACGAGACGATTGTGGTGGGGCAAGAGGGCTGGGTGCGGAAGATTCGGTTGAATAGGCCGGAGCGGCGCAATGCGATGACGCCGCTGATGCAGGACGAGTTGATTGCGGCTTTCGACGAGGCGGCTGCGAGTGATTGCCGGGTGGTGGTACTGGCCGGGGCGGGCGAGGCGTTCTGCTCGGGGCTGGACTTGAGTGTGCTGCAGGGAGCGAAGGAGAAGAGCGCGGCGGAACATCGCGCGGACGCGGAGCGGGTGGCGCGGCTGTTTCGAACGCTGTATGAGCTGCCCAAGCCGACGATTGCGAAGGTGCACGGCGCGGCGGTTGCGGGCGGGACGGGGCTGGCGACGATCTGCGATTTTACGCTGGCCGTGCCGACGGCGAAGTTCGGGTATACGGAGGCGCGGATTGGGTTTGTGCCGGCGCTGGTGTCGGCGTACCTGGTGCTGCAGATTGGGGAGAAGCAGGCGCGCGGTTTGCTGCTGACGGGGAAGCTGTTTGATGCGGCGGAGGCGTATCGACTGGGGCTGGTGAATGAGGTGGTGGCGGCGGAGGAGTTGGAGGCCCGGGTAAATACGCTGGCGGGGGTGCTGGCGGAGAATAGTCCGTCGTCGTTGCGTGCGACGAAGAAGTTGCTGGCGGCGCAGAGTAAGGCGTGGCTGGATGCGGCGGTGGAGTTGGGGATGGAGGCGAATGCGGGGGCGCGGGAGACCAAGGATTTTTATGAAGGGGTTACCGCGTTTCTGGAGAAGCGGAAGGCTGTGTGGTCGTCCTGCGCGGACGGCGAGAGTTAAGTCCTGCGGGGACGGCGAGAGTTAAGATTCGTGGTTGGAAGCGGGCGGAGGGGGCGTGCTGCGGGCCTGCCAGCTATTGGACTCGTTTGAGGTCCTGGACCCAGTTGGTCTCCCAGGTCTTGCCGCCGTCGGGAGAGAACGCTTGTTCCCAGTGGCAGGTGTTGGGAGTGATCTTCGACCAGATGAATCGCATGCGGATGGGTTTGCCGTTGAACGTGTCGTCGGCATAGAAGGTTCCAACGCCGTTGTGGAAGCTGCCTTTCACGGGCGGATCGAGGGGGGCCTGGGGTGTGCGACTGTCCATCCACCAGATGGACCACTGGCCTGTTTTGGCGTCGAAGGAACGCGGAGCGGCGCCGCGATAGGGATCGCCGGGGACGTTGAAGACGTCGTCATCGATGTTGGCGTGGCCGCCCATGAGGGGCTGGCTGACGAGGGTGCCTTCGAATTCGATCCAGTCGTGATTGTTGGCGAGACGGACTTTGAGTTTGCGGTGATGCACTTGCCAGCGGCCCACTAAGAAATCGAAGTCGTGGAGGCCGGGAACCGCGCTTTGTGTCTGACTCATCTTTTCTGCTGAGGCTGGGGACGTCTGCGCCAGAGAGAGACACGGCGCGGCCAGGCCGATGCACAGCGGCAGCATGATGGCGATGGGGCGATGTGGTTTCACTGTCGACTCCTGTGCTGCGCGGACGGCGAGCGTTAAGAGGGGTGGGGGAACTCGACGGGGGCTCCGGTGGCTTGCTGGACTTGCTCGGGGGTGACGTTGGGGGCTAGTTCGATGGCGGCGAAGCCGGTGGGGGTGATGTCGAATACGCCTAGCTCGGTGATGACACGGTTGACTACCGCGGCGCCGGTTAGAGGGAGGGTGCAGGCGGGGAGGAGCTTGGGACTTCCCTGCGCGGTGTGCTCCATGAGGACGACTACGCGGCGAACGCCGGACACGAGATCCATGGCACCGCCCATGCCTTTGACCCTCTTGCCGGGGATCATCCAGTTGGCGAGGTCGCCGCGCTCGGAGACTTGCATGGCGCCGAGGATGGCGAGGTCAATGTGGCCGCCGCGGATCATGGCGAAGGAGTCGGCGCTGGAGAAGGTGGAGGCGCCGGGGGTGAAGGTGACGGTTTCTTTGCCGGCGTTGATGAGGTCGGGGTCGACTTCGGCGGCGAGAGGAAAAGGGCCCATGCCGAGCAGGCCGTTTTCCGATTGCAGAGTGACGGACATGCCGGCGGGGATGTAGTTGGCGACGAGAGTGGGGATGCCGATGCCGAGGTTGACGTAGAAGCCGTCGCGGAGTTCGAGGGCGGCGCGCGCGGCCATCTGGTTGCGGGTCCAGGACACTGTCAGGCCTCTTGGCTTTCGGTGTTGCGTGTGGTGAGTTTTTCGATGCGCTTGTCGGGGTTGGGATTGTGGACGACGCGGTGGACGAAGATGCCGGGGGTGTGGATCTCGTCGGGGTCGAGCTCGCCGGGCTGGACGATGATCTCTGCTTCGGCGATGGTGACTTTGCCGCAGGTGGCAGCGTTGGGGTTGAAGTTGCGGGCGGTGCGGCGGTAGACGAGGTTGCCGTGGGTGTCGGCCTTCCATGCTTTGACGAGGGCGAGGTCGGCGATGATGCCGCGCTCGAGGATGTAGGTGTGGCCGTCGAAGTCCTTGTGCTCTTTGCCTTCGGCGATGAGGGTGCCGACGCCGGTGCGGGTGTAGAAGCCGGGGATGCCTGCGCCGCCGGCGCGCATGCGTTCGGCGAGGGTGCCCTGCGGGGCGAACTCGACTTCCAGTTCACCCGAGAGGAACTGGCGCTCGAACTCGGCGTTCTCTCCTACATAGCTGGAGATCATTTTTTTGACCTGGCGGGTTTGCAGGAGAAGACCGATGCCCCAGTTATCGATGCCGGCGTTGTTGCTGGCGATGGTGAGGTTGCGTGCGCCGGTATCGCGCAGGGCGGCGATGAGTGCTTCGGGGATGCCGCAGAGGCCGAAGCCGCCGATGGCCAGCAGCATGTCGTCGCGGACGATGCCGGCCAGGGCGGTGCGGGCGTCGGGATAGAGTTTGTTGAGGCCGTGCGGGCTAGAGGTCGCCACGGGCCTCCTGCTGGCTATAAGTTTCCACGGGCTTCTTGCTCTCTTTCTATTGCCTCGAACAATGCTTTGAAGTTCCCCTTGCCGAAGCTGCGGCTTCCCTTGCGCTGGATGATTTCGTAGAAGACGGTGGGGCGGTCTTCGACGGGCTGGGTGAAGATCTGCAGCATGTAGCCTTCGTTGTCGCGGTCGACGAGGATGCCGAGGCGCTCGAGCTCGTCGATGGGTTCGTCGATCTTGCCGACGCGATCCTGGAGCTCGGTGTAGTAGCTGTGCGGGACGGTGAGGAAGTTGACGCCCTGCTGCTGGAGGCTGGCGACGGTGGCGAGGATGTCGTGGGTGGCGAGGGCGAGATGCTGGACGCCGGGGCCATCGTAGAAGTCGAGGTACTCTTCGATCTGGGATTTGCGGCGGCCTTCGGCGGGCTCGTTGATGGGGAACTTTACGTAGCCGGTTGAGTTGGCCATGACCTTGGACATGAGCGCGGAGTATTCGGTGGAGATGTCGTTGTCGTCGAAGTGCTGGTAGAGCTGGAAGCCCATGATCTTGGAGTAGAAGTCGACCCACTGGTTCATGGAGTTCCAGCCGACGTTGCCGACGATGTGGTCGATGTGGAGCAGACCGACGGGGCGGGCGACGGTGTCTTCGGGCGTGGCGCGGTAGCCGGGGAAGAAGGCGCCGTTGTAGTTCTTGCGCTCGACGAAGGTGTGAAGGGTGTCGCCGTAGGCGGCGATGCTGGAGACGACGACGGAGCCGTGTTCGTCGGAGAGGGTGGTGGGCTCTTGGATGGAGGTTGCGCCGCGGGAGGTGGTCTCGCGCCAGGCGCTGGCGGCATCGTCTACCCAGAGAGCGATGGCGCGGACGCCGTCCCCGTGTTTGGCGACGTGGCGGGCGATGTCGGAGTCAGCGCGCAGGGCGGTGGTGAGGACGAAGCGGATCTTGCCCTGCTGCAGGACGTAGGAGGCGCGATCGCGGCGGCCGGTTTCGGGGCCGGCGTAGGCGACCAGCTTCATGCCGAAGGCGGTGCGATAGAAGTAGGCAGCCTGGCGCGCGTTGCCGACGTAGAACTCGACGTGGTCGGTGCCGTTGAGGGGGAGGAAGTCGACGGCGGTTTCGGGGGCCTGCTGGGTGAGGGTGGCCATGGTGGGTTCTCCTTTGGCGCGGTTGGGGCGGCTGCTTTGGGCCGCAGTGGATCCTAACGAAGGATGAATCTTTGCCGGGAAGGCTGTCAACTTCGGGTGTGCGCGCGTGGTCGCATTTCTGACAAAACATTCATCCGAAATCGTTTGCGTGTCTGCAACTCGAAAGCGCGCGCTGCGTCCTATGGACATCTGACGAAATTGTTCGACTTGGGAGAATGAAGAATTGACTGTGGGTTGGGAAGGCAAGAAGGGCCGTCACATTCTGATGCTCCGTTGGGTAGGGTGTTGTTTTGCTTTCGGGCTACTCGGCATGGCGGTATGGCTCGGTATGGGACTTGCTACTGCGCAGGCGATCCACTACGCACATCCGCCCGACGCGCAGAATGGCAAACTGATTTACAACAAGGGCTGCATCGCCTGCCACGGAGCGGAAGGCAAGGGCGCGCCGCAGAGCCTCACGGTGTTCCAACGGCCGGATAGCTTTCCTGACTGGACAATCTGCAGTCAGACCACGCCTGAGGTTGACTCGGCGTACAAGGCGACGATAGTTCACGGTGGGCCGTACTACGGCTTCTCGCAGATCATGCCGGCGTTCGGACAGTTGCTGACGGATCAGCAGATCAATGACGTGGTCGCGTATATACGGACGTTTTGTCATAACGACCATCATTATCCGCGCGGTGAATTGAACCTGCCGCGGGCGCTGATGACGGAGAAGGCGTTCCCCGAGAGTGAATTCGTGTTGACGACTGCGGCGAATGTATCGGGGCCGGCGAGCAGCACGACGGACGCGATCCATGAACAGACGTTCGGTGGGCGCAACCAGATTGAGGTGGATGTGCCGGTCAATCATGCTGACCTGAATGGACAAGGGACCACGGGTTTCGGCGACATCACGCTCGGGTTCAAACGCGAGGTGTTCTCCAGCCTGCGCACGGGATCGATTTTGAGTTTGCAGGGTGGGGTGCTTCTTCCAACGGGGGATAGCCGGCGCGGGTTCGGTACCGGTGCGACTACGTTTGAGCCGTTCGCTGCGTTTGATCAACTCTTCAAGAGCAACACATGGGTGCAGTTCCAGATGGGTGGAGACGTGCTGAGCAATCACAACAACGCGCCGAACAGCATCTTCTATCGCACGGCGCTGGGGCAGACCTTTGCGCAGGATCGCGGGCTTGGCCGGCAGTGGAGTCCGATGGTGGAGCTGGTGGCGAATCGCAACTTGAGTACAGGGGCCGTGACCGACTGGAATGTTATCCCGCAGATGCAGGTGACGATCAGTCCGCGACAGCATATTCGCGCCAGCGTTGGCGTGAGCGCGCCGTTCACGGACACGCAGGAGCGCAAGCCGCAGGTGCTGTTTTACGTGCTGTGGGACTGGGCCGATGGCAAGTTCTGGGAAGGGTGGTAGGCGATGCCGACACGCATGCTGATGAGCGTTGTGTTGGTGGCCGCCGTCGTGCCGCTGCTGGGCGTGGTCCAGAACGGAACCCCGAATGGGCCCCAGAACGGGCCGCAGGTTCAGTCGCAGAATATTCCGCCGGGGCAGACGCAGCCGCGCCTTCTGACGCAGGCGATGCCGCAGGCGGGTCCGCGTGATCCTGAGCTTGGTGTGGCGGAGCCTCGGCATGATGCGAAGGCGGTGCACGCGGAGTTTCGGACGTCGGACCGCTGCGTGGCTTGTCATAACGGACTGAAGACGAGCGCTGGGGAAGACGTTTCGATCGGGCTGCAGTGGCAGGCCAGCATCATGGCCAATGCGGGGCGCGATCCTTACTGGCAGGCGAGCATTCGGCGCGAGACGCTGGATCACCCGACGGTGAAAGCTGACATTGAAGATGAGTGCTCGACGTGCCACATGCCGGTGCAGCATTTTGCCAATCGCGATGCGGGGCGGAAGACTGAAGTGTTCGTACACCTGCCGCTGCAATTGCTGCCGAAGGGCGACCATGCGGCGGCGGATGGGGTGAGCTGCTCGGTATGCCACCAGGCCGAGCCGGCTGCGCTGGGGAAAGAGGTGAGCTTCAACGGCAACCTCACGTTTGCGCAGCCGATCAAGCACCTTCTGCGGCCGGAGTACGGACCGTACAGCATCGATGCGGGGCATCAGAGCGCGATGGAGTCATCTACCGGGGGCTTTGATCCGATGCAAGGGGATCAGATTCGGGATGCCGGTTTGTGCGGGACGTGCCATACGCTGTATACGAAGGCGCGCGGCGCGGGCGGCAAGGAGGTCGGGGTTCTGCCGGAGCAGATGCCGTTCCTGGAGTGGCAGCATAGCGACTATGCGGAGCCCGGCAAGGAGAATCCTGCGGGGTCTCCGATTCCGGTATCGGATTTGATTGCGGCGGCGCGCGCGGAGGGCGGGAGGCCTCGGCCGCAGACCTGCCAGGAGTGCCACATGCCGGAGGTCAAGTCGGCGACCGCGGTGACGGCTCTCTTCGGGCAGCCACGCGACGGCATGCATCGACACGTGTTTGTCGGGGGCAACTTCCTGATGCAGGCGATGCTGCAGGAGCATCGCGGCGATCTGGCGGTGGAGGCGCAGCCGGAGCAGCTGCATGCGGCTGTGCAGCGCACGATCCACTTCCTGCAGACGGAGACGGCGAGGGTGGAGATTGGGAGCGTCGTGCCGACGGCGGGCGGGATTGCCTTTGACGTCCACGCGGAGAACCTGACTGGACACAAGCTGCCGACGGCGTATCCGTCGCGGCGGGTGTGGCTGCATGTGACGGTTCGGGACGGGAATGGTCGCGTCGTGTTCGAGTCGGGCCATCTGAATGCGGATGGATCGATCGTGGGCAACGCTAATGATGCTGACCCGCTGCGCTTTGAGCCGCACTTCACGGAGATCACGCAACCGGAGCAGGTGGAGATCTACGAACCGATTTTGAAGAACTCCGAGGGGCACGTGACGACGGGGCTGCTCGACGCGGTGGGATATTTGAAGGACAACCGGCTGCTGCCGTCGGGGTTTGATAAGGCGACGGCTGTTCCCGATATCCGCGTGACCGGAGGCGCGGCCGACGATCCGAAGTTCAACGACAAGGGCAGCACGGTTCGCTACTCCATCTCGACGGGCGGGGCTTCCGGGCCGTTTCATGTGGAGGTCGAGCTGGTGTTCCAGCCGATCGGGTATCGCTGGGCGCACAATCTTGCTGCGTATAAGGCGCCTGAGCCGGAGCGGATGGTCCGCTACTATGAGCAGGCCGCGCATGACTCGGCCGTGGTGCTCGCGCATGCGGAAGCTACGCGGTAGAAGACCAGGGGCGGAGAGTTGACGCTCCGCCCCGCCCCTGTCGAGTGACTCGCTACTGCACGAAGATCAGGCCGTGCGGATTGTTCATGCCGATGTAGATGGGTGTCATGACGCCAGTGGTGGTGTTGGTCTGGAGGACAGTTCCCTGCCCGGCGCTGTAGGCGGTGCTGGCTGGGAAGCCGCTCGGTGCCGTGATCATATAGACCAACTGTTGTGGGGTGTCCGAGACCAGCATGAAGGACGTGCCTGAGGCTGGGGACCAGCGGGTGTCGTCCAGGGGCCACGGGTTGCCGTAGAGCGTCACGTTGAGCACGCTGGTGGACTGCGTGGAAGTGCCCAGGTTCTTGATGAAGACCAACTCGGAGTCTTGTTGGCTGTCGATGACGAGATCGCCGGCGGGATCGATCATGGAGGAGTCTGCGTCGGTCATGTTGAGCGTGACGGGGGTGTTGCCCTCAATCAAGGTGGTGGGCGTGCTGGACATCAGCACGGGGGTGGAGTGGAAGGTCTTGCCGTCGCTGTTGAGCGCGATCTTGTAGAGCGCGGGGCCGGTGTTCACGCCATAGAAGGCGGTGGCTCCGCTCGCATCGGTGGAGTAGGGCGCGAGGTTGGGGCTGGGGCTGAAGGTGGTGGCGGGTGCTGAGGCGCTGGCGTAGACGACGCCGTTGATGACTTTCATGTCGTCGATGCCGCCGCCGTGGGGCAGCGTTGCGACGTCGGAGGTGTAGGACTGGAGGGTGTTGGTGGTGGTGTTGATGGCGGTGATGATGGGGTTGCCGTCTTCGTTGCTGCTTACCCAGACGGTGGTGGCATTGAACTCGGCCAGGCCGTCGGGATGTCCGGGCATGGGGAAGGTTTGCAGCACGTTGCCCTTCTCGTCGTACTCGATGACCTCCGCTTTGCTCGAGGTTTCTCCATTGGCGAACGTGCCGTCAGGGTTGACGTTGGTGTCCTGGTAGAGGACGAAGACGGAGGTTCCCACCTGGAGGAGGTCGTCGGGCTGGAGCGCGCCGGGCGCCTTGGCGAAGACGGAGATCGCGTAGGTGCTGCCTTGTGTGGCGGTCACGGACGAGGGGACGGGGATCGTCGGGGGGAGAACGGTGGGAGTCGGGGTGGAGGGGTTGGAGCAGCCTGCAAGCAGGCCCGAGAACAGCAACAATCCGGCAGGACGAAGTCTCATGGTTTCTCCTAGATATCTAAGGAGAGGCTAGGCGAGATTTGTGACGGCGCGGTGAATAGCGGTTGAATGTGCGTGGTGCGCTGGCTGACAACGCGTTCATAAGCGGCCGGATCGTCACAGTTTGGCACGACAGTGCATGAGCCTAGGCGAGATGGACGTGGAACCCGGAAGGCATCACGCGGCGGGGAGGATGGTGCCGCGGCATTCGCCGAGTGAGAGGGTAGGAAGGCCTTCGCGATGGCAGTGGCCGCGGAGGATGATTTCGTCGCCGTCGGCGAGGAATTCACGGAGCTCGCCGGTGGGAAGTTGGAGGGGGAGGGTGCCGCGCTGGGTGATCTCGAGCAGGCAGCCTGCGGAGCCGGGGTTGGGGCCGGAGACGGTGCCGCTGGCGAGGATGTCGCCGGGCTGGAGGTTGCAGCCGTTACTGGTGTGGTGGGTGAGCATCTGCGCGAAGGACCAATAGAGGTCGCGGAGGTTGCTGGTGCTGAGGGGGGCGGGCGATAGGTTGTGCTCGCGCATGTGGGAGGTGGAGAGGAGGACTTCGAGGGTGACGTCGAAACCTGATGCGTGATCGGGTTCGGTGAGGTACGGGAGGGGTGCGGGGTTGGTGGTGGGGCGCGGCGCGAGAGGGGTGCGGTAGGGGGCGAGGGCATCGATGGGAATGACCCAGGGGGAGAGGCTGGTGGCGAAGCTTTTGCCGAGGAAGGGGCCGAGGGGCTGGTACTCCCAGGACTGGATGTCGCGGGCGGACCAGTCGTTGAGGAGGGAGAGGCCGAAGAGGTGGGTGGGCGCGTTGGCGATGGGGATTCGGCTGCCGAGGGGGTTGCCGCTGCCGATGTAGGCGGCTACTTCGAGCTCGTAGTCGAGCTGGTTGGTGGGCTCGAAGACGGGGGTGGGCTCGGTGGGGAGCTTGATTTGGCCGTAGGGGCGGCGGATGGAGGTGCCGCTGATGACGAGGGAGGAGGCGCGGCCGTGGTAGCCGATGGGGAGCCAGGGGTAGTTGGGGAGCAGTGGCGCGTCCGGGCGGAAGAGCTTGCCGACGTTGGTGGCGTGGTGGAGGGAGGCGTAGAAGTCGGTGTAGTTTTCGGTGGCTACGGGCTTGTGGAAGATCGCGCGGGCGGCCGGGAGCATGAGGGAGGCGACGAGACGTTGCTGGTCGGTGTTGCGGTCGCAGCGGGGCTCAATGGTGATGAGCAGGTCGGTGAGGCGTTGGCGGAGCGCGGACCATGCGGCGGGGCCGCAGCGCATGAGGGCGTTCAGCGTGGTGGCGGTGCAGGCGGATTGGAGGTCGGTGGGGAGAGTGGTGAGGAGGTTGTTGGATTGCAGCTGGTGGAGGTCGAGAATGAAGGCGCCGATGCCGACGCCGAGGTGGGGCGTGGCGTCGGGCGCGGAGGTGAAGGCGCAGAACGGGAGCGACTGGAGGGGAAAGCCGCTGTCGGGCTCGTTGGCGGTGCCTACCCAGCTGGTGGCGATGGTCATGGATTGAGTTTAGGGCTTGGGGTCGGTGGTCGGAGAGCGCATCTTTCTGCGAGGGTGATGTCCGGGTGCAAAGTCAACGGCAACGGCAAATACAGGGATCCTTCGCTGCGCTCAGGATGACGGCGTGAAATAAACAACGGCAAAGACAACGGCAAGAGCAACTGCAACAGCAAGAACCAATTCGGGGGTCCTTCGCTGCGCTCAGGATGACGGCGAAAAACAAGCAACGGCAGATGCAACGGCAAGGGCAACGGCAACGGCGAGAGCAAAGGCTAACCAGTTTTTAGGGCTTGGGGACTGTGAAGTTGCGTTTTAGGCCTTGCCAGCATTCGTAGTACTCGTGCTGGAGGATTTTTTCCTCGAGGGCGTAGCGGGTGGGGCGGACGGCCATGCGTGTTTCAAACATGAAGGCCAGCGTGTCCTTGATTTGGTGGGGCTTGAGGTCGGCGGCAGAGGCGCGGTCGAAGGTTTCGGCGTCGGGGCCGTGGCCGGACATGCAGTTGTGCAGGCTTACGCCGCCGGGGAGGAAGCCTTCGGCCTTGGCGTCGTATTCGCCGTAGATGAGACCCATGCACTCGTTCATCATGTTGCGGTGAAACCAGGGCGGGCGGAAGGTGTGCTCGGCGACCAGCCAGCGCGGGGGGAAGATGGCGAAGTCGATGTTGGGCGTGCCGTGGACTGGCGAAGGCGCGGTAAGGACGGTGAAGATGGAGGGGTCGGGGTGGTCGAAGCTGACCGTGTTGATGGTGTTGAAGCGGGCCATGTCGTACAGGTAGGGCGCGTAGTTGCCGTGCCAGGCGACGACGTCCAGGGGCGAGTGGTTGTAGTGCGAGGTCCAGAGTTTGCCGAGGAACTTGGACACGACTTCGAAGTCGCCGTCCACGTCCTCATAAGCCGCTACCGGGTAGAGGAAGTCTCTGGGATTGGCGAGGCCGTTGGCGCCGATGGGGCCGAGGTCGGGCAGGCGGAAGGGCTGGCCGTAGTTCTCGCAGATGTAGCCGCGGACGTTGTCGTTAAGGAGCTCGACGCGGAACTTGATGCCGCGCGGAATGACGGCGAGATGACCGGGCTTGACTTCGAGGATGCCGCACTCTGTTACCAGCCTGAGAGTGCCTTCCTGGGGGAGGATGAGGAGCTCGCCGTCGGCGTTGTAGAAGAAGCGGTCGGTCATGGAGGCGTTGGCGGCGTAGAGGTGGACGCCGCAGCCGTCGTGGGTGGCGGGGTCGCCGTTGCCGCCGAGGGTTACCAGGCCCTCGACGAAGTCCGTGGGGACGGTTGGGAAGGGGATGGGATCCCAGCGCATCTGGTTGGGCGGGGTGGGCTCTTCGTCGAAGGGGCCGCTGCGGAGGAGGGTGGACTCGGAAAATGGCTGATAAGGTTCGTGGACCACGGAGGGGCGAATGCGGTACATCCAGGAGCGGCGATTGAGGCCGCGGGGGGCGGCGAAGGCAGAGCCGCTTACCTGCTCAGTGTAGAGGCCGAGGGGATGCTTTTGCGGGGAGTTCTGTCCGATGGGGAGAGCGCCGGGATGGGCCTCTGTGGCGAACTCATTTCCGAAACCTGACTGGTACTTGAGGGGGGAGGAATGCGGCATGAACTAGCTCCTGGAAGGCACGGAATTCCGGCACCGGAAGTATCGCATGGACGGAACAGCTTTGGCGCTGCGGCGAGGAACAGGAGGCGAGCAGGGGCCGCTAAACGAACGGGAGTCGCCGACACCGGTTCTGTGGGCGTAGCATCTCGTGGTACTTAGTGGTGGTGGCTCGGAAAGGCGATTCTTGAGGGCGGGCAGCGATGGTTGATCCGGGCCTTATCTTCGAGCATTTGCACAGCGAGTTTTTCGCAGCGCTGGAGGCCTGCCGGGTTCGGCCTCGGCCGAAGGCTGTGCATGCACTGCGTACCTCGACACGACGGATGGAAGCTCTGCTGAACGCGGCGAAACGGCGGCGGCGCGGGAATGTGAAGTTTGGGCGTCGGGTGGACAGGGCGCTCAAGGCGCTGAAACCGATCCGAAAAGCGGGTGGGCCGGTGCGTGATCTGGATGTGCAAAGGCGCTTGCTGGAGGAGTTGCTGAAGGCGAAAGGACCAGCGATGCCGCTCGTGGAGCGCAGCGTTTTCAATGAGGAAGCAGCTAAACTTCAAGCAAAACTCAAGAAAGACCGGAAGGATGCTGCGGCGGAGCTGGTCGCAGCCATTGCGGCTATCGAGGAGAAAGAGCTGCGGCGGATAAGTCCTTTACAGGCTGACTTTTCCGACGTGAAGTGGATGTCCCTGTTAAAGGATGCGCGCGCCGTGGAGCGGCGTAGCGCCAAGGGCTCGGATATTGGGGATCCGGAGGGTTTGCATGCTTATCGAAAGGGCTCGAAGTCTGCCCGGTACCTGGCTGAGATGGACAAGGAGTCTGCGGCGGCGGAGCAGTTCGCGAAGAGGATGAAGAAGGTGCTGGATGCGATTGGAGCCTGGCACGACTGGATGTTGCTTACCCAGTTGGCGATAGAGACTGTTGGGAAGTCCTCGGCTCTCGTAAAGGGAGTGAAGAAGGAGAGGGATCGTGCGTTGCGACAGGCGGAACGAGCGGTGGAAGGGTTCCATCGGCAGGCTTAGGGTGTGGCCGGAACGATGCAACTCTGCGATAGATTTCAAGCGTCCGGAGCGGGGGCATCGGTCCAGGGGAGGTCATTTAGGAGTGAAGCACCCACATGAGAGCGGCACCCTCGACGAGGAGGCAGGTCTGGACCCAGTTGGGATAGGTGGGGAAGACGCTGCGCAGCGAGCTCTGGGGGAAGCACAGCCGTAGCACCCCAGAGATCGTCAAGCCGGCGAAGAGGACCCAGTAGTACCATCCACCCCACCAAACGCAGGGGATGGAGAGTTCGAGTAACAGCGCTCCGAAGAGTCGGATGCCGTTGGCCCTACTGATCCAGCGCTCCGTCAAATGGGGTGCGGCAATATGCCAGATACCCGACAGGATGAGCACGAGAACCACGGTGGATAGATAGATCGTCTTGAACATGATAGCCAGCGTAAGCGAAATTTTTGCTGCTCTGTCGCTGGTTAACACGGATGCTAATAGCGCGAGCAGGACATCGTGAAATGGTTGCGGAAAGAGTAACGATGGCACAGAAGTGCAAGAATTCAAGCGATTTGAGACTTCAGGAGAAAATCAAGCAAGATTCAGGGGGTACCCACCTTGAGGCCAATGGTTACCAAAGAGTGTGACTAGTGGGAGCTTCTGTGTTACCTACGTTACGCGAAGAGTCGGAACTTTGGAAGGGTATTTTCGCGAATACAGCATTTATTTTGCGCAGGGGAGCCATTTCGGGAGATCCTCCCAAAGTTGCCTGAAGAAACCGAAGATAGCCGAATCGGGTTACTGATGGGGATTACTGATTGACGCCGCTGGCGAGGAAACCGCCGTCCACCACGAGGATTTCGCCGGTGACGAAGGTGCTGGCGTCTGAGGCGAGATAGATGGCCGCGCCGACCAGTTCCTCGGTCTTGCCGAAGCGGTTCATGGGGGTGCGCATGCGCAGCTCTTTGCCGCGCTCGCTCTCGTCGAGCAGCTTCTGATTGAGCGCGGTGCGGAAGACGCCGGGAGCGATGGCGTTGACGGTGACACCCTGGGCGCTCCACTCGACGGCGAGAGAACGGGTGAGGGCTCCGACGGCAGCCTTCGAGCAGGCGTAGGCGGTGACCTCTTTGAGACTGACGAAGGTATTGAGCGAGGCGATGTTGATGATCCTGCCGTAGCCACGGTCGAGCATGGGGCGGCCGAAGATCTGGCAGGCGCGGAGGGTGCCGGTGACGTTGGTGTCCATGATGGACTGCCACTCGTCTTCGGGAAAGTCGACGGTGGGGGCACGCTTGATCTTGCCGGCGCAGTTGATGAGGATGTCGACTTTACCGAAGGCGCTGAGGGTGGCTGCGCAGAGGGCTTCGAGGCTGGCGCGATCGGCGACGTCGGAGGGTTGGCGCAGGGTTCGAACGCCGAGGGCTTCGATGGCGGCTGCGGCCTGATCGACCTGTTCGGCGCGGCGGCTGGTGGCGACGACGTCTGCACCTGCCTCGGCGAGGCCAATCGCCAGGGCGAGGCCAATGCCCGAGGTGCCACCCACCACTACTGCGGTCTTCCCTGCCAGATCAAATAACTTCGACGCCATGTTCTCTCCTTATGCTGGTTGTACGTGCTTCATGATTTCATCGACCACGACTTCGGGTGCACGATCGTTAGTGATGCGCAGTGCGTCGGCAGGCGGCTCGAGGGTCGCAAATTGGCTGTCGAGGAGGTCGGGATTCATGTAGTGATTTTTTCTTTCGGCCAGTCGCTCGGCGATCATCTGTTTGGAGCCATCGAGCAGAACGAACGTATAGGCGTTGTGTGGCAGGCCGCGGACGAGGGTTTGACGGTAAACGTCTTTGAGCGCCGAGCATGCAAGGACACCGCCCTTGCCGGCCTGGAACCATTGGAGCAAGAGGGTGTTGAGCGTCTCGAGCCAGGGTTGCCGGTCCTGATCAGTGAGGGGATGGCCGGCAGCCATCTTGGCTTTGTTGGCTGGGGAATGATAGTCGTCGGCATCCGCGAAGGAGGTAGCCATGCGCTCGGCGAGACGCGTTCCAATGGTGGTTTTGCCTGATCCACTGACACCCATCAAGACAACGATCATGCTTTGTTTCCTATCAAGATTAGCCGGACGCCGAGGTTGCTTGAGACGTTGCGGGCGATGATTTTCCCTCTGGAGAGGCGCCCTTTAGTATAAGCATATGAGCTCTTCTTTGACCGAGCCGCCGGCACGGTATAGCCAACAGACATTGCTGATCGACGCGGACGATACGCTTTGGGAAAACAATATTTATTTCGAGCGGGCGATTACCTCGTTCATCTCGTATCTCGACCACAAGGTGCACACGGTGGAGCAGGTTCGCGAGCATCTCAATCGGTGTGAGCGCGCGACGATTGCGGCGCACGGGTATGGGGTGCAGAGCTTTCGGCGATCGCTGGTGGACTGCTTTGAACAACTGACCGAATCGGCGATCACCCCCGACCGACATGCGCGGATTGTTTCGTTTACCGAGGCGATTGCGTCCAGCGAGATTGAGCTGCTTCCGGGGGTTGAGACGACGCTGGAGGAGCTTTCCACGCGGCATCGATTGATCATGGTGACGAAGGGCAACAAGATCGAGCAGACAGACAAGCTGGAACGATCGGGGCTGCGTCCGTGGTTCAGCGCTGTCGAGGTCCTGGCGGAGAAGAACATCCCTGCGTACCGCGCGTTGATTGCAGCGCACCAGTGTGATTGCGGGTCGACGTGGATGATTGGGAATTCGCCCAAGTCGGATATCAATCCGGCGCTGGCGGCGGGGCTGAATGCGGTGTTTATTCCGCACGACTTCACGTGGGTTCTGGAACACGAGATGGTGGACGCACCGACGGGGAGCGGGCAACTGGTGGAGCTTGGTGGGTTTCGGGAGCTGACGAAGTATTTCTAAGAATCTGTTTAAGGGCTCGACAGGCATGTCCTGCCGGACGGGCCCACTACGCGTGGGGCGGCAACTTCGTTGCGGGCAGAGGCCTTCGGCTGGGCGCTTCCGTTGGTCGCGAACTACATCTTCTTGCCGACCAACGGGAGGGCCATGGGAAGCCGTAGAAAGGCGTGCGAACGCCCGCCCCACGCGTAGTGGGGACTTCCGCCAAGACAGTTATGAAACAGGTCTAAGGCTCGTCTTTGTAGATGCCCATCTGCACCTGGCCGCCCTCGACGAACCGGGCACGGAACATGCCGGGTGTGTTGAAGCCCCAGGCGATCTGGCCGTCGGGAGTCATGGCGATGACGCCGCCGTCGCCTTTCATGGCTGTTAGCTGGTGATCAATCATCTCGTTGACGGCGTCCTGCAGGCGCATGTTTTTGTATTGGACTAACGCACAGATGGAGCGGGCCATGGTGAGGCGAATGAAGTATTCGCCGGTGCCGGTGGCGGAGACGCCGCAGGAGTCGTTGGAGGCGTAGGTGCCGGCGCCGATGATGGGCGAATCGCCGATGCGCCCGAAGCGCTTGCCGGTGAGGCCGCCGGTGGTGGTGCCGGCGGCGATGTTGCCGGCGCGATCACGGACGACGATGCCGGTGGTTCCCCACTTGTGGGCGTCGGGCGTTTCAAGTTGCGCGATGGGTTTGGTGGGCGCTGCGGGCGCACCGGCGGGGCGCGGCGGGATGGGCAGGCCTTGCTCTTTGAGATAGCGGATGAGGCCTTGCCAGCGCTCCTCGGTGAAGAAGTAGGAGGGGTCAACCTGCTGCAGGCCGACGCTGGCGGCGAACTGGTCGGCACCGGCGCCGCTGAGCATGACGAACTGCGATTTATCCATCACGGCCTTGGCAAGCGAGATGGGATTTTTCGTTGTGGTGACGCCGGCGACTGATCCGGCGCGCATGGTTTTGCCTTCCATGATGGCGGCGTCCAGGTAGTTTTTGCCATCGGCGGCGAAGACGGCGCCTTTGCCGGCGTTGAAGAGTGGATCGTCCTCGAGTACTTTGAGTCCGGCTTCAACGGCGTCGACGGCGGAACCGTTGGCGTCGAGGACTTTGGCGGCGGCGTGAATGGCGTGGTCGAGGCCGGCGCGATAGGCGGCATCCCGCTGGGGCGTCATGGAGGAGCGCTCGATCACGCCGGCTCCGCCATGCATGACGATGGCCCACTTTCCGGCGGCCGCCTGGGTAACGAGCCGGGTGGGCTGTTGCGCGACGGCGAAGGGCATCGCCCCGAGACAGAGGGTTAGAACAATCTGGTTCCGCAATATGTGGTGGCGCATGGATCCTCGTGCGAACGAGTCTAGCGCAACTCGGGACTTGAATACGGGGTGGCGGGCAGTCTTCGGTGGATTTCGCACGTCTAAGGCAAAGAGTGGGCAGGACGCGGCGCACGCGAGGGTGCGCGCGACTTAACGACTCATGGAGGCTGGATGTCAGAGTACGAAAACGATCTGTCGCAACTTGTTTACGAATTGAACCGATCGGTACCTGCCGCAAAGGGTAGCCCGAGCGACGACGCGGGTTTGGCGATCGACAAGAAGAGCGCGCTGGACCCTCTGCTGGCGCAGGCGGCGGAACGAAATGCGTCTGACCTCATCCTGGTGGTTGGATCGGGGGTCACGCTGAGGGTGAATGGAGTGCTGACGCCAGCGACGGGCAAGGCGTTGACGCCTGAAGATCTTCGCAGGCTGCTGTTGCCTCTGCTGACCAGCGAACAGACCAAGGAACTTGAGAGCCAGCGGGTGGTGGACTTCTCCTTTATGCGCGGAGGCCTGGGCAGGTTTCGCGCCAACATTCATTACCAGCGCGGAACGCTGGCGGCGAGCATCCGGCTGTTACCGAGCCAGATGCCGACGCTGGAGTCGCTGCACCTGCCGGCAATCCTGGGGCAATTGATTGAACGGCGGCAGGGCTTGATTTTGCTGACGGGGCCGACTGGATGTGGAAAGACGTCGACGATGGCGGCGCTGATTAACCTGATCAATGGTCGCAGGCGCGAACACATTATTACGATTGAGGATCCGGTCGAGTACCAGCACCCGAACCGGCATTCCATTGTGGAGCAGATCGAAGTCGGATATGACACGCCGGGATTTTCGAATGCGGTGAGGGCCGTGCTGCGCCAGAACCCGGATGTGATTCTGATCGGCGAGATGCGCGATACCGAGACGATGGCCGCGGCTCTGACGGCGGCCGAGACGGGTCACCTGGTGTTCTCTTCCCTGCATACCAACGACGCCGCGCAGACGATGTCGCGGCTGCTGGACAGCTTTCCGGCGAGCAACCAGGCGCAGATCCGGCAGCAGCTGTCGCTGGCGTTGCTGGCCGTGATTGCGCAGCAGCTGGTGCCGTCGATTGACCAGGCGGGACGGTATCCTGCACTGGAGATTATGGTGGCAACGACGGCGATACGCAACCTGATTCGGACGGCGCAGGACCACCAGATCCGCTCGCAGATTTCGACGGGCAGCGCGGACGGCATGATCACCATGGATCAGTCGCTCGGAGAGCTGGTGCGACTGCGGCGGATCTCGCGCGAGACGGCCCTGGCCCATTGCTACCATCCCGATGAATTGAGATCGCTGCTGAATCGGACCGCGTGATTTTGGGGTGTGGAAGCGCGTTTCCGGATGATATACTCAACTTCGGAATGAGTCGCTGCTGTCACGCGTTTGCGTGTGTCAGGCTCCCTGCGGAGGTGGCGAAATTGGCAGACGCACTAGCTTGAGGTGCTAGCGCCGCAAGGCATAGGGGTTCAAGTCCCCTCCTCCGCACCATATTTTGGAATCAGTACAAAGCTGAAAGGCCAGCCCGAAACGGCTGGCCTTGTTTTTGTCGCGAGGGTGCTGGCCGGATGCTCAGGTGGACGATATCAAATCATCAAACAGCGATTGAACCAGGTCGCGCGTGTTCTTCTGGGAGAGTTCTGGGCCAAGGATTCTTTGAGTGACCGCGAGACCGTGAGCGAGATTGATGATCACCGTGATGAAGTCTTCCGGCTTCCATTTCGACGTGACGTCAGGAGACCGCAAGAGGTCCCTGACCAACTCACTTCCGTCGCGCTGCTGCAGCCGATGCAGTTCCACAAAGCGTTGACGGATACGTTCGCTGCGAAGCGCGCCGATCTCGAATTCAGCGCGGAGCATGATCCAATCACGGTCCGTCATGAGGTCGGCAATGGCATCCCGGAATTTTTTCAACCGCTTCTTTCCCGAAGGCTCTTCCTTCAGCAGAGAGCGATAGACATTCAGGTTGCGCGCCTGTTCCTCCTGGATGACAGCTATAAAAAGATCTTCCTTGCCGTCGAAGTTGGAATACAGAGCGCCCCGAGAGTACCCGGCATCCTCCGCGATCTTCTCCGCCACAGCGCCGCCAAGCCCGTAACGCAGAAAGTGCCTGCGGCCTACGGCAATCAAGTTGGCACGCGTCTGTGCTCTGCTCTCCTCGCGGGTGAGACGCTTGCGTGGCTTTGTGGCTTTGGAAGCCATTGGAATGCTTAGCTCCTCCCGAGGGTTGGTCCGGCGATTCACTGACTGCCGCTACGCAACGTGAGACGCGCTCGCCGATGGCGCGAACGTCGGGCTCGGTGTTGTACCAACGCCCTTCTGAAGACAATGAACACTGTGCATCCTGATACGAGGATAGCTTATACCTCCAGGCGTTAGAACAGTTGAATGACCGCAACAACTGCAGTGGCGACCATCGCCAGGATGGTGAGAACGACATACCAGAAGTACGCGATGGGGATGTCATCCGGGTCGTCTTGCATCTTGGTTTTCATGGGGACTCCTTATCCTTTCCCTGTGGCGACTAGAACGGTGGGCGGGTGGGAGATACATCGGCAGGACACATCGGTTCCTTGACGAAGATCGCAGTAATTTTTGGCTGCGAATGCAGTCAAAGATGCGTCCATCCCCGGCGTGCCAGCACTATGCCCAATCCGATGCAAACGACAGCCGTTATCCGCAAGGCCGGCCCGTAGAGCAATCCCAGCCAGGCAATGTGTGCAGGAAGAGGATCCTGTCCGCGCTTCATACAAATCCCGCATATCCCGAAGGCGATGCAGGCCAGTCCCAATACGAGACAGATCCACTGCTCGATCACAACGATCATGCTGGGCTGAACGCCTTCCTGTTCGCCTCTTCCCTTCTCCTGCACGCGCTTGACGACACTCAACGTGCGCTCGAGGCCGAGGGGTCCAACCTCTTCATGAAGACTGCGGGTCCCGCGATCGCAGGGTCGCATCGGGGATCTGACTTTGGCCGTCAACCCTCGGCCTATGCCTGTGTCCGCCATCATAGGTTCCTCCACAAACATCCACTATACATACAATACGCTTTCAGATACAGTCTGTATATGAAATGGCCGCCGATGCCCTGCTTCTAGACACGGCATGGAGTGGAAACGGCTCCTAAGGTACTGGGGGTAACCGCCGCCGGAGAGCGCGGGTCATCGAATCCGGCAAGGTTCAACACCACGGAAAGGAAAGTGGATGCCAGATGAAGTCGGGAACGGCGGGCAATGGAAGCCTCATGTGAATCCCTGGCTGATTGCAGCGACGGTTGCGTTGGCTGCTTTCATGGAGGTGCTCGATACCTCGATTGCGAATGTCGCCCTTCCCCATATTGCCGGTGATCTCGGCGCCAGCACCGACCAGGGAACGTGGGTGCTGACCAGCTATCTGGTCTCCAATGCAATCATTCTGCCGGTGGGCGCGTGGGCGTCGAGCGTCATCGGCCGCAAGAATTTCTTTCTCCTGTGCATCACGATCTTCACCACAGCAAGTTTTCTTTGCGGTATCGCCCCAACCCTACCAATCCTGCTGATTGCGCGTGTCCTGCAGGGCGTGGGAGGCGGCGGCCTGCAGCCAATGGCGCAGGCCATCATGGCGGATTCCTTCGAAGAAAAGAAGCGTGGTCAAGCCTTCGCGCTCTACGGCCTGGTGGCAGTCCTTGCGCCATCTCTTGGGCCGACGATTGGCGGTTGGATCACCGACAACTACTCGTGGCGATGGATCTTCTATATCAATGTGCCGGTCGGGATACTCGCATTCTTTCTGGTCAGCCGCCTGGTCCAGGATCCGCCCTGGATCAAACCTGATCGCGCCAATCTCAGGAAGCTGGACTACATCGGCCTCGGCTTGCTGACGGTCGCCATGGGCGGCATGCAGATCATGCTGGATAAGGGCGAAGAGAATGACTGGTTTGCCTCCAGCTTGATCCGCATCTTCTGCTTTCTCTTCGTTGCGGGGATGACCGGCTTGATCTGGTGGCAGTGGCGTGCCAAGAATCCCATCATGAATTTGCGGCTGTTCAAGTACAAGAACTTCGCCATCTGTTGTTTCCTGATGATCCTGGTCGGCGGGGTTCTGAATGCAGCAACCGTATTGGAGCCGCAGTTCCTGCAGCAGCTGATGGGCTACACGGCCACGCGCGCGGGCGAGGCGCTCGCGGGCGGAGGCATCGCCCTGCTGATCGTGATGCCGCTGGCAGGAATCGCGACCGGCAAGTTTCCGGCGAGAAACATGGCTGCCTTTGGTTTCGTGTGCTTCGCCGGCGCGTTCTATTACACCTCGACGCACTTCACGCTCACGATGACGTTCGGCTTTGCCTCCTGGCTGCGAATTCTCCAGATGTTCGCGATTCCTTTCGCCTTCATTGCCATTACCACCGCGGCGTATGTCGGGCTTCCGAAAGAGGCGAGCAACCAGGTCTCTGGAATCATTAACTTCGTTCGCAACGTTGGCGGCAGTATTTTCATTGCCACCACGGGAGCGATCGTCACCAACCGTTCGCTCTTTCATCAGGCGCGGCTGCAGGAGTCGATGCAGCCCGGCAACCTCGCGTACGTCCACCAGGTGAACGCGCTTACCGCTTACTTTGGCGGCAGCGGTAAAGGCCCTGGACCGGGCTTCATGGCACGAGCTGCTATTTATGAGCAACTCAATCGGCAGGCTGCCGCGCAGGCTTATCAGGACATCTATCGTCTGCTCAGTTGGATGGCCATGGGCATGGTGGTCTGCGCCTTCATTCTGAGCAAGAACAAGCCCGGACAGGGCGCCCCCGCAGGGGAAGCCATGCACTAGCAACCTGCCTAACCATCAGGCCAGGGCGCGGGATGAACTTGCACCTCGAAAGGCTTCGAAGGGCGTGCCAGGCCTTAGATCTGACGGACGTTATTTCAAACAGGAGATGAGATTCATGTGCGATGAGAAAACCAGCTCGAGGGTTCACGCGCCGTCGGCGTCTGTCGAACGAGTTACCGAGCTTATGTCGACAGCGGAGATGGAGTTAGCTGCCTTTTACGAGGCAGTATGCAGGCGATATGGCCTGATGGAAGCAAGAAAGGCCGCGCGGGATTGGATCGAAGAATTGGGAAAGTTGGATTGGCCCGCCGACAGGGCGCTCCCGAACTGGCGTCATGTGACCATCATCGCTGCCGATTGCCTTGCCCTCAGGGTCCTCCAGCATTCGCCGAGCCGCTGAGGGCAAATGCAGAGGGTGGATCAGCTAGTGAGATTTAGCTGATTGGCAGCCAAATGATCACTAGATGCATCACACCAAGGATCAAATGGGCAGTCGGCGAGAGGTTGCTGCTCACGCGACAAGATCTGCCCGATAGATAAATTGCTGTACCGATGAAGTTTCCGAACGACAACAACCCCATCTGCAGGGTGCGCCCTGTATGTAAATTCCCACCCTGGTCTTCCCTCGCGGGCGGCGGGACCGCGAGCGTCGATCCATTTCACGATTCGATTCAGGAGATTTTTGATGAGAGAAGTACCGATGCTAAGCCTTGCGCGGGCAGGTATCTTGATCGCGCTGCTTGGAGCTTCGGCCGTTCTGGCCCAGACCGTAACAGGATCCGTTAGCGGGACCGTATTCGACCCGAGCGGCGCCGTTGTACCCGGAGCAAGTGTGGCCGCGATCAACGGCGCCACCGGCGTCCGCACCCCAACCACCAGCAACGCCGCCGGCGTTTACTCGATCCGCTTCCTGCCCATCGGCGCCTACACGCTCGAAGTTACGGCCAAGGGCTTCGTCAAGCTGGACATCCCGCAGTTCGTCCTCGAGATCAACCAGAATGCCAAGGTCGACGCGCATGTGACCGTGAATGCCAACGCTTCGGTGAAAGTGGAAAGCAATCTTGCGCCCATCCTCGATACCTCGGATGCGACGCTGGGCCTGTCGCTAGACGCGAACGAGATTGGCACGGTACCGCTGAACGGGCGGAACTTCTCTTCTCTGACTCTCTTCCAGCCGGGTGCGGTGGATACGGCGCCGACTGGACTGACCAGCAATAACGCCATCCAGCGCGATACCTACAACAGCGGCGTGGTGACCATCAACGGCAATCGGGCGCAAGACAACACGTATACGCTCGACGGCATCAGCATCGACGAAACCCAGAACAACCTGATTGGCTATGCTCCCTCGCCCGACGCCCTGCAGGAGGTGCGGGTCATCTCGGCGAATGCCCCTGCGCAATATGGCAACGTCAATGGCGGCGATATCGTCTCCGTACTCAAGAGTGGCACCAATCACTTCCACGGCAGCGTGTACGACTACGTTGAGGATCAGAACTTCACCGCCAACACGTGGAGTAATAATTTCGCGGGAATTGCGAAGACACCCTATACGCAGAACATCTTCGGCGCGACGCTTGGCGGTCCCATCGTCAAGAACAAGCTGTTCTTCTTCGTCGACTACACCGGATCACGGAACCACTCTGGTGGCTTTGGAGCGGACAGCGTTCTCTCCGCGGCGGAGCGCCAGGGCAACTTCTCGGCGGCGGCTGGGCAGGGCTATCAGATTGTGGATCCGCAGAATGGCTATCAGCCATTTCCGGGCGGCGTCGTCCCGATCACCAACCCGGTGGTGCAATACCTGGTCAGCAATCCGCAGTACTACCCGCTGCCCAACCATGCTCCGACTGACGGCCTGGACCAGAATAATTTTCAAGGACCTACCAACGCCTTCGTCACCAACGATCAGGGGGACGTGAAGATTGAGTACGATCCGCGGCCAGCGGACAAGATTACGGGCTTCTACTCGCAGGGCATCGCGACGGGGGGCAGTGTCGCGGTCCTGCCAATTACCTTTCCGATTGCGAACTCTTATCCTGACAAACTGGGTGGCGTTACGTGGGTCCGCACCATCTCTCCGGCCATTGTGAACGAAGCGAGGTTCGGCTTCACGCGTATCCGATGGGACTCAAATATTCCGACTGACTCGACGGGCGCCTTCGGCCTGCACGGAGACCAGGTAGTGGGTATTCCGACGCCTGCACCGCAGCAGTTTGTCGGGTTTACGTACCAGGGAACCAACGAGCTTACCGGGGTCGGCGATCCTGGCTCACCTCAACAATTGCGTGACAATACGTTCAGCTTCCACGATGACCTTACGATTGAGCGGGGGCGGCATCTCTTCACCATCGGCGCCCAGTTGCTGCGGTATCAGCAGAACTTCACGCAGTACGGTGGCGGCGGCCAGTTGGGAACCTACACGTTCACGGGCCAGAATACCTCTCAGCCCGGCGCCTCTCTCCAATATGGGCCTGCAGACTGGCTCGTCGATCGTGCGAGCAGCCAGGCCATCAGTCTCTCCAATGGTTTCTTCGGCGAGCGGCAGGTTCGCGTTGCCGGGTATGTCCAGGACGACTGGAAGATTACCAGCAAGCTCACCTTGAATCTCGGGGTGCGGTACGAATTCGACTCGCCTTACACAGAAGTGCACAACCAGATTGCGAACGTGATCCTGAGTGGTCCTCAGCAAGGTGTTGTGGAGTATGCGGGAAGCGTGCCTGCCGGTGCACCGTCAGGTTCCGTGGTGTGCGGCAATCGCAGCTGCTACCAGCCGACGTATACCGGGTTTCAGCCTCGTATCGGCTTCGCCTACCAGGTGAGTCCGCGGATTGTCTTTCGCGGCGGCTACGGCGCCACCAGCTTCCTGGAAGGCAGCAGCAGCCTCGCAGCCAATTCGCCGTTCATTACAGCTTTCTCGCTCAACGCGACGGCTCCGGTAAGCCCCACCAACCCGGGCAGCTTTTTTGCCGAGACGAACGGGTTCCAGGTAGGCGCGGCGGGCGAGGTAAACAATGCAAGTTACACGGCCTATAACCAGCGCTATCGGCCGGCCTACGTCCAGGAGTTCAACTTCAATAACGAAATTCAATTGAATAACTCGACCTCGGTGCAGTTCGGGTACGTGGGAGAAATTGGTCAACGGCTGATCGACTACCGCAACGGAAACCAGCTCACCCCGGCGCAGGCAGCCTCACTCACTGCGTTGGGCCTGACTACGGGATCGCCGATCTCCTCCATTCCGGCTGCGGATCTGGCTCCTCTTGCCAATCTCATCGGGGAGAATGGCACCGTCGAAACGTTCGACACAGAGGGCGTTTCGACCTACAACGCGCTGCAGATCACGATGCGCCACCGGATGAGCAAGGGCTTTCAGGCGACGGTTAATTACACCTGGGCGAAGTCTATGACCGACACCAATGGAAATTATGGCGCGGCGGATTCATCGGGCCCCAATGGCATCCAGGACGGGTACAACCTTCACGGCGATTACGGTCCGTCTGAACTGGATGTTCGACATAACCTCTCGGCGAACGGCTCCTATGCCATTCCTTTCGGACGAGGGAAGATGTGGGGGAGCCACACCAGCAAGGTGCTCGATTTAATCGCGGGAGGTTGGACGATCTCGTCAACGGCCATCGTCTTCTCCGGCCTTCCTGTGACGATCACGGCGAACAACGCGAGCAACACCGGCAACTACAGTGCCGGCGCGCGAGCGAATCAGTATCGTCAGCTAAGAATCGTCAACCGCAGCGTGGCTCATTGGTTCGGCACCGACCCATCCGCAACACCTTGTCAGTCAACCGATAACGGCCTCTGTGCGTACGGCGCGGAGCTACCCAACAGCTTCGGCACGGCGCGCGTCGGGACGGAGCGGGCACCAGGCTTCGAGCAGATCGACAGCTCGCTCTTCAAGGACTTCCGCATCACCGCGGGCCAGGCAATCGGTTTTCGCGTCGATGCGTATAACATCTTCAACTTCGTCAGCTACGACAACCCGAACAGCAGCGTAAACAGCGCAAATTTCGGGCAGATCACCAGCAGCAAGAGCGGGCCGCGCACCATCCAGTTCGCGGCGCACTACACGTTCTAGAGCAGAGTCACGGTGTGGGCCTGCAGGACTGGAGGAAGCGGAGTCGTGCCCTGAGTCTCGGCCACGACTCCGCATCTCAGGTTCGAGTGAAGACGTTCGATTGGAAAACGATGGCAAGGCAACGTCGCCTCATCGTTGATGCGGCGACGTGCGCCGGCAAGAGTCCCATGCTTGCAGGATCAACAGGATGCTAAGACGAACCGAGGAAAGCTTCGATTGAAGATTGCGTACCGTAGCAAGCCGATTGTTACTGCCTTGTTAACGCATATCTGTGAAGACATTTCTTTGACGATTTGCTGACAACTAACTTCTTGCGCTGCCCTTAATGTGATCGCGGACCTCTTCTTCAAAAAGAGATCCATTCAAAAGGGAGTCTTGTTATGGGTCATGCAGGAAGCAATTTCAAGCGTCCAGTCGATCGCCGTTCATTTATGAAGGGTGGCCTTCTGGCAGGGGGCGCTGCAGTTGGCGCCGGTTTGTTAGCCAATGGAACTTCAGCCCATGCACAACGGGGGAAGTCGGGCGGCAGGCTCAACGCCGGCGACACCGCCATCCTCAGATTTCTGGCAGCCGCAGAATTGATCGAGGCAGACCTTTGGACGCAGTACGCAGAGCTGGGTGGTATCGGGAATAACCTGCCCATTGAGGTGAATCCAAATCCAACCCCGGCGCTCACCAACTATCAGATCGCCTTGTCGAACCTCGATTCCGATGGTCCGCAATACATCACCAGCAATACGCTGGACGAAGTCAGCCACGCACAGTTCCTGAACGCCTATCTCGAGTCCAAAGGAGCCGAGCCCGTCGACTTCACCCAGTTCGAAACCTTGCCCGGAAGCACAGCACAAGGCTCATCCGGTAAGTTGCGCCTCACCAACCTGATGCATCTCAACGTCGATACCAGCTGGTTTGTTCGCTACCGCAGCACCACTAATCCAGACCTCGGCGCCACCTTCCCCCAGGCCGTCACGCTCAACAACGTGACCGCCATCCCCAGGACCGATGCGGACTTCAATGGCGCACCGAACCCCAACTTCCTTGGCAACAACCATATTCAGGCGATTGCGAATGTAGCGGCCTTCCACTTTGGCATGATCGAGCAGGGTGGAACCAGCCTCTATGCGGCTATGAGTCAAAAAGTGTCGGATCCGGAAGTGCTGCAGATCACGCTCGGTATCGGCGGAGACGAGATCGCACACTTTCTCGAGTGGGTCGATTTTGCGGGCAACGGAGTGCAGCAGACCATCGCTCCATTCACGGACCCCATCTCCGGCCTCACGTTCCCTGACTTCTTCAACAATCCCCCGCTCAAACCAGCCACGCTTGTTCAACCCAGCCTGATCTTCCCCGTTCCTTGCGAATTCATCAGTCCCGACCTCCCGCATGTCGCGATCATTCGTCCGTTGACCGATCGATTTGCGGGCGCTGTGGCTGCCGTCGCGAGCCTCACCGCCGATGGCCTCTTCACCGGCCAGAGCAAGCAGTTCCTCAACACCCTCCATTCCATGGCCGTCGAAGCCGACGCTGCCACTCGTCTCCCATACTGATCTCCATTCGATTCCGTTCTGCATCAGGAATCGTGGGATTTGCCTGGTCTGCGTGATCGTTTGGACCAGTGGCTGTTCGTGTCGTGCGGCTATTGTTGACCGGTAGCCGCAGTCGGGGTGTGGAGACGTGGAGAGCACGTAGCGGTTTCCCGCTTCTCCACACCCTTCCTTACGAATCCAACTTTCGAGTTGCTAACCGTGCTGCTGCAGCACGTTCCACTCTCTGCCAGAACTGCATACACTAGGGTGAACCATGCCGCGACCGAAGACCGGAGACAAGCGTGCTGCCATCCTCCATGCAGCCATCAATACGATTGCTGAAGCTGGGGTTGGCGCATCTACTGCCAGCATTGCGAAGGCTGCGGACGTGGCGGAAGGATCGCTGTTCCGGTACTTTCCGGACAAGGATAAGCTGCTCAACGAGCTCTACCGCGAGCTAAAACTAGACATGCGGCGCGCGATGATCGCGGGCTTTCCCCCGAGCGGCTCACTGCGAACGCGAGTACACCATATCTGGAGCGCTTACGTCACGTGGGGCATGGAGTCACCGGCGAAGCGCAGGGCGATGCTGCAGCTTAGCGTTTCGGATCGCATCACCGACCAAAGCCGGCAGGAGGGGCAGGCAGGCTTCGAAGACGCGACCAAAGCCATGCAGCAGTTTGTTGCGCGGGGTAAATTGAGTGGTCTGCCTGCGGCGTATGCGTCCGATCTTTTGCTCGCGATGGCTGAGACGACCATGGCGTCCATGGCGGCCAATCCAGCCAAAGCGGAGCACTACCGCAGCGCAGGGTTCGAGGCGTTTTGGAGCGTGGCCGGCAAAAAGTAGCCGGGCAGGTATTTTCCACCGAATTAATGAGTATCCACTCCGTTATGCTGCATCCAATCTGCAGAACGGAGGTTCTGATGTCCAAAGTATGGTTGGTAACAGGTAGCGCAAGTGGTTTGGGTCGCGATATCGCGGAGGCGATTCTTGCTTCGGGAGATCGCCTCCTGGCGACGGCTCGCGATCCACAGCGGTTGAACGATCTGGTAGAGCGATATGGCGAGCAGGTGCATACAGCGCCGCTCGATGTTGCGGATGAGGCGGCGGCAAAGGCCGCGGTTGCAACGGCGGTTGAGGTCTTCGGGCGGCTGGATGTTGTGGTCAACAATGCAGGGTTCGGAGATGTTGCCCCCTTCGAGCAGCTAAGTACAGAGAACTTTCGCGCGTTAATCGACACAAACTTTTTCGGCGTCGTCTATATGACGCGGGCGGCGATCCCGGTCATGCGGAAACAGAAGAGTGGCTGCATCCTGCAGATCTCTTCGGTAGGTGGCAGGCTGGGGGTTCCGGGAAACGCGGGCTATCACGCGGCAAAGTGGGCCGTTGGAGGTTTCACGGAATCGCTTGCGCCCGAGCTCGCTCCCTTCGGCGTTCGCGTGTGCGCACTCGAGCCGGGTGGTATACGGACCAACTGGGGCAAGCGGGCAACTGCAGGCATACCCAAACTCTTGCCGGAGTATGAGGTATCGGTCGGCAACTTTATCAAACGGTTGGAGGACCATTGGGGGCAGGAGATGAGTGATCCGGCAAAGATCGCCCAGGTCATCCTGCGACTAGCCAGCGAAGATCAGCTTCCGGCGCATCTATTGCTCGGTAGCGATGCGGTGCAGTATGCCGGGCTCGTGGAGGAAAAGCGGGATTCCGAGGCCAAGGCCTGGCGGAACGTCAGCGTCTCAACCGACGCGGATGCAGTAACGGCACTGCCCGATTTGAAGTTCTGAACCTGCGTGCTGTCGATCGTTGAAGCTGCTTCGGACGCAACAACGGCGCGTCATTGACGCGCCGTTGTCCTCCAAACTCCGGAAGCTCTATGCGAACGAAGAGACCGCAGCCGCCTCGTCATCCTTGACGTCGAACACCGTGACCAGCTTCGTGATCACAAGCAGGTCGCGGACCTTGCTGGTCAGGTTGAGTAGCTTCAACTCGCCGCCGCCGTTCTTGACGGCCGTGTAGGCGCTCACCAGCTCACCCAACCCCGAGCTGTCGATATAGTTCACCTCGGCCAGGTTCAGCACAATCTTCTTCTTTCCCTCCGCCAGCAGCTTGCGGACTTCTTCGCGCAGCGTGATGCCGCCCTCGCCCAGGGTGATCTTCCCACTCAAATCAACGATGGTGACCCCGCCCACTTCCCGGGTCTTAAATGTCATGCTCATGATGAAAGCTCCTTCTTCGCTCGGTGTTTGATCATTTCAATCTCTGTGCCGGGATTCAACTGGTGAAAGTGTACCTCATCCATGATGGCCCGCATGAGGAATATCCCGCGCCCGGAACTGCGCAGAATGTTCTCCGGCGCCAGCGGATCGGGCACCGAATCCGGATCCAGTCCCGGCCCCTCATCCGCAATCTTAAACTTCAGCGCCTCGTCATTCAGCTCGTAGCTCCACTGAACATGCTTGGCTGGATCCTTCTTGTTGCCATGCAGGATCGCATTGATGACGGCCTCGCGCACCACCATCGCAACCTGGCTGGCGGTGTCCTCGTCGAACCCGGCCTCATGCGCCAGCTGCTCGGCCTTCGCCTCGACAACATCCACGCTCGAAAGCTCAGACGCCAGCGTCATGCTGCCACGGTTTGTTGCCGAATCGGTCAAGCCTGCCCGTCCTCCTGTGGAGTGTACCCTGTCCGATTCCAACTGCGAAACAAGGCCCTGCAAATATTTATCTCTCTGACGCGATGAGCACTGGCCGGAAGGTTGCGCCATGAGCTAGGATCACTGTCATGCCGGACAATACAGCCATGGACGACCGCGATGAAGCGCTCTTTGCTCAGCAGCAGGTGGTGCGGTTGCAGGCGCTGCTCGAAGCCAGCCGGCTCATCCATTCGACCATCGTTCTGGACGACGTATTGAATACGGTGCTTCAGATCGTGGTGCGCGAGTTGGAGTTGGATGGGGCATTCTTCAAGCACTTCCTCAATAGCTATGGCGATGTTCCTCAAACGTTTTCGGTTCCCGAGCCCGATGCCGCGGGCCACCCGCTGGTTGAACGCACGGGCGACACATCCTTGTGGATCCGTTTTCCGCTCCACGATAAGACCGGCGCAACGTTCACGGAACTGATTGTCATTCGGCCGGCGGAACGAACCCTGACGCTGGATGAGCTTGACTTCATTGAAAGCCTGGCGATCCAGGCTTCGGTGGCCATAGAAAATGCTCGCTTTCACGAGCGCACGGTGCAATGGCAGCGGGTAGAGAGCGACCTGGCCTCGGCGCGCCAGGTGCAGCGCAGTTTGCTGCCGCAGGAGATGCCGAATATCCCCGGGTATTGCATGGCCATTAAGCAGGTGACGTGCTACGAAGTTGGCGGGGACTACCTGGACATCGTGCCGATGGCTAACGGAAAAACCACGATCGTGGTAGCCGACGTCGCCGGCAAGGGACTGGCCTCGGCGCTGGTTGGCACGAGCTTTCGTTCGGCGTTCCGTGCCATGGTGAATTCGGGCATTCCTCTGCTCGAGATCGCGACGCGGATGAACCTTCTGCACTTCAACGAAGGGGAGCAGTCGAGGCGACGTTACGTCACGGCTTTCTTTCTGCAGCTGGATCCCGCGACGGACACGATGGACATAGTGAATTGCGGTCACAATCCCGCGTTTCTGATGTCGGTAAGCGAAACCGGGGGCGAGCCGGTGCTGGTGAAGAAGATTGGAGCTTCGGGAACGCCGGTCGGCTTGTTGCCCTTCAGCACTTACGAGGTCGAGAGTTTCTCCTTGCCGGTTGGGTCCCGACTGCTGCTTTACACAGATGGGATGACCGAGGTATTTCGCAGTGATGTGAAGGGCGGAATGGATGATGAGTTCGGCGAGGATCGTCTGCTGCAGACGTTTCTAACGTGCCCGGCGTGCACTCCGGAAAAGGTTCTGGATACGGTGTGGTCGACGCTGGACGAGTTCGGCAACCAGGAGCAGTCGGACGACATGACCGCTATGGTGTTGATGAGAGAAGCATGATCGAGGCTGCCATTGAGCGATAAACCGAAACGCCGCAAAAGCGATAAATTTCCAAGCAGTATCGAGCTGCGCCTTCCCTCGCGCCTGGGCTACGAAAAAGTAGCGATGAACACGGCGGCCAGCGTGGCGCGCCTGATGGGCTTTAGCGAAGAGCGCGTCGACGACCTGAAGACCGCCGTCGCCGAGGCCTGCATCAACGCCATGGAGCACGGCAACAAGCTGGATGAATCACTCAGCGTGGGCGTCGTGCTGTCGATGGACGCCAACTCGCTCGAGGTCAAGGTTACGGACACCGGAGAAGGTCCACAGAGCAAGACGCACGCACCGGACATCGACAAGAAGATGATGGGCGAGGAGGACGCGCGCGGCATGGGAATGTTTCTTATCCAGGCGCTGGTGGACGAGGCCGAGTGGGTCAGTTCTCCGCCCGCAGGCAGCTATGCACGGATGGTCATTCATCTCAGCAACCCGCAGGTCTAGATCGTCCGTCTAGCGATAGAATGATGGGAACATCGGAGAGAGCATGCCGGAACTAGTCACCCGCGTTACCGTCGAAGAAGTTGCCTGCGCCACGGGCGATCCCATCACCGTGCTCCGCTTCTCGGGTGACATCACCAGCGCCTCGCAGCCCGCGGTCATCGGCACCTACGAGGGCTTGCCCGATATCGTCAAGCGCATCCTCTTGGATTTTTCCAAGGTCGAATACCTCAACTCCAGCGGCATCGCATTGGTGATTCAGATGATGATCGCCGCCAGCAAAAAAGGACAGAAGATCCATTCCTTCGGCCTCAGCCCGCACTTCACCAAGGTCTTCACCATGGTTGGC
>DATHQT010000056.1:0-2039 GCA_035482415.1 Acidobacteriaceae bacterium | reverse complement strand
TCGATGTGGATCGGTTCGCTCTGCCCGTCTCGAGCCAGCCTTGCGGCGAGCTGATCGGCGGGGTCGAGCAGCCAGGCATCGCCGGTTTCGGTGGAGAACAGGACCAGCTGACCGATAGTGAGGATGCGGCTGTCGTGATCGCCTGCCCGGCGCTGAATATAGCGCACCTCATTGGCGAGACGGAAACTCTTGCCCTCGACGATCGGCTTGCCCGGTCCACGCCTGATGGGTTTTCGACCCCGGGCGGGCCTCGCGGGGATTGCCATGGAATTGTTCACCCAGCTGTTCGGCGATCTGTTGGCGTTTGTCTACCACTGCTTCGACCGCATTGTCATTTACGGCTACTTCAGCGGGCTGTCGCGGCCCGAGCAGGTTGTGCACTTCTTCCGTCAGATCGTCGGCGTCTCAATGGTCAGCAAGGAGATCCTGAGCCAGCGTACCGCCGACTACCAGAACTGGGTAGAAGCCTTCGCCCGCAATCATCGCCTGCCGATCCAATGGGCCGAGAAGGGCGTGCGCAAGGAAGACCATGTCCTGCCCTGGCAACGCCGCATGGCCCGGGACGACGCCTACGGCGTCTACTTCATCTTCAAGAGCATGGAGCAAGGGCCAAGCTTTCGCGTCAGCGTCCCCAAATATGCCACCAAGGATCCGAATTACCGGATCCTCGCCCGCCAACGCAGCCGCTTCACCCACTACTACTTCTACCTTCGCGACGAAACCCTGGGCCCGATGGTGATGCGGGTGGCCTCGTTTTTCCCGTTCCAGACCACCTACTATCTCAACGGCCACAGCTTCATCGAGCAGGAACTGAAGCGGGCGCAGATCGGCTTCCGCAAGACGGACAACGCCTTCCTCGCGGTCGACGACGTCACGGCGCTGCAGGCCGCCGCCGACAAACTGAACCCAGACATCATCCGTCAACGGCTCGACTACTGGACGCTGATCCTAGGGCCGAAGTTCTCCGCCAAGGAGCGCAAGCAGCTCAATCTCTCGCGCTTTTACGCGATTGCCCAGATTGAGTATTGTCGCAACTTCATCTTCAAGCGCAACTTTCCCATCCACAAGCTGTTCGAACGCAGCTGCGAACTCGGCCTGTGGCGGCTGACCGGCGACAAGATTGCCGAGATCTTCGGCACGCGGCTGAACCGCAGGATGCGCGGCAAGCTGGCCACCGTCATCGATCGCATCGAGCACGGCCATCATGTCTTCCGCGCCTACTTCAAGAACGCCTTTCTCAAGCAGTACGAAAAGTTCGCCACCTTCCTGCGCAACGAGCTGGTCTCCAACAACCTCGCCGACTTCAGCCTCAAGAAGGGACTGGACCACCTCGATGCCGTCCGCGAGCGCTTCCAAACCATCACCGCCCGCTTCGCCGGTTTCCAAGCGCAATGGCTCAACGTCCACGTCGATTTCCCGCTCCTGCAGCGCCTCGCCCTGCCGATCACCATCGGCGCGGTGCGCTATCCCGGCATCAAGATCCACGACCCCCGCGTCATCCGCCTGCTCGAAGTGCTCCTGCATGGCGGCAGTCACGTCGGCGGCTGGACCGCCAAGCAAATCCACCGCGCCGTCCTCACCGCCTTCCACCTCTCCGACACCGCCTACCGCCTCAACCAACTCCGCTACGACCTGCGCAAGCTCAAAGGCCACGGTCTGCTGCAGCGTGACGGCTCCCGCTACACCTACCGGCTCACCCCCAAAGGGGTTCAGGTCGCGCTGCTCTTTTTGTTCTTCCACAAACGGCTCTGCGGCCCGCTCGCCAACAGCCGCTTCCATCACCGCCCCGACCCCCATCACCAACCCGCCAGCAAGCTCGAAGCCGCCTACCACCGCGCCGACCAAGCCATTCAACAGATCGTCGATCTGCTGGCCGCCTGACCCAAGCCTCGCGATTCTTGGAGTCTTCTTGTCTTTGATTCCCGGAGTTAGAATCTAAGGTGCATGCGCATTGTCCATTCCCATCACCTATAGCCTATTGCGTTACCTCGCGGCCAAGAAGAGCGTAGACGACCGGGCGCTGAATTGGCAGGTCTGGC
>DATHQT010000055.1:0-30907 GCA_035482415.1 Acidobacteriaceae bacterium | reverse complement strand
GCCAACCATGGTGAAGACCTTGGTGAAGTGCGGGCTGAGGCCGAAGGAATGGATCTTCTGTCCTTTTTTGCTGGCGGCGATCATCATCTGAATCACCAATGCGATGCCGCTGGAGTTGAGGTATTCGACCTTGGAAAAATCTAAAAGGATGCGCTTGACGATGTCGGGCAGGCCCTCGTAGGTGCCGATGACCGCGGGCTGCGAGGCGCTGGTGATGTCGCCAGAAAAGCGCATGACGGTGATGGGATCGCCCGTGGGGGCAGGCAATTCTTCGACGGTAACGCGGGTAACTAATTCCGGCATGCTGTCTCCACGATCTGGATCGGTGTCCAGATCATTCTAGAGGGTAACGCTAGACCTGCGGGTTGCTGAGATGAATGACCATCCGGGCATAGCTGCCGGCGGGCGGGGAACTGACCCACTCAGCCTCGTCCACCAGGGCCTGGATAAGAAACATACCCATGCCGCGCGCGTCTTCCTCGCCCATCATCTTCTTGTCGATGTCCGGTGCGTGCGTCTTGCCCTGCGGCCCCTCGCCGTTGTCCGTAACCTTGACCTCGAGCGAGTTGGCGTCCATGGACAGAACCACCCCGACGCTGAGCGACTCATCCAGCTTGTTGCCGTGCTCCATGGCGTTGATGCAGGCTTCGGCGACGGCGGTCTTGAGGTCGTCGACCCGTTCCTCGCTGAAGCCCATCAGGCGCGCCACGCTGGCCGCCGTGTTCATCGCTACCTTTTCGTAGCCCATACGCGAGGGAAGTCGCAGCTCGATACTGCTACTGCTGGCTCGCCCGCTCGCTGTCGCTTTATCGCCGCTGCCGGTCGTTTTATTGCTCAACGCCACCCTCCCTCATCGCCTTGCGATACTTAGCGTTGAGAAGAATCTTTGGCCCGTCTGCCAGAGTAGAGTAGCAGTCCCGCCACGTCCGGCAACGAAAATCTTGAGGGATGAGCCTTGTGGTGAACGATGCGGGCAGTAATAGATGAGGTACACTTTCACCAGTTATACCCCGACACCGAGCCATAGATGACCAAATATCGAGCGAAGAAGGAGTTACAGGCATGAGCATGAAGTTAGAAACCCGGGACGCGAGCGGGGTAACCATTATCGATTTGAGCGGCAAAATCACCCTGGGCGAAGGCGGGGTTGCGCTGCGGGAAGAAGTTCGGAAGCTGCTGTTCAAGGGGTCCAAGAAGATTGTGCTGAACCTGGGTGAAGTGAACTACATCGACAGCTCCGGGTTGGGTGAGCTGGTGAGCGCCTATACGGCAGTGAAGAATGCCGGCGGCGAGTTGAAGCTGCTCAACCTCACCAGCAAGGTGCGCGATCTGCTGGTGATTACCAAGCTGGTCACGGTGTTTGACGTCAAGGATGACGAGGCTTCGGCGGTTTCGTCGTTCGCGTAACGACATTTTGAACGGGATGCGGCACAAGGCAGCGGGGGGAACTACGCTGCGTTGCGCCGCACCTGGAGTACCAGAATGTCATCTTCCTGCCCGAACTCCTGAGCTGCCGTGGCGATCTGCTCGGCGGATTGTTTGTTCTCCAACAACTCAAGAATTCGATCGAAACCGAAGAGGTGCCCGCGAGCGTCCTGGGCCTCGACGATGCCGTCGGACATGAGCGTGAGCGTGTCCCCGGGATGCAGAACGAAGGTGGTGACGGAGTGCTCTGCATCCGGAATGGTGCCCAATGGCAGCGCCCCTTCCATCTCCATCTCCTTATCGTTGAGGTACGGAGGAAGCTGTCCAGCGTTGGCGAGCGTCGCGTTTCCGTTGGGATCGATATAGAGGATCTGGCAGGTTGCGCTGGCATGCTGGCGCTCGCATAGCTGCACATTGACCTCGTGCATCATCTGTACAGGGTCCCAGCTATGCAGGGCGGCGTTGCGCAGGGCGCCGACGATCGTGGCCACCAGCATGCCCGCCTGCATTCCTTTGCCCGTCACGTCGCCTACAATGATGACCGCGGATCCGGGCACGTCGCCGGGAAATACCTGGAAGAAGTCGCCACCCACTTCGCGGGCCGGACGATACGCACTGTCGATGCTGAGGCCAGGAATTTGCGGCAGCTTGGTGGGGATCAGGATCTGTTGAACCTGCTGGGCCTGCTGGATCTCGAGCTTCCACTGCTCCTTCAATTTCTGGGTATTAAAGTAGCGAATGAGCAGCAGGACCGTGATCATGAGCAGCGAGACCACGGTCGCAATCGTGCCCAGCGATATCTCGAACCCCAGAATCGGGAACTTGGTCTTGATGTGAATCAGGCGCATCTCGTGTTGATAGTTCGCGACAACCACCAGCACGACGGCGGTCGCAGCCATCCAACCCTCGGTCTTTTGCCGTCGCAGCCCACGGTAGGTCACAAAGAAGAGCAACACTCCGAGGTAGAGCTTCGCGATCAGGCGGATGGGATCGATAAAGCTCGCATAGTGCGTTGGAACGTGCAGTCCGTAGAGCGGCGGCCGGAGCGTCGCCGTGCAGATCATAAGAATCCCCACCACCGACCAGACCAGCCAATGCAGGCGTCCCGTCCTCCACAGGCGAAACCAGTAACCCCAGAAAATGACCCACAGCCCGATGCGCAACGGCGCCAGGATGACATCAATCAGAATGACTGTAGGAGTTTGCCCCATCCACGCCGTAAAGGATCCAAGTTGCACGAGGGTATTGGACAGCAGCGTGACCAGGCATACTAAAGCCAGCCAGAAGTATGCCTTCTCCTCGCGATCCAGCCAGAAGAGGGAGAGGGTCATGAGCAAGGCCATGATCAGGATCATCGATTCGACAAAGCCGGTGACCAGGTCATGGGCATTCTCGTCGTAGGCCAGTTGCGTCAGCGCTCCGATGATCGATGCATATCCCAACACGGGTGGACCGTGGAGGCCACCTGCGTCCGGACTATTGAAGAGCGTGGCGCTGTCCATCCACATGCGGATCGCGATGGTGATGGTCCCATCATGAAGGCCTTTGGGCAGGCGGAACTCTTCGGGCAGCGTGTTGTAAGCAGTTACATGACCGTCCGTGAAAGTTCCGAAGGAACCGATCTCCTGGCCATTGACGAAGACCTGGTAGGCATCGTCGGCCCCATCCGGCATCTTGATTGCCAGCCGGCGGGTAGCGCCCTCGACGTTGACCCGCAGCCGGTACCAGGCATAGCCGGCGTAGTGGGGATAGCCAGTGGCCGTCCAGCCGGGCAGATCCCCGCTGATGGCCAGGCTAGCGTCGGCGGATCCGGCCGGTGGAGTGAGATCCATGGAGCCCCAGCCGGAGTCGTCGAAGTCGGTCTGCGCCCACGCCATGTTGTCGCCGGTGCGAAACTTCCAGGGTCCGACGAGCTCGGCAGAGGACAGGCCCAGCGTAACGGTCGGCGTGGAAGCTGCCGGTGTCGTGCTGGCGCCGGCAAGCTTGCCCGCAGCCGGTGCAGTCTGCGCGCCCGCTGACACGGACCCCAACAAGATCAACAACGCCCAGGCTACACGGCGCATAGCAACTCCCTCTGCAAAGGACTCAGACTTTCAGAAATGGGGCCAGCCAGCGGCCCGCGCTTGTCATTTGAAGACCGCGATCTCCCGGTGAGGAATTGTAGCTCCCCGCAGGAGATTGCTACAGCAAAAGAAAAAGGAACCTTACGCTGGGTAAGGTCCCTTCATTCTCGCACGGCGAACCATGCGGATATACGGTTGGAACGGTTTACATGCCCAGAGAGTCTGCACCCATGCGACGGCGGTAGATGAAGCCTGCGCAAAGGAGGAATCCTGTGGCAAGCAGCATGAGGCTGGCAGGCTCAGGGGTAGGCGCCACCGATTCGACCGACAGGGGGCCGAAGTCGGTGTAACTTTCGCCCGTCTCGGTGATGGTGAAGAAGGGGTCATCTTTATCGAAATCGCCGTCGCCCTTTCCGGCAGGAACGCCAGGGCCACCCGAGAAGTCGAACTGGTAATCGTCGCCAACCGTTGTCCACGTGCAGCTGGTGAAGAACTCAGTGTTTCCGGTGAGGCAATTTCCGGTGGTGGTGAGGCCAGCGATCGGGAAATCAATCTGGATATTGGTCAGGGGCGCACCTGTGTCGTTCTTGATGGTCACGCAGCCGTCCGTCGGGTTCGCGCCGCCGCAGGAGACGAACATAACGTTCAGGATTCCGCCCGTGTAATTAATCGCGGTGGGGTTAGCGTCTTGTACTCCGAGCTTGAAGTCGTCAGCCCTTGCCATACCGCTCAGGGCGCAGACCAACATCAGCGCAAATAGACAACGTAAACATTTCATCTCTGAATTCTCCTTGGGAGGTACCTGTAACTCGGTTGTTCACTGCACGTCTTGCTTTACCGTTAGGGGGCCGGAGTTTCATCCAACGTGCGGTTGATTCTCTTGGTTTCGTCTGCTGCGTGTCAGCTGGCGTCGTGAAAGCAACTGCAGGGGAGAAAATCACGGTTGCAAAATGGTTAACCGTCCAGTGAGTCGCGCCTGGAGTTGCTGTCGTTCCAGGGAGTGCTCCTGTGACGGAAGGTCTAAAGCTCGGAAGATTTGCAACAGGTGCCTCTGCGCTGTTCCTGTTTTGTCACGTCTTGCCGAACCACGATGTTGCTCTGGTGGTGAGTTTTGGGCCCGAACGCAACTTGCCAAACCTTTGCGATGCCAGAAGATAGTGCAAGCAGCGTGCCAAAGACCAAGGGCCTAAATCCCTGTATTTCTGGCGTTTAGCTGTGGATTTCTACCGGAGTGCGCAATTTCTTGCAGTGTTTGGGCGAAGTAACTTCCGCTGGAGTGCCAGGCCGACGTCCGCGCCAAATGCGATTACTATTAGCCGGAGATGTGTCCTCGACGAATCACCGATTCGTAGTCGAGGACCCGGAGACGATATGCAAAACACGAAGATGGAGAGCAGCCTGGAAGCGTTGAAGGCGGCCGGTACCGCCGTGATTGCCGATGTATTTGACAGCCTGCAGAAGACGCCGCCGGTGCTGGACAACTGCCTGCGTCCGATTGGGCCTGCGACCGTGTTTGCCGGCCCGGCCTACACGATCACAGGCGAGTCGGTGAGGTTTACCGGGGGAGACCGCGCCAAGCTGACAGCGATCGACAACATGCCGGCGGGCGTGGTGGCGGTGTGGGCGAGCCGGTGTGCCAAGAGCTGCTGCTGCTTTGGCGACCTGCTGGCTAGCGCCATGCGGGCGCGTGGATGCGTGGCCGCGGTGGTCGACGGCGGCGTGCGCGATACCGCGTTCCTGTCGGAGTTCGGCATGCCCGTGGTGGCACGCTATCGGACGCCGATCCAGGGAGTGGGGCGTTGGCGGGTGACCGGGTCGCAGGTGAAGATCTGGGTGAGAGGGACACTGGAGGAGTGGCTGTGCGTGTGTCCCGGTGACATCGTTGTCGGAGACTCCGACGGGGAGCTTGTCATTCCGCAGCAGATGCTCGAGGAGGTGACCGCCAAGGTGATCGAGTGGTCGCGCATCGAGTCAGGATCGCGTGCGGATATTGTTGCGGGAATGCCTCTGCTGGCGGCGCTGGAGAAGTACGGTCACCTGTGATTACGAGCTCTACTCGGCCAGCAGCAGGCGCAGGTCGCGAAGATTGTTGCCGGTCGGTCCGGTGCGAATGGTCGCGCCCACTCGTTCCAGCACCGAGGAAGAGCGAAACTCGGCGAGGGCCATCCTTGACTCCCGACGCAGGCGCGGATTTTCCAGCGTACGCTGATCGACCACCGCTCCGGCGAAAGGGCTGCTGCCGTCGATGCCGTCGGAGCCAGCCGATAGCACGGCGACCGATCCGTCGTCGTTCTGGAGCCGTGTAGCGGCGTAGAGCGCGAAGTGCTGATTGCGGCCGCCAATGCTGGAGGCCGTCAGACGATTATTCGGAATGGAGACCGTGATCTCGCCAACCGAGATGAGGCAGACGCGCGGGTGAACCTGGCGCAAGGTGCGGAGGCGCGCCAGGAGATAGTCGGCGGCGGCCAGGCAGTCCCAGTCGTCGCAGGTGTTATCCACGACGGCGTGGAAGCCAAGCCGTTCGGCTTGCTGTCGCGCGGCCTCGGCCAGACTGTCGCCATCCAGCAGCGTGACCGCGGCGTGGGGAGTGAAGTCTCCGGGTTTAGGCGTCTCGGGCATAGCCGGATCGAGGAAGAATCGCTGCACGGTCGCGGGGAAGCGCGCGGGCAGGCTGTACCGGGCCAGCACGGCGCGGCAGTCCTCCAGCGTCGTGCTGTCGGGTAGGGTGGGGCCGGAGCCCAGGGCGTCGAGGTGGCCGGCTGGAACGTCGGAGACGAAGAGGGAGACACAGGCGGCTGTGCGCGCTGCGATCGCCAGACGTCCACCTTTGACGGCGGAAAAGTGTTTGCGCACGCAGTTGATCTCGGCGATGGAGGCGGCGCTGTGGATGAGCGAGCGATGGAAGGCGATCGTGTCGTCCAGCGTGATCGCGGGATCCAGCGGCAGCTCCATCAGGGCAGAGGCGCCGCCGCTCAGCAGGAAGAGGCAGACGGTTTCGGGGGTGCCCGATTGTGGTGTCACAGACGGCGTGATCGCGGCGAGCAGGTCAAGGACTGCCCTCGCGCCGGCGAAGGACGCATCGTTCGGAAGCGGGTGGCCGCCGCGGAAGAACGCGAAGCCTTCGGGCAGGGAAGACGGTAACGACGGCGCGATGACTACGCCCTGGAGATCAATCTCGGGTGGCAGCGCAAGGCGCGAGAGTACGGCTTCGAGCATGGCGTCCGCAGCCTTGCCGACGGCGACGACGCGCAGATGCCGGCAGAGCGTGAGATCGACGCAGGCGATCAGATCCCGGCCGTCGTGGCCGAGCAGAAGCGTGCGGACGTCGTCAGGCGAGGTCGCGATATGGATCGAGCGCTCCGCGGCGCGCTCGATGCTGCACTCCCGCAGCGCGGAAGCAAAGAGGCCGCGTGCGCGAACCGGCAACGGCGCTCGGGCAGCGATATCCAGACCGGAGACGATAGGAGATTCTGTCATGAAGGGATGAGGGGGGGCAGCGTTGCCGGTTTAGACCTAAGACCGCTGCAGGGTTCGAATATAGGCGACCGCTGCCTTCATCTGGTCGTCCGTGAGCTTGCCGGCGAAGGCTGGCATCTTTCCCTTGCCGTTCTTCACGATGGCGATCAGGTCCGCGTCTGGAGTCTGGATAATGGACGGGGTCTTGAAGGATGCGGCCTTGATTGCGTGGCCGGCCGGAGTGTTGGCGGTGCCGTCAGGGCCGTGACACATCTGGCACTTGGCCTTGAAGAGGTCCGCCCCACTGTTTTGAGCCAGGGCAGGCCTGCCGACTGCTGCGGCCAGACTACAAAGTACTGCGACTCTTACGTGCGTCTTCAATAAATGCTCCTTTGTGCCGATACTAGTATCGTATCGGTCCCTTTAGGCCGAACTATACGCCAGCGCGCTGGGATTGCTTGTGACGGACGGGTAGTATCGAAGTGAGATACACGAAGGTGCAGGGGAGAGATTCTGTCGATGGCCAGGCCAATTATTGTTACGGGCGCCGCGGGATTCATTGGGCGCAATACGGTTGCGGAGCTGAACGCTCGCGGCGAAAACGAGATCATCCTGGTCGACGATCTGGGCAAGGATGAGAAGTGGAAAGATCTCGTCGGCTTGCGCTACGAGGACATCGTCACGCCCGAAGAGTTTCTGGGGTTGATTGAGGATGGCGCGTTCGTCAATGCACGGGCGGTCATCCATCTTGGCGCCTGCAGCGCGACCACCGAGAAGGACGCCGGCTTCCTGGTGCGCAACAACTATCAATACACACGCGTCCTGTGCAACTGGGCGCTCTCCAATGAGATTCGGTTCGTGTATGCCTCGAGCGCGGCGACCTACGGCGATGGCGCAGAGGGCTATGACGACGCGGACGCCGTCACGCCTGCGCTGAAGCCACTCAACATGTATGGCTATTCGAAGCACATGTTCGACCTGTGGGCGTTGAAGCATCGCTTGTTCAACCCATCGGCGGAACGTTCCCACGACACCAGTGACTCGAACATCGTAGGACTCAAATATTTCAACGTCTTTGGGCCGTATGAGGATCACAAGGGCGACATGCGCTCGGTGGTATCCAAGAGCTATGAGCAGATCCGCCAGACAGGCGTGGTGCGGCTGTTCAAGAGTTATCGGCCGGAGTATAAGGACGGCGAGCAGATGCGCGACTTCATTTATGTGAAGGACGCGGTGGATGTGACCCTGCACTTTGCCCTGCAGCCGGCGGACGCTCCCGGAGGCTTGTTCAACTGCGGGACAGGCAAGGCGCGCACCTGGGTCGACCTCGCAACCGCTGTCTTCAACGCCATGGGGCTGCCGCCGAAGATCGAGTTCATCGAGATGCCGCAGCAGCTGCAGGGCAAGTACCAGTACTTCACCCAGGCCAACGATGCGAAGCTGCGCGCGGCCGGATACACCAAGCCGTTTACCAGCCTCGAAGATGGTGTGCGCGAGTACATCCAGGGATACTACCTGCGGCGGGAAGGGTAAGTTTTTACCGGACCCGCAGCCTGAACAGCGTATTCTGGCGGAGCTATGCAAAGAGCCAGGAAGACCAAGGTCATCTATCCGGGGACGTTCGATCCACTGACAAACGGTCATCTTGACCTGATCGCGCGGGCGTCCAAGATTGTTGACGAGTTGGTGGTCGCAGTGCACCGCAACTCGGAGCAGGGCGGCAAGGGCAAGCCACTGTTCACGTTTCTGGAGCGCGAGCAGATGCTCCGCGAGGCGACGTCGGAGATGCGGAACGTGTCGGTGACGACCTTCGACGGCTTGCTGGTGAACTTCGCCAAGGGCCAGAAGGCGAATGCGGTGCTGCGCGGCATTCGTGCGGTGTCCGACTACGAATACGAGCTGCAGATGGCGATGATGAACCGCAAGCTTGATCCCGAGATTGAGACGCTGTTCATGATTCCCGGCGAGCGCTACACCTACGTGAGCTCGCGGCTGGTGAAGGGCGTGTTCATGCTGGGCGGCGATGTCTCCAGCATGGTGCCCCCCAATGTGATTGAGCGGCTGAAGCGCAAGTCGCAGGGCAAGATCTCGTGACCGGACCGCAGCTGCCGGCTGCACCCATCAGCATTCAGGAGCAATTCGGCCAGATTGACATCTACGTCTTCGACCAGATTCTGCGCGGGAATATTACCGCAGACATGCGCGTGCTCGACGCCGGCTGCGGCTACGGCCGAAACCTGGTCTACCTGCTGCGCGAAGGCTGCGAGGTCTTTGCGTTGGACGCCAATGAACAGGGAGTCGCGCATGTGCGCGCGCTGGCCGCGGAACTGGCTCCGCACCTGCCGCCCGAGAACTTTCGCGTCGGCGCTATCGAGGCGATGGACTTTCCCGACGCCCTTGCCGATGTCGTGATCTGCAGCTCGGTGCTGCACTTTGCGCGCGATGAGCAGCACTTTCTCGCCATGGTTTCCGAACTATGGAGGGTGTTGCGGCCAGGCGGGTTGCTGTTCTGCCGCCTTGGGTCGCGTATCGGGATGGAGTTCGAGCGCCTGCGGAAGAACATCTACCGCATCGGCGACGGCTCGGAGTGGTTCCTGGTGGACGAAGCCGTACTGCTGCGGATGTCCGAGCAGATGAATGGCCTGCTTGTCGACCCGCTGAAGACCACCATCGTGCAGGATTTCCGCTGCATGACGACCTGGGTGTTGCGAAAACGGACGGGAACTCGATAGCTGGTACAACCCTTTCACTCCACCGCAAAATCTGAAAGACTACTAGATATGAGTACAGCGACAGCTACGAAAGTCCTAACCGACCGGATCAACCGGATCGAAGTTTCGGCCACCATGGCCATCACCGCCGAAGCGCTCAAGCTGAAGGCGCAGGGCATTGATCTGGCCGACTTTGGCGCGGGCGAGCCACACTTCTCCACGCCGCAGCACATCAAGGACGCGGCCATCCAGGCGATCCAGCAGAACGTGACCCGCTACACCGCCGTAGCCGGTACACCCGAGGTACGCAAGGCCATCGTCGATCGCCATGCGGCGGACTTCGGCACCAACTACGCCGCCGACGAGTGCGTGTTTACGGCCGGAGGCAAGCTGGCCATCTTTAATGCCGTCGAGGTACTAGTCGAGCACGGCGATGAGGTCATCGTGCCGGTGCCATACTGGGTGTCCTATAAGGACATCATCGAGTTCGCGGGTGGCAAGCCGGTGTTCCTCGAAACAAACGAGGCGGAGAACTTTCGCATCACCGTGGAAAGCGTCGAAGCCGCAATCACCGACAAGACCAAGGCAATCATCCTGAACACGCCGTCGAATCCGTCGGGAGCGGTGCTGCCGTCAGAAGACCTGTACGCCATTGTGCGGCTGGCGCACAGCAAGGGTATCTACGTTCTGCTGGACGAGTGCTACGTATACCTCACATTCGCAGGCGAGATCGTCTCGGGCGCGTCGTGCACCGAGTGCAAGGAGCACGTGATTGTGCTCGGTTCGCTCTCGAAGACGTACGCGATGACCGGATGGCGCGCGGGCTTTGCGCTGGGGCCCAAACAGGTCATCTCGGCGATGAGCAAGCTGCAGTCGCAGAGCACATCGAACACCGCCAGCATGGTACAGCGTGCGTCGATTGCCGCGCTCACGGGCGCGCAGGAGTGCGTGTCGGAGATGCGCGCGGACTACATCAAGCTGCGCGACCGCGTGCTCGAGGGCTTCAAGTCGATTCCCGGCCTGACCTGCACCGTTCCGCAGGGCGCTTTCTACGTGTATCCGAACATCAGCGCGTTCATCGGCAAGGGCGGCATCAAGTCGGCGTCCGATCTCGCGGCCAGGCTGCTGAGCGAGGCGCATGTGGTCGTGGTGCCGGGCGAGGCGTTCGGAACCGAGAACCACATCCGGCTGTCGTACGCGGTGTCGGGCGACGTGATCGACAAGGGCGTGCAGCGGATGCGCGATTATCTTTCGAAGTTGAGCTAAGGCAAGACGCAGAGGCCGTCCCATGTGGGGGGCGGCCTTTGCCGTTAGAGATGGAGATGTATGTCCTCAGGTACAACGAAGACTCACCATCCGTTTGCGGCGGTGGTGCTCGCAGGCGGCAGTGGGACGCGCTTCTGGCCGCGCAGTCGCAGGTCCCGCGCCAAGCAGGTACTGCAACTGGACGGCGAGCGCACCATGATTCAGCAGACGGTCGCCCGCCTCGATGACGTGATGCAGAACTACGGCGTGTGGGTAATTACCAACGACCTGCTGAGTGGCACCATTGCGGAGCAGTTGCCGGATATTGCGCGCGACCGTCTGCTCAGTGAACCGGAGTCGCGTAATACCGCGCCGGCCTGCGCGCTGGCGGCGTTTCTGCTGGAACGCGAAGACCCGGAGACGGTCATCGGTATCTTTCCCTCCGACCACACGATCGGCAACGTCGCGCGCTTTCACATGATTCTACGCGCGGGCATCAAGCTGGCAGCATCGGGCCCGAAGATCGTGGTGCTGGGCGTTCCTCCAACGCGCGACGAGACCGGCTACGGCTACATCGAACTGGGCGCGGCGGTGACACCGACCACGGTGGGCGGGGAAGCGATCCCGGTGCGGCGGGTGCGGCGATTCACGGAGAAGCCGGATCGCGCGCGGGCGAGAGCGTTCCTGCGCTCGGGAAACTATGCATGGAACAGCGGCATGTTTCTGTGGAGCGCAAAGACGCTGTGCGACGCGATTCGAGAGCACTCTCCCGCCATGGTGCCGCTGCTGGAAAAGATTGCGGCAGCATGGAAGACTCCGAACTTCGACAAAGTATTCGCAGCGCTCTATCCGCAGTGCGAGTCGATCTCGATTGACTATGCGGTTCTTGAGCCCCGGTCAGCCAAGGGTGAGACGGCGTCGGAGCTGTACTGCCTGCCGGCGGACTTTGCGTGGAACGATCTCGGCTCGTGGGCAGCGCTCCATGAGTACCAGGCCGAGACGCGCGATTGCAAAAATCAGAACGTGGTCGAGTCAGAAAATTCGGTGCAGATTGAGTCAACAGGCTGCTACGTCTTCGCGCCCAACAAGATGGTCGCGCTGGTGGGGGTAAAAGATATTGTGGTGGTCGAGACAGAGGACGCCTTGCTCGTCACGACGCGCCAGGGCTCGCAGGACGTGGGCAAAGTGGTGAAGGAACTTAAGAACCTGGGCAGGACGGACCTAATTTGAGCACCGCAGTTAAGTTTGGGACCGACGGCTGGCGCGGCATCATCGCCGACGACTTTACTTATGCCAACGTGCGCGTAGCCGCGCGGGCTATTGCGCACTACGTGATCGAGCACGAGGATGCGTCGGCTGGCGTGTGTATTGGCTACGACACGCGCTTCGGATCACCGTCCTTCGCGCGCGTGGTGGCCGAAGTGCTCGCGGGCGCAGGGATTCCTGTCGCGTTGGCCAACAAGGTCACACCCACCCCGGAGCTGTCGTTTGCAGTGCGCGGGCGCAAGGCCGCGGGCGGCGTCATGATTACGTCCAGCCACAATCCGGCGGAGTGGAATGGCGTGAAGTACAAGGCGAGCTATGGCGGCTCGGGCAGCCCTGCCATTATTGCGTCGATCGAGAGCTACCTGGAGAAGCCGTTGCCGTTGGCCGCAACGCCTGCGCCCATTGAAGAGGTCGACTTCTCCGCGCCCTACGTCGCTGCGCTGGAGTCCTTTGTCGATCTCAAGGCCATCAAAGCCTCAGGGTATCGCTTCCTGATCGACACCATGTACGGCGCGGGCAAGGGATATATCGCAGGCATCTTCAAGCGCGCGGGCATTCCCTGCGTGGAGTTTCGCAGCGAGACCAATCCTGCGTTTCCGGGCATCAATCCCGAGCCGATCCTCCCGCATATCGCGGCGACCCAGAAGGCGGTCGTGGCCGAACACTGCGACGCCGGTCTCATCACCGATGGCGATGCAGACCGCATCGGCGCAGTCGACGAACACGGCAATGTCGTCGACGCGCACAAGATCTTCGCGATCCTGCTGCAGTGGCTGTTGAAGCGCAAGCAGTGGCCCGGCGATGTGACGCGCGCGTTCAATACGACCAAGATGCTGGACCGCATTGCTGCCAAGCATGGGCGCAAGTTAATCGAGCACGGCATTGGCTTCAAGTATGTGGTGGACCTCATGCTGGAGCGCGAGATCCTGATCGGTGGCGAAGAGTCTGGCGGCGTCGGCATCAGCAAGCATCTGCCGGAGCGCGATGGCCTGCTCAACAGTCTTCTGATTGCGAACGTGATGGCCGATGAGCGCAAGACGCTCGGCGAACTGGTGGCGGCGCTGCAGGAAGAGTACGGCGAGCACCAGTATGGCCGCATCGACATGCACATCAGCGACGAACTGAAGCAGTCGGCGATCCTCCGCGCGAAGGCCGCCGTGACCGAGATGGCTGGCCTCAAGGTGCTGCGCGTGGAGACGCTCGACGGGATCAAATTCTTTCTCGAGAATCCCGCGTGCGCCAACAAACCAAACGCTGCCGAGACCTGGCTGCTGCTGCGTGCGAGTGGTACTGAGCCGCTGCTGCGCGTGTACTGCGAGAGCTGCAGCACGGAGAGCGTGCAGCAGGTACTCGAGGCCGCGAGAGCATTTGTGCTGCAAGGGGATTCGGAGTGAGTGGGCTGCTGGCGCTTGAGGTTGCTGGAGTTCTCTTCGATATGGATGGCGTGCTGATCAGCTCGATCGGCAGCGTCAATCGCAGCTGGCGCAAGTGGGCTGAGCATTATGGTCTGCCAAATCCGGAGACCTTTCAGATTGAGCACGGGACACGGGCTGTCGACACGATCACCAGGCTGAAGCCCGACCTGGATGTGAGCGAGGGGCTGCAACTTATTGAGGACCTGGAGATGGAGGACGTCGCCGATCTGAAGGTGCTGCCGGGCGCACGGGCGTTGTTGGAGAGCCTGCCGCCGGAGCGCTGGGCGATTGTGACCTCGGCAACCAAACGGCTGCTGCTGGGACGGTTGCATGCGGCGGAGCTGCCGGTGCCGGATCTGTTCATCAGCGGCGACATGGTGGAGCGCGGCAAGCCCGACCCGGAGCCGTACCGGCGGGGTGCGGAACTGATTCACTCAGCGCCAGCCGATTGTTTGGTGGTGGAAGATGCGCCAAGCGGCGTGGGCGCGGGCATCGCCGCAGGGTGCAGCGTGCTGGGCGTGCTCGGAACGCACACGGAAAAAGAGTTGCGCGCAGCGGGAGCAAGCTGGATCGTGCGATCACTCGAGGATGTGAGCGCGCAGACGAGCCCGAACGGTGTGACGCTCCACCTCAGAGCGATCTCACCAATTACGCCTGCGCGCCGCGCTTGAGCAGGATTGCCTCTACGCGCTGCCGGTCGTCTTCGGTATCCACGCCGATGGTGTCGTACGCGGTCTCGGCCACATAGATGGAGATGCCGTTCTCCAGCAACCTCAACTGCTCGAGGCGCTCGGAAAGCTCCAACGCCGTGGGGGCGAGCGCGGCAAAACGCTCCAGCGCCGCGCGGCGATAAGCATAGAGCCCAAGGTGCTTCCAATAGATGACGTCGCCGCGGCCGTCACGGTCATAGGGAATCGTTGATCGCGAGAAGTACAGTGCTCGGCCATCCAGCGCCGATACGACTTTAACCGCATTGGGATTGGCGATGTCCTCGAGCGCGCACCTCACCTTGGGAGTGGTGACATCAACGTCGGCCGACGTGAACCGCGCAAGGATCGCGGTGATGTGATCGGGCAGCAGCAACGGTTCATCGCCCTGGATGTTGACGTAGATATCGGCGTCCACGACACGCGACACCGCGCAGAGGCGGTCGGTGCCGCTGGGCAGGTCAGGCGAAGTCAGCAGGCAGCGCCAGCCGCGCTCGTCGCACAGCTTCTGCACCTCAGCAGAGTCCGTCGCGACGATCACCTCGTCCAGCTGCGGGCACGCCTTAGCCGCGCGATAGACCCATGCCAGCATCGGCTCGCCGGCTATGTCGCGGAGAACCTTGCGGGGAAGGCGCGTGGAGGCGAGGCGCGCGGGAATGACGCCAAGGATTCGGGGGGTCGTGCTGCTCATGAGCCAACTTTCTCGTCTTTGTTCTTAAGATAACTCTTCACGGCAAGAAAAATGACGGCCGCCAGGATCACACCGAGGATGATCGCGATCACCCGAAGAAATCGGAAGATCCCCGGAAGGTAACACGACCAGTCGGCCCCGGTCGCTTTGCAATCCGGTACCGCTGAGAGCACGGACGCCTGCGCAAGGGGGCTGGCAACGGCCTGAATCGCAACGCCCAACAGCGCGAGGAGGCGGCTTCGGAGGTGGGTTCGAGTTAGAAAACGATTGAGCACGTTTGACCTAAGAAGTGGCGAAACTTATGATGGAAGAGCGGCTGTCGTCGCGGCCGGATTCCTGTGGCCGCTGGATGCAGTCTCCCACCCGGCGGTGTAGCTCAGATGGTTAGAGCGACGGACTCATAACCCGTAGGTCATTGGTTCGATTCCAATCACCGCCACCATTCACCCGCCGCGCCACGCAGCGGGCTGAATCGAAACTTCTGCACTAGAGAGTATCATTTGGCTAGCGAGCTGCGTCTAAGCTATAGCACGACCCCGTACGCTTGCCGCCGTTGTCCAAACCGATTCTGGAGTCCGTCACCGCACTATGCCAAAGAGCCTCAAGATCAGCCTGCTCGCCGTATCGGTAGCCCTCATTCTCTGCATCTTCGTCGGCGTCAATACGCACAGCGTGGCTGCGTCCGGCGATCCGGCGCCGCAGGACGCCTACAACCAGATCAACGTCTACGGCGAAGTCCTGCAGCATATTCAGTCTGACTACGTGGAAGTCCCGAACATCCCCAAGGTCACCAACGGCGCGCTGCGCGGCCTGCTGGAGTCCCTCGATGCCGACTCCAGCTACCTGACGCCGGCCGACTACAAGGCCTACAAGGAAGACCGTGGCGGTAAGGCACAGGTGGGCCTGGTTGTCTCCAAACGCTATGGCTACGCCACCGTGGTCTCCGTGGTTCCCGGCTCTCCCGCTGATAAGGCTGGACTTGTGGATGGCGACATCATCGAGGCCATCGGCATGGAGGATACCCGCAATCTATCGCTGGCCATGATCCAGCTCCTGCTCCAGGGCGCGCCCGGCAGCCAGTTGCAGATGGCCGTCATCGGACCCCACAGCGCCAAGCCGCAGAAGATGACTCTCAACCGCGTGCTGGTCGTGGAACCTGCTGTGAAAGAGTCTCTCTACGAGGGTGCGTCCATCCTGTACCTCAAGCCAATCATTCTCGATCGCGAGCACGTTCAGCAGATCGAAACCTGGTTGAAGGACATGAACAAGGCGGGCAATAAAAAGATTCTGCTGGACTTGCGCGACGTCTCCGCGGGCGATATGACCGAGGCCGTTCGTCTTACCAACTTGTTCGTGAGCACAGGAACGATCGCCACCCTCGAGGGCCAGAAATTCCCCAAACAAATTTTCTCGGCTGATCCGTCCAAGGCGATCAATACGACTGCGCCACTGGTCGTTCTGGTGAACCACGGAACCTCAGGCCCGGCGGAGCTCGTTGCCGGTGCGTTGCAGGACAGCGGCCGCGCCCAGCTGGTCGGAGAGAAGACCTTCGGCGAGGGCTCCATGCAGAAGACCTTCGACCTTCCGGACGGAGGAGCGATCATCCTCTCGATCGCCAAGTATGCGTCGCCCTCGGGCAAGCAGTTTGAGGACGATGCCGTAACCCCGGCAACCGTCGTCGCCTCCAACAAGGAACTGTTTGAGGATGATGATTCCGGGGATGATGCAGCCGCCGCCACCACTCCGGCCACTCCCGACTCACCGACACCTCCGGGCAATCCGCCCGGCAAGAAGACCCCGCCCCCAACCGACGATCAACTCAACAAGGCGCTGGACATGCTGAAGACCAAGGCAGCCTGATCCCGTCACCCAGGTCCCGGATAGCCTCGTACCCGAGGAGCTGATTCCAGACGGCCGCATGGTAAGGTTGGTTTTGCCGTGCCACCATCAGTGAAAATACGCTACCGGGTCCCCAGCATTCGCCGCTCGCATTTGTTGCAAGCCATGCGGCGCTTTCCGTTCGGCGAGGCGGATGTCCGCAACCGCAAGCTCTCAGCCCGCGCCGCCGCTCTTGCCCTGCTGAGCGTCTCCGTCGTCTTTGGAGTGATGCTGGGGCTCATCCTGGTCTACTCCATCAATCTGCCCCAGATGACGGATCTGGAGCGCTATCGCCCCAGCACCACCACCAACCTCTACGACATCCACGGGCAGATCTTCGGCTCCTTCGCCGACGAACGCCGCATCGTGGTCCCCTACTCCGAATTTCCGCCCGTGCTGCGCGCCGCCATTTTCTCCATCGAGGACAAGGACTTCGAGCACAATGGCGGCATCAACCTTCTGCGCGTGATCGAAGCGGCCTACGAGGACGTCCATACCCACGGCAAGGTGCAGGGCGCCTCCACGCTGACCATGCAATTGGCGCGCAACCTCTTTCTGTCGTCGCAGAAGACCTACGCCCGCAAGCTGCAGGAGATCTTCCTTGCGCTGGAGATCGAGCGCCGCTTCACCAAGCCCCAGATCTTTGCGCTCTACGCCAACCAGATCTATCTCGGCAGTGGAACCTATGGGTTTGAGGCAGGCTCAGAATATTACTTCAGCAAGCATGTCCGCGACCTGACGCTGCCGGAGGCGGCCATGCTGGCAGCCTTGCCCAAGGGCCCTCAGAATTACTCGCCGGTGCGCTACCCGGAGCGCGCTCTGAAGCGCCGCAACCTGGTCATTCAGGAGATGCTGAACGACCAGAGGATTACGCAGCAGCAGGCCGATGCCGCCAAGGCAGCGCCGCTGGGGCTGCACCTGGAGTCGCCGCCCAACAATCAGGCTCCGTATTTTATCGAAGAGGTGCGGCGGCAATTGGAGAGCGAGTATGGCGTGGACGAGGTGCATAGCGCCGGCCTGCGCGTCTACACCACGCTCGACCTCAACCTGCAGCGCGCCGCTACCCAGGCTGTTCTCGACGGCACCGCTACCTATGAGCGCCGCCATGGCTGGAAGGGCCACCTCGAGAATGTGATTCGCGAGGGAGTGGCGCTGGGCGAGTACAAGCACCCCGACTGGTCGCAGACGCTGACCGACAATGCCTATATTCATGCGTTGGTGATCGGTACCTCCCCGACGCACATCACCGTCAAGCTGGGAAGGCAGAATGCGACCCTGGTCCCCGCCGACTGGGCGTGGACGCAGGTCCTCAAGGGGACGGATCTCGCGCAGGTTGGCGACATCGTGTACGTCAAGGTGGCGGGCGGCGCCGACACGTCCGCGCCCCACGTCATCCTGCAGCAGGACAGCGGCGCGCAGGCAGCGCTGATGGCGGTCGACAACGCCGATGGCGAAGTCCTTGCCATGGTGGGCGGCCGCGACTTCCAGATCTCACAGTTCAACCGCGCCACCCAGGCCGAGCGGCAGGTTGGATCGTCCTTCAAACCCTACGTCTATACCGCGGCGATGGAGGCGGGGATGAAGCCGTATGACACGGTGCTGGACTCGCCGACAACCTTCTTCACCGCCGGCGGACCCTACACGCCGCACGATTACGAGGCAGGCTACCGCGGCTCCATGACCCTGATCGACGCCTTCGCCGAGTCGCGCAACATTCCCGCGCTGCGCTTGGCCGACAAGGTCGGCATCAAGAACGTGATCGCCGTCGCGCACCGCTTTGGCGTCACCAGCGACATCCCCGCGTTCCTTCCGATCGCCATCGGCGCTGCGGACCTCACACTGGCTGAGCAGGTGGGCTCCTATAGCGTCTTTCCCAACGACGGCATCCACATCGCACCGCACTATATCCGCCGCGTGATGGAGGCCGATGGCCAACCCATGCAGCAGCCGCGCCCCCAGGTCAGCGAGGCCATTCCCGTAGACATCGCGCGCGAGATGATGGTGCTGCTGCAGGCTGTCGTGCAACATGGAACGGCCGCGGCCGCAGCCCAGATGAAGCACGCCCTCGGCGGCAAGACCGGCACGACCAACAACTACACCGACGCATGGTTTATCGGGTTCTCCCCCTCGATCACCTGCGGGACGTGGATTGGTTTCGACAATCGCCAATCGCTGGGCGACAAGGAGACGGGCGCCCGGGCCGCGCTGCCCATATGGATCGACTTCATGAAGGTCGCGCTGGCCGACAAGCCCAACGAGGCGTTCTCCCAGCCGAACGCGCCGAAGAAACAGATCGAGGTTCCCGCAGATTCCGGCACAGAAGCAGTTCCGACCTCACCGCCTCCTCCGCAGGATTCGGATTCGGATACGGACGCGGAGACACCGAAGAAGGGTCCGGAACCCGCGGTTCTCGAACCTGGTGAGCTGCGCCTGCCGCAGGACATGCCAGCCTCACCCACGCCGCCCGTACGTCAACAGCCGCCTGCACCGGTGGTGCGGGTGCCGCCGCCTGCGACCACCCCTCCGGCAACGCCCCGTGCAAAGCCTGCACCGGTCAAGAAGAACCCCGCACCCGCCCCAACTCCTCCAACCCGCTAGCCCGCAGACGACCGTTTACGACGCAAGCGCATCCGACAGCGCAAAGAATCGCAGCGCCCGCCGCACGTCACGCTGGATCTGCTCCCGCAACGCGTCCGTCGATTCAAAGCGCCGCTCAGCGCGCAGCCGCCGCAGGAACGTCAACTCCAGCGCCGTGGTCTCGGACAGGTCCACCGGCTCAAAGTCCAGCAAATGCGACTCGACTGCAAAGGAGTCCGCTCCAAAGGTCGGCCGATTGCCCACATTGGTGACTCCGCGAAACACCCGCCCGCCTCCAATGCGGAGCGTCGTGACGTACACTCCGTGGGCCGGCAGCAGCTCTGGATACGGTGCGAGATTAATGGTCGGCACCGCGTGGAGCTTTCCATAGCCGCGTCCCGACGCGGGCGTGCTGTGGATCGCAAACGACCGTCCCAGCAGCGCGCGCGCCTCGTGCAGATTGCCCGCCGCGATCAGCCCCCGGATGCGGCTGGAGGAAATCGCCGCCCCGCGTGCGATGCAGGGCACATACGCCTTGACGCCAAAGCCCAGCTCGCGCCCCAGTTCCGACAGCCCGGCAATGTCGGCCTCGGCCTGGTACCCGAAGCGAAAGGTCTCGCCCTCATGCACCTCGACGGCGCGCAGCGCATCGCGCAGCACTCGCTCGGCAAAATGCCGCGCCGTCCAGTGGCGCAGCTCATCGGTGAAGGGAAGTACCAGCACCTGGTCGAGCCCCGCCTCCGCCAGCAGCCGCAGCTTCTCATCGAGCGGCGTAATGAGCGGCAGCCGCGAAGCCGTATGCAGCACGTGGGCCGGATGAGGATCGAAGGTAACCGCAATCGCGCTCGCATTCAACGCGCGAGCACGCTCCAGCACCGAGGCGATCACCATCCGATGCCCGCAGTGCACTCCATCGAAGTTGCCGATGGTGACGACCGAGGAGCCAGAGAAGCCGAGTTCAGTGAGCGAGCGTGCGATCTGCATCAGGAATTTACTACCGGTGTATCACTAGAGATATTGAACGCAAGTCTAAGCCCATCGTGCGCCAGGCGTATGTGCCCTGGCAACGAAGCATTTGTCGTCTCGTGATCGAGACCGTGACTGATGTGCGTGAAGAATGCGCGTTTCGCACCAATCTTCTCCACCAGCTCAATCGACTTCGCCAGGTGCGAGTGACTCGGATGCGGCTCATGGCGCAGCGCGTCCAGCACCAGGATGTCGAGGCCCTTCAGCAGCGCATAACTCTCCTCCGGAATATCGCTCATGTCAGTGAGATACGCAGCGTCGCCAAACCGATAGCCGGCAATGGTGTCGCGTCCATGCGTCACTGGCACCCGCACAAACGTGGCGCCGAAGAGCGGAATCTCCACGCCTGCCTCAGCAGCAAGCCGATGCAGCACCACGCGCGCGCTGGTGGGATAGCGATCGGTCTTGCGAAAGGTGTACTCAAAGATACGCTCAATGACGCTCGCCGTCTCATCGTCGGCGTAGAGCGGAAGCCCCTCAGGATGCGCGAAGCTCAGCGGCCGCAGATCATCCATGCCGAGCACGTGGTCGGCATGCCCATGCGTGTAGAGCACGGCGTCGACCGAGCGTAGATTCTCGCGCACCGCCTGCACCTGGAAGTCCTGACCGGTATCGATGACGACGTTGTGTCCGCCGTAGCTAATGAGAACAGACGGCCGTGTGCGCCGATTGGGCGATCCCGGCTCATACGCGGACGTGCAAACCGCGCAGCCGCAGCCCAGCGTCGGAACCGCCATCGAGGTTCCACTACCCAGAAATGTAAGCGTTGCTCTCATGCGTCGATTACTGTCGCCCTAACGCACGATGCTCGGGCCGCCCGGCGGTGGAGGAACGCCTGCGCCCGGCTGGCGCGCGGCTGCCTGCCGCGAGAGCGCCTGGGTTACCTCCAGGAAGCCCATGCGCAGCTCGAACAACGCCGCATCCAGCAGCTTGCTCTCCGCCTCGGTCCGATTGCCTTCGGTCTTGGCCGCGAGAATACCCAGCATGTCGATGGTCTGACGGGCGCCGAGAATGTCCAGCTGCGGCTGTTGGTTCGGCGCAGCCGCACCACCCAGTTGCAGCATCGCCTGCATGTAGAGAGATTGGATCACGCGATCGAAGGTGATCTCCGGAGCGCGCTCCATGCCAGGATTGGTGGCGCGAATCGCAGTGTCCAGGCGATCCACGGTGGCGTCGTACGCACGCTTGGCCTGCTCTGCCTGATCGGCTGTGGGCGCGGGTGGCAGCAGATCGTCTTCGTTTTCCGCATACTCTGCGCTCGCGCTGGAGGCGTGTTCTGCCGCGGGCGCAGGCACCGGTTGCGGTCCCTTATGCTCTACCAGGCGCGCGGAATCGCCGTCTTCCGGACGCATGATCGTCTCGGGCCGTGGCGGCTTCGGCTCCGAAGGGGGTGCATCGGGGCGAATGTCGCCCTCCGCGGTGAACTTGCGACGATCGTTGACAACGAACTCTTTGATATCTGCCATGGCCTTCCCAGCTCTCTAATCTATTCTGATGCTAACCCGCCGCGGGACGATCACGCTGCGGGAACCGCCACGCCGCCGGCATAGGTGAGTTCCAATTTGGCCTCAACCGCCTCCTGCCGAACATACCCCAGTGCCACCAGGACCGGCCCTTCCGCCAGCGGAACCAGCGCGGCGCTGGTCAATTCACCAGCCGGCTTGCCCCCGGCGGCAAGCGGTGCAGGCAGCGTCTCCGGCAGCTCGCCGGTAAGCCGGAACGCCGTGAATCGGCGATGCACCTGCCCGCGCGACCGTATACGCTCGACGATCTCCTGTCCCAGGTAGCAGCCCTTCGCGAAGTGCAGCGCATGCGCCTGCGCAGTCTCCTGCGGAAGATCCCGCGCGGTCTCGGTATTGCGAATGTCCTGCCCGAAGAGTGGGCGAGCGTCCAGCAACCGCAGGAACTCCAGCGCCGCCGCAGAGGCCTCCGGAATCTGCAGCGCTTTCCGCACACCCTCGATCGTGGCCGTGGCGCCGCGAAGTTCAAACACCGGCACCGTTCCGCTGGCGGGCGTCACCAGCAACATCGGGCCGTGCTCGGTGTCCGCATGCACCAGGCGCAGCGGCTCAATCGCCGGCAGCCCAGCCTTCCCAAGCGCTTCCGCAGCCCGCTTACCAACGACCAGCAGCCCAGCTTCGTCCGTGTACGCGGGCGTGAGCTCCACATCGTCCATGATGATGAAGTGGTCGAGATGCTTCTGAATCGTCTCCAACTGTGCAGCGCTGGTGGCCAGCAAGAACTCCGCCGGCTCTGCGGTAGTTTCGCGATAGATCGTGGCATCGCCCTGGATGCGACCTTGCGCGTTGAGCAGGAAGTTGTAATTGCCCTCGCCTGGCTCGAGCGCCTGGATAGAGTTGCTCACCATCCCATTCAGCCAGCGCGTCGCATCCGACCCGGTAATGCGCAGAAAGGCGCGATCGGTGACGGGGCGGAAACCCGCGCCCTCCAGCAGCACAGTCAGCGCATTCGGTTCAGAACTTGGCATCGATCTCCTGGTGCTCCTCACGTCCACTGATTCAAGGATATCCCGAACCCTCCCAGCGGCCTCTAGCTACTCCCAGCTCCTCTTGGATGCGGCCGCGCCCGCTTCGATGCTCTCCGCTACTTCGAGCCTCCGCAGGAGCGCATCCTCTGCGTACACTAAGTGTGAGCGTGATGACGTACTTGGAGGCGGTTTGACCTGGCAGAGAGCATTGGCAGCATCGGCGGCATTGGCGGCAGGATCAGTGCTGGGATTCGGCGCACACGTTGCACAAGCGCAGACGAAGGCAGGAGATGGTACTGTTACGCCCCCTGTCCTCACGTCGGGTAGCTCGACGATTACAGCCGACGCCGTCCTCACCCCCGATCAGGAGAAGACGCTGCTCGACGCCGAGGACCAGATCCTGCACTTCGTCAGCAAGGACACGCACCTCGACATCAAAAGCCCCGTGAAGTGCAAGTTCATCTCCCGCGACGCCGTCAACACCGAGCTGCGCAAGAAGTTTGACCAGGACAAGGGCGCCAAGCGCATGGAACGCAGCGAGCTGGTACTCAAAAAGTTCGGCCTGCTCGACCAGGGCTTCAAGATGCGGCCGTTCCTGTTGAGCCTGCTCACCGAACAGATTGCCGGCTTCTACGACGACAAGACCAAGCAGATGAACCTGCTCGACTGGGTGCCCATCGAGGAGCAAAAGCCAGTGATGGCGCATGAGCTCACCCACGCGCTTCAAGATCAGAAAGTCGGTCTCGAGAAGTGGGGAAGCCAGGGAATCGAGGGCCTCTCCAAGAACGTGAAAGAGGACAACCGGCACATCGCCAACGACGACACCGACTCCGCCCGCGAGGCCGTGCTCGAAGGTCAGGCCATGGTTAGCTTTGCCGACTACATGCTGGCCGACGCCGGTCACCCCGACAAGACCCTCAAGGACGCGCCCCAGCTCGCCCAACAATTAGAGTCCAGCGCCGGCGACATGTCGGACTCGCCCGTGCTCGCCCGCGCGCCCCTCGTGCTGCAGCAGTCGCTCTTGTTCCCCTACACCTCGGGCCTCGCCTTTGAACAACACATCCTCGTCCGAAAGGGCACCGATCGGGCCTTCGCCGGCGTTCTCGACGCACCGCCCAGCACCACCTTCCAGATCCTGAATCCTGACGCCTATCTGCGCGGCCAGGCGATGCCGCTGCTCAAGCTGCCGGACATCCATCCGCTGCTCAAGAGCGCTGGCTATCTGCCCTACGACGTCGGCGTGATGGGCGAACTCGACGTGCGCATGACCGCGGAGCTCTTCGGCGGCGAGCCACTGGCCCGCGCCCTGGCCCCGGAGTGGGCGGGCGGCATCTACTACGCCGCGCAGCGCAAGAGTGCCACCGCCGCACAGAAGGACACCACCGCCTCGCTCGCGCTGCTATACAGCTCGCAGTGGAAGAACAAGGACTCCGCGCGCAGCTTCTTCACCGTCTTCGAGCAGGAGCTGCCCCGCCAGTACGACGGCCTCAAGCGCCGCGAGTCCGACGAGAGTGACGGCGTCGAAGCTACCGAGCGCGTCTACTCCACCAGCGAAGGCGACGTTCTTCTCACCCTGAAAGACAACACCGTCTGGGTCAGTGAGGGCTTCGATCTGGCGCTGGCTCGCAAACTGCGCGACCAGGTCGAGCAGGCGAACCTGCCCCTTGGTGTGGGGCCGGCCATGGAAGCCCGCACCCTGCCCACCGATCATGACCTCGTCGGCGGTCTCGTCACCACACTCAGCCGCTACGGCGTGGTGAAGGAAGCACTGCGCTAGCCTCGATTCGCATCGCTACGGCTTCTTTTCGGCCGCCTGCTTCAGCGCCGTGAGCCAGTCCGTCTCCGATGCAGCCAGCTTGTCCGACGAATAGAGCCACTTCATGAGCGGCCCGTTCATCGACTCCTTTACCGTCACCAGCGTCCCCCCATCCGGCGTTGCTTGCAACTCCCACACATGAATTGCCCGTGCAGGATAGGCCATCCCAGTCCAGCTGAGGCGCCGATCCGGCTCCAACAAATGCACCTCCGAATGGATCGTCGTCCCACCAGACTTCCAGATGAACTGCGTGCCCATCGCCAGAGCGCCCGGTGCCTTCACACTCTCAATCTGCGGACACCAGCTCGGCCACGCAGAGGCATCGACCAGCAGCGCCCACACCTTCCCCGGCGGCGCCGCGATCTGCATCGCGACAGTCGCCTTCACAGGAGCATCCTGCTGGATCGCACCGACCGCCGAGAGCGCCTGCAACTGCCTTGAAGAGTGCGAGCAGCCGCTCAGCAAAAGCACACACCCCAGGCCCGCCCCGATCGCCGCGATTCTCATCCTGCCGGCTCCCTCGTCCAGGCTCAATTCTGCGCCGCCAGCGTCATCACCGACAGGCCCATCAGCCCATGAACCCAGCGCGCCGGCTTCGCATCGCTCGTGTTGATCAGCTGGATCAGGCCACCCTCCGTGTCAGGCAGGCCAGACTTCATCACCGCAACAATCACCTTGCCGGTCGAGAACATCACCTCGCCGCCGGAGTACAGCACGTAGTAGTGATCCGTCCCAGTCGCCACAATCGTGCTGTGCAGAATCAGCGCCTGGTTCTCGCGCGTTGGTGTCACGCCAATCTTCGCCAGCACGTCCGAGAGCAGGGGACCGCTGTAAGTCTCTTCCGCCCCTCCGCGATGTGCATTGTGCACCTGCACGGTCACCTGGTTCGGCATGTTGACCAGGTCGGTCAGCGACAGCGTTACCGTCTTGCCTTCGAAGCTGACATTCACGTTCTTCGAGGGTGGAACCGGCGGCTTCATGGCCTCCATCGGCGCGGGAGCCTTCGTCTCCGGCGGCATCGCGTCCGTCTGTGCGTGCAGCGCGAGGGGGGAAAGCAGGAGAGCCAGGGCGACAGCAGTCGAGATCTTCATGCTCCAAAGAGTAACTCCCTCGGCTGGGGGCGTATAGAACTTTCCGAAACAGACGTATACTGGAGGTCTATGTCGATCATTCGCAATGTCGCCGCCATCGCCAAGGGAATGAGCATCACCCTGCGGGAAGGATTCCAGCCGACGCAGGTCGAAAACTACCCGGACGGCAAAGGGCCCATGCGCGGTGCGCAGTTCGAGCAGCGCTTCCGCGGCAAGCATCAGTTACAACGCGATGAAAACGGCCTGGAGAAGTGCGTCGCCTGCTTTCTCTGCGCCGCTGCCTGCCCCTCCAACTGCATCTACATCGAGGCCGCCGACAACACCAGCGAGACCCGCATCTCCTCGGCCGACCGCTACGCCAAGGTCTACAACATTGACTACAACCGCTGCATCTTTTGCGGATACTGCGTGGAAGCCTGCCCCACCGACGCCATCACCCACGGACACGGCTTCGAGCTCGCCAGCCTCAACGCCACCACCATGGTCATGCGCAAGGAAGACCTGTTGGTGTCCGTCTCGACGGGTCTTCCGCGTTCAGCTAAAGAAGAGCTTGAAGTGCTCGCGTAGAACTTAAAGCTTTAGATTCAACATATGCGGCGAGCCATAACGGCTCGCCGTCTTGCGATCAGCGCAGCCTCCCCGCGCATCGAATGGAAAAACGAACGGAGCCACACATGAACAGGGCCACTCCCCACCCTCTGGAAGCCATCCTCGAAGACCGAATTGCGATTATCGATGGAGCCATGGGCACCACGATTCGCACCTACGGCATGACCGAGAGCGATATCCGCGCCGACCGCTTCAAGAATTCCACCAAGGATCTACTCAACAACGGCGACCTCTTCTCGCTCACCCAGCCAAAGATGATCGGCGACATCCATCGTCGCTTCCTCGAGGCCGGCGCCGACATCCTGGAGACCAACACCTTCGGCGCCACCAGCATCACCCAAAGCGAGTTCTTCGTCGACGATCCCCGCGAGCACGGTGGCCGCAAAGACCCCGAGTTCTATCAGAAGATCATCGAAGACGCGTCGCTCAACGATCTCGCCTGGGACATCAACCAGACCTCCGCGCAGCAATGCCGCGAGTGGGGCGATCGCGTCGCCAATAACGACGGCCGTCCGCGCTTCGTCGCCGGAGCCATCGGCCCGCTCACCGTTTCGCTCTCCAACTCGCCCGACGCCGACGATGCAGGTTTTCGCGTCGTCACGTTCGACCAGGTGAAGGCCGCCTACGCGCATCAAATCCGCGCCCTCATCGCCGGCGGCGTCGATCTGCTGCTGGTCGAAACCATCTTCGACTCGCTCAACGCCAAGGCCGCGCTGGTCGCCATCCGCGAAGTGTTCGATCAGGACGGCCTCGCAGCCGCAGGCAAAGAGCTACCGGTCATGATCTCCGCCGCTGTCGGTCGCGGTGGCGAAACCCTCATCTCCGCCCAAACCACCGAAGCCTTCTGGAACGCGGTGAAGCACGTCAAACCGCTGTCGATCGGGCTCAACTGCTCGCTCGGCCCCGACCTCATGTATCCCTTCCTCAGCGAGCTCTCCGAGAAGGCCGACGTCGCCATCTCGTGCTACCCCAACGCCGGCCTGCCCAACCCTCTCTCGCCCACTGGCTTCGATCTCGGCCCGGACGACATGGCACGCTCGCTCAGCGGCTTCGCGCGCGGCGGCCTCATCAACATCGCCGGAGGCTGCTGCGGCAACACGCCCGAGCACATCGCCGCCATCGCCAAAGCCCTCGACGGTATGCACCCCCGCGAGCTCGCCGAGCGCCGCAATCGCGAGGTAGCCGCTTGAGCAACGAAACCCCTGTAGTCGGAAGCACGACAAAACCACTGCGCCTTTCGGGCAGCCAGCCCTTCACGCAGCAGGACGGCGTGTACATCATGATCGGCGAGCGCACCAACGTCGCCGGTTCGCCGAAGTTCGCGCGGCTCGTCAAGGAAGGCAAGTTCGAAGAAGCCGTCAGCGTCGCTCGCCAGCAGGTCGAGAACGGCGCCAACGTTATCGACATCTGCATGGACGAAGGCATGATCGACGGCGTCGCCGCCATGACGCGCTACCTACAGCTGCTGGCCTCCGAGCCCGAGGTCGCCAAGGTCCCCTTCATGGTCGACTCCTCCAAGTGGGAGGTCATCGAGGCAGGCTTGAAGTGCCTGCAGGGCAAGGGAATCGTCAACTCCATCTCGCTCAAAGAAGGCGAAGCCAAGTTCCGCCAGAACGCTGCGACGGTGCTCAAGTACGGTGCCGCGGTAGTCGTGATGGCCTTCGACGAACAGGGCCAGGCCGCCACCTACGACGAGAAAATCCGCATCTGCGAACGCGCCTACCGCCTGCTCGTCGACGAGATCGGCTTCCCGCCTGAAGACATCATCTTCGACCCGAACATCCTCACCGTCGCCACCGGCATGGAGGAGCACAACAACTACGCCGTCGACTTCATCAACGCCACCCGCTGGATCAAGGCAAACCTCCCACACGCCAAAGTTTCAGGCGGCGTCTCCAACATCTCCTTCAGTTTTCGCGGCAACAACAAGGTTCGCGAGGCCATGCACTCGGCCTTCCTCTACCACGCCATCGCCGCCGGCATGGATATGGGCATCGTCAACGCCGGCATGCTCGAAGTCTACGAAGAGATCGAGCCGGAACTTAAAGTTCTAGTCGAAGACGTCCTGCTCAACCGCCGCCCCGACGCCACCGAGCGCCTCGTCGAATACGGCGAGTCTCTGAAAGGAGAAGCCACCGCCGTCACCGAGAAGAAAGCCGAAGAATGGCGCGCCGGCACTGTCGAAGCACGCCTCTCGCACGCACTCGTCAAGGGCATCGACACCTACATCGAGCTCGACACCGAGGAAGCCCGCGTCAAACTCGGCCGCCCGCTCCTGGTCATCGAAGGTCCGCTGATGGACGGCATGAGCGTAGTCGGCGACCTCTTCGGCTCGGGCAAAATGTTCCTGCCGCAAGTCGTAAAGTCCGCGCGCGTCATGAAGAAAGCCGTCGCCCACCTCACCCCGTACATGGAGGCAGAAAAAGCCGCACTCGAAGCCTCCGGCCAGATCGTCAAGGCGCAAGGAAAGATCATCCTCGCCACGGTCAAGGGCGACGTCCACGACATCGGCAAGAACATCGTCGGCGTCGTGCTCGCGTGCAATAACTACGAGGTGATCGACATGGGCGTGATGGTCGCAGCCGAAAAAATTCTCGACCGTGCCCGCACCGAGAAGGCAGACATCATCGGCCTCAGCGGCCTCATCACCCCGTCGCTTGACGAGATGGTGCACGTCGCGAAAGAGATGGAGCGGCAGGGCTTCACGGTGCCGCTGCTGATAGGCGGCGCCACCACCAGCCGCGCCCACACCGCCATCAAGATCGCCCCACACTATAGCCAGCCGGTCATCCATATTCTCGACGCCAGCCGCGCCGTCCCCGTCACCACCAGCCTGCTCAGCGACGATGGCAAGGATGAGTTCGTCGTCAAGCACCGCGCCGAGTATGAAGCCCTCCGCAAATCCCACGCCGCGCCGCGCCAGCCCCTCGTCTCCCTCGAAGTCGCACGCGAGCGCCGCACACCCATCGAGTGGCGCGCCGAAGACATTCCCAAGCCCGCAACGCTCGGCATCCAGGTGCTCGACAACTTTCCGCTCGCCACTCTCCGCGAGTACATCGACTGGTCGCCCTTCTTCCACACCTGGGGCATGAAGGGCATCTACCCGCGCATCCTCGATCAGGAAGGCGATCATGCGGAGCAGGGAAGAGAAGCCAGTAAGATCTTCGCCGACGCCAACACCCTCCTCGATCGCATCGTCGCCGAGAACCTCATCACCGCTCGCGGCGTCTACGGCCTCTTCCCGGCCACGGCCATCGGCGACGACGTCCAGCTCTTCACCGACGAGGCCCACACCGAAACCCGCGAGCGCTTCTACTTCCTTCGCCAGCAGGCCAACCGCGAAGGCAGCGAACCCTGCCGCTCGCTCGCCGACTTCATCGCTCCCAAATCCACCGGCCTGCCCGACCACCTCGGCGCCTTCGCCGTCACCACCGGCATCGGTCTCAAGGAACTCTGCGATGGCTTCCGCGCCGCCAACGACGACTACAACGCCATCATGGCCGAAGCCCTCGCCGACCGTCTCGCCGAAGCCTTCGCCGAGTGTCTGCATAAACGCGTGCGCGACGAGTGGGGCTATGGCTGCTCCGAAACCTTCACCCCCGCCGAACTCATCCAGGAGAAGTATCGCGGCATCCGCCCCGCCCCCGGTTACCCAGCCTGCCCGGATCACACCGAGAAGGGACCGATCTGGAGTCTGCTGGACGTACAGGCCAATACCGGAATGATGATTACCGAGTCCTTCGCAATGTGGCCCGGCTCGAGCGTAAGCGGTCTCTACTTCGCTCACCCGGAATCGCGCTACTTCTCGCTCGGCAAGATCGACCGCGACCAGGTCGTCGACTACCATGAGCGCAAAGGGATGAGCGTCTCAGAGGTCGAGCGGTGGCTTGGCCCAAACCTGAACTACGATCCTGCAAAATAACCAGAGTTAGCCCTTTCCACGAAAGAGAGCTTTTATCCTTGCTAACAGCATTTTCTGTGCTTTTGAGGGGAGCGGAAGATGATATCGCCGGCGACAGCGAGCGTTACCTCGGTTCCCGATTTCTGCGGAGCTCGAAGCGGAAGTTTTCCACGATGCGCTTTCTTCACTTGCGAAGAAAAATATGGTGAACCTGGGAATATTCTCCTAAGTTCTGTGTTGTACGGAGTGAAGTGCTGTGTCTCTTGAACCGAAGGCTCTACCGTTCGCAGATACCATCGATATCGAAAACATCGATGGCATGAAGCTACGCGCTTATGCTCACCCGAAATCGCAGCGACTCGGAGGATTTGATACAAGAAACCTATGTTCGCTCCGTAGGAGCGATGGTACTGTTGCGGCCGGATAGCAATGTCAGGGATGGTTATTCACCATCTTACGAAATATCTGGCTCAACCATTTGCGGAGCGTCACAGCTGCCACGGGATAGTTGATATGGATGCAGAGGGCAGGAGCGGTCTCGA
>DATHQT010000054.1:0-157986 GCA_035482415.1 Acidobacteriaceae bacterium | reverse complement strand
CAACTTCAGGATGCGACCTTTCTTTATGAGGTACTGGCGATGTTGGAAGAGACCAAGCTGGCGCCCGGACTGCTGGAGTTGGAGCTGACGGAGAGTGTGCTAATGCATCTACCGGAGTATGCTCAGTCGGCACTGCGGTATCTCCGTGACTTGGGAGTGACGGTGTCTATCGACGACTTCGGTACGGGTTACTCCAGCTTGAGCTGTTTGAAGAGGCTTCCCATTGATTCGTTGAAGATCGATCAGTCGTTTCTGCAGCAGATGAATGGATCTCCGGACAGCGCGGCCATCGCGATTGCGATCATCAGGATGGGCAAGAGCCTTAACCTTCGCGTCGTCGCCGAGGGAGTGGAATCGGTGGAAGACGTGGTGTTTCTGCAGGAGCACGAATGCGACGAGGCGCAGGGGTTCTATTTCAGCCACCCGATGCCTGCGGACCAATTTGCGGACTTGCTCAGGAAGCGAACTCTCTATTGCGCCCCAGCGGAGGAAAAGTATACGCATACTATGCGCGCATTATCCAAAACCGCAAGTTGAAGAAGTGGTCGACGTACCTGCCGAGAGTTGACGGTTCCCGTTGCAGGTGTTACTTCAGGGGCAACAAGGCGATAAAATGCGTCCAACTCAATTGTTGTATCAGCGATTACGACAATCTCTTCCTCGGGAAACACTTCGGGAAATTGGATCACGCGGCGCAAGTTCTTTTCCTCGAAGCTGGGACCATACTCCTCGACCAATTGTCGTGACAGCGATACGACAATCTGGCGACCGTACACCGCTCGTTCCTTGCCGACGACCTCCTGGAGGATCCGTTTGCCGATGCGCCAGTATCGGTGCGACCGGCGGCAAGGCCAAGCTCTACGGGATCAGCAAGCGCGGCAACCGATATCTGCGCAAGATCCTCATCCACGGCGCTCGCGCCGTGGTGCTGCGATCCAAGCGAGAGCTCATCGCGATGGTTGCATGGGGGGACCGCGCTTGAGGTGCGAGCGCCACGCAACGTGTTGATCGTCGCGATGGCCAACAAGCTGGCGCGTATTACGTGGGCAGTGCTCTCCACCGGTCAGGAGTACCGGGCTGTCCCGAACGCTATGGCGGCATAACAGACACCAGACGGTCGACAATGTCGGCTGTCTCATCGGCCTGCGTTTTGACGATCTCGCATCCACGGCTACCATGGCACGGTGGCGAAGACCGGGGCAGCCGACGTTAGGACTCCCAAGCATGCCCATCCTGTAATGAACTGATAGTGCTTTACCGGCGCGTTCACTTCCTTCCAGGCCAAGAACTGCAAACGGGCGAACGCAACGCCTTCAGCAGATAAGCAAAATGCTCGGGCACCAATCGTTCGTTGGGAGTGTCGTCTTCTTCCGTGCTAAGTGGCATTTCATCCAGGATCCAAATGATGCATTGCCTACCGAACGAAACTCGCAACAGGTGAACCTCGTCATCTACGCCAATACTGCCTGAGATCTCAATCATGTTCAACTGTTGCCACCCTACGTCCCGATGATTGCCCGTCGGATTGAGCCTTCACAAGACTGGCCGAAAACTGGAAGCATCGACTTCTTCGTCTGACCCATACTGACACAGGGCCACGAACGACTCATTCAAAAGTGCGATAGGAACAAGGTGGAGAGGCAACCACGACCTGAACAAACAACCGCAGAGGTAAAGACGCAATGAAGGAACAAACAAAAGCAAAAGCCGCTTGACATAAAGTGGGCAGCTCATAGAACACGCCGTTGCGGGAGCATTGGCGACCCGAAGCAATTCGTCACCAGAAGCGCGTCTTCCATTCGAATACTGGAGCTCACGCCTGACTCATTTTCAACGAGCCATTCGGCCTGTCGTCGCCAACTGACAATCTGTCCTCGTGTTGTCCGTAACTGCGGGTGCGACGCACACACCGAGTCAGAATATATGCAGATCGTTCATCTTGTTGTGTGTAAACGCACAAAGCATAGATCGTCTCTGCTCTATAGGGATGGCAAGAGTGACGAATTGCGTAACTCATCTCGGAACGGCACGACTATTGGAGGGTCGGAAAAGATGGCGCGGTCTCTGCCGGCGGCCTTTGCCCGATAGAGAGCCTCGTCAGCGCGGGCGAGAAGCGTCTCCACAGGCATGTCCGCAGTCACGGGATCGACGGTAATCGCGCCGATGCTGACAGAGATCGAGAGCCGGCCGGCCTGGGTAACGAAGGGTCGGGAACGAACTACCTGGCGGATCTGCTCGGCGCGGTGAAGAAACGGGTCACGATCGAACGGTTCCTGCCCGAGGCGGGGCAGACCTGCCTGCCCGCGGTCCTTGAGCCCGCGGCCCTTCAGAAGTACGAGGAACTCTTCTCCTCCATACCGCCCAATCAGATCGCCCGACCTGATGCAACTGGATAAGCGGCTGGATATCTGGCGTAGGACTTCATCGCCAACGAGATGGCCATAGGTGTCGTTGACTTGCTTGAAATGATCGACGTCGCACAGGAGCAAGGATGTGGAGTATTCCGACTGCCGAGACAGGTTCAGTTCGCTTCGGATGTGAGCGAGAACGGTGCCGCGGTTCCATATGGAGGTCAAGGCGTCATGCGTGGCTTCATACCGCATCGCTTCGCGCGATTCGACAAGCTCGTCTTCAAGCATGAGGATACGGCGACCGGCATGCAGGCGCGCCTTCAACTCGGCAAGATGGCAAGGCTTGGTGAGATAGTCGTCGGCACCTGCCTTGAGGCCGGCGACGATATCGTCGGGGGACTCGCGCGCGGTGAGCAGAAGGATGTAGGTGTAAGAACTGTTGCGGGCAGCTCTAATCTCGCGGCAAACGCCGAGGCCATCGAGCTCGGGCATCATCCAGTCGAGCAGAGCGAGGCGCGGGCCGTCTTTGCGGGAGAGTTCGAGCAGGGCCTGACGGCCGTTCTCAGCGGTGACCACGTCGTAACCCTTGGACCGCAACATCCGTTCCATGATGTGGCGGGAGAGAGGATCATCGTCTGCAAGTAGAATCTTCATTTCGCTACCTCACCCATCGTGTAGGCGCCACTGTCGGAGATATTGTGAACGGCACATAAACGCGTAGCACCACCATCAGTCGGTGGAAGGATGCTCGCGGGTCTCAAACTGCGACGCCCGGCCGCAATGTTTCGAGCTGAATCATGACCCGGTTCAATTCCTCTTCCAGCTGCTGCAAGGCGGTTCCGGCTTGACTCAGATCACCGACCCTGGCGTTGACTTCTAGATCCTGGGCGATACGCGAAGCGGGTCCGGCGGAGAGATTGACGAGAGCGCCCTTGAGTGCATGGCTTGCCTTTTCGACGGCCGAGGAATCCTGCCGGGAAAGTGCCTTCCTGGCGGTTAAGAGGTGCCGCGGATAGTCCGTGCGAAATAACTCCGCTAGCTCGGTGATGAAGGAGTAGTCGCCATCGACGCGCTGCAATAGTTCGGCCGCGTCTACGGAATGATCCTGTGTGGATTGTGTTGCGGCAGAAAGAGAGATTTTGCACTTGCTCTCCGCATAGTTATCAAGCAACTCGTCGAGTTCCTGCTGGCGAATGGGTTTAGCGAGATATCCATCCATACCCGCCTCGATGCAGCGTTCGCGATCCCCCTTCATGGCCAGGGCGGTCATGGCGACGACCTGCTGATGGGTACCGGTGATCTTCTCCCGTTCGCGAAGAGCCCTGGTCGCCTCGAGTCCGTCCATTTCCGGCATCTGAACGTCCATCAGCACAAGATCGTAGGCCCGTTCGGCCAGAGCAGCCAGGGCGTCCTTGCCGTTTCCACTGAGCGTGACTTGATGTCCGCGCTTCTCGAGGAGACGAGTGGCGAGCTTTTGGTTGATCGGGTTGTCCTCCGCGAGGAGTATTTGCAGCGCGCCGGCAGGATTCCGCCCGTCGACAAGAGAGTCTCGAGTGAGCATGGGCACCGTGTTTACTGGCTCTCTGGCACCGAGTACCCTTGCAATCGCTTCGCGCAACTCCGATTGACGAACCGGCTTCAAGAGGTAGGCCGCGATTCCAAGCTCGCTACAGCGTGCGGAATCACCGCGCTGGCCGCCCGAGGTGAGCATCATGATGGTGGCGGTAGAAGGATGAGATTGCCCCTTGATTGTCTCCACGAACTGAAAACCGTCCATCTTGGGCATATGCATATCGGTCAGGATCAGATGGTAGGGAGCGCTGGCGGCGCGGGCAGCAGAGATCTCCGCCAAGGCTTCCTCGGCGCTTGAGACCGCTGTAGCATTCATCTCCCAGTGCTTAAGCAAGCCTTCGAGGATGCGCCGGTTCGTGCGGTTGTCGTCTACGATCAGGACTTTTGACCCGCGCAGATGAGCAGACGCTGGTGATCCGATGATATGGCTGACCTGGCTCTTCGCGGTTCCGAACTGAACGCTGAAATGAAACTGAGAGCCGACTCCCATTTCGCTCTCTACCCAGATTCTACCTCCCATCATCTCCGCGAGCCGCCTCGAGATGGTCAGGCCGAGACCGCTTCCGCCATACTCTCGCGTAGTGGAGGTATCGGCCTGGCTGAAGGAGTTGAAGATGCTCTGGAGTTTCTCTGCGGCGATGCCGATGCCGGTATCGGAAACGGTGAAGTGAAGGGTCGAGGTTGTATCTTCAATCAACTCCAGCTGGACCTTGAGCGTAATCTCACCCTCTGAGGTGAACTTGAGCGCATTACCGATGAGGTTGAGGAGTATTTGACGCAGACGTCCGCTGTCTCCAATCACGAATTCAGGGACTTGAGTAGAAACATCACATAAGAGCTCGAGTCCCTTTTCATCGGCACGGAGCGCAAGGGTCTTCAGCGTCCCGTCAATGCACTCTCGAAGGTCGAAGTCCACTGTTTCGAGATCGACCTTACCAGCTTCGATCTTGGAAAAGTCGAGGATGTCATTGATGACGCCCAGCAGAGCGTCGGCCGAAAGCTTGACTGTGTCAAGATACTCGCGCTGCTCGGGCGTGAGTTCGGTCTCAAGGGTAAGATCGGTCATCCCGATGATGCCATTGAGTGGCGTACGAATCTCGTGGCTCATGTTGGCGAGGAATTCGCTCTTGGCCTGGCTTCCGGCCTCGGCAGCCTTGACCTTGTTGCGCTCTCCGGCCACCGTCTCAGTCATCCGATGGCGCTCTTCACTCAGTTCGAACTCAAGTGCCTGAACGGACAGGCGGCGATCAAAGAGCGACGTGAGGAACACGAGTCCAAGGACCATCAGGGTGACCAGCGTAATGCTGGCGATGCCAAGATCGGAGATGTTGATCGCACGGGTTAGTCCGGCGGATGGCATATGGGCGGGGGTGAAGCTGACGGCCGCCATGCCGACGTAGTGCATGGTGGGGATGGCAAGGCCCATAAGCAGCGCGGTGCCGGACTTTTGCCAACTCCAGGAGGCTGTGTCGTTACGAGAACGAAACGCCACCCATAAGGCGGCGAAGGAAATGATCACAGCTAGGACCACGGAGAGTACGACTATCCAGGTGGCATACATGCACATGGCGGGTAGGCGCATGGCCTCCATACCGATGTAGTGCATGGCGGCGATGCCGCCGCCCATGACGATGCTTCCTGCGGCCGCCGAAGCAATTCCCATGGTGTTTCGGCTAACGACAAATAGCGCAACACCGGACGCAAGCACTGCAGCCAAAAGCGACAACAGGACCGTCGGCCAGTCGTAGGCAACCGCAACGGGCATACGAAAAGCCAACATGCCAATGTAATGCATGGACCAGATGCCGATTCCCATGGCAAAGGCGCCCCCGCTAAGCCAGAGGATGCGGAGATGGCCGCGGGTGGCCGTGACGCGACCGGTGAGGTCCAGTGCCGCATATGCGGCAAGAATTGCGATGACCACGGATAATGCAACCAGCCGATAGTCGTACGAACCGATAAGTGGAGAACCTTGAGTAATCATCTCCTTGCTATATCGTCGCAATTCTCAATTTCATCTGTTCTAACAGGAGAAATCCCCGAATTGGTCCTGATGATTGCCCTTGGATCCGGAATCAATCAACTCCTGAGTGGTCGGCGATCCGTTAGTTCCTGTAGAGGCGATCATCTGATGCCAAATCGCCAATGTGCCCATTGAGGATGGGAATTAATCCTCATAGGTCGACTTCTCGGAAGCGACTTGGAACCAGCCCTGGGGCCATTCCCTAAAAACGGTGCCAGCTCAACCGGTCGATGCAACATTATCTAATCAGCTGATCCACAAATGCTTGCCCCGAAGAATCGATCGGTTTCTCCGATGTGGCCAAACCTAGCCAGGGTAAGGTTCCGGCTAATCAAACCCTAGCCAGCGCTTTTAGCTTTTGTTTTCAATGAATGCGGGCCTGAGCTGAGTGTTGCGTCGACCCATTGAGACCACCCCGTGTTGGGGAAGTTGCTGATATCTGCATCCCCTTAATGCCAGCGCGAGCGATTCGCGTGTTTGGGAATGTGCTCGACGGGATTCAAGCGGAAGCTTATGCCAGCACTGACACCGTAAGGATGCAACTCGCCATCAGAAGAAAAATCGGGCCAGAGCTGATACTCAACATCGATCACGCGAACGGTCACGCGATCGTTCACCAGATAATCCAAGCCGGCGCCCGGAGCATATGCAAGAAACGTTCCCTCGGCATAGTGTAACGGCAAGGTGATCTTCCCTGCCCCCACCAGGAACTTCACGTAAGGACGCCACGGTCCAGGCTTCAGCATGACACGAGGACCCACAAGATAATTCGATTCAGTAACATTCTCAAAGCTGTTGAAGCGAAGATAGCGCGCCTCTCCTTCAAAGCCGATGCGCCAGGTGGGATTTACATCCGCGAAGAGGACCCCTCCGCCCAGCACCCGCTGCCCATAATCCGCCTGAAAGGCCGAGATTTCCCCGCCCACAGCAACGTAACTGCCCGGGCCGATTGCGGTTGGAATGTTCTGCGCCCTCGCTTGATTGCACAGGACCTGGAGAGCGATGAGGATAGCCACCTTATAACGAATGCAGCGCGCCCAGAAAGAAGCGGAAATCATTGCGTCACCGTCAGCGCCATCGTCTGGGACACCGTCGCGCCCGAACCTTCCCCTGAGGCCGTCACTTTGAAGGTATAGGTTCCGGGCGGCGTTCCATTCAGCTGCAAGCCGGAGCAGCCTGAAGCAGAGAGCGTGATCGCAACGATACACACCAGGAGCAGCAACGTACTCGCTTTGAATTTCCGCCGACGTGTTCCAAGACCTATCCCAAGCAGGCATGGCAGCAGACACAGCAGCACGCCGGGCTGCCATCTTCTCTTAAGCTTTGCCGTTGAACCTGCGCCGAGCGGATCACCGGTGTCGACAATCAACTGCACCGTCGAAGTTCCATTTGCGGCGAGACTGACCTGCGGTGTGCTGAACGTGCAGGTCACGGCATAGGGCAGCCCGAGGCAGCCAAGTTGCAATGTATCGGAGAAGCCCTGCAGGGAGGTGAGCGTGACGGTTGTAATACCGTGCTGCGTGCTCTGAAGCGTGAGGCTCGATGGACTGAGTTGCGTCGTGAATTGCGTCGCGGTGCCTCCCGATATGGTTGCCGCCAGCGAGCTCGAGGTGGCATACGAACCGTCACCGCTATAGGTCGCGACCATACTCTCCGTCGAGGCCGGAAGAATGACACTGAGGGTCGCTATCCCAATCGAATCCACCTGGGCGCTACCCAAGACGGTTGTGCCACTGGTGAAGGTGACCGTACCCCTAGGAGCAACGGGGCCGTTCCAGCCCACGGTGGCTATCAAGGTAATCTGCAGGGAATTGTTGGGGTCCGTTGGAGCGCTTGTGAAGGCCGTGGTCGTCGGACGAAGCCGTATACCCTCGCTCAAGACCGGCGACGTACTGAGAAAGTTTTCCGGGTCGCCCGCATAACTTGCCTGCAACGAATGATTCCCCGCGGACAACGAAGGAACGGCTAGCGAAGCGACTCCACTCGCGTTGAGCGTCGCTGTCCCAAGTTCAGTGGACCCGTCCGTGAACGTAACGGTTCCTGTCGCTACCCCCACGCCGCTGTTGGTGACATCCGCGATTAGCACGATCTGGCTCAGGGTCAACGTCGGGTTTGCACTGGATGCCAATGTAACTTGAGTAATCTGCTTTACCGCGACGATCAGAGGGGTGGAACTCGAGGCACTGATGTTGCTGCTGCCGGCATAGTTGGCAACGATCATTTGTGATCCCGGAGCGAGTGTCGATAGCGAGAGCGATGCAACGCCATTCGCGTTCAGCACCGCGCTGCCGATGGACTTGCCACCATCTGTAAAGATGACTGAACCTGTTCCAACGACACCGCCGTTACCGGTAACCGTCGCCGTCAAGGTTAATGGGGTTCCGTAGATGGCTGGATTGGCGCTGGCAGTAAGTGAGATCTGCGTGGTCGCGCTTTCGACCGTCTGTATGAGCGCAACGGAAGTTGCCGAGTAGTTGGTGTCACCGTTGTAGCTCACCGAGATCGACTGGGATCCAACCGCAAGCGCCGCAGTCTGCAGGCTCGCCGTTCCAGTGGCATCGAGCGTCGCCGTACCGAGCGTCGATGCACCATCGCTGAATATGACAGTGCCTGTAGGAATCAGTGAACCAACACCCGTGATCTTGACCGTAAAGACGACGTTCGTCCCGAAGATGGAGGGATTTACGCTCGAGCTCAACGATGCGGTAGCCGCTTCGACGACCTTTTCGCTGAGAGCAGTCGAAGTCGATGTGGCATGATCCGTATCCCCCTCATAGGTCGCCGTGATCGACTGCGTGCCGAACGTCAGTGTGCTGATAGCTAACGTCGCAGTGCCGCTGGCATTCACAGTGGAAGCGCCGAGTACAGTGGTTCCATCCAGGAACTCAATCGTCCCAGTTGGACGAGGAGTTCCGCCCGAGACCGTTGCAGTGAATGTGACGCTCTGACCGAGGGTGACTGGATTGACGCTGCTGCTCAGAGAGGTCGTCGTGGGAGTCAGTTCGACAACAACGGTTACCGGCGCAGAAGTCATGGCCGCGTTATTCGCATCACCCGAGTAGACCGCCGTAAGTTGGTAGGTCCCGACGCCGAGGCTGAGATTGGAAAAGGTAAACGTTCCGTCTGCGTTTACACTCAGCGTTGCGATCGTGGCGCCGCCATTGTGCAGCGTCAATGTCCCTGTAGGCGCGACGCCGTTGCTGCTCAGCGTCGCCGTCATCACAAACGTTCCACCCGCATCCACCGGAGTGGCCGGTCCGGCGAGGGTAAGCGACGTGGTCGCCAGAACGACCGTATGCTCCAATGCGGTTGACGTGCTGGCGTTGTAGTTTCCATTGCCAACATAGACGGCCGTGATGGGGTGGGTTCCGACGATGAGTGTCGATGTCGATAACGTTGCCACGCCTTGAGCATTCAGCTGTGCTTGCCCAATGCTGACGCCACCATCGTAGAAGCTGACACTGCCGGCGGGGATGCCCGTGGCACTGCTCACCGAGGCAGTAAACGATGCCGGCTCACCCGCCAGAGTCGTTGCCGCCATGGAGGTCAACGTCGTCGTAGTAGACGTAGACTCCACTACTTCAACCAGGACTGCGGACGTGCTGGTGGCATAGTTCGTATTGCCCGCATAGGTGGCAGTGATGGAGTGTGATCCAGCGGCAAGCATACTGATAGGGAACGTTGCATACCCCGACGCATTGATCGCGACGCTGCCATAAATGGTCGCCCCCTCGCTGAACGTGACCTCTCCGGTTAAGGCGCCTGCGCCCGTTGCAGGACCCGTAGCGCTGACGGCTGCGCTTAGAGTGAGTACCGCTCCGGCGGAAATTGGGTTCAGGCTGGCAGAGAGCGTAGTTGCCGTGGGGATCTTCTGAATGACTTCGGTGAGGGTCGCCGAGCTGCTGGTTGCGTCGTCCGTATCGCCCCCATAGACCGCAACGATTGAGTACGTTCCGGGCTCAAGCGACGCGAGCGATAGAACCACGATTCCATTGCTCCCCACCGTTCCACTCCCCAACAAAGTGGTGCCGGCCATGAACTCCACAGTGCCTGTGGGAGCAGGACCATTCGTGCTGGCGACCGTAGCCGTGAAGGTCACCTGGGAGCCGACCGGCGCAGCCGTGTTGCTCGAAGTCAGTATGGTCGTCGTTGCCGCCTGCTGCACGACTTCGGTGACGGTATTGGATGTCCCGGCAGCATCGTTTCCAGTAGCCACAAACTGTGCGGTGAGAACCTGGGTGCCGACAGCAAACGTTGCCGCGGTGAAGGTCGCCACGCCACCAGCGCTCAAATTCGCGCTGCCGATGGCCGTGGTGCCGTCATAGAACGTAATGGAGCCGGCCGGTGTTCCGCTGGCGGCGCTCGCGGTCGCGGTAAGGGTAACGTTGGTCGTGACCACGGCAGGATTCGGCGAGACCGCCAGCACGATCGTCGTAGGCTGCAGGACATTCTGCACCCATGCTGGCGAAACAGCGGACGCATCATTCGCATCACCCGAGTAGCTGGCCGTGATGGTGTTGGCCCCGAGCGGCAGCGCGGAGGCCGTGCAGGCGGCCGTCTCGTTGGAAGCTTGCGTGACGTCGCTGCAGCCAGCGATCACAGTGCCTCCGTTGAGGAAGGTCACCGTACCGCTGGTGACATCGCCGCCTGCGGAGAGGGTCGCGGTAAACGTAACAGCCCGGTTTACAAGGCTTGGGTTCAGGCTCGACCTCAGCGACAGGGTTGTCGGCTGGACGGTCAGCACGTCGCCCGAGAGATTGATGACTGCAGGACTATCGCCCGCGTTGGAGGGGGCGGTAACGGAGCCAAGCACCGGATTGCCGATTACGGTCGGCGCGAAGTCCACTCCGAAGTTGCAATCGTTTCCACCGAGCGTGTTGAAGGTCAAGGTTGAACCGGCATTGCAGGTAGTCGTCGCTGGGTTGAGCTGGACATTGTCCAACGCCGGCGTCTCGAGCGTCAGGTCGGCATTGCCGTCATTCTCGAGGCCCTGAATCTGCGGTGCCGAAACCTTGCCCACACGCATGGTCGGATACGGCGGCAAGATGGCAACCGACCCATAGATCTCGCGAACGCGATTATTGAACATGTCGGAGAAGGCGAGATTGCCGCTTTGGTCGAAGAACAGCGAAGAGGGGCCGTACATGATCGCCAGGTTGGCTGGGCCGCCATCTCCCCCCACCCCCTCCGTGCTACCTGCGATGGTCTGGATATAGCCTGTGGTCACGGCGATCTTGCGGATACGATTGTTGCCGGAGTCCGCAATATAGATGTTCCCGGCTGGGTCGAGAAGGACAGCGGCGGGCGCATTCACCTCGGCAGTCGGAGACGTGGCCAGGCCGCCATCCCCCGCATAGCCCTGCGTACCGTTACCTGCGATGGTCGTGATAAACCCCGTTGCGGCCGACACTTCACGCACCCGCTGATTGCTCTGATCCGCAATATAGAGCGAGCCGTCCGAACCTATACTCAAGTTCGCGGGCGCACTGAGTTGTGCACCGGCCGCCGCGATGTTATCGCCGTTATAGCCCGCGATCCCTGTACCTGCCACGGTGGTGATGCCGCCTGTAGCCGCGCTCACTTTCCGAATCGCATTGTTTCCGGTGTCGGCGATATACAGATTCCCGGCTGAATCGAAGGCAACCCCTCCGGTCCCACTGGAAAACGAGAGCTTGGCTGAAGTTGCCGGGCCGCCATCCCCGAAGTAGCCCGACTGCTGAGGGGTTCCCGCAACCGTGGTGATGATGTGGCTCACCGCATCCACCCGGCGAATCGCAAAATTATTGCTGTCGACGAAATAGAGGTCACCTGAGCCATCGAGAACAAGTCCGCCGGGACTGTCGATCATGGCCGCGGTCGCCAGGCCCCCATCGCCCGAGTAGCCAGCCGTGCCATTCCCGGCAACGGTCGAAATCAGCCCCGTCTGGGCATCCACACGCCGGACCCGGTTGTTACCGGCATCGGCCAAGAACAGATTGCCGGCCGCATCAACGGCCACGCCCCGCGGCAAGTAGATGGGTGCTTCCCTCGCAGCGACACCATCCCCCTGGTAGATCCAATCTGCAGCAGTTCCGGCCACGGTATTGATTTCGCCGGGGATCAGAACTGATAGCGAACCCGTGGCCGCGCCGGTCAGCAAGGTTCTCCCGAGCACGGCGTTCCCGGCGGAGTTTTCTATTACCACCGCTCCACGGCGAAGGCCTGGATACTTGGGCTGAAATACGACGCTTACGGTGCACTGTACTCCAACGTTATAGCTCGTGGTTGTGCTGCAGCTAGTACTACTGACGGTGAAATCGGCATTGGCGATACCCAGTGTCAAGGCTTGCGGGGCTGCTGCGGTCCCGCTGGCGCTCATCGTCACCGTCACACTGAGCGCTTGCGAGCTCTGTCCCACCGCCGTGCTTCCTGTAATGGTCTGTGATGTTTGAGCCGTCCCGGCTGCGCAAACAACGGCTGTGTTGATCAGAAATGCAAGGCACAGAGCCTGTGTTCGAAACGGACGCTGCGACCCGCTGCTCGAAGAAGCTGGACGATTCGTCTTCGGGCTCGCGGAGTTTTGACAGACATCGTGCGGAAACATGATAGGGCGCAATTAAAGGATCTCTTGGTATGCGATGTATGGACCCACGAAGGATCTCTCGATGTATATCGGCCACAATCTACGCTGGGTTAGTTTGCACGGTGCATTAGAGATGCATTAGGAAAACAGAGTGTTCATTTGCATTTCGCGCTGGTGGAGCCCGCCCTCCTGGCAATTGATCCGGTAGAGGGAATCCTTCTGCGGGCCTGAAAGAGGAAGACCACCTCGGCCAAAATCATGGGCGTTCGGGTCAGGTCGTCTAAGACGGGGTCTGCACGGATCTGCCCGATGAGGGATTCGGCGTCGGCACCGAGGCGAGTGCGAACGTAGTGATGCCGTTCCTGTCTCGTCAGCGGTTATATCTTGAGGTGAGAACTTTCGGGGAGAGGAGGGGCGATCGGATGTGCGCGGGTATCCGCTTTATGAGGAAATATTCCCTCAGCACGCTGCAGCGTATCGTTCGCACTTTCCCAAATGAACTGAGCGACATAAGGCACTAGCGATAGCTGGCCGCCTAACCGCATTGAAAATGGCGTTTTCGGAAACTACGATTTCGTAAATGTCAGACTCCATGGTGGACACCTTGCGGTATTGATCACCTGCCAGCGGCGGGCACATCCCAGGTCTACCGAATCGAAAGATTCACCACGCCGGATCGAAAGGATAGCCTACACGCAGCCTAAGAGCTCGAGATTATCGAACGGGGGAAGCCGGCAGGCTTCCCCTAGGTGCTCCAACAAAACGGCGTTTCCGCCAAGTTCAAATCGGTGATCGAACCTGGGCCGACGAAAGGCATCCATATCAACAATCACCCGGACGGAGGATTCACCGCAGTTCCCTGCTGGACCTCCAACATAGAGTACGTAGCCTAGCACCGCGTTCGCTGGGCAGGAACCTTATTGTCCGTTTTCAGGCGGGACCCGAGTAGGTACAACATTGATCAGAAGATACAAGCGAGAATCCGTATAGTTTGCGTGTCGAGAGTTCTAGTTGTCGTTGAGGGGAAAGAACAGTGAACGCCGGAAGGACCGATCGCTGAAAAGCACCCAGCCTCTTGTCGCCTGCAAATTAACCACCTGCGCAGAGCTCCCATAGAACTTCGTCAAGGAACGGCTTGTTCTTGCCTAGGTTTCTAGTGATGCCTTTCGGAGAGAAAACAATGTTAGACGAACTTAGCCTGCATCTAATTGAACTGCTAAAGCATTATCACACTGAAATGAAGGCATCTTTTACGCTTCATCACATGCTTAGTGAAGGTCGGACAACACTGACGGAGGTCGAGAATCGATCTCTCGAGGCGAAAATCGATGCTTCTGTAGGCCGTAAATTTGAGCTAGCCGAGGAGCAATTACTGGCGGGTAAATCGCCGCTGAGTGTGCTCCAAACTTTTTTAGCTCCGCAATTGCGCAGCCTACGTTCCCGCTGAGTTCCAGGAGGCCCGCCATCTTTCCTCGTAGCTTTGTAAAAGTTTCTACTTCCAGTCCGGAGAACGCCTGCACGTTCTCCAGTACTATCCTTCACGACTTCCACTCCATCGGTGTCAGCCGCCATCGCGAAGCACACGCTGTCCTGATCCACGAAGGCTTCCCCGCCGACCGTCTCTTGATCATCTGCAGCGGCAACGTCAAAGTCACCGCCGCTTCCGCCGATGGCCGTCTCCTCCGCGTTGCCGGCCCAGGAGACATCCTCGGCCTTTCCGCTCTGCGTCCGGACACACTCTACCGCGTCACTGCAGAAACTCTCGGCCCCTGCACCATCAAGTCCATCCCCCGCGCCGACTTCGTCCGATTCATGGAAACCCACGCCGACGTCAACCGTGCCACCGCCCTGGCCATCGCACGTGAGTACAACGGCGCCCTCCTTACCGCCCGTCGGCTTGCTCTCCAGACCTCCGCCGCCGGCAAGCTCGCCAGCACCCTTCTCGACTGGGCCCGCATGGACGACCTCGATGATAGCCCCGCCCACACCAATCTCCCCATCTCCTTCGCCATGCAGCTCACCCACGAGGAGCTCGGCAGCATGGCCGGTCTCTCCCGCGAAACCGTCAGCCGCACACTCCTCCAATTCCGCCGCGAAGGCCTCGTCGAGCAGACTGATGACCGCATCACTCTCAACCAACCCAGCCTGTTGGAATCCCTCTACTGCTGAGAATCCTTCTCAGGGCTAATAGTGAAGATTTATTCGCTTCAGTTCCGCCGCAAACGATCTTACACTTCGCGTTGTTGGCCTGTCCCTTTGGTCAAAGGCCTGTGCTCAATCAAGCTACGCATTCACAACAATGACCCAGCCCGTCGCCAGCGAATAGAAATCTTGTTTTCGAGTCAATCTTCACCACCAGGGAATGTACCGACTATGGCATCCAGGTGAAATATGAAGATGGGACTGCTCACCTTGCACTGTCTTCAATGTCCTACTACCCATCCATGCAAATTTCGAATATCTCGTCTTAGCAATGTGGATCGCGTGATACGCAAGTTGGCCGACTCCGTGCCCATTTCGCTCAGGACTGCGCCCGGTAAGCTCTATTAGGCGCAGACGCACGTTTCCGATAGCGATTCGGCACTTGCAACAAACCGCGGAGCGTGGGCGAGAGAACATTGCGACGGTGTCACAGATAGTGGTGAAAGTGTCGTAATTATGTGACCGTCGTCACCCCCATGAGAACGGCACTCGATATAAGATTTTGAAAAGTAACGAACCCGGTGGTTCTTCGAATTCCAGAAGGGCGAGTCTTCCATTCCCACGCTGGAAGAAAAATACATCGGGTGCGTTATCCGACTTTCCCTCAATATAGAAGGAAAGTGATCTACACCATGGTTCCCGTTGCTGTTAGTCGCGCAAATCAAGTCAGCGGCCAACAAGACTCCCGCAGAGACTAAGACTGCGGCTTAGCATCGCCCTTACCGTGAGTACGCTTTGTTCCAAAAGAACCGTGGATGGGGAATCCCTCGCCACCGGCTAACATGCTCAAGACCACCCATCTATCTACGGTTGTTGTCGTGCTCATCCTGTCTGGCATCCGGCACATTTCAGCGCCTCAATTGACGGAGCGCTGGATCGGTAGGAGTCGTGGTATCCGGCTTTTCGGAGCGCTGTTGCTGGAACTATCCATTCCCTGTATCTGGTGGGGTGGGTGGTACTACTGGATTATGTTCGCAGGACTGACGACCTCTGGCTTGCTGCGGCTGTGCTTCCCCCAAAGCTCTCTCCGCAGTTTTTCTCCCACCTATCCAAACTTGGCTCAAGCCTGTCTGATCGTCGAAGGCGCGGCACTGATGTGGGTCCTTCACCCGTAAGTCGGTTCACCGTATCCGTCCGGCAAAGCACACGGTTGGCCGGCAACCTCATTCAGTTACACTCCGCCGCTGAGGGTCTGCCCTGCTTCGTCCTGACGGTGATGTGGGCCATGGGTAAGGAATGGAATAAGGTGCTGTCTGGGAAGGCGGGAGAAAGACATTATTGGAAATCTAACTACAAGTGCAACTGAGGCGCGTGCAAACAGACCTGCAAGAGATCTGTCCTAAGGGTGATTGACAGGTTATCCTTTGCCGTCCGGGTCACGCCATTATTCAATTCAGCCGATTGTGCCGAGCGTAGTGACTTTACGCAGTCGTGAGAACGTGTCGGGGAAGCTTACAGGTCGGACGAATTCGCTCTGCTGGCCAGACGACACCCTCTCTCCTCCATTCAACACCCCAGGCGCGTTTCTCATCCCATTTCTGCCTTGTCCAATTCCGATCGCATACTCCTCGAACGCTACAGCGGCTAAAGGCACGCTGAACAGGTATCCCTGAAACCTCCGGCAACCATGGGCCTTGAGAAAATCGAGCTGTTCTGTCGTCTCAACACCTTCGGCGATCACCTCGAGGTTCAGGTTGCGCCCAAGATCGATGATGGTTCGGACGATGGATGCGTCCAGCACGCTACCCACTACATCCTGCACGAAGCTCTTGTCGATCTTCAATTGGTTGAGCGGGAGAAGCTTGAGTTGCGAGAGAGAGGAGTAGCCGGTCCCGAAATCATCTAGAGAAAGCTGGATTCCGAGTGCCTTCAGCGTCATCATCTTCTCGATCACTTCGCTCAGCTTCTCCATCGCGGCGCTCTCGGTTATCTCCAATCTCAATCTGCTTGGGTCGACGCCTGTACTTCGCAATAGGCCTTCCACCACGCGCACAAACTGCGGATCGGCGAATTGTCGGCTGCTGACATTCACAGCAATGCTGAGATTGCGCAGCCCGGGTCTGTCCTGCCATGAGGCAAGACGCCGGCAGGCTTCCCCTAACGCCCGTGCACCCAGTTCCAAAATCATTCCGCTGCTCTCCGCAACGGGAATGAACTCCGCGGGGGATATCACACCACGCTGCGGGTGGTTCCACCGGACCAGCGCCTCGCAGCCCACGACTGTGCCTTCGCAGTCGACTTGAGGCTGATACAGGAACTCAAACTCGCGGTATCGCAGGGCACAGCGGAGATCGGCAATCAACGTAGCCCGCGACGCGAGTTCCACCTCCAGCTTAGGATCAAAGAAGCAGACCATATTCCGGCCCTGATCCTTCGACCTGTACATGGCCATCTCGGCTTGTTTCAGCAAGGCGTCCACTTCATCGGAGTTTTTTCCCATCAAGGTCACACCCGCGCTTGCCGTGCCTTGATAGTCATGGGTTTGCAAGTGATAGACGTTGCGCAGCACCTGCAGAAGCTGTTCTCCAATCTCCTGTGCTCTTCTTGCAGCCTTTTCGAAATCAGTCCCCAGACCTTCCACCATTACAACAAATTCATCACCGCCAAGCCGGGCCACGCAATCGTTGGCACGTACAGTAGAAATCAGCCGGCCCGCGATCTGCCCCAGCAGAAGGTTACCGACCTCGTGTCCCGCCGTATCATTCAGAGTCTTGAAGTCGTCCATGTCAATGAACAAAAGCGCACCGGCTTGACCCGACATGCGCGAGGTCTGCAACGCGTTCTGAAGCCGTTCCCGAAGCATCAACCGATTGGGAAGCGCGGTTAGCTCGTCGTAGTACGCCATCCGATGAATCCGCGCACGCGACGACTTCTGCTCGGTCACATCGGAGTTGATGACAAAGATCGACCGGGGCCGCGCGTCTGGATTTTCAACCAGAGTGCAACGGCTCGCAACCGTCAGTTGGCTGCCCTGCCTATCCCGCTTCGAAATCTCGCCGCTCCATCTTCCCCGTCCGACGACCTCCTCCAAGGCCTGCCGAATCACCTCCCGGCCTTCAGGAAACACGTCTCCAAGCTCGCGGCGAAGCACTTCTTTCTGCGTCCAGCCAAACATCCGTTCCGCACCCTTGTTCCAGTACAGAACGCGACCGCTCATGTCCAGCACATAGATCGCATCTTGGGCATTGTCCAGCAGCTCCGAACGCTCACTCAGAACGGCATTCTGTTCCGTCAGGTCCAGCGTGACCTTCTGCAGGTTGCTATTCAGAATGTCCTGGTCGATCTTCATGCGACTAAAGGCGGCTAAACGCTGATGGTTGTCTCGTCCTATCAGAATCAACACCGCGATGAACGTCAGCATCATCGCGCCCATGGCAATGGAGATCAGCTGACCGCGCAGGAATAGAGCCAGAACCATCGGCGGTGCAGCTGTCCCGATAAAGGCATAGAAAGCCGGCAGATGTGGCGAATTCCTGATCGCCGTGCCAGCACTCAGTCCCGCCACGACAAACGTCGCGAACAAATAATGGATTGGATCGTGAGACACGAAAACTGTGGAGGCCGTGAGACCCCAAAGACAGCCAATCATCGCGGTCGTCCACGTAAATCGTCTAGCCCATTCATCAATGCGGACGGGGTTCCGTCCGGAGTCAGATCCACGTTTGCTGAATTGTGCCCAAAGAGAAAGTCTCAATAGCACAACACACAGAGACGTGATCAGCCATGACAGGGATATCCACACGGGGTATACCCGCCACAGCACCCCTGCCGCTACAAGAATCCCAACGCCATTGATCAGCGGCACCGCAGGCGAGCCAAAGAGTACGCTAATTAGCTCCCCGTAGACCGCCAGGTCAACCGCAATTGGATCTTTCCCTTCGTTCCCAGCTGAATTCATCGAGTAATTCCTTGGTCACCAAGATGCAAGATCACCTGTGACGCCCACATGGCTAGCTCATAGATCCGGGCATCTTCCATTCGTTTATCGGCTGTTCGGTCGAGAGCCTTAGCTGAGGAGTAAGATCGCTTGGGCTATCCAGATCGCCTCATCGCTCCCGATACAGAAATTAGCGCGATAACTTTACCCAGCTCTAGTCGGATGCAAGCACACACGGAGCAAGATACGGCAGAGCGATCCCACCCAAACGCGAACGGGGAAGACTCCGTTGTTGGCTGTTGAATCTAACCGAATTCCCCGTCAATCCGAATGTGTCCAAGACTTGGCACAACCCGTTCATCCGCTGCCTATTCCGTATCTAGCTACGATTTCGATCGCTTTGGCATATGGCGAAGTGTTCTCTCACTTTTGGGAATTGCGCGCTTTGCTCAGCTCCTAAAACCTCCGCCGGAGCAATCGGGGACCGCGAACCCATCCTCGGTGAGCGCTTACTCTCCAAACGGTATCGACAGTATCAACCCCGGCTGCTCCCTCACCAAAACTGAAGACCGGCCGATGGAGTTCACACACCGCCAAACAGCGGCCAATGCCTGTACGAGCACGACCGAAAACTAATCCAAAAGCCCCCGAGAGGAGGCTATTTTGCGAAGCGGTACCGACTCGTCGCAGATCAACGATGGAACATGGCTGACGTTCACGAGCTGTTCTTTCCTATATTGAATCCGAACCGCACTATCACTTCAATTTGCAAGCTCTGCCACCCGACGTTCAGGAGCGGGTGCAAGCAACCTCAACTCTCGGCAGGTACGTCGACACTTCTTCAACTTGCCGTATTGGATAATGCGCGGATAGTATCCGTATACTTTTCTTCCGCTGGAGCGCAATGGAGAGTTCGCTTCCTGAGCAAGTCCGCGAATTGATTCGCCGGAACCGGCCGGCTGAAGCGGAACCCCTGCGCCTCGTCGCAGTCGTACTCCTTAAGAAACGCCATGTCTCCACCGATTCCACTCCCTCAGCAACGACGCGAAGGTTAAGGCTCTTGCCCATCCGGATGATCGCGATCGCAATGGCCGCACCGTCCGGAGATCCATTCATCTGCTGCAGAAACGACTGATCGATCTTCAACGAATCAATGGGAAGCCTCTTCAAAGAGCTCAAGCTGGAATAACCGGTGCCAAAGTCGTCGATCGACACCGTTACCCGGTTGCGATTTAGCGTATGACAGCAGCTCATCGATTCTTGTCGGATAGCCAAAATGTTGGAGTAGCCGAAAATGCGACTTTGCGGGAACTACACCCGAACAACGCTCGCCGAGGCTCGGCTGGGAGAATGGTACTTTCTTCCTCTCAACACTTTTCCCTTGCAGTCCTGCGGCGGACCATACATTTAGGGAAGGTGAATACATATCGATGAGTCAACGGATGCGCGTTTTAACTTGTAGGCGTGGGCGTCAGGGCGTGATGATTGTGGACTCGACCTGAAACTTCTTAAAGTTGGAAAACATAGTGACCGTCGCACCGTGGCCTGTCTGCTCAATGGTGCCTGAGGGTCGTCCCGGTGTGGGGATGTCGAGACTCTTGGTGATGGTGTCAACGCCAATCCAGGATAGTTCCACCGAAGTTTCATGCCAGACACCGTCCATCAAGCTCCAGGTGTCGGTCACGGCCGTGCCGGGCCCGTACTGGTCGACAGTGCAATCGAGAACAACACGAATGCGATGAAAGAACGGTTGCTCCTTGTCGATCCACAGGGTCACTGGGCCGTGGAGCTGGCGTGATTCAACGGACTTGGGACATGCTGTGTTGGGCTTGCATTGAACGACGACTGCCGGACGTTTCCCCACCTCTTCATGGCCAGTTAGCCTACATGAATAGGAGTCTTTCAAAGACCGAGGATCGAAGGCGAAGGATGTTGCCGAGAGGTATTCCTTCCGTTGCTGAGAAGAGAGTGTATGAATCGCCGTGACGGCACGGTCGTACTTCTCGCTTTCGAGGGCGGCAAGATCCGGAGGCAGCTTTTGCCCATTGATACCGGTCACGCGGCGATACGGCACACCCTGGACGAATAAAACATCCCACTCAATGGACCAGCGATATTGAGCGTTCACCATGTAGACGGGGATCGGTTGTTGAGTGCCAGGGAACAGGGGCGTCGGCGGCTGACCGAGATCAGGGACCACGGACGCCTCTTCTTCGTGGAAGGTATAGCGGAGAGCCTCTTTGGAGTTGACGTCGGCGTTGCTAATTGCGGCGCCGATCAAGGACAACGCACCAGGCTGTTCCTGAGCGACGGAGACTTGGTGCGAGCTCACAAACACCACGGCGATAAAATATGCTAGGAGCTTCTTCACTGTTTCAACTAACGATACGCCAAGGAAAAGCACTGCCGCTGAAGTTGACGATAATGCGACTCTGCAGGACCTGCATATATTGGTTAACAGGACTGCGTTTGTAGCTACTTATTTTCAGATTTACATTGCCTCGTGTGAGGTTAGGTTATGAGCGCAACTCGCTTCGTCCCCATCTTGGTGCTGCTTGTTGTGTCAGGTATCAAGTCGTTGCTTGAATGCGACGAGGAAGTGAAGCTGCTGTGTTTTGAGGGTGAACTGAGGCAAATCCTTGTCAATCTGGTATCGAACGCATTTGATGCAATGCGCCTAGGAGGCACTCTGAGAATCCGCATCAGTCAAACATCCAATAGTGGCGTTCGAAAGGTCCGTATAGTCAGCGCCGACACAGGTTGCGGAATGTCGCCTCAGGAGAGGAGTCATCTCTTCGAGCCGTTTTTCTCCACGAAAGGCATTGGAGGAACGGGATTGGGTCTCTGGATAACGCGGGACCTCGTCAGTCAAAATCATGGCACGATTGACATTCGATCAAGCGCCCGCATTGGGCGATCTGGGACCGTCGCAAGGCTCCGCTTTTATCCGGGCTGAGGCGCTCAGAAGATTTTCGATTGCGCGTCCGGCCCACGGGTAATGAAAGACTGGCACCATTTTCAGCATTTGATCAGGTCGGTTTTGGGATTGTGTTGGCCGTCTTCGCCTCGGCCCAGACTCTGTCAGGTACCGGGGCTCTCTACGTTTTTCGTGGAGAGCCCTCCCAGAAGCGTCCAATCCAAGGGCATGCCAAACACAAGCGGATTTGATTTCGGATTGAAGATGCTGGGACCACCATCCGCCAACCGGCTTTCAATTGACACCAAAGCGTTTGGAATTCATCCACATAGGATTGGTACCCGAAAGTCGGCATAACAGAAGTGATCACCGGCCGCACTGATGTTTCCGCCTTACACGGGGCGGTGACATCCCTGTCGTGAGACATCCATCATCAACGGATCATAAATCCGTTTTTGCATCTTTGCATAGGTCTTCTAGGCAACGATAGAGGTCTCAGTCCTTGCCGAACGGAACCTCGTGTACATCATGCCGATATCTGTTTCGTTCCCAACGAAAAGAAATCACGTACCGCTTATCTCGTCGGGGCCGGTAGACAAGCGGCGGTCGGAAGCATACGAGGCAACGCCCGCCCTTCTTTCTCACGCTGGGATAAAGAATACCGTTGGACTGTTCCTTTAGAAGTTTCTGCGCGAGTCTTTGCGGCTCCGCGTAACACTCGGGGACCGGTTCCGGTTCCAAGCATTCTGGAAAATCCGAAGCTGGCTCTAAAGAATGAAACTCCGCGTGGAAGTCGGCTAGCCAATCATCGTACGTTGAGGAATCCGCCTCTGGGATGCCCGCTGAAACCTCCGGAACGACAATCTCCGCGAGATGTTTTTTCTTGTGATAGATCACTTCCGCGAGAGAAGTTTCTAATTTGTCGCCCGCATACCACGCACCTCGCGTCGGGCCATTGAATCGTGATCCGGTGGGGCTTGGATGAAGGAATGCGGCGCGTACGATTTGGGAGTTTGGGGTACCGTAAATCAGTTCATATGTGCTGATCCCAGGTAGTCCAGATTGTTCTCCCTGGATCCGATCATTGGTAGCCCCATCAAGGCGAATTAGTTTCTCGAGCATGTCGTCGTCATCGGCGAGGTCATCGAGAAGGGTCCCCGCATCACTGTACCGCGAAGGAATTAACCGATGCATGCCCTCTCGGTCGATCTGGCCGAGCGGTGGCGTCACTGACCACCCCGCCAAGCGTCCAGCATCCTCCGAACCTCAATCATTCCTGGTTGGCCTCGTTGAATCATGTACGCGAGAGGCGTGCGACCGACAAACATTGGCCCGCGATTTGCAAGCGAAACCCAGCGATCGGCCCAAGGCTTGCCAAAGTAAATATTCAGAGCCTTATAGATTCCGATAAGCAAAGAGATGCGGGTGAGAGTATCTTGGTCGAGCGTCCTCTTAGGATTCGTTTTCCATGCATGGAAGGTCGAGGACGCTAACCCGCCAAGTAAGGCGCGAGATTGCTCTTCATTCAGGGTCCACTTCTTCCGAAGATTCATGAATGCCTTAATTGCTGCCGAGGAAAGCTCCCCGCGCTCGGAGACGTTGGCAAGGTCGGCACCGGATTCGAAGTCGTATCCGGCGATTCTGGGGAGAGCAAATGTTGCTGTAGCTGCAGCCATTTGAGATCTCACTTTCGAGTATTATTATCCTCGAAAACGAGAGCAGACGCAACAACGAACATCTCGCGAAACCGATCGGGTGGGAGAGGCGAAACAGCCAAATCCGCGCGCAGTCTATCTCTGGCCTCCAATTTCGCAATTGGTATCGTCGCAGCTGATGTGCGATGACACGAGACAAGTTACAAAAGTTGCACCAGACGGATTTTGGGGAGCTTTGATCCCGTTGATAATTGTGCGTAACTATATGATTCTATGGTTCCAGGAGGAGGACTTGAACCCCACGACCGATAAAGGCCTGCGAATGTTAAGTCCGTTCTCTACGTTTTTGCATGGGGTCGCACGAGGTTGCAAGAGGTCATAAATGGCTCATAAACAAATCGGTTATTGAGTGTGGTTGCACTGCATTGAGATGCACCGATACACGCCACTGTTCGGTACGAAGTGGCACCAAAAGTGGCACCAGCCTAACGGATGCCCGATTGCGATTTAGGGCGGGACCGCAGCTCACCGATTCCGGTGGATCCGAAATCGGGAGCTTCCCGGAATGTCGTCTAGGAAGCGTTCGGCGCTGGCTTGTTATGAGGCTTGAGCCAAAGATCGTGGATGCCCATTCGCTGCGATTGTTATGAAAACGGTATTGATGGTTTGATTCACGTCCTGATTTGCAATGTGGACACGCCGCGTGGCCTGGGACACGGTCTGACAAAGTTGATACTTATTCTCGATAGATTCGCTTGCACGAAATATGACTTCAGAGCGCATAGGCGACTCATGGCGCGCCCATCCGCGATGGCATTAGTGCCGTTTTGATGGGAAAGATCGAGTGTACGCTCAAACTCTCTCCTCGGTAGTGCCTTCGGACGGTAGTTCAGACCGAATCAGGATGAGGGCTCCGGGTACTTACTCCCGGTGCGGCAATCGGAATTGATTCGCGCCGGAACTGAAGTTGCCGAAAAATGGGATGAGCAGGTCCTTTGGATCGGAGAGACTGTTACCCATGAAAAAGACGGCGCATCACCTCATTGCTGAAGTTCCACGCAGCGAAGCGAGCTAACCTCGGGAAGTCCGTAGAGATGTTCTATATCGCTGAGATCATAGATTTCTAGGCATCTCAGGTAACCATCGCTCTGCAAAAGCATGACACCCACCATCTTTCCATCCACTTCTCCCGTGGCATCTCCAACGGGATTATCTCTTGGTTCTGCCCTTCGGGCTCTTTCAGGCAGGTTGAGATCAACGGTCGGGCAACAGAGCGGCGTTTTCGAGGACGAATCGTTTTGGTCATCCCGAATTCGCGCTCAGTAAGGGCGTTGCTCTTGAGTTGGATCAATGGCCCTTCTGCCCCAGACTTGCTTGAGCTATGCGTCTCGAGGGCGCCCGAAGGATGCGCTTGACACCAGCCATTCCGGGGGAGAAAATTGGCACCGCAGCGGGTCTCCCCATCGGAACTCGTGGGGGTCAATCGTACGCACTCCGGAACTGCGATTGACTCCTCTGCTTGGATGCATGAGGTAGAGACGTGAGCACACGTCACGCCGGTTTCGCATCGGTCATTACGATAGATGGCGGGCTCGTAAACGAAATGGTTTCGGCCGCGTCGGCGATCTTTTCTGGCCCAAGCTTTTCACTGCCGGATGTCGTGACTGTCGGGTCGGATGAAGTCGGCATTGTGGGGTCTGTTTCGTTCCTTACGCCAACGCTCTCGTTTACGGCAAATCCGGAGAACCTGATTGGGGTTGCGGCTGGCGCTGTCGGCTTGCTGCAGCTTACCGTCAACGGTGGAGACGCGATAGAGGTCCAGCTGACTTTGAAGTTCTCGCTGAACGTCGGGCTTTTTATCGACGTCTCTTCTTCTTCGCTTGCGCTGGGACCGGATTTTTCCGACGCGTCGGTTACGTCGGTGAGTATTGCAGTCGATTTTGGACCACCCCTCGCCCCGGTTTTCAAGGACGCCATCACCAGCAGTGCCGCGCTTAGTGCGATCACGTCTGCCCTGCGCGCTATTCCGCAGAATTCGGTTACCTTCACCGTTCCGGGTGCGACAGGCACGATCAACGTGAGTTTGTATGGGGTGAATCTGACGCTCCCCATCACGAATGTGGTTGCGGTGCCGATGAACCCAAACGCTCTGACCGTCGCCGCCGATGTCAAGGGATATACGTCCGGCAGTGAGTCGGAGCTGGTAAACCTCATCACGACCGCATCGATGGGACCCTCGGCTTTTGTCACGGATCCTTACACGGGGACTCAAACCTTCGACCCTGGAACCTTCCAAAGCCACGCCAGCGGAGGCACAAACCTCGCAGCGACAATCAATGGAGATTTCATATCAGTAGTGGTTAGCGGGCCAATCTCAAGCCAGATTGGCGGCACCACGGTTAAGGGTTTGACACTGAACAGCATCTCCTTGTCGGTCGGCACCGTGCGATCCGACTCCTCGAGCACTCTGCCGACCAACTGGTACGGCTGTGTCTCTGTATCGGGATCGGCCGACTATAGCGGCATCGGGTTCAGTTTTAGTGGGTCAGTTACGCCGATGCTCATCGAACAATCGTCGATCTTCTGGGACTTTCCGATCGCCACCTATTCCTTTGACTCAGAGACGCTGGATATCATTGAGTTCCTCTCGGGGGGCCTCGTGATCTTCGGCCCGCTCCTAATCAATTCCATCGTCAATAGTATGGTCGCAAACGCGATCACTCAACTTCCGACGCTTGGATTCGGTTATTCGGGAAGCCAGCCGATTCCGGGTTTGAGCGGCGCCTCCGTCAACTACACGGTGAACGGGATCGTCGCCGGATGGGATCCTGAGATTGATCTCTTTCTCGCCGCGAGCGTGACCGCGCCGGTGAGCTCCGCCGCGCCATCACCGCCAACTTTCGCTTTGAGCGCGCCCTCGCGCGCCTTCACCGATCCTGCGCCCATACCGGTGACCCTGTCGGTGTCGGACAGCGCACTTCACAGTCCGATCCTCGGCCTGCATGTCTCCTGGAAAGTCGTGCGCCAGGACACGGGCGCAACGGTCCTGAGCCAAGACACCCTGCTCACCAGCAGCGCGCTCACGATCACCATTGATCGATGGACCGGAGATCTCAAGTACAACCAATCCTGGTCTGTCACCTGCCAGGTCTACCATCCGGCCGATCCCGTCACGCCGAAATACACATACTTCAACAAGACCTTGAAGGTCGCCATTGCAATGCCATCCTTCGCGCTGAACTCGCCGGCGCACGCACTGACGGACCCCTCAGAGATACCAGTGACGCTATCCATCTCAGACAGTGCGGTTCTCGATCCTTCGCTGGGACTGGTGGCAGGATTGACAATTTCCTGGACGTCCGTTCGACAGGACACGCTCGAGACTGTGCTCAGCCAGGTCACACCTCTCTCGTCTGGCGACCTCAGCGTAGAAATCGACCGTTGGACCGGAACCCTCATCTACAACAACACTTGGCTGGTCACCTGCAAACTCTACCACCCGGCGGACGCCGAGGTTCCGCAGACTACGTATTTCAGCCAGACGTTAAGCGTGGGGGTAACCGACGTCGTCGATCGACATCATCCCTATGTGCGCTGGCAACACACGGCCTTTTTCCACGATCCCGCCTCTCCCATTCCAGGTCTCCCCCTCAAGGAACACCGGCTGTGGCATCGCAGTCGGCACTCGCGGATCCACCGCACTGACCTCCTCATTCGATGCGAGGTGCTCAATGCCTCGGTGTCGGCCTTGCTTAATGAACAAGGCGGCGTGCAGGCACCTCCAACCCCACCCTCTCTGAGCTACGTCGACACGCTTGATACCTTCGGGACCTTTGCAGACGTGGAGCACTGGCGGAAGCGCGTGCTGTGTGATTATTGTTTCTTTGGCGGGCCAACCAGAACGGCCTGGAAGACGCCGACCCCGCCTACGCCCCCTTGGGTCTGAACTGGCCTCTCACCGTGCTTTCTAAACGAACTCCATGATCAAAGACCGCTCCTTCGGTTGCGGGGAATCTCTACCGGTAGGTTGATTTGGCCGCAGATACTACCGGAAGGTTGCCGGTACTTGGAGGCTGCACCGTCTGGGCTTGCGTCTAGCTCGTGACCGGCAGGTCAACAGGAGGATCCTCAGTTGATCCAATCAGCGCCAACGCGCTAACTGAAAACGGATAGATCCCGCAAATGTATGGTCCGCCGCAGGACTGCAAGGGGAAGTTGGGGCGGGAAGACAAGTCTGCGCAAATGTATGCGTCAGCCTTTGGTTGGAGACTAGTTCTCCTGGCCAGGATGAGATGCGCGCGTGTCTGTCCTTTAAAGTCGGTCGGTCGTTGAAGACCATTTTCGGGACCAGGCTGCGGACACGCCGTTGTGACTGTTCTTTCGTCCTTGCTACTCCGTGCAGACTTCGGTGGGTAAACATCAAGCCGTCGTCATGGTGCGGTAAAGTGGGAGCGCGTCAGCGCTTTCAAGCCGAAGGCGTCTTTTCCCCCGTTATGCTGGCGCTGCGGCTGGCCTGTAGTCGTTGCCGCTGGAGAGCACAGCCCAGGCGATGCGTGCCAGCTTGTTGGCCATGGCAACCACGACGACGTTTTTGGGTGCGCGGGAGTCGAGCGCATCAAGCCACGCTCCGATCGGTGCTCGATCGCGCTTGATCCGCAACACGGCAGCGCGTGCACCGTGGATCAAGATCTTGCGCAGGTAGATGTTGCCCCGCTTACTGATGCCGAGCAGCTTGGCCTTGCCTCCGGTCGAGTACTGGCGCGGCACGATGCCCAGCCATGCTGCAAACTCCCGACCCTTGCGAAAGGCCGCACCGTTCCCGATGGCAGCCACGATGGCTGGCTACAACCGGGCCGATCCCGGGAATCTGGCGAATACGGATACAGCCGGTGTCGGCGTCAGCGATCTTCTCCAGATCATCCGTGAGCGTTGCGACCTGTTGTTCCACTAGCATCCACTCGTCCCAAAGCATGCTGATCAGGTTGCGCATCTGCGGTGTCAGGTCGGCGTCCGTGTTCTCCAGGACATCCGCCATCGCAGCTCGGAGCTTCGCCGGTGTCTTGGCAAACACCATCCCGCGTTCCAGCAGGAAAGCGCGTAGCTGGTTGATCACGGCGGTGCGCCTCGAAATCAGCCGAACACGAACCCGGTGGATAGCCTGAAGGTCCAGGTGGTCATCGGTCTTGATCGGAACAAAGCGCATGTTCTTCCGCTCGACAGCCTCGGCAATGGCCTCGGCGTCGATGAAATCGTTCTTGTTGGACTTTACGAATGGCTTCACGAACTGCGCCGGGATCAGACGAACAACATGCCCGTGCTTACGTAGCGCTCGGCCGAGAAAGTGAGCCCCGGAACATGCCTCCAAGCCGATCAGCGATGTCTGCATGTTCGCGGTGAACGTTAGGAGCTGCTTCTGCGTGAGCTTCTCCCGCACCAGCACCTTGCCCGCCGCGCCGAGCGCCACGAGATGAAACCTCGTCTTGCCCAGATCGATGCCAACGGAATGAATCTGCATAGCGATGATCCTCCTTGTTAGAAGCTGCCACCACGATCCCTCTATAGAAGCTGAGGAATCAAGCGGCGGACCATCTCATTAGTCGGCATGTCGTAGGCTGTGGGGCCACTTCCGACATGGGCGTTTCTCATTGCTATTCCGGACGAAGATTAGTCCCGGCTTACGACGTACAACGTACGTCTCGCATGGTCCGTGCGCTCCAGCATTATTCGATCTTTGCTTTACATGATGTGCAATATAGCTCAGAGTAGCGAACACGAAAACCTGTAAGCTGAGATTGCCTTCGTATCACTCGCAGAGTTCAGAATAAGGGGGCCCACGATTCGTCTTAACGGTTGTACCGATTGCGCCACTTACGTTCCCCATGGCTTCGGCTTACTCTCAGCTGTAGCTCTGCGCGAATTCCAAGCCCTCGGCGTCTGCCACCATTATCAGTCCCATGTAGCCTTCATCCAGGAAGGCTTTCCCGCCGACCATGTCGTCATTATCTGCAGCGGCCGCGTCAAGCTCGTCGCCTCCTCCTCCGAAGGTCGTCTCTTGCTGCTCCGCGTCGCCGGCCCCGGCGGCATCCTCGGCCTCGCCGCCCTGTTCCAGGGTGCACTCCATCGCGTCAACGCCGAAACCGTCGTTCCGTCCAACATCAAGTCCATATCCCGCGCCGACTTCCTCCGCTTCGTGGAGAGCTACCCTGAGGTGGCCCACATCACCTTCCAGGCACTGGCCCGTGAGTACAACAGCGCGGTTCTCTCTGTCCGTCGCCTCGCCTTACACCCCTCCGCCGCTGGCAAGCTCGCCAGCACCCTGCTCGACTGGGCGCGCATGGACGAGCTGGACAACCGCCCGCCCCGTACTACCCTACCCATTTCTTTCCGCATGCAGCTCACCCACGAAGAACTGGGCAACATGGCCGGTCTCTCGCGCGAAACCGTAAGCCGGCTTCTCCTCCGCTTCCGCCTCGATGGTCAGGTCGATCAGCTCCGGGACCGGATAACCCTTAACCACCCCGATCAACTCGAAACATGCTACGACTAAAGAATACTTCCCAAGGCGCACGAAAGATCCATTCGCACCTCACTCCTCCCTACGGTCTAAGCTGAGCTTTATGAGGACCAAATGATTTCCGTTTTCGTAGCCTTTACCAGCCCTTACGGTTGCCGCCTTGTAATTTCGTCGGTCCTGGTCGCGGCACCGGCCCGCCTGCGCTGTACTCGATTCTTACCGGCAACTCCGTGGTAGCGGAGGCATTAGGAAACTTGCGCGGCCGACGGGCGGCGCAAATGCCGTATGACTTTAGCATCTGGAGTGTGGACTTCATCGAGATGGGGGGGCGCCTTTCCAACATACGCGTTCTCAGAAGAGAGACTGCCACTAACCGAGCCTCCATTGCTTCGCAAGCCGGACCACTGGTTGAAGCTTTTCTCTATCGCCTGGAAGACATTTCTCACGACCTACGGCGCATCTTAGTGAGAAATGTCACTGGACCGGCACAATGCGCGCAAGACAAGGAGTTCAAACAGAGGATCCATGATGACGCAGAAACATAGAGTGCTCGTGATCGATGACGATCTGGACATTTGTGCCATCATCGCCAACAAAGCGTCGGATCTCGGAATGGAATGCATCACCACCGACGATGCCCCCGGCTTCTTTAAGGCGCTTACCCCAGATGTGACGCTGATCGTCCTTGATCTCATGATGCCCAACACCGACGGTATAGAAATCCTACGTAGTCTCGGCGAAAATCGGTGTCAAGCGGGAATCATCTTGATGAGCGGTATAGGCAAGCGCGTTATTCAAACCGCCGAAGAATTTGCCTCCAACCTGGGCCTATCCACTGTTGGGCACCTTACGAAGCCTTTCAAACTTGCGCAATTGCAAGACATGCTTCTGCGTAATCCCAAACGGTCCTTAAACCAAGGCCCTAAGGAGCAGTTGCATATCGAGTTTGATCGCGCTGATTTCTGCCAGGCCGTCGAAAAAGGAGAATTCGTTCTCCATTATCAGCCTCAAATCCAAGTAATGACTGGCCATTGTGTCGGCGTGGAAGCTCTGGTCCGTTGGCAGCATCCCGTACATGGTCTCATCGTTCCTGAAAGATTCATCGGTTTTGCAGAAGAATCCGACTTAATCGCCGCTCTCACATGGACCGTTCTTAAGAAGGGTCTCGCAGAGATGAGAACAGTCATTGATCAGGACGGGAGCCCGCTGTCCCTTTCCTTCAATATCTCAGTTTCGTCGCTGGGCGATTTAGCCTTTCCGAACTCCCTGATCGCATTGCTAGAGGATGTTCATGTCTCACCCGAACGCATTATTCTGGAAATTACCGAGACCTGCTTAATTCGCAACCTGTCCCAGACCCTTGATGTGCTCACCCGACTCAGAATGAAAGGGATTCGTCTGTCCATCGACGACTTTGGAACCGGTTATTCGATGATGGAACAACTACGTCACATTCCCGCGAATGAACTCAAGATTGATAGGTCTTTGTTGCAGAATCTGCAGGTAGATAATTACCGGGTAATCGTTCAGAAGATCATCGAACTTGCTCACGAGCTTGATGTCATTGCCGTCGCCGAAGGTGTCGAGACCCGTTTGCAATTTGATTTTCTCCGGTCCAAATCTTGCGACGTCGCTCAGGGTTACTTCTTTAGCACGCCGCTTCCCAAGTTAGAGCTCATCGCCTGGCTGGAGACGTATCGAGACAACTTGGAGAAGTTCTTAAACGATCGACTTCTGGCTAGCTGAGGTAAGGTTGTGCGCACAAGCAATCAGCATGCGCGCCACAATGGTTTCACATTACGGCGACGGCTTGTCATAAAGGATTTGCTATGTCTTCCGAGTTTCCGGTGGGTTCATTCTCTCAATCAGACATCGGTTCGCGATCTCTTGTGCCCGAAGCGTTGCTGGAAGGACACAGCCCCGCCATCACTCGGGTGAGAACCCAAATCTATCGCGCCGCCCCGCATTTCCGAATGGCCTTCCTTACGGGCGAACGAGGTAGTGGCGCAGAAGCGGTCGCGCACATGCTTCACCATCTCTCTCCGGTCAGTCACAGACCCTTTTACACCTTGGCAACCGCTGATGCAGAGGAGCGTTTTGCCGCGGACAGATCGCTCGACTCCCTATCCACGAATGGGATGCTCTATCTACCTCAAACGGAGTGCATCCCTCTGACTATACTACAGGCGTTACTGCGTCTGATTCGAAAGCGTGGATCTCAAATGCCGCGTATCGCCGCATTCACTGAATGGGGATTACGTCCGCTGGTAAAAAAGGGGAGCCTATCATCGGAGCTAGCAAACGTGCTTGGAGCTCTCGTGATAAAAATCCCGTCATTGCGCGATCGCAGCGAGGACATCCCCGCGATACTTACCCATATCTTGGAGAATATAGCCAGGCCATCAGGCGCTGTGACGCCTCAGTTGACTACTGATCTGCTGGATGCAGCTATGAAACGACCCTGGTTCGGAAACTTGATTGAGTTGTACTCAGCCGCTGAAGGGTTGATGAAGCACGCCGCCAAAGGCTCGCTCCATGCGTCCGACCTCGAGGCCGTTCTGGGACCGATCCCCTGCGAGACTCGCACCATGCGGCTCGATGATGTGATTCGGCTGCATGTTCGCACAGTGCTTTTCGCATGTCATGGAGATAAACGGCAAGCCGCCCAACTCCTCGGCATCAGCAGCTCTTCACTCTATCGCATGCTCCATAACGAAACCCACGCTATTCCGGAATCAATACAAATTCAAAACCTCCAGCCTGCGGAAAGCGGTTGATCGTGATTGTTACGTGCGGACAGTAGCTCCCGGATTGATTGCGGTGGGGACCTGCATCAGTTGAAACCGGATGGTGGCAGAGCCTCCACATCGAATTGACTGTGCGATCTGGTTTACCCATGTGGATTAAAGTAGTGATCGCGAGCGTCAGCGACCTCGTTCATCCCTGATACGCACGGTTGTTTGACTTGTCGAAAATAGCCCCCTTGCGAGGGCTTATGGATTTAGTTTTACGGTCGTACCGATGAAAAACACTGGCCGCTGGTTGGCGGGAGCGTATATTACGTCGGCAGCCACAAAGTTTTCGTGAGGGTCAATGTTTCAGCCGTTGATATTTCTCCTTTGTCAGCTGCAGACACTGGCAATCTTCAACCTCCCGGTTGGCTGCTCAAGAAGCCGGGTGAACATGAATCCTTGCATGTAAGCAAAGACCGGTGGCTGAAGCAGCAGACGAAGCCTGGCAAACAGACAAGGTTGCCGAACAGCCCCTTAGGAGTCAAGAATCCCTCGGACTTTGCTGAGCAGGGCATCCCGAGTGAAGGGCTTTTCCAGGAACGATGTGCCGCTCGCAAGACCACCCTGTCGAGCAATTGCATCATCCGCATACCCTGAGGTGTATAGAAGCTTCGTCTCGGGTCGGATCTTCGCGAATTCCCCTGCGAGTACGATTCCGCTCATACCAGGCATTACGACGTCGGTGATCAGCAAGGGCAAGGTTCCCACATGTCGCCTCGCCATGGTAAGAGCCTCGTCAGGCACCCCGAAATCCAATACCTGATACCCGGCCCCTTCCAAAAGAAGTCGGGTAAGTTCGCGTAAAAGCCGCGTATCTTCAACCACGACAATCACTTCGTTGCCGCCAAGCAGAGGGGGCGGCTTCGTTGGTTGTAGTTTTTCCGCTGCCTCTTCGCGGGAGGGGAAATGGATCTTGAACGTTGTTCCATGCCCGATCTCACTAGAGATACCAATCGAGCCGCCCGATTGTTTGACAATTCCGAACACGGTTGACAGACCAAGCCCTGTCCCTTTTCCTGGTCCCTTCGTTGTGAAGAAAGGCTCAAATACATGAGCCTGGGTCTCCGGGCCCATACCCGTCCCCGTATCGCTTACGGAAAGCGAGACATATTGACCGCATTTGATGTAAAGATGCTGTTGAGAGGAAGTTTCGTCGATCTTGACGTTTGCGGTTTCGAACGTAATTTTGCCACCCTTCGGCATTGCGTCGCGAGCATTGATCGCCAGGTTCACGAGCACTTGTTCGATCTGGTTGGGATCGGCTTTAATCGTATGTAGCCCGCAAGCTAGGATCATCTTCAATTCGACATCGTCGCCGATCAGCCCCACCAACATCGAATTCACTTCCGAAACGGCCTTATTCAAATCCATGAAGACAGGCTCTAGGATCTGTCGGCGACTGAATGCGAGAAGACGATGCGTCAGGTTTTTTGCTGATGTGCCTGCCTCGTTCATCTTGGCTACAGCTCCGCGTTCCGCTTCGTTGAGATTCGGACTATCAACGAGCATCTCACCATAGCCAAGAATTATTTGAAGCAGATTGTTGAAGTCATGGGCCACGCCCCCAGCGAGTTGGCCAATAGCCTCCAGTTGCCTCGACTGTAATAGCTGCTGGGCCGTCTGCGCTTCATGTTTCCGCTTGGCGATATCACGAATGTTGCACTGGATAACCTTTCGGTCGCCTTCACCATAGACATTGCTGACAAACTCGACCGGTATGGCTTTGCCGTCCTTGGTCTCGAGCGGTAGATCGTCATACCGAACAAAATGCTTCTCCTTGAGCGTGAGGAAAGCATGCTTGGACTGTTCTCTGTCTTTGAACAGGCCAAAATCCCAAAGAGGATTTCCTACGATCTCTCCGCGACTGTACCCCAGGAGTTCCAGAAGGAAGGGGTTCACATCGATAATAAGGCTTGTTGCGAAATCCACAATCAGGATGCCGTCACGGGCCGTATCGAATAGGCGACGATACCGAAGTTCGGAATCAATGAGTGCTTCCTGCGCGGCTTTAAGCATTATCCTGTACCAAAATTTCTCTACGGTATTTGCGCGTGGATATCGGGAAGGGTGTTGAGGAGAAATATTCGAGCTCGGCTGTCCCGGTCCGAACCCGCCCTTCGTCCTTTATTTCTCCGAGCATACGTTTGTGTCGGATAAAGAACAGATAATTCCAATTCGCAAGCGAAGCCTTCGAGAAGGTCTTTGTAAAATTCGATAAGCCTTTCCCACTATCGGAAATACCTAATTGACCATAGGCTGATCTGGGAAGCCATACTGTACTGTATGGCACACTGGCCTTTAATCGCCGCAAAGTAAAGGCGGCATTGGAGAGGGTGTCCAATACACAGCCGAATCAAAGACGATAAACATACTTTGGATGTGATTCACCAACGCAGGGGTTGAACAAGTTGAGAATCAGCGCACCGTTGGTCGCTAAATGAGTTTGAGCAAGAGCGGAACGAGCACAATAGTCAGGATGAGACTGAGTCCACCGCCGCCGTAGTTCCCGAGTCCCGGCCCCACGCGGTAGCCGCCGAATCCAAAGACCAGAATCAAGATAATACGAACGATAAGCATCAACATCTCCGAGCGTTGATACCCAGCCATTCAAAGGGTGATCTGAGCGAAATTGCTCAGATCACGCGGTGTCTTGAGTAGATACTATATTTATCCACAGATAGCCCTTATCTGTCGTCGGATGATGATTTGCATTTCTCGTAAGCAATCTTGAATGCGCCAATGCTGAGCAAACGTACATAGGAAGAGGCCATCCCGAATGGATGGATTGAACAGGAAGCCGTTCAACGTCGAAATATTTCTTGCAACTGTGGGACCTGGACGACGGCTTATAGCTCTAAAACCTAAAGGCATCGCTTTTGCTCAGGGAGAGCCTGCCGATTCGGTGTTCTACCTGCAAACTGGACGAGCAGAACTCACCGTCCTTTCGAAGCGCGGTAAAGAAGCGACTGTAACACTCCTCGTTGCCGGAAACTTCTTCGGTGAAGAAGCGATGACGAACGCAGCCATATTCCGAACATCGACGGCGACGGCACTGACTGTCTGCACCATGCTTAAGATCGAAAGGAACGAGATGCTCCGTGTACTTCATGAACAGCATCGCTTCTCCGATTTCTTCCTCCAATTTCTCTTGACCAAGGGGGCAAGGACAGAGGCGGATCTCGTCGATCAGCTCTTCAATTCGAGTGAAAGGCGTCTAGCTCGGACTTTGCTGCTCATGGCGGAGTTCGGTCAACCTGGTGAACCGGAAACACTGCTTCCGCCAATCACCCAGGAAGCACTCGCGGAGATGATCGGGACGACACGATCTCGCGTGAGCTTCTTCATGAATCGTTTTCGGAAGCTCGGTTATATCGGTTACAACGGTCGTATACGGGTTCATAAATCCCTTCTTAATGTGGTACTGCACGACCAGTTGCCGGAGCAAAACGCCTCCAGACCTAAGATGCTCGATCCCGCCCGTACTTCGGCTCGCGCTGCGAAGCGCGCCAATCTGGTGTAAGCGGTGCCGACGAGGCAAAATCTGAACCCTCTCCTCTCTATGGCGCAAGCGAATACCGCACACTCACCGGCAAGCAAGGGTACCGTGCCCGCCAAGGTGCTCCTGGTCGATGATGACAAAGCCGTTCGTTTCAGTCTGAGCGAAATTCTTGAGCACCACGGATTCAATGTCAGTAGCCCTGCGAACGTGCCCGACGTGTTACGACTCATCAACTCAGAAGCGTTCGATGTGCTGCTCAACGACGTCCATATGTATAGCGGGCGCACTTAAAGGCCGCGCGGTATTTTCTGCGTCCATTAGTTGGCATCGTTTCGCTTTTATCATATCCGAAATGAAATCATTGGTCGGATGCGCTTCTTTAGCACAGCAAGAGGCCGATAGAATCGAGCTTTCTTCCGCATCATCCTTCGTTGCTATAATTTTGCGATTGTGCAGCTCCCATGTCGAGCACTTAGAGGGGAAGCCTTCGCCATGTATGAATCTGTCAGTTCGAGAGAAGTCATTGAGCGGGTGGAACACATTCGGGAACTGCATCGACAAATTCGAGTAACAAGCGATCAAGGAAGAGTTGCTTTTACGCAACACGAGCGCAAACTAAAAGACTTCATCTCAAACCTCCGACGAGCAGCGACGCGCCCCACAGCTAATATGGTCCGAGACCTGGCGGAAGCTTGCTCACTAACAACCGACGGAGCATACCGTCTCTTCGGCTACGAACTGGACGGCATCAGGGAGTTCGACCTGGATCTCAACGACGGACGTACGCACGTGGACTGTTTGCATGAAGGTCTGAGCGCCACTGAAGCTGATCGTTCCCTGGCCAAAGGCGACCTTGGCGGCTCCCGCGAATCCGAGCGCAACAAGCGTTGGACCCATAAGGTGCGCCGCGCGGAGAAGCCTCCGTTTGAGAAGGGATCGGGCAACCCGTCGGGTCAGAGGGGAGGGTGTGAGGGGTTTGTTATGAGGAAGGGTAGAACGGCTTCTGCGCAGCATCGGGACCTCCAGGGACTGAAATCAGTCGTGATGTGCCGTGATCATGAAGCCGATTGCAGAGCCTGTCTAATACTTCCTATCTATCGGGTGATAGCTGGCATTTATCACCCCGACATAAGTCCCTCTTGTTCAGCAGTTTTTAGCCGAGAAGACGCAATTGAACTGGCTCTGTCTCGACCGCCGAAATACTCGCGCTAGGCCGCTTTATGGCGTCGTTTACTGTGATCGAAGCGGATTCACCGTCTTTGTTTGTCCTTGGCGTCCCGAACTGCTTCTTGAATTGGCGGACAAGAATTGGAACCGTCTTCGGATGTCGCCGCTTGTGATAGATCAAGGCGGTGTCGATGGTCCAATCGATGCCAGCGATCGGCCGACTCGTCAACTGATCGTCGAGCGCCATGCCTTCGCGGATTAGAGCGACGCCGAACCCTTCTCGAACCAAGGCCTGCATCTCGGACGGATGCGAAACGCGCGAGTATTCTCGAATCTGGACGCCAGCGGAGCTTAGCCACTCCAGCAAACGGCCGTGCGCATCCGGATGTTTCTGTGGGTGGTAGAAGATCTTCAAATGCTCCTGTAGATCCCCGATGACAAGGGCTGGTTTGTGTGCGAGCGGACTATCTTTACGGATGCAAACCACAATTCGATCGCGTCGTAGTTCTTCTATATGGATGTCGGGGTGCGCCAACGGGAGCGTTACAAGAGCAATATCCACGGCTCCGGCATGAACCTCCTCGATTAGCTGCGGCATATCTCCATGAGTAGGGCGGATCACCGCCGTCGGAACGAGTCTCTTCTGCATGGAACAGAGTTCTCGAAACAGCGCCTGATCGACCAGAGAACTGGAAGCGCAACAGACGGAGGCAATCTCGCCGCGTTCGATCGCCATGATCGCGTCAATGACCTCATCTCGCACTTCCAACAAATGCCGTGCAAGACCGATGAACACGGCGCCAGTTTCTGTCGGGCGAATGTTCCCTGCTTTAGACCTGCGGAAGAGACGTACGCCTGCGTTGTCCTGAAATTGTCGCGCCTGCACGGTGAGGTTGGGTTGCGAGGTGTGAAGCTCTTCGGCAGCTGCTCGAAAACCGCGTTTTTCGAGAATAGCCAGGAGATAGCGAAAGTGACGAAACTCTGCCCAGTCGTACATGCCACATCCTCTCGAAACGCAACGGTACTGGATGCACCACAAACGGCTTCCTTTCTAAATGGTCACAAGGCGGAACAGGAACTGCAACTGGAAAGGCGCGTCGTGGCCAAAACTACTTCGTGATATCCACTGTGGTGCAGAGCGGACTTTAACAGCGGTGGATAAGGAGTTCCTTACACCCGATAAATAGCAGCTATCACCCGATAACTATGAAGTATTGGACGTCCCTCGGGAGTCGGGGACAGGCTAGGGCATGCACGGATCGAAGCGCGAAAGGCTGCGGAGAAGCTCACGCCAATCTCACAGAGCGCCAGTGGCATTGATACGGTTATCTGCGCTTTGTCGAACGACTTTATTGTGAAGGAGTTCCGATGTATCCAACACTGATTAACCCAACACCCAACGAAGCAGTCGTGAACGATACCTTCCTTACCGCGAAGGAGGCAGCACAGATCGCGAGGTTGCACCCGGTGACGTTGTTACGGTGGGCAAGAGAGGGCAGAGTTCCACATCGCCGCTTAAGTCCCCGCAAGATCGTTTTTCCACGCACTCAGCTCGTGGCGTGGCTGGAATCCGGCTACACTGGCAGCACCGTTCGTGCCGCCTAACCCGAGAGGATAGGTGCATGAAGATGATTCATAAGCGAAGCCGCTATCAGGCTGGATGTTTGACAATTGAAAAGAGACGTACAGGAGTCGAGGTATACACCTTTCGCTGGCGAGAGCCAGCGGCAAACGGCGGGAGCACACAGCGCAGAGTCGTGCTTGGCACGGTCAAAGAGCTGAGCAAGACTCAGGCGCGAAAGAAGGCTGATGAGTACCGGCAGCATGCAAACGCTGCGCCGCCAGTCGAACCGGGCACCTCCCTCACTGTCGCGGAACTTGTGGAGCACTACAAGGAGCGCGAACTTGGCGAAAGTGCAGATAAAGCGGTAAAGGTCATCAAGGCCTACAGATATATCTTCGCCAATTACGTCATCCCCAGATGGGGCGCTGTTCCGCTGGGCGAGGTAAAGGCAGTTGCCGTTGAAGACTGGCTGAAATCGCTCAAAAAGGCGAACGGTACCCGGGCAAAGATTCGAGAAGTCTTCGGCGCGGCTTTTCGCCATGGCATGCGCTATGAACTTTACCCGAGCAATCCCATCTCCCATGTGCGCCAGGCACGCAAGAGAAGTGCAGAACCATCAATCCTAGAACCCGAGGAGTTGACAGCCATTCTGTACCAACTTGAGGGTGTCGAGCCGGTCCGGACCGCGTTTCTCATCGGAGCGATTATGGGAATGAGGCGAGGGGAGATTTTCGGTCTGAAATGGGCCGATATCGATCCGGTACGTGCGATCTTGCATGTCCGGCGCTCCTTCGTCGACGGTGTGGAAGGTCCACCCAAGACGGACTCCTCCCTCCGCCCGCTCCCGATCCCGCCACAAGCCCTGGAAGCCCTCTTGGCGTGCAAGAAGCAGTCGTCCTACGCAACCCCAGAAGATTGGGTGTTTGCGTCGGACTCGTCCTTCGGCAAGCAGCCCCTCTGGCCAGGCACTCTATGGCGCAGAAACGTCGCTCCAGCCGTCCTTCGAGCTGAGATCAACAAACCGAAGCTGGGATGGCATACGCTGAGGCGCACGTATGCGTCCCTGCTCCTGGCGACAGGGGCAAGCCTCAGGGTGAGCATGGAACTCATGCGGCACTCCACAGCAGAGATGACGCTGGCTACGTACGCTCAGACTGTAGGGAATGAAAAGAGGGGCGCTGGAGAAAAAGTGGCTTGTATCGTGCTTCCCAGGGGAAATGCCGCTTAGTGTTCCTTTATTGTTCCTTCGCAGCTTTCGATCTGCTTATTGTTCCCTTGGATTCAAGCTAACTATCTGATTTTATTGGTGGAGCTGAGCGGGATCGAACCGCTGACCTCCTCGTTGCGAACGAGGCGCTCTCCCAGCTGAGCTACAGCCCCACACCACAGATCGTGACAACCTATCCGGTTGGATTTTGCCACCCCGCTAGTTTAGCAGGGCATCCCCCTGATAACCAAGTGGAGGCTCAACTCGAGCGCAGTGGATGCACTCGGGACACGGTGATCACGATCGTTTCGGAGCTACGAGGTGCATCTCTGCCATGACCCGCTGCAGATCCTTCCAGGCCTCAGCCTTCTGGCGAGGATCCCGAAGTAAGAAAGCCGGATGATACGTGACCGCGACCTTCGCGCCGCGCACCGAATGCCACTGCCCCCGCAAAGAAGCCAGCGATTGTTTGACGCCAAGCAGATAAGTTGCTGCCGTCGCACCAAGTGCAACAATGACCTCAGGATGGACAACGTCTATCTGCTGGACTAGAAACTGCGAACACGTAGTTGCTTCTATATATTCCGGCGTTCTATTTCCGGGAGGACGGCACTTAACAATATTTGCGATATAGACCTCTTCACGCTTCAGGCCCATCGCCGCAATCATATTGTTCAATAGCTGGCCGGCCTTTCCAACGAACGGGAGGCCGCTGGCATCTTCGTCCGCACCTGGACCTTCGCCAACGAACATAAGCCGGGCGTTCGGATCGCCATCACCGAATACGATGGTCTTGCGCCCAGCATAAGCAAGAGGGCAGCGCGTGCAATCGCCGATCTCGGCCCGAATCGACTCCAGCGCCGCTAGCCGCTCAGCAGCCGGGATCGCACGCGTAGGCAGCGGCACAAGAGCATTCAGTGAGGGTGGTTTAGCCATCGGTAAAGGAAATTCGGATGATATATCCAGAGGGTCTGGAGAGGGCGCACCAGCAAAAGGCTGCGCTGGATCTGCGAAACGTAAGGGTACAGACGAAGTTTCGGTGATCTTCGATTGCGCAGATTCGGAAGGCTTCTCCAGCAATCTCGCCGGAAACAAAACTGTCGGATCACCCCGGTAAAACAGGTCATAGATGCCCATATCACGCAGGTAATCGACGTATGCGCCGAGTTGTCGTTCGAGATCGACCGCCGTCAGCTCCGCCATCACGCCGGTGACTGAACCTTGGCTGACACGGTATAGGTGACCTTGCCGACCCGGATCTCGTCCTGTGCAACGCGACAGGCCTTAATCGAGTTTGAAACTCCAAGGGAGGGTGCACCGGACTGCAGCTGTCGAGCACGGCGCGCTGCACCTTTCACAAGACTGTATTTATTTTGGAGCGGTTCCTTGTCTGCCATCGACGAACCTCCGGTGAGATGATTTATCTTAGCGCCGAACAAAGGGAGTGAACGACACACGAGGTGGAAATCTCGGAACTTTTTATTTCCACCCAAATTAAACATCAGCAGTGGAGATACCGAAGCTTGCAAGCGCAGCTTCCAGCCGCGGTGACCGGGCTCCCGTGATGCACCGGGCAGCGAGATCTCCTTCTGCCGGCGTCGCATCGCCGCGCGATGTAAGCACGATGGCTCGCATCTCGGATGCGGCCTGGTCAAGCGCATCATTAACCAGAGCGTACCGATAGTCATCAATCATCCGTAACTCAGTTCGAGCTTCAGCCAATCGAGCCTCGATGATGGCCTCATTGGCAACTCCCTCTGCCTGACTCCGGTTGCGCAGACGCCGCTCCAGCACCTCTGGGCTTGGCGGCAGTATGAAGATCGAGACCGCCTCCGGCAGCGTCTCCATCACCTGAAGCGCGCCTTGAACATCGATGTCAAGAAGAAGGTCGGTGCCGTGGTCACGCGCCAGATCGAGCGCAGCCATCGCTGTTCCGTAGTAATTACCAAAAACCTCGGCCCACTCAAAAAATTCACCGGCATCGATCATCTGCTCGAACTGATCTCTAGTGGTGAAGTGATATTCCCGGCCGTCCTCTTCGGAGCCACGCGGCTTCCGAGTGGTGTAAGAGACCGAAAAGTCTAAACCAGAGACAAGTCGGCGCACCTCATTGACGAGAGTCGATTTGCCCGATCCGCTCGGCGCCGAAATGATGAACAGAATACCAGCCATAGTTCTTGTTGTTTTCTGTAGTGTAACCCGTGCACGGCGTCCTTGCGCTAAGCGGTTCCTTCACCGGCCTCACTGAGCACCAGGTCTCCCTCTCCGAATTGCAAATGATATAACCGGCTGTAAGTGCCCCCCTGTGCGAGCAGTTCTTCATGTGAGCCAAGCTCCGTAATACAACCCTCTTCCAATACTGCAATGCGATCAGCGCTGCGAACCGTCGAGAGCCGGTGCGCAATCACCAGAACCGTTCGACCCTGCATGAGATTTCCAAGCGCAGCCTGCACTGCTGCTTCGCTTTCCGCATCGAGCGATGAAGTCGCTTCATCGAGGATCAAGATCGGTGCGTCCTTTAGCAGCGCACGAGCGATCGCAAGCCGCTGGCGTTCTCCGCCAGAAAGGCGTGCGCCCCGTTCACCAATGACGGTGTCATAACCCTGAGGCAGCCGCTCAATAAAATCATGGGCCAACGCAGCCTTCGCAGCCGAGATGATGCGTTCCATGGGGACGTCGGGCTGGCCATAACCGATATTGTTCCGCACACTGTCGTTGAACAGCACTGTCTCCTGCGTAACCTTCCCTATCTGCTTGCGAAGCGAGATCAGCGTGAGGTCGCGAACATCGTGATCGTCCAGGTAAATGGCGCCGCCGGTAACATCAAAAAAACGCGGAAGCAGATTCACGAGCGTGGATTTACCTGCGCCACTTGGGCCAACCAGAGCGACCACCTCGCCGCGGCGAACGGTAAGCGAGACCCCATGCAGAATTTCTTTGCATTCTCCGTCGCGCTCGTAACCAAAGCGCGCGTCGCGAAACTCAATGAGTCCACCGAAGCCTTTGAGCCCAATGGCTTTTTTGCGTTCTCGCACCTCGTCCTGCGCATCAATGAACTTAAAAATCTCCTCGCTTGCGCCAACCGCCTGCTGGAAGCTGTTGTAATACGTCGGCATCTTACGCACGGGGTCGTACAACGCGATGACCGCGATGAGAAATGTGATGAACTCACCCGCGGTCCCCCCGCGCTGAATGAAATATCGCCCGTACCAGAGCAGCAGTGCGATGGCGACAGCTCCAAGTGCATCCATAAGCGGCGACGAGATGGCTTGCACCGCGACTGAGCGCATGTTGGCAATGAGGAGCTTGTCAGCAGCCTTACGGAAACGGCTCATCTCCCAGTTCTCCATGCCGAACGCCTTCACGATGCCGTTACCCATGATCGTTTCTTGCACAATGTTCTGGATCTCTGCAAGCTTGTCCTGGCCGCCGCGCGTGGTCTTCCGCACACTGCGTCCGACACGGCGCGTGGACGCCACAATGATTGGGACAAAAATCAGCAATACCCACGACATCCGGCCACCGACCACGATCACGGCCCCAATCATGAAGATCAGCGTGAAGAGTTGCTGCAGGAAGTCACTCATGACCGTAGCCATTGCAGATTGCACACGCTCCACATCGTTGATGAGAGTAGAGATCAGCGTGCCCGATGTGTGGCGTTGAAAGAAGGCAGTCGAGCGCTTCAAAAGGGAGTCGTACAGGTCGTTCCGAAGGTCCGTGATCATGCCAAACCCGGCCTTATTGGCCAGGAGTGTGCCCAGGTAGTCGCACAGATTCTTGATGATCGCTGAAGCAACAAGGGCGACGGCAACAACTGTCCAGGCATTGTGGAAGTGACGGGGTAAGAGGACCTGCAGGTTGACGTGGACGTGGGTGTGAGGGATAACAAAGTTGAGCACCTTGTCAGGCGCCGAAGCCGCGCTCAAAACGTTATCGATGATTGGCTTGATCAGCAAAATGCGAAAGGCAGCTAATGCACCCACAACTCCCATCAGCAATACCGAAATGACCCAATAAAGAACGTACGGCCGCATGTACCCGAGAAGACGCAGAACGAGCTTCATACTTGACCCCAAGTCCTGCGTGTCAGATCCATGCTGGCGAAGATTTTCATCAATCGTTAGTGTACTGCGGCCCGCGCGAACAGCGTCAGCCCAGCTTATGCGGCATATCCCGATGCGACGACTTGGCACGATACCCTGCTGCCCCGAGTCGCTTCTTCAATTCTTCGGCAATCATCACGGATCGGTGCTGGCCACCCGTGCAGCCGATTCCTATCGTGAGATAGCTCTTCCCCTCGTGAATATAGTGAGGCAGCAGAAACGTCAGCATATCGGTAACTTTGTCCAGAAATTCCCGGGTTTGCGGAAACTGACGAACGTACTTCGCCACCTTCGGATGCTTTCCAGTCAGTGCGCGAAATTCCGGGACGAAGTGGGGGTTAGGAAGAAATCGAACATCAAAGACCAGGTCTGCATCGCTTGGAACCCCGTTTTTGAAGCCGAAGCTAGTTACTGAAATGGTGAGATTGCGATCGTTCTTCCCTACGCCACGCGTGAACTGCGCGTTGATGTGCGCCCGCAGTTCATGCACATTGAAGCGCGACGTATCGAGAAGGATATCCGCGACATTTCGAACCGGATCGAGCCGCCGGCGTTCAGCGCGTATGGAGGTACTGACCGTTTCTCCACGGCCAAGCGGGTGGGGGCGGCGCGTCTCCGAAAACCTCCGTACCAGTGCGTCGTCAGAAGCTTCGAGAAAGACAACTCGGGTAGGCAGAACTTTTCTTACCTTCGCCAGTATCGACGGAAAGCGTTCAAGACGACTACCTTCGCGTACATCCACCACCATTGCAGCGTGCGTGATCTCGGCCGACTTCGCAACGAGGTCTGCAAAACGTGGAATCAGTTCAAGCGGAAGATTGTCGACAGAATAGAATCCAAGGTCTTCAAACGTCTTAAGCGCCGAAGCTTTGCCCGAACCAGAAAGGCCCGTAAGAATGACAAGTTCGCGCGGCTCAACATCGCTCGATCGCCTCCGCTCCTTGGAAGACGATTTCATTGGTGCCTTCACGGGCAGCTTCTTCGCCTTGGCGGAGACCTTCGCAGCGGGGGTCGTCATGAGGAAATCGTAGCATCATCAAAGGTCTGGCATCCTCCGAAACGAAGCCCGAAGGATGCCAGAAGGACTTAGTTGAATGCGGGAACGGCTCTAGGGCGATCCCGCACCGTCGCATAGCGTTCCTTATGACGAATTGCCTGCAGCTCCACCTTCTGCAAAGCATCCCGGAGGGACGTCTCCATCTCAGCAGATTCACATGTAGCAACCAAGCTTTCGTTGCGGCATTGCACTCTGATCTCGGCGATCTTCCGATATTTATCTTCCGTAAGAATGAAATGCGCGCTGCTGCAGCGATTAGCGACAAGAGCAACTCGGCCCATTCCCGCTTCAGCGATCGTTCTAAGCTTTGGTGTGACGACGGTGTGACGTCCGGTGTATTCAATGATCATGAAAGATTCTCCTTGCAGTCGGAACACTGCGGTTGAGACTCATGAGATGCAGCCATGCGCTAATGGATTCTCGAGACCTAGCGCTGGCGCCTTTGGTGTGTGCTTGGAATCTGCATGTCTTCGCGATACTTGGCAACCGTGCGCCGAGTGACTTGGATTCCCTGACGCTGAAGTTCTGCGGCAAGATAGTCGTCAGTCCACGGTTTGCGAGGATCCTCCTCTTCAATAAGCTTCTTCACCCTTCGTTTCAGAAGAAGCAAAGGCAAATCTCCCCCCTCAGGTCCACCAACACCTTCGGAAAAGAAGAATCTTAGCTCATAAACGCCCTGTGCGGTATGTACATATTTATTTGCGACTGCCCGGCTCACGGTGGAAGGATGGACCCCGATCTCTTCCGCAACCTCTTTAATCATCATTGGATGCAGACTCTCCACACCCCGATCAAGAAACTCACGCTGGCGCCGGACGATGATTTCGCAGGTGCGAACGATCGTATTCTTGCGCTGCTCGATGTTGCGCAATAACTGAATCGCCGACTTATAACGCTCTTTAACGTACTCTCGAACCTCTCGGTCGACCGTCTTTTCACGCAGCATGCGCCGATAGCTCTTATTGAGACGCAAGGAGGGCATATCTTCTTCATTCATCACGACCACATACTCGTCATCACGCTTGACGAATGCGACGTCTGGCTCGATGAGGCGAGTCTCGACCTCGCTATAACGTTGACCTGGCCGAGGATCCAGCGTGCGGATCAGGTCGATCGCCTCGTTGACTCGCTCAACGGGTCGTCGACAGAGTCGAACCAGTTCGCGCATATCCTTCTTTTGCAACAGCTCAAGATGCTGACTCACGATAAGAGAGGCGGTATCGATGATATAGACTCGCTGGTCGTTGCATTGGCTCTCGACCATGGTCTTCGCGCGCCGCGCTTCTGCAATGTCCAGCTCATGACGAAGCGCATCCAGTTGGCACAACAAACACTCGCGCAGGTCGCGGGTACCCACTCCCGGTGGGTCAAGGTGGATCACCACGGAGCGCGCTTGTTCAATCAATGCCAGATACTCTGCCGAAGTCTTCACCGGGCCCTGCAGCGCGGCGCCTAATGATTCCGCAAGCTCTTCAGAACTCGCAGTTAGGTAGCCGTTCTCATCCAGATTTCCAATGATGAGTTCCGCCGCGGTCTTCAGATCGTCGCGTAACGTCAGAGACCCCAGCTGCCACAACAGGTGGTCGGTCAAGGTGCTCGGTTGCGACAGAAATTGTTCGAAGGATGGTTTGTCCAGCTCTTCGAAGTTCGAAGCCGTGCGATAACCAGGATCCAGATAGTCCTGAAAGTAACTTCCAAAATCAATCTCGTCGAACGGATCCTTCTCTTTATGATCCGCCTCGCCAGCTACGTCCTCGGCACTTCGTTCGCGAGTTCCCTCTTTGCCCGACCGCTCATCGAGCGTCTCGGTCGACTCGTCAATCTCCTCAAGCACCGGATTTGCGACCAGCTCGCCATTAATCATGTCCTTGAGCTCAAGCTTATTCAGCGCCAGGACGCTGACCATCTGAACCAGCCCCGGGGTCAAAACCTGGCGTTGAGAGAGCTTGACATTTAGATGAGGCTGCAACAACGGTTCTACCTCGCGAGTAGCCTGGGAAGGTTCTACCGTGCCGCCGGCAACTTACCAGCACGCTAAGGGCCAGTTTACCGCGCAATCGCAGAAAAAGACCAAACTTCGGAATCCATTTCGCTACCCCCCCCGCGTTCGTGGGCGTTTCGGCTAAACCAGGGAGAACCCCTCGCCGAGGTAGACGCGCTTTACGTCGAGATCTCGCCCGAGCTCGCCCGGAGTTCCGGTCCGGAAGATGCGACCCTCGTTGATGATGTAAGCGCGATCTGTGACCGACAGCGTCTCGCGAACATTGTGGTCGGTGATCAGGACGCCGATCCCGGAGGCTTTGAGATCAAAGATAATCTGTTGAAGCTCCAGGACCGCGATCGGGTCAATTCCGGAGAACGGCTCATCGAGAAGGATGAAGGCAGGCTCGATAGCCAGGCAACGAGCAATTTCTACTCGACGGCGCTCGCCCCCGGACAACGCATAGCCACGCGTCTTGCGCACGTGCCCTAAATTCAATTTAGAGATAAGACTTTCGGTTTGCTTGCGCCGAACCTCCCAGGTTAAGTGCTGTGTTTCAAGCACAGCCAGGATGTTTTCCTCGACGGACAAGTTTCGGAAGACCGACGGCTCCTGCGGAAGATAACTGATTCGATGCTCGCGGGCCCGGAGATACATGGGGGTACGGGTAATGTCGGTTCCGTCGGTGAGGATGCGGCCGGAGTCTGGCCGCACCAGGCCGACGATCATATAAAACGAGGTCGTCTTGCCCGCTCCGTTCGGCCCCAGTAAGCCCACAACCTCGCCCTGACGGATCTGCAGGCTGACCCCACGGACTACCTGGCGACCGCCATACGCCTTCGTCAACTCCTCGGTCTCGAGGGTCCTCATCTGGCTAGTGCCTCTCTTCTTTATTGCCTGGATGAACGTAAGTTTCTGTGTGCACACGTCCCGCTTTGCCCTTGGGCGCGCCCGGTTCCCCGGCTACCACAATCGTACTACCTGCATCGCCAAAGATAAGTGTGGCGCCGGTCACACTGCCCTGCTGTGTGTCCGTGATGTGCGCCGGACTGGAGGGTGTGCCCGTCAAAATATAGTTGGCCTTGGAAGCTGTATAGAGCAGTTGGTCTCCGGTTCCGTGGCGCCCAGGCTGGTCGAGCTGGACAGTGCCGTAAACGATCACCCGGTCGATTGATCCGCCAAACGGGTTCGGTTGAGTTGCCGAAGCCGACACCGGATGCGTTGCGGCGGGAGCATGGGCAGCGCCAAGGAAGGCAACAGCATGTTGTCCACGCACTTCACCCAGCGTGCCATCGATCGTGACGCCTCCGGAGAAGGTCGCCTCCCGCTGCAGATCGTTGTAGTCCATCTTCGGGCTGGCGACGCGGATCATGCTGGGAAGGCGGGGCGGAGCTCCTGGCTTCGGTGGAGAGGTATTCGAGGCCAGGATGGCGTGGACGAGTCCATCCGGCTTGCCGGGTCGCGCGCCGAAGGTTCGCTTGATCCCGTCGAACAGGAGTGTCGCCGCCTGGATCTGTGAAGCATCCTGCCACATGCGCGCGGGCGCTGCATCCGTGCCATAGAACGTGGCAAACCGTGTTGCATGGTCGAAGTGCGCGCTGGCGGCCAACACGTGCGTCACCGGCTCGGGCCTCGACTTCGAGGCTGGATTCGCTGCCTTCGCCTCGGAGTTCTGGAACGTCGCCTGCACCCCGCCGCTCGCTTCCGCGTCCTGCGTGCTTTGGTTCAACGACACAGTCGGCGCAACCAGTGCCCCATTTTCACCATCCAGGTGAACTCCGCCCGTGAGCGTGAGGACCTGGGACTGGCCATCATAGCTTGCACGGTCGGCTGTGCCGTTGGTCGTGGTGCCTGGCGTGGTCGAGCCCGGCTTCGCAGCAGCTCGGTTATGGATGACGACATTGCCGGTCTGCACTGCTGACGCGATGCCCATCGCCTCACTTTGAGACGGCCCAACCACAGAAGGTACGGGCGCGAACACAATCTCGAGCGTATTTCCTCTGCTGGTCTCCTGTTCGCCGAGTGGCGCATCCTGTTGCAACTGCGTGTGACCGCTTCCGTAAAGCTTGCCCGGATGCACCTTGCGATCCGCGGTCTGGATGAAGGTGGTGCGAAGGTCATCTGCGCTTACCTGCACATTCTTCAGCGCTGCGACCGTGGCGCCGCCCGCGGGTGCTCCCCTGGCCTGCGCAGCCAGCGACTGGCCGCTCGCATGCGCTGCGCCAATCGCATGGATCTCGGTGAGATGCGATGGCGCCTTATGCTGGCCCGGAGCAAAGAGGGCAATGATCTTCGCGCCATCCATGGAGCGCGTGAAGCCGTTCGGATTCGACTTGCGATCGACCATGGTGAGCTTCGCGGAGCCGGTCGCGACAACCTTGGTCGGCTGACCTTGCGCATTCATCGCCACATCCACCACAGCCGCGGACCCGTGTGCCGGCCTCAATGAATTGCTATCGACCATCGTCACATCGCCGGTCAACCTTGCCGTTTGAGGGATTGACTGCGCGTTCAACGTCGCATCGAGACGATTCGCAGTGACCTGCTGGGTCTTGTCCGTCAGAACCACGTGATCGTTGCCCTGCACGCTTTCGATCGAGCCATCCTGCCGCAGATGCAAAATTGCAGCGTCCGCCGTCATCTTCCGATCGGCAGAGGTAACGACAGGCGTGGTGAGATTCGCGATGTTCTCATCGCGACGCATGTCGGCGCGCGCAGCCGTCACATGCAGGGGCGTTCCATGCGCCAGGCCATCCATGTGCACGTCGGCGAGGAGTTTGACGGTGTTCTCGTTGGTGTTGAACTCGGCGCCAAGCGCGGTGCAGGTCATGTCACCGTAGCTGAACTTCACTTGCCGATCCGTTGCGGCTAGTCCCAGCTTGCGCAGGTACACCAGGCCGCTGGTGCGGACGTGGATGACGGGAGCAGCGGCTGGGGACGGTTTGGCGGTCTCGATCTTGGTCTGGGTCTGGGTGCGGCCGCCGTTCGTGAGGCCCTGCGGCGGCTGGATGTCCATGAACACTTCGCCTTTGGCGCGCGCTATCTGCTCATTCTCGTCGTACTCCATCTCCGAGCCGTAGATGTGGTCCGTTGCATCGCCATTGCGGTTGTAGAGCAGCAGCTCAGCATCGTGCAGGGCGTATTTGCCGTTGCCCAGCGTGCTCTCGGTCTTCGCGCGCAGCGTGAAAACCTTCTTGCCCTTGATCGACTGCGAGTAAGTAACGCCGTTCGAGTCGTGGGTGAGGGACACACCCGAGCGGGCGATGATCTGACGGTACGCTTGCAGCGCTCGATAGCGACCGTAGCCGATGAACGCAGCCAGAACTCCCACCAGCAGCAAGGCTCCTGTGATCAGTACCCATCGAAGTCTTTGTATCGACAGCGGCATCGTTCTTCGTTGTTCCCTGGCTCTATCTTCTCATTGCACGCAGGTCGTCGTGCTGACGGTGAGACGTGCGAATCGATAGAATAGAGAGATGGCCGATCAGCTTTATCTCAGTCTCTGGTATCCGAACTTTCGTCTGGAGTCGCTGCCGGCGGCGCTGGTGGGCGTGCTGCGGCAGTTTGCCGTCATCGCCAAGGATGGCCAGGCGAACAGCGCGCTGGGCCGCGTCGCTGCCGCGAGCGTCTACCCCATCGACTGGACCGAGTCGCCGACGTATCAACGAATCTACGTGAACGATGAGCGGGCGCAGACCTCCGAGGATACCGAAGGCTCGATCATTGAAAACGCCGTTGCCGAGGCTACCGAACAGCTGCACGACGACATGGCCTACGAGTTTGAGATGCGCTGGATGCTGTGGCTTCCGGACCCTGCGGGAGCCGGGTTGGATCTAGCCTGGCGGCTGGAGCCCTGGAGGGTGAAGATCACCGGGTTCGGGCCGCAGTTCGATGCTGGCAGCTTCGAGCAGAACGGGCAGATCCGGGTGGACTTTGGGCTGGACACGCCCTGGGTGCTCGAGGACGAGTCGCTGGATGAGGACGCCGCGGAACGAATCAAGCACAACGTGGAGAAGCTGCTGGCGTTTACCTTGAGCGTGGAGAAACACTGCGGAATCTCCAGCCGGCTGCTGTGGACCGAGAGCGGCGAGCCCCTCGCGGAGAAGTTGATTGCGCGATTGCAGCGGCTGAATTGAGGCCGGAAGGGGTGGGTCCCTCCCCTCCCATACTTTTTGGCCCAAAGTCTTGAGAAGCTGCCGTTTGAAGGCGACTTGTGAAAGTCTGCTTTCCAGAGTGGCACTTTATTCGAGGGGTCAGCCGGCAGTGACGATCTCGGAGAAGTCGGCGATGCGGGAGAGGTCCTCGAGGGTGCGGTTGAGCAGCGCCAGGCGGTTGGCGCGGATGTCGTCCTCTGGTGACATGACCATGACCTTGTCAAAAAAGTCATCGATGGAGGGCCGGAGAGCCGCGATCACGCGCAGGGCCTCGCCATAGTTACGTTCCCTCTGAAGCTCTTCCATGGCGGAAGCTGCTGCGCTGGCCGTAACCGCGAGAAGCTTCTCGGCCGGATCGAGGAGCAGATCGTGGTCAACGATAGACGGGGGGATGTCCCCCTTGGCGCGCGCCTGCGTGAGGATATTTTTCATCCGTTTGAAGGCCGCGCTTACCGCGAGGAAGTCTTCGCCGCCGCGGGCTGCGGTGACCGCCTCGGCGCGGGCGACCAGGTCGCGGAGGTCGTCGGTGCCGGCGGCCATCACTGCCTTGACGACGTCGTAGGCTTGATCACAACCCTCTCGCAAATAAAAATCGATGCGCTCGGTGAAGAAGGCCAGGAGCCTGGCCTCTGTATCCTTCGCTGGCGTGGCGGCGTTAATAACATCGTTCAGCAAGAGGGGCAGGGACGATTCGGCCAGGATGCGCACGATGGAATTCGCGGCGCGGCGGAGAGCGAAAGGATCTTTGGAGCCAGTGGGCTCCATGCCCAGCCGAAACATTCCGGCAATGGTGTCGATGCGGTCGGCGAGGCCGAGAATCGCGCCTTCGGGTAAGCGTGGAATCGCGTCCTTCGCGGAGGCCGGCAGGTATTGATCGTAGATTGCGTCCGCAACCGTCGAGCTGAGGCCCTGCGATGCGGCATAGAGCCCGCCGATCTGGCCTTGCAGTTCGGTGAACTCCTTTACGAGCTCGGTGGTGAGATCGGTCTTGGCGAGAAGGGCTGCTTCGGCAATCGCCTTCTCGTCCAAGGCGCAGCCTTGTGCCGTAGCAAACGTCGCGAGGCGCTGTGCAATCGCAGCGATTCGTTCGGACTTCTGTGCATAGCTTCCAAGGTCTTTCTGGAAGGTGACGCTTTCAAGCAGCTTGACGCGGTCGGCTAGCGGGGTGCGCTGGTCGAACTCCCAGAAGAAGCGGGCGTCGTTGAAGCGGGCGCGGAGAACGCGCTCGTTGCCCTGGCGGATGATCCGCGTATTAATTTCGTCTAGGGCGATGTTCGTGACGGTGAGGAAGTGCGGGGCTAGTTTCCCGTTGGCGTCTTCGACCGCGAAATACTTCTGGTGGTCGCGCATGACCGTGACCAGAACCTCTTCGGGGAGCGTGAGGTAGGCGAGCTCGAAGTTGCCGAGCAGGACGTCGGGCCACTCGGTAAGGTGGGTGACGGCGTCCACAAGGGCTTCGTCTTCGCGCCAGCGCGCGTTGGGAATTTCGCGCGTGACTTTGTCAAGGGCCTTGCGGATTTTCTGGCGGCGGACTTCTACGTCGGCGAGAACGTACTCGCCTTCCAGCTGAGCGAGATAGCTGTCGGGGGTAACGATCTCAAAGGGTTCGCCGGTGGAGAGCACGCGGTGGCCGTAGGTGGCGCGTCCGGCGGTCCTGCCGGCGAAGGTGACGGGCACGACCTCTTCGCCGAGCAAGCAGGCGAGCCACAAGATGGGGCGGACGAAGCGCTCGGGCTTGCCGGCGCGCCAGTACATATTCTTAGCCCAGTAAATTGCCGCGATCTCTTTGGGGAGTTCCGCTGCGAGTACTTCGGCTGCGCTGCGGCCGCGCTTGAGCGTGGTGGCAGCGAGGTAGTCGCCCTTGGGCGTGGAGATGGTTTTGAGCTCGGAGACGGCGATGCCGGACTTGCGGGCAAAAGCTTCGGCGGCGGGGGTGGGCTGGCCGTCCTTGAAGGCGATTTTTGCGGCGGGGCCGGTGGTCTCTTCGGTAATGTCCGATTGTTGCTGACGAACTCCACGCACCAGTACAGCGAGGCGGCGCGGGGTGGAATAGCTGTGCGCCGTGGGCTCCGCCGGGATGAGCTGTTCGCGCGTGAGCAGGGCGAGCGTACGCTTGAGGAGCTCGGCCTGGGCAGAGGCGAGCATACGCGCTGGAACTTCTTCTAAACCGATTTCGAATAAAAAGTCTGGCATTTCTATCCTGATGATTTCTGATTACGCGGCGGTGGTGAGTCTTCCCTGCTCGGCGTAAATTTTCGCGACGCCTACGATGAGGTTGCGGATGCGGGCCATCACGCCGACGCGCTCGGTGACCGAGATCGCGCCGCGGGCGTCGAGAAGGTTGAAGGTGTGCGAGCACTTGAGCGCTAATTCGTAGGCACCGAGGACGGGAAAGCGCAGAACGGCGAGGGCATCGGTGTTTTCTTCGACGAGCGTTTCTTTCGCGCGAGCGAGCAGAGCGAGGCACTCGGCTTCGTAGAGCTCGAGATGCTTCCAGAGGCTCGGGACGTCCGCGTAGTCGAAGCTGTAGGCGCTGAACTGCTGCTCTTCGTGCAAGCGAACTTCACCGTAGGTGAGCTCGCGTCCGGTCACGGGGTCGCGCGACCAGACGATGTCGTAGATGCTGTCAAGGTCCTGGAGGAACTGCGCGATGCGTTCGAGCCCGTAGGTGATCTCGCCGGAGATGGGGTCGAGGTCCATGCCGCCACACTGCTGGAAGTAGGTGAACTGCGTGATCTCCTGGCCGTCCAGCATGACCTGCCAGCCGACACCCCAGGCGCCGCCAACCGGCCACTCCCAGTTGTCCTCTTCGAACTTGATGTCGTGCTGTGCGAGGTCGATGCCGATGGCGACCAGCGATTCCAGATAGAGCTCCTGCACGCGCTCCGGTGGCGGTTTTAAGATCACCTGCAATTGCGTATGACGAAACAGCCGGTTGGGATTTTCGCCATAGCGTCCGTCCGCCGGGCGGCGCGAGGGCTGCGCGTACGCGATGCTGATGGGCCTGGGACCAAGCACGCGCAGGAAGGTGTCAGGCGACATCGTGCCGGCGCCGACTTCGAGGTCATAGGGCTGCTGGAGCACGCAGCCGTGCTCGGCCCAGAAGCGCTGCAGGGTGAAGAGCAGCTCCTGGAAGGTTAGGGGTTTCTTGGTTTCAACTACCGACGGCATTTCATGATTCTAAATGCCGCGTGCGAATTCTTCTTGGGTGAAGCGCGGAGTGATGTTCTGGGAGCAGTTCCAGTCATACGCGACGATGGAGATGACAAAAATGCGCTCGATCCTTACAGGGGAGGCGGGCTGCTGGAGCTTCGCTTCGAGTGCGAGGTCTTCGCCCAGTTCCACGATGCGGGCGTGGCCGATGATCTTGAGGCGGGCCTGCTGCGGGTAATCCATCAAGAAGAGCGCGACGCGGTCATTGGTGGCGAGATTGCCGGCGGTGATGTACTGCTTGTTTCCGGCGAAGTCGGCGAAGGCGAGGGTGCGGCCATCGAGTACATGCAGAAAGCCTATCGGCCCGCCGCGATGCTGGATGTAGGGCCAACCGTGTTCTGTAACCGAGGCTAGATAGAAGCTGTCGCGGGCGGCGATGAACTGCTGCTCGGAGTCGCCGAGGGCTTCATCGCGCGAGCCGAGGGCGGCAAGGCGCTCGTACTGGGCGCGCGAACCGTGCTGCTCCTGCAGGCGCTTGGCGGCGGGCGAAAACATCGTCCTGGCGAACTTGCTTCCCATGATGGCGGCCTCTCGTGATTAGAGTGCCCGGGCACGGGAAGGATGCGGCGCCTATGTGCTGAGAGCCGTCGCGCTGCGGAGACGGCGTTCCAGGTGGCGCTCCAGGGTGGCAATGGCGAACGCGCGGAGATCGGCGGAGCGGGTGGGGGGCCAGGCCTCGACGAGGAGGTCGGCGAGGGGGGTGCGGGCGATGCGGTGGCTCTCGGCGACGGAGGCGGCGATGAGAGCGCGGGAGTTCGGACGGCGGTCGTCGGAACAGGTCACGCCGTCGGCAGTGGGAGACCAGTACACGGTCTGACCGCGGAGGTCGAGTCCGCAGGCGGCGCAGTGGCCGAGCTCGGGCATCCAGCCCATCAGGCGATTCATCCAGAGGCAGAAGTAGGTGATGGGGAGGTAGATTTGCTGGCCTGTCACGGAAGCCTGCGAACCCACCTTGGGCGACGATGGGGAACCCGAGTTTAGCGAGGTCAGGACGGTGACAGCCAGGCGGTAGATGTTGTCCTCCGGTGCCTGGTCGGGCATCGCTTCTTCAAGGACTTCGGTGACAAGCTGGAGGGCGGCGAGGCGGAGAGTTTCGACGGGGGCGGTGAGCGGGGACCAGAGGATCTCGAACTGATCGAGGCGGACGAGGTCCTGCCTGGGGCGCTCAGTGTAGTGGGCGCGGACCTGCGTGGCCGGCTCGAGCGCGCCACCGAAACGCTTGCGCGACTTCATCGCATGGCGCGCGACGCCCTTCACCTTACCCTGGTTGCGGGTGAACAGCGAGACCAGCAGGTCGGCCTCGTGGAAGGGCCAGGTGCGGAGGACGATGGCCTCGCCGTGATGTTGGATTTGGCGGCCTTCAGGCATAAGAGCAGAGTGTAGAGGATAGCGGGTAGACGAAGCACGTTAGCGGTTGAACTGGCGAAGGTGGTGGTCGGCGTGGAGATAGCCCCAGCGCATCCAGTCGGTGTGTTGCATCGAGCCGAAGAAAGGGTGATCGCGGGTGTGGTCGGTGAGGGCGCAAAAATTGTCGAAGGCGGTGAGCAGGGTGTCGCGGTCCCGCTCGAAGGTGGTGCAGGCCATCCCGGGGGCGTCGAGTTTGAGCTGCGGAATGGTGGTGGTGGAGTGGGGCCAGGGCCTGGGTACTTTGAGCGCGAATTGCTTGACCAGCCTTGGAGGATAGGGGAGGGGGATGGGGTCGACGGGGGTGTCGGCGAGGGCGTAGAGGTAGGCTTCCCGGACGTGGCAGACCATCTGGTTGACGTTCATGATGCCCCACGCGGGCGCGTCGGAGGGCGTAACGCTGAGGATGCGGGTGCTGATCTCGGCGGCGTCCTTGAGATCGGCTAGCGTCTTCATCGGGAGTCTCCGAAGAACAGGGTTCGCGAAAGCGGCTGGAGCGTTGGGAAAGAAGCTTAAATGCGAAGCGCGCAGCGACGGCTGCGCGCTCGTGTGAAGAATCAGTAGCGGGAGAGATTGGTTTAGCGGCCGAAGTGGGTGGCGTTCTTTTCGCGGAAGCTTTCCCATTTCTCGGGCAGGTCGTCGCTGCCGAAGATCGCGGAGACCGGGCAGACGGGAACGCACGCGCCACAGTCAATGCACTCGACAGGATCGATGAACAGCTGATCGTCGGTCTCGGCACCGTCCTCATCAGCCTTGGGGTGGATACAATCTACCGGACAAGCGTCCACACACGCCCGATCCTTCGTGCCAATACAGGGTTCCGCGATTACATACGCCATCTCAATTTCTCCTTGATACTGCTTGAACTTAAAACTTCACAAGTAGTTTACTCATTTTAGCAACAAAGCCGAAAAGGTCCGAAGAACGTCCGTAAATTCACGGTAATCGGCCCGCGGCGTGGACCATGCCGGGACTGGCGAGTCTTCGGCTAACGGCCTTCGGCGGCGCGGCGGGCGGCAAACTCGGCGGGCGTGAGAATCGGGTCGAGGTTGCGGCCGGCGAACATGTCGGCAAAAAGATGCTCCATCGCCGGGTGGATGAGGCCGTTGGATGCCAGAATCTCGCGGCTGTCGAGGGTGAACTTGCTGCCGTCGAAGTGGGTGATGCGGCCGCCCGCTTCCTCGATAAGGAGATAGCCGGCGGAGGTGTCCCAGGGATTGAGTTGGAACTCCCAGTAGCCATCCAGGCGGCCGCAGGCGACGTAGGCGAGGTCCAGGGCGGCCGAGCCGGCGCGACGAACGCCGTGCGAGCGCAGCGTGAACTCCTGGTAAAAGTGTACGTTGGGGCTTTTGTGACGCTTATGGCTGGGAAAGCCGGTGGCGATGAGCGACTCGTCGAGCGAAGAGACGCGCGAGACGTGGATGGGCTCGACGTTTTCTCCATTTCCGGTGGCGAGCGTGGCGCCTTCGCCGAGGGCCGCGGAAAACATCTCATCGCGCAGCGGATCGTAGATGACGCCGGCCATCATCTCTCCGTCTTCATTTGGGGCGAGGCCGGCGGGCCGGCGCTCGCAGCCGAGCACCACGCAGAACGCGGGAAAGCCGTGAGCGAAATTGGTGGTACCGTCGAGCGGATCGACGTACCAGCGGAACTCGCCGTCCAGGCCTTCGCGCGTTCCCTCTTCGCCGTAGATGCCGTGGTCCGGAAATGCGGCCCGAAGGCGGCTGCCAATCAGGGCTTCACTGGCGCGGTCGGCTTCGGTCACCAGGTCGACGTCACCTTTGTACTCGGTGCGCACGCCGCGATGATAGAAGTCGCGCAGAAGGGTGCCGGCCTCGCGTGCGATGGATTCCGCGGCGGCAAGAATCTCGGCCATGCTACAGACCCGCGCCGTCGTCACGCCGGACCGTGCGACGCAGACCGGCAGCGCCACCTTCAGTGATGGTGCGAATCTGCGCTTTGTAGATGAAGAGATTTGGCTTGCCTTCGCGGGTGAGGCGCAGCATCATGTCGTCGAAGTATTCCACCCAACCGCTAACCGTCTCGCCATCGCGCAGCTTGATGCTGACAGGGACCTGGCGGTCGCTGAGAGATTTGAGGTAGAGCGCTTCCTGCCCGGTTTCGCCGGCAGGCGGTCCTTTGTGACGCTTCTTTGTCGCCATAAATAGATTGTACGGCGAGCCCTTGCAGGAAGTCTCAAGGCTGAGTAAACGTGTAGTACGACGTGCGATAGCGCAGGCTGGTTCGCGCTGCGAGTGCAGGCTTGATGAGCTGCAAATGGATGTGTCGGATGGGAGATGTTGTGGTCATCGCTGCCGGATAATAGCCAAGGGCATACTGGGTGCGCAGATCGTCGGACACGTGCTGGAGCGCGAGGGCGAGATCGGTGTGCTGAGCAATGCTGTAGGACTGACCGCCGGTGTCGGTCGCGAGTTGCATGAGCGCGTGTTCGCCACCCGTGTCGCGGCCTGCATCCGCCTCGACAGGGATCAAGATGAGCGAGTAGATCATCGCGCCCGAGCGCAGCGCGGCTTCGAGCGCGGAGTCGTACGAGCCGTGACGGGTGGTGTTTTCGCCGTCGGTGATGAGGACCAGCACGCGCCGGGTGTTGGGTGCCGACCCCGTGTCTGTGAAGCGCCGGCTGGCGAAGGAGACGGCGTCGTAGAGTGCGGTGGCGTGGCCGTGATGAATGTGGCCGAGCGCGGCGTCGATGCGCCGGGGATTGCTGGTGAAAGGGGCGAGCTCGGCGACGGTATCAGAGAAGGCAACCAGGGCTATGCGATCGTGCTGATCCTGGAGCGAGTGCAGGAAGGTGCGGGCGGCCGCACGCTCGAGGTGCTGGTAGGGGGCGACGCTCTCGCTGGCGTCGACGACGAGGAGGATGTCGAGCGGCGAGGAAGAGGCCTGATCGAAGAAGGCGATGCGCTGAGGCCGGTCGTCTTCGCTGAGCTCGAAGTCGGCGGCGGTGAGATTGTGGACGGGTGCTCCGTGGTCGTCGCTGACGTTGAGGGCGACGTTCACCAGTCGGGAGTTGAGGTGGAGCGTCGCAGGCTGCTGAGCTGTGACCGGGAGCGCGAAGGTGAGGAGTGCAAAGGCAGAGAGGCGAAGAGCGCTGCTCATCGCGCGGAGCCTGGGAGATCGTCGGGGAAGGGCTCGCCGTCGGCCCACGCGGCGCCGTCGGCGAATTGCTCCTTCTTCCAGATGGGAACAGTTTTCTTCAGCGTGTCGATGACCCAGCGGCAGGCGTCGAACGCAGCGCCGCGATGGGCGGAGGCGACCGCGATGAACACGCTGGTTTCGCCGACGGTGAGGCGGCCGAGTCGATGGACGATCGCGACGTCGCGAACCGCGAAGTGCTCGATGGCCTCGGAACGGAGGAGGTGCATCTGCTGCAGGGCCATCTCCTCATAGGCTTCGTAGTCCAGGTGCAGGGTTCGGCGGCCGCGGGTATTGTCGCGAACGATGCCGTCGAAGACGCAGACCGCTCCGTCGGCGCCGGACTTGATCGCGCGCTCGATGGCTGCTGCGTCGATGGGCTCACGGACGAGAGCGATCAGCGGGGTCGATGGCTCGGCGGCAAGGCCTCCGCTGACGGGCGGGAGGATCGCGACCTCGTCACCATCCTGGAGAATGCAGCTGCGCGGGCTGTACTGCTGATTGACCGCGATGGCGGCGGAGTGAAGCGCGGCTGCGTCGGTGAGGCCCTCGCGGCAGAGCAGCGCAAGCAGATCGTCGACCGATGCGCCGGAAGTGAGATCGCGCCAGTCGGCGCCCGCAGGAACGATCGTTTTGAGGGCGCCAAAGGCCAGCAGACGCACGCGAATGGCAGTCGAACTCATGTCTTACAGAATACTTCGGTCCTGATTTGTAGGCGAGAGAAGGGTTATCATGCGGTGCATGGGCTGGGTATACTCAGCCGGCAAATCAAGTCCATACGATTCAATACACTGGAGGGTCCATGCTAAAGGGATTTCGCGATTTCGTCCTGCGCGGCAACGTGATGGATTTGGCAGTAGCTGTCATCATCGGCGCAGCCTTCACTGCAATCATCACCGCACTTACTGCGAACATTATCAATCCACTGCTTGGCGCGGTGGTCGGCAAGCCGAACTTCGATTCCCTGGTGGGGCATCTGCACGGCGGCGAGATCAAGTACGGTACCTTCTTTACGGCAGTGGTGAACTTCCTTCTGATTGCCGCCGTGGTGTACTTCTTCCTCGTGCTCCCGACGCAGTACCTGCTGAAGAAATTCAACCCGCCTGCGGCTGAACCGCCAGCGATGAAAGCCTGCCCGCAGTGCCTTGGCGACATACCCTTAGCTGCCACTCGCTGCAAGTTCTGCACACAACCTGTCTAAGCCCAACTCGGCCAAGGCTGGGATCATCGCGTACACTCCTAACAAATCATAGGAGTTTGTTCTGATGCGTCGATCGACAGCCTGGGCCGTTTCGTTATTCACCTCAACGTTTGCATTTCAAGCTGCTGTGCATGCACAAGCGCCGGCCAGCCATGTCTTCGGCTATCAGGATTTCTCGCAGCAAGCCAAGTGGGACCATGCGTTCATGGAGATCCCCAGTGCCAAGCTGGCGGGCGAAGAGCTGAAGACCCTGACGGCAGCGCCGCACTGGGCAAGCTCGCCTGAGGATCATGCGACGGCACTGTATGTGGCCGAAAAGTTTCGGGCCGCGGGGCTGCATACGGCGATCCAGCCATTCCGCGTCTGGCTGAACAAGCCGGTGACGATTGAAATTGAGGCGTTCGACGCCAGCGGCAAAAAGCTGATGTCCGGGCCAACGCCCGAGCATGTCGATCCAAAGGCGTACGGCGGCGATCCGTTTCAGGAGGATCCGCGCATTCTGCCCGCCTTCAACGGCTCTTCGCCTTCCGGGAACGTGACGGCGGATGTGGTGTATGCCAACTTCGGGACGCTGGAGGACTTCAAGAAACTGGCCTCGCTGGGCGTCAGCGTCAAGGGAAAGATCGTGCTGGTGCGCTACGGCGGAAACTTCCGCGGCGTGAAGGTCTATATAGCCCAGCAGTATGGTGCGGCGGGCGTGCTCATCTACTCCGACCCCAGCGATGATGGTTACGTAAAGGGTGATATGTACCCGCGCGGGCCGTACCGTCCCGAGACGGCAGTACAGCGCGGCAGCGTGCAGTTCCTGCCGCTGTATCCGGGCGATCCGGAGACGCCGGGTGTGGCGTCGACGCCGGAGCTGGCCGACGCAGCGCGTATTACCGATCCGGCCAAGATGAACCAGCCGTCGATTCCAGCAAACCCGCTTTCGTATCACGATGCGGCGCCGATTCTCCAGGCGCTCGATGGGCCGGCGTCGCCGCGCGAGTGGCAGGGCGGCTTGCCCTTCACCTATCACCTGGGCGGAACGGGCGCGGTGAAGGTGCACATGCACCTGGTCCAGGATTACCAGCTGCGCACGATCTGGGACGTGGTGGGGACGATCGATGGCACCGATCCGGACCAGAAGGAAGACTGGGTGGTCGCTGGCAATCATCGTGACGCCTGGGTGTATGGCGCCGTCGATCCGAATAGCGGCACGGCGGCCATGCTGGAGGCGGTGCACGGTCTGGGTGAGTTGCTGAAGCAGGGATGGACGCCGAAGCGGCGGATCGTGATCTGCTCGTGGGACGCCGAGGAGGAGGGCCTGATGGGCTCGACCGAGTGGGCCGAGATGCACGCCAGGGAACTCGCGCACGCCGTCGCCTACTTCAATACCGACGTAGGTGTCGCGGGACCGGACTTCGATGCTTCGGCGGTGCCGTCGCTGAAGGAGTTTGTGCGCGACGTAACGCGGCAGGTGCCGAGCCCGAAGGGCGGAACGGTGTACGAGCAGTGGCACGCAACGCAACAGGCGGGCTCGCGCCGCAGGGGCCGCCCGATGAGCGCCGATGCTCCAGCCGGCGGCGAGGTCATCATTGGAAATTTGGGATCAGGTTCGGATTACACGCCGTTCATTCAGCACCTCGGTGTGCCTTCGACGGACATTGGATCAGAGGGGCCGTATGGGGTCTACCACTCCGTCTTTGACAACTACAACTGGTTCATAAAGTTTGCGGATCCGACGTTCGTCTACGAGCAGCAGCAGGCGCGGGTCTTCGGCCTGGAGATTTTGCACATGGCCGATGCGGATGTGCTGCCCTATGACTATCGGCTGTATGGCAAGGACGTGGCGGGCTACGTGGCGGATGCACAGAAGCAGGCATCCGACGCGAAGTTGAAGGTCGACTTCAGCGCGGCGAGCGCTGCTGCCCAGCGCTTTCAGGCCGCCGGGCAGAAGGTCTACGCGTTGCAGTCTGCTGCGATCGCTGGCGCGAACGAGACAAAGCTAAACGCCGCGCTGCGTGACGCGGAGAGCGCGCTGCTCAACGAGGCAGGGCTACCGCGGCGTCCGTGGTACAAACACACCATTTACGCTCCAGGAGAGTACACGGGCTATGCCGCCGTGGTGATTCCCGGGGTAAGCGAGGGCATTGAAGCGGCCGACGCTGCGCGTACGCAGGCGCAGTTGGATGCCCTCACGGCGGCGCTGAATCGCTCGGCGACGATCTTGGAGGATGCGGCGAAGTAGCTTATAGAAACTTGGTAGAATTGCGTGAAAATAAGCGCAAAATCGCTTACAAAGCAGGTGCGCGGCGAGTCCTACAGGAAGTATGCTGGGTTGTAGAGGGGCCGTATGGACGCCAACAAGTCGGCACGGCAACTGGGTAGTCCGCTGGTAAGCCAATCTCCGATGCTGCGGCGTTGGACTGCGGCGTCCATCGCGATGCACGTGTGCGTGCTGGGGGCGTTGCTGTATGTGCGATCGCCGCAGCTCGCGCCAGTGGAGCGCCCGGGCGATGCCAACGGCCACCTGTTGTCGCTGGTCTACGCGCCGGGTATGAGCGCGCCGGCGGCGAAGCTGCAGTCAGAAAAAGCGCCACCGCGGAAGGCAGTTCCCCCTGCGAGCGTGCCCGCTCCGACGCCAGCCGAGCCGGTGGTTGCTGCGGCGGCCACAGCCGCGACCTCCAGCCCCAACGCATCGTCGGGCGTGGACGCGTTGGGCAATGGCGATACGACCGTCGCGCTGGTGGTAGCGCATCCTTCGCCCAAGCCGGACCTGTCGCAGCTGCCCTCGGGCACCAGCGGCGATGTGATTGTGGATGTGGTGATCGACAAGGATGGCAGGATCGCGAAATACACGATGATGCGCGGCCTTGGACATGGCGTCGATCAAACCGTGCTGGCGACCATTCAGCAATGGACGTTTCAGCCAGCGACGCGCAACGGGATTCCGGTGGCGAGCGAGCAGGAGCTACTCTTCCATTACGTGCGCGGCTAAGGTTTCCCGGCAAGCAAAAGGGTGAGGCCGAGGCCTCACCCTTTTTATTCTCGCGGAGCGTTTAGCTGCGAAGCGCCATCTGCTCGGTAACAATCTGCGTGAGGTCCGGCTTCTTGAGGCCGTGGACCTCTTCGTTGAATTTGTCGACCTTGCTGGACCAGTTCATCGAGCAGAACTTGGGGCCGCACATGGAGCAGAAGGCGGCTTCCTTGTAATAGTCGTCAGGCAGCGTCTCGTCGTGCATGCTGCGTGCGGTTTCGGGGTCCAGCGACAGTGCGAACTGCTTGTCCCAATCGAAGGTGTAGCGCGCGTGGGAGATAGCGTCGTCGCGATCCCGAGCCCCTGGCCGATGCCGCGCGATGTCCGCAGCGTGTGCGGCGATCTTGTACGCGATGATGCCGTCCTTGACGTCCTTCTCGTTGGGCAAACCGAGATGTTCCTTGGGCGTGACGTAGCACAGCATCGCCGCGCCGTGCCAGCCGATCATGGCCGCACCGATCGCAGAGGTGATGTGGTCGTAGCCGGGAGCGATGTCGGTGACGAGCGGACCGAGCACGTAGAACGGAGCGCCGTCGCAAAGCTCGACTTCCTTGTCGACCTGCTCCTTGATCTTGTCCATGGGCACGTGGCCAGGGCCTTCGATCATCACCTGCACGTCGTCCTTCCAGGCCTGACGGGTCAGCTCGCCGAGGGTCTTGAGCTCGGCGAATTGCGCCTCATCGCTGGCGTCCGCAACGGAGCCGGGACGGAGGCCGTCGCCCAGCGAGTAGCTCACGTCATACTTGGCCATCAGCTTAGTGATCCGATCAAAATTCTCGTAGAGGAAGTTCTGCTTGTGATGCGCGGTCATCCACTGCGCGAGGATGGCGCCGCCACGGCTGACGATTCCGGTGATGCGCTTCGAGACCAGCGGGACGTACTGGATGAGCACGCCGGCGTGGATGGTGAAGTAGTCGACACCCTGCTCTGCCTGCTCTTCGATGACCTCGAGGTAGACATCGATATTGAGGTCTTCGACGCGCTTAACTCGGGCCAGCGCCTCATACAGCGGCACGGTGCCGATCGGCACAGGCGAGTGGCGGAGAATTGCTTCCCTGATGGTCGGAATATCTCCGCCGGTCGACAGGTCCATCACCGTGTCCGCGCCGAAATGCACGGCGGTGTGGAGCTTGCGCAGCTCTTCGTCGATGTTGGAGGAAAGCGCGGAGTTGCCGATGTTGGCGTTGATCTTGCACAGCGATTCCACGCCAATCGCCATGGGTTCAAGCTCAGGGTGGTTGATATTGGCCGGGATGATCATCGTGCCCTTGGCAATCTCCGAGCGGATGAGCTCTGGCGAGAGCTTCTCCTTATGCGCTACGAAGGCCATCTCTTCGGTGATCTTGCCCAACCGGGCGAAGTGCATCTGGCTCATGTTCCAGTCGCCGGTACGCGCCGCCTCTTCCTTACGCTTCACGATCCAGTCTGCGCGTGGGGTGGGGACGCTGTAGTCGCCGTTACCGTTTGAATGTCCGTTACCGTTGGTGCTCATCGTATGTGTCTCCCACGGGGGGCGCGAATCGAATCTCACCGCGCACGCATCCCACTCTTATCGGTCGAGTATACGCCGGGCTTGGTAAAGTGATCAGTGTGAACGACCGCGACTCCTCCTCCATTTCGCAACCACTTCCCCTCGGATTTCGTTGGTCCGCTGTGCGTGCGGGCATCAAAGCCAGCGGCAAGCCGGACCTTGCGCTGGCGGCCTGCGACACCCCCGCCGAGGCCGGCGTGATGTATACCAGCAACCAGGTCGTGGCCGCGCCGATTACGGTGGGGCGCAGGCATCTGGCGGCTACCGGCGGCAAGGTTTCGGCCGTGATCGTGAACGCCGGCAACGCCAACTGCGCGACCGGCGAGCCAGGGATCGAGGCCTGCCACAAGAGTTGCGTGGCCGTGGCAGACGCGTTCGGATGCGTCTTCGACGAGATTTTTCCGTCGTCTACAGGAATTATTGGCGTCCCGCTGCCGGTGGAAAAGCTGGTGGCCGCTGTGCCCATAGCGAAGGCCGCGCTGGGCAGCCACGCAGAGAGCGCGGAGGCGTTCGCTACGGCGATTTTGACCACCGACACGAAGTTGAAGGTCGCGCAGGAGAGCTTTGTCCTCCATGGAGAGACGGGCGACGGCAAGACGGTGAACCTGTTTGGCTGCGCGAAGGGTGCCGGCATGATCGGGCCGCAGTTGGTGCCTCACGCGACGATGCTGGTCTATATTTTCACTGACCTCGCGGCTTGCTCGGCACACCTCACGGCGATGTTGGCGGCGGCGGCGAAGACGAGCTTCGATTGCATCTCGATTGACGGCGATATGAGCACCAATGACACGGTACTGCTCTTGGCCAGCGGAAAGAGTGGCGTTGCGGCGGAGGGCGAGGCGGTACCGGCGTTTGAGGCCGCGCTGCAGAGGGTTTGCGACACCCTGGCGTACAAGATCGTCGACGACGGCGAGGGCGTGACGCACGTGGTGACGCTGGAGATTTCGGGTGCGGCGAGCAACGAGGATGCGTTGGCCATCGCGAAGACCATCGCAACGTCTCCGCTGTGCAAGACGGCCTGGTCGAGCGCCGATCCCAACTGGGGACGTCTGCTGGCGGCTGCTGGACGCGCCGGCGTTGCCTTCGATCCAGGACAGGTGCAGATCGCGATTGGCGGCCTGCCGGTGTTCGAGTACGGCGTTCGCGCCGAGACATTCGACGAAGCAGCAACGCATGCGGCGATGAGCAAGCGGGAGTACACAATCGCGATCCAGATGGGGCGCGGGCCGGGCCGGGCGCGGTTTGTTACCTGCGACCTGACGCATGAATACGTCAGCATCAACGCGGATTATTCGACGTAATCAGCTGAAAGACGGCTAGGACGCTGGGCACAGAACGGCCCGGCAAATTATTGTAGAAGTGGAGACGTTCGGGCGCACGCCGGATCTCTCAGGGAGAAGGACGATGGCAACTCAGGTGGATGAAGCGACCAAGCACGATTTGTCGGCCGAGGTGGCCGAGTGGATTGAGGCGTTCGACGATGTCGTTGCGCATGACTGGGAACAGGGCGCGGCGGTGCTGTCGGCGCTGCGGACACGTGCGCGCGAGGCCGGCGTGCCCGCCACGGGAACGATTACGACACCGTTCTGCAACACGATTCCCAAGTACGACGAAGTTCCCTACCCCGGCGAACGCAAGCTGGAAAAACGCATTGAGGCGTTGATTCGCTGGAACGCGATGGCGATGGTGCATCGCCAGAATAAGAAGGACGCGGGCATTGGCGGACACATCTCCACCTACTCGTCGCTCGCCACCTTGCTTGAAGTCGGGTTCAATCACTTCTTCCACGCGAAGTATCCGAGCGCCAAGGGCGCCGGGGCAGGGGGAGTAGACCAGCCGGGCGATTTCATTTATTTCCAGGGACACGCGTCGCCGGGTGTGTATGCGCGCGCCTATCTCGAAGGCCGCTTCGATGACGCGCGGCTGAAGAACTTCCGCCATGAGCTCCGCGACGAGCCGGGGTTGTCGAGCTATCCGCACCCGTGGCTGATGAAAGACTTCTGGCAGTTTCCGACCGTGTCGATGGGCATTGGCCCACTGAATGCCATCTACCAGGCGCGATTCATGAAGTACCTGGAGAATCGCGGGCTGATCGAAAAGACCGACCGCAAGGTGTGGGCGTTTGTGGGCGACGGCGAGACCGATGAGGTCGATTCGCTGGGCGCGATCTCGCTGGGTTCGCGCGAGCATCTCGACAATTTGATCTTTGTCGTCAACTGCAACCTGCAGCGGCTGGACGGCCCGGTGCGCGGCAACAAGCGCATCATCGACGAGCTGGAGAGCACGTTCCTCGGCGCCGGTTGGAATGTGATCAAGGTGATCTGGGGCGCGGACTGGGACGAATTGTTTGCGCGAGACCACCAGGGACTGCTGTTGAAGCGCATGGAAGAGTGCGTCGATGGCGACTTCCAGGCGTACAAGGCCAAGGGCGGAGCGTACCTGCGCGAGCATTTCTTCGGCAAGTATCCCGAGCTGCTGGACCTGGTGAAAGACTATACCGACGACCAGTTGATCCGGCTGCACCGCGGCGGGCACGATCCGGCCAAGATCTACAACGCCTACAAGCGCGCGCTGGAGCACAAGGGTGGACCGACGGTGATCCTGGCGATGACCGTGAAGGGCTACGGGCTGGGCTCCGCGCAGGCCCGCAATGCTACGCACTCGGAGAAGAAGCTGAGCGATGAATCGCTGGCCCAGTTTGTGGAGACGTTTGACATTCCGCTGCCGCAGAGTGCGGTGAAGGACGCGGCGTTCTATCGGCCGGAGTCGAGCGATCCGGCGATCCAGTACCTGCAGGCTCGACGGCAGGAGCTGGGCGGCTATCTGCCGGTGCGCGAGGTGCCGAAACCCACCTTCGTGGCGCCGAAGATCGAGTTCTTCAAGGAGTGGCTGGATGGCTCGCGCGGACGCTCGGTTTCGACGACGCTGGGCTTCGTCGGCATGCTGCGTGGCCTGCTGAAGGAACCCAGGATCGGCAAGCTGATTGTGCCGATCGTGCCCGACGAGGGCCGCACGTTCGGGCTTGAGTCCGTGATCAAGCAGGTGGGCATCTACGCGCACGAGGGGCAGAAGTACACGCCGCACGACTCCGACATGCTGCTGAGCTATCGCGAGGAAAAGGGCGGACAGGTTCTCGAGGAGGGCATCACCGAGGCTGGCGCGATGGCCAGCTTTACCGCCGCGGGCACCTCCTACGCGAACTATCACATCCCGATGGTGCCGTTCTACATGTACTACTCGATGTTCGGCTTCCAGCGCATTGGAGACATGGCGTGGGCCTTCGCAGACTCGCGCGGCAAGGGCTTCCTGATGGGCGGAACGGCTGGGCGCACGACGATGCTCGGCGAAGGTTTGCAGCACCAGGACGGGCACTCGCCGATCCTGTCCGGAACGATTCCGACGTGCATCACCTACGACCCCGCATATGTATACGAGATGGCTGTCATCATCCAGGATGGGCTGCGCCGGATGTATGAAGACGGCGAAGATGCCTTCTACTACATCACGATGTACAACGAGGATTACGCGATGCCGGCGATGCCTGAAGGCGACGGCATCAGCGAAGGCATTCTGCGCGGCATCTACAAGTTCAAGGCAGCAGAGAGCGGCCCGGCCAAGGCGCAGTTGTTCGGTAGCGGACCGATCCTCAACGAGGTGCTCCGCGCGCAGCAGATGCTTGCGGAGAAGTACAACATCGCCGCTGATGTGTGGAGCGTGACCAGCTACAACGAGCTGCGCCGCGACTGCCTGGGCACGGAACGATGGAATCGTCTGCACCCTGCGGAGAAGGAGCGCACGCCGTTTGTCGTCGAGGCGCTCGGCAGTGCAGCCGGTCCGATCATTGCGGCCAGCGATTACATGAAGTCGCTCCCCGATTCCCTCGCCCCATGGTTGGGAGCGCGACTGATTTCGCTCGGCACGGATGGCTTCGGCCGCTCGGACAATCGTGAACACCTGCGCCGCCACTTCGAAGTCGATGCCGAATCGATCGTCGCGGCGACGCTTTCGAAGCTGGCGCGTGACGGCGTGGTGAAGCCACAGGTTGCGGAGAAGGCATTCGAGGAGCTCGGGCTGCCGATCGAGGGGCCTGGCGCCTTCAGGGCATAGGCAGGCGCCTCCAATGCGCGAAGTCTGCGCATTAGGGGGATCGAACCAACGTTGTCGGCATCTACGCCGCCACCCCATCCACAAATTCCAGTACCCTGCGCGAGGTCCACAGGTTTGTCTGAAAATCCCCTTCTTCCCCATAGCAAGCTCCGCGAACTGCATGCCCTGATGGTGCGTTGCCGCAGTCTGGAACAGAAACAAACGTCCCGCGGCCCCGTGCGTGAGGCGCTGCTCGCGGCAACCTTGATCCACGTGCTACCCGGGGACCTGCTCAGTACAACCGCTGGCGACCGGGTGGTTGAAAAGCTGGCTCCTGAAGGCAAGCAGAAGCGTCCCGCGGGCAGCCTGATCGACCCAGCCTCTCTCGGCGAGCGGCTGCCGGTTTGCGCAGCGGCTGCGCGGGGATTGCAGGCGGCCGGCGCCGACGGCGTGCTCCTGGCCTTCGCCGCAGCAGGCAGTCCGGAGCGGGGTTGGATGGAAGCGCTGGAGTGGGCGCAAACGTCTCAATTGCCGCTGCTGCTGGCCTGTTCGGATGCGACCAATGGCGCTGCGTCGGGTGCGCGAAAGGGCGCGCACCCGGCGATCGACTTCGCCAGCATGAGCCGCTTCGCTCGGCGGCATCAGATGCCTATCCTGACTGTGGATGGAGAGGATGCCGTGGCCGTCTACCGGGTGATGCAGGAGTCGGTTCTGCGGGCGCGCCAGGGCGGTGGTCCATCGGTGTTGTGGGCGGTGATGACTCCGGTTCGATCCCTCGCAACGATGCCTCGATCCCGTCAACCGATTGCACGTCTGCGCAGCTACCTCGCGGCTCGAAAGATCTCCCTGAAGCCGTAGAGTTTGCCCTGTGCGTTGCTGGCCGGGTTGGTGTTGAGAGCCTCCCGCCCAGGAAATCCGGGGGTCGTGGCAACCTTTTAAGCGGCTGAATTTTCTGTATCCTGGGCTTGTTCCCAAGGGCCAAATCAGCCCGCTAACCGGTACACTCAAAGGATGTTCTTTCCCAGACCCCATGGGCGCGCGGCCAGCCTGGTGCGGCTCAGCGCAACAGCTTTTCTTCTTTTGCTGATCTTTCAGACTATGAATGCCGCGGCACAGGAGCTATCCGCTCCCTCCAACGTGCCTCCTTCCGCCCCGCCCACGGTACCGGGAGCGGTGTCGACTCAGACCACCACGCCGCCCACGGTGCCGGCCGCCGTGCAGGTTCCCCAGGACGTGCGGCCTGCCCTGCCGCCGTATGCTCCTGGTAACCCCCGCCCCGAAGCGCTTGGTTCCGCCTATATTCCGGTCGACAGCATCGTGTATCCGATGGCTCTGCGCCTGTATTCCATGGGCTATCTGGATACCGCGTTCATCAATATGCGGCCCTGGACGCGCCAAAGTCTGCTGCACATGCTGCAGAAATCGTCGCCTGCCATCGTTGCCGGCGGGAATAACCAGGCCATCGACATCCTTGCCAAGCTGGACTACTACCTCGCCGCCGAGGGTGCCGAGGTGGCTGAGGACGTGCACTTCGACCGCGGCAATGTCTACGGCCTGCAATCGGCCTACACGCGCATGATGGGTATCAGCGGGCAGACCCTGCGGGACAGCTACCACCTGGGACAGACCATCGCACAGGACTACGGCCGCCCCTACGAGCCGGGGTTCAACAACATTACGGGCTTCGCGGTACTCGATGAGTGGTGGCGGCTTTCCCTCTATGTGCGCGGTGAGTATCAGCATTCTCCAGCTTCGTACGGTTACTCGCTCAACACCACCGGAAGCTGCGGAGCTCCGATCGGCCTGGTGGAACAGTTGTCCGCCATCGACGAGGTACAGTTTTGCAGTCCGTATAACGCCAACCAGGCGACCATTCCTTCCGGTCCCATTGCTACCGTAAACACCTTCCGTCTGCAGGAGGCAACGCTCTCCTTCCACTTCTGGGGTCAGGAAATCTCGGGCGGCAAGTCCGATTCGTGGGACGGCCCGGGCCTGGGAAGCGCGATGAATTGGAGTAATAATGCGGAAAATGGCTATGCATTTCGCATTAACCGCGTGGAACCGCTATACATTCCCTGGGTCTCGAAGGTAATGGGGCCGCTGCGCTACGACTTCTTCGTCGGACCAGTGCAGGGTCACACGTCGCCCAACTCGCCCTGGATGCACTCGGAGATGTTCAGCTTTGCGCCAACGTCGAACTTCCAGTTTGCCTTCTCGCGCACCATCATCTGGGGCGGGCATGGCCACGGCTGCTTCCCGATACTACCGGACGGCCAACCCACACCGTGCAACCAGCCGATTACGCTCCACACCTTCTTCAACAGTTTCTTCTCATTCAACGACACCACCGGCGCAGAGAAGTACTCGGTTAACGATCCGGGCGCGCGCTACAGCGACTTCAACTTCTCCTACCGGCTGCCGTTTGTTCGCCATCACCTGCTGCTGTATCTTGATTCGATCGTTCACGACGACGTATCGCCCATCAGCGCGCCGCGCCGTGCGGCCTACCGGCCCGGGATTTATCTCACCGAGTTTCCTGGCCTGCCGAAGCTGGATTTCAGGCTTGAAGCGGCAAATACCGATTGTTCGACCACCGCCTGCACCGGTGGCACCCTCCAATACTGGGAGACGATCCAGAAGCAAGGCTACACCTACAAGGGCTTCATCATGGGCGATTGGATCGGCCGCGAAGCGCTGGGCGGCCAGGCTTGGCTTACCTATCACCTCTCTGCAAATGAATGGGTGCAGTTTGAGTACCTGACCAAGAGAACCCATAATGACTTCATTCCCGGCGGAGTGACACAGCGTCAGTACAAGGTGGATGTCGTGAAGCGGCTGGGCAAGGATGTCGAGCTGGATGCGTGGGCGCAAGTGGAACGATGGAAGGCGCCCATCTACATTCAGAAAGAGAACAACGCTGCAAACTACGACAACGTGATCGCCGTTCAACTCACCTGGTACCCGAAGCTCCGCACCTACCCGAAGAATCAAATACCGGGCACACAGCCGTAACCCGCGGCCGATCGGATAGCAGAAGAAAACGCCCGCTATACGCGGGCGTTTTCAATTTCGATGCAGGCAGTGAAGTACTCCATGGAGCGCTCGAGCCCCTCGCGCAGCGCCACCTTGGGCGACCATCCAAGCAGATCGCGCGCGCGCGTGATGTCCGGCCGGCGGCGCATGGGATCGTCCTGCGGAAGCGGCTTGAATACGATCTCGCTGTGCGCTCCGACCACGGCCTGCACCTCCTGTGCGCACTCCAGGATGGTCCACTCCTTAGGGTTCCCAATATTCACAGGGTTGTGCTCCTCGCTCTTGGCCAGCAACAGAATTCCGTCGACCAGGTCGGAACAGTAGCAGAAGCTGCGGGTCTGCGAGCCATCTCCGTAGATCGTTAGCGGCTCTCTGCGCAGGGCCTGCATCACCAGATTGGAGATCAGGCGGCCGTCCCGCGGGTGCAGCCGCGGCCCGTAGGTATTGAAGATCCGCACCAGATGCGTATTCACGCCGTGATAGCGCTGGTAGGCAGCCACCGCCGCCTCGGAAAATCGCTTGGCTTCGTCATACACCGATCGCGGTCCAATAGGATTGACATTGCCCCAATAGGTCTCCACCTGGGGATGCTCCAGCGGATCGCCGTAGCATTCCGACGTGGAGGCATGCAGGTATCCGGCGCCGTGTTTCTTGGCAATCTCCAGGGTGTTGAGGGTCCCTGCCGAGCCCACCAGGAGCGTCTCAATCCCCAGCCGCATGTAGTCGACTGGACTTGCCGGAGAGGCGAAGTTGAACACGCAGTCCACCTTGCCGATATCGAATGGCTGAGTAATATCCCTCTGCTCGAAGATGAAGCGCGGCTCGTTCTTCAAATGAGCGAGGTTTTCAAGATTGCCGGTTGAGAGATTATCCACTCCGACAACCTGGTGACCCTCTGCCAGAAGAGCGTCGCACAAATGCGATCCCAGAAATCCAGCGGCTCCTGTAACAAGAACCAGTCGTTCAACCATCAACCGTCCACCTTTCTTCATACAGCCTGCGACAGAAACATCACCATCCGGAGGATTAGACAGCCAGCCGTGCGGCTTCGCGCAAAGGCGTTGCAGAGGGTCTTCCGATGCTCAGGTACGTGAAACCATTTTCCATCATGTGCTGTGGGTCGTACAGATTTCTGCCATCAACAACAATTGGATAGCGCATGAGCGAGTGAAGTTGCACAAGATCCAGGCGTGCAAACTCCTGCCAGTCGGTGAGGATCAGCAGGGCGTCGGCGTCCGCCGCTGCCTCGTCGACACCGCTCGCATACCGCATCTGGCTGGAGCTCGGTATCTTCGATTCCGCCCGCACCATGGCCGCGGGATCATAGGCCACCACCGTACATCCCTCGGCCAGAAGCATCTCTACCAGATCCATCGCGGGCGATTCACGGATGTCGTCCGTGTCGCCTTTGAAGGCCAATCCGAGCACGGCCAGCCGCTTGCCGCGCAGCGTCCACAAGGCTGACCGGACTTTACTCAGGAACCTCTTCTTCTGGTTGCTGTTGATCTTCTCGACTTCGCTCAGCAGGCTGAAATCGACACCCATCTGCTCCGCCACCGAGCGAAAGGCAGCAATATCCTTGGGGAAACACGAGCCGCCATAGCCAATGCCGGGGCGAAGGAACTTGGGGCCAATCCGCGAGTCCAGTCCCATGCCGCGGGCTACCTGCTCCACGTTGGCGTCAGCGGCTTCGCACAGGTTCGAGACGGCATTGATAAACGAAATCTTCAGCGCCAGAAAGGCATTCGACGCGTGCTTGATGATCTCCGCACTCTTGGTCGACGTCTGCAGCAGCGTAGGAAGATTCTCAGCCGAGCAGCATCCGGGAATGGCATTCGGCCGGCGATAGTATTCGCCTTGGGTCAACGGCAAATAGATCTCATTGAGAAGTTCGGCGGCCCGTTCGTTATCGGCGCCCACAACGATCCGATCGGGATGCAGAAAGTCCTCCACCGCGGTGCCCTCTCGCAAAAACTCGGGATTGGAGACGATATCGAACGCATCCCGGGAAACTCCATTGCGCTCGATCACCCGACGAATCCACTCGTTGGTGTAGACCGGCACGGTGCTCTTTTCGATGATGACCTTGTACCCGTTGATGGAGCGGGCTATCTCGCTGGCCACTGCCTCCACATAGGACAGATCGGCATCCCCGGTCTCGGACTGGGGCGTTCCAACCGCGACAAAGATCGCCTGGCAGGTGCGTGTCGCTTCCCCCAGATCGGTCATAAACCGTACCCGGGTGTTGCGATGTCGCTCCAGAAGTTCAGGTAGGTGGTTCTCATGGATGAGCGTGTCGCCACCCTGGAGCGCGGCCACCTTGCTTTCGTCATTATCCACGCAGATGACGGAATGACCCATCTCCGCAAAACACACAGCGGCGACCAACCCGACATAGCCTGAGCCCACCACCGCAATTTGAACCGGTTCAGCCATCAATCTATCTCTCTTATACGAAGATGCAGGAACGTACTTGTTCTGTAGTAAGTATTATCGCAGAGCCGCTCGCCCCGCTCCGATGCCGTTATCGATCTTTGGGTTGGGTGCTCGCGGAGACGAAAGCGCAGGTTTGCCGAAGGCCCTTGTTCGCGTAGACTAGAGTTTGAATGAGCCCTGTACCATTTGAGAATTCGCCGGCAGACGCTGAGGTTCCCGCCACCTCTTCAGGAACCCAGCAAAACGCCACCGACGCAACCTTATCGGAAGCTTGGGTCACAATCCGTTCCCGCAAGAAACTGATCATTGCGGTGGCCGCCCTTGGCGCAATTTATGGCTTCTATCAGGGCGCAACGCAGCCGCGTCTCTACACCGCCGCCGGCACGATTGAAATTCGCAGCGGTTCGTCCAATGAGTACCGCATTGGCGGTGGTTTCTCGGGAGGAGACTCACGGCTTCCCACAGAAGTTGCGATCCTGAAGAGCAACTCGCTGCTGCTGTCGGTCGCGCGGGACCGCAACCTGGCCAATGATCCGGCATTTATGGGGCCCAGCCCACGCTATCAGAACGTTGACGATCCGGTGGTCCGGCAACGTGTCGTTGGGGCGCTTCAACGAGATATCAACGTCGGCGTCGTTCCCAAGACCGACCTTGTGTACATAAGCTGCACCACCGGGAAGGCGCAGCTCTCGGCCGACATCGTCAATCAGCTGGTGCAGGACTACATCGCGCATAGCTTTCAATCCCGGGCCGACGCGACCAAGCGGGTGGCAACCTTCTTCTCCTCGCAGCTCGACGATCTGAAGCAGCAGGTCGAGACGTCCCAGGGAGAGATGCTGGAGCTCCAAAAGAAGCTCGGCGTGCTGGGGTTCGATCCTAAAGATAACCAGATCACCGCCACTTTGGACGAATTGAACCGGGCAGCCGGTGCTGCGGAGCTTGCACGCATTAATGCGGAGTCGCGTTACCAGATCCTCTCCAGCATGGATCCCAGCATTCTGGACCAGGCCGGGAACGCCTACACCCCGAGCAACGTATCGGCCCTCCGCAGTCAACTGAATAATGATCGTACGCGTCTGGCTGATCTCGAAACCACGGAAGGGCCCAACCATCCCGACGTTAAGGCGATCCAGAACCAGATTGCGGAGCTGAATCGAGAGATTGCCGTTGAAGAAAAACGCATCCTGAGCGAGGCAGAGCAGGTCTACCTTGCGTCCAAAGCCCAGGAGACGCAGACCAACGCTGCACTGGATGCAGAGAAGGCTACCGCGTATAAGCTGCGCGATGACCTGCTCCAATACACCTTGCGCGAACGTGAGTTCGAAGCCAATCGAACCCTCTACGATGGCCTGGAGCAGAGACTGCGCACAGCCGGTGTGGAAGCGGGGCTCGAATCTACCGAAATCGAGCCGATTGACGCTGCGTATGCTCCCCTCGGTCCCACGCTCAAGCCACGCACCGGCATCGTCGTCATCGACACTTTTGTGATGCTGATCTTCGGTCTCATCCTGGCCTTCCTGCTCGAGAGCCTGGATACCGGCTTGCGCAGCGTCGCAGAGATTGAAGCCGTCTCCGGGCTGCCTTCCCTGGCGCTCATTCCTCGCGCGCGCCGCAGCGTTTCCGACGAAACTTCCCTCTCGACTGCGATGCGCAACCTGGGAACACTCTCGAGTCCGAAGTCCCAGTTCTCCGAAGCGTTCCGCGCATTGCGAACCTCCTTGCTGCTATCGGTTGCCGGCGGCGAGCCACAGGTTATCCTGCTCACCAGCGCCACGCCGTCCGAAGGTAAGACGACGGTATCCATCAACCTGGCCTGCGTGTTGGCACAACGCAATGTACGCGTGTTGATTATCGATGCCGATCTTCGCCGTCCGACCGTGCATCACCGTTTCGGGCTCAATGGCAAGGTCGGGCTCACGTCGGTGTTAACCGGCAGCGTCAGCCTGGAAGAAGCGATCCAGACCATACCTGAAATCCCGCAGCTGGATGTTCTGGTCAGTGGCCCGGTTCCGCCCTTCCCCACCGAGATGCTCAGCTCCGAGACCATGCAGCAACTCATCGAGCGGTGCAAGGGAATGTATACCCACATCGTGATGGATTCGCCCCCGCTCCTGTCGGTGACCGACAGCGTGGTGCTGGCGCGCGACGCGGACGCCGTCGTGATGATTGTGCGCCACGGTAAGTCCAGCAAGCATGCCATGCGCCGCGCCCGCGACCTTCTCGTCCGTTCCGGCGCGCCGGTCACCGGCATTGTTCTCAATGCCGTCGACCTGAACAGCCCTGAGTATTACGCCTACTACGGCTACTACGGCTATACCGGATATGCGGCTGCTGGTGTTGACAGCGCCGGCTGGGAGTCGAAGAACGACGGCAAGGATTCGGGTTCAAAACGAGGCGACAAGCGCGATTCCAAAAAAGGAGATAGCGAATGACACGCTTGAGCCGTCATCATCCTGCCGTTCGCCTGGCCCACGACTACCGCCTGGCCGGTCTGTGGGCTGCGGCCTGCATCCTTTTCCTCCTGGGTGCTTCTGAAGCCCGAGCACAATTCAGCGGCCCAGCCACTTCGAGTACCGCGACCTACAACCAGGAGCTGACCGCGACCACCGATCGGGCCCTCCTCTATCCCGGAGAGCGAGATATCGTCTTGACGATTGGCGACAATATCTCCATTCGCCTGTTTTCCGATCCCAAATTCACTCCCCAGGTCCGCATCAATAACGACGGTACCGTACTCCTCCCCTTGATTGGAGTTGTTCACCTCGAGGGATTGTCCGTGACGCAGGCGGAGAACCTGATCGCGGAGAAACTCGAAAGCGCGGGGATGTATCGTGATCCGCAGGTCACCCTTCAGATCACCGAAGGTCCCAACGCCGTCGTCACGATCATTGGTGAAGTTCATGCGGTCGTTCCGGTCGTGGGTACGCGTCATCTGCTGGATGTCCTCTCCACCGCGGGCGGCCTGCCCTCGAGCGCCAGCCACGTCATTACGATTAATCGTCCCGGCGTAGCAAAGCCCTTGGTGGTCGACCTTGGAACCGATCCCCTGCTCAGCTCCCTGGGCAACATTCCAGTCTTTCCCGGTGACACGATCGTTGTCTCGAGAATTGGAATTGTCTACATTTTCGGGTCCTTTACCAGCCCGCTTGGAACCATTCCCCTCAATGCCTACACCCCGCTAACCCTTACCGAGGCCACCGCACTCGCTGGCGGCATCAAATGGGAGGGAAGGTTCGGTGATCTGCGCATCATCCGCACCGTTGGAGATCATCGCACGGTAGCGGTGTACGACATCAAGAAGGTCCTGAATGGAAAGGTCCCGGACCCAATCCTGCAGCCAAACGACATTGTGTATCTGCCGGCCGTTCCGGCCAAGCAGTTCCTGACATCGGGTGGTCTAGGAACCACTCTCGGACTCGTCTCGCTTGCCCTTGCCTTGCGCTGATCAGGAGCACCCGCCTCATGACGGATTCCTTCGATCCATCCAGCAGTGGCACGGAGTACCGCAAGGTGCGCCTCGCGTACCTTGTCAGCCATCCAATCCAGTACCAGGCTCCCTTGCTGCGACGTATCGCGCTTGAGCCCGATATCGACCTTACCGTTCTGTTCGGCTCAGACTTCTCCGTACGCGGATACAAGGACCGCGGCTTTGGCGTCGAAGTCGCCTGGGACACTCCCCTGCTGGACGGCTATCGCTCTGAGTTCCTGCGGCCTTGGCGCGATACGGGAGAGGTTTCGCCGACCACCCCCATCAGCCGCGGCATCTTTCGTCGCCTTCAAAACATCGATGGCAGCCCCGCCTTCGATGCCCTATGGGTGCACGGCTACGCCAGCGTCAACTCTCTGCAAGCCATTCTTGCCGCCAATGCGCTGGGCATTCCCGTTCTGTTGCGCGCAGAATCGTGGCTGGCCGACCGGGTGCGCAGCCCTTGGACGCTCGCTATCAAGTCGGCTTTCTTCAAGCTGCTCGGTAAAGGAATCTCCGCGGTGCTTCCCATCGGAACGGTCAACGCCGCGTATTGGACCCATTACTTTGGCGCCAGCGTTCCACAGTTCCTGATGCCGTACGCGGTGAACAACAGATATTTCGCCGAACTGGCGGCGGCCGCCGCCCCTCGCGAGCAGGAGCTGCGCGCTGAACTCGGGCTCTCTTCTGGACGACCCGTGATTTTATTTGCCTCCAAGCTCCAGCAGCGCAAACATGCTGATCACCTGCTGGAGGCCTACAGCCGCTTTCTTGCAGGCAGGACGCCCCAGGACAGGCCCTACCTCGTTGTGGTCGGCGACGGAGAGCAGCGTGCCCACCTGCAGGCCCAGGCACAGCAGCTGGGACTCGAAGACGTGCGCTTCGCGGGGTTTCGCAATCAGTCAGAGCTGCCCCGCTTCTTTCAGCTTGCCGACGTCTTCGTCCTGCCTTCGCGGCACGAGCCGTGGGGGCTGATTGTGAATGAAGCCATGGCCTCCGGATGCCCCGTCATCGTATCCACAGACGTAGGCTGCCACGCCGATTTGATCGCCGACGGGGTGGAGGGCTGCGTCTTTCCGGTCGGCAATATCCCCGCTCTGACCCAGGCATTGCACCAGATCTTTGCCGGCCCCAGCTCCGCTGCGACGATGGGCAAAGCCGCAGCCATGCGCATTTCCACCTGGACCTATGAAGAAGATGTGCGCGGTTTGCGACGTGCCCTGGCTGCAACAACAAGAATGACAAAGGACTGGTAATCTTAGGTTTGTGCGCTTGCTGCTGAGAAGCGACTTGAATCTCTTTCACGATATCCATGAGAATCCTGCACATCGTCGGTTCCATCAATCCTGCGGCCGGTGGTCCGACCGAAGCGATTCGGATGATCATTCGTTACCGTCCGCCCGGCTACGAGGCCGAGGTCGCCACCCTGGACAGCCCGGACGCTACCTTTCTTAGTGATTTTCCCTTCCAGGTGCATGCCCTGGGCAATCGGAAAAAATCCTGGTACTCCCCCCGGCTGGTTCCGTGGCTGACCAGGAATCGCCATCGCTTCGATGGCATCATCGTGCATGGACTGTGGGAGTTCACGGGGCTGGCAGCCCTGCTGGCGGTTGCCGGACACAAGCCGTTCCTCGTCTTCACCCACGGCATGTTGGATCCCTACTTCAAGCGCCGCTATCCCCTCAAGCACATAAAAAAGTGGATCTACTGGATACTGGCCCAGTATTGGATCCTTCGCGCTGCCTCGCGGGTCATGTTCACCACCGAGCTGGAACGCGATCTCGCCACCAAGACCTTCTGGCTATGGCATTGGAATCCCATGGTCGTCTCCTACGGTGCCGACCCGCAGTTGCCGGACATCGATGAGCTCGTGCCGGCCTTCTATGACCGCTGCCCAGAGCTGAATGTTGAAGATGCCGGCCGCCGTTACCTGCTGTTCCTGTCGCGTATCCATCCCAAGAAGGGATGCGACCTACTCCTCCAGGCCTTTGCAGCCGTCGCTCCGGCTCATCCCGACCTGCATCTGATCATGGCCGGCCCCGATGCCACCGGAATGCGAAAGGATCTCGAGCAGATTGTCGACCGGGCAGGTCTCGCCCATCGCGTCCATTGGCCCGGCATGCTTAAAGGCGATGCGAAGTGGGGCGCCTTCGCCGTCAGCGACGCCTTCGTCCTGCCCTCCCACCAGGAAAACTTCGGCATCGCGGTCGCCGAGGCTCTGGCCTGCGGTCGCCCCGTTCTGATCTCCGATCAGGTGAACATTGCGCCGGAGATTGAAGCCGACGGCTGCGGCATCGTCGAGCCCGACACCCTCAAGGGCACCATCCATCTTCTCGAGCGTTGGCTCGCTCTCACCCCTGAAGAGCGTGAGGCCATGCAGCAACAGACCAAGATCACCTTTGCCCATCGTTACGATATGCGGAGGAACAGCGCCCTCATCCTTCGTATCTTCGAACGGCTTCGGACACAGACGCCCGGATCCGTCGTTCACGAGGTCAACTGATCCATGGGCCGCCAGGCGCATTACCGTGCCACCGACCACGTCCCGCCCGAGCGTCATGCGGACGCGTACACGCGCCCCGCCTTCAGCCTCGGCAACCGATTGCGGCGCCTGGTCTGGAACATCTGCTGGCTTTTCCTCTATCGCATCTCTCCGCGGCCCTTCCACGCCTGGCGCGCCACGCTGTTGCGTCTCTTCGGCGCCACGCTTGGAAGCGACTGCCACTTCTACCCTGCCTCCAGGGTGTGGGCTCCGTGGAACCTGGTTTGCGCGGACCACGTCGCCGCCGCCGACGGCGTGGAAATCTACAATCCTTCTCCCATCCAGATTGATACCCACGTGATCCTCTCGCAGGACTGCTACCTCTGCGGCGCAACCCACGACTACAACGACCCCGACTTCCCCCTGATCGCCTACAGCATGCATATCGAACGCTACGCCTGGATCTGCGCACGCGCCTCGGTCGCGCCCGGCATTCATGTCGCGGAAGGCGCCGTGCTCGGCATGGCCGCGGTTGCAACCCGAGACCTGAAGCCGTGGACGGTGTATAGCGGGAACCCCGCAGTCGCCATCCGCGAGAGAACTCGCACCATTCCGCTGGACGACACGCAGACTGTCGCGGCTGGAGGCGATGCGTGATTTCGGTGCTCATCCTCACCCGCGATGAGGAGCAGGATTTGCCCGGGTGCCTCGATTCCGTGGCCTGGTGCGATGACATTCACATCCTGGACTCGGAAAGCACCGACCGGACCGTAGACATTGCCCGCCAGCGAGGCGCTACCGTCACCACGCGCCGCTTCGATACCTACGCCGCGCAACGCAACGCCGGTATGCAGCTACCCTTTCGCCACGACTGGGTGCTGGTGCTGGATGCCGACGAGCGGCCCACCCCGGAACTCAGCGCGGAAATTCCACCCGCCATCGCCGCCGCTCCGGCCAGTGTCTGCGGCTTCCGCATCCGCCGCCGCGACTTTCTCTGGGGAACCTGGCTCAAGCATGCGCAGCTGACTCCCTACTATGTTCGTCTGTTGCGCGTTGGGCACGCACGCTACACCCGCGACATCAATGAGGTCGTCGAGGTGGACGGCGAGATTCTGGAGTTGCATTCGCCCTTCGATCACCTCGCATTTTCCAAGGGCATCACCCATTGGATGGCAAAGCACAACGGCTACTCGAGCAAAGAGGCCGAGCTCTTGGCCAGCGGCAAAGCAACCCGCGGAGCGTCCTTGTCCCGGGCTCTTTTTGCCAGCAACTTCCATGAGCGCAGGGTCGCACAGAAAGCCATCTTCTACGAGCTTCCGGCACGGCCTCTGATCAAGTGGTTTTACATGATGTTTGTTCGCGGCGCGCTGCTCGACGGCTCTGCGGGCGTGATGTACGCAACCCTGCACAGCTTCTACGAGTTCCTCATCGAGGTCAAGTGCCAGGAGCTGATCCGCCGGCGCCAGGGCAAGCCTCTCTAAGCCGGCAACCCGCAAGCCGGCGGATACCGCTTCATCCCTTGAGCTTCGCTGTTAGCCCCTGAGCTTCGCCGTTAGCCCCTGAGCTTCGCAAGCAGATCGGTTGGATGCACGGGCTTGGCCAGGATCTCGAACTCGTGGCCCTGCGTGCGCGCCCGCTCGAGAAGATCGGCCGTCGCCGCCTGTCCGGAGAACAACAGGATCTTGCAGTTCGGAAGACGGGCTCGCGTCTGGATCGCTGCTTCGATTCCCGTCATCCCCGTCATGATCACGTCGGAGATCAACATGTCAGGATGGAACGTATCGAGCGCGTCGATCGCCTTCTCACCGCTGTAGACGGCGCGAGCCTCGAAGCCCGCCTGGTTCAGGATGATCGCCAGCGTGTTCGCGATCACTTGTTCGTCGTCCGCGACCAAAACCCGGGGCTTCGCTTGATTCGTTGTCTTTTCTGCCATGAATAGAGATCCTTGAAACTTCGTTTTTTCCTATCTACCTGCCGTACAACCAACTGGGTGCTCAACTCGTTTGACGCCACCCGCCGCGTATCATCATACGTGGAACCGGGACAGCGCGAGGATGCGCACAGCTGGTCTGTCAAGCCTGTTCCTTCGATGCAGATCCAGGCGGTCCGCGCTGCCTGCCTCTGCGAATCTATTCCAAATCAAAATTCTCGCCCGGTGATACTCTTGCGGTAGCTCGCATGGTCGACCTCCACCATCATCTGCTACCGGGCCTCGACGACGGGTCTCCAGACCTTGAGACCTCGGTGGCCATGGCGCGCATCGCTGTAGACGACGGCATCACCCACGTGGTGGCCACGCCCCACGCCAACAACGTCTACATGTTTGACCCGGCCCAGATCGCCAGTCGAGTCGATGCCCTCCGCTCCGCCCTCGCCGCAGAGGCGATCCCGCTCCACATTACCTCAGGCTGCGACTTCCACCTCAGCTATGACAACATGCAGGACGCCGTCGCCAATCCAAAAAAATACACCCTGAATGGTGGCGACTACCTCCTGGTGGAGCTGCCCGACTACGGTCTGTCCCCGCACCTGGACGAGGCCTTCTATGAGCTCGGACTGGCCGGGATGCGCCCCATCCTCACCCACCCCGAACGCAATCCAACCCTGCAGCGAGACCCCCACCGCCTGGCAGACTGGATGCGCATCGGATTGCTGACCCAGATCACCACCAGCTCGGTGGTCGGCCAGATGGGAAAGCAGGCCGAGCGGATGGCCCACCGCATGCTCTCCGACCGCTGGGTCCACTTCCTCGCCACCGACGCGCACAATACCCAGTCGCGCCCACCCCGCATGCGCGCCGCTCGCGACCTGGTCGCGAAAAAGTATGGCGCAGCCTACGCCGACCGCCTCTGCACCGCAAACCCGATGGCGGTCTATGAAGGAAAGCCCCTTCCCCAGCAGGACGAACCGCTCCACCTGTATGAGGAGGACGCCAAGCTAACGCGCCGCTGGTGGCAGATCTTCTGGAAGCAAAGAAAAGAAGAGCGCGACTAGAAAAAGAAGAGCGCGACCCTGATCGGCTCCTACAACCCCAGCCCGCCATCGATGGCCAGCAGTTGCCCGGTGATGAAGTGCGGTCCGGTCGCGAAGAACAGCACCGCGGCCGCCACATCTTCCGCGCGCCCATTGCGCTGCATCGGTGTCTTGAGCGCGAAGTCCTCGTACGCCGGGTTCACCTCACCCATCACGATCATCCCGGGCGCCACGCAGTTCACGCTGATCTCCGGCGCCCACGCCTTCGCCATGGTCTGCGAGAGCATATGCAGCGCCGCCTTCGACGTGCAGTAGTGCCCATGCGTCGGCCACGGATGAAGACCACCCAGCGAGCCGATATTGACGATCCTGCCCCGCGCAGCCTTCAAGTGCGGATGCGCCGCCTTTGCCACCAGGAAGGGACCGCGCGTATTCACCTCGAACATGGCGTCCCACTCCGCCACGCTGATCTTCTCCAGCGGAACCGTCTCGAAGGCTCCCGCATTATTTACCAGCACGTCCAGTCCGCGATGGCCGCCATGGCCGCCCAGGCCATCAACAGCCGCAGCCACGGCTTCCACCACGCTCGATTCCTCGCGCAAGTCACAGCGGACGGCCAGCGCTCGGCCTCCATGCGCCTGCAGCTCCGCCACCGTAGCCAGGGCTTCCGCCTCAGATCCCAGGTAGCTGATCGCGACATCCGCGCCGGCCTCTGCCAGCTGCAGTGCCACGGCACGGCCGATGCGTTTCGCACCGCCGGTCACAAACGCCCGCTTGCCTGCGAGCGGGCGCGTCTCCAGGCCGGCTTCCAGACTCACTGCGGCGAGCTCGTCGGTGGAGTCTGCGCAGCAGGCTTACTCGGCGGCGGAGCCAACGGCTGGTCGCCCGCAGGCTGCGCCGGCGGAAGCACATGGTGCGGCGGCTCCTGGATGCCCGGCTTCACCTCAGCGGCCTTATCCTCGTTGTCCCGATACCGCGAGATCTGCTCCCGCGGCCGAAGCATCTGTACCTCGATAACTTTTTCCGCACCCACCAGATGGATATCCTGGGCATAAGTTGCGAATCCCTTCGCAATTACCTGCACGGATACATCGCTGCCCACTTCGATGACGTCGATGGTCGCCTTACCTTCGGGATCGGTCTTGACCTCGAGGTTGCCATCGTCCCGGCCGTTCATCGTGGCATGGAAGACCACCGCTGCGTGCGGCATGGGCTTGCCGTCATACCCTTTCACCACGGTCACAACAATGTGCGAGAGCTCGGGCAGCGGCTTGTATTTACGCCCATGATCCTGCTGTTGCGCGCCTGCAACCGGTACGATCCCTGCAACCACCATCGCCAGGCCCGCGGCCCGGTTCAATATTCCACTTCGGTACACCTGCATCATGGCCTGATTCTATCGCGTGGAGGCCACGGTTGGCTCCTCCATGAGCGAAACAGACCGCTTCCCGTAAACCTTAGCGACTTTCACTAAGATTTCACCTGGCAGCCATTGACTCTCCTCCCCGAAGAGCTTAGATTAGCAGTCGGCAGTAGAGAGTGCCAACAGGTCCCGCTTGAGCCGTTTTCCGCTCATCCGCGCCCCTCCCTGGCCTCTCATAGGCACCACACAGCAACCTGATCAACAGAAATCAAGGAGAAGCATCACTATGGCAGCTACTTCATTTACGCCGTTGCACGATCGCATTCTGGTTCGCCGCCTCGAAGAGGGCGAAAGCATCCGTGGCGGCATCATCATCCCCGACTCGGCCAAGGAAAAGCCGCAGCAGGGCGAGGTCATCTCGGTCGGCAAGGGTAAGTCCAACGATGAAGGTAAAGTCTTCCCGCTCGACGTCAAGGCGGGCGACACCATCCTCTTCGGCAAGTACTCCGGCACCGAGATCAAGCTCGACGGCGAAGAACTCCTCATCATGCGCGAAGAAGAAGTCCTCGGCATCCTCAAGAAGTAACGCGCTGCTTACACGCGCTTTTACTGAGAACTAACAACTAAGAACTAACAACCAGGAGCTTTTTAAATGGCAAAGCAAATTCTGCATGGAGAAGATTCGCGTCAGGCGATCCTGCGTGGCGTCAACACGCTCGCCAACGCGGTAAAGGTGACACTCGGTCCCAAGGGCCGCAATGTCGTCATCGAGAAGAAGTTCGGTTCCCCCACCATCACCAAGGACGGCGTCACCGTCGCCAAGGAGATCGAGCTCGGTGATTCCATCGAGAACGTCGGCGCCCAGCTCGTCAAGGAAGTCGCGTCCAAGACCTCGGACATCGCCGGCGACGGTACCACCACCGCCACCGTCCTCGCCCAGGCGATCTTCCGCGAAGGCGTAAAAACCGTTGCTGCCGGCGCCAACCCCGCTGCCCTCAAGCGCGGCATCGACAAGGCTGTCGACGCCATCATCGGCAAGCGCGATGAGCACGGCGTCGTCACCGGCGGAGCACTCTCCAAGTTCTCCAAGCCCGTTACCGGCGACATGATCGCGCAGGTCGGCACCATCTCCGCCAACTCCGACGAGCAGATCGGCTCCATCATCGCCGCCGCGATGAAGAAGGTTGGCAAGGACGGCGTCATCACCGTCGAAGAGTCCCGCACCATGGAGACCCAGCTCGATGTCGTCGAGGGCATGCAGTTCGATCGCGGCTACCTCTCGCCCTACTTCGTCACCGACGCAGAGCGCATGGAAGTTGCCCTCGAGAACCCCTACGTCCTCATCTATGAGAAGAAGATCTCCACGATGAAGGACCTGCTCCCGCTGCTCGAGCAGATCGCCCGCACCGCCAAGCCGCTGCTCATCATCGCAGAGGACGTCGACGGTGAGGCGCTCGCAACCCTCGTGGTGAACAAGCTGCGTGGCACGCTCAACGTCGCGGCCGTCAAGGCTCCCGGCTTCGGCGATCGCCGCAAGGCCATGCTCGAGGACATCGCTGTCCTCACCGGCGGCAAGGCCATCACCGAAGACCTCGGCATCAAGCTCGAGGGCGTCAAGATCGAAGACCTCGGCACCGCCAAGCGCATCACCATCGACAAGGACAACACGACCATCGTCGACGGTGGCGGTGAGGATGCCAAGATCGAAGGCCGCGTCAAGGAGATTCGCGCCCAGGTCGACAAGACCACCTCCGACTACGATCGCGAGAAGCTCCAGGAGCGCCTTGCCAAGCTGGTCGGCGGCGTCGCCGTCATCAAGGTCGGTGCGGCTACCGAGACCGAGATGAAGGAGAAGAAGGCGCGCGTTGAGGATGCGATGCATGCAACCCGCGCGGCTGTCGAAGAGGGCATCGTCCCAGGCGGCGGCGTGGCGTTGATTCGCTGCGTGCCGGCTGTTGACGCGCTCATCAAGACACTCGAAGGCGACGAGAAGATCGGTGCGAGCATCATCCGTCGCGCCATCGAAGAGCCGCTCCGCACCATCGTTGGCAACGCCGGCGAAGAGGGTTCGGTCGTCATCGGCAAGATCCACGACTCCAAGGACGCCAACTACGGCTACAACGCCGGAACCAACGTCTACGAGGATCTGGTCAAGGCCGGCGTCATCGATCCCACCAAGGTCACGCGCACTGCCCTGCAGAACGCGGCGTCGATCTCTGGCCTGCTCCTCACCACCGAAGCCATCATCGCCGAGATTCCCGAAAAGAAGGAAGCTCCGGCAGGCGGCGGCCACGGCGGCGGCATGGACGGCATGTACTAAACCAAGAGCAGCGCAGATTCAGCGAGATTCTCGCTCCTGCGATCTGGTCATGCAAAAAGGCTCCCGGCTGCGCCTGGGGGCCTTTTGCTTTCTAGATTTCGGTACGATCCTCTTGCTGACTCATAAAGCGCCGGTACGAAGCGATCACGTCCACCTCTTCCCGTGTGAGCGGAACATTTCGCAACTCATCCCCCGCCTGGCATGCTCGAACATAGTCTTCAAAGATTTTTATTTCCCTCATCAAGTCCTGCATTCCCGTTACCATCTTCTCCTGTCCTCCTGTGGCAGCCCTCTCTGTATGGCAAGCTAACAACGTTCCTCGCTCCATATACAATTGGACGCTTCAAGAATCGCTCAGGATGCGGCTGAAAAATCATCGAATTGTAAAGAAAAGAGCATCTGCGAAGGTACAAATCGAAATCTCTACCCCTCAAAAGTACCAACGCGCAGCGCCCAAAAGGAAGGCCCCGGAGAGATCCGGGGCCTTCCTTTTTGCTGATGCCTCTACCGTTCCGGCGAGATCCTTACCGGCGTTCCCGGCAGCGGCGGCCCATCGTCCCCCGGCAGGTTTTTCTTGCGACGCTTCACCGGCGGCGCCGAACTCGGCCCCTTCTGCTTGCGGCCGTTCTTTTTGCCGTTCGCCGTTTCGATCACGGCGCGCATCCAGTAGTTGCCGTTCTCATCCACCTCAACGCCGTGCGTCTCGCGCTCGAAGCCCGGAAACCGCTTGCCGAACTCCTCCATCGCGATGATAAGTTTGATCACCGGGCTCTCCGGACCGCCCAGCCGCTCGCCCGGCATCGACATCGGAATCCCCGGCGGATACGGCACCAACATCACCGCCGCAATGCGCCCGGCCATCTCCGCGAAGCGCACCTTCTCCGTCTCTCCGCGCAGCAGCTTCTGATACGTCTGCCCCGGTGTCAGCACCGGATCGAAGTCCTCATCCGCGGCCGCATTCACCAGCCCCGAAAGATTCAGCTCCTGCATCACGGTATGCATCTGGTCGCTCAGCTCCTTGAGCGTGACATTGCGATAGCGCGCCGGGTACTTCATCACCAGCTCCGGCAGCGCCTCTTCGAGCGGAGCCTCGCTGTCGTACAGCCGCTTGAACTCGAACAGATTCTCCAGCAGCGCGCCCCACTTGCCTTTGCTCGTTCCGACCGAAAACAGCACCAGCACGGTATAGTCGCCGGTGCGCGCAATCTCGACGCGCCGGCCATCCAGAAATTCCGTCAGGATCGCCGCGGGAATGCCCCAGTCGGCGAACACTCCCTGCGCATTCACGCCCGGTGAAAGAATCGTTACCTTGGCCGGATCGAGCATGCAGTAGTCATCGGCAATATCTTCGTCCTGGTAGCCGTGCCACTCCTCGCCCGTCTTCAGCGTCCATGCGCTTGACTGGTTGGTCAGCAGCCCGTCGGCAGCCTCTTCAAACAAATACGTCTTGCCATCCAGCGGATCGAACACATACTCCGGCTGATACAACCGGAAGAACCATCCCTGCTCTGCCTTGCGCAGCCGATGCGCAATCGACGACATGGCTTTGCGGAAGCTGATCGCGTCCTGCAGCGTCTCGCTCATCAGCGTCGGCCCCGCGGGATCATCCATCATCGCTGCCGCCACGTCGATCGACGCAATCAACGGATAAAATGGCGACGTGCTGCCGTGCATCATGAACGCCTCGTTGAACTGGTCGTAGTCCAATTGCGCCCGCGGGCTCAACTTCACATGCACCATCGAAGCCATTGAGAACGCCGCCAGCATCTTGTGCGTCGACTGCGTCGAAAAGATCACCGGCCGGTCCGCCATCTCATCCGGCACGCCCATCGCATACCGTCCGCGATAGATCTCGTGGAACTTCGCATAGGCATACCAAGCCTCATCGAAATGCACGCGCGGCACGCTCTTTGCCAGCTCTTCCACCACGCGATCCACGTTGTAACAAAGCCCGTCGTACGTGGAGTTCGTCACCACCGCATACGTCGGCACCTTCGACCGCGCACCGGCAGTGAACGGGCTGCGCTCAATCAGTCCCTGAACATTTTCCGGGCTGAACCGCTTGAGCGGCACCAGGCCAATCATGCCATAGCCATTGCGCGTCGGCTTGAAGTACACCGGCCTCGCCCCGGTCACCGTCAGCGAATGACAAATCGACTTGTGGCAGTTCGCATCGGCCAGCACAATGTCATCCTGCGCAATCACGCCGTGCCCGACAATCTGGTTCGATGCCGACGAACCACCCAGCACATAGAACGTCCAGTCCGCTCCAAAGATGCGCGCCGCATTCCGCTCGCTCTCTCCCGGAGGCCCCAGGTGATCCAGCCACGATCCCAGCGGCGAGGTCGAGATCCCGAGATCCGAGCGCATGATGTTCTCGCCAAAAAACTTGTGAAACTCCATCCCCACCGGATGCTTCAGGTACGCCACGCCGCCCATATGTCCCGGCGCGTCCCACGAGTACGCTCCCTGCTCGGTATACTTCTTTAGCTCGCGGAAGTATGGCGGCAGCAGCTGTTCGTGATACCGCTCCACGGCAAAATCCACGCGGTTGGCAATGAACGCCGGCGTGTCGCCGAACAGGTGAATGTACTCATGCACCTGCTTCACAACCTCCAGCGGCAGCTCACTCACCAGCGTCCGGTCGGCAATTAAGAAGATCGGGATTTTTTTATTCCGCCGCCGGACCGCACGCAGGATCTTCAGCGCCGCGCGCTCGTCAAACTGGTTCTCACCTTCCAGATCCCAGTCCAGCAGAATCGCGCTGTGCGATGGATCCGACGTCACCAGCGATAATCCGTCCTCAGGAGTCGAGGTCCTTACAACTTCGTACCCCTCTGCGGCGATCGCTTCGACCAAACGCTCCATCGCGCGGTCCGAAACTGAATCCGTTCCGCCTACTTCACTCGCAATCAACAGAACCCAACGACCTTCGTTCATACACCTCTCATTCCTGTTCCATCGTACAGGCTCTCGATGACGGAATCACGAATCCCGCCGAAGGAATCCCGACTCCCCGACGCAGTGACCGCAAAAAGGGCACGGCCGTAAGCCGTGCCCTCTTTGCTTGCCTCAGGTTCCCCCGTTTCAGCGCTGCAAGTCCATCCCCGGATGCACGTTGTCAGGCACATTAAGCTTCACCCCCGGTTGGCTGGTTTTCAGCCGGATGCGAATCAGCGTGTCGCGCTTTACCCGGGCAGAGTTCGCATTGAACCTCACCAGGTAACTACTCGCGACGGCTTTACCGAACTCATTGAGATAGGGCGTCAGTGAAGGCGGTGTGATCGTCCCAATGTTGTACGACTGAGCTCCCGTGGCCTCGCCGACCTGCGCCAGGTAGCTTTGACCGCTGAAGCTTCCATGGGCGCCCCGCTGACCCGCTTGGGGAAAATAAATCGAATACACCGCGACCCCGGCCCGCTGCGCGTCATCCTGCGCTGTCTGAACGTACGGACTGTTCTGGTTCAGCACCGAAGGCCTGCCGTTGTATGGGTCGATGCCGTTGGTCACCAACAGCACGAAACGCGCGCCCGGCTCATTGGAGGGCCAGTGCTTCGAAAACTCCGAAAGCGTGAAGTACGGGCTGCCATTAATGCCGGCAACCATCATCGGGAGCCGCAACTGCGCGGCCGCTGCCTGATGATTCGCTGTAAACGTGCTCATGCCGCGAACTGTTCCATTCTGCATATAACCCACCAGCACCTTCGCGCCCGGCGGCAGCGCATTGATGAAGTCGGCAAAGTCGCTCAACTGGTTGCCGAATGCAGATCGCAAACCGTCATCAATCAAAATGGCGATCTGCGCGCCCGGCGGCGGCACCTGCTGCACCGAGAGAATCGGCGTACTCTTGCCATTCACCTGCAGGCTCAACAACGCCGGATCCAGCGGAGCTCCACTCTTGGACTGCACCGTGATCGTCGCTGTCGTGGGAACCGGTCCTTCCATCGGAACGCCTTGCCCAAAGGCGGGCATTGCGGTCATGACGAAACCGGCGGCGAGCGCCGAAAGTGTCTTGCTGCGAAAACTTTTGGACATAGTCTTCTCCTTAATCTTCAAACGCTTAGACGGGGATTTCAAGCCACAGGTGACACCAAATCTCGGGGTAATCTTACGCTACTCCCCCCGGAAACCTGCGCTGGTTTCCGGGGGATCGTTCCCGAAACGTCCTACCTGCCGCCCAGTTGAAGCTTCAACCCCGTCTGAAACGTCAAGGGAAGGCCTGGATACCCGATCGGCCCAATGTGCTGGTTGTTCAGCAAATTGTTGAATTGCGCAAAGTACGTGAACCCGTGCTTGAGCGCGTAGCTAAAGCCCAGATCGAGTTTCACGTAGCCAAAATCCAGATTCCGGTTGGGCAGCAGCAGCGTATTGCCGCCGTTCAGGTCCTCATACTCCAGGTACGTGGAGTCGTCGCTTCGACTCGCAATGGCTCCGGACATAGAAAACGTCAGTCGCGGCCGCGTGTACTGGCCGTTGAAGTATCCAGTATTCGGCGCTCGCCGAAATGGACGCGCACCCACCAGCGGCCCCAGTGCGCCAATCGGAACTCCGGGGATATTCGGGTTCTCTGTCGGCTCACCCTCGTTGGCCGCAACCGCATCCGACGCGAACGACTGCAGCACGCGCGCATTCAGGTAGGTATAGCCGCCGCGGAACAGGAAGTGCGGCCGCGGCTGCCACGCCAGCTCCGCCTCCGCGCCGTTCGCGCTGTACGCAAGCGAGTTCACATACGCCTCGTACAGACTCACACTCGGATTCAAATCTAACCCGAAGTACTGGTCCAGCGCCTGCGCGTCCACGCCTTCCAATTGATGGTTGAACATGTTGTGGAAGTAGCCCACCTTCAGCGTCAGCTTTTCCCCAACGATGTTCTGATCCACGCCGACGTCGTACGTGCGCGAGCGCTCCGGACCCTGCGGCGTGATTTGATATTTCTCAATATCTTCAGTATCGCCAGCCGCCAGCAGTTGCGTATATAAGCTCTGGAACTCGATCGCCAGCGAAGGCTCCTGAACTCCCGTCGCCGCATTGGCGCGCAGCCGCGTTCCATGAAACAGCTTCGCCGACGGACGCACCGGCACGTAGCTCAACCCCAGCCGCGGAGTTCCTGCAATCCCATACAGGTGGTTCTTCTCCAACGCGCCGCCCGCCGAATAAAACAGCCGGTGCCAGAACTCTCCCTGGAACTGCAGGTTGTATTCAAAGTTTGTCCGCTGCGTCGACTCGTGCTCGGTGAAGTCAAACTCCGGGTCGTAGGCGTCGGTGTAGTAGTCGTTGTACGAGCCGCGCTCGTTGTCATATCGAAACCCGAACAGCCCGATAAAGTGCGGCGAAAAACTGTAATCCGTCTGGTAATACAGTTGATCGCTATTGCTCGCCTGGTCGTAGTTGTTGCCGGTATACAGTTGCACCTGGCCGGTCGCCGTATATCCGTTCGCGCCCCGGATAGTCACCACGTTCCCCACATTTCCCGGTCCACCCGTTCCCGGATCGTCCTCCAGGAATGTGCCTCCGGCGGCAAACTGCTGCTCCTGCTCGCGCTTGCGCGCAATCCCATACCGCACCAGGTTGTGCCACTTCCCCTTGTACCAGTTCTCCAGCGTCGCGCCGGAAAAGAGATCCTGATCGGCCTGCCGGTTATCCTGCGAGACTCCTTGGAAATCCCACGCTCCGGGAACTCCCTGCACCGCATCCGCATTGCGGATCGTGAAGCGGATCTGCGTATTGCCATTAAAGTTATATCCAACGTTGGCCGCCGAGGTAGTTACGTGGAACTCGTCCAGCGGCAGCGCGTTCGACGTATCGATTCGCGAGAACGCCCCAAAGTAATCCAGCCTGCTCCACGTGCCGCCAATCGACGCCCGGTTCTGATACGTCCACAGATTGCCCGCACTGCCCTCATAGTTCAGCTGCGGCACAGGCGTGCTTCCGCGCGTGGTATCAATCGTCACCACGCCAGCGCCGGCCTCCGTACCGTACATCGCCGAATCCGGCCCGCGCACCATCGCGATCTGGCTTATCGCCGTTGAGCTCACCGTACCGTAATCAAAGATGCCGCCAATATCGTCCGCAGGCACGCCATCAATCGTCACCAGGTTTGCCGTCGAGTTGCCGCCCCGCATGAACAGGCTGGTTACACTTCCAAGCTGTCCGGTCTGCACCATGAACGCTCCCGGCGTCTGCCGCATCACATCGACAACCCCGGTCCGCAGGTCCATCGCCTCTTGCGGAATGATGCTGACCGGAGACGTGAGCTGCGGCAGCGGCGTAGGAATGCCCGTCGCACTGACCGTAATCTCCTGGCGCACGGTGTTCCCCGCGAGCACCACGTTCTGCTCCAGCACATCGGTCACTCCGCCATAGAAATCCACGCCGATGGCGGGCAGAAATCCCGCCGCAGAGCCCAGCAACGTAAACCTTCCCGACTCCGACGATCGAATCTCAAACGACCCATCCGTCTCCGCATACGCAAACGCGACGGTCTTCCCACCCTTCACCAGGCGCACCATGCCGAGCGGCACCGGCTTGCCCAGCGCATCGGTTAGACGGCCACGGATCACCACCGCCTGTGCGCTGCTTGAAATCAGAAATCCCAAAAATGTAAGGGCAACGCAGCGAGCGATTCTCGCGCGTATCGATCGACTGGCCGCATCGCGGCCCAGAGACGATTGCATAGTATTCTCCTCCGCTTCCCCGACGGAAGCGTGGCAGGCACAACAGCAATGGAACCGGTCTCCTGACTGGCGCGATTTCAAAGTCGACCCTTGTCTTCGAGAGTGCGTCCCTTCCCGATGTCCATTGGACGATCAGTGGGCGCCTCCGGGTCAGCTTCACCGATAGATCCTCAAACCAAAAGTCTTGGCTCTTTGGATCTGACGGTGCGCGCATCACAGTTGCGGGGCAGTGGCGGAGTTTCACCGCGCTTCCCGAACATTCCTTTGCGGTAGCGTAAACAGATGGCACGTCGCCTTCGCTTGCGGCAACGCAGAGACTTCAGTTGAAGTCCCTATCTTACGCGATGAGTTGTAGGAAGACCGCAGGATCAGCGATCGCCTTGAGCCGCGACCATACATCATCCGACATGCTGGACCGGTAGGAGCCACGGATGACCCCAACGAAGGTTGGGTCGCGCTTCACCTCCGCTTCTACTCGGTCAATCAGCGTTTCGCCATAGACTGACATCAGATCCTCAAACACAGCGGCTGAGAGCATCTGTTCAATCATCTCCGACCGGTTCAATCGACGAACGGCAAGCATCAACTCCCAGCTTTCTTCCGGTCGATCGACAACCATGTCATCCACTAGGTTGTAAGCCCACTGCAGCGCGGTACATTCGCTGCAAGGGCCCCCTACCCGTTCCCAGGCTTCTTGGTAACGGATCCAATTGCGAGCTAAGTCTTCTATCTCTAGGGCCGTCATGCCCCTAAGGTATACCTCTGTAACCCATTCGCATAGGCCACATAAGCCTTTAGTAACACCCCAAAAGGCGTACTTTTACTGTCTGATACATCACTGAGCGGGTTCCCACTCCTCTGGCCCGGCGTTTCAGACACTTTTCGTCATCCGGATCACCGGAAGCGCCTCTCCATTTGGCAGCGGAATCGCAATTCTCTCCTGCGCCACATAGCCGCGCAGCCGATACAGCGGCGCCCCCGTCAAGGTCGATCCCATCTCCAGCCGCGTGAATCCAGCCTCGCGCGCCTGCTCTTCGCAGTACTCCAGCATCAGGCTTCCCAACCCCTGGCGGGCCCAGCCCGGATGCACAAAGACCGCGCGAATCTTTGCCGCGTCCGTCGCCGGATCCAGCCTCGCAGGCTCCCGACCCGTCATCCCGTCGCTGCCGCATAGCGTCGCGCGATAGCTCCAGCCGCCGCTCGCGACCATCTCGCCCCCAACCTCGGCGATAAAGTAGGTCCCATCCACCACCAGCTGCGAATCCAGTCCCAGCGCATGCCCCAGCGCTCCCTCAATCTCCGCCGGCGTATAGTCTTTCGCCTGCAGCCCTCGCACCGACGCCTCAATCAACGCACGCAACGCGGGCACGTCCTCTTCGGTCGCCCGGCGAATCCCAACCCCATCGATCGCCATGCACACACCCCTAAACCGTCAGCAACACCTTCCCGGTCGTCTTCCGTGCGGCCAGGTCGCGATGCGCCTGCGCCGCATCTTCCAGGCGATAGGTCGCGCCGATCCGCACATGCAGTTCCCCGCTCGCCACCCAGCCAAACACATCGGCCGCCCGTCGCTCCAGGTCACTCCGCCGGCGCACATAATCCTTCAGCGTCGGCCGGGTCAGATACAGCGATCCCGCCATCAGGCGGATCGGATCCATAGGCGGAACCGCGCCGCTCGACGCACCATACAGCGCCAGCAATCCGCGTGGCCGCAGACACTTCAGCGAATCCTCAAACGTCGTCTTGCCCACCGAGTCGTATACCACCGGCAAGCCGTCTCCATCCGTCTGCCGCTTCACTTCCTCGACAAAGCTCTCCGTCGTATACAAAATCACCTTGTCCGCACCCGCCGCCCGCGACAGCTCCGCCTTCTGCTCGGTCGAAACCGTCGTCAGCACCCGCGCTCCCCGCCGCTTCGCCATCTGCGTCAGCAGCAGGCCCACACCGCCGGCGCCAGCATGAATCAGCACCGTCTCGCCCGCCTTGATCGGGTGCGTGTCGTGCGAAAGATAATGCGCCGTCAGTCCCTGCAACAACACCGCCGCGGCTTGCAAAAAACCTATCCCATCGGGAATCTTCAATAAATCTTCAGCGGGTGCGCAGGCAAATTCCGCATACGTCCCGCGCGTTCCATTCCATGCCACGCGTTCGCCCAGCGTGAAACCGCTCACCCCACCGCCCAGCGCCACCACGGTTCCAGCCGCCTCCTGGCCGGGAATAAACGGCAGCTCTGCCGGGTACCGTCCCTCGCGCAGATACGTGTCGATGAAGTTCACGCCCGACGCTTCAACTTTTACCAGCACCTGCCCCGCGCCGGGTTTCGGAATTGGCAGCTCGACAACCTCCATCACCTCGGGGCCGCCGGTCGTCCTGATCTGTATCGCTCGCATCGTCTGTCTGTTCCTATCCTGGATCTGCTCCGCTGCAGCCGGCTTAGCGGCTCATGCTCTCTTCCGACGGCCGTATCCGCACAACCCGGTCCACCGCATACGGCGTATTCTGCGACTGCGTGAAGAAATGCCGCACCTGCAACTCACCCAGCAGACCCACGCCAATCAATTGGATTCCCGCCAGGATCATCACCGCTGCAATGGTAAACAGCGGCGCATGCTCATCCATCACATCATGGCCTGAGATCAGTTTGTGCAGCAGCAGCCACGTCGCGATCCCTCCGCCCCCAAACACGCCCAGCGCGCCAAAGCTGCCAAAGAAGTGCAGCGGCCGCGTCATGTACTTAAGCAAAAATCGAATCGTCAGCAGGTCAAAGAACACGCGAAACGTCCGCGACAGCCCATAATGACTGCGCCCGGACTCGCGCGCCGGGCTCGTGATGACCACCTCGCAGATGCTCGCGCCATACCAGCTCGCCAGCGCCGGAATGAACCGGTGCATCTCCCCATACAGCGGAATGTTCTGGATCACGTCGCGCCGGTACGCCTTGAACGTCGTCCCGAAATCGTGAATATCCACGCCTGAAAGCCGCGCCATCAGCCAGTTCGCCACCGCGGACGGCGCGCGCCGCAGCACCATGTTGTCGGCCCGCTGGGTGCGCCAGCCGCTTACCACGTCGTAGCCTTCCTCCAGCTTGGCAAGGAACGTCGGAATCTCCGCCGGATCGTGCTGCAGATCGCCATCCATCGCCAGGATGTACTCGCCCGACGAATGATCGAACCCCGCCGCCAGCGCCGACGTCTGCCCAAAGTTCCGCCGCAGCTTCACCAGCAGCACCCGCGAATCCACCGCCGCAATCTCTTCCAGCAGACGGTACGTCCGGTCCCGCGACCCATCGTCGACCAACACCAGCTCGAAGCTCGAACCCACCTGCTCCATCACGCCCTTCACCCGGTCGTAGAGCTTGGTGACGTTCTCTTCCTCGTTATGAAACGGCACGACGATGGAGTACTTTGGCACGGTTTTGATTTTACGCTGCATCGTCGCCGTCATCCGCTTTTCTCTCCCGTGTTGCCGTCCGCGATACACTAAGCTGGGGTCTCACGGCCGATTCGTCGTATCCCCATGCTGTACCAAGTGGCCCGGTAGCTCAGTTGCATAGAGCAGCGCACTCCTAACGCGAAGGTCGCAGGTTGGACTCCTGCCCGGGCCACCAAGAAACCATTGATGTCCACTATTGGCTCTGCATCAGGACTCCTGCCCGGGCCACCAGACATCCACCACTTTACGAATCACGCTCTGCATCAGGACTCCTGCCCGGGCCACCAATTCACCTCAACTGTCCACTATTGGCTCTGCATCAGGACTCCTGCCCGGGCCACCCCCCCCCTCAATTTCTGCACGCGGGCCAGACGCTCGGTCGCCACCTCCCGATCAGCCAGCGGAACGCTGGTTGAAATCCGGGATGGCCGGGGAGCACGAAGCCTCGAGCCACCGGCTCACGTAGACCCCCGCGTGGGCTTCGCCGCAATAGTGGCGCGCCCCCTTTGCCGCCGCCGCTTCGTTATCCCATTTCCGAATCTTCAACTCCTCCTGGTTGCACTGAATCAGGAACCAGCGAATCGGGTTCGAACTCTCTATGCCACACACCTCACATCGATACTGCGTTACAGCCGCCATGCACATCCTCCTTGGGAGCAATCGTTCGCCAGGACACGCGCTCTCCGTGGCTAGACCCAGACTATCCGAACAGCGAATCGGAAGGCCACCCACCGCCGCTCCCGCTCACCCCCATTCGCGGTATCTTAATGGAGCACGATAAGGAACAACCATGGTCGCCATCCAAGTCGAATATCAAGGGGACCTGCACTGCGAAGCCGTGCACGGCCCCTCTGGAACCAAACTCAACACCGACGCCCCCAGGGGCAATCAGGGCCGCGGCGAGAGCTTCTCCCCCACCGACCTCGTCGCCACCGCGCTCGGCACCTGCATGCTCACCATCATGGGCATCATGGCCCGCACCCTGGACATCGATATCGCCGGAACCACCGCCACCGTCGAAAAGCAGATGACCGCCTCTGCCCCGCGCATGATTCAGAGTCTGGCCGTCAAGATCCACGTGCCCCATGCCCTGAGCCCCGAGCACCAGCAGCGGCTCGAGCGCGCCGCTCACACCTGCCCGGTTCACAAGAGCCTCCATCCCGACGTCCAGACCCCCATCGAGTTCACCTGGGGTTAATCCCGGTCTACACCGTGACGACGATCTTCCCGACTTGCGCGTTGGACTCCATGTACCGATGCGCTGCCACCATCTCGGCAAACGGAAACGTCTTATCGATCAGTGGCCGGAAGGCCCCCGCCGCCAGGCGGTCGAAGACGTATTGCTTGGCCTTGGAAAACACCGGATCCGTCGTCAACTCAAACAGCGTGTAGCCCCGGATGGTAAGCCCCTTGGCCAGCGCCGTGAACAGCGGAAAAGGAGTAGCCTCGCTCGCCAGCGCCCCATATTCCAGCACGATCCCGTGGTACGCCGTCGCCGCAGCCAGCGACTCGAGCATCGGGCCACCGATCGGATCGAAGACCACGCGCGCTCCCTTGCCTGAGGTAATCTCGTTCACCCGCGCCACCAGGTCTTCCTCGTCGCTAACAATCACATGATCGGCTCCAAGCTCAAGCAGTTGAGCTTTTTTCGCCGCCGTGCGCGTCACGGCAATGCTGATCGCGCCCTCGGCCTTCACCATCTCAATCGCAGCAATGCCCACGCTGCTGCTGGCCGCGGTGATCACCACGAAGTCTCCCTTCGCTACCTTTGCCAGCCAGATCAGCGCACCATACGCCGTCAAGTACTGCATCCAGATCGATGCCCCCTGTTCAAACGAAAGGCTCGCAGGGTACTCGGCAATTGCTTTCAGCGGCACAACCGCGACCTCGCCATAAACCCCGTGAGCGCTCAGCTTGAACGTTCCCGGAACCGTGCTCACCGTCTTCCCCAACCAACTGGAATCAACCTCCGGGCCCACGGCATCGACGACTCCAGCAGCCTCGTAACCGTTCTTGGATGGAAACACCGGTGTCTCCAGGTACTGGCCGTTGCGAAACATCACCTCGGCGCGGTTCAGTCCGAGAGCCTTAACGCTCAGCCGAACCTCGCCCGGGCCCGGCTCGGGAACTGGCAGTTCATCAAACTGAAGAACTTCAGCAGCTCCGGTCTTGTGGAAACGGACAATCTTTACAGTCTTGGACATGGGCCAACTCCTCTTGGAACAACTCCTCCCATAGATGTTCGTGAAAATGTTAAGGACGCAGAATTCCGAACTTGCCCCCCTTCTCTTTGGTTTTCCGTTAAATCTCTCGTTCAGAATTTGTCAGAACACGCCACGCATCCCCTCCGCGTGCTACTCTTCCTGCCAACAAAAATCTTGCCTCCGTCGCCGTCGTGAACGGCGGCCGGCATCCTAATTCTTCAGAGGTAATACGCATGATCGATACCGATCTCATCGTTAAGCTTCTTCGCGCCCACGGCCACAAGGTAGAGTCCGTCTTTCATGTCCCGGAAAATGCCGGCGAGTATGAATTCTCTGTGGACGGAACCCTCCTCACGCTCTCCGAAACCCGTCAACTGCTTGAGCGCGAAGACGATCACGAAGAAGTGTCCGCGCAATCGATCGCCGACGCCGACCGCCTTCCTCCCTGGGAGCGCGCCGCAACACCCCTCGACAGCTAACGGTCGTGCCCTAAACTGCTAAGGGCCGCACCCTAAACTGCTAAAATCAAGGGTGTATGCCAGCCATCCACCGCAGAAAATCCGTTCCCGTCACCATCGGCAACATCCGCGTCGGCTCTGACGCCCCCATCGTCGTCCAATCCATGACGAACACGGACACCGCGGACGTCGACTCCACCGTCCAGCAGATCGCCGCCCTCGCGCGCGCCGGCTCCGAGATGGTCCGCATCACCGTCAACAACGATGCCGCCGCCAAGGCCGTCCCGTACATCGTCGAAGGCATTCGCGCCAAGGGCTGGAACACGCCCATCATCGGCGACTTCCACTACAACGGCCACCTCCTGCTCGCCAAATATCCCGACACCGCCGAGGCTCTCGCCAAGTACCGCATCAACCCCGGCAACTGCTCCATCGGCCGCAAAGATGATGACAACTTCCGCACCATGGTCGAAGTAGCCGTCAAGCATCAGAAGCCCGTCCGCATCGGCGTCAACTGGGGTTCGCTCGATCAGGCCCTCCTCACCAAAATGATGGACGAGAACTCCAAACTCCCGCAGCCCCTCGAAGCCCGCGACGTCATGATGGAAGCCATGGTCGTCTCCGCCCTCGACAACGCGGCCGCCGCCGAACGGTACGGCCTCCGCCGCGACCAGATCATCCTCTCCGCTAAAGTCTCCGGCGTCCGCGACCTCATCGACGTCTACACCGAGCTGGCCAGCCGCTGCGACTATGCCCTGCACCTCGGCCTCACCGAAGCCGGCATGGGCATGAAGGGCGTAGTAGCCTCCACCGCCGGCTTAGCTCCCCTTCTCCTCGCCGGAATAGGCGACACCATCCGCGTGAGCTTGACACCCACTCCGGTTGGAGACCGGAGCGAAGAAGTCCGTTGCGGCCAGCAGATCCTGCAGTCGCTCTCTATCCGCAGCTTCATGCCCCAGGTCACCAGCTGCCCCGGCTGCGGCCGCACCACCAGCACCTACTTCCAGGAGCTGGCCGAGCGCATCCAAAACTACCTCGTCGAATCCATGCCCGAGTGGAAGAAGCACTACCCCGGCGTAGAAGAGCTAAAGCTAGCCGTCATGGGATGCATCGTCAACGGCCCCGGCGAAAGCAAGCACGCCAACATCGGCATCTCGCTACCCGGCACCTTCGAGGAACCGAAAGCCCCCGTCTACGTCGATGGACATCTCTTCACCACCCTCAAGGGCGACCACATCGTAGAAGAGTTCCAGGTCATCCTCGACGAGTACGTGCAAAAACGCTACGGCAAGCAACTAGTAGAGGTTTAAAGTTTTTCCCCGACCAACGGGAGGGCCGTGCAAAGCAATAAAAAGGCGTGCGAACGCCCGCCCCACGCGCAGTGGGCATTTGCCTTTGCCGTTGCCTTTTACCGTCGGCTTTTCCCCGCGTCTTTCTTCGCCCGCTCCGCAATCTTCCGCGCCACCCGCGTAGCCCGAACCTCCTCATCCCGTTTCTTCCGCGCCTCGCGTTCCCACACAAACGGGCTGTTATGCCTGCGCAAATCCCGCAGCGGATACAGCGTTCCCCGCCACATCACGCCACGCCGCGCCAGCACCACCACCATCGACCGCAGCATCGCGAAGATGATCGCCACCGCACCCAGCGGATACAGCCACGCATAGCGCGCATCAATGCTGCTAGCCCGACCCATCACCCGATATAGCGCGCCAATACAGCACAGAATCAACACCGCCTGCACCACCGTTCCCCACCACACCAGCCCCGCCAGCGGCAGCAGGAAAAACACAAAGATCCACACGCACATCAACAGCACGAACAGCGGCCGAAAGCCGAACGCCGAAAACAGATTCTTCGTCATATTGAGCAGCAACCCATGCCCGCCCGGGGCCCAGTGCACCAGCACCATGCCTGGAGCAAACGCGATCCGCTGCCGCATCTCCGCAGCGCGCATCCGTCGCCCCAGCGTAATGTCCTCCAGCACCGCCAGCCGCTGCGGGATCCATCCCCCAATCTCATTCAGTGCATCGCGGCGAACTAAATTAAACGCCCCAATCCCCGCCACATCCCGCCGAGCCTTCGGCTCCTGCACCATCCACGGACGCGTCGCCCACAAACTCATCACCTGCAGAAACCCCAGCACAATCCCCTCGCCGCGTGCCTTCACCTCCACCGTCGGCAGCACTACCAGGTGGTCGGCCTGAGTCTCCTGCGCGCACATCAGCGCGCGCCGCAACACCGACGGCGAAAACAGCACGTCCGCATCCGTAAATAGCAAATAATCCGACTCACTGTTCTCCGTCGCGACCATCAGCGCAAACGTCTTGCCCAGCCACCCCTCCGGCAACTCCGTCACGTGAATCGCGCTCAGCGCCCCCGGCCTGCGCACCGCATACTCCTGGACATACGCATCCACAATCGCGCCGGTCCCATCTGTCGACCGGTCATCCACCACCAGCACCCGCACCCCCACATAATCCGCCGCCATCAGCGCATCCATCGTCGCCGCAATCTTCTCCGCTTCATCGCGAGCCGGCACCACCACCGTCAGCGTCGGCGTCCCCTCCGGCAACGCATCCCAATCCACATCGGTCAGGTCCGGCAACGTTGGAAGCAGATGCACCGCGTCATACGTCCGCAGCACCCACGCCAGCGCCAGCGCCCACCATGTCGTCCTGATGATCCCGCGCCAGAACTCCGTCACATGCAGATGCAAGCCGTGCCAGTTCAAACCGCCGCACCCTCCAGCGAATGCGTCAACGGCGGCGCAAACTTCGACCCCACAAAGAAGATCACCGCCGCCACCACAAACGTGATCAACGTAATGGCCAGCCCCATCCTCAAGTTCGAGTGATCACTGACGACCCCAATAATCTTCGGCGAAAACGCATCGCCAAACACGTGCAGCACAAATAGCTGCCCCGCCATCGCCGTCGCCCGCAGATGCGCCGGCACCGCATTCAGCGTTGCCGCATTCACCGGCCCGGTTCCCAGGAACACCAGAAAAACCGCAACCCCCAGCGCCGGCAACGTCACGCTCTTCGGCCCAAAAAAGGCCAGCACCCCCGGCGCCACCGCCAGCACCGCACTCAGCGCCGGCACCAGGTACAGCGCCTTGCTCGTCTTCTTCGACCACCAGTGCGCCAGCAGCCCGCCCGTCACCGTTCCACCTAGCCCGCACACCACCGTGATGCCGCCCATAATCGTTCCCGCCGCCTCCAGCGATCGCCCATCCACGCGATTCAAAAACGACGGCATCCACCACGAAATCCCGCCCAGCGAAAACGTCACCGCCGCATACCCAAAGATCGAGCACAGGTAAGCCTTGTTCCTCAGAAGCGACATCACCGAAGCCGCATCGACCTTCTTCCGATCCTTCGCCTCCGCCCTCTCCGGCTCTCGCATGAAGAACAAAATCAGCAGCGCAATCACCGCTCCCGGAATCGCCGACACAATAAACGCCATCCGCCATCCGTGATGCGCCGCCACCACGCCCCCCGACAGATATCCCAGCGCCGCCCCCACCGGAATCGCCACATTGAAAATCGTCAGCACCGCGTTGCGCTTGTCATCGGCAAAATAATCCGCCAGCAGCGCCGGCGCAAAGATCCCAAAACTAGCCTCGCCAATCCCCAGCGCCGCATGCCGCAAATTCAGCGACATGTAACTATGCACGCTAGCCGTCCAAAAATTCATCGCCGCAATCATCAGCGCGGCCACCACAATCATCGGCTTGCGCGGGAACCGGTCCCCCAGCCATCCCGTCACCGGCGACGACAGCACATACGCCACAAAAAACCACAGCGTCAGCGACCCAATCTGGCTATCCGAAAGCCGAAACTCGCGCTTGATCTGCTCCTGCACCGCCGGCAAAATATACCGGTCCAAATAGTTGACGAAGTTCATCGCTGTCAACAAACAAAGCGCCACCACGGCCCCTTTGACCGCGCGCTCCTGCGGTTTACTCGCTGTCGTCGAGCCAGTCGTCATACTCAGCCGAGGATATCAGGCCCAGAGCCGCGCAGTCGCAACCTCCCCGCGCTGCCCGCTACTTCTCCCGCGACAGCCGATACATCAGCAACGCCATCCGCTTCGCCTGCTTCGGAATCGAATCCAGATACACCACCTCACCCACCGCGTGCGCGCCCGTCCCCATCGCACCCACACCCACCAGCCCCGGCACATACGGAGCCACAAACGAAATATCCCCCGCCCCGCCCGCAGCCGGATCCGTCACCTCTTCCGGCCCGTATCCCAGCGTCTCATTCACCAGTTGCAGCTTCGCCAGCAGCGCCTGCGACCCCGGCGTCACGGCCATCGAAGGATACGGTTCATCAAACGAAATCTTGGCATCCGTCAGCGCCAGGTGCTGCCCCACAATCGCCTCCATCTTCGCCTTCACCCGCGCCGTCTGGTCCTCGTTCACCGTGCGGAAATCCCCGACCGCCACCGCCGTCTGCGGGACAATGTTCGCCTTCCCCGACGCCGTCCCGCCCGTCTTCTCCTTATCCAGATCAGCCGTCCCTCCGCCCAGCACCAGCCCCACGCTGTACGTCAGCCCCGGCTCCTGCAGCTGCGTCCGAAACGCATCCAGAATCCGCGCCAGCTCATAGATCGCCCCATACCCCAGCTTGTCCCCAAACACCAGCGACGAGTGCCCACTCTTCCCGCTCGTCTCCAGCCGCCACGTATTCGAGCTCCGCCGACCAATCCGTACCGCATCGACCCCATCCACCCCGCCATCGCGAAACGCATTCTCGAACTCCAGCGCCACATCGCTATGCTTCGCCGCGTCGATCATGTCTTTCCTGCTGATCGCGATCGGCCGCCCCGCATCCTCCTCATCGCCGCTCAGCACAATCGTGATCTCTGTGTTCTTCAACACCCCCGCCGCCTGCATCGCGCGCAGCGAGTCCAGCATCACCACCAGCCCGCCCTTCATGTCGCACGTCCCCGGCCCCGTCGCCACACGCCCATTCGTTCCCGGCACCACCTCGTACTTCTGGAACGGCGAGCTAGCATCGAACACCGTGTCCATGTGCCCGATCAGCAGCAGCCGCTGGCCACACTTCCCCGCCCCCAACAGGCAAGGATGCTCCGCCACCAGGTCCCCCGCACGCCCAACCTGGTTCATCGGATTCCACCGCACCGTGAACCCCAGCGCCTCAAGCTGCGGCGCGATCACATCCTTCACCCGCACCACACCCGCCAAATTCATCGTCCCACTATTGATGTCGACGATCCGCTCGAGCAGCTCCACCGCCCCCGGCGTAGCCGCATCCACCGTCTTCACCATCGCCGCTTCCGTAGCCGACGCAGCACTCTGCGCGCCAGCCACACCGCCCACCGCCAAAGCAAAACCCACCACCCCAAAAGCCGCAACAAAAGTTTTCATGATGGCCGGAGAATACCACGACCCACTTTGCGAAACTTCGCTAACTCCGCGCACGTCGCGTCAAGGCCCTTGCCTGTTGCCCCGCCTACTTCCAGTCCTCGCTCCGCGGATACCGCGCCGTCACCACCGTCGAGATCCCGCCCCGCGGCCGAAAATCCCCCTTGATCTCCGCCCACACCGGATCGGTCGCCTTCACCACATCGTCCAGCACCTGGTTCACAATATTCTCCTGAAAGATTCCCAGATTCCGATACGTGAACAAATATTCCTTCAAGCTCTTCAACTCCAGGCACTTCTGCCTCGGCATATACCGAATCGTCAGCACGCCAAAATCCGGCAGCCCGGTCTTCGGACAAACGCTCGTAAACTCCGGATCGTCAATCAAAATCTCATACGCCTTGAACTGATTCGCCCAAGTCTCAATCGCCGGAAACTTCGTCTGCAACCCCGCCGCCGCGTGATCATCGGTATACCCTGTCGTGTGTTCTGCCATACCTCTAGTTTATCTCCGCCGATCCGTTCCTCCAACAACGAAGGCCAACCGTAAAACTGTTCCCTGCGTCCATCAGCCTGTGCGAACATTTCGCCGAGGGACTTTCATGCCAAGACATCGCATCAGCCTCCTCCTCCTCTGCGCAACCTTTGGGCTCCCAGCAACCCACGCGCAACTCCTCACCGCGCAATACAACAACGCGCGCACGGGCGCCACCCTCCACGAGAAAATCCTCACCCCCGCCAACGTCAACGCCCGCACCTTCGGCAAGCTCTACACCCTCACCGTCGACGGCGACGTCTTTGCCCAACCCCTCTACGTCCCCGCCCTCGCCATCCCCGGCCTCGGCAAGCGCAACGTCATCTTCGCCGCAACCGAGCACGACAGCGTCTACGCCTTCGACGCCAACGGCACCCGCGACACCCCGCTCTGGCGCACCACCTTCCTCGACCCCGAGCGCGGCACCACTACCCTCACCGACCGCGACGTACAGTGCCCCTTCATCTTCCCCGAAATCGGCATCACCCCAACCCCCGTCATCGACCCCATCGCAAAAACTATCTACGTCCTGGCCCGCACCAGGGAGCACGGCGCCTTCATCCAGAAGCTCCACGCCCTCGACATCACCACCGGGAAAGAGCGCCCCAACAGCCCCGTCACCATCACCGCAACCGTCCCCGGCAAAGGCGACGGCTCCATCAACGGCAAGGTCCCCTTCGACCCCCTCAAAGAAAATCCCCGCGCCGCCCTGCTCCTTCTCGACGGCAACATCTACCTCACCTGGGCCTCCTCCTGCGACGTCGCTCCCTACCACGGCTGGGTCATGGCCTACGATGCCCGCACCCTCCGCCAGCGCGCCATCCTCAACACCTCCCCCGATGGCGACGACGCCGGCATCTGGCAGTCCGACACCGGTCCCGCAGTCGACGAAGCAGGCAACATCTACGTCGCAACCGGCAATGGCAACTTCAACGCAAACCAACCCCGCGGCCACAACTACGGCGACACTCTCCTGAAGCTCCATCTCGACGGCCAGGCCCTCACCATCCGCGACTACTTCACGCCCTTCAACCAAAAAGATATGGACGCCCACGATTGGGATCTAGGCAGCCAGGGCCCCGTTCTCCTCGGACCCCAACCCGGACCGCATCCGCACCTGCTGGTCCTCGCCGGCAAAGAAGGCAAGCTCTACCTGCTCGATCGCGACCACCTCGGAAAATTCCACGAAGGCTCCGACCCTCAGGTCCTGCAAACCATCAAGACCAAAGACGCCTATGGAGCCGCGGCCTACTGGAACAACAACGTCTACTTCACTGATCGCAGCGACATCACCCGCCAGTTCGCGCTGCTCAACGGCCTCCTCACACAGAAAGCCGCAACAGCCCCCATGCCCTCCCCCGCAGCCACGCCCATCGTCTCAGCCGACGGCACCAGCAATGCGATCCTATGGGTAGTCTCAACCAAAGAGTGGGATGAGACCCACATGGACAGGCCCGCAATCCTGCACGCCTACGACGCCACCAACATCACCCACGAGCTCTACAACAGCGAACAGAACAGCGCTCGCGACCGCGGCGATAACACCGTTCGTTTCGCCATCCCCACCATCGCCGACGGCCGCGTCTTCCTCGGCACCCGCGGCCACCTCGACGTCTACGGCCTGTTGCCCCCCAAATAACCGCTGCCGTTAGTTCGTGCTTCCCGGCACCGCCACCGCCCCATTGTTCGACTCCCCCACCCGCCGAAGCACCGGTCCCTTCGCCGTCTTCTTCGTCTCCACCCCGCGCTTATTCTGAATCCGCTCCAGCCGCGCCTTCACGTCCTCAAACTCCGACGTCGTCACCAAATACTGCGGCCGCGCTGGCAGAATCGTCGCAATCTCCTTCTCCACCGCCGCAATCCTTTCCGGCGTCGCCGGATGGTCGCTGAACGCCTTCGAGATCGCACCCGGCTTATGCTTCTCCAGCGCCGACAGCTTCTCAAAGATCGTCACCATCCCCTGCGGGTCATACCCCGCGCGATACATGTACTGAATCCCCAGGTAATCCGCCTCGGTTTCATACTCTCGCGAGAACTCCAGGAACGACAGCGGCATCGCCAGCTGCGCCGCCTCGTACACCCCATATCCCGTCCACGATCCCTGCGCAAACACGATCATCGGGATCGATCCAATCTGCATGTATCCCAGCTTGGTCATCGCGCGCGCCGCATGGTGCGCCGCCACATGCGCAATCTCGTGCGCCATCACCCCCGCCAGTTCGTCCTCCGAGTCGCACGCCAGAATCAACCCCGAGTCCACATAGAAATATCCGCCCGGCAACGCCATCGCATTGATCTCATCGGTGTCCAGGACCTTGATCGTGAACGGGATTTTCGCGTCCGAATTCCGCACCAAATTCTGCCCAATCCGATTCACATACTCCACCACCACCGGATCGGTCACCAGGTGCGACGTCTTCTCCACCTCCATCGAATACTGCCGCCCCACACCCAGCTCCCAGTTCGTCGAGTACCAGTTGCGCATCCCGCGCCCGCCAATCTTCCGCGTCCCCACCGCGTCCACATCCTGCTCCGTACCCTTCTTAATCTGCGGATCGAGCTTCTCCCCCGGCGACGCCACCGGCGCAGCCTTCACCGGCGCGACCGCCTGTGCGTCCGCAGCCGTACTCGATGCCTGATCCGGTTTCGCCGCGTCCGCAGGCGGCGCCCCCTGCTGCCCGCACACCGCCCCGCATCCCATCACCAAACCCGCGAGTGTCAGCCAGCGCATAGCAACTCCAGCCCGAGCCCGCCTTTGTCCACCGGCACAGCCTCGACCCACATTCTACCGCCACACCGCACGCCCCACTCACTACTCACCACTCACTACTCGGATCACCAGGTGTTATACGTCGTCCCATCACTGGCCAGCGCCTGCGATCCCGAGTGCACATCGTCCATCCCACCCTGCGTCTCGTTAATATCCGTCATCGTGTCCGACATGCCCGTGATCCATGTCTCCTTGCTGCTGGTCATCGGATCCACCGGGATCGACTTCAGATACCCCGCCTGCACCAGGTCGTCCAGCGTCTCCGGCGCCTTTTCCTTGTCCACCGTATAGCTGTCGATCGCCGTCCGCATTGTGTGCAGATCTTCCCGCAGCGTAGCTTCCTTCGCTCTCTGCAACGTCCGCACGTAGATCGGAATCGCAATCGTCGCCAGGATCATAATGATCGCCATCACGATCATCAGCTCGACAAGCGTAAACCCGCCCTCGCCCGACCGCTTCCCGCGAATTGTCCCAATCCTTACCATCCGACTCCGACTCACTACTCACTACCCACTACTCACTACTCACTGTCTTCCTCACCACGTGTTGTACTTCGTTCCATCCAGCGCCGTTCCCTGGCTCTTGCTGTACACGTCGTACACATCCTGCCCGCCAAAACTATCCGAGTCGGGCGGATCCTGGTTCGATCGCAATCCCCAATCCGTGTTGCCCGTCATCGGGTCCACGGGAATCGCCCGCAGAAACCGCATCTTCTTGTCCTTCACATCCACGCCGTTTACCAGCGTCTGCAAATCCGGCGGATAGTTGTTCGAGTCTGCCTTGGTCTGAATTCCGCCCAGGTCCGCAACGTCCTTGTACATATCGATCGCCCGGCGCATCTCCCACAGATCGGCCCGCAACTGCCGCTCCTTGATCCGCTTCACCTCAAACTTCACCGCCGGAATCGCCGCCGTTGCGAGCACCGAAAGTATGGCGAGAACGATGATCAACTCCATCAGAGAGACACCACGTTCTCCGCTGCGCACCTGCAACCGCTCGGTGCCGCGTCCTCTGGCGCCAGATGCTCTCTGGTCGATCATCTTCCCTCCTTCCCTGCCGCGCCCCCCATCGTTATTTGACGTGCACCACACCCTGGACGCCAACCGACTGAATCCGGTTCTGCTGGCTGTCCCTGGTTCCAATCCGTGTCAGCGCCACCGTCGAATCGCCCGGCCCAATCGCCTTGAAGGTCAACGTGCAGATCGAGCCCTGCCCATCCATACCCTTGGTGCCCGGCGGCCGCGTCGCCGAGATCGTTACGGCTCCGTTGCCCTCATCGCGATGCACCAGCGCTACCGACTGTCCGTCCTTGCCCAGCAGATCGCCCGCATCCACATTCACCAACGACAGCACCTTGGGATCAAACTGCAGCTGCAGCGGCACGGCAAACAAATCGTGCGCATTCATCGCAACAATCGACACCTGGAACGTCGAACCCACCGGCTGATTCGCGCTGGCCGGCGTCACCGCCAGCGACAGGGCCGTTGAAGACATCGTCCCATTCGGCGCCATGTGCATGTTCGCCATCGCCTGCGGCGTCAACGGCTTACTATCGGCGGACATCTTCGCAATCATCGACGAAGCCGCGTTCGCCGCCGAGGTCGCTGGCAATGCATTCGCCGGCTGCCCGCCCTCCGAGCTCTCCACCGTCACCGTTCCCGGCGGTTTGCGCAGCAACTCCACCGACTGGCTCGTGCCCGTGTATATCGCCCGCGTATTCTCGTCCGTCAAAATCGACTCGCGCACAATATGCGGAATGATCAGGAACACAATATCGTCCGAACTCTGCGTCTTGTCCGTGCTCGCGAAGAAGTACCGCAGAATCGGCAACTCTCCCAGTCCCGGCGTTCCGTTCACGCTCTTGCTGTCCTGCACCTGCATCAGCCCGGCCAGCAGCGCCGGCTCGCCGTCCTTCAGCTGGATCACCTGGTCCGCAACGCGCTGCGAGATGATCGGTTCCTGCACGCCCGAGATCGTCGCCGTTCCGTTTTCCGCCGACACCTCGACCTTCAGCTTCAGCGATATTTCGCCGTCATAGTGAACCGTCGGCGTCATATCGATATTCACGCCCACATCCAGGTACGTGAATTGCGTCTGCACACCCAGCGACGCCGTCGTGATCGCCGTACCCGCCGAGTACGACCCAGTGGCAACCGGGATCTTCGACCCGATCTTCAGCGTTGCATGCTGCCCATCGGTCGCTCGTATGCGCGGGTTCTGCAGAATACGTGTGTCCGAGTCGGACAGCAGCGCATTCACCGTCGCGCCGCCCACCGTCACCGCAAAGTTCGTCGCATTCAGATTGCCCAGCGTGTTCAGCGTCAGGCCCGACGTCGTTGTCGTCGTGCCCCCGGTCGTCGACGTCGTCGAGCTCGTCGAAATATTCGCATTGCTGTACTGCGGCGTCAGGCCAAAGCTCGTCGGCAGCGTGATACCGATGTCCCTCTCCAGCGACCGGTTTACTTCCAGCTCCGCCACATCCACCACCACCTCGGGCTTGGTGCGATCCAGGTCGTTGATAATCTTTTCCGCCAGGATCAGCTCGTCCGGCGTTCCGCGAATGATCAGCGCATTCTGGCTCGCCACCAGGTAAATCTTCAGCCCCGGATCCAGCAAATTGCGGATCGCCACCATGATCTCGTTCGCATCATTCTGCTGCGACACGTTGGTCAGATAAAACGTCTGCACCGCCAGGTCATCCACTTCTGTCCGCTTGGCTCGCGTATTCTGTGCCACGAAGATCGTGTTGCTGGTCACCGGCTTCCAGAACGTCCCACTCAGCACACCCACAATGTGCAGCGCCTGCTCCAGCGATACATCATTCAAATCCACCGGGATGCGCTTGGGCACATACTCCGGATCGAAGATCACGTTCAGCCCCGCCGCCCGGCAGATCGCCTGGTACACCACCTCGGTATCCTGCTGCGCCATGTGCAGCGTGAGCGGGTCGTCCGACACCGGCTGCAGCGTCACCGGCCCCCCCAGCGTCGAGATCTCGCTCTGCATCTGTCGCTGATACGGCGTCTCTTCGCCCATCCCCGGCACCAGCGGATGTCCCGGCACCCCACCCGACGCTCCCGGCCCCGGCGCTCCCGCAGGGCCGCCGCCCGACCCCGTCCGCTTCTCCATCACCTGCAGTTCCTGTGCCGCCGACTGGTTGCCCGGGTCGATCTGCAGCGCCCGCGCAAATTCGTTGATCGCGCCATCCACGTCGCCCGACTGCCGCAACACCCGGCCGCGATCCACATGCATGTTCGCCGCCTTGAAGCGCATGCTCTCAAAGCTCGTCCGGTATTGCATGTCGTTCGGCTTCTTCAGATGTGCCTGGCGATAATCCTCGAACGCCGCATCGTAGTCGTCGCGCGCCTCCGCCTGCGCGCCCTTCTTGTTCCACGCGCTTGCCGACTGCGCATGCGCGCTGCTCACCGCCATGCCCCCAAACAGCATCACGCCCAGCAGCACGCCCAGCACCCGCGCCATCGGCACCACTTCCCGTCGTCGCCACCGAGGCCGCATCGCTGCCCCGCAAAACGCTGCCCAGCGTCCCATCCTGCTGCGCCCTGCGCTGCGATCCATTCCGTCTGCCAGCCGTTCCTGCATGCGTGCGACCCGCTCCCCTGCAATCCGATACAAAATGCCTCGGACACCGGTCTCGCGGCCCCTGCCGGTCATCCCCCCCGCCCCGTTTTCAGGACAAATTGGAGCGGCCATTGCTAAGCGTTCGAGCGGTTGATCGGGCTCGTTTGATAATACAGCCATTGTTCGTTGCTTCACTAGTTTCTCCACTCCAAACCCGTTGCCGTTACCCGTCCGCGGAAAGCGTTCTCACTCCCTCGCAGCGTCCAGCTCCACGCCACCCTCACGCGCTCTTCTGGCCCGAAACCAACTGCTTCATCCCTCAACCACCAGGAGTCCCAGGCATCTTCGCCTGCATCTATAGAGTAATAACAAGATCTCGTGGAAAGAGTAATAACAAGATCTCGTGGAAGATGGATAACAAGATCTCCTGGACTATCTGCTAGCATCAAGCTCTTGGACGGCCCATAATCCGTTTTGTCGCCAAGCGACATCGAATCCCTCATCCCTGTTCCCTAATCCCTGTCTCTCCAATGCCTCGCTCCCTCTCCAATCCGACCACGTCCACCACAACCGCCAAGCCGTCGGTCAAGCCCAAGGATCGCGACCCCGTCGCCTCCGGCCTGCGCGACGCTGCTTTCAACCGCTCGGCCAGCTTCAACTACTTCCTCTCCGACCGCTTCGAGTGTGGCGTCGCCCTCCGCGGTACCGAGGTCAAGTCCATCCGCGAAGGCAAAGCCAATCTCAAAGATGCCTATGGCCTGCTCAAGGACGGCGAGGCCTTCCTGCTCAACGCCCACATCGGCCCCTTCTCGCACGGCAACGCCATGAACCACGAATCCCTCCGCACCCGTAAACTCCTGCTCCACAAACGTGAGATTGAAAAACTCGAGGGTTTGACGAAGCAGAAGGGCTACACGCTGATCCCGGTAAAACTTTATTTCCGCAACGGCCGCGTCAAGTGCGAAATCGCTCTCGCCAAAGGCAAGCAGGACTGGGACAAGCGCGCCACCGAACGCGCCCGCGAAGGCGACAAGGAAGCCCGCGCCGCCATCGCCCGCTCCCAGCGCACCTAGCCTGCTTTTCGGATTGGCAGGGGGGCTTTAGCCCCCTGAAAACCCCATTGCACAAAAAGGGCTTTAGCCCCGGCTACCCAGGCACGGTCCGGATCCGCCCACTCCCCGTGCTAGCATTCCCCCAATCCCATGAGCCCCCTCACAACCACCCTCGCCCTCCTCCTCGCCGCGGCCCTCCCCCAGTCCACCGCCCCACCAACCAGTCCCACCACCACCTTCCACAGCGACGCCCTGCACCTCGACTACACCTACGCCGCGGCCTTCACCACCCTGCCCACCGTCGCCGACCAGGCCCTCCAGTCCGAGAAAGATAAGGCCAGCGGCGCCGTCGCCAAAGCCACCGTCAGCTGCATCTCCCTGCCCCTCACCGCCACCGACTCCCGCAGCGGCTTCCGCATGATCAGCATCATGCGCCTCGACGGCACCTGCCTCGGCCGCGCCACCACCTCCGCCGAGCTCGCCGCCCTCGCCACATCCTCCCTCACCGACTCGCTCAAGCGTTTTGGCGATCCACAGATCGGCACCGCCGCCTACTTCCACCTCGCAGATCACCCCGCCGCCGTCCTGTCCGGATCGGTCACGTCGGAGAAGTACGGCGCCACCTTCTACGGCACCGCAACTTGTCTCATCCAGGGCAACGACGCCGTCTGCTGGGAGTTCCTGGCCAGCAAGTGTTCCGCACTCCCCGAACTCCTGGCCTACCCCATAGCGTTCGACGGCCAGCCCGCCCAGCCCCTTATCCCCGCCAAGTTCGCCCAGGCCTGCAAGCCCTGATTCTCGCCCCGGTTCACTGGCTCCCGCCCCTGCCCTACTGATTCCTGCCTCACTGGTTATAGTTCGCCCACACCCCGCGAATCCTTCCCGCCTCACTCATCAACATCACCTCCGCAGTCGTGCTGCCGCGAACATTATTCGCATACGTGATCACGATCGTCTCGATCCCCCACAGCGTCTCCTCCAGGTCAAACCGCAGATGCGGATACGCCTGCAGACCCAGCGCGAAGTACTCCCGCAGAGCCGCCTTGCCGCGCACCCTCCCATCGCCCTGCAGCAGCTTCACCGCCACCGGCGAGCGCAGCTCCACGTCCTCCTCATAGTGCGTGAGGATCGCTTCCAGATCGTGGCTGTTCCACGCCGCAATCCAATCCGCCGCAAACCCCCGCGCAAACTCAGCCTGCAACGGCAAGATCGAGCTCTCCGGATCCATAGTCACTCCTGTGATCACGCCAGAATAGCGCATCGCACTCAACCCAACTCCAACCCGCGGCCGCCTGCATCCCAAATCCCCCCCCGCTCAGTGAGCAATCCGGTACACTCTCTTTGCCCACCAAGGCAGACAATGAATGTGGTATCTCCGAGGATGCGCACGTGCCGCTACTACAGATCGATCCGCAAAGGCGAGACCCCGAGCAGAACTTGTCAGCAGAAATCATCGAGCGCATGCGGACCGACAAAGTCCTCCTGAAAGCCGGCGCCCTGCAGCGCGCCATCCTCAACAGCGCCAACTTTTCCTCCATCGCCACCGACGCCCACGGCGTCATCCAGATCTTCAACGTCGGCGCCGAACGCATGCTCGGCTACACCGCCGCCGAAGTCATCAACCGCGTCACCCCCGCCGACCTCTCCGACCGCTTCGAGCTCATCGCCCGCGCCGCCGCCCTCAGCATCGAATTCGGCACCAACATCACCCCCGGCTTCGAAGCCCTCGTCTTCAAAGCCTCCCGCGGCATCGAGGACATCTACGAGCTCACCTATTGCCGCAAGGACACCACCCGCTTCCCCGCCGTCGTCTCCGTCACCGCCCTCCGCGACGCCCAGGAAGCCATCATCGGCTACCTCCTCATCGGCACCGACAACTCTGCCCGCAAGCAGGCCGAAGAAGCTCTGCTTCGGAGTGAAATGCTAGCCAGCGCCGGCCGCATGGCCGCCAGCATCGCCCACGAGATCAACAACCCGCTCGAGGCCATGATGAACACCCTCTACCTCGTCCGCTCCACACCCGAGCTCCCCGACCAGGCCCGCCTCTATCTCGATATCGCCGACGGCGAGCTCATGCGCATCGCCCACATCACCCGCCAGACCCTCGGCTTCTACCGCGAGTTCTCCGCTGCCACCAGCAACCCCGCCTGCGACCTCGTCGAATCCGTCGTCGACCTCCTCAAATCCAAAATCCAGGCCAACGGCGCCACCGTCCTCCAGCAGTGCGATAACCCCCTCAACATCCTCGGCATCGCCGGCGAACTCCGCCAGATCCTCGCCAACCTCCTCGCCAACGCCCTCGACGCCGTCGGTCATGACTGCCGCATCATCATCCGCTCCACCGCCTCTCTCGATCCCGCCAGCGGCATGAGCCGCATCCGCATCTCCGTCTCCGACTGCGGCCACGGCATCACCCCCGCCACCGCCAAACAAATGTTTGACCCCTTCTTCACCACCAAGGGCACGGTCGGCACCGGCCTCGGCCTCTGGGTCTGCAAGCAGCTGGTAGACAAGAACGGCGGCTCCATCCGCGTCCGCTCCAGAACCCACGGCCCCAAGCACGGCACCACCTTCTCCGTAACCCTCCCCCGCGACCCCGCCCCCGCTCTCGCCACGGCGTAAAGTTGGGTGCCCAATTCATGACGCCACCATCGCCATGAGTGGGGTAGCCAACCCGGTTGATCGCCTACTCCCTATGCAAGTTCTAGCGACCTCTACGGTCTATTTTGCGCCTTGACCTCCCGCCTCATCACAGATTGCCGGGTGCCCCATTCATGACGGCCTCATCGTCATGAGTGGGTATCGGGCAAAGCCCGACCGCCCCCGGCCCATCCCCGCACTGCCCCCAGCATTGTCATCCTCCGCCCCAGGCAGAGGATCTGTTTCCACCGTTGCCCTTGCAGTTGTTTTTGCAGTTGTTTTTGCAGTTGTTTTTGCAGTTGTTTTTGCAGTTGCTCGTTTCTCGTCGTCATCCTGAGCGCAGCGAAGGACCCCCGCATTGGCCGTTGCTCTTGCTCTTGCCTTTGCCATGGCTCTGGCTTTTGCCGTTGCTCTTGCCGTTGTTTTTGCCTTTGCCAGTTTCTCGCCGTCATCCTGAGCGCAGCGAAGGACCCCCGCATTGGCCCTTGCTCTTGCTCTTGCCTTTGCCATGGCTCTGGCTCTTGCCGTTGCTCTTGCCGTTATTTTTGCCTTTGCCAGTTTCTCGCCGTCATCCTGAGCGCAGCGAAGGACCCCCGCATTCGCTCTTGCCCCTGCCTTTCTTTGACAATTTCCGAAAGAAATTGTCATTCCGACCCTGAGCGGAGCCGAAGGGGAGCGAACCTGCTTTCTCCCGTTCCTGCCTTTGCCTCTCTTTCTGTCATTCCCTCGGGGAATCAGCTTCGAACGTTTCCGCTGCCGTGGGTAGCTTCGAGCCCGTGCCGCTGCAACAGACCCCGCACGTATGACGGCCAAATCATCATGAGTGGGCGTCGAGCGAAGTTCGACCGCCCGATCTCCACGCCAACTCCACGACCGCTCGCCGTTCGCGCAACACCCTCGAAGGGGCACGGCTTCAGCCGTGCCATCAACAGCCGGGCCGAAGGCCTTACCGCTCTGCCGAAGGCCGGAGTGAAGCCGCAGGCGAATGGACCAAATTGCCTTCTTCCGCTCGCCACCACGCCCAGCGCCCCACGCGGAGCCTCCCGCCACCCGCGCAGGACGTACCATAGACAATGTGACCACGACTCTGCTCCACCAGTCCCCCGCCGACCTCGCCACCCCCCTCCTCGTAATCTTCGCCGCCGACAACTCCGCCGCCGCAGCCAAGGACGCCACCCCCACCCTCCTCACCACCGACGCCGCAATCCAAACCGCCGCGACCCCCTGGCTCACCTCCGGCGACTTCAAGGCCACCCTCGGCGAGACCTTCCTCCTCCCAGCCCCCACCGGCCTCAAAGCCCAGCGCCTCCTCCTCGTAGGCCTCGGCAAGTCCGACAAGCCGGGGTCCCCGGCGGGCGTTCCTGGCCCGCTGGGGTGGAAGCTCACCCCCCACGAGCTCCGCAAGGCCGCCGGCGTAGCCATCCGCTTCGCCCGCCCCCGCTCTCTCCGCACCCTCGCCCTCACCCTTCCCGAACACCCCGCCCTCCCCGCCGCCGCCTCCATCCGCGCCATAGCCGAAGGCGCCATCCTCGCCGACTTCGACATCGACTTCTACCGCGCCGACCGCAAAGACCTCAGCATCCAAAGCCTCACCGTCCTAACCCCCGACGCCGTCACCCCCGACCTCCAAACCGCCTTCAACGAGGGCGTCATCCTCGCCGAATCCCAGAACTTCGCCCGCACCCTCATCAACGAGCCCGGCAACATCCTCACCCCCACCGAGCTAGGCAAGCGCACCGCTGCCATGGCCGCCGAATTCAACCTCGTCTGCGAAGTCCACTCCCTCGACAAAATCCTCGAGCTCAAAATGGGTGCCTTCGCCTCCGTAACCCAGGGCTCCCCCCAGCCCCCGGCCCTCATCGTCCTCCGCTACGAACCGGCCAATCCACTCCCTGACGGACCCGTGCTAGGCCTCGTCGGCAAGGGCATCACCTTCGACACCGGCGGCATCTCCATCAAGCCCGCCGCCGACATGGACAAGATGAAATACGACATGGCCGGCGCCGCCTCGATGATCGCGACCATGCGTGCAATAGCCCAACTGAAGCCCAACGTCCGAGTCCTCTGCGTCGTCTGCTCCTGCGAGAACATGCCCGACGGCCTCGCCTTCAAACCCGGCGACGTCGTCACCGCCATGTCCGGCAAGACCATCGAGATCATGAACACCGACGCCGAAGGCCGCCTCGTCCTGGCCGACGGCCTCCACTACGCCCAAACCCTCGGCGCCACCCACCTCATCAACGCCGCCACCCTCACCGGAGCCATCGGCACCGCACTCGGCCAGATCAACGCCGGCCTCTTCTCCAACAACGAAGACGCCATCCAGCACTTCAACGACGCCCTCACCCTCACCGGCGAAAAATTCTGGCGCATGCCCTGCACCGACGACTACCGCGATCAAATCAAATCCCAGATCGCCGACATCCTCAACAGCACCGGCAGCCGCTACGGCGGAGCCACCACCGCCGCCATGTTCCTAAAAGAATTCGTCAACGAGACTCCCTGGATCCACCTCGACATAGCCTCCACCACCTGGCTGGACGACCCCAAGCCCTGGCAATCCAAAGGCCCCAGCGGCATAGCCATCCGCACCATCACCGAATGGGTCCGCTCCTACGCCAGCTGAATAGCCCGCGTGATAAACAGGAAACTCATCGCCGCCCGACCCCGTCTCTAACCCAGCCCCACGAACACCCCGCATCAAAGCCGCTCCCATCCTCTCCCAAAGGAACCACGGATGTCCCAACACCTCCGCCCCTGCCTCCTCGCATCGGCCGCCGCTCTCTTGGCCCTCACCTTCGCAATCGCCGCCCCCGCCCAATCCCCCACCACCCCGCAAGCCGACGCAGCCCCTCAGCAACCCCGCCCCCACCGCCCTCGCCCCAAGCCCACCAACCTCCAGGTGCTCCCCAAGGACCTCACCGGCGACCAGGTCATCGACATCATGCACAAGTTCGAAGCCCAGCTTGGCGTCGACTGTGACTACTGCCACGCCAAGAACACCGCCAACAAGCCCGGCGTCGGCCACCTCGACTTCCCCTCCGACGCCAACCCCGTCAAAGACCGCGCCCGCACCATGATCCGCATGAGCGACGAGATCAATCAGCGCTTCCTCGCCCAGCTCAAAAACCCTCCCGCCGAACACGAAGTCACCTGCGGCACCTGCCACCGCGGCAACGCCAAGCCTCTGCCCTTCGTGCCCACCCCAGATACCGACCACCCCCAGTCACCACCCGCACCAGCGCCCAAGCCTTAAATCACCGGGTGCCCCATTCATGACAGTCTCATCGTCATGAGTGGGATGCGAGTGCCCGTCACACAAAACGGCGCGTACTCCGCAAACTCACCGACTCATCTCCACAGTGATCCGCCTACACTAGCCTCATGGCCTTCTCGGCTCACGACCGCCTCTTCGTCCTCACCGGCGCGGGCATCTCCGCGGAGAGCGGTCTCGCCACCTTCCGCGGCTCCGGCGGCCTCTGGAACGGCCATCGCGTCGAAGACGTCGCCACCCCCGAAGCCTGGCACGCCGACCCCACCCTCGTCTGGCGCTTCTACTCCATGCGCCGCCGCGACGCCCTCGCCGCCCAGCCCAACGTCGGCCACCTCGCCCTCGCCGCACTCGAGCGCCGCATGCCCAACCGCTTCTACCTCTGCACCCAAAATGTAGACGACCTCCACGAGCGTGCCGGCTCCCACCACCTCCACCACATGCACGGCCAGCTCTTCCAATCCCGCTGCACCCGCTGCAACCTCCCCTTCGCCGATCGCGCCCTCTACGAAACCACCCTCCCCACCTGCACCGACTGCGGCCAACCCATCCGCCCCCACATCGTCTGGTTCGGCGAAATCCCCCTCGCCATGGACGACATCTACGCCGAGCTCCACCGCGCCACCGCCCTCCTCGTCGTCGGAACCTCCGGCTCGGTCTACCCCGCCGCCGGCCTCGTCCACATCGCCAACCAGCGCCGCATCCGAACCATCTACGTAGGCCCCGAAGCTCCCCTCAACGCCGAAGCCTTCAACGAAATCCTCCTCGGCCCCGCCACCGAAATCCTCCCCACCCTCACCGCAACCTAACCCTAGTTTTTTCACTCTCGCCGTCTTAACCCTCGCCGTCCGCGTAGGACCGAAGGACCCCATGATCGCCTCCATCAACCTCCTCCAAGCCTGCACCGAGCTCACCGAATTCTGGTCTCCCAAAGTCGTCGGCAAGGTCAACGACCAATACGTAAAAGTCGCCAAGCTCCAGGGCGAGTTCGTCTGGCATAAACACGATCACGAGGACGAGCTCTTCCAGGTCCTCCGCGGCAGCATGCGCATCCAGATCCAAGGCCAGCCCGACGTCGAACTCTCTCCCGGCGACTTCTGCGTGATCCCGCGCGGCACCCTCCACAACCCCATCGCCGAACACGAATGCTTCATCGTCCTCATCGAAACCGTCACCACCCAGCACACCGGCGACGTCCAAACTCCACGCACCCGTTCCATCCAGGACCAACTCGGCAAACCAGATCAACTCAAACAACCATGACCCCCAGGCTCCCACCCATCCGACGCTCGCCGTCCGCGCAGGACCTCCCGCGCAGCTTCTACCTCGACTCCCCCGACGTCGTCGCGCGCAACCTCTTAGGCAAGCTCATCACCCGCACCCTCAACGGCGAGCGCCTCACCGGACGCATCACCGAAATCGAAGCCTACCTCGGCCTCTCCGATCCGGCCTCCCACTCCTTCATCGGAAAGACCGCGCGCAACGCAGTCCTCTTCGGCCCGCCCGGATTCTCCTACGTGTACTTCATCTACGGCATGCACTACTGCCTGAACTTCTCCTGCCAGCCCGCAGGCGAACCCGGCGGCGTCCTCATCCGCGCCCTCCAACCCGTCGCCGGCCTCGAAACCATGACCCGCCTCCGAGGCCTCCCCACCACCGCCAACCCAAAACTCCTCTGCTCCGGCCCCGGCCGTCTCTGCCAGGCCCTGGGCATCACCCTCGCCGAAAACAACCTCGACGTAACCCGCCCCCGCTCCCCCCTCCGCGTCCTCGACGACGGCTTCCGCCCCACCACCATCACCGCCACTCCCCGCATCGGCATCACCAAAGCCACCGACCTACCCCTCCGCTTCCTCATCTCCGCGCACGACCCCGGCGCCCCATCTTTGCGAAAGCCCAATCGTCGCTAAGGTAGGCCCTGCGCAATCCAGGTGCCCCATCTTCGCGACGGTCTCATCGTCGCTAAGGTAGGCCCTGCACAATCCAGGTGCCCCATCTTCGCGACGGTCTCATCGTCGCGAAGGTGGGCATCGCGCGCCAGCGCGACCGCTCCCCCCTGCGAACCTCACAGCCCTAAGGGCCAACGGCCCGAACCATCACAGCCTAGGCCGAAGGCCTAGGTGTAGACACACAAAAGCCCCGTACCTCGCTGCCGCAGGCCGGAGTGAAGCCGCAGGCGCAACGACAAAATCGCTTTCCTCTCCGCCGCCACCCACCCCCCGCAACCACGCGAAGCCATCCTCCGTCCGGGCAGCACCGCAAACCTGTCAAGCCCCCGCGACCCTGCAAAACCGCCAAAACCCGCATGAACACTGGCGATATATATTTCAAAAACCTGGCATAGTTACCCCACCCAACTCGCTACAATAGAACTAGCCCCAAAATCATTTACAACCTACCCGTCCGAGCGACCGCCGCGAAGCCGGCGCCGCGCCGGACCCACCGCCTTTAACCCGGGAATCGGCAAAGCCAGGCTGCCACCACGGCGGCCCCATCCCCCATTCCCTCAAAACCTTGCACCCGAACCACACCCGGAGCCACCATGAAACCCATCGCCACCTGCCACCACCTCTTCCCCGACCAGCACCGCTGCGGCTCCCCCGCCCTCCGCAACGAACCCTTCTGCTACTTCCACCACCCCGAGCGCAAGCCGACCCGCGCCCCGCGACGCATCTACCGAGGCCTGCCTTTCCCCTCACGCATCCCGAAGGCCACTCATACGACCCTGATCTAGCCCATCGGGATACCCGGCCCCGAACCCCAACCCCGCCAATACTTTGCACCAAAAGACCTGCAGGCAGAGACTTTGGCCCCCAACCCCAAGCCCCTCAATACTTTGCACGAAAAGTCCCGCAGCCACAGACTTTGACCCGTAACCCCAACCCCCTCAACACCTTGCGCAAAAGACCACCAAGGGTACTTCGCCCCCTAACGTCCACACCAAGAACACTTTACGCAAAAAGTCCGGACAAGGAGGTGGGGGAGGGGGGGAGGGGGGGTACCCTCTGCCCAAAACTACATCGCGCTGGGGACCACAATCCCCAGCCACCCCAGCACCCGCACCAGCTCCCGCCGAGCCACCGCCGCCGTCGCCAGCAGCAGCATCTTCCGAGCCTCATCCGTCTCGGTCAAAATGTGGTGCCGGTGATAAAAGTTATTGAACTGCTGCGCCAGCGCAAACGCATACCGCGCCAGCATCGCCGGCTCAGCCGCTGCAATCGCCTGCTCCAGCACCAGCGACAGTCGCGACGCCGTCAGCCAAACCTCCCACACACTCGTCCCCTCATCGCCGACGAGCATCGCACTCAAATCCAGGTCAGCGACAGCCGCCAGCGCAGCCTCCTCGCTCACACCCGCTTTACGAAAAATATTCGCCGCTCGCACCGCAGCATACTGCGCATACGGCCCCGTCTCGCCATCAAACGCCAGCGCATCCTGGTAGTCGAACGCGATCACCGTATTGCGCGTAAACCGCAGCAGAAAAAATCGCAGCGCACCGACACCAATCGCCTCCGCAATCTCCGCGCGCTCAGCCTCCTCCAGCTCAGGATGCCGCGCTTCCACTTCCTTCCGCGCCGCGGCAATCATGCGATCGATCAGATCATCGGCCTTAACGCCAAAGCCCTTGCGCCCGCTGACCTCGATAAAGTTCTTAGCCTTGTCTTCGTCGCTCAGCACATACCCAAGATCTTCCGCAGTGCGCGCGGTGAGCCCGACAAACGCATAGTTCAGATGCGTGTACCGATCGCTCTCATCCACATACCCAAGCGCTCGCAACGACTCCTTCACCTGCGTCTGCGGATCGTCCTGCCGCGAATCAATCACGTTATAGATCGCATCCGCATGCCCAAAGCCCAACCCAAAATCCGGCCGCGGCTCTTCCCCATGCACCGTCGAGATCCAGCAAGTATGCGTCGCATATTCGTGAAACTTCGCATACCCAAAATCTTTCCCCAACAACCCATACTTCCAAAGGTGGTACGCAATGTCCTTGCCAACATACGTAACGGTCCCATTCGACCGCACGATGATCTTCGCGTCCTCGTCAGGACCTTGCTCCGCTAACTCCACACCTGCAGCCGCCGAGATCGCTCGCCGCATCACCCAGCAACCCTTGTTCTTCCCTTCCGTCTCGAGATACAGCACACCGCGCTCCACCATCAGCGCCCGCGCCGTCTCCCAGAAGTGCAGGTGCAGAATCTCACTCTCGCGCGGCAGAAAGTCATACTCAATCCCCAACCGCTCCATCGTCTCCAAATGCCGCCGCAGCACGCCCGTAGCAATCAGCTCCGCAATCTCCGCCTTCTCATTGCCACCAGCCTCAATCGCATGCAGCGTATCCAGCCGCACCTGCCGACGCTCGCCAACACGCGGCGCATCCGCCTGGTACCACTGCGACACCTCCGCATACAGATCCCAGCATGCGTAATCCAGCCGCGTCCCCGTCTTCTCCAGCTCCGCCATCCACGCCCGCACATCGGCCAGCGACATCCCCTGCAGCTCGGTCATCGCCACCACAATATCGGCCACCTGCACGCCCGTGTTGTCGATGTAGTTCTGCACGCCGGTATCCCAACCCGGCTTGTACTCATCCTTCTTCAGCATGCGCGCAAAGCTGTCACCCAGGATCGCATTCCGCAGGTGCCCCACATGCGCTGCCTTGTTGGGATTGATGCTCGTATGTTCGACCAGCCGAAACCCGCCGCCACCCACCTCCGCGTGCTCGTCCGCAGCCATACGCTTCACCATCGCCGCGCGATCCAGCTTCACATTCAGATAGCCCGCGCCGGCAATCTCCACGGCCGCCACACCGGGAGTCTCCGCCAATTCCGCCTGCAGCTCCTGCGCAATCGCTCGCGGAGCCTTCTTCAGCCGCTTCGCCAACTCGAACGCAACCGGCAGCGCCATCTCCCCAAACTCGATCTTGGGTGGCAGTTCCACCGCGAGATTCGCCAACGCAATCTCGTAGCGCTCCTTCAACAGCGCCTCGATCCGTGCCTGCAACTGCAATTGCAATGTTCTATACATGATTGTCTTTCTGAACCTTTATCTGAAGCCTCAAGTATCGCAGCGCGGAAACCGCGCGCCCAAAGCGTTACCGCTTAAACGAGAACTTCTTATGCGCAAAGTAGCTGTAGCACGCAATCACCACCGAGTTCACAATCCCCGCCAGAAACGGAGCATAGGGATGCGTCAACGTGGGCAGCAGAAACGCCTTGGTCGCCAACGGCAGGATAATCAACTCAGCCGGCGTACTGATTCCATACACCGCGAAACACTTCAACCATTCTTTTAGATAGTTGCCTTTTGTGCGGAAAACAAAATGCTTGTAGCAGAGAAACGCTATGGTGATCGCAAGCGGCTTCGATGTAATTTGCGCAATATCCGCGATCAGCGGCTTCCCATGGTGCGGGAGCAGATACCCAAACAGGATCACAAATCCCGAATAAAGTCCCAGCGAGATCAGCGTGTTGGATCCGCCGACAAGCAGGAATCGAATGACTTCGCCAGAAGGCAGAACACGCCGAAGCGCGGCAAATGGGCCATGTGCGCTGGGATCGGGCGGCGTCTCGTCTTCGAGGAGGGAGGGTTTGTGGCTGGACAACACACCTCTTATTCTAGCCGCAACTCGCGAGCCGCGGCCACTAACTCGCTCCCACATTCATCCCTTCGCATTTGGTTGTATCGTCAAATTCAGAACAACATGATTTCTGCAAAACGGCCAGACCCAACTTTGTCCTCCAGGCTTCTTCCCTCCTGGTCGATGCGCCTTGCCTTGATGGCTCTCACCATCCTCACACTTCTCCTCAACGGCTATCACCCGCTCGCCGAAGACGGTGGACTCTACGTCGCAGGCGTCCAACTAACCCTCAACCCAACCCTCTTCCCGCACTACACCGTATTCGTCAGCGAGCACCTTCACTTCTCCATCTTCGCTCCAGTCCTCGCCTTCATCGTGCACCTTACTCATCTCTCGCTCGCCTGGGTTTTGCTGCTCACCGATCTCTTCAGCCTCTGGCTAACTTTCTACGCGGCTCACCGCATCCTGCAACGCACCATCTCCAGCGAAACCGCGCAACTCGCCGGCCTCTGCCTGTTGGCGGTCTTTTGGACGCTGCCCATCGCGGGCACGTCGCTTCTCCTCATGGACCCCTACGTCACCGCGCGTAGCCTCTCTACACCCCTGTCCATGCTCGCCGTAGCCCTTGCGCTCGACGATCGTCCCAGCCTGCGCCCGCTCCTGAGCTCCGCGCTCTGCCTCATCCTCGCAGCCTCCTTCCATCCGCTGATGGCGGCGTACGCTTTCGCCTTCGTCTTGGTCGTACGCCTCACCCGCCTGCGCCAGCGAACCCTCGCCTACGCCCTCCTCACGCTATCCGCACTCGCCCTCGCGGCGATCCTTCACGCCGTCGCCCCCACCGAAACTCCCGCCATCATCGCCGCCGAGATAACCCGCTACTACTGGTTCCTCTCCCAATGGCAATGGTTTGAGCTCCTCGGACTCATCGGCCCGCTCGTCGTCCTCGCCGCGCTGCTCACCCGCTATCGCAGGCAATCCGACCCGCTCAACGCCGCCGCTGCCACACTCTGCCGCGCCTGCATTGCCATTGGCTGCATCGCAACCCTTGTCGTCCTCTGCTTCGCGCACGAAGCCAGTCGTTCTCACCTCGTCGCCCGCATGCAGCCTCTGCGCGTCTTCCTTCTCATCTACGCCATCATGACGCTCCTGCTCGGCGCAACCCTCACCCAGATCGCCCTCGAAGGCCGCCAGCGCCTACGCTCCAACGCGCCCCGCCTTGCGCTCGCATCCCTACCCGTGATCCTCATCGTGGCTCTCGCCGGCACCATGTTCTACGTGCAGCGCCAGACCTTCCCCGCCTCCGAGCACCTCGAGTTTCCCTGGCGCGCGCAGCAGAATCCCAACCCCTGGGTCCGAGCCTTTCTCTGGGCCCGCGACAACACCCCACCCGATGCCCTCTTCGCCCTCGACACCAAGTATGTCAACGAGGACGGTGAAGACGCCCAGACCTTCCGCCCCATCGCGCTCCGCAGCGCCCTACCGGACTTCTCCAAGGACGGGGGCGAGGCGGCCATCACGCCCTCCCTCGCCACCCAATGGCTGCAAGGGGCCGACGCCCAGACCAACCTCTCCACCGAGACCGACGCCGTCCGCGACCCGCGCCTGCTCCCTCTCGGCGTTACCTGGATGATCCTTCACGCCGCGGCTCCCACCACGCACCCATGCCCTTATAACAACGGCGTCATCAAAGTCTGCAGCCTCGCAGCCGACCCCCGCTGACACCACCGCCTTCGCTCAGTTTCCTCCCGACGCCGCCACCGCCGGTGCGGCCTTCAGCACCACGCTCTCCTGGTCCTTGCTCTCGAACTGGGCATAAAACTTGCGCAAGGTGTCATAGTCCTTTGGCATAACCAGCAACTCACCCTGGACGTAGTTCCGTCGCGTCGTGAAACCTTTTGCATCGCCAGTAATCGCCAGGGTGTAGGCCTCCTGCTTTGGAAGATCGAACCTCGCCGTGTCCGGCAGCGCTTCCACACTCATCGTAGCCGGCAGATTAATCCGCTGTGCGTCCTGCACATAGCGCGGATAGTGGAAATAAACCGCCTGCTGCCGCTTTTCCTCTGCGAAGGGCGTCGACTCGCCGCTCAGAAAGACATCCGAGGGCATAAGGATGCGCTTCCCCGTATGCGTTCCCAGCGTTCCCGTCACGTCGTAGCTCACCTTCAGCGGCTGCTCATACTCCGCCACATTTTCTATCTTGTCGACCTTCACCTGCAGCGACTTCGGCACCATCTCCTCCAGGTGCGTCCGCAGCGCGTGGTTCAGGCTCTCCTCGTCACCACTCAATGCCTTATGCCGCCACTCCACTGCGTCTGCTCCCCTGAACGTCAGATCGATCGTGCCCGTTATCTGGCCGCCCTCATCCATCTTCAAGTTCGCCACCCGTGTCACCAGGTTGACCTTGAAATCCTCGTCGGGAGTCACACCAAACTCCGTCCCCTTATCGAACTGCCGCAATCCCTGCACCAGGGTATGCTGCCACGCCAGGTGGCCGTAGGCACAGTACCTGCATCCCGGATCGAAGTACATCTCTTTCCCGTCCACGGTGACAATCGCAATCACGTCGTCGAACTGCCGAAAGCTCTCCCAGAGAGGAACAAATATCTCCTCGCTCCTGTCGGGCACATACATCAAGTAGGCTTTCATCCCGGCAGCTCTCGCCATTCCCACAAACAACGCCGCAAGCTGTGTCTCGCTGCCTCGCTTGTGGCTCAGCACGTCGGCTGCGTTTTTCACCTGGTGTCCGCCCTCGGCTTTATCTTCTTGCTGGTCGTGAGCTCGGGTGTAATGCGTGTTTTCCAGCTTCATCACCGCCGCATAAATCTTCTGCAGCTTCTGATCGTCATTCGTTGCTCCGGATACGATGTCCGCTGTCTCCTTCTTCAACTCCGAGTTCGGATCGGCGAAGGAATCCATGCGCTTGGACCAGTCCTTGCCTTCATCCTTCCACCAGTCGGCCTGGGTATGCTGTGCCGTGAAGTTGAACATAACCCGGTAGCTGAAACTCGCGATTGGAGGCATATAAGCCTCTTTCACCTCCGGCGGAACATCCTTGATCGTCAATTCAAACACCTGGATCGGCTCGTGCGTAAATTGGGAATGCGGGAGATCGCGGCGCTCGATCTTCACTCCTGCAGGAAGAATCGGGAACCAGGTAATCGTCGTAATCAGGCCGTGACTATCCTGTAGATCCCTGGACGTCGGGTACCAGACGTAGTGCGCCTGCTTCACGTACAACTCGCCCTGGATATACCAGTCGGGCGCCTCGTAAATGTTATCGGCAATCCGCGTCACGTAGCGGTATTCAATAATGCTTCCCACCTCAACATCCGGCAGCGTGAACACTCTCTCCTGCCTCTTCACGTCCTGGTCCTTCTCCAGCACTTTCAGATACGGTTTTCCCGTAAACGGAATGATCGTGCCATCCGCGTGGATCGTCCGTCCCGTAATCTCTCCGAGCGTCTTGTCATCGCCGGTCTCCGAGTAGGAGTTCTGCGCGACGCTGATAAACGGCAGCGTCACGTTCGCATACTTCTCCCCGTCTTTGGTCAGGATCTTGATGCGCTCGTAATGAAACACCGTATTCAGATCGTCCTTCGTCGTCTCCTCACGATTCAGCACCACCGCCGCCGCTCCCGGGTACCCTGGCAACGAGGTCATCGAAAGTTCTTCCGGTGTAGGCCGCATAAAATTCGATTGCGCGCATGCCGTCGCGCTCACGGCCACAGCCGCCCACACCCACGCACCTATCCGTCGTATCGTCATCACCAGCCGTTCGCTCCTCTTCGTCTGTAGTGGCCTTAATTTCCGCGCTTCAAAATCGCCTGACTGCCTTCATCCGAAGCGATGGCTGCCGCCAGCTGCTGCACCGCCTCATACTTTGTCGCAGGCACCGTCACCTGTTTCACGGTGTACGTCCGGCGATAGTGCAACACCCGCCCATGCAACTCCGTCGAGCTCACATAGCTCGCAAATCCCACATCGATCTTCACTGGGTCCGGCAGCTCATCCACCACGTATCCCTGCGGCAGCTCGATGTCATACTCATCGGTGCCTTGCATGGTCTGCTCCAGGTTGATCTCCACGGCTCGCGGCTTGCGATCGACATCCAGCTCGTAGCTCCCCAGCACGCGCGGCCGAACCATCAGCAGCGGCCCGGTAAAATTCCCAAAGTGGCTCGCCTGCAGATCAAACGTGGTCGTCAAATCCTTATTCAGCGCGTCCACGTTCTCGACCTTCAGGCCTGTCATGGACGCCCCCGTAAAGTCCTGTGCGATCACGCGGTTCATGTACTCCGTCTGCTTCTTTTCACCCTCGCTCGAAAAAACGCGCCGCCTGTACTCCGCCAGGTCCCCAAACCGCAGGTCCGTAACCGATCCCTTCAGCGACCCATCCGCGCTCAGCTCAAACTTCCCTGACCGTCGAATCGTATTCAGCGCGGGATCCATCACCGGCAGCTCGATCACCTGGCTGTCATTGCCTTCGATCAGCACCCCGTAGCTTCCCTGCAGTTTGTCTTCCAGCTGTCCGAACGGCGTCCGCTCCCACGTCGGATCGAAGATCAAATACCGCTTCCCCGTCTTCGCGGTCACCACGCTGTGCAACTTCGGCGATTCATATCCCTTCGGAATCTCAATCGCCCCAATCATGTGATCGGCTACGATCGAAGGCGCATCCGGATCGACGCCCCGCTCCGTGTCCACCAGCACCTGCGCGCTGTGAATACCCACACTCGACAGCATCGCCGAAAGCAGCGTCGCCTTATCCTTACAATCTCCGTATCGCCCGCGAAAAATATCCTCCGCCGCGTGAGGCTGATACCCACCCACCCCCATCTTGATCTCGACGTACCGGATCGTCTGCTGCACAAACTCTCCGATAGCCTCGGCCTTGTCGTAGAAATCCGTCTTCCCCGCCGTCAACGCTGCAGCCTTCGCGGCAATGTCCGGCGCAGAGACTACCCGGCCGCTCTCCAGCCCTTCATACCATTCGCCAATCCCCTGCCACGTCCCATCCTGGGGCTCCATCAACCCCGGCCCTGCATAATGCACCGTCATGCGCGCCGCCTGGGACCGCTCCTCGGGCGCCATCGGAACCTGGTCCAGGTCAATCGCCGGCTCATCATTCATCTCCCAGCGATAGGAGTGATTCTCAAGATCGATCCCGTTCACCTTCGCATGCCGCGCCCACGTCGTTGTATACGTGTAGCCCGCCGGCAGCGCCAGAGTGAAGCTCTGCTGCATCCGCGGCAGCCCATCCTGGAACTCCCAGTTAGTCTCCGCCAGGTACGGCCGCTCACGCTTCTCATACTCGTACGCAATGATGCCGCCAGGATCGCGTCCCGGCGGATCTGCTGCCTTTGCCCTGTCATCCGAGTACAACATATCCCCGCCCACCCCTGGCTGGCCGAGATCCACAATCTCGTTATCTTTCAGCGTGTACTCGTGCCCGGCCGCGTCGATGCTCCACACATGCAGCGACAGCACCTTCGAGTCTTTGTCGTACCACACCCACGGATACCCATAATCCCGCCCCTGCGGCCGCAGAATCTTCACCACCCGGCGCACATGCTCAACCGCCTGCCCCTTCGCATCGACCGTGTACGTGGTCTCATCGAGCAGCACCACTGCCTTGGGATTTCCGTGGAACTCCGGCAGCTTCTGTTGCGCCGCCGTCTTCACCCAGTCCGGCACCGGCTGCGACCCAAACGGGTTGCCGGCTCGCGCAGCAACACCGCCTCCGAACACCGCCGCGCCCACCAACAGCATCGCCAGCCGGCCACCCGCGCGGCCGCGACCTGCTGCAACGTTCGACTGCATGGCGGCAGCTCTGTGTGTCCCGCCTCGCATTTTCATTAAGACTCGCTCGGTAAGAGATTTAGTGGTTGATTTATACGTGTCTTCTCGCCGCCATGCAAGTGCCCGTCGAATTCCCCCAACCTCGCGACGAAGACCGGCCTTCGTGCTACCTTAATCAAGGAGCGAGCGGGTAGCTCAGTTGGTAGAGCATCGCCCTTTTAAGGCGTTGGTCCTGGGTTCGAGCCCCAGCCCGCTCACCAAAACCATTTCATTAATCAATCACTTAGAAGGGCCTGCCACCGTAGGCCCCCTGCTGTTCCGACTCCGGGGTTCCCCCGAGGCTCAATTCGGGCATCGAGGCCCGCGAGCAAGCGGGCAGACTCTCATTCCGTTGGACATCTCAATTGATCCAGGTGACGCCTCGCAATGTCTTTTCGAAGGTAGAAACCCCATTTGTCCGTCATGCCGGCATCAGAATCCGGCACATAGCAATAGGCATACCCCTCTACGATTTTGCTATTGGATAAGAGATACGGAGCATGGCTTAGGGAAGCCGCTCTTGTCTCCGGGCGAGTGGGGTCGATTGGACCGCCCGGAACGATCGCTTGCGGATTCCACTTGTCCAGGGTTTTGTTGACGTTCCATTTGTTGTGCCCAGGCATTCCCCCGGGGTTGGCTTTGCGCGTCGCGATCGCTTCATCTGCCACCCCATTGAAGTCAGCGATTTCGAATCCAGGCAGATCGTAGCTCACGCCGAGAACAAAGAATCCGATGGGCCCGTCCTTGGGTGCCAGATTGCTTGCAATCCATTGCGAGATGAAAAATTGTTGTGCGCCCTTTGACTCGTAGAAAGAATCCCGGGAGATCGCAGCGCTGTTGTGGCGCTGCATAATTAGAGAAGCCAGGCTGCCTAGCACGACTACCGCCATGAAGGCCACGAACGCACGAAATCCCGCCGTTGCGTACGCAGAGGGCGAAGCGGAAGGTTGACGTTTGTACGCGGGGTCGATATCCAGTAGTTTTTTCAGCCGGCGTTCGGCAGACGAGAACAACGCCGGGGATAAAACGGCGATCAGCACGGCCAGTACGCATACTGGCGACCAAATCATTCGCGCCCCGCTGAGATAGTCGCTGTTATACAATGCGATGGCCGCTGTAACCAGGCAGCAACTGATAACGATGCGGCCTTTTACCCCAGGCATCGTGCGTGAGAATGCGAAATAGAAGACCGTCAACATCACCAGCAGCGTCAGAGCGCTGTAGCAGAGGATCCCATTCGCAATGATGTATTTGAGGATGTAGCCAAGAGAGGGTGCGGCGCCAAACTTGAGTCTCGCGGTCGTCGGCGTGAGATGGCCAAACTGGTGGAAATTGAATGCCAACGCCGCACCTGTCAGCAGAAGGTACGGGCCTGCTCCGAAAACGATGAATTGGCGGACCCTTGAGGACGACAAGCAAAGCACTGCGAGAATTCCAAGCGAAAGGATGAGGCCGTCTGGCCGGAACAACGTGCCGAGAACCAGGAGCAAGGATGCCGCGAACATTCTGCGCGAGGTCATTCCCGATTTCAACGCTAAGGCAGTTGCCCATGCCAGGGCGAAGCCCTGGAAGAGGTGATCCCAGCCATTGAGAGCGAACATGAGGTTGGTCGAGGTAGTCAGCAGCAACAACGCGAGAAGCAATGCGTTGGCAGTGGATCTTGAATACCAGACGATGAGCGCCGCTGTACCCGCGACAGAAAAGAGGCCTAACAGTGCATAGAAAACAATCGCAACATTCGGTCGAAGAACCTTCAACAAACCGGCAAACACATACGGAGCGATATAGGACGTCGATGGCTGAGCTACATCAACCCTGTTGAACGCTGGTATACCTCGCTCACGCAGAATATAGCTGGCTCTGAGGGAGATCATGACGTCGTCGGAGAGGCGAACGGGCGACGCAAGGAACTGGTGCCGTGTCCCAGGCTGAGACGTGCGGGCAAAACTATAGATGTCTGGCCAAGTCCCGCATAGCACGGTGAAAATACATGCGAAGGCAAACGTCAATACCGCCGCAAGTCGTTTGTCGTTTGCGATGCGAGGGAGGCCCAGGACGGGGCTATTTTCGTTTTTCACACTATCCCCCGTAAACGTCTCTTAGCGAAAACGGTTGTGCCAGTCCTCGCCCATATCCTGAGGTATCGTGAGCGGGACCTAACGAACTTTATGCGAAACCGGGCTCCGAAGTTGTCATGGAAAGGTCACTTCATGGAATGCCGCGCCACTTTTATACCATTCGAGATGCGACAAACTGGAATCAGAGGAAGTCGCGATGATCGACAGCACCCGGAATGCAGAAGTTGTGACAAGAAGAAGAAACTCTGGTGACAATTCTTCTCAGGGAAATCACAAAAATCGTAGGTACCATAGCGGTAACAATCGGCGCGGAATGTGACCAAGTTGGCCCATTCCTGCGGGCTCGTCGCGACGTAAGAAATTCTTTCCCCTATCCACGAACTGTCTTCGAAGTGCCGGAGACGGCACATGCATTGTGAGACCGCTCGATTTGCTCCACCACCCAGCCAACCAACCCTACAGGATTCTGGAGCCAAGCATGGTCAGCCCACGCCGTAGTTCGGTTATAGCTGTACTCACGGCACTCTTTTCCGTTGTCGCCCCGGCAAACGCACAGCCCCAACCCACGCTGCAACCGCCGCCAACACCGTGGCCGATTCGGGCGGTCATCGTGGTTAACTCTCCCGGAGAGTTCGAGCTTTGGAGCACCCGTGAACATCTCACGGAGGCGCTCGACGTGCCGGGCGTTCCGCAACCCGTCCACGCCAATGCCGAACACACGGTGCTCGGTTTGATCACCGACGACACGCTCATTAATGCCTCGGCGTCGACGATGGCGATTGGCCTCGATCCGCAGTTCGACCTTACCCACGCCTACTTCATCATCAATGGCGTCGCCGGCGTCGACCCGGCAGACGCCTCCATCGGTTCCGCAGCCTGGGCTCATTATGTCATCGGCGACGTCATGAGCGAGATCGATGTGCGCGAAGCTCCAGCCGGCTGGCCGTATGGTCTTTTCCCCGTCGGCTCTACCCAGCCAAATCCGACCACGGTCCGCCCCGGCATCAACGTCTTCCCGCTCAATGCAAAGCTGGTCGCCTGGGCCTTTGAGCAAACCCGCGGTCTCAAGTTACCAGACGATTCGTCCATCGCCTCCTTTCGCGCGGCGTATGTCGGTTACCCGAACGCGCAGCGCCCGCCCTTTGTGCTGTTCGGCGACGTTCTTTCCTCCGACCATTACTGGCACGGCAAGATTCTCACTCAGTTCGCCAACGATTTTGTCAGGGTTTACACGGGTGGCAAGGGAAACTTTGTGATGACGGATATGGAGGATTCCGGCATCATGAACGCCCTCACGCGCCTGGACGGCATTCATCGCATCGATATCAATCGAGTCCTGGTCCTCCGCACAGCCAGCAACTACTCCATGCAGGCTCCCGGAGGTACCGCGTTTGACTCCTTCGAATCTCCGTATCCGGGCGGCAGTAAATTCGCATACCAATCAGCGTGGCTCTGCGGCAGTACCGTCCTCCACGCCATTCTCAGTCACTGGGATGTAGCCTTCGGAGGCAATCCCATACTGGACACACAAGTCGCTTCAGCGCAGCAGCGTGACCTGCCGGATAACCCGAAGGGGTTCAAGCATCTCCTCGTTGGAGTCCTCCAAACCCCAGCAGGGCGCGGCTTCCTGCGAGTCATGCACCCTCGATCCGCTCTCTGGTCGGATCTATCCTGGTTGGGTTGGATCGTTGCGATATCCATGTGGTTCCTCTTCAAGAGGCGCGCAAGTACAGCTTCCTGAAACGCTGCTGAAAGCGATATGTCTTCGTTGGCCTCTATCCCTGAACACCCTCAGCCCGCATCACGCCCGTTTACATATTGCTGCCAGCGGTTCGACTCCCATACATAGCGAATTCCCTGCACAAGATGAAAGCGCAACCGAAACAGAATGAAATTCGCTTGCCTGCGATACCGGACCAGACGCGCCGACACGGTTTCATTTGCCGAGGCGTGAGCGATGGCCGGCGGCAACCGGCTGGGCAACAAGGCACCCTTTAGCGACCGCTTTGCCGTCAGGCCCGCACGTTCCAATTCCTGCTGCAGCACAAGATAAAGCTTGCTTCCGGGATGGCTGACAAAGACAGACTGACGGCCATATCGTTCAACCCATAGACGAATCCGAACCGGTAAGGCATCAGCCGTCCAACAAGTAAGCTCCTCGGGCGCAAAATCACCCATCGTGTTCGAAATCAACAAGACGATTACGCCCAGTCCGACCTGCGCTCGCAGGTTACCTTCGGCGAGCCACCGTAGCTCCTGCCAAAAAACCCTGTCGTCATACCGCGCCATGACGTGCCGGCGAAACTCGATCAAGTGAGCCGTACGCCAGAACTCTCCACATACGTGCTTGTAAAGATGCATCCCCTGCCCCAGGAACAGGTCCACCCGATGAAGAACCGGCATGACAATACCATCAAAGTAGAGCGTCTCGGTGCGAGCCAACAGCGAATCGGGTTCCCGATCGCTCATCTCCAAATGCAGTTCCACGGTGCGGTGAAGTGTGGGCTTGTAGAGGTTTTTCAGCGAAGCCTTGCCGAGTGTACCCGACTTGAATTCCCAACTCTTGCCGCTGATGGCTTTCAGGCGATAGCCTCGCGCTTCAAGAATCTGCCGCGCCTCAGCCGCGCTCCCCGCCGCGATCAGGAAGTCCAGATCCAGTTGCGAGCGCAGCTCAGGCTTGGGCACAGAGACCGGCCACAGTGAAAATCCCTTGAGCGCCGCGTAGGAAAGACCTGCTTCCTGGAAACTGCGATGAATGGCTGTCGATTCAGCGATCATGCTGCTGGTGCGCTCAGTGCTATCCAGTAGGTTTTGCTGCAGACGCTCCAGCACCGTCGGCGGAAGCAAGTCACGCCGTCCCAGCTGCGTCAGGCGGTCAAGGAAATAAAGCGCCATCCCGCTTGTATCCAACCACGTTAGCAGCGATTGCCATCTCCTGCTGGAAACGTTCTGCAGCCGCTCGCACTCCGCGGGCATGGGATCGCAGAAGGTCAGCAACACGGCTTCGCGCAGTTGCCGTTCCCGCTTATGAGGATACTTCTCAGGATTCGTATACAAGCTCTGCATAGGCCCAACCCTGATCGTATGTGGCGTCTGGTTCGACGTTGTCATGACGCTGTCAGCCGATTGCCACTGCTTTGTCGCTCGTTACGAGCATTGCATCGTGAACCCGTGCCAGTAGTTATCGATACAAACTCTCTACCTGCCATTCTGTCTGCCTACACCTTCGGGTGAAGGCTTTCGATCTTCTCAATCGCCCACGCCGCCAGTTCAGCATTTGCCGCATCTGTTTTCTGCATCGTCCGCAGGATCTCCAGCGACCCCGCATCCCCCTGCCAGGCCACGATCCGAATCGCCCGCTCACGAACCGAAGCATTCTCGCTGCCCAGGGCCTTCCGTACGTCCGGCAGCACCGCTTGCCCGGCCTGCACCAGCATCCACTCCGTGCGATCCGCCATCTGGCCATCGCTCGACCCCAGCGCCTCGACGGCCGGTTCCGCGTCCCCTCCGATCCTGTCCCACAGCTTGAATCCAGCCACGATGCTGTCAAACTGCGTGAATCCTTCACCCGGCTGAAACGCCAACTCCTCCAACACCTGGATCGCTCCCGGCCCCTTCAGCATGGAGAGCGCCTGCACCATCTTCATCTGGCAGCGGAAGCGGCCCGAAATCTCATCGCTCTCCGCCTGCGTCAGCTGTGGTTTGCCGCGCCGTTCATAGTCTTCCCCCAACTTCAACGAGGCCTTCATCTCCAACCGCATCTGCACTGGAATGGCCTTGAGCGCCGCCTCGGGCTGGTGCCGCGCCAGCGTCAGCGCCGCCGCTCCACGCACTGCCGCGGTCTCATTCGACAGCAACGGCAACAACGCTGCCGCGCTTACATCCCCGGGTGCGCGCGACAGTGCCATCAACGTCTCCTGCAGCACGCGCGGGTCTTTGTCCTGCAATAGCGGCAGCAAAATACTCGCTGGGGCGTGCAGCATTCCCAGGGCCCACGCCGCATTCGCTCGAGCATCCTTGTGCTCCGACCGCAACGCCTCGGCAAACACCGTCAGCGGCGGTTGCGGCCGCGCCGTTACCAGGGCCAGCGCCGCCGCCCGCGAAACGTCGCCGTCGGCGTCCAGCATCCAGCGGGCAAAATTCTCCTGCAGAGGAAATCCGCGATACCTCGACAGCGCCAGGATGGCCTTCGCTCGCGCCAGACCCTCACCCGAGCCGGCCTCGACCTCCAGCTCGTGGATCTTCCGCTCTACCGGACGCCCCACGGCATCCGCGCCCAGCCGCGGATAGTCCACGTTGATTCCATCCACGCCCGCGGCAACGGCAGCCTTCATCGCTGCCAGATCCAGCTGGTGCTCATTCGCGGAAAAGTTCGCCACCACCGCCTTGCCCTCGCGGTGATACGCCTTTACCTGCTCTGCCGTTACGCCGGGCTGGACCCACTTGGTCCCGGCGCCTGCATCGGTCGCCTCCGGATAAAGTTGCTTTACATCCGACCACTCGGTGTTGAACTGAACCCGCTCCAGCATGCCTTCGCGCTGCAGCAACTCCAGCACCTCCGCGCCCATGCCCTTCGTCTTCATATCCACCACCAGCCGGATATCCATCGTGCGAGCCAGCCTCAGCGCATCCTCAAACGTGGCGATGCGCATTCCGGTAAACCGGTCGCCCATCCATCCGCCAACATCGCGCAGCTCCAGATCGCCGGAGTACGTCGTCTCCGCTTCGCCAATGCCATCCGTCAGCCGTTCCAGAATGCCGTCATGGTTCAGCACCAGCTTTCCATCCAGCGTGCGCCGCACATCGAGCTCCACCACGTTGCAGCCCAGCAGAGCCGCCTGTTCCAGCGACTCCAGCGTGTTCTCCGGCACATCCTGATTCGCTGTGCGATGACACAGAAGCTGCACCCCACCCGGCTGCCAGGCCCTGGCCTTGGCTGCACTGGCAAGCATCATCACAACAAGCACCGCGCAGACTCGTTTCATCCTTTTACCTCGATCTCTCTCAGCGAACCACCATCGGTCTTTGCCTCGGTCGGCACGCGGCGGTCCATCGACCCCACCAGCAACCAGAACAGCATCGCCACCACCAAGGCCATTGCAGCAATGCCCATCAACACATGCGGATATCCAAATCGAACAAACAAAATCCCCGCGCCCGCCGTCGCACCCGACGCAATCACCGCATTGCAGAACAACGCACCCGAAGCCGCCGTGCTACGTTCTTCGTCCGGCACTTTGCTCATCAGCAGGTTGTACAGACCCGGAGCGCTCATCCACTGCAACGCAGAGAAGCCGAGATACAATCCCACCGCCATCTGAGTATCGTGTGTGGCCGCCAGGCATCCCAGGCTTACCGCGGTAGCGATCTGGGTCACAACGATCCCCGGCACCATGCCCAGCCGACGAAACAACACAGGTGTCAGCAGTCCAACACAAAATTGCACCACCTGGGCCACGGAAAAGATCAGCCCGATGTGCGACATCGGAACGTGCAAATTCTTCGACAGGTAGACGTTTGCAAAAGGCGTGAAGGCCGCAATCACCGCCGTCCATAAGGCCATCGCCGGCAGATAGCGCAGGAGGAAGGGATGCGGCACCCAACGTCTTCGGCCACTCTCCGGCTGTGCTCGATCCTCCACCACAGTCGCAGGCATCTGCAGGCGCACCACCGCCGCCAGCCCCATCGCCGCGATGCCGCAGGAGCTCAGCAGAATGATCCGTTTCACTTCGACCGGCTGTAGCACGAGCCCGACCAGCTTCAGCCACTGCTGCAGGTATCCACACACAATGCCGCCCAGCGTCGCCGTACCAATGCTCACGGAGAAGATAAGGCTGAAGGCCGAGGCGCGATTCTCTTCTGTCGTAAGCCGCGCCAGCGCCGGTAGAAAACATACGCCCCACAAACACATGGCTAATCCGCTTAGAAATGCCAGCACAAGCTGTGCGCTCTCCCACACCATCACCACGCGTAAAGCGCAAAGCACCGTTGAACCGATAAAACAGATCATCATGAGCGGACGAATTCCGATCTTCCGTCCGAGCAGACCCCCAGGCAGCGTCCCCACCACCGAGCCCAGCGTCATCGCCCCGCCAATCAGCCCCATCGCTCGTTCGTTGAGGTGAAGGTCCAGCAGGTAAAGATTGAAGAGAAACACATAGATCGAAAACCCAAAATCGAAAAAGAAGGCGGCCGTAAAAAATATCCAGAAGCCTCGCCCTAACTCCTTTTCCCGCAGCCACGCGGCCGGGCTCTTCCACAAAGGTGTTCCCTTCGCGGGCCCTGCTTCCGATAGCAGCGGTTCCACTATCTTCCCTCCCGAACCAGCCGCTGCAAACGCTCAATGCCCCAGTCCAGCTCGGTATAACGAAGCTCAAAGACCTCGGCTTCGAGCAAGCGCTCGATCGTCTCGTTGTGCTTCCTGCGCATCTCCGGCAGCCCGTAAAACGTCTGCTGCATGGCATACCGGGCCACATCCTTGCGGTAGGTTCTAAGCTCCTGCGGTCGTCCCGAATGCCGGTTCACAAACACGATGTAATCCACCTGCGCATTCTGCGCGCAGGACATATGCGGCATCGGTGCGGTGGGCAGCTCGATCGACGGCTTACCCGCAGCCCGCGGCGTCAACTCCAATCCCTTCAACTCCGGAAACAGCTCCGCCGTCTCCGGACGAAAACGCACCCGATGGCAATCGCCTGTCACCATGCGGTCTTCGCGATCGTTCGCAACGAAGCTCCCATCATCCGTAACATACGTCCATCCCGCTCGAGCGCATGCGTAGGACAGCGTCGACTTGCCCGCACCCGAGTCACCGCATAACAGCACTCCCTTCCCATCCAGCGCCACGCACCCAGCATGTACCGGCGTCGTAAAACGCGTCGCAACATGCGTTACCGGAGTTCCGAGAAAGAAATAACCCGCGTACAGCCTGCTCTGGAGCGTCGCCCGAGAGATCGTAATCTGCGACGTGGTCCGTTGCAGATCGCTGATGCAGTAGTTGTCTCCATCCGCAACCCCCAACAGCAACGGGCTCATGAATCGGTAGGTCGGGGCCGGCGGCACCTCCATCGAACTGCCCTCCACCACGTGAACATCCGCAACGATAGGCTCCGTGTCGTGCTGTTGCTCAAACTGCCCCCACAGGCCCTCCATGATCTCCAGCACCTCGGTGCAGTTCGTATTCACCTCGGCAGGAAAACCAAACGGATAAAACTTCTTCTTCAGTGAAAGCGCCGGAGCGTCAACCTCATGCCTGGAAAAATCCAGGGGTTGCAACTGCTCGCACGCCACTTCGATCTCTTGAATTGTCATCATCTCCATCGGCGTTAGAACTGATACTTCGCCGCGAATTGAATAATCCGCGGGTTGGTTACCGTCGAGGTAATCTTGCCGAATGTAGAACTCGCAACTGGGTTCAATTGTGTGGCGTCGGTATAACCCAGGCTCGTGTTCGGATTGGCGAACTGCGGCGTGTTCGTCAGGTTGAAGGCCTCTGCACGGAATAGGAAGGCGCTTCCGCCTTTGATTGGGAACAGGCGTTCAACCGCCAGGTCGATGTTGTGTTGTCCGGGGCCGCGCACAATGCCTACACCGCTGTTGCCGAAGTCCTGGTCGGCAAGGCTCGTCCCGTTCGGTGCCTCTGGAGCTCGCGTAAATGCAGATGCGTCGAGATACGTATTCTGCACGCGAGAGAACAACGACCCATGCGTCGAAGGATTGCTGCCCGTCCGCTCAGCCCTCACCTCTCCTCCCAGCAGTGCATAAACTGAACCTGCATTGCCGTCGAACACGCTTAGAGGAATCCCACTCTGGAATACGCCAATTCCCGAAAACACCCAGTCATTGAGCAGATGGCGCGTCACTGCCGGACCCTCGTGGATCTTCGGCGTCTGCCACGTGAAGTTGAACACCACACGCTGGTCGCGGTCGTCCCCAGCCAAACCGTAGGACGTCAGAAGGTTATGCTGATTGTCCGTTGGCAACTGCAGTTCGAAGACATCCGTTCCAGTCTCATTGGCTACCTCGTCCAGGTTCTTGGACCACGTATAACTCCCCTGAAACTGAAATCCGTGTCGCATCTGCCGGGTCACGCTCACCTGCAATGCGTTATAGTTTGCGACAAAAACCGAGTCGGTAAACAACGACCCTTCACTCACCCCCTGAATCGGCATACGCAGTGCCGCATTCGCAATGGAGTTGTTCGTCTGGCCGTTCACCGGGTTCTCGGGACTTGCCAGCGCAGCTTGATCGAACTCAATCTGCCCCGACCGGTGAGACGAATTCGTCCCCACATACCCCGCTTCCAGGACATACCCTCGTCCCAGGGTGTACAGAATGTTTAGGTTGTACTCCGTCGTCCTGCCATCGACCAGGTTCGGATTCGTGCCCTCAATGAACGGAGTCGACGTTGGCGTGCGCGGCGTGAAAACCGGATAACTGGACTCGGGCAGTACGTGAGGAACAAACGGATTCTGCAGCGTAGCCCCTGCACTCTGGCTCCCCGAAAGAATCTGGAGCGACGCAAATGGCGGCTGCGTCAGCGTCTGTTCCGAAATGTTGCCTGAGTGCTCGTCATAGTAAATACCGGCGCCCCCGCGAACTACCAGCACCGGCCTGTCCGTCACCTGCCAGACAAATACAAATCGAGGCGAGACATCTCCAAGCGGTGTCTTATAGAGTCCTGGGAACGACGTCTTCTCCACCCCCATCGGCACCGTTCCCGTGAAGTTCGACGGCATCGTAAAGCCGCTGAACGTCCCCGTGGTTGGAACCGGTCCCGTCGACGCGATGTTCGCATTGAAGTTCGCCAGCCGACCGTTTGTTTCTATCGGGGCGCCAAAGATCTCATAGCGCAGACCTGCATTAATCGTCAGCCGGCTTGTCAGCTTGATATCGTCCTGCGCAAAGCCTCCAAAATCTGTATATCGTGTGTCTCTGCGGAAGATGCCTCCACCCGCCGTAGCGGTCGTCACATTGCTCAGTCCCTGAGGGCTTCCATTCTGCGCCGCGCTCTGTCCAACCAGAAAATCGCTGAACGTCGCAATCTGCAACAGACCGTCCGTCTCCACCGGCTGGTCTTCGTCCACCTCGTGCCGCTTGAACTCCACACCAAAGCGCGCATTATGCCGGCCATGCGTCCATGAAACGGTGTCCTGGTAGATGAAGGAATTCGTAACCTGCCACTGCGAAGGAGTACCCGCGTCGCCAATCATCAGTCCGCCGGCCCAGATCCCCGGCGCATTCGAAGTCGGTCCCACCACACCCGTCGGCGTGTCGATTCCAATGGCCGCGGCCGTAAGCGGATTTACGATGCTCGAATTGCCATCGAAGCGCATGTAACCAAAGCGCGCGACATTCAACAGGTTCGAGTTCACGATGTGCGTGTCCGCCAGCACGAACATCGTGTTGCGGGCCAGTTGCTGTCCACCCCAGCCCGGAACATCCGCCGCATTCGGTTCGAACGCCTGCGACTGCGTGGCACGCGAGTAGAAAAATCGTCCCGCCAGCGTATTCTTCTGACTCAGTATCTGATCGATATTGGTCGAAAACTGGTCCTCGCGGAAGCGCCCCGGAATGGAAAACGTCGACTGCCCCATCGGCATTTGGTCAGAAGCATCAGGACCCGTGTTCGGCAGGGCAATCTGCGGGTTAGGCACTGCCAGCTGGCCATTCGGCAGCTTTGCATTCAGGACCGCCAACGCTACCGGATTGATGTTCGAACCATCGCACGCAACCTGCGTACCACCGGCCAGGGTCAGATACCCTGACGCCGGTTGACCCTGGTTATTCAAATGCCCCGCAGGACAGAACAACGCACCCAGCGCCGCGGCTGACCGGTCAGACGTGAGCAGCGGATAGATCGCCGTAATCTTCGATCCCGGACTCAACCCATTCACCTCGGTCAGGCCCTCGTAACCCACAAAGAAAAATGTCTTGTCTCGAACGATGGGACCGCCAACCGTTCCACCAAACTGATTGTGTTTCAACTCCGACCTCGGCTGGCCCTCTTGCTTGAGAAAGAAGTCGTTCGCATTGAAGATGTTGTTGCGGACAAACTCCCAGGCACTGCCATGGAACCTGTCGCTGCCGCTCTTGCTCACCATATCGACGTTCGCTCCGGTGCCGCGTCCATACGCAGCGTCGAAGTTTGCCGTCTGCACCCGGAACTCCTGGATCACATCCGGCGCAGGAATCGCTACCCCCACCTCTGAAGTGTTTGCGATTGCAAACGAGTTCTCCACGAGGTTATTCGCGTCGACGCCGTTGAACTGAAAGTTGTTCGCCGTCGGAGTCGCCCCATCGGAGGCCACGTTCTGCGACCCCGTCCCCATCAACGTCGCGTTCGGCAGATCCACCACCACACCCGGCGACAACCCGAGAATCTGGGTGAAATTGCGATTTGAAAGCGGCAGTCCCTGGATAGCCGTTTCGTTCACCAAGCCTCCAAGCGTCGAGCTCTCCAACTCAGCCACCTCCGCGTCGTTCGCAACCTTCACGCTGGTGCTCTCCGCTGCAATCGTCAGCGACACGTTCAACGACGTCGTCTCGCTCACGGTCACCTCAATGGCTTGCGAGGTGTGCGGTGCAAACCCAGCCGACGTCACCATCACCGTATAGTGTCCCGGCTGCAGCAGCTGCACGCGATAAAGGCCCTCAGCCGTTGTCTCAACCTTTCGAGAGGCGTGGGTTTCTTCATTCACCACGGTGATCCCGGCGTTTTGCACCACACGTCCCGCTGGGTCGTACACGATGCCTGAGATCGCACCGGTACCAGGAGTCTGGCCTAATGCAATTCCCGTCAGCAGTAAAAGAGAGATTGAAAACGTAACAAGAAAATTGAAAAGCTTCACAGGTACCTTTTGAGTGGACATTTCCGTTGACCACCCAAAGTGTAGAAACGTTTGGACACCCGCTTGTCTCTGCCTTGTCCTCACTTTGTCACTCTTTTGACAATCGGATCCAGAACGCAGCACACGCGAAGCTCATTCCAGATTTCGATGAGACCCGGGCTCAAAAAAATTGCGTCAATTCGCCGTGATTCCTCGTGGCGGTTTTGCCTGCGGCTGCGTGACCATCGCGGCAGCCCTGCGTCTCGCAACCGGCGGCATGGTTGCGCGGTTTGGTCTCAACCGACTGCGCGCCTGGGATGGGATGCAATACACTGGCGATCGAGGACCACCAGTGTGCGCAGCAATCCACCGGCAGGCCTCGGAGATCGTTCCTCAGTTGTCCGCGGTTCATACTTTGGACATTCGACGAAAACACAGGAGGTTGTCGCTTTGAATCTGTTTCGGCTATGGGTGGCGCTTGCATTAACTTCACTTTCGGTAGGAGCCTCTGCCGAAGTCCGGCTGCCCCACATCTTCTCCGACCATGCCGTCCTGCAACGCGATCGCCCCATTCACGTCTGGGGATGGTCCACTCCGAATGCGCACCTGCTCGCGCATTTCCATCAACAACAGGTCGCAACCGTCGCCGACGCGCGCGGAGGTTGGAACCTCTCCCTGCAACCCGAAGCCGCCGGTGGACCCTTCGCCCTTACCATCTCGGGCGACGGATCGGATGTAACAATCAGCGACCTCCTCGTCGGCGACGTCTGGATAGCCTCAGGCCAAAGCAACATGGAGTTCCCGCTGCAAGGCTTCGGACCCGATACAACTCTCAAGAATCAGGCAACCGAGATTGCCAACGCCACGCAACCCCGGCTGCGCCTCCTCCGACTGGAGCATAGGAGCAACGATTTTCCGCTCGCCGACCAATCCAGCGACTGGACACTCTGCACCCCCGACACCGCTCAGAAATTCTCCGCCGTCGCCTATTTCTTCGGGCGTGAAATCTCCCAGCGTGAAAACGTTCCCGTGGGTCTCATCGACGCGACCTGGGGAGGAACGCCCGCCGACTCCTGGGTCTCACCCGACACCCTCGGTTCCAATCCTCAACTCTTGCCCGCGTTTGCCAGCAGGGCTCACTTCGCCGACGAGCAAGCCAGCCTCGACGCGACCATTGCCTCCGAGAAAGCCGAAGACCAGGCGGCGCAGCGCGACGGAAAACCCCTACCCAAACATCCCTGGCATCCGAATGAGACCTCGTGGTCCCCGGCGGGTCTCTACAACGGCATGATCGCCCCTCTCGTACCGGCCACCATCAAGGGATTTATCTGGTATCAAGGCGAGACCAACTCAGCACACGATCGCGCTCCCTATTACAAGTCGCTGTTTTCCGCCTTGATCGGTGACTGGCGAAGTCACTTCGCCCAAGGCAATCTTCCCTTCCTCTACGTCCAGATCTCGAGCTTCGATTCTCCCTCCGAGGATTGGGGCGCGATCCGCGATGCACAGCGTCGCACCCTCGATGTCGCTAACACCGCCATGGCCGTCACCCTGGACATCGGCAATCCAACCAATGTCCACCCCAGCGACAAACAGACCGTCGGCGCGCGCCTCGCTGTGGCCGCCCGCCACGTAGTCTACGGTGAACCCCTTGTCTCAACTGGCCCACTCTACCGGGAAGCCACCAGCGAGCTCAACGACGACGGAACCTTCAGCCTTCGCGTCTGGTTCGACGCTGCCGAGCACCTCACGTCCAAAGGAAAGCCGCTCACCGCCTTTGAACTCGCAGGCCCTGACCGCCACTTCGTCCCCGCGACCGCACGCATCGACCGCGACACCGTCCTGGTAAGCTCCCCGCAGATTCCTCACCCGATGTACGTTCGTTTCGGCTGGGCCGGTGTGGTCGAGAGCAATCTATACAACGCGGCCGACCTCCCCGCGTCCACCTTCGTCTCCGAGCCCGTCCCCTAGCCTGAGGCCTACTCACTCGCCTTCAGCTTGCTCACAATGTTCGAGGTAGAAAATCCTTCCACGGTCGGCACAATCTCCACGCGCCCGCCCGCGGCGATCACCTCTTCATGCCCCACCACCGTATCCACGGAGTAGTCCCCACCCTTCACCAGCACATCCGGCCTCACCGCGCGAATCAGCTCCAGTGGCGTGTCCTCCTCGAACACCACCACCGCATCCACTGCCGCCAGCGCCGCCATCACCCGCGCGCGTTCGTTCTCTCCCACCACCGGCCGCGTCGGCCCCTTCAGCCGGCACACACTCGCATCCGCATTCAACCCCAGCACCAGCTTCGACCCAAACCGGTGGCACTCTTCCAGCAGCGTCACATGCCCCACGTGCAGCAGATCGAAGCAGCCGTTGGTAAATACAATCGTCTCGCCCGCAGCTCGCCACTCCGCCACGCGCTTGGCCAGCCGCTCGCCATTCAGCACCTTCTCGCCGCCGCGAATCCCGCTCGACGGCGTCATCGCCGCCACCAGCTCGTGCTGCGCAATCGGGACCGTGCCCATCTTGCCCACAACAATCCCCGCAGCCAGGTTCGCCAGCTCCACCGCCGTCTCAATCTGCAACCCGCCCGCCATCGCCGCCGCCAATGTCGCAATCACCGTATCGCCCGCGCCCGACACATCAAACACCTCGCGGGCCCGCGCCGGCGAGTGATACGACCCGCCCTCCCACAGCACGCGAATCCCCTTCTCGCTCATCGTCACCGTCAGATACTGCAGCCCATGCTTCTCGCGCTGCACCTCACCGGCCTCCAGCAACGCCGCAAGCAGATGCGAGCTCACGCCCGTCGCCAGCGCCAGCTCCTGCAGGTTCGGACACACCATCGTCGCCCCCGCATACTTGCCGAAGTCCCGCGTCTTCGGATCAGCCAGCACAGGAATCTCCGCAGCCTTCGCCGCCGCAATCACCGCCGCGCATAACTCCGCCGACACTGCGCCCTTCGCATAATCCGACAACACCACCGCCTGCACATTGCTCACCAACTGCACCGCGCGCTCCCGCAGCCGTTGCTGGTCCTCCGCGCCCGCCGCGTCCTTGCTCTCGATGTCCAGCCGCAACAGCTGCTGCTGCCGCCCCACAATCCTCGTCTTCGAGATCGTCGGCAGCTTGGTCGTCACCACACCCACCGTGTCGATCCCTGCAGCCTCTACCAGCGCCGCCAATTCGTCCTTATCCTTGTCCTCACCCCAGAATCCCGCCAGCACCGCCTGGCATCCCAATCCTGCCAAATTCATCGCGACGTTCGCTGCCCCGCCCGCGCGCTCATAGTGCTGCGCATGCCGCAGCACCGGCACCGGAGCCTCCGGCGATATCCGATCCACCTCACCCAGGATGTACCGGTCGAGCATTAAATCCCCAACCACCAACACCTTCAGGTGCCCAAACCCACCCTCCAACAATCCCAGAACCGCATGTGTCTCCGGCAGCATCGTCGTCTCAACTCTCCCCAACCATCATCGCACTTCGAGTTCTCAGTTCTCAGTTGCGCCCTTACTGAGAACTAACAACTGAGAACGCACCACCTCCATCACCTCATCCACGGTGATCGACATCAAACACTTCTTCTGCTGCTCGATGCACGTCTCCAGCCCGCACCCCCAGCACTCCACCCGGTGATACACCACCCGATGCTGCTTCCCGAACGGAAACCACTGCCGCGGAATATTCCGCGCCGCGAAGATCGCCACCACCGGCGTCCCCACCGCCGCCGCCAAATGCATCGGCCCGCTATCGTGCCCCACAAACAGTCGCGCCCGCGCAATCGCCGCCGCACTCTCCCGCGGCGTCAGCGCCCCACACAAATTCACCACCACTCCACCGTCATTCGCCCGCCAACCCTTCGCCGCAAACTCACTCGCCTCGCTCTCCTCCGCCGCTCCCAACAACAGCAGCGCTCTCCCCGGAAACTCCGCCGCCAGCCGCCCCAACAGCGCCCGCCAGTTGTCCCGGCCCCAATCCTTCGCCTGCACCTTCGTCCCAACGCTCACCGCAATCGACTCCACCCCCAGCGCCTCCGCGCCAATCGCCCGCGCCGCGCTCTCCCGCTCCTCCGCACTTAAATGCAGATCCCAGCTAGCCGGATCATTCAACCTCCCCGGATCGGCAATATCTCCCACACCCGCCAACTGACCGATACACCGCGCCAGCCGCCCCGCCTCCGGCTCCAGATGCCCCGCGCCCATCGCATGATCTTTCCCGCCCGTCGCCGCGCCATAATAGTTCCGCTGCATCCCCTCAGTCAGCGGAACCCCCACAATCCGCCGCACCCCACACAGCCGAAAGAACGCCTCATCCCTCTGCGCGGCCTTCACCCCGCGCGGCGCTGCCAGGTACACCAGCACCTGCGGCCGCCAGCGCGCAATCTGCCACCACACCCCGAGCAGCTCCCGCACGCTGCGCGTCCCCACCTCGTAGCGCATATACCCCTGCACCAGCCCCGACCCCTCCAAAATCGCAGCAGCCGCCGGAGCCTTCGAGCTCACCGGAACGTTGGTCAGCATCCGCCGCTCCGCCTCCGGAAACGCCCTCGCCACCAGGTGCAGCGCCGGTAGCGACACCACCATATCGCCCAGGCTTCCCAGCCGATACACCAGCACCCTCCGCGTAGTCCTCTTTCCCATGCCTCCAGTGTCGCATTTCAAACCGCACCCGCACCACAGACCAGCCGCCGCCCTCCCCCCTCTACCATCTCCGCCGCTCCTCCGTTATCCTTGCTATCACTACCTCATGCTCGTCGCCTCCCACATCGTCTCTCTGCAAGATCAATTCACCGTCCACGGCCACGACTCCTCTTCCCCCGCGCCCGCCCCCTCCGGCCCATTCGTCCAGCTCGTCCTCGACCAGCACCGCGCCAACTACGATCTCTGGCACCGCGAAGACGAAGCCCGCGACCCCGACGCCTCCGACGCCACCATCGTCCGCATCAAGCACGACATCGATCGCCTCAACCAGCTCCGCAACGACCTCGCCGAGCAACTCGACCTCGCCCTCCTTGAGCTCGCACCCGACAACCCCACCGCGCCCCTCCACTCCGAGTCCCCCGGCCTCATCATCGACCGCCTCTCCATCCTCGCCCTCAAGATCTTCCACACCCAGCAGCAGCTTCACCGCTCCACCCCCGACCACCAACTGCGCAACCAATCCCGCCTCGCCGTGTTGAACGAACAGCGTACCGACCTCGCCGCCTGCCTCGACGTCCTCTGGTCCGACGTCCTCACCGGCCGCCGCCGCTTCAAGCTCTACCGCCAACTTAAGATGTACAACGACCCAACCCTTAACCCCGTTCTCTACAACCGTTCCCCCGTCGGATGATCTATCCGGTACACTCGTGTTTGACCTGAACCCACTCAGCCTCGTATAACGCCAGATACAATCGTGTAGCCCAACTCACCATCGCCGTCGTCAGATCCCACCCTAACTCCTTCCGTCCAACCCGAGAACATCATGGCCACAAAGCCGGCAACATCGACCTCAGAGAACAAAGCAACCAGGACACCCATCCCATCCAAGGTCCCGCGCACCCTCGCCGGAAACGCACAACACGCCACCGACGCCGCCCGAAAGTCCACGCTCACCCTCTATGAGAGCGCGCTCAAGCTCATGCAGGCCGGCAAGTACGACAAGGCCCACGAAGCCTTCGCCAAGATGCTTGAGTCCGCGCCACAAGACCTCGCCGACCGCATCCGCATGTACATCTCCGCCTGCGTCGCCCAGATCCACAAGGGCACCACCGACTTCCAGACCCACGAAGAGCGCTACGATTACGCCATCTCCCTGCTCAACCAGGGCAACTACGAAGACGCCCGCCAGCACCTGCAGGACATCCTTCTCAAAGAGAAGTCGGCTGACTACGCCTTCTACGGCCTTGCCCTGCTCGCCTCCCTCACCGGCGACCACGACACCTGCATCGAGCACCTCACTGAAGCCATCCGCCTCAAGGGCCAGAACCGCCTCCAGGCTCGCCTTGATTCTGACTTCGACGGCGTGGCCGAAGATCCTCGCTTCACCGAACTCCTCTACCCCGAAGTCTGATCAGCCTCCCTGTTGACTCCTTCGTCCAAAACGTAGCCAACTCCGTCAGGATGTTCCCCGTCCGACTAAACTAGTAAGCGGACGAATGATCACACCTCGCCAGATTCGAGTCGTCGCCATCGGCGGCGGTACCGGCCTCTCCACGCTCTTGCGCGGACTCAAGGCCTTCGTCGCCCCGCCCGCCGGCGCCGCCCCGCTCGCCGATCCCGCTCTGCAGAAGCTCCCCGCCCTCATCCGCGAGCTCTCCGCCATCGTCACGGTCACCGACGACGGCGGCTCGTCCGGCCGCCTCCGCGAAGACCTCCAGATGCTTCCCCCCGGCGACATCCGCAACTGCCTCGTCGCTCTCTCTCAGGATGAAGCCCTCCTCTCCCGCCTCTTCCAGTACCGCTTCACCAACGGCGACCTCGAAGGCCACAGCTTCGGCAACCTCTTCCTCGCCGCCCTCACCGGCATCACCGGAGACTTCGCCCAGGCCGTCCAGACCAGCTCCCAGATCCTCGCCACCCGCGGCCGCATCTACCCCTGCACCACCGCCAACGCCACCATCTCCGCCCGCATGGACGACGGATCCACCGTCCACGGCGAAACCAGCATCACCGCCTCCCACCGCTCCATCACCGAGCTCATGCTCTCCCCCGCCGACGCCTCCCCCCTCCCCGAGGCCCTCGACGCCATCGCCGCCGCCGACCTCATCACCCTCGGCCCCGGCTCGCTCTACACCTCGCTGATCACCAACCTCCTCGTCCGCGAGATCCCCGAAGCCATCGCCCGCTCCAGCGCCACCCGCGTCTACATCTGCAACCTCATGACCCAGGCCAACGAATCCCTCGGCCTCACCGCCTCCCAGCACATCGAAAAAATCCTCGACCATGCCGGCACCCAGATCTTCGACTACGCCCTCATCAACACCGCCCCCATCGGCACCCAGACCCTCGCCCGCTACGCCAGCGAAGGCCAGACCCCCATCCTCGCCGACCTCGAACGCATCCGTTCCCTCGGCGTCGAGCCCATCACCGGCAACTTCGTCCACGAAGGCGAAGTCCTCCGCCACAGCTACGACGTCCTCGCGCAAACCATCCTCCAGCTAGCCCTAACCAACGCCCCCGCCACCCTCTCCTCCTAGCGCTGCAGTTGCCGCCGTTGCCTTTGCGATTGCTGTTGCCGTTGCTGTTGCCGTTGCCGTTGCCGTTGCCAATTTCACGCCGTCATCCTGACCCTGAGCCTGTCGAAGGGGAAGGCCCCCCGCATTGGTCGTTGCCTTTGCCCTCGCCTTTTTGAATTGTCATTCCGAGGAACCCGCGTCCGCGCAAAGCGCGCCCGTTCTTCGCACCACCCAAAATCTGTCATCCTGAGCGAAGTATCTCGCGCCAGCGAGATGCGCAGCCGAAGGACCCCTAACACCTCCATCATCCCTACAGCGCCCGCACCTTCCCAACCACTGCCCTCCACTCCGCCTCCAACGTAAAATCGACGCAAATGCCCAAGTCCGCCACCCCCCTCACCTCCGCCGGCCGCGTCTTCTTCGCCATCGCCATCCTCGGCTTCGGCATCCAGTACGCCCTCTACGGACATCTCCGCCGCGGCCTCCCCCTCTGCCCCCTCTGGCTTCACCCCAACACGATCCTCGCCTACGCGCTCGCCGCCCTCTGCATTGCCGCGGGCCTCGCGCTCCTCACCACCTGGCGCACCGCCACCGTCTCGCTCATCCTCGGCCTCGTACTCCTCGCCACGTCCGTCCTCTACGCGATGCACTTCAACTACGTCCTCTACGACGGCGACGGCCGCACCCTCTTCCTCGAGTGCCTCTCGCTCGCCGCCACCGCGCTCATCATCCACGGCATCTCGTCCGGAAGCAAGTACTCCCTCATGCCCGGCCGCCTTCTCTTCGCCATCGCGATGATCATCTTCGGCATCCAGCACTTCCTCTACGTCCGCTTCCTCTCCACCCTGGTCCCGCACTATCTGCCCGGCCATCACCTCTGGGTCATCGGAACCGGCCTCGCCCTCATCGCCGCCGGCGTCTCCCTCGCCACCACCATCGAAGACAAGTACGCCGCCTACGGCCTCTTCGTCCTCTTCTTCGGATGGCTGGTCCTGCTCCACGCCCCCCGCATCCTCCACGCCCTCCACAACGCCGATGAGTGGTCCAGCGGCTTCGTCGTCCTCGCCTTCAGCGGAACCTCCCTCCTCCTCGCCGCCTCCTCCTCAGGCGCCACCGCCAGCAAGTCCTCGAAGCAGGCCCCCAGAAAAGAACGCCCCTGGCGCCCGTAGTTCCTCGTAACACACGCCCTGCTGTCCTCCCCCCGGAGACACCCATGCGCCACACTCTCACCGTCGCGATCCTCCTCCTCACCCCGACCCTCGCCCACGCCCAGCAATCCCCCTGGCGAGGCGAATGGGGCGCCTTTACCGACACCTCCCCCAGGCAAGGCCAGCGCCTCACCATCTCCGACTGCACCGCCACCACCTGCACTTTCTCCGTCTCCGCCTGGGTACCCGGAGGCAACTGCGGCACCGCCAGCAAGGCCACCTTCACCATCACCTCACCCACGGAAGCCACCGCCAACCTCCCCGGCGAGTCCGCCTCACAAACCTGCAAGCTCCAACTCCACCGCGACCCCGCCGGCATCACCGTCACCGCCGCCGGCGACACCTGCACCTCCTATTACTGCACCAGCCCCACCGTCACCTTCGCCCACACCTACAAGCAACGCTCGTCCACGCCCTACGTCGGCTTGCACGCCGACGCCTGCCTCAGCAACGCCTCGCCCGCCACCATCGCCACCTGCACCGACACCGCACTCGCCAAGCTCGAACAGCAGTGGCAAGACCTCTACGCCGACTTCCCTCTCGCCCCCGACCCCAACAAGAACGAAAACGGCTACAGCCACGCCGTCGCCGTCGACGCCACCATCCTACAGCACTGCGACACCGCACCCAATCCCGCCACCTGTCTCCACGACCGCTTCACCGCCGACATCGCTCTCCTGAACGCGAACCAGCAAGCCTTCATCGCTGGCTACACCGACCGTGGCGATCCCGCCACCGCCTCCACCCTCGGCCAGAAGATCGCCGGCCGCTACCGTCACAGCTTCGCCAACGGCGACGTCCAGGGCGACCACTACCGCTCCACCGACACCCTCACCCTCACTCTCGTAGGCGCCGCCTCCATCCGCTTCGACGCCCACCTCAACTTCTACAACGGCCACGAATGTTCGCTCTCCGGCGGCGCACTCTTCCGCAAAAACGGCTCCTTCGTCTACGACGACAAGCCCCCCAACCCCGACCCCTCCGAGCCCGTCTGCCACCTCGGCATCAAACCCACCTCTACCGGCGTCACCTTCCAGGATTACACCGGCGCCTGCAAAAACTATTGCGGCGCACGCGGCGGCTGGAACGGCGCCGCCTTCACCTTCGCCCAACGCGTCCCCGCCTCGAAGTAACACCTGCGCTACGCTAAGTCATGCAAGCTCCCACCCTCGAAGGCGCCCACGTCCGCCTCGAACCCCTCACCCTCGCGCACCTCCCCGATCTCGAAGCCATCGCCTTCGATCCCTCCATCTGGCGCTACATGCTCAGCATCATCCGTACCCCCGCAGACCTCCGCGCCTGGGCCGAGTCCGCCCTCGCCACCCCCAACTCCCTCCCCTGGGTCACGATCAGAAAAGCGCACGACACCACCCCCGACCAGCTAGCCGGCTCCACGCGCTTCCTCGATCTCGACCTCACACACCGCACCACCGAGCTAGGCCACACCTGGCTAGCCGCCTCCGCGCGCGGCACGCTCATCAACGCCGAAGCCAAGCTCCTCCAGCTCACCTACGCCTTCGAAACCCTCAACCTAAACCGCGTAGCCCTCAAAACCCACCACGAAAACCTGCAATCCCAAAACGCCATGAAAGCCCTAGGCGCCCTCTACGAAGGCACCTTCCGCAACCACTACCTCATGCCCGATGGGACGGCGCGCCACAGCGTCTGGTTCAGCATCACCCGCGAAGATTGGCCCCAAGTGAAGGAACGTTTGACGCAGCGCCTAAAGGCATCTGTCTAGGTTTCGCTATCTGAGACGTACCGCCGCGTCGCAGGAAGGCCCAACGGCACCAAGCTAATCAACGTCGGAAGAACCAGAAATACACCCATGACCAACCCAAAGCCTTCTTCTCCCGAATACTGTGTTTTGATCGTCAATCCGTCCGACAAACACAGGGCTGCGAAAGAAATCATGCACGCCCCAATGACCCAGAAAGCCAAGCCCACCGTTTACCCTTGTAGCGTCCTGACCCTGTCTTGAAGACAAGGGCACACGCTATCCCCGACCCGACTGCCGCCAGACACGTAGCAAGAACATGCTCCGGATGTCTGTACTTAGAGACGATAGCGGAAATAGAAAGCAGAGTATAAAAGCCAAGATAGAAACCAAGGACCCACTCGCAACCCGCGATGAACGCAATCCCAAAGCTTCTCATCAGCCTCTCCTAGATCGCCGCCGCCCCAATTGCCACCAGCCCCGACTCCGCCGCCACCGTCCGCTTCAACTGCCCACACGCCGCATAAATATCCCGCCCCCGCGGCCGCCGAATATACGTAGCGATTCCACCCTCAATCAGCATCCCCTGGAACACCGCGACATCCTCCGGCGTCGGCTGGTGATACGCAATCCCCGGCCCAGGATTCCACACAATCAAATTTACCTTCGCCCGCATCCCCGCCAGCAGCGCGAGCACCTCGCGCGCATGAACCGGCTTATCGTTCACCCCGCCCAGCAGCACATACTCGAACGTCACCCACTCCCGCGTCCGCAGCGGAATTTTCCCCACCGCGTCCAGCAGCGCAGCAATATTCCACTTGCGCGTAATCGGCATAATCTCTTCGCGCACGCCATCATTCGAAGCATTCAACGATAGCGCCAGCTTCGGCCTTACTGTCTCCTTCGCAAACGCCTCTATTCCCGGAAGTATGCCGCTGGTAGAAACGGTCATCCGCGACTCCGGAATCCCAATCCCCTCTACCAGCAGCCTTACGCTCTTCATAAACTCGTCGTAGTTCAGAAACGGTTCCCCCATCCCCATAAACACCAGGTTGATCCGATCCTTCCCAATCTGAATCCCATGCCGATTGAGCACCGCTGCCACCTGCCCTGCAATCTCCCCGGCCGTAAGATTCCGCCGAATCCCCAACTTCGCGGTTAGACAAAACTGGCAGTTCACCGCACACCCCACCTGGCTGGAAATACAAATCGTAGCCCGCCGAAATCCCTTCTCCGCCAGCGTCCCAAAGTTCCGAATATCCCGCCCCACCCCGCGCCGCGACCAATACCCCCCATTGCCTACAGACTTCTCACCCCCCAAAGAATTGTCATCCTGAGCGGAGCGAAGGACCTGCTTCTCGCCGTTGCTGTTGTTCTTGCCTTTCTTGCTGTCATTCCCTCCGGGAATCTGCTGCACCCCCGCCACCGCCTCTTCCGCGGTCTCCAGCTCCCCAGCCTCTTCCGCCGCGGCCTCACTCCCGTCCCCCCGCTCGCCGCCATCCCCATCCGGCATCCAAACGGTCTCCACCGTCTCCCCATCCCCCATCCGCATCAAATACCGCTCGGTCCCATCGACGCTCACCGCGGTTTGCGCCATCACCGGCAGCCCCACCCGCCATCCCGCCGCGCCCAGCTCTTCTCTCAGCACGGTCGGCAGCGTAGTCATCGCCTCCAGCGACGCCACCCGCTGCTTGTACAGCGCATCCCAAATCTGCCGCGCGCGATAGGGCTTCTGCCCGAGCCCCGCCACCAGCTCCGTCAGCTCCGCCAAACTCATCCCAAAAAGTGTTCTCACACTTCCAGTCTAAGCGCTTGCCAGCGTCGCGACACGCCGGTCGGCCTCCGCCACCCCGTCCGCAACGCCCGCATCCACATACAGCGCCCGAGCCTCGCTCCAGTGCTGCTTCGCGCTTGCCGTTGCGCCCATCGCGGCCTCAGCCATCGCTTCTACCCGTAGCGCATTGGCCATCTCCAGCGTCGTTGGCGGAGAACTCCTGTAGTACTCCACCACCGCCCGGGCATCCCGCAACCCCGCCGCCGTGTCGCCGGCCTTCAGCGCCAGCTCAGCCGCGTGTCGTAGAGCGTGGGCCCAACGTGCCGTCTCATGTTCTGCCCGGAAGGATTCAGCCGCTTCCACATACAGCGCCGTCGCATCTGTTAGCCGACCTTGGCGCCGCGCCGCCTTTGCTTCGATCACGCAGTCATCACCACTCATGCGCATCAATCTACGCCCATCCATCGCTGTTGAAAAGCCCCGCACGCAAATCATTTTCCGAACATCGCCTGCAGCCTCGCCACCCCTCCACCGACCCCACGCGCCCCGTCTCCCACCCCACCCACCGCCCCTACAATCGACCCATGGCTTCGCGCAAACCCTTCTTCACCACCGACCCCACCCTCACCCCCGTCCTCGACGAGCTCCGCCCCCTCGAACCCATCTTCCACACCCCCGACTTCGGCCTCGAGCCCGCCGACTTCGCCCGCCGCACCGCCCCCGACTACTGGGAAGTAGGAGCCTCCGGCCGCCGCTACAGCCGCGACTTCATCCTCCAAACCCTCGCCGACACCCCACCCGCCAACGCCGCCACCCTCCGCTGGCGCGCCTCCGGCCACGCCCTCCGCCAACTCTCCACAACGCCGGGAGCAGAAACCTACCTCCTCACCTACTCCCTCCGCCAGCAAGCCCGCCTAACCCGCCGCAGCACCATCTGGCAACGAACCCCCACCGGCTGGCAAATCCTCTACCACCAAGGCACCCCCGTCTCCCCCAACGAAGACGACATCGCCCCGTCGTAGCACCGAAAGAGCCGAACGAATCGGTCTTGCCGTTGCTTTTGTTTTTCTTTCTGTCATTCCCGAAGGGAATCTGCTGTTGATTCTGCGATAGGTCCGGGCTTTAGCCCGGACACTTCAGACCAGCAAACCCCCGGGCTTCAGTCGCTGGGATTGGCCTCCGTCCGTCGCCGCAGTCTCCCCCAACGAGGACGACACACTTCCGGCATAACGTCCGTAACGAAACGATCCCTCAACCCCACCAAATCCCCGCCAGCCATGTGACACTCTCTCCCCGCCGGCGTCTGACTCTCAGCACACCCGCGCATGAGACCTCCCCGCTTCCTCCTCGCCGCCCTCCTCCTCTGTCCTCTCCTCACCAGCTGTGGCAAAGACTCCGCGATCCCCAACGTCCCTCTCATCTCCACCGGCAACTGGTACTTTTACGGCAATTACACACCCTCCCCCGGATCCCCCTTCAACACCGGAACCCTCGCCTTCGGTGGATCTCTCATCCAGACCAACACCCAGGTCGCCGGAGTCCTCCACATCAACCACCCCTGCTTCGGCAACAACACCACCGACATCCCCTACACCGGCACCCTCATCAACAACCACCTCAGCTTCACCTCCTCCCAGGTCGCCGGCCAAACCCTCACCCTCGACGGCACCCTCTCGCAAGACGACACCGTCCTCAGCACCGCCGCCTTCCAAATCAACGGCGGCTGCGCTGTCTATCTCTACAGCCCCGAGCTCACCTTCACCGTCAACTCCTTCCTCAACCAGAAAGGCGAACGCGTCCCCAGCCTCACCGGCTCCTGGACCACCTATCTCAACACCGCCGGCCCATCCCTTACCGAACACCTGACGCAATCCACGATCGCCGATCAGCACGGCGACTTCACCCTCACCGGTACCGTCACCATCGCCGGCTCTCCCTGCTTCTCCACCGGAACCCTCCAGCCCACCAGCTTGATCAGCGGCGACCTCGGCCAGCAAGTCATCCTCCTGAACGACGGCTCCACCCTTACCGCAACCTTGAACGCCGGGACAGTGCTCTCCCTCTACCCAGGCACCGTCTCAGGCGGCAACTGCAACGGCCCCGTCGACATCTACCTCCAGCGGCTCGCGCCATGAAACAATAGTCCCAATGCCAGTCTCCGTACCCCTCACCGAAAACTCCACCCTCTCCGCCTCCGCCCCGCACCTCCGCGACATCCGCACGACCACGCTCCCCAACGGCCTCCTCGTCCTCACCGAGCGCATGCCCCACCTCCGCTCGGTTGCCATGGGCGTCTGGATCGACACCGGCTCCCGCGACGAAACCCTCGCCGTCAACGGCATCTCCCACTTCATCGAGCACATGGTCTTCAAGGGCACCACCACCCGCTCCGCCCAGCAGTTCGCCCGCGAAGTCGACGCCATCGGCGGCAACCTAGACGCCTTCACCGGCAAAGAAACCATCTGCTTCAACATCAAGGTCCTCGACGAAAACATCCCCGCCGCCCTCGACCTCCTCACCGACCTCGTCCTCCACCCCACCTTCTCCCCCGAAGACATCGCCAAGGAACAAGGCGTCATCCTCGAAGAGATCAAGATGGACGAAGACAATCCCGACTACCTCGTCCACGAGCTATTCACCCAAAACTTCTGGCCCGACGACGCCCTCGGCCGCCCCATCCTCGGCACCGCCAAATCCGTCTCCTCTTTCAATCAGCAAATTGTCCTTGAGGAATACGCCCGCCGCTTCACCCCCGCCAACATGGTCTTCTCCGCCGCCGGCAACCTCGACCACGACGCCTTCGTCGATCAGGTTGCCCGCCACTTCGGCACCCTGGCCCCCACCACGCAAGCACTCGAACCACGCCAAGCGCCCGCCGCCTATCCCCACATCACCCTCAAGCGCAAAAAATCCCTT
>DATHQT010000053.1:0-83130 GCA_035482415.1 Acidobacteriaceae bacterium | reverse complement strand
GAACCGGTCGTTCTCCATCATCGCCGAGGTCGAAAACGTGGACGGCAAGGCCGAAGGCATGATCGTGACCAACGGCGGGATGACCGGCGGCTACGCGCTCCTGGTTCTGAATGGCAAGCCGACCTTCATCTACAACTGGCTGGCGTATGAGCGTTACACGATCGCGTCTCCCGATCCATTGCCGAAAGGCAAGAGCACGATTCAGCTGGACTTCGCGTACGACGGCGGCGGGTTAGGCAAGGGCGGCATGGCCACGCTGTCCGTCAACGGCAGCAAAATGGCCGAAGGCCGCGTCGCGAACACAGTGCCGTATCTCTTCTCGTATGGTGACACATTCGATGTGGGCGAGGACTGGTGCACGCCGGTGTCGCCAACTTACGAACTGCCGTTCAAGTTCACGGGCAATATCGAGTTGGTGACGATCGAAGCCAAGGAAGGGAATCTGAGTGCGGAGGACGGGAACAACCTCCACAAAATGCATCTGGCTGCCGTACACGATTAGCCAGCAGTGAACGCCCGTGGCTCGCCATGACACGGCGAGGGGATGTACTTGTCTGTAATAGTCGCCATTTCGGACAAGTGACCCTCGGCGATCCTCTTCTTCGACACCCGCGAGGCCTGACCCTCGAGATGCGCCCATCGCGCCCGGGCTATCCTCCCGACCGGACACAATGATGTCAAGCTTGCTTGATACAGGCTGTCAGGGAAACTTGACATGGTTGTCAAGCCTGCTTGACATTTCACCCCAATCCGGCTTCGGTCGACCCGCTCAAACCCCTACCGAAGACACCGCTGCGTAGCCCCAAACCGGGCTAAGTCCTACGGTTTGCAGCGCGAAATTCACCAAACTATATGCGCATGTGCTAATATTCATACATGCAGGACGCCCTCCGCCGCTTCAAAGCCGACATCTTCCAGGCCCTCGCCCACCCCACCCGCATCGCCATACTCGAGCTCCTCGCCGACGGCGAACTCTCCGCCGGCACCCTCATCGACAAGCTCCAAATGGAGCAGGCCAACGTCTCGCAACACCTCGCCGTCCTCCGCGCCAAGCACCTCGTCACCACCCGTAAGTCTGGCAACCAGGTGTTTTACACCGTTCGCGACCCCCTCATCAACCAGGTCCTCACCCTCATGCGCACCTACTTCCACGCCCACCTCAAAGAGTCCCTCACCATGCTCGATGCCATGCAGGAACCCGTCGTGAGCGCCAAGTGAACCCCTCCCGCCAATGGCTGCCCCGCTCCATCACCTGCCTGCGCGGCTACACCCTCAACGACCTCTCCCACGACCTCATCGCCGGCGTCACCGTCGGCCTCATCGCCCTCCCCCTCGCCATGGCCTTCGCCATCGCCTCCGGCGTCCCCCCGCAAGTTGGTCTTTACACAGCAGTTATCGCTGGCTTCATCATCTCCGCCCTGGGCGGATCCCGCACCCAGATCGGCGGCCCCACCGGCGCCTTCGTCATCATCGTCGCCGGAATCGTCGTCAAGTTCGGCATGGGCGGCCTCGCCCTGGTCGGCATTATGGCCGGCCTTCTCCTTCTTATCATGGGACTTACGGGCCTCGGCTCCGCAGTCAAGTACATCCCGCGCCCCGTGACGATCGGCTTCACCAACGGCATCGCCCTCCTCATCGCCTCCACCCAAATCAAAGATTTCCTTGGACTTAGGACACCCGCCGTCCCCAGCGACTTCCTCTCCCGCGCCGAGATGCTCGTCCACTACATCGCCACCGCCCGCCCGGAGACCATCGCCCTGGGCGTCGCTTCCCTCGCCATCATCCTTTGTTTGCCGCGTCTTACCAGGAGAATCCCCGGCACGATCGTCGCCCTCATCCTCGCCACCGCCGTCTCCGCAACCTTCCACCTCCACCTCGAAACCATCGGCACCAAGTTCGGCGGAATCCCGCGCGGCCTCCCCCACATCGCCTTTCCCGACTTCCACGGCGTCCACTTCCTCACGCTGCTTCCCTCGGCCTTCACCGTAGCTATGCTCGCTGCCGTGGAAAGTCTTCTTTCCGCAGTAGTTGCAGACGGCATGAGCGGCGACCACCACGACTCCAATATGGAGCTCATCGCCCAAGGCATCGCCAACCTCATCTCTCCCATGTTCGGAGGTATGCCCGCCACCGGCGCCGTCGCCCGCACCGCCACCAACATCCGCTCCGGCGCCCACACCCCCGTCGCCGGCATTATCCACGCCGCCACCCTCTTGCTAATCCTTTTGTTTGCCGCACCTCTGGCCAGCTACGTCCCTCTCACCACTCTCGCCGCCGTCCTCTTCGTCGTCGCTTACAACATGGGTGAGTGGCGCGAGATCGCTACCATCTTTCACCTCTCCAAGACCGACATCGCCGTCTGGTTCACCACCTTCTCGCTCACCGTCTTCGCCGATCTCACCGTAGCCGTCGGCGTCGGCATGTCCCTCGCCGCCCTGCTCTACATCTACCGTGTCGCCGCCACCACCACCGTCACTCCCGTCACGCACGAGTACCTCCGCGACGGCCAGGCGCATATTCTTCAGGACAAGGAGATTCCCTCCAACGTCACCATCCTCCGCATCCATGGCCCCTTCCTCTTCGGCACCACCGAAAAGCTCGCCCAAGCCACCCGCGACCTCAACCAGCTCGGCGACATTGTCATCCTCCGCCTGCGCAACATGACCGCCCTCGACGCCACCGGCGTTCACGCCTTCGAGCAGTTCAACACACGCCTTCACCAAACCGGCCGAACCCTTCTCCTCTGCGGCGCCCGCGATCAGCCCTGCCACATCATCGACCACTCCGACTTCCTCAAACACGTCGGCCCGGAAAACGTCCTCCCCAACGTGCAGGCTGCCCTAACCCGCGCCCGCGAACTCCAGGGCAACTTCGAAGGCCTCGCCCCCGATTTAGCCCTCGAGCTAGCCACCCGTCCCATCTAGCCGCCGACGCAAAATCCTCTCAACTGAGAACTAACAACTGAGAACTAACAACGAAAGACCCTCTTCGCGGTAGCATCACAGGTGACATGCCGCTTCAGACCGCCAACATCATCGGCTCCGGCCCCAACGGTCTAGCCGCCGCCATCACCCTGGCACAGCGCGGCGTCGCCGTCACCGTGTACGAGCGCAACCCCACCCTCGGCGGCGCCTGCTCCACCGCCGAAGTCACTCTCCCCGGCTTTCACCACGATCTCGGCTCCTCCTGCTACCCCCTCGGCGTAGCATCCCCCTTCTTCCGCAGCCTTCCCCTGGCCGACCACGGCCTGCGCTGGATCGAGCCACCCGCCCCCGTCGCGCACCCACTCGACGACGGCACCGCCGTCACACTCGAACACGCCCTCGAAGCTACCGTTGCCCAACTCGCCCAGCACGACGGCCGCGCCTGGCGCTCCCTCCTCGGCCCCACCGTACGCAACTGGCCTCAGCTCATCGAAGACTTCACCCAGCCTCTCCTGCGCTTCCCCAGCCATCCCATCGCCATGGCCACCTTCGGTCCAGCGGCGCTCATGCCCGCGCAGCTACTCGCCACCACCCTCTTTCAGAACGAGCGCGCTCGCGTCCTCTTTGCCGGCATCGCCGCGCACTCCGTCCTCCCGCTCACCCGCGTCGCCAGCTCAGCCGCTGGACTCGTCCTCGCTGCCGCCGGCCACACGACTGGCTGGCCGATCGCCGCAGGCGGCGGCCAGTCCATCACCAACGCCCTCGCTAGCTACCTTCAATCCCTCGGCGGCCGCATCGTCCTCAACGCCGATATCCAGAACCTTGCCGATCTCCCCTCCGCCGATGCAACTTTCTTCGACACCAACGTTGCCTCGCTCATCCGCATCGCCAACACAGCGCTCGCGCCCTCGTACATCCACGAGCTCAACAAATTCCGCCCCGGCCCCGGCATCTTCAAGCTCGACTTCGCTCTCAGCCAGCCCATCCCCTGGCGTTCCCCCGAATGTTTCCGCGCCGCCACCGTCCACCTCGGCGGCTCGCTCACCGAGATTGCCCACTCCGAACACGACGCCTTCTACGGCCGTCTCAACGACCACCCCTTCGTCCTCGTCGTCCAGCCCAGCCTCTTCGACCCCGCTCGCGCTCCGGAAGGAAAACACACCGCCTGGGCCTACTGTCACGTACCTCTCGGCTCCATCGTCGACCGCACGGCAGCCATCGAAGCACAAGTCGCCCGCTATGCTCCCGGCTTCCAGGACTGCATCCTCGCCCGCCGCCCAAGCAACGCCGCCGCCCTCGCCCAGTGGAACCCCAATCTCCTCGGCGGCGACATCTCCGGCGGCGCTATGACGCTCTCCCAGCTTCTCTTCCGCCCCACCTCTCACGGCTATCGCACCAGCAACCCCAGCCTCTATCTCTGCAGCTCCTCCACGCCCCCCGGCGGCGGAGTTCACGGCATGTGCGGCCACCTCGCCGCTCTCTCCGCCTATCGCAACCTCGGACCACGCACTTAGCCGTTGACGGGCTTCTCCACCGCAAGCAACAATCGATCCACCCCAACTTCCCCGCAACACGAAAGGTAACCCCTTGTCCGCGTTGACGCCCGGCTTCCCCCCAGACTTTTCGCACGATCCGATCCCCGACCCATCCTTCCAGCCCCCACCCTCCACCGACATGCCGACTGTGCCCACTCCGCGGCGCTGGTCCTTCGCCGTCCGCCTAGCCTTTCGTTTTTCCTTCTGCTATCTCATGATCTACGCGCTAGGCTGCGGCAACGCGACCCTCTGGGAGGTCATCCCCTTCCACGTCGGCGAACATCTCAGCAACTGGACCGCCTGGCCCTTCTTTCACGGTGCCCAATGGCTCGGCCAACACCTCTTCCACCTCACCGGCGTGGGCGCCAAGCTCCACGGCACCGGATCCGGCGACACCATCCTCAACTGGATCGCCGTCGGCATCATGCTCGTCGTCTCCATCCTCATCACCTTGATCTGGACCGCGCTCGCCGAACTCCGCGGCCCCGCCCACCGCAGCCTCGCCTACCCGCGCCTCTTCTTCTGGTTCCGTCTCATCATCCGTCTCACCCTCGGCGTCGCCATGATCAACTACGGCCTGGCCAAGCTCTTCCCTCTCCAGATGTCTCCGCCGTCGCTCGCCGTTCTCAACGAACCCCTTGGCAACACCTCCCCGATGACCATGCTCTGGACCCTCATCGGCCTCAATCCCGTCTACGAGATGATCTGCGGCGCCGCCGAACTTACCGCCGGCATACTCATCCTCTTCCGACGCACCGGCCTCCTCGGCGAACTCCTTACCGCCTTCCTCGCCACCAACATCGTTCTCTACAACTTCTGCTACGACGTCCCCGTCAAGCTCTACGCCGCCCACCTTGTCCTGATGTCGCTCGCCCTCATCATTCCCGACATGCCCAGCCTGTTCAACTTCTTCTTCCTCCACCGCCCCTGCCAGCCCATCGATGGCTGGGTCAAGCCCGCTCGCCGCTACGGTCTCCGCCTGGAGACGATCTGTGTCGTCGTAGTCCTCCTGCTCGCTGTCCTGCCGGGAGCCTTTCAGTTACAGAAGGGCTACGCGCAACAGCTGGTCAGCGAGCGCAATCCGCCGCCGCTCACCGGCCAATGGCATCTAGCCTTAGCCACCAAGCCCTACCTCACCGGTGATGGCCTTCCCATGACCGACATCTTCTTCGAGCCCAGCGGCCGCACCATGCTGCGCGACTCCGCCACCGTCCTCTGGCGCGCCTACGCCAAGCCCGACGACAAAAAGCACACCCTCTTCCTCGTCTCCGCAGCGGACACTCCCATCACCTACGCCCTGACCCAGCCCGACCCCAGTCACCTCGTCCTGAAACCCACCGGGGACGACGCCAAGACCGCAGGCACCCTCACCCTGGTCCGCGTTCCCCTCCCCGCTCACTACCCCCTGGAAGATCGCGGCTTCCACTTCGTCAACGAATGGGGCCTCGAACGCTGAACAGTCATTCCGCCATCGATAGGGGTGCCCCATGTCTCGCTGTTGAGACATGGGTTCACGGGATGCCCACATAGCTCAATCACCACCGAGCACGCCATAAACAGGAAGGCCCGCGGGATCTCTCTCGCGGGCGTTGCCTTGTTGTCCAGGAATCTACGCGCTGGGAGCCTCGGCTTCCGCAGCCGCAGGCGCCTTCACCTTGGGCGCTGCCGGAGGCTGCTGCACCTCGGCCTTCTTCGCCGGAGCCAGGATCGCATGCAGCGTCGTGCCTTCCATGCGCGGCATGAACTCCACGGTGCCGGCGTCCCCAATGTCCATGATCAGCCGGTTGATGATCTTGTACCCGAGATCGCGATGCGCCATCTGCCGGCCCTTGAATCGAAGGCTGGCCTTCACCTTGTCGCCATCGCCAAGAAACCGTACTGCCTGGTTCTTCTTGGTCTGGTAGTCATGCTCATCGACCGTGACCGAGAACTTGACTTCCTTGATGACGATCACCTTCTGCTTCTTGCGTGCAGCGCGATCGCTCTTGTCTTTCTCGTAAAGATACTTGCCGTAATCCTGGATCTTGCACACCGGCGGCACAGCATTGGGCGAGATCTCTACCAGGTCCAGTGACCGCTCGCGGGCCATCTTCAAAGCCTCGAACGGAGCCATCACGCCGAGTTGTTCGCCGTTTTCATCAATCACGCGAACTTCGCGCGCACGGATACGTTCGTTGGTACGAATAAAAGATTTGGCGGAGCGTTTATCTAATGGTGGAATATTCAGCCTCCACGGCTCGCACTCTCTGCGGCCATGTTTTTGGGGATTGGTTTGGATTTCAGCTCGATTACAGCAGAAACCGAAGCACTCGCGAGTATAGCATTCGCCCAATGGATTTTATGTGCGCGACTGCACCCATGCCTGCGGGTACCTCGCTCCCATCCAATAATGGCGACCGTTGATCCTGTCCTTAATAGTACAGCGTCGCCGTAAGAAGCGCTCCATTCAAAAGACTTATGCGAATATCGCCGTCCCGATTCAGGTGCCCGCGCTCCCCACGCCTCCTTCCCAACTCCGGCCCGGCCACACCCCTTCGCCTGCCCATATGTAACGAAGATTAACGCCAAAGCATCAATATCTTCGTTCCTGTTCGGTGCTGCGGCCCGCCTCAAGGGCTTGGCCTCCAACTGCCGGGGACTCGGTCCAAGTTGGAACCGGGAAGGGATTCAGATGTATTTGGCAATAAAGAGGGTACTGTTTAGCAACAAGACGTTGGGACTCCTACCAGGCTGCGCGCTCGCATGGCTGGGACTCGCGGCCATCCTGCTCCTCACGTCAACCGCCCAGGCGCAGATGTCCGGCGAAAACAAACAGGCCGTCAGCTACTTCGATTACCCTCAGATTCAGGGCAAGGTCCAGCCCCTTCAGTGGTCCCCCCTGCCCAGGTGGATGACCCTCGACATGCAGCTACGCGGCCGCATGGAGAGCCAGAGCTCCGATGACTACATCTCCGGCAACGAGCAGGTTTATTTCCTGACCCGCGTCTGGGGTGGCCTCGAGATTCGGCCCACCCCCTGGCTCACCGGCTATATCCAATTCATGGACGAGCACGCCCCCGGTGAACCTGCGAAATACGCCTCAGCCAACATGCGCGACACCTTCGACCTTCGCCAGGGCTTCCTCGAGTTCCACAAGAAAAACCTGGCCGTCATCGCCGGCCGTCAGGAGCTGCGCTATGGCAGCGAGCGTCTCGTCGGTATCAGCGACTGGACCAACATCAGCCGTACCTGGGACGGCTTCCGCGGTCGCATCGGTGACAAAAACCGCCTTGACCTCTTCGCTTCCTCAGTCGTCACCGTCCATCCAACGTCGCTCGATAAGCACGGCGCGGGCCTCACCTTCTTCGGCGCTGTCGGCACCATCACTACCTGGGTCCCCCACACCTTCATCCAGCCCTTCGTTTACGTCAAGGCATTCCCAAGAGTTGAGAGCCAGCAAGCGCTCTTCGGTACCGAGACAGAAGTAACCCCCGGTGCCGAAGTGTCCTCCACCATCGCCGGAAACTTTTATTTCGACGTGCTCGGAGCTCTTCAGCGCGGCAGCTATTCCAACGATTCCATCCGCGCCGGCGGTGGCTACGTGAAAGCCGGATACACCTCGCAGAAGATCTATTGGAAGCCCCGTCTCCTGGGCGAGTACGACTACGCCTCCGGCAACCCCCACACCGACCCGCGGCGCATCGGCACCTTTGACCAGCAATATCCCAGCAACCACAATGCGTTCGGCCTTACCGATCTATTCGGCTTCCAGAACATCAAGCAGGAGAGAGCCAACCTGGACCTCACACCCGCCAAACACATCACCCTTCTCCTCCAGGAGGAGTCGCTGCAAGTCTCGTCCACCGCAGACAACGTCTACTCCAGCGCAGGAACAACGACCGTCCTTGCCCCCATCGGTGGCTTCCGCAGCGATGATATCGGCCATGAGTTTGACGCCTCCGGAAAGTATGTCTTCCACCAGTACCTGGTCCTCAATGCCGGCGTCGGCCACTTCTCTCCCGGAACCCTGATGCGGGAAAACGCCCACGGAGCCCCCTTGACGCTCGTCTACCTCGGTCTCACCTACCGCTTCAAAGTGAACCACTCCAACCCAACTCCGTAACGCATCCGATGGCTTGCCCTTGCGTGTCTACCACCAAGCTGCGACCATAGCTGGGTTAGTCTGTACCTTGTTTAGGACTAGCACTACCTGGCGCGGCAGTCGACGGCTCTAAGGCCCTCGCCGTCCGCGCAGGACCCAGGAGAGAGACCCTTGGCCAAGCGCCGCGTTCTGCTCGTCGACGATGAAGTAACGGTTCTGCTGACCCTGAAAGCCGTCCTCGAGATCAGCGGATTTGATGTGGACACTGCCGCCAGCGCACGCGAGGCTCGCTCCAAAATCAAATTGCGCGAGTACCAGATGGTCATCACCGACATGCGCATGGAAAGCGACGCTGCCGGCCGCGAGGTCATCCAGGCCGCGCGCACTGCTGCCTATCACCCCGCCGTCGCCCTGCTTACCGCTTTCCCCGACGACGACTGGGCCGACATCGGTGCCGACAAAATGCTCGTCAAGCCCATGCAGACCAGCATCCTCATTCGCCAGATTGAGAAGCTGCTCGACACCCATGCCGCCAAGCTGCAGCGCCTCGCCAATAGCGCCGCCGCGCCCTCAACCCCTGGGGCTTCCACCCGCACGGCAGCTCCCGCGAAGAAGAAGTCCGCTGCCAAACGGCCGCCCACCAAGAAGTCTCCCGCCAAGACCCCCGTCGCTCGTAAGAAAGTCGCCACCAAGAAGCGCAAGCGCTAATCCTGCCTCAGCGCCCGAGCACAGACGCAGTCTGAGCCCTCTGCGCGCCCGGGCGCCTCGCCTCAGCTCAGCGCCGGGTAATGCACGCCGGTCAGCTCTTCCGACACCGCCCACAACCTCTCGCCCACCGCCACATCCAGAGCCTGCGGCCGTGGCTGCACAACCACCGGCGAACCCTTCAGCTCCCCGAACCCATCCGGCCCAATGTATTCGCCGCCCTGCGCATCCGGAGACGTCGCCGCATACAAGGTCGGCAGCGCGCCAGCCTCGTCGTTCTGCATCAGCACCGGCGCAAGCACCTTCACCGCAATCGCCTTCAACGACATCTCGCCGGGCCCGTTCGCAAAGATGCTCGTAGTCGAAACCCCGGGATGCACCGCCAGGCTCAACAGCCGGCTGTGCGCCGTCCGTGCCCGCCGATCCAGCTCCTTCGCAAACAAAATGTTCGCCAGCTTTGAAGCGTTATAGGCATCCCAACCTTTCCCCTTGTAACTGCGTTCGCTCTGCAGGTTGTCGAACTCGATCTTGCCCGTACGGTGCGCCAGCGACGCCACCGTGACCACGCGTGGCGTCGGCGCGGCCAGCAACGCCGGAAGCAGCAATCCCGTCAATGCGAAATGACCCAGGTGGTTGGTGCCAAACTGGCGCTCAAAGCCGTCTTCGGTCAGTTCGCGCTTCGGCAATGCCATCACTCCCGCATTGTTAATCAGCAGGTCCAGCACAACGCCTCGCCCGAGAAACACCGCAGCAAAGGCGCGGATCGAGGCCAGTGAAGCCATGTCCAGCTGTACCACCTCCGCGTTCGCGCCCGGCGCCTCGCGCAGCAGCCTCTGCAGCGCGGCGCGTCCCTTGGCCTCATTGCGGCATCCCAGCAATACATGCGCCCCGTGGCGCGCGAGCTCCAGCGCGGCCTGGTAGCCAATTCCGCTGTTTGCGCCCGTTACCAGCACCGTCTTGCCTGCCTGCGAGGGAATCTGCTCCGCGGTCCACTTGCCCGTTGCCATCCTGCTGCCTCCGTAAAGTCCGGCCCTGCGCCGGTACCCCCGATGCTATCAGCCTTCGTTCAGCTCCATCGCGGCCTCGCTGCCGCTGCATCAAACCACTTGGGACTTAGCCTGGCTGGACCAATTTCTCGCCACTGGTAAACCAGCCTCGCTGCCTTTACAATCAAAGGGGCTTGTTGTCCGCGTAGTATCTTGATGGCTGAGCCCTTTTGTGGGCCAGGGGCGATCTCGTTAAATAATTGGGAAGGGTTCACTGATGAAACTTAGTGCACGAATGACGGCAAGTGCAGCACTGCTATTGGTTCTTGCGAGCACAGTAGGATGCACCAAACTTAAGGCTAAAGACCAACTCGTCCGGGGCATACAAGCCTTCAAGTCCGGCAAGTATGAAGAGGCGGTCGATTACTTCCAGAAGTCGATCGCACTTGATCCGTCCAATCCCAACGGCCACCTCTATCTGGCCACCGCTCTCAGTTACCAGGTTGTCCCGGATCTCACCACACCTGAGAATCTAGCCCTCGCGCAAAAGGCCATCGACGGCTTCAATGCAGTCCTCGCCAAGAATCCCAACGATCTCGACGCCCTCCGCCAGATTGCCTCCATCGATCGCAACATCCACAAGTATGACGAGGCCAAGGCCACCGAGCTGAAGATCATCTCGCTCGACCCTCAGGATGCCGAAGCCAACTACACCATCGGCTACATTGACTGGACCGAGTCCTACAAGAACGCTACCGACATCCTCGCTGCCGCTGGCCTGCAGGATGACGGCCAGGGCAATGTCAAGAAGTCCAAAGCGGTTTGCGAGAAACTCGTAGCCGCCAACACAGACTTGGTAGCTAGTGCTCAGAAGTACCTGGAACGAGCAGTGGAGATCAATCCCAACTACGACAATGCTATGTCGATCCTGAACCTCACCTATCGGCGTAAAGCTGACTTGGAGTGCGGTGACGATGCCGCACGCAAGGCCGACCTCGCGAAGGCCGATGAATGGGTGCAGCGCGGTATGGGCGCTCGCCGGGCCAACGAAGCCGCCAAGGAAAAGATCGCAGCGCACGGCGGCATCACGCCGCAGCAGTAACCTCCGCTCTCAACCAGCGTTCCCTTCACCCAATTCGCCTCGCAGCAAGGCCTCCCGCAAGGGTGGCCTTGCTGTTGGTGTGTACCTCAGGCTTGCCCACGCGCCGACCCGCCCATCTGCGTTCTTTCACGCAATGTTAACCTCAGCCCCCACCAGAATTTCTATCCTTGGGGGATGCCCCAGGACCAGCTCGACTACTCGTTTCACACCCCTGTGAATCCCCGCTGCACCGTTCTCACCCTGCGGGGGGCACTTACCCTGGGCCACATCTTCGCCCTGCAGCCCCAGTTGCAAGCCGTGGACGCCGACCTCCTCATCATCGACTGCAGCGCACTGGAGTACATGGACTCTGCCGGTCTCGGCGTTGTCGTCAACTTCTACGTCTCGCAGTCCGATAAGGGTCGCAAGGTCGCCCTCGTCGGCATCTCCGACCGCGTCTGGGCGCTCTTCCAGTCCACGCGCGTGGACCAGTTCTTCCCCCGCTTCGCGACCCTAGAAGCCGCTGAGAGCAGTCTCTAGCGCTTCACTCGCCGGGCCCCACCCGCGCTCTCCTGGACACCACCATGAGGGCCCGTCGCGCCATAGACGCTCTCTCTGCGTTGTCTTCACCGCACAGAAAAGCGCTCCATCCCTTGGCAACGAACCTGCCATGGGATGGAGCGCCTGAGTTCTGAAACTTGCTGCGGTTGCCAGCGAACAGCGATTAGCTGCCGTTCTCTACGCCCGGCGTAATGATCGCGATGTTGGTCACGTCAGCCTGTTTTCCAAAGCCGACCGCGTCCGCAACAGCGCCGAAGTTCAACCCTGGGTCACCCTTGATGAACATGATCTTCGTGTTGCGCGTCTCGAAGATCTGAGTCAGCTCGGTAGCCACCTGGTCCTTGGGAAAGGTCCGCTCGTTGATCTTGTACGTCGGCACGGAACCTGTGTCCAGCACCGAAACAACGATCACCTTATCGTCCGTCTGCGGCGTGTTCTTGTCCTTGGGCGGCTGCGGTACCACCGTGTCCAAACCCTTCGGCGTGGTTGGCTGGATCACCATGAAGATGATCAGAAGCACCAAGAGAACGTCGATCAACGGCGTGACGTTCATGTCCGAAACTGCACCACCTGTTGAACCACCACCCATTGCCATAGTGAAACTCCTTTGTTACATACTTTTTGAAGCTTGCGTATTGACTACGCGCTTGCTGAAGCTCTCCGCGACGCTACGCCTCGCTCGGCTACTGCCCGTTTTGCGAGTTGTAGGTCTTGTCCGTCATCAGGTTCAGCGTATTCACGCTGGCAGCGCGTAACGCATCGATTGCGTCCTCAACCTTGCCAAAGTTCGCCCGCTGATCGGCGCTCAAATATACCGACTTATCATCGCCCGGGTTCGTCTTCAGAGCCTCAAGCGCCTGCACCTTGGCGGTCACATCGGCAGTCGACGAAGCTTTGTCACCGCGCACAAACATGGAACCATCGCGCGTCACCGCAACCGTAATCGCGTCTTCCTTGTTGGCTGCATCCAGAATGACCGCGGCGTTCACCTTGGGGAGATCCACCGTGATCTTGTCCCCCAGCATCGGAGTGATGACCATGAAGATGATCAACAGTACGAGCATCACGTCCACCATCGGCGTCACGTTGATGTTCGAGTTGACCTTCTTGCCCTCTTCGCGCTTTGAAATTGCCATAAAATCCGCTCCGTTCGGGTCGTGGTCGCCGCCTGCGGCTACCTGCCCTGGCTGTTGTTGCGAGGAGGCTGAGTGCCCGGACGCCGTTCGCTTCGGCGTCCGGTGCATCTCCAGCGTGATTCTCGCAAGGTCGTGCTTAGTAGCTGCGAACTAGACATCTACGGACCAGCCCCGCCAGGAGCCGGCCAGCAGGTTAGCGGTGCGACTGCTTGATGAAATAGTCCACCAGCTCCGACGAGCTGTTGTCCATCTCCACGTCAAACGACTCCACCTTGCCGGTGAAATAGTTGAACGTCATAACGGCAGGGATAGCGACCAGCAGACCGAATGCGGTCGTCACCAGGGCTTCCGAGATACCGCCGGCGACTGCCGCCAGGCCCTGGCTCTTGGTGGTTGCGATCGCCTTGAAGGCGTTAAGAATACCTACGACCGTTCCGAACAGCCCGATGAACGGCGCCGTCGATCCGATGGTGGCCAGACCGCCAAGGCCCTTCTTCAGCTTGGCGTGAACGATCGCCTCAGAGCGCTCGAGTGCGCGCTTGGAACTCTCAATCTGCTCTTCCGAGATCGCCCCGCCCGAACCGAACGAACGGAACTCGGTGAGACCAGCCGTCACAACCTCTGCGAGATGCGACTTCTTGGAACGATCGGCAACCTTGATCGCCTCGTCCAGACGGCCTTCCTTCAGAGCGCCGGCAACCTTCGGTGCAAACTCACGCGACTGCTTGCGTGCTGCCGAGAAGTACAGGGCGCGATCGATCATCACGGCCAGCGACCAGATCGACATGATGAACAGCAGGATAACTACCAGCTTGGCAGGAACGCCCATCTGGGCCCAAAGGGCCGCGGGACCGAAGCCGACTTCGGCAGGTGCGTCTTGGATAAATGTGGCGAGCGCGGCGGGTGCGTGAGCGAAGTTTGCGAGATGAACGAGAATCACGAAGTCTTTCCTCCTGGTGGATGGACGTGCTGAGAACTGGTTACTGCCGGTACTTACTTGCCTTGGTTTGGATCCAGCCGTGAGGCTTGATCAGGGGAGCTAACCGGTTCGAACAGGAGAGGCTTCGCCTGTTCTCGCCGAGAATGTCGTCGAGATTATTACCATAACTCAGGTTGAGCCCCGTGGCGCTTCTGTTGATCAAGGGGTTAATAATCAACAGATGTCCGCGCCACAGTGCTCCTGAGGTCTATTCGCTGCCGTTCAATGCAAAGTTCACCGTGATCGTGGTATCTACTTCGGTCGGATCGCCATTCAGCAAATACGGCCGGTATCTCCACTGCTGCACTGCTTGCATTGCGTAGTTGTTGAACATCGGGTTAGTGCTGCTGGAGACCGACAGCCGCTCCACAGAACCGGTCTTCGAGATGATTGCGTGCAACACAACCGTTCCGCTCATGTGTGCGATCTTTGCAATCGGTGGATACTGCGGCTCGACGAACGCAATGCGGTTACCCGCAATCACGCCGCCCGAGATGCGAGCCGGGCCCGTCGGCTTGGGTGGCGCCACGTGAATCGCCGGCCCCGTCCCGCCCGTGATCCCACCAAATACTCCGCCTGGCGATCCACCGGCCATACCTTCCATGCCGGCAACGCCTGCCCCAGCTGGAGGCGGCGGCGCATCTTCCTTCACCATCTTGATGTCTTTCGGGATCTTCGTGGGCGCATGCAGACCGTTATCCACGGTCACCACCTTGATGATCTTCACCGCAGGCGGTGGTGGTGGTGGCGGAGGCGGCGGTGGCGGAGGCGGAGCTGTCAGCGATGCCGTCAGCGAGTTGTGCGGCAATGCCTCGGGATACAGAAGCGGAATCAAGATCATCAGACCGACGATCAGCCCGTTGAACACAAACGTGGCGATCATCCAATACTTCGACCTGGTCTTGAGCTTACCGCCAGATTCCATCAGAGCGTCTTCGAACATTTAAGCGACCTCCTTCCCCTGAGGGGAAAGCATAAGAACTTTAGACACCGCGTTAACTCAAATTGTTCCAGGATTCAGTTTTTTTCTTCAAAAAACTGCATCCCTGGCGTCTGGTTTCCCGCCATTGTTGTAGATAAATTGATCCAGGAGTTTGAGATGCTGCGCCTTGCAGCTCATCCTATCTCAAATTACCCAGAATGAGAAAATGCCTGAAAAATGGTGCAATCTTGTCCTTTTAGCGCCGAACAACCTTGGCCGCAGGAAGCGCGACCCGCTTGCCCGCAGGCGCTTTCTTCGCCCGCCAGTCCTGGTATGCCACCAGCATCGGTGCCGCTACCGCAATCGACGAATACGTCCCAATCAGGATGCCGACCACCAGCGCAAACGAGAAGCCGTTCAACACCTCGCCTCCAAACACATAGAGGCAAAGCACCGTAAGGAACGTCAGCCCAGACGCAATGACGGTCCGGCTTAGCGTCTGGTTGATGCTCCGATTCACGACATCGGCCAGCTTCTCTCGCCGGTTCAGCGCCAGATTTTCGCGAATGCGATCGAACACCACGATCGTGTCATTCATGGAATATCCAACCAGCGTCAAAATCGCCGCGACTACCGTCAGCGAAATCTCTTTATTCAGCAGCGAGAAGAACCCAATCGTGATCAGCGTGTCATGAAATACCGCGACCACCGCCGCCACGCCATAGATCAGCTCAAACCGGAACCAGAGATAGATCAGCATCCCAAGCAGCGAATACAACGTCGCCAGGACCGCCTGGTGCGTCAACTGCTTGCCCGCCGTCGGCCCCACTATATCCACCTGCAGCACCGTGAATCCCGAGTCGTGATAGCCCGCGCTCAGCGCATTCTCCACCTCCGACCGCCCCAGGTCATGCGCCGTATCCTGAGCCGTCGACATCGGCAGAGAAATAATCTCCTTATTTCCCAGGCCGCTGCCACCCACATCCGAGATCCGCTGGATCGTCCAATCCTTCACATGCGCCGCATCCAGCGCGGCCCGTATGTGGCCTTCGTTCGGCGTTCCATCAAATTGGACGGTGATTTGCGTGCCGCCCTTGAAATCGACGCCACGCGGGATCCCGTGCCAGAACAGCATGCTACACACGCCCGCCACCGAGAAAATCAAGGAGAAGCCAAGGAAGAACCATTTCTTCCCCAACCAGTCGATACTTGCGCTCCGAAACAATTCCACGTTTTTCTTCCTTCAGCTGCTAGCCACATGCGCTAGCTCAATCGCTCACTTGATTTATCCGGCCCAAACGTTCCAGGCCGATGTCTAATCCCTGTTCCCGAATCCCTATTCTTAGATCGAAAGCTCCGCCGTCCCACGCGCCTTCTTCGTCAGGAGATATTCGAAGATCGTGCGCGAAACGAAGACCGCGGTGAACACGTTGGCCAACAAACCAATCGTCAGCGTGGTTGCGAATCCCTTGACTGGACCGGTACCGAAGATAAACAGAATGCCCGCTGACACGACCGTCGTAACGTGCGTATCAAAGATGGTTGTCCACGCGTGAGCAAATCCATCCTGCACCGCTGCGGCAGCCGTCTTACCCAGCCGAAGCTCTTCGCGAATGCGCTCAAAGATCAGCACGTTTGAATCCACGCCCATACCGATAGTCAGGATCACACCCGCAATGCCGGGCAACGACAGCGTCGCGCCCGAGAAAGCCATAAAGCCAAGCAGAATCAGCAAATTCAACACCAGCGCAAGGTCGGCATTTATTCCCGCACCGCGGTAATAAATCAGCATGAAGATCATCACGACGGCCATTCCGGCAATCGCCGCAACTACGCCCTGGTGAATGCTGTCCGCACCCAGCGACGCTCCAACCGTCCGCGTCTCGAGGTAGGAGATCGACGCCGGCAACGATCCGCTCCGCAACTTCTGCGAAAGCGACTGCACTTGCTCCTGTGTGAACGCTCCCGTGATTCGCCCGGTATCCCGAATCGCACCTTCGATCCCCGCCACCTCAATCACGTGGTTGTCGAGCACGATTGCCATCTGCCCCGTACCCTTATTCGCATTCGTGTACGTGTAAAAGCGGTTGCCGGCATCCGTCGTCAGGTTGAACGTCATGTCTGGCCGCCCATTCTCATCGGTAGACGGCTGCGCATCGCGGAAATCGGTGCCCGACACAATCGCCAGGCGCTTCAGCACCCAAACCTGGTCCGCTCCGCCCGCACCATTCGAGCCCGGCAGGATCACTTCGTCGGGAGGAATAACTCCACCCAGCGCCGCCGTCGCCTGCGCCGCATCCGAATAGGGCGTCCCCACTACCGCATGAATCTCCAGCTTGGGCGTCGCTTCAATCAGGCTCTGAACCTTGGCCGGATCAGAGATCCCAGGCAGCTCCAGAACAATCTGATCGTCACCCAAACCATACTTGCCCACCTTCGGCTCATACGTGCCCAGGCTGTCGATCCGCTCCGTGATCGTCTCAATCGAGGTATCGAGCGTGCGCTCCTTGATATCGCGGATCGCCGACTGCTTCAGCGTCATCACGTATCCACCGCTCGACCCGCTCGCGACGTCGTAGCTCGCGTACTCGTTACCGCTCAGCACGTCGTGGATCGCGCTCTGCTGGGTCGTTGACCCGCCCGTAACCGTGATCGTCTCAGGATGCGCGGGGTCCAGCTTGCTCGCCGTTGCCCCCGTCGCCGCCAGCGCCGCATTCAGCGCCTGCACATCGCGATCCGTCGCCGAGTTCACTGCCTCGTTTACATGCACCTGCAGCACCAGGTGCGTGCCGCCCTGCAGATCGAGACCGAGATGAATGTTGCTCGTCAAGAGTGCCTTCAACGGCGCACGCCTCGGCAGGCCTGTGCCAAAAAATATTCCGTAGATGAAGATCACCAATACTGCGACGATAAAGCCTGTTCTGCTGGCCAGATTCTTGCCCATTGTTATCTTGTTTCCTTCAATGCCTGTATCGAGAGGGTGTGTTCGTCCCGGGCGTCTGCCGACTACGCCTTGCTGTTGTCTTCTTCCGTGGTAACCGCCGCCACGGCGCTCTTCACAAACTCCAGCTTCACGCCATCAGGAGCCGTGCGGACCACCAGCACATCGTCCTTCACGCTGATAATCACGCCGCGAATGCCGCCGTTCGTGGTCACGCGATCGCCCGGCTTCAGCGCCGCCAGCATCGCCGCCCATGTCTTCTGCTTCCGCTGGTTCGGCGCAATCAGCAGAAAATACATCGCGACAAACATCAACAGCAGCAGCGGAATCCCGCCAAACTGACCGAAAATTCCCGCCCCGCTGCCAGCCAGCATTGCCATACCCAAAACGTTCACTGCCACATCCTGCTTGCGCGCCGAACACACGAAACTCTCTGGCCGGTCGCGTCTTCCTTGGAAATTTGGGGATTTTCGCTCGCCCAATCAGCAAGCACTGGAACTGTGCGGTGCACCCGGAAATCCCTCCAGACACACGCCCACGAAAGCCAGCCAATCACACCTGAGGATTAAGCATCGCGGAATGGCGCAGTGATGTCAAGGAAATCGCAGGAAACAACGCCTCCAAGCCGTTATGCTTGCCGCAATCCCAGGAGACAGCTTCACACGGTCCGCTTCACGCTCACCCCCGACGAGTTCCGTGCGGCCGCTTTCCTATCCCGGCCAAAATACTTCTGGCTCGGTCTCTTTGGCGCGCACTGGTATGCCAGCATCGAGAACCTCCCCTGACCCATCCCAACTGCAAAAACTTGCACACATCTGCTGTAAATCTGTTCTACCGCCGCTCCCACCCTCCTGGTACCGGCCCCTTCCCCCCCACCGCATCGAATATTTTCTGAATATTCGGTCGCAAAACCCTCGTCTACTTTCAAATAGGCCCCCTCAAATCCATCGCGAAGGCCTACCCTTATCGCAGTTGCATGACTGATTTTCTCTCGGAAGGTTTTGCCATGGCTGAACCCGTCACCTCGTCGCTCACCGAGTCCGTATGGGACTACCCGAGCCCACCCCGAATCGAACTCGTCCACAACTACATCCGCATCGTCCACTGCGGCATTCTCCTCGCCGAAACTGCGCGCTCCCTCCGTGTCCTCGAGACCAGTCACCCGCCCGTCTATTACATTCCCCACCCCAACATCGCCATGCATCTCCTCAAGCCCTCTCCTCGCCCCGCCACCTTGTGCGAGTTCAAGGGCCTCGCCACGTACTGGTCCGTCGACCTCACTCTCGATCCCCTCCTCAATCTCTCCGAATCGCCCTGCGCCATCAGCCTCGACGCCGCCTGGAGCTACGTCCAACCCTCCCCCGCCTACGCCGACCTGCGCAACCACGTCGCCTTCTACGCCAACCGCGTGGACGAGTGCACCGTTGACGGCGAACGCGTCGTCCGCCAACCCGGCGACTCCTACGAAGGCTGGATCACCTCCAACATCACCGGCCCCTTCAAAGGCCCCACCAGCACCGAAAACTGATAAGCCGCTGCCCGCCAAGTCCTCCTGCTCTTGACTCTCGCCGTCCGCGCAGGACCCGCAGGACGCGGTACCCTCCTTCCATGCCCCCGCAACGCCGCGCGCACACCTGGACCGAGATCTTCCTCGTCTTCCTGCGCCTCGGCTGCACCAGCTTCGGCGGCCCCATCGCCCACCTCGGCTACTTCCAGCGCGAGCTCGTCGACCGCCGCGCCTGGTGCAGCAAAGAAACCTACGCCGAGATCATCGCCCTCGCCCAATCCCTCCCCGGCCCCGCCAGCAGCCAGACGGGCTTCGCCCTCGGCCTCCTGCGCGGCGGCCTGCCTGGAGCCCTCGCCGCATGGCTCGGTTTCACCCTTCCCTCCGCCCTCCTCATGTTCGCCTTCGCCTTTGGCCACAGCCTCCTCAGCGGACCCACCGCTCTCCGCGCCCTCCACGGCCTGGTGCTTGTTGCCGTCGCTATCGTCGCGCAAGCCGTCATCTCGATGCAGCGTTCGCTCGCCCCCAACGTCACGCGAATCCTCGTCGCCATCGCCGCTGCCGCTATCACGCTCTTCCTCCCCACACCCTTCGCCACCCTGAGCGCCATCGCCACCGGCCTCCTCGCTGGCCTCGTACTCTGTCGCACACCCGACCCCTCCCAATCCCTCCAAGCCCCGCCCTCCCCCATCTCCCGCACCAAGGGCCTCATCGCCGCAACGCTCTTCGCCCTTCTTCTCATCGCGTCCGAACTCCCCGCCCGCACCAGCCCCGCAACCCTCGTCCACCTGGCCGCAGCCTTCTACCGCAGTGGCGCCCTCGTCTTCGGCGGCGGCCACGTCGTTCTCCCCCTCCTCGAAAACGCGGTCGTCTCCCCAGGCTGGCTCACTCAACCCACCTTCCTCGCTGGCTATGGAGCAGCCCAAGCCCTTCCCGGCCCGCTCTTCACCTTTGGCGCCTACCTCGGCGCCTCCATCGGCATTCCCGCACACCACCCCGTGCTCTACAGCCTTGCCGCCATCCTCGGCATCTTCCTTCCCGGCCTGCTCCTCATCACCGCCATCCTCCCCTTTTGGAGCACCCTCCGCACCCGGCCGGCCCTCCGATCTGCCCTCCGCGGCATCAACGCCAGCGTCGTCGGTGTTCTCTTCGCCGCGCTCATGCGCCCCCTTGCCACCACCGCCCTTCACTCCCCCGCGGACATCCTCTTCGCCCTCACGACCCTCGCGCTCTTACTCTTCGCGAAAGTCCCCACCTGGGCCGTCGTCCTCACCGGCGCGCTCCTCTGCGTCTTCATCCCCCCGATCTAAGATCACTCCGCCCGCGCACCACCCGGCTCTTAACTCTCGCCGTCCGCACAAGACCGCGATACCCTTACGTATGCGGATCAAGTTAAGCGACATACGCAGCGAGCTCCCTCCGCTCGTCCACCTGGCTCTGCCGCTCATCGCCGGCGAGCTCGGCTGGGTCTCCATGTCGCTGGTCGACACCATCATGCTCGGCCACCTACCCGACTCCGCTCTCGCCATGAGCGCCGCCGCCCTCGCCCAGGTCCTCTTCAATACCTTCTGCTTCGGCATTGGCGGCGTCCTCCTCGGCCTCGACACCCTCATCTCCCAGGCCCTCGGCGCCAAAGAGCAGAAGGAAGCCAACCACTGGCTCCTCCACGGCCTCGTCATGGCCCTGGCTCTCTCCGCCCTTCTCATCGCAATCTTCGCCTTCACTCCCGTCCTTCTCCTCCGCCTCCCCGTCGACCATGCCATCCTCGCCCAGGCCGTCCCCGCCATGCAGGGTCTCAACTACGGCACCCTCCCGCTGATGCTCTACTTCACCTTCCGCCGCTACCTGCAGGCCCACCACCACGGCCGCCCCATCGCCTTCGCACTCATCTCCGCTAACCTCGTCAACGCTGCCGGCGACTGGCTCTTAATCTTCGGACATCACGGACACATCGCCGCGCACAGCTACGGCATCCCCGCCTTCGGTGTCACCGGCTCCTCCTGGTCCACCAGCTTCGCCCGCCTCTACCTCATGGCCGTCCTCGTCTTCGCTGTCTGGCGTGCCGACCGCAACCACCACTACGGTCTCCTCGCCGGCCTCCGGCAACGTGCCTGGCTGCGCATCGAGTACCAGCACCTCCGCCGCCTCTTCCTCCTCGGCGCGCCCGCCGGCGCCTCGATCTTCGTCGAGATCGCCATCTTCGCCCTCGTTACCTCGCTCATCGCCACCTTCGGCCAACTCCCGCTCGCCGGCCACGAAGTCGCCCTGCAGTGCGCCAGCACCACCTTCATGGTGCCCTTCGCCATCTCCGCCGCCACCTCCGTGCGCGTCGGCCACGCCATCGGCCGCATGCGCATTGGCCTCGGCACCACCGCCAACGTCATCGCCGCCGGATGGAGCGGCATCGGCACCGGGGCCGCCTTCATGCTCTGCGCCTCCGTCCTTCTCCTCTCCATCCCCACAGCCATCGCCCGCATCTTCACCCCCGACCCCGGAGTCATCGCCGCCGCCATCCCCCTGCTTCTCATCGCCGCCGGCTTCCAGTTCTTCGACGGCGTCCAGATCACCGCCACCGGCGCCCTCCGCGGAGCCGGTAACACCCACGCCCCCTTCATCACCCAACTCATCGCCTACTGGGCAATCGGCATGCCGCTAGGCATCCTGCTCGGCTTCCACGAGAAGTTAGGCGCGGCCGGCCTCTGGTGGGGCCTCCTCATCGCGCTAACCTGCGGAGCCTTCGCCATGTGCTACTTCTGGCGCCGCACCACCCACGCCCTCACCGCGTGACAACGCCCTTCGACCAAGCAGCCCGCCCCTGCCTTCGCCGTACCTAGAAGCTGAGAACTGTCGTCTAAGATTGCGCCACCATCCCCACCCTCTCCACCACCCTCGCCCGCTCCCTCACCCGCAAGCCCAACACCAACGCAACCCCCACCAGGCTCGGAACCACCAGCGCCACCAGTCCCATCCGGTACTCCCCGGTGTGATCCTTCACCAGTCCCATCGCCCACGGCCCCAGAAACCCACCCATCATTCCCACCGTATTCATCGCCGCAATCCCCGCCGCCATCGACCTACCCTTCAGGAACGATCCAGGCACCGCAATCATCGGACTCTGCAATCCCACATTGCACACGGAAGCCACTGTAAGCCCCGCCACCACCACCGCCGGTGCCTGCAACAAGCCACTCACTGCAAACGCTACCACCATCACCAGGAAGGGCAACGCAACATGCCACCGCCGCTCCCCCGTGTGATCCGAGTGCGCCGCATTTCCCAGCATCGCGACCGCTCCCAGCAGTCCTGCACCCGACACCAGCCACCCCACCGCCGTAACCCCCAGCCCCGTCGCCCGCTGCAAAATCGCCGGCGCAGACAGCTGGTAGGCGTACGTCGTTGTCAGGTAACAAAGCATAATCACGCCCACCTGCCACACTCGCGGATCCCGCAACGCCTTCCCGATATCTTCCCCATGCCCACTATCCAACGGCTCACTGGCCATCTCGCGTACCAGCCACTCCCGTTCCTCCACACTCAACCAGTCCGCATCCTTCGGCTTGTCTGTCAGAAGCCTCCAGAGCACCCAACTGAACAGCACGCTCGGCAGTCCCTCCAACAGAAACAACCACTGCCACCCGGCGAGCCCCAGCCTTCCCTGCAGGTGAAGCAGTGGTCCCGCCACCGCCCCCATCACCGTCGACGATAACGGCAGCGCAACATAGAACCGGCTGATCACCCGCGCCCGCAGCCGCGCCGGAAACCACTCCGATAGATAAAAAATCACTCCCGGAAAAAATCCGGCCTCCGCCATTCCCAACAGAAATCGCATCGCATAAAACTGCACCGGCGTCCGCACCAACATCATCCCCATCGCCAGCAAGCCCCACGTCAGCATGATCCGCGCCAGCCACCGCCGCGCCCCAAACCGATGCAGCAACAAATTCGACGGCACCTCGCACGCCGCGTATGCCACAAAGAAAAGGCCTGCTCCAAACCCGTATACCGCCGCACTGAAGTGCAGATCCCGATTCATCTGCAACGAAGCAAAGCTGATGTTGATCCGGTCCATGTACGCAATGCCATACCCCATCCCCAGCAGAGGAATCAGCCGCCAGCTAGCCTTACGCAGCGCCGCCTTTCCCACCACCGCAGCTTCAGGATCAAAAAAAATCGTAGGCTCGGCCACGGACACATTGCGCCTTTACCTTGCAGGAGTTTGAAAGTTAGCAGGCCCCACCAGCTCTACGCGTCCGAATGTCCCAAAGCATACCACCCTCAACAGCTTATCCGGGCAGGACCTACGCCCGCCCCTCGCGCCGCTGCGCAACCACCAGCCCCCGCGGCGTTGGCAGAAACACGCACGACAGCAACCCCTCCGCCTCCAGCTTGAACGCCGCCTCCCGCACCGTCTTCATGTGTGAGCTCGCATCATGCATCAGCACCAGCCCCGTCGGCCTCACCTGCGGCAGAAACCTACGCACCTCCGCCTCCCGGATATCCACGTCCGAATCCGAAAACAAAATATCAATCGTCCCCTCCACCGTCATCTCCAGCGACGACTCATTCCTCAGCTCAATAAACGGCGCCAGCTCATGCGCCTCGATCTTCTCCTTCGCCGCCGCAAACACCTTCGGGTCGTACTCGCACGAGATGATCTTCCCAAACCCGTTCGCCTTCATTCCCTCCGCAATCCAAAGCGTCGACACACCCAGGAACGACCCCGTCTCCACCACCAGCTCCGGCTTCACCGTCGTCACCAGCGTACGCAGAAACTCCAGCACCTCCGCCTCCGCCGTCATCGAGTCGTACATGTGCCACCGCTCCGGCTTCGGACACTCCGGCGTCGCCCGGTGATATTCCGGCAGCAGCTTTCCCCCCGCCCGCTCCGCCTGCAGCATCACTTTGTGTTCCTGCTTCAGCTTCTTGCTAAACCATCCCATGTCGCCCTATCTACTCTCCATCTTCGAGATCAATCAACGCCCCTCCAGCGCATCCTCCACCACCTGCGTAGCCCGCTCCACATCAGCCGAGTTCACCTCAATCGCCACAGTCTCTTCATCCGGAAGATCGCTCCCATGCTCGCTCCCATCGCGCCACAGGTAGCTCATCTTCGCCTCGCCCAGCGCTCGCGCCGCCACCAGCGCATCCCCGCGCTCATACATCGACAGCACCGCCATCGAGTCGCCGTCCTCCGGCGCACCCTCCCCCTCCGCCCCCGGAAACAATCCCAGCTGCTCCTTCAGCACCTCGAGCGTCGACTGCAGATCCGCCTGCGCCACCACCAGCCCCAAATCCAGTCCATTCGCGTACGGCGTCATCTCCGGCTGCACCACATGCCAGTCCAGCATCCGATGCTCAATCCCCGCCTCCGTCAACGTACGAATCGCCTCGCGCGCCTGGAACGCATCATGAAACAGATACGCCAGCACCTCACCCCTTTCGAGACGTTCCTCAACCTCGTCGCCGCCAGCTTCAGCCACCACCTCAGCGCCAGCGCCGCCCGGCGCACTCAGCCGACGCTCCCGCATCACCCCCGCCAGCGCCTGCTGCGCCGTCTCCGTCAACCCGTCGCGCTGCTCGTAAAGAGCCAGCAACTCCCCATCGCTCTTCTCTTCATAGAGCGCGCCTAACTTCTCCAGTTGTCCATCAAGACTCATCAGCGTGAGCCTACCACCCACGCATCGCTCCCACCAAAAACAGCGGGCCTCCGGAATCTCCAGAGGCCCGCCAGCACAACCCGAACCTTACACCGCCGCCAGCGCAGCAACCGCCTCGTCATGCGGCTGCAAAAACTCCGCGCGATCTGCCCCATAGTTCAGTGCCGCAGCCCCGCCCGCCGTATGGAACGTCACATCCGTAATCCCGACAAACCCGAACAGCGTCTTCAGGTACGGCTCAATAAAGTTCAACGACTCCATCCCGCTCCCCGGCCCATACGCTCCGCCCGTCGCCACCAGGAACGTTGCCTTCTTCCCGACCAGCAATCCCTTCGGCTTGCCATCGGCATAGCTGAACGCCCGGTTCACCCGAACCACCTGGTCCAGGTACAGCTTCAGCACGCTGGGAATATTGAAGTTGTGCATCGACACCCCAATCGCCAATTCGTCGGCCGCATCAATCTCCGCCAACAGCTCATCCGACTTCGCCAGCGCCGCCTTCTGCTCCGCCGTCCGCGACTCAGCCGGCGTGTACGCCGCCGCCACCCACGCCGCGTTGATCGATGCCAACCCGCTCTTGGTCAGGTCGCGCGTCACTACCTTCCCTCCCGGATGCGCCTTCTTCCAGTTCTCCGTGAATGTCTCAGAAAGGTGGCGCGAAACCGACGCCGCCCCCATCGGGCTTGAATCGATATGCAGTAATGTGGCCATGGGTGAATCTCCTTTGCAACAGTTGATGTCTAAACAACAGGTGTCGATTCAAGATAAATACGACATCTGTCGTTTTTCATCTCGGCACCATGAATTTTTAGTACCCTGAATCCCATGGCAATCCTCCCGGCCATCTCCGCAGAGTCAACCGCGCCGCCCGAAACCACCCCGGACGCCGCCGCTACCCCTGTGGAATCAGCATCTTTCCATCCCGAATCTTCGACCCCCGCATCTACGACCCAGGAATCCCAGGACCCGCGCATCCGCCGCACCCGCCAACTCCTCCAGCAAGCCCTCGCCCAGCTCCTCCGCACCCGCGACTTCGACAAGCTCTCCGTCCAGGAGATCACCGATGCCGCCGGCGTCAACCGCGCCACCTTCTACGCCCACTATCCCGACAAATTCGCTCTCCTCGAATGCATGGTGGCCGGCCGCTTCCACGCCCTCCTCGCCGGACGCGGCGTCGTATTCAACGGCACCTGCAGCAACGCCCTCACCGGCATCATCCTCGGCGTCTGCGACTTCCTCACCCAGTCCCTCACCCAAAACGCCACCACCAACTGCCCTTCCGCCAGCCAGATGCCTCCGCACATGGAGACCGCCATCGTCGCCGTAGTCCGCGGCATGCTCCTCGACGGCATCCGCAACCATCCCCCCGACAGCCCGACCCCGCCACCAGCCTCACCCGAGCTCCTCGCCGCGGCCGCCGCCTGGGCAATCTACGGCGCCGCCCGCGAGTGGGTCCAGACCCCCAACCATCCACCCTCCGAAGAGATCGCGGTCACCGTCCAGCGTCTCATCGGCCCCATCCTCGACCCCCAGGCCGCTTAGAGGCGCCCCACCCCCACCCATCGAGTTATTGAGAGCCGGTCCCCTGCCCATTCTTCGACGGCTGCAGCGCAACACTCAACCCCACCACATCGGTATCACCCACCACCACGCTTTGGTTTCCCTGCGCATAGCCGCGGCCCGCATCCACCACGCCGCTGACCGTCAATTGGTAGGTGCCCGGCGGAACCGCCTGCACATTAAAGCCTCCGCTTGCGTCCACATGCCTTGACCGATTCAGAGCATTGTCACTAGCGTCCTCCACCCGTACCACCCCGGAGCTAATTCCATGTCCATCCTCTGCGGAAACCACCCTCCCGCTCACAGAATGCGTCCCGGTCAGACTGAACGTTATATCCTCGCCGCTTTGCTCCTGGCCCGCACTCACTACGATCGCCTTTGCCCCGTCCCTGCGGAAGGACCCGGGAGCATAGGCCACTAATCCGATATCGGAAGAACTCATCGACGTCTTCCCCGCATGCGTCGCAAACTGTCCATGAGCCGCCACAACGGCCACCGCCACATACTTCCCTGCCGCCAGCCCGGCAATGCGGTATTGTCCCAGGTCATCCGTCATCGAAAACATACCACCGCCCATCATGGCGCCTGCCCACTCCAGCGAGCCAACCTGCGACGGCACGTGCCTCCCATCCCCTTTAGCCACTTGGAGGGTAACCATCGCCCGCGGTACTGGACTGCCGTCATCCCACACCACACGCCCCGACACTACCCCACCCCGCACCAGCGCCAGATCCTGCCGCACCGTCACGCCCGCCGACACATGCACCACCGCCACTCCCGCCAGCGGCTTCGTCATGTCCGCCCCTGAATCCATCGCCGCCTGCATCATCGACGCCGGCTGAACATATCCGGCCATCGTCGGAAACACGTAATAGTCGCCCGGCGCAAGATGCGTCGCCGTGTAGCTGCCGTCCAGTCCCGTCAACACTTGGACCCGCTCACCGCCCTCCGCAGGTTTGGCGGCAGCGGTCGTACTCGGAGCGAGCAGCAGCAACACCCCTGCAAGCCGCGCAGGCCGCTGTGTGTCCCCGCACACCACCTGTCCCGTCACCGACCCCGCCGTCGGATCCGCCTCTTGCGCTCTCGCCGTCGGCAGCACGCAACTCACCACGACCCATACCAATACGCGCACACCCCTCAGCCTGCAGACACTCATCATGCCCCAAGTATCCGCCTCGCCTCTGCACCCCGCCAAGCCATACCCCGCAAATCGTGACGACCCATCCTCCCCTGACATATGATTCCCCCATCGCATGATGACGCCAAAACCCGCAGCCACCTCCTCTCGCACCAACCGCTGGGTCACCGCCGCGGTCCTTGCCCTGCTCCTCGTCCTCTCCGCGCAAATCATCCACGCCATCCATGGCCAGTCCCTCACCTGGGACGAAGACGACCACATCTTCGCCGGCTATGAGAGCTGGAAGACCCACGACTTCGGCCTCAATCCAGAGCACCCGCCCATGGTCAAGCAGCTTGCCACGCTCCCGCTGCTCCCGCTCCATCTCAACGTCCCACCCCTACAGAACCGCTTCTTCAAGAGCGAAGCCTACCTCGACGGCCAGCAACTCCTCTACCACAACGGTCCCGCCGACGGCGGCCGCTACTCCGTCGACACGCTCGTCTTCCGCGCCCGCCTTCCAACCCTCTTCTTTGCCATCGCCGCCGCGCTGCTCGTCTTCTTCGCCACCCGCGAGATGTTCAACGTCCGCGCCGCCCTCTTCGCCCTCACCCTCTTCTGTTTCGATCCCAACCTGCTGGCCTTCGGCGCCTACGTCACCACCGACATGGCCGCCTCCTGCACCATCTTCGCCACCATCTACGCTCTCTGGCGCTATGTGCAGCGCCCAACCCCTGGACGCCTCGTCGTCACCGGAATCGCCGCCGGTATCGCCCTTGCCGCCAAGCACTCAACCGTCCTCCTCGCACCCATGCTCGTCCTCCTCCTCGCCGGCGAACTAGCCGCCCGCGCTCTTTCTGCCCGCCGCCCCCGCGACACGCAACAAACCAACCTGGCCCGCACCGCGCTCCAGTATGTCACAGCGCTCGCCGTCATCACCCTCATCGGCGTCGCCGTCCTCTGGGCCTTCTACGGCTTCCGCTACGCCGCCCGCCCCGCCGGCCTCACCCTGTCTCCCTCGCTCACCGACTACGTTGGCCCACTCGCCGGCATCGAAGCCCGCGGCATCCTCTTCGCCGCCCGCTTCCACCTCCTCCCCGAAAGCTACCTCTACGGCCTCGCCGACGTCCGCAAGATGGCCAACGACATGCCCAGCTTCTTCTTCGGCCATGTCTACGAACACGGCATCTGGTACTACTTCCCCGTCGTCTTCGTCATCAAGTCCACGCTCTCGCTCCTCGCCGCCCTCGCGCTCACCCTCTTCGCCATTGCGCGTGGCTGGCTGCGCAACCCACGCGCCCTCTGGTTCCTCATCGCTCCGCCAACCCTCTACTTCGCCGTCGCCATGTCTTCGCACCTCAACATTGGAGCCCGCCACATCCTTCCCGTCTGGGTCTTCTGCTGCGTGCTCGCCGGCGCCGGACTCTCCGCACTCATCCAGCACAACCACCGTTGGATCTACCCCGTGGCCGCTCTCCTGCTCTTCCAGATCGCCACCACCCTCCACGCCGCACCCGACTACATCGCCTACTCCAACGAAGCCTGGGGAGGTCCCACCCACACCTACCGGTACCTGTCCGACTCCAACACCGACTGGGGCCAGCAACTCCTCGCCACCTCCGCCTACGTTCGCGACCACCACATCACCCACTGCTACTTCGCGTACTTCGTCACACCCTTCGTCCTTCCGACAGACCACGGCATCCCCTGCACCTACCTCCCCACGCCCGACTCCTTCGGCGCCGGCGTTCTTCCCAACATCCCCGCCACCATCGACACCGCCACCGACGGCCCCATCCTCATCAGCGCCGGCGACCTCAACTACTTCGAGTCCGGATCCTCCGTCCTCAACCCCTACCAGTCCCTCATGAACGTGCACCCCTCTGCCTACATCCAGGACGGCGTCCTCGTCTTCAACGGCCGCTTCACCCTTCCCCTCGCCGCCGCCCTTCCGCACGTCGACCGCGCCTGGGCCTTCGCCAACGCGCACAACAATGCCGCCGCTCTTCACGAAGCCATCCTCGCAGAATCACTCGCCCCCAACGCCGTCCAACCCGAGATCGTTCTAGGCGACACCGAAGCCGCCGCCGGCAACAAGGAAGCAGCCCGCCAGGCCTACGCCCGCGCCATCACCACCATCAACACCATGGACCCCGACGCCCGCGACAAATGGCTAGCCCCAATCCAGAAAAAACTAGCCGCCCTCTAGCTCTGGCTTTTTGCATTCGCTTTTGCTTTTCTGGCTGTCATCCCGCAGGGATCTGCTTCTTCCTTTGCCTTTGCCTTCTGGCTGTCATTCCGACCCTGAGCGAAGCCGGAGGGGAGGAACCTGCTCCTCGCTCGCGCCAGCAAGCGCCCGCTCTTGCCTTTAGCTAGAAGCCAAGAGCTAGCAGCTACGCCCCGCTAAATCCCCGCGCACTCTTTCCATTGTCTCCAAATAAAACGCCAAATTATGAATCGAGTTCAGCGTAGCCCCCAACTGCTCCCCACTCGACACCAAATGCCGCAGATACCCCCGCGTATACCGCTGGCACACCATGCACGCACACCCCTCATCCAACGGCCGCTGATCCTCCGCATTCTCCAGCTTCTTCACATTCAACCGCACCACCGCGCTCTTCCGATCTTTCGGATCCTCCCGCACAAACACCAGCCCATGCCGCCCCGCCCTCGTCGGCAGCACGCAATCCATCATGTCCACGCCCATCCGCGCATACTCCTCAATCTCATCCGGATACCCCACCCCCATCACATACCGCGGCTTGTCCTTGGGCAGATGCTCCAGCGTCAGCGCAATCATCTCCCGCGTCACCTCGCGCGGCTCACCCACCGCCAGCCCCCCAATCGCATACCCCGGCAAGTCCATCTCGACCAACCGCTCAGCACTCTCCCGCCGCAGATCCGCATACATCCCCCCCTGCACAATCCCAAACAGCGCCTGATGCTTCCCCGCAAACCCTGCCACATCACCGGGTGCCCCAGGTCTCGCTTCTGAGACCTGGATAGTCCACGGCACTTCATGGCGATGCTCCACCCAATACTGCTTCGACCGCTCCGCCCACGCATGCGTCAGCGCCATCGAATCCCGTGTCCGCTCCCAGCTCGCCGGCGTTTCCACGCACTCGTCGAACACCATCATCACATCGGCGCCCAGCGCAATCTGCACTGCCATCGAGTGCTCCGGCGAAAAAAAATGCTTGCTCCCATCCAGGTGTGACCGGAACTCCACCCCATCCGCCGTAATCTTCCGCAGCTTCGCCAGCGAAAACACCTGGAACCCACCCGAGTCCGTCAGCATCGGCCGCTCCCAGCTCATGAACCGATGCACGCCCCCCATCCGCCGAATCAACTCATGCCCCGGCCTCAAGTACAGGTGATAGGTATTCGCCAGAATGATCTCCGCGCCAGTCCCAAACTCCGGGTGCCCCACATCTCGCGTCTGCGATGTGGGTTTCGCAACCGTCCCAATCTCCTCCAGCACATTCTGCGGCACCGCCTTCACCGTGGCCGCCGTCCCCACCGGCATAAACACCGGCGTCTGCACTACTCCATGCGGCAGCACCAGCTCGGCTCGCCGTCCACCCTCCGCGCTCGTCGCGCCCACATTAAACAAAAGAGACATCGCCCCTCATTGTAGAGGGGCGATGTCTCTGCGCTCAGTCCGGCAGATCAATTCCAACCTACTGGTTCGGAGGAGAAGGCGGCGAGGGCGGCTCCGGAGGCGTCGGAATCTCCCCCCCAAATCCCCCCATCTTCCCCATCTTGCCCAGGTCCGCCAGCGACCCCTTGCCGCTCATATGAATGAACGTCAGCTCCTTCGGTTCCACCGTCAGGATCACCATCTCATTGCCTTCACCGTTCGGCAGCGCGCGATTGCATATGTCGGTCGACTCGCCCGTCTTGCTCTCCGACGTGTGAATGAAGCAGTTCCAGTTCCCCGTCTTCAGCTTCTGCCGATACGCGTCCACATCCGCCATGTTGTACATGCCGGGCCGCGGATACTCATACGTCCGCACCACCATGAAGTTCAGCTTGCGCGCCATGTCGCCGCCATGTTTGCCGCTCACCATGCCCAGCATGTCCGGTCCCAGGTTCACGCTCGTCACATCGCTGGCTCCCTTGGCAAACTTCTCCGTGCCATCGAACAACTCATCCTTCACCTGCGGGTCGCCCACCGACACCATCCCGCCGTCCTGCATCACCAGGCCCCGCGCCATCATGTGCGCCTGCATCGCCGCGGCCCGCGCCATCATCGCCGCCTGCAGCGGCACCATCGACATCTCCAGTTTCGCCTCCAGAGGAGCCATCTGCTCCGCCTGCAAAGCAAGCTTCACCTTGATGGGAGCCATCCGCACCTCCATCCGCGCCGCCTCCGCCTGGACTCGCTCCACCTGGGCCTGCACCTCCGCGTTTTCCTGCACACTCAACTTCGTCTGCACCGCCAGCTGCGCCGCAAGCGGAGCCAACGTCGCCTGCTGCCGCGCAAAATCCGCCTTGACCTTCTCCACCTGCGCCGCCACCTGTGCCTGCACGTCTGCCTGCTGCGCGGCAGCCTGCGCCTGCACATCCGCCTCAATCTTCGCTGCCTGTGCCTGTACCTCAGCCTGCTGCGCCGCGCCCTTTGCCTGAGCATCCGCAGCCTTCGCAGCATCGTCCGCCGTAGTCTGCGCTCCAGCAGCCGCCGCCGCGACCATCATTGCCGCAACCATTCCTGCCCTCATCCATCCGCTCATCATCTTCATGTCCTGCTCCTTCCGTCCCTATCTCAAAACTTTCTCGAAACCTACTCGCCTAACTTCAAACCCGCCCGCTGCAACTGCTCCCGCGTCTGCGCCAACGCATGATCGGTCGCCTGCACCGCAACGGCAAACTGCTGGTCTGCCTTCGCCTGTTCGCGCCGCTGATGCAACGCCTCTGCGCCATACATTCCCAGCGCCAGCACCGCCGCAAGAGCTCCGCCCATCCACGCCTGCATCCGCCACAACCCGCTCCGCGGCCGCATCACCACCACTCTCTGCGTCTGCTCGGCCTTATCCATCACACGCCCCGCAAACCCTTCCGGCGGATCCACGCGACGCATCGCCCGCGTCAGCTGCAACTCAAACTCAGCCAGGTTCAAATCCGGAACCAACTCCGGCCCGTCCATCCGTTCTTGATCACTCATCGCACATACTCCTTCATCGTTACCGCGGCCTTCTTCCTCAACAACTGCAAGCCGCGCTGCAGATGACTCTTCACCGTCGCCACCGGTTGTCCCAGCAGCTTCGCAATCTCGTCAGGAGACATCTCCTCCTGGTACCGCAACACCACCGCCACCCGCATCGCCTCCGGCAGCCCCTGCAACAACTCTTCCAGCCTCGCCCCCACCGCCGCATTCATCGCGGCACTATCCTCCGCACCGCCCAGCGAATGCGCCTCTTCGATCCACTCCTCCGCCGCAGCCTCCGGCCTCACCGCTCGCCGCCGCAACGCATCGGTTGCCCGGTGCACCGTCACACGCCGCAACCAGAAGCGCACATGATCTTCACTCTCCAGCCGCTCCGCTGCCCGATACAGTTCCAGGAACGCGTCCTGCGCAACTTCTTCCGCGGTCCCGTACTCGCCCGTAACGCGCAGCGCCAGCGAGAACACCATGCGCTGGTGCGTCTCCACCAATCTCCGAAACTCCACCGCTTCCATGGTCATCTCTGCGCGCTCACTAACCTATACGCACGCAGGCTGCCAACGGAATGCAAAATCTTCATTCCGCCGCAATAAATCTTCAACCCTCTGGATTTTCAGCAGCTTAGATCCCACCATCGCCGCCACCCGCACGTTCGCGCCCGCGCAGGACTTACTGACTACCAACTCCGCACGAACTCATGGCATCCCCCGCCGTCCGCGCAGGACACTCCGCCAGCGCCACCGCCTGTGCCACCGTCATCCCGGGCTGCAGATAATGAAACTCCGACCGCGTCACCTCCGTGTGCTTGCCCACGGACTTGAATAGCACGGCCTTCCCATTGACGTCCGTCAGCACATGCAGCGTCCGCCAGTGCCCATCCTCATCCGCCCGATCGCTGCTGAAGTGACTTCCCGCCTTCACCGTCGCCACCAAGCCAAACCCTATCGACACATCCTGCGGCAGCCGTCCGTCCACATGCATCAACCGCTCCTGCGTCGCATCGATCACCACCGTCCCAGTCATCGCGCTCAGCACCCGCTCCTCAATCCCATGCGGCGAGTACTCCGGGTTCGGATGAATGTCCATCGTCCACACCCCGTCCTTCAGCCGAACGTTATCGAACACAAACGCCTTGGGCAAAAGATCCAGCAGCTTGCGCGCCTGCGCCTCATCGTCCTTCTGCGCCCGCTCCTTTGCCAGAAATGCCTGCGGATCGGCCACAATCACCGCCAACCGTCCCCGCTCCGCGCCCTCCTGCTCCGCATTCAGCGGCGTCCCATCCACCGCCAGCAAAAACCTCACCCGCCCAAACGAAGTCTCCACCACCCGCTCCGTCCACACCCGTCCGCCCGTCCGGTCCGACCGCTCCTTCGACAGAAACTCATACGTGTCCTTATGCGCCGAGTTGTCATCCTCATGCGCAATCATCGCATTCACCACCTGCAGCGGCGTCGGCGGATTCGCACTCACCATCGTCGATTGCCCCCCGAACCTGAGCGTAGGAAACAGCAGCGCCACCATCACCATCCGCCAACCTACATGCTTCCAAAACCCTGAACGTTCCTCGGCCAAGCAGTCCTCCTCCGTCGTCGTCTGTCATCGGATGCTGAATCGGGCGACCACAGCCGCATCGTCCCTTCAGCCCTTAGACTCTTTCCACCCGCCCCATGACACTTCATTCATATCCCCTCCCGCAGGACATCCGCGACATAGCCGCAACCAGCCGCGAGCTCCACTCTTTACTCCCGCCGTCCGCGCAGGACCAGGACTTACCGTAGTTCCGGGAGCTGCGCCTTTTCGATCATCTCCGCCTCCGTCTGCGCCCCATCCAGCACTGCCCGATCCAGGCGAAGAAAATTGTTCAGCCGGAACAGCGCATTATCCCGCGCCGCAATCTCCTTGGTCAGCAGCATGGCGTAGCTATGCAGGTCCTCCGTGCTCATCCGGCTCAGATCCGGCGTGCTCCCCGGCTCCGCATCGTCGAAGTTGTCCTCAAACTCTTTGAGTTCGCCTTTCACCGCAAGCCAGTGACTGATCGTCTCCCGCAAGAGCCCGTGCTGCAGGTCCAGTCGCGAGTACATCTCCGCCTCCGCCCGTGGCAACAGCGCCACCAGCACGCTCTCCTTAGCCGTCGTCCACACCGAGTCGGAGGGCACCGTAGGCTGTCCCGGCACAGGATTCGCAACATACCCGAGCCCTGCCTTCCCTCCGCTCTCACGCATCGTGTCCACATTCTTCCGCAGATCCAGCTCCCAGTCGCGCAAGGCCGCAATCATTCGCTGGTCCTTCTGCACAATCTCGACGTTCCGCTCGCCTTCCGCCCGCAGATCCTGCTCCAGCTGATGCCGCTGGTGAACATGAAGCAGCCCCGCCACGCTCTGCTCCAGCGAGATCGCGATCAGCAAACCAATCGTGATCGTGCCCAGATGAATCCAGAAGTCTCTCCACGTATGTAACGGCCCATGCGGCGCATGAACATCCATCCACTCACCTCAAAGCAAAAGTCATTCAAGCCAGGACCCGGTTGTTCCACCACCACGCTTCTCCACTCTAACTTGCCAACTCCCGCCGTCCGCGCAGGACTCCGCGCAGGACCCAGCACGCCGGCAGTACCCCGAACAGCACGATCCACAATCCAAACCCCGCCACCACCCATCCCTCCACCGCGCGCCCCGGCAGCATCCATCCCAATAGGTATTCGCACAGCATCAGCACAAACGTCGCCCACGCCACCGACCCAAGCAGCAGCGCCGGCCACCGAACCCTCCGCCGCCCCAGCAACCCCTCCATCCCCAGCCCCACCAGCCACCACGCCGGCAGACAATACAGCGGCATCTCCACCAGGCTCCACGTCCACTCGTCCAGCTGTTGCGGATACCACAGCGATGGATTCGTCAGCGCGATCGCCAGTGGCATCTCCACCAGCGCCCCCGGCAACTGCATCGCCGTAAGCGCATGCGAGTGCGTCACCACCGCCTCATTCACCGCGAACGGCCAGAAATTCTCAGGCGAGATCGTCGCATGATCCGCTCCCACCCTCACCGTCGCATTCTGTCCCTGCGCCCCAATCACTCGCAGCCTCCCATACGTCTGCACCGCCGGCAACGCAATCACCACCACCACCACCCACAGCGCGACCACCGGCAGCAGCCACCTGAACCTCACCGACCGCACTCGCTCCCACCGCATCCCGCCAGCTTAACCCAAACCATCTATCCTAAATCTCAACCGTCTTCTCAATTCTCTAAACTCTGTCCTCTACACTCGGCCCTTATGACCCTCCGCGAAGCCCTCACCGAAGCCGCCGCCTCCATCGATCGCCGCGATGCCGAGACCCTCCTCGCTCATCTCCTCTTCCGCGACCGCCCCTGGCTCATCGCCCACTCCGACACCGAACTCTCCTCCACCCTCCTCCGCTCCTACCGCGCCCTCGTCTCCCGCCGCGCCGCCAAAGAACCCATCCAGTACCTCATCGGTCATCAGGAGTTCTACGGCCTCATGCTGCGTGTCACCCGCGACACCCTCATCCCCCGCCCCGAAACCGAACTCCTCGTCGAGGCTGTCCTCCGCTGGGTCGCCGCCCGCCCCGCTTCTCCCCCACCCCGCATCCTCGACATCGGCACCGGCACCGGCGCCATCGCACTCGCCCTTGCCTCCAAGCTCCCCTTGGCCCACATCACCGCCTCCGACCTCTACCCCGCCGCCCTCGCCATCGCCGAACACAACGCCGCCCGCCACCACCTGGTCCACCGCGTCACCTTCCTCCAATCCGATCTCCTCGCCGCCCCTCAGCTCCAATCCGCCCCACCCTTCGACGTCATCGTCTCCAACCCGCCCTACGTCTCCCTCTACGAAGCCGCCACCATGTCCGACGAGGTCCTCAAGCACGAACCCCACTCCGCCCTCTTCGCCGGCGTCGAGGGCCTCGACATCTACCGCCGCCTCCTTCCCGCCGCCCACGCGGCCCTCAAACCCGAAGGCCTCCTCGCCCTCGAGTTCGGCTTCGGCCAGCTCGACGCCCTCCGCACCCTCTTCGAAAAACCCACCAACGGCCCCTGGCAAGACCTCCAATTCCTGAACGACTACGCCCAAATCCCCCGCATAGCCCTCGCCACCCGCCCCTAGCGCTGCCCCGTCCTGCATCCCTTTCGGCGATCGCTCGTCACTGACACATCCGACGCGCAATTGCTGCCCGACAATGTACCGCGTCATCCTGACCCTCGAGTGTAGTGAAGGGAAGGACCCCTGGAGTCGCGCCTGCCTTTTGCCGTTGGCCTTTTTTGGTTGTCAATCCCGCAGGGACCTGCTTCTTCTTTGCTTTTGCTTCTGCTCTTGCTCTTTGTAATTCCGAGCCTGGCGAGGAACCCGCTTCTCGCACGCACAGCGGGCCTATTTAGCTGAAAATTAGAAGCCCGGCCTCTAAAACAAATCCCCCACCAACGGACACGTAAGCAATACCCCCACGCCCAACAACACTCCAGCCACCAAACAAACCCTCCCGACCGCCACACTCCGCTTCCGCCATCGCCACTCCAACAACCCCCAGCACACCAGCCAAATCAATATCGCCACCGTCGTCACCCCCGAAAGCGGCCCAGTCGGCTTATAAAAAATCATCGCGCTCTTCACCACCGCGCTCTTATCCCCCGCGACCGCCAACACGCCCAGCGCCGCTGCTCCCACCCCTGCCGCCAGGATCGCCGCCGCCCCCGACCCATTCGTCCTCTCCGCGCGCCCGCTCATCGCCCGCCTCCATCCAACGAAATCACCGCCCCACCCGTCACCGGCGCATGCTTGTTGATCATCGCGCCGAAAAATCCCGCCACCCCCGCCGCCACAAACGACACCATCGCAAATCCCAGCACCGCCGCCCGCAACTGCCGATGCCGCCCCAACTCCCGCCCATACCTCGCAAACACAAACGCCACCATCGTGATCGAGATCGGCGTCAGCCACGCCACATGCTCTTTCCACTCCATCCCCAGCGAGTGCCATCCACTCGTCGCCGCGCTATGCATCAACAACCGCTGCGGATACCCTGAGAGGTCCGCGGCCCCTACCGGCGCCACCACCCGATACCACGGATACACCACATACGCCCCCGTCAGCACCGCCCCCCACGCCAGCACCACCATCACCAGGAGATACCCCTTCAGAAACCTCTCCTGCCCCACCGTCATCTCTCCCGGCCCGTTCCCCACCGTTATCCGCCACAACTCCACCAGAGCCCCCGAACACGCCAGCAGATACAACGCGCCGAACCCCAACCCATGCACCATCGTCCAAAGCTCCCGCACCGTAACCTGCATCGCCAATCCTCCCAGTCCGCACAAGCCAATAACTAGCTGCCTTTGCCTTTGCCTTTGCCTTTGCCTTTGCCTTTGCCTTTGCCTTTGCCTTTGCCTTTGCTAAAAGCTAAAAGCTAAAAGCTAAAAGCTAAAAGCTAAAAGCTCCTAAAAACTAAAATGCGCCTCCACGCAGCAGCGGACCCGCCGGAGCATCGCCCGCATCTTTCTTATCGTCATCCTTCTTGTCCCGATCCTTCCCCCAAGTCTTATACAACCCCAGGTACCCATAATTCTCCGTCTGCCCCACCACCGAGTGCCCATAGGCAAACAGCAACTGCCACCCTTCGGCCTTGAAGTGGTAGTACCCGCCCGCATCCACCATCGCCGACGCCTCCGTCTGCGCCGCCGCAAACCCCTCCCGCGCATGCGAGAACAACTCCATCGACAACTCCAGCCGCTTATTCACCTCGCGCTTCAACAGCACCCCGCCATACAAAAAATTCTGATACCCCACCTGCGGCACAACGGTATAGCCCATCCCGCCGCACAGACTCCACGGCCCAAACTCCTTCTCCGCCCACAGCGGCAGCTTGTACCAGACCTTCCCCACCCCCAGCCCCTTCGCATAACTCCCCGTAGGAATCTCAAACATCGTGAACGACCCAATCTGCGGCCGATGCTTGGTCTGCTTAATGAACCCCCACTTCACCCCCAGCTCCGTGTCGGTCAGCCCAAACGCACTCGGCCCCGTCCCTCCCGGCAGGTACGCGGGGTTATTCGACGGCCATATCCCGCCCAGCGGCACAATCGCATGCAGCTGAATATTCGGCACCGCGCCCCAATTAAATTCGAACGCCGGCCCCACCGCATCCATCTCCGCCGGCGTCCCATCCGCCGACCCAAACACATATGCCTCGTAATGCCCCAGATCCACCGGCGTCGGATCATCCGTCTGAAACGGAGGCCCCGCCTGCCCCCACGCCTTCCCTTCACCGACCGCCAGCACACACACCGCCGCGCACATTCCCAACCAACCGCGCACCCGCCCGCTCGCTCCCCTCATCTCGCCCCCGCCAACACCGCCAGCATATCCAAAACGATTCACCCGGACCACCAGCGTCTGATGAATATCCCCAGCGATAGAGTCCTGACATGCTTCCCCTTAGGCTCCTTCGCCGCGCCACTGCTTCTCGCTCGCGCAGCGAGCGCCCGTTCTTGCGCTTGCGAAACGCTAGCTGCCCGAAGCTTGATATAACCTTGTCATCTCGACCGTAGGCGCAGCCGCAGTGGAGAGACCTGAAGTCCGCCTGCACCGCCCTGACTCACCAGCACCGTCGCACCCTAAAGGCGCCTCATGACCGACTCCGCCGTCCTCCCCACCATCGAACGCACCGCCACCATCCCCAAACTCCATCGCTGGCTCTCCGTCGACGTCCTCCGCGGCCTCACCATCGGCTTCATGATCATGGTCAACAACAACGGTGGCGGCGATCAGGCCTTCTGGGCCATGAAGCACGCCGACTGGAATGGCTTCACCCCCACCGACCTCGTCTTCCCCACCTTCCTCTTCCTCGTCGGCATCTCCACCGTCTTCTCCACACAAGCCCGCCTCGCCAAGGGCGATTCCAAATCCTCCCTCCTCGTCCACACCATCCGCCGCGCCCTCATCCTCTTTCTGCTCGGCCTCCTCGTCAACAGCTTCCCCTACTTTCACCTCCACACCCTGCGCGTCTACGGAGTCCTCCCACGCATCGCCCTCTGCTACCTCCTCATCGCGGTCCTCTACCTCTACACCCCTGCATGGAAAGACAAAGCCATCCTCGCCGCGACGGCGCTGATCGGCTACTGGATCCTCATGCGCTTCGTCCCAGTCCCCGGCTACGGCGTGCCCACCCATGCCGTCCCGCTGCTCGACCGTGACGCCAACCTCGTAGCCTGGCTCGACCGCCAGATCTTCTCCGCCCCGCATCTCTACGAGCACACCCGCGATCCCGAAGGCCTGCTCAGCACCCTTCCCGCCCTCGCCACCGCCCTCATCGGCATGTTAACCGGCATCTGGCTCCGCTCCACCCGCAGCATCGCGCAGAAGGCCCGCGGCATCGCCTACGCCGGCTGCGCAGGCCTCCTTCTCGGCGGCCTCTGGAACTTCAGCTTTCCCGTCAACAAGAAACTCTGGACCAGCTCCTACGTCCTCTACGCCGCCGGTTGGAGCCTGATCCTCCTCGCCCTCTCCATCTACCTCATCGACATCTACGCAGCCCGCCGCACCAGCCCCCGCGACGCCAGCCGCACCGATGAACAAGCCCGCAAGTCCTACATGGTCCTGCTCGTCTTCGGCACCAACGCCATCGCCGCCTATGTCTTATCCGAACTTCTTCCCGGACTCCTCGATCTCATCCACCCCCACCCCAGCATCCTCCGCTCGTTGTACCGCGGCCTCCTGCACGTGATCCCCTACGCCCCCATGGCCTCGATGGTCTACTGCATCGTCTTTGCCGCCGTCTGCTGGCTTCCCATCTACGTGCTCTACCGCCGCCGCATCTTTCTGAAAATCTGACGCGCCCACCCACTCAACCTGCAGGCCCGCGAGGGGTCTACTGCGTCGCCATCGGGAGCGCACTCAGCATACTCACCAGCAACAGATGCAGCTGCCAGCACGTCCCCACCGCCAGCCCCAGCGCAATCGCCGACTCCGTCAGCGCCACCGGCAGATCCCTCCCCAGCGCCTTCGACCAGTACATCCGGACCCGCAGGCCGCCAAACGCTCCAATCAGCGCGCCAATCACCCCAAAGATCGCCCCACCCGCCGCCGGTTCAATCACCGAGTGGGCCGCCAGCACACCCACCAATCCACCAAACACAAGGCGTGCAATCAGCGGCCCAGGCGCCGTCCGGTTCCCCGTCGTTGGCAGCGTATCCACCACGTACTCCCCCACCGCGCACACCGTAAACACAATCACCGACACCAGGCTCCCCACCCAGAACGCCCATCCATGCTGCGGCAGCAACTGCGTCCAGGCAAACCAACACAGCACTGCCATCGCCGTCATCGTGCGCAACCCTACGGTCATCCCCAGCAATACAAACGAAAGTACCAAGCCCGCCCTCTCTATCCCGTACGTCTACTCTTTTGCCTCGGCGTTTTTCCCTCTACACTCTATCCCCTGCGCCCTATCCTCTGCCTTAATGCGTCTCTACCATCTTCTCCGCAAACTCATGCAGACCCGCGCCATTCTCCGGCCGCGTATAGAACATATGCCCTCCCGGAAACTCGTGCACCGACACCTGCCCCGCCAGCTTGGACGGCAACTCATTCTGCGTCAGCTGCGATCCCATGAACGGGCACGAAAGGTCATTCCATCCATGCACGACCAGCACATTCAACTTCGGATCAGCAGCCACCGCCTCGCGCAGATCCTCCACCGCTCCCTCCCGCAGCGCCGGCCCTGACCTGTCCCACTGCCGCCCTACGTCATACGACAGCGCATAATACTGCGCATCCGTCTTCCACCCCACCGTCCGCGTAATAAAGTCCACCATCGCCGTCGTTGTCGGCGCAATGATGCTCTCCAGAATCGGGTCGTTCGACTCCTGGTCCGGCGAGTACGGGAACGGATCCGGCAGCATCACATTCGAGTCATAAACACTTCCAATCTCGCCCTTCTCTCGATGCACCTCGCGCAGAAATGCACCCGTCTCCAGCCGCCCGCCCGAGTACTTCACAAACTGCGGATCCAGCCCCGTCATCTCTGTCACCTTCGCCACCATCGCGTCCGTCGCCGCCTTGTCCCTCGGTCCCTTGATCAGCGTGGTCGCATACTCGCCCTCGGTATACGCAATCACCTCCTGCATCGCCGCATCGCTGAGCTTGTGCTCACTCTCCAAATGCGCCGCCGTAATGGATGGCAGCGTGATCATCCACGGAATAGGCGATAAATTCCCATCGCCAAACTGCGGATTCAGATACGGACTCACCAGCACCAGCCCATTCATCGCCACGCCCAGCTGCGACTGCATGTAGTGCGTCATCCGCGGCCCGCGGTACCCGCCATAGCTCTCGCCAATCAAATATTTCTTGTCCAGCAGCCGGTCGTTCTTCACCAGCCACTTGTAGATCACCAGCGACAGATACTGCACATCCGGCGTTGGCGAATAGAACAGCTTCTTGCTCTCCGCCTCATCCACCAGCGACTTCGAAAAGCCCGTCCCGATCGGGTCAATAAACACCTCATCGGTAAAGTCCAACCACGTCCCGGGATTATCGGTCAGCGTAGCCGGATCGCTCGCCGAATCCCCCACATTCGCAAACGAAATATGCTTCGGGCCAATCGCCCCCAGGTTCAAATACACACTCGATGCTCCCGGCCCGCCATTCACCGCAAACAACACCGGCCGATCCGGAGCACCCTTCTCATGATCGAGCGTATACGCCGTGTACATCACATCCCCCGTCGGCTTGCCCTTCTCATCCATCAACCGAATCGTCCCCACAGTCGCCGTATAGTGCAGCGGCTTGCCATGCACCGTAATCGTCTGTTCGACAGATTTATCGGCGGGCAGCTCCAGGGCCTTTACATCGACAGGCTTCTCTTCCGGCTTCCCCGCATCCGCCGCCGGCTTCGCAGCAGGAGGCCCATCATGAGGACGCTGCGCCACCGCGCCCAGGCTCAACAAAACAGAAAGGCTCATCACAGAAAGCGCAGAAGAAACACGTCCAAAGGTCATACAAATACTCTACCCTGCCAACCCCATCCCCATCCACGCCCCCCGACCCGACGAGTCCTTCACCCCTCGCCGTCCGCGCAGGACCCGAACTCCGCGCGCTCCTCCACCCCCGGCGCCTCCCACCGCTCCTCCATAAAACAAAACATCTCCCGCGTCACCTCAAACGCATACGTCCCACTCTCCCCCCGATTCCGCTCACACACCCGCTCCCACCGCACCTCCGCATCCACCTCCAGCACATGCAGCACGCACTCCACCCCTGCCGCCCGAGCCCGCTCCAACCACTCCATCCGTTGCGCCCGCTGCGTAAACCCCAAATCCATCACCGAATCCACCCCCACCTCCTCCAACTCCCGAGCCACCGCCTCAATCTGCGCCTCACACCGCCCCACCCGCTCCAGCGCCCACGCCAGATCATTTTTCTCCGGACAATCCATCCAATACAGCGCACTCATCCATTCATCAATCGAGAACCGCACCCCACCCACCCGCTCCGCAATCTCCCGCGCAGCCGTAGTCTTCCCCGCCCCCGTCGACCCCGCCACCAAATGCCAAGTCGCCATCACCACCCGCCCCGTCTGGCTTCTTACTACTCACTACCTACTACTCACTGCCTTAACCACCCATACAGCGGAAACGCCTCCGCCATCTCCCCAACCTTCCCCCGAATCGCCGCCAGCCTTCCCGCATCCCCCCGATGCTCCAGCGCCTCGGCAATCCATCCCGCAATCACCTTCATCTCGCCTTCCTTCATCCCGCGCGTCGTCAGCGCCGGCGTCCCAATCCGTATCCCGCTAGGCTTCATCGGCGGATTCGTGTCATACGGAATCGCATTCTTATTGACCGTAATCCCCGCCGCCCCCAGCGCACTCTCCGCCTCCGACCCATACATCCCCTTCGAAAACACATCCACCAAAATCAAATGCGTATCCGTACCTCCAGAGATCACCCGATACCCCTCCGCCTGCATCGCCTCCGCCAGCGCCTTCGCATTCGCCACCGTCTGCGCGGCATACGCCTTGAACTCCGGCTGCAGCGCCTCTTTGAACGCCACCGCCTTCCCGGCAATCACATGCACCAACGGCCCACCCTGCTGCCCCGGAAACACGCTCCGGTCAATCGACGCAGCCAGCTCCGCCTTGCACAAAATCATTCCTGCTCTCGGCCCCCGCAGCGTCTTATGCGTCGTCGTCGTCACCACATCCGCATGCGGCACAGGGCTCGGATGCGCCCCGCCCGCCACCAGCCCCGCAAAGTGCGCCATGTCGATCATCAACTTCGCCCCCACCTTATCCGCAATCTCCCGCATCCTTACAAAATCAAACTGCCGCGGATACGCCGACCCACCGCCCACAATCACCTTCGGCTCTTCAACAATCGCCTGCGCCTCCAGCGCGTCATAGTCGATCACCTCGGTATCCTGCCGCACCTTGTACCCGGCAATCCGATACAGCTTCCCCGAAAAATTCAGCTTGTGCCCATGCGTCAGATGCCCGCCATTCGCCAGGTCCAATCCCAGGATCGTCTCACCCGGCTCCAGCAGCGTCATGTACGCCGCCGCATTGGCCTGCGACCCCGAGTGCGGCTGCACATTCACATGCTCCGCCCCAAACAACTCCTTCGCCCGATCCCGCGCCAGGTTCTCCACCACGTCGGCGAACTCGCAGCCGCCATAGTACCGCTTGCCCGGATACCCCTCTGCATACTTGTTCGTAAAGACCGTCCCGACGGCCTCCAGCACGGCACGCGAAACAAAGTTCTCGCTGGCAATCATCTCCAGCCCCTCATGTTGGCGCAGCACTTCCTTCTCAATCTGCGCAGCAATCTCAGGGTCACTCGACGTCAGGGGAGCATTCAAGTCAATCGGCATATACGCAACATTTTACGCCGCCAATCCCCAGCCACAGGAAGTCCCCGTTGCCTTCGGTAAAGAGTCCATTTGCGGTGACTGGCCACCGGCCTGGCCGCGACAGGGAAATGACAAAGGAATGACAATCCGCAGACCTCTCGTCCAACGTTGGCGGACTATGCTTTCGTCCCACTGCTGACGGGATGAATCCTACGGTGTTCCCCAAGGCAGAAATCTACCACCTTGAGGAAATCCCCCATGAGAATCCACGACTCTTTCGTCCCGCGTGTGACGGATGCACCCATCCTTCGCCGTGTCAGCATGACTGGCTGCCGCAGCGCTCTCACCGTCGTGACGCTGCTGGCCAGTGCCACCGGCATGGGCCTCGCGCAACATCATGACACTGAGGATGCCTTCCTCCCCAGCCCGGTACGAAGTGTTTCCACCGTCCCGGCAAATGGCGATGTCAATCCCTACGGCGTCGCCTTCGTTCCCGACAACTTCCAGACCGGTTCGGGTCCGCTCAAGCACGGAGACGTGCTCGTCTCGAACTTCAACAACAGTGCGAACCTCCAGGGCACAGGAACCACCATCGTCCGCATCTCCAAGGGCAGTTCGCCGACGACCTTCTTCCAGGGCGTGGCTCCCCTTGGACTTTCAACCGCCCTGGGAACCCTGCAGGTCGGGTTGGTCGTCGTCGGCAACTCCCCCACCGCCGATGGCACCTCCGCAACCGCAACCGCGGGCTCTCTGCTCGTCATCAATAACCAAGGCAAGCTGATCCAGACGATTACCAATCCGGCCATCCAGGGACCGTGGGACATGGCTCTGGTTGACGGCGGAGACTCAGCCATTGCCTTTGTCTCCAATGCTCTAACCGGAACCGTGGTTCGGCTGGACTTCAAAGTAAGCTGGAACGGCCTCAACCTCACGAGTACCAAGACGATTGCGTCGGGGTATATGCACCGCGGCGATCCGGTAACGCTGTTTGTGTCGCCCACCGGCCTGGTGTATGACAGTCACCACAACGTACTGTATGTTGCGTCGACGGGCGATAACGCCGTCTTCGCCGTGCCCAATGCCGCCGACCGGCAAACGGACGACGGCATTGGAAGCAGGATCTACGAGGACAATGTCCACCTCCACGGAGCGCTGGGGCTGGCCATGGCTCCCAATGGCCATCTGCTGGTATCCAACAACGATGGCATCAACCCCGACCCAAACCAGCCCAGCGAGATCGTTGAGTTCACGATCGACGGCAGGTTCGTGAAGCAACTCTCCGTCGATCCGAGCCAGGGCGGCGCCTTCGGCCTGGCCGTGCGAACCACGAAAGACAAAGCAATCTTAGCCGCGGTAGACGACGTCCCCTCAACCCTCCTTGTCTGGACCCTCGACCAGGACTAGCGCAGCAACGCAAGCTCTGTTTCCACGCAAAGCCGCGACGCTTGGTTGCGTGCCAGGTGCTTCGCAAAGGAGAAGCATAAGATCGGAGGCAGAGGTACTCCGATGCAATACAAGAAAATCAGTGTGGAAGTGATCGTCGTTGCCGATGAGGCGGACTCCGTTGTCGCGCAGTTGAACGCCGCACTCGATCAACTCGAAGACAGTCATACCCTCTTCGGTGGTGGCATCGAGACCGTCGCCTTCGAGCACTCCGGAAAACGAAGGAGATCGGCACTCGGGCATACCCTCGCCGCCGGCGAGACGGTTGCTAGTGCTCTCAAGACCGCACGTGACGGGATGAAGGTCGCCTTCCGCGCAGTGATCTGATGGCCGCCGTCCCCGGTAAACCAGGCGGCCCTGCCTGCAAGTTCGCCCGGGCGGTTGGCTGATATCTGCGAAAAACGTCTTGCGAAACTTCCTAATCCGCTAACCTGCCCTTGCTCCTGCCTGTACTCTCGCCGTCCGCGCAGGACCGCAGGACGCGGGACCTAGCCCTGTCTTGCCAGCACCACCGTCATATCATCGGGCTGTTCCTGCTCCCCAATCCACGCCTTCACCACCTGCAGCGTGTTGCTCGCCAGCACCGTCAGCGGCTCCTCCCTGTGCGCCCGCACAAACTCCATCAGGCGCTGCTCCCCAAAATCCTCGCCCTGCTTCTCCGGCTCGGTCAGACCATCCGTATATGCCACCAACAAATCGCCCGGCTCCAGCTGCACGGTCGCCTCTTCATACTCCAACCCATCCAGCAGCCCCACCACCGCGCCGCCCACCTCCAGCCGCTGCACGCTCCCGTCTTTGGAGATCACCAGCGGCGGCAGATGTCCGCCATTGGAATACGTCAGCCTCCGCGTCGCCGGATCATAGGTCGCCAGGAACAACGTCGCATAGCGTGCCGACTGCGTGCTCCGGTACAGATGCGCATTCAACAGCTTCAACAGCAATGCCGGCGACACCGGCGCACCCTCCTCATTCACCGCCGCACTGAACGCCCGATCGGCCGAGTGCAGCGCACTCATCAGCAGCGCTGCCGAAATCCCCTTCCCGCTGATATCCCCGAGCGCCAGCGTCACATGCCCCGCCGACTTTCCATCCGCCCCCAGCCCCGGCCCATACCCGAAGATAAAGTCAAAGTAATCCCCGCCCACCGTCCGCGCCGGGAGGCACGTCCCGTGCACCTCCAGCGATCCCATGAACGCCGGCGACCGCGGAAACAGCGTCGTCTGCACCTCCTGCGCAATCGCGAGCTCGTTCAGCAGCCGCTCCTTCTCCCGCTGCTGTACCAGTAGTTCGCTCACGCTCGCCGCCATTCCATTGAACGATGTCGCCAGCGCCGCCAGCTGGTCCTTCCGCCGCACCGGTATCCGATACTCCAGGTGCCCCGCATCAATCGCCCGGGTCCCCCTATACAGATCCGCCACCGACCGCGTAATCGTCCAGCTCAAACTCGAGGCCATCAGCAGCGCAAACGCCTCCACCAGCGCAAAGAAAATCGCAATCCCAATCACGATCGCCCACACAATCTTCCCCACCTTCACCGACGACGCAAACAGCAGCGCATACAAGTAAGAAGGCCGCGAGAACACCGCGATCATCGCCTGGACCTCATCGCCCGTCGTCCACGCCTTTACCGGCAACTCCGCCGAAAATACTACCGGCGGATCCAGGTAAGGGTGCGTCGCCCCCTTCAGCGGCCCGCTCGAGATCGCGTGGAACTCCTGCTCGTCCTGCGTAAGCTGGTTAGGCGTCACCACATTCACATGAACGTTCTTGGCCACCCGAACCTTCGCTTCACCATGCTTCCCAATATGAACGTTCGGCCCCTCATCGCCGACCTCATCCTCGGCGTCCGACGTCAGATGCGAGAACCCCTGCGACAAAATGATCCGCCCCAGCCCCTTCGCCATTACATCCAGTTCCGCCCGCGTCAGCGGCCGGCTCGCCAGCACCACTGCCGTCTTTCCGGCCCGCGGCGCGGCTACCTCCGCAACCAAATAGAGCAGATCATTCTCTTCGACAATCCCCTGGAAACCAGGATGCACCCACGCCGGTGGCGGCCCACTCGTCAGCGGCCCTCCGTTGTCCTTCGCCGACATCCCTTCCAGAGGCACCCACCCGTTCCCCTTCAACTCCATCAGCGAAAGTGGAGTGCCGTCTTCACCTCCAGAATGGCCTGTATTGCTCACAGAGAGGGTAGAGTCTGATTTCGCTGTAACCTTCCCATTTGCAGCGGACGGCGCCCGCAACACAACCGGAGTGCCATAAATCGCCGCGCTTCCCGCTTCGTCTCGAACCTGCGCAAGTGCCTGGTTGATCTGCGACGTCCCCATGTCGACCGCATATTGCGCAGCCAGCAGGTACGCCGCAATGCCGGTCAGCGTCGCAAACATCACCACCGGCGCCAGCCCCATCAAAACGTACGTCAGAATCAGCCTGTTCCGCACCCTCCACAGAAACCTATACGCAAACCACCGGAAAAATAGAATGAGCAGCAGCGGCATCATCGCCATCGCGGAGATCGTAATTACGATCGAATCCAGCGTCTTGGCCACACCCACCATCTCGCCAAACATGCAGACGCAGAACGCCAGCAGCATCCACAGCGTGATCTTGCCCACGCGGCTGCGCCGCCCCCACCAAGCCTTCCATCGCTCCTGTCGTGTCCGGATGTCCCTACCCATCGCGCTCCGAGCTGTACCTATTTGGTTACCCCCGCCCCGATCGCGTCCTTTGCAAACGAGTCGGCGTGCCGATCTCCTGGCACCCATCATGAGGGAAGGGTTCTAGCCTCCGAGTGTACTGCAAACAAATGGATTTCTCACCAGCCACCCTCCATTCCCCCGCCTGCGATCCGCAGCACATGGCCGGTGACCTCCGACGCGCAACCTCCTCAACCTTCCAGCAACCTCGCGCCGGAAAGTCCGCATCCAACACCATAACGAACGTACTGCGGGCCAGCTAGACCGGACGTTTCACTCCACGCAGAGCTACCGAAGGAGCGTCTTCCATGGACAAGAAAGTCACATCGATCTCGCCACGTCTTTTCGCTAATTCCCTCCGCCGCACCCGAGTCAGCTCCCGGCCACACTTGAGCAATTCGCTCTTCCCCGTGCTCCGGCACCCGGCCCTCTCATACGCCGCAGAAGATGCCTCCATCCATCGCTTGCTCGATCTCTCCTTCCAGCACGGCATCGCCGTCTCCCGCCTCGACCGCCAGATCATCGACAACCTCAGCCGCAGCAAGCAGCCGCTGCAGTACGCTGAGCTCCTCGCCTCCGGCTTCTAGTCTGGCGTTTCGCGTCCAGCCTCTCGCTACGCCCGCAGCCGCCGAAACGCACTCCACACAAACGACCCCAGATACCACCCGTCCAGATACTTATAAGGCGTCTCCCCGGTCGTGTAGTGCCCGCACGGCAGCACCTTCGCCACATAATCCACGCCGTGCGCGTCAAAGTTCGTCAACACTTCCCGCGAGTACTTCACCACGAACGTCAGATCATACGGCGCATACACCACCAGTGTCCGGCGCGGCAAATCAACAATCCCAGCCTCTTTATCGCCCTCCCACCTTGGCCGCCCGGTCGCCGCATACTCTTCCATAAAGCTCATCGGGCTCACCCCCGCAAACATCGCCCGGCTCTCATCCTGCGTCAGCCCCGCATGTTCAAACGCCGCCTTCACATGTCGAGTGCTCTGCCCCGTCCACACCACATCCCCAAACTGCGTGCTCGCATGGTTGAACGCGCACACCCGCAGCCGCGGATCCATCGCCGCGGCAATAAATCCGTACGCGCTCCCCAGGCTCGTCCCCAGCACCCCAAACTGCTCATACCCCTGCGACTCCAGCCAGTCCACGCAGCTCCGTATATCCGCCACCGCCTGCCGGCAAGCCGCAATCGTCCGCCCCACATTCGCGCTCACAGCGTAGTCACTCCGCTCCAGCTCCGCCGGCCGCCGCACATCGTGATAAGGCTTCGACAGCCGCAAACAAGAAATCCCAAACCGGTTGAACATCTCGCACAGCACGTTATGCGAGAACGCATCCGCATTCCACTGCGGCATCACGATCATCGCCTGCTTCGGCCTTCGCCCCGCACCCTTGCTTTTGCCTTCTCTATCCTCTACCCCTCTATCCCCTATCCCCTCCTTCGCCTCATACCACCGCGCATTCACCGTATCGTTCTCCGGATACCCCGTCCCCACCGGCGACGTAAACCTCAGAAACGGCTCCTTGCGTAGTTCTCCCACCTCTGCCCGCCGCTTCCACTCGCGCTCCTGCTCCAGCGTCTCCGGCCTCACGTTCGTCGGATAAAGCGCCGGAAAGTGTTCCTCAACCCGAAAATCCTTTGGCGTCTCATAGCCGTAGAATGTCTGCGGCTCCGCCACGATCCGCTCATTCAGCACAATCATCGCCTCCAGCCCCGACATCTCGCCACGCTCCACCCGAGCCGCCAGCTCTGCCCCACCAACGTCCGCCAGCGCCTCGAACCCCCACTCCAACGGCCGTTCCACCCGGTTCTCGTCCCGCGTCGTAAGAGCCGTCTCCCACGCGTACATCCACTTCGCATAAAGCCGTCCAAGCATCTTCCCAGTCTACCGTCCCCCGCCCTCAAATTCCGTGATGCGTCCGGTTTCCGCCTGGCCAATAACTTCCCACCAGCCGCTCGATTATCCCCGATGCGATCACAGCCCTTGAATCGGTCGACTAATGCCCGTAGCCCTCCGCGTCCACAGGGACCTTGCCACGGAACAGCCAGTACACGACTCCAAAATAGAACAACGCGAGACTGATACCGACACACCACCACGCCAGTCCCACCCGCAGCGTATGAGGGCCTGACACCGCCTCGGCAATCGTCAGGTCGTGGCCCTCCCTCCCGACCGCGGGAAGAAGCACAGGAAAAAGTCCTGTGCCAGCCCCCACCATCATGCTGGAGAGATACGCGCACGACGCCAGGAAGGCTGGCAGGCGCGAAGACCTGGACATCGTCCATCGCATCGTCACAACGCTTGCAATCACAGCCAGTGGAACAAGGATCGAAATGGGATGACCCTTATAGTTGTTGAGCGATGCCGGTCGCGCCACCACCGTGGCGGGGATCCCAACCAGCGTCAGCACGACCGTAGCTATCCAGACACGGCGCGCGAAGTTAAGCGAACGGCGCTCCAGATCGCCTTCGGTCTTCAGCCCAAGATAGAGCGCCCCGTGAAGCGACAGCGCCGCAAGCGCCAGGACGCCGCCCAGCACGGTATACCAATCCAGAATGCCCGGACTCGGCCCAGTCCGCCAGTTGGTCCAGAGCGGAAGGAAAAAGTAGCCGTCGGCGCCAATCGGTACACCCCGCACCACGTTGCCGAGAGCTGCACCAAAGAAGATTGTCAGCAGCACGCTGGCAAAGGCAAAGAGCCCATCGAAAAACGTTCGCCACAGCGGATCCGAGGAGTGGCCGCGCAGCTCCACGCTGACACCACGCAGTATAAGCAGCCACAGCACCATCATCAGCGGAAGATAAAAGCCGCTGAACGCCGAGGCATACAGCATCGGAAAGGCGAAAAACAGCGTCCCCCCGGCAGCCAGCAGCCAGACCTCGTTGCCGTCCCACACCGGGCCGATCGATCGCAGCGCCTGCGCGCGTTCCGCCTCGGTGCGCGCCACAAAGAGATACACAATGCCCACGCCCAGGTCGAAGCCATCGAGCACCACGTAGGCGGTAAGCATCACCGCGACAATCCAGAACCAGAGAGTGCTCATGCGTATGGCTCCTTATGCCGTCAAAGATTGAATGTGCGCGGCGGAATCCGGCACGTTCGGGCCGTGGTCGATATGGTTATAGACAAGGATGATCCAGAGCAGCGAGAGCAGCGTATACATCCCCAGGAAGCCAAGCAGCATGAACAGGCTGTTGCCCGCGCTAACGTGGCTTGACGTCCCCGTCGAAGTACGAATCAGGCCAAACACCAGCCACGGCTGCCGGCCGATTTCAGCCGTCATCCAGCCCGCAGTGGTCGCCACGTACGGCAGCGGCCAACTCAGCAGCAGGCACCACAGAACCCAGCGCGCTGAGTCCAGCTTCCCTCGCCACAGGTAAAACGCCGCCATCCCCATCAGCGCGCCAAACCACGTCCCCAGGCCAACCATGATGTGGTAGCTGTAAAACAACAACGGCAGGGTGGACGGCCATTGGTCACGGGGAAAGTGGTCCAGACCTTCCACTTCCGCGCTCGTCGTTCCGTAGATCAGGAAGCTGAGAACCTTGTTCACCCGTAGCGGATTATCGATCGTTTGCGACTCGTAGTCCGGCTGTCCCATCACAATCATCCCCGCGCCCTTTTCCGTATGGAAGAGCCCCTCCATGGCGGCAATCGCAGTCGGTTGATTCTTCGCCATGTACTTGCCGTGCAAGTCGCCCGTCGGAAACACCTGCAGCACGCACGAGATGATACCGGCCGTCACCCCAAGCTTCAAAAAGATGTGACCGTAGGGGCCGTCACGTCGCTGCAGCACGTACAGTGCCCCCACACCCGCCATCACGAAGGATCCGGTAACCACCGCAGCACACATGTTGTGCGCATACTCAAGCCACGCCCAGGGGTTGAAAATCAGCTGCGTGAAGCTCGATACCTCGAAGACGCCGTTAGGCAAAAGCTTGTAGCCAACCGGGTGCTGCATCCATGCATTGGTGACGATAATAAAAAAACCCGAAATCCACGAGCCGACAAAAACCAGCACGGCTGAAAGCCAGTGAAATCCTCGCGAGAGACGCTTTTCACCAAACAGAAACAGCCCCAGGAACGCCGACTCGAGAAAGAAGGAGAAGATTCCTTCCATCGCCAGGGGCATCCCGATCACCCCGCCCGTCCGTCGCGAAAACTCGCTCCAGTTCGTGCCGAACTGAAACTCCATCGGAATTCCGGTGACCACGCCCAGTAGAAAGTTGATGGCGAAGATCTTCGCCCAGAAGCGGGCCGCCACATCGTACGTTGCCCGTCTTTCTGGATCAGCGGTACGCAGCGCCACCGTCTTGAGACAAACGATCAGCAGCGCCAGCCCCATCGTCAGTTGGGGAAATAAATAGTGAAACGTGATCGTAAAGCCAAATTGCATCCGGTGCAGCGTAAGAGCGTCCAAGCTTGACTCCTATATGGTGCGAAGAGTACGAGGACTCGGTTGAACTTAGTCTCCCACTTCCACACCCTTAGCGATAGCGCGTTCGACCGGTAAACGTGAAAATTCTCAGGAAACGGATAGAGAGGAAACCAGGCATCCTGACCAATCCCCTGCCGACCTTCAGTTCACCGTCACGACCTCAAACCATTCACCCCCATTCTTATCCGCGAAGCTCCCCCGCCCGCTAATAGATGCGTTGTACACACCACCGCCGCATAATCGCCCTTGGATTGAAGAACCCCTACGAGCTATACCCACCAGTCGCCCCGTTGCGCGAGTAGTTTCCTTTGTGCGGCCCATAGAGCCACGCCAGCGCAATGCGCATACCCATCACCGCGTCCGCGCGCAGCTCATGGTCCTCGACCAGCGCAAAAACAGAAAGCGTCTTGCTCCCGGCAAATCCCCCCAGTCCACCCACCGCCGGACCCCCGAAAAAAATTCTCATCCCACCCCTTGACAGAATTACACTGTTGTAGTCAACTACAACAGTAATTAACCTCGGAGCAACGAACCCTATGGAACTCGAGTGGAACGACAGTCAGCCGATCTACCGCCAGCTTCGCGGCCGCGTCGTCGCCATGATCCTCGACGGCCTCCTCCAGGAAGGTGAACCCCTACCCTCCGTCCGCACCGTTGCCGCCGAAAATCGCGTCAACCCCCTCACCGTCCTCAAGAGCTATCAGGAACTCGTCGACCAGGGCATCGTCGAAAGCCGTCGCGGCCTTGGTATGTTCATCACCCCCGGAGCCCGTAACCTCCTCCTCCACGCCGAACGCCAGAAGTTCCTCATCGAAGAGTGGCCGCACCTCCAGGCCACCATCCATCGACTCGGTCTCACCGCCACCGACCTTCTCAACACTCCCAATTCCAACCATCCGCTTTCCGCTCACAAAGAGGGCTAACAAGATGACCACCATCCAAGCTACCGGTCTCCACAAGTCCTACGGTCCTTCCGTCGCCCTCAACAGCATCGACCTCAACGTCGGAGAGGGCCGCATCCTCGGCCTCATCGGCCCCAACGGCGCCGGCAAGACCACGCTGCTCAACGCCATCCTCGGCCTCACCGCCTACCAGGGCGAGCTCTCCGTCCTCGGACGCAACCCCTGGACCCAGCGCGACCAGCTCATGAACGACGTAGCCTTCGTCGCCGACGTCGCCGTGCTCCCCCGCTGGATGCGTGTCTCCGACGCAATCGACTTCGTCGCCGGCATCCATCCCCGCTTCGACCGCACCAAGGCCGAAGCCTTTCTCGCCCGCACCACCATCAAGCGCACCAGCAAGGTTCGCGAGCTCTCCAAGGGCATGGTCGCCCAGCTCCACCTCGCCCTCGTCATGTCCATCGACGCCAGGCTCCTCGTCCTCGACGAGCCCACCCTCGGCCTCGACATCCTCTTCCGCAAGCAGTTCTACGACTCCCTGCTCAACGACTATTTCGACCACCACCGCACCATCGTCATCACCACCCACCAGATCGACGAGGTCCAGTACATCCTCACCGACCTCCTCTTCATCGATCGCGGCAACCTCGTCTTCGGCTGCAGCATGGAAGACTTCGACACCCGCTACCTCGAGCTCATCGTGAACCCCGGCCAACTCCCCGCCGCCCGCGCCCTTAAGCCCATTCAGGAACGCCAGACCTTCGGCCGTTCGATTCTCCTCTACGACCGCGTCCCCCGCGAACAACTCGCTCCACTCGGCGACATCCGCACCCCCACCATCGCGGACGTCTTCGTAGCCTTCGTCGGCCAGCCCAACCAACCCGCGCCCTACAGCCCGCCACCCGTACCCACGCCCAGCTCGTACACAGGAGCCGCACAATGACGCCCCAAACCGACGCTCTCCCGACATCCTTCACCGACACCGCGCACGCCACCCCAGCCGCCCGCATCTCCGAAGCCCGCCGCCTCTTCTGGTCCATCCGCCGCGAGCTCTGGGAGAACCGCGCCATCTACATTGCGCCCCTCGCCGTCGCCGCCTTCATCCTCCTCGGCTTCTTTTACAGCACCGTCCGCATGCCCGCTGTCATGCTCATCACCGACACGGTCAACGGCGTCGTCACCCACACCTCGCACGGCATCGACCCCATCCTTCCCTACACCATCGCCGCCGGCCTCCTCATGGCGACCACCTTCCTCGTCGCCATCTTCTATTCCCTCGACGCCCTCTACGGCGAGCGCCGCGACCGCAGCATCCTCTTCTGGAAGTCGCTCCCCATCTCCGACCTCACCGTGGTCCTCTCCAAGGCCGCCATCCCCCTCGTCATCCTTCCGCTGCTCACCTGGGCCGTCACAGTCGCAACGCAGTCCATCATGCTGCTGATCAACGTCACCGTCTTCCACGCCCGCGGCATCGACACCGGCCCCCTCCACAGCGGCCTTCCCCTTACCCAGAACTCCATGATGCTGCTCTACCACCTGGTCGCCGTGCACGCCCTCTGGTACGCGCCCATCTGGTGCTGGTTCCTGCTCGTCTCCGCCTGGGCCCGCCGCACACCACTCCTCTGGGCGACTCTTCCCCCCATCGTCCTCGGTGTCCTCGAAATGATCACCCTGCACTCCGGCCATGTCTTCGAGTTCCTGAAGTACCGCATCCACGGCCCCGGAGACATTGACTTCACCGCCTCCCACGCGGGCGCGACCATGCCAATGGGCGCGACCATGTCCATCTCACCAACCCAGTTCCTCACCACCCCCGGCCTCTGGGCCGGCCTCGCCCTGGCCGCCGTCTTCCTCGCCGCCGCTATCCAGCTCCGCCGCTACCGCAACCCCCTCTAACCACCACCCAAAACCGGGTACCCCATGTCTCGCTTTTGAGACATGGGGTACCAAGTCTTCAGTCCTACCAAAATGACAAGAATCCCTCTTCCGAAGGGCACGACTTCAGTCGTGCCAGAATGCCCACCGCTTCAAGGGGGCTTTTGCCCCTGAGGGAACTCCGGGTGCCCCATCTGTACGCGCTCTTGCGGACGGGTGGGGGAGGAACATCCCGCCGCAACCCGCCCCGAAGGAGACCACCATGACTCCCAACACCCTACAGCAACAGCCGCAATCCCTCGCCAGGACAGTAAGAAATCTCTGCACCTTCGCCGCCGCGTTGATCCTCACTGCAGCGGCCTGCTTCCTCCTCAGCGCGACGTAAGACGAAAGCCGGGTGCCCCATTCATGACGGCCTCATCGTCATGAGTGGGATCGCATAATCCCCCGCCTCCGCGCGAACCCTCGCACCGTCCCCCCAACGTTACCCACCGTATTCCCATCCTCCCCGACCCTCCCCACCGCTGATACCCTCGCACCAATGCGAACAGTAGGGTTGCTGCTGGTCGTTGTGCTGCCCGCTTCTCCCCTGGCCTTCTCCCAGGCCGCCAAGCCAACCCTCACACCAACCGCCGCCTCTCCATCCAGACGATCACCCTCTGCAACTCCGCGGTCGCCCTCACCGGACGAGGCTGCGTGAACGCTCCGGCGTCGTGACAACCTCACCCCAACAACTTCTTTCCTATCAGCACCCACCCATGACGAATCGTTCATGCCGCAATCTAAAGCGCATTAAATAACCGTCTATTCATCCTCATCCAATATTTTGTCGTGAGGCGATGCCGCGCATAAATGGCTAGCCGCGCATGCCCGTCCCCTCGAAGTTAATTCAGCACCACGACTTCCTGAAGTCAGGCACGAGATCGAACCCTAACGGGCAACCATAATCTGGAGAAACGAATGCAGAGTTCCATCAACTCTCTGGGGCGGCTGTGCGCCTCGGTATATTTCGCTGCACTTTTCATGCTGCTGATCTGTTCGGCTCGCATCCTTACCGCCCAATCCCAGGACCCCACCGCCTCCATCTCCGGAACCGTCCTTGACTCCCACGGCTCAACGATTCCCGGCGCCACCATCGCCGCAAAAAATCAAGCCACCGGAGCCAACACCCAGGTCAAGGCCAACAGCGTTGGGCACTTTGTGGTCACCGGCATTCCAGCCGGACGCTACACCCTCGCCATCACCGCAAACGGCTTCGGCAACACCACCCAGAAAGACGTGCTCGCCTCATCCGAGCCAACCGACATCTCCGTCGCGCTTCACGTCGGCAGCGTCTCTGAAACCATCCAGGTGCAAGCCATCGCCGGCGACTCCATCGCCGCCCAGCACGCCCTCTCCCAGGCTTCCCTCGAAGCCGTAGAGCCGCAATCCTTCATCAGTGGCGACTACATCCGCAACTTCACCCCCACCAACACCGACTACTCCGAAATCATCAACATCGCGCCCGGCACCATCAGCTACAACTCCAACGGCGTCGGCCTCGGCCAGGGCACCATCTACTTCCGCGGCTTCCAGGATGGCGACTTCAACATCACCTGGGACGGCATCCCCTTCAACGACAGCAACAATCCCACCCACCACTCCTGGGTCTTCTTTCCCGGTATCTGGATTGGCGGCGTCAACTTCGATCGCAGCCCCGGCACCGCCGCTACCATCGGCCAGGCCACCTACGGTGGCTCCATCAATCTCCTCTCTCCGCAAGTCCCGTCCCGGCAGTCCATCGAGCCGCAGGTCTCCTTCGGCTCCTTCAACACCCTCCTCATCGATGGCCAATACAACTCCGGCATGCTCGGGCCGCATAAGAACTTCGCGTTCTCTCTCGACGTTCACCGCATGACCACCGACGGCTTCCAGACCTTCAACGACGTCAAACGCTACGGCGGAGAGATCAAGGCCGTCTACACCCCGTCGCAAAACACCACCATCACCGGCTACAGCGGCGTCATCCACCTCTTCTCCAACGCTCCCAACATCTCTCCCTATCGCTCGCAGATCGCCGCCTATGGCTGGAACTACATGATGCAGAACAACGATCCCAGCAGCGCCTTCTACCAGGCCTACAACCGCAACACCGTTCCCACCGACTTCGAGTACGTTGCCGTCAATACCTCGCGCAGCCACAACTGGCTCATCAACGTCACACCCTACACCTACAGCTACAACAACCTGCAGTACTACGCCAACGATCCCGCCGGCCCCGGCGGCGACGAAACCGGCCTCGCTACCGGTCCCAACGGCGCCAGCGGCCAGCTCACCGAAGCCATCTGCTCCATCGCCGTCAACGACGCGAACGGCACCGATGCCCCCTGCGCCACCGACAAGCTCAACAGCTATCGCAAGTACGGCGAGACCTCAACCATCAGCCAGACCTCGAAGTTCGGCGTCCTCCGCTTCGGCCTGTGGTACGAGTGGGCCACCAGCAATCGCTATCAATACCCCTCCGACCCCTTCACCAACCAGGACCAGGTCGTCCCCTACTTCCACGAGAATTACTGGACCAACTCCTATAACCCCTATGTCGAGTACGAATGGCATGCCACCAGAAAACTCACCGTCATCGCCGGCTTCAAGTACGCGTACTACACGCTCGACTTCAAGCAGTTTGCAGACAACGGCAAGGTAGTCGGCAACCTCAACGGCGCACCCTTCATTACTTCCTCTGGCGGCTTCGGCTCGCCCCTCCCCTCCGCCTCGGCCAACTACCGCATCACCCCCTACTGGTCGGTCTATGGCCAGTTTGGTAAGGGCGATATGATCCCCCCAACCAGCGTCTTCGACGTTACAGGTGGCGGCCAGGAGATCGGCACACTGCCCAAGCCCCAGCTCACCTCCGCCTACCAGGGTGGCACCGTCCTTAAGCTCAACCGCATCACCTTCGACGCCGACTACTACGCCGTAAAGTTCCAGAACAATTACATCTCCTTTCAGGTCGCCAATCCCAACAATTCCGGCTTTGATCTCAACGAGTACTACCTCGGCCCCGACTCTCTCACCCAGGGATTTGAAGCCGAGGCCAATGCCTCGCTCTCACACGGCTTGAACATCTACGCCAACGGAACCGTCGGCAAGGCCACCTACAGAGGTACCGGCGTCCCCTCCGGCCTCAACGTCACCGACACGCCCGCCTACACCCAGGCCCTCGGCCTGACCTACCAGAACCGCGGCATCGACCTCGGCATCATCGAAAAGCGCGTCGGCGACTACTACAATGACAACGGTTCCTATCACAATCAGGTCTATGTCGCGCCCTATAACAACGTCAACGTCTTCCTCAACTTCACCTACCGCAACCGGGACTCGATCTTCGATCAGTCGAAGCTCAGCTTCAGCATCAACAACCTGTTGAACAGCCAGAACATCACCGACGTTTTCCCGTTCAACAGCCCAACCCCAATCAACGGTTCGGCCTACTTCGCGACCACCACCCCGTCTCAGCTTGACCAGATTAACCAGACCGCCGGCCGCAGCTTCATGGTCACCTTCAAAGTCGGAATCTTCCCCGGCCACCACATATAGCTGCCCTCAACCGACCCATGACGCTCCCAGCGTCATGGGTCGGTGCTCGACGCACGAACTGCGACGTTCCTCCGTCATGAGTGGGATGGCACAACGCCAACTTGCCGCGGGAAGCCTCTCGCCGTCGACGTAGGACTCACACTAACAACCCAACCTCTCGGCACATCTACAGACAAACTTCACAGTTTACCTGTAGATGTGTAACACTGTTCGTGTGAGCAGTCGGACCTCTTCCCCTCAACCCGCCCTCGCGCGCGCCCTTGCCACCGAGATCCGCGCAGCCTACCGCAAACTCAAGCTGAGGGTACGCGAGCAGGGTGGTGGCAAAGATCTCACCCCCTCCCAGGCTTCCGTCCTCCTTCGCCTCGAACAGCATGGTCCCGCCACGGTTTCAAGCCTCGCTCGAGCGGAAGGCATGCGCCCCCAATCCATGAGCGCGATCGTTGCGCCCTTGCAGCAGTCCGGCCTGGTCCGGGGCGCGCCCGACCCCGCCGACGGCCGCCAAACCCTCATGTCTCTCACGCCCAAATGCCTCAAGTGGCTTCAGGACAACAGGGCCGCCCGGCAGGACTGGCTCACCAACACCATCTCCCAGAAGCTTTCCGTTCAAGAGCAGGAAAAGCTTCGCTCCGCGCTCGAACTGCTCTCGCGCCTGGTCGAGGATTAAACCCACTCCCTCCCCCTCCTGCCGATACCAACGCTGATCCGAAGGAAATACCAATGTCCCTCACCACGCTCGACCCCAAGACGGCGCTCATTGTCATTGACCTCCAGAAGGGCATCGCCAACGCAAACCTCGTACATCCCATCGCGGACATCCTCGCCAACACGCGCACGCTGCTCGATGTCTTCCGCGCGAACAACCTCCCCGTCGTCCTCGTCAATGTTGCAGGACGAGCCCCAGGCCGCACCGAGCAGGGTCCCCGCGCCAACCTCACGTTCACCGATAACTGGACCGAGCTTCTTCCGCAACTCAATCAGCAACCCACCGACATCCTCGTCACCAAGCGAAGCTGGGGCGCCTTCGCAACCACCGATCTTGAATCCCAACTGAACGCGCGCGGTGTTACCCAGGTCGTCGTCACTGGGATCGCCACCTCCGCCGGCGTCGAAGCAACCGCCCGCCAGGCCTACGAGCAGGGCTTCAACGTCACCCTCGCAACCGACGCCATGACCGACATGCGCGAAGAAGCGCACGACTACAGCATCCGCAACGTCTTCCCGCGCGTCGGCGAAACCGGGTCGACACAACAGATCATTGCACTGCTGCAAGAAAGGAACCCTGCATCATGAACTGGCTCCATCTCCTCTCGTACTTCTTCGCTGGCGTATTCGCGGCAAACGCCATACCTCATTTTGTCTCCGGCACCATGGGACGTCCCTTCCAGAGTCCCTTCGCAAAACCGCCCGGCGAAGGCCTCTCCTCCTCAACGGTCAACGTCCTCTGGGGATTCTTCAACGCGGTGATCGCCTATCTACTCATCACCCACGTTGGCACTTTCCATCCGCGCACGACAACCCACATCCTCGCGTTCGGCCTCGGCGCGCTCCTCATCAGCCTCGCTATAGCGCGTCACTTCGGCCAGTTCCATGGAGGCAACGCACCATCGCGACCATGAACCATCGCGTGTCCACCACCTTCCGCTCCCTGCGAAGCTTCAACTTCCGTTTGTGGACGCTCGGCGGCCTGGTCTCCAACACCGGCACCTGGATGCAGCGCGTCGCGCAGGACTGGCTCGTCCTCACCCAACTGACGCACCACGACGCGTCTGCTCTCGGCATCGTGATGGGCCTCCAATTCGCCCCGCAACTTCTCTTCCTTCCCTGGACCGGATCCGCCGCCGACCGCCTCAATCAGCGCAAGCTCCTCATGCTCACCCAGGCCACCATGGGCGTCCTCGCGCTCCTTCTCGGAGCTCTCACCATCAGCGGCCTCGTCCGCCTCTGGCACGTCTATGTCTTCGCCCTCCTCTCCGGATCCGCCGCCGCGCTCGATGCGCCGGTCCGACAAACCTTCGTCGCCGAGATGGTAGGCGATGCCGATCTATCCAACGCCGTCGCCCTGAACTCAACTTCATTCAACGCGGCCCAGATGATCGGCCCTGCCGTCGCCGGCCTGCTCATCGCAAGCGTTGGCCTGGGCTGGGCCTTTCTCCTCAACGGCCTCTCCTTCGCAGCGGTCCTCATTTCCATGTCGTTCTTCCGCCTATCCGAGTTGCGCACCAGCGCCCGCGCCCATCCCACCACCTCAGGATTCCGCGAAGGCCTTCGCTACGTCTGGAGCAGACCAGACCTTCGCGCCATCCTGATCATGTTGTTTCTCATCGGAACCTTCGGCCTGAACTTCCCCATCTTCATCTCCACCATGGCCGTAACCGTCTTCCACTCCGACGCCCGCGGCTTCGGCCTGCTCTCCTCCATCATGGCCGTCGGCACCCTCTCAGGAGCCCTGTTCTCCGCCAGTCGGCAGAAACCAAACTCCGCGTCTCTTCTCGCAGGAGCCGGAGTCTTCGGACTCGGCTGTACCCTCGCCGCACTAGCGCCCGGATACTGGGCCTTCGGAGCCGCGCTCATGCTCATCGGCGCCGCCGGCGTCCTCTTCACCAACGCCACCAACAGCATCATGCAGCTTTCAACCGCACCCGCCATGCGCGGCAGAGTCATGGCCCTGCGCGTTGCCGTCGCCCTCGGCGGCACGCCCATCGGCGCTCCCATCGTCGGCTGGGTCGCCAACCACTTCGGCCCTCGCTGGTCGCTCGCTGTCGGCGCCGCTGCAGGTTTCACCGCCGCCCTGGTCGCAGCCTACGCGCTGCTCCGCCGCAAAGAGCCACTGCCCGTCCTATGAAGTCAGCGCTCCCCCAACCCAACTCGCGTTACTCGACCTGCTGATCGGTGTACTGCCCATGGTCGGCTAAAGCATCCGGTGTGTGACTCAACCCATTCGGGACATCGGTGTTCTGCAGATACCTCGCCTTGGCCATGCGCACCTGCTCAATCTGATTCACGCTCAGAGGTCGAGCCGATCCAAGCTGATGCGCAACCAACTCGATGTGCGCCAGATGTTCGACCGTCTCCATTCTCAGAAACGCTTCCAGCAGATCGCTGCCATACGTCACCACCCCATGATTGGCCATAAGAATTGCCTCGTGGCCGCGCACGAACGGCCCTAGACTCGCAGCCACCTCACCCGTTCCGGTTGTGGCGTACGTGGCTAACGGTACGGTTCCCAGCGTCATCACGCCCTCCTGGCAAAGCACCTCCTCCAGTCCCTTGCCAGCGCACGCAAAGCCGGTCGCAATCGGCGGATGCGAGTGGATCACCGCCGAAATATCATGCCGCACCTCATAAATTGCGAGGTGCATCCCTACCTCGCTCGTGACCTTACGCGTCCCAGAGAGCAGCCGTCCTTCAAGGTCGACGATGACCATGTCCGCAGGCTCCAGCAGGAATTTGCTCATCCCCGTGGGCGTGACGATCAAGCGCTCCTCATCCAGGCGAGCCGAGAGATTTCCCGCCGTCCCCGGCATGAAGCCGAGGCGCGACAGCCATTTGCTGAACCGCACTAGCTCTTCCCGCAGTTCCGACTCGCTACGTGGGGTTCTTCCCATTCCGTTTCCCTCTGAGACCTTCGAATGTGATTGCCTTACAAGATCGTAAACGGAACGGCCTCGAACCGGACGCTGTGCTTTCGCGAAAACGTATCTCTCAGTCTCCTCACACGTCTGCCAACCTGGTCGGAAGCCATGAAAAGATCGCCTGCCGTCAGATTGCCGGCCACATTGTGGTGCCCCACCGCCGCCAGCCCCATCGACGCAATGCACCCACACTGTGAGCAATCCGGATCTCCACCAAACTGACACGGCGTGATCTTGGTTGTCAGGTCGGCGGAAATACTTCGGGTGGTGCGCGCGAAAATGCACTCCTCCGGACTCGATGGCGGGTTGGCAATCTCCTCAATCACCGCCTCCTGCATGTCGAGTTTCCGATAAAGCGGGCGAAGGCGCCGCAGTTCGTTCATCACCTCAAGCCGCTGCCCGCGCGAAAGAATCTCCGCATCGGTTGCGCCCCGCTGCGGCGTAAACAGGCTGAACCAGATCTTCGTAATCGCCGGATTCGGACTCCAGAACCCAAGGAACTCTCCAAGATACCCCGCACGCGACGCAATCTGCGCCGTGATCGTTGAGTGGATCGTGACCTGCGCTCCTTCGATGTTCTTTAGCACCCGCTCGTAGGTCGCAGGCTTGCGACGTTCGTCGTGCTCGGGCTGAAGTCCATCGATCGAAACCGCGACGTTCAGCTTTTTGTACCGGCTCCACTCCGGAGGGATGGCACGAAACGCGCTCGTGACGATCTGCGTATGGATGCCGCGAGCTTCAATCTGCGGTATCAATTTCTCGAGCTCGCGATAGCGTACCAGCGGATCTCCGCCAACCAGCGAAACATGCAGCGGCCTCAGGTCATCCAAGATGGCCAGCACCCGGCTTACCAGCTCATCCCCCTTGAAATCAGCAAGCTGGCGTAGCCGTGTCGAACCCCCAAGATGTGCATCGTCAAAGGCATAGCAGCCCGGACACCGCAGCGGACACTCTTTCGTAATCTCAATCGACAGCGAAGGTGCTCGCCCGGATAAAATCGTGCGCCACGCCTGTAGGACTTCACCCTTTTTCATTACCACTCCCGGAGCCACCAGCCGCTCAGAGAATCTACGCCGTAGGAGAACCTTTGATCGGTATAGGGCGGCTTGTCTTCACTTCCGTTGGATGCGATCGAGGCAGAGTTAGGGGCATGGGTGACGAAGGTAATTGCGCATCAGCGACCTAACCCCCGATGAGCCGCAGGCAACGCCGAGGACCGCGCCGCGTCGCAGGCTAGGAGAGACTGGGAATCGGATCACCCGCGCACATCGGCTCTGCTCGCCACGAATCCGGGACGGCGCCGTTTGCGGACGTCGCGCCCCACGGCACCATCGTTCCCACATCCAGGACGCCATGCCCCCTTGTTATCCCATCCCTGCTTTGCCGGATGCCAATCGCAAACTCCTCGAACGCGACCGCCGACAACGGCTTACTGAACAGGTATCCCTGGAACAACCGGCAACCATGAGCCTTCAGAAAGTCGACCTGCTCTACGGTCTCAACGCCTTCTGCAATCACTTCGAGGTTCAGGTTGCGCCCAAGATCGATGATCGTTTGCACGATGGATGCGTCCAGCGCGTGTCCCACGATATCGTTCACAAAGCTCTTGTCGATCTTCAGCTGGTGCAGCGGCAGAAGCTTCAGTTGAGACAGAGAAGAGTACCCGGTTCCAAAATCATCCAGCGAAAGCTTAATTCCCAGTGCCTTCAGCGTCATCATCTTCTGGATCACCTCATGCACCTTCTCCATCGCGGCGCTTTCGGTGATCTCCAGCTTCAATCGGCTTGGGTCCACGCCGGTGCTCCGCAACGCGTCTTCCACTACCTGCACAAACTGCGGATCGGCGAACTGCCGGCTGCTGACATTCACCGCAATGCTCAGGTCTCTCAGCCCGGGTCGATCCTGCCACATCGCAAGACGCCGGCAGGCCTCTCCCAACGCCTGCGTACCCAGCTCCACAATCATGCCGCCGCTCTCCGCCACCGGGATGAATTCCGCTGGCGATAGCAGGCCACGCTGCGGGTGCCGCCACCGCACCAGCGCCTCGCAGCCCACCACTCTCCCTTCACTGTCGAGTTGAGGCTGATACATGAGCTCAAACTCGCGGCTCTGTAGGGCGCGGCGAAGATCCGCAACCATCGCCGCACGCGACGCCAGCTCTCGCTCCATCCCAGGGTCGAAAAGGCAAACCATATTCCTCCCCTGCGCCTTCGACCGGTACATCGCCATCTCGGCTTGCTTCATCAGGTCGTCCACTTCAATGGAGTCATCGCCCATCAGCGTGACACCTACGCTCGCCGTGCACCGATACTCATAACTCTGCAGGTGGTAGACCTCACGCAGCGCTCGTAGAACTTGGCCTCCGATCGCCAGCGCTCTCCCCCCCGCTGCCTCGCGATCGGTGCCCAGAGTTTCTACCAGCACCACGAATTCATCGCCGCCCAGCCGTGCCACGCAATCGCTGGCGCGCACAGTCGATCGCAGCCGCCCCGCGATCTGCTCCAGCAGCAGGTCACCCACTTCGTGCCCGGCCGTATCGTTCAGGGTCTTGAAGTCGTCCATGTCAATGAACAACAGCGCACCCGCCTGACCGGTCATGTGCGACATCCGCAGCGCGTTCTGCAGTCGTTCCCGAAGCAGCACCCGGTTAGGTAGTTTCGTTACCTCGTCGTAGTACGCCAGCCGATGGATCCGCGCACGCGACGTCTTCTGCTCTGTCACATCGGTATTGATCACGAAGATGGAAGACGACCGCTCGTCCGGGTTTCCCACCAGGGTGCAGCGGCTCGCTACCGTCAGTTGGTGGCCCTGCTTATCGCGCTTCGAAATCTCGCCGCTCCATCTTCCGTGTTCTTTCACCTGCTCGAGCGCCCGTCCGCTCTCTGCCCTGCCGTCAGGGAACACATCTCCGATCTCGCGACAAATCACCTCTTGCTGCGTCCATCCAAACAACCGTTCGGCCCCCTTGTTCCAGTAAAGAAGTCGCAAGCTCATGTCCAGCACAAAGATCGCATCCTGCGCGTTATCCAGCAGCTCGGAACGCTCCCTCAACACAGCATTCTGTTTGGTCACGTCCAGCGTTGCTTTTTGCAAGTCCACATTTAGAACTTCCTGTTCGATCTTCATGCGAATGAAGTCTGCCAGGCGCTGATGGTTCTCTCGCCCCATCAGGATCATCACCACCAGGAACGCCAACACCACGCAGCCCAAAGCAAAACAGCTCAACCGGCCACGCAGAAACAGCGCCACCACCATCGGAGACGCAGCGGTCACGATAAAGCCATAGAACGCCGGGGGATGCGGCGAGTTCCTGATCGCTTCTCCCGCACTCAGTCCCATCACAACAAACGCCGCGAAGAAGTAGTCGATCGGGTTGCGTGCGACAAATACCGTCGAGGCGACCACACCCCAAAGACACCCGATCATAACCGTGGTGATGGTGAACCGCCGAGCCCATTCGTCATAGCGTCCAATCTCAGATCGGCGCTTGCGGAATTGTGCCCACAGCATCACCCTCAACAGCACCACACCCATGGAGATGATCAGCCATGACAGCGACAGCCACACCGGAAACACCCGCCACAACACGCCGGTCGTCAGAACAATCAAGACGCCATGGAGCAACGGAACGTCAGGCGAGCCGAAAAGAATGCAGGTCAGCTCTCGCTGCATCGCCAGGTCGACTGCACCGGGAACTTTTCCTTCGCGCTCCATTGCCTTCATCGGGTCGTTCCTTCGTCCTCAAAATGCCCGACCCCACCGAACTCGTCAGCACATAAATCGGCCTTGCTTCCAGCCGTCTTATCGGTCATCTGGCCAGGGACTTTAGCTCACGAGGCATAGTCATACAGTTGGACCGGCCAGCTCACCCCATGGCCTCGGCCAGGCGAAGCGCTCCCCGACCCGACCTGAGCGAGAGGCTGGAAGCCAGGAGCTACGAGAGGCTGGAAGCCAGGAGCTAGAAGCTCGACCATCCCTGGACCCATCCCGGCCTCGAAGCACCCTGTCAGGCGTCCTTTACACTTGCTGCCGGAAAGAGCGTCCCGAGACCCACCTTAAGACGTCGTCGCGTTACCCGAAACAGGGCTAAGCCCGCCTAACTTTCAACGAACTTCGCCCGAATCCCGCACAAAATCTCGTACGAAATCGTCCCGCTCCACCGCGCATGATCCTCCGCCGTCACACCCTCCCCCAGCAGCACAACTTCGTCCCCTACCGCAACCCCGTCCAAATCAGTTATATCCACGGTCACCAAGTTCATCGACACCCGCCCCACTACCGCCGCCCGCCGTCCCCCAATCATCACCCACCCGTCTCCCATCCCTGAAGACGCCCCGCGCCGCAGCCCATCGGCATATCCAACCGGTAATAACGCCAGCCGCATCAATGACTTAGCAGTAAACGTCGCACCATAACCAACCGTGTCGCCCGCCCCGATCTCCCGCAACCCAATCACCCGCGTCTTCCACGTCAACACCGGCTTCACCATCCTCCCCAACGCCCCCGCTCTGCCCGTATCTCCCACCTTTGCCGCAGTTAGAGCCAGGCAGTAGCCGTACAGCGCAATCCCCGGCCGCACCATCACCTGTGCCCCCACCTCCGACGCCAGCGCCTGCATCCACCCCAAGGTCGACCCCTCATCCACTGCCGAGGACGCCCCCAGGTGAACCCACTCGACCATAACTCCCTTTGCAACAATCACTTGAAGCGCATCGGCGAACCTCCTCCGCTGCCTCTGCGTTATCGCTGATCCCTCCACCTCCGCCGCCACCAGGTGCGACATCACCCCCTCACAGCGCACCCATTTTGATCCCGACAGCCGCTCGGAAACTACCGCAACTCCTGCCAAATCAACCCCTTGACGAGCCATCCCTGTATCGATCTCCAGGTGCACCCGCACCACTCTGCCCGCCGCCTCCGCCGCCCGCTCCAGCATCGCAATATGCTCCACCGTCCACACCACCGGCGTCAGATCTTGCTCCACAACCTCTTTACAATCAGCCTCTTCCAGAACACACATCACGAGCAACCGCACCCCGTCCCCAACCACCCCCCGAACCCGTACCCCCTCCTCCACATCCGCAACCCCCAGCCACCGAACCCCCGCATTCACCAACACCCGCGCCACCATCGCAGCGTCATGCCCATAAGCATTGGCTTTTACCACCCCAAGCGTCTCCGCACCCCCGCCAACATTGGCGATCGCCTGCACCGCGCGCAGGTTCTCCACCAGCCGCGCTCCCGAAATCTCAACCCAACTCTTCACCCACCCATTATCACCGCATCCGCGCAAAACAAAAGGAGCGACTCTAAGTCGCTCCTTTTGTTCAATATACATCCTTCGATTAATCCTCGCCGCGCCCGCCAAACGTCCATTGCCGCACCGGCCCCACATCCACGTGCACAAACTGGCTGCGCGGATAATACCCCACGCCCCCCGCATCCAAACTCAGCGCCACATCCCGCAGCGTGCGCGTCTGTACCCCCGGAACGCGGATGTCAATTGCTTTAGCCTGAACATGTTGCGAGTTTTTCGCGACCCCGGTATTCCGGCTGCGCGTGCGCAAGAAGTTGTTCGACCACGGCGTCCGATACCCGCAAACGATATCGATCACACCCCCTGGCCGCCCCAGCCGCGCCATCACGTTGTGCAGCACATCAAACTCCCGCGGGTCATACGCCTTCTCATCCTGGGTCCGGCTATCTCGCAGAAAATAATCAAGTTTCTCCATCGCCGCAGGAATATAGGTGTCGCCAATCCGGTACACCACATCGATGCTCTCGCCCGAATGCAGGTGATGCAGCTTCAGTTCGTACTTCGTCCCAGCGTCCGGCACCGCCGCTTCGTCCGCAGGCAGCACCCCCGGTGCCAGCAACACCGCATGCACCATCTTCGTTGGCGGCACAAGTCGAGCATGCACATGAACATGCGGCCCACGCGCCCACACCGCCTGGCAAACCACCAAAAGCGCAACCACCGAAGCGCCAATCCACACCCTGCGACGCAACCCTTGCAGGGCCGGAAAGCGTAAAGACAACAAGGCACGGATCTTGATCAACGATAGTTCTCCAAATCGAGGAAATTCCCTCAAGAATGCGTGCAACGGAATGAGCAGCGGCGAATTCCATTCGCCCATGCCATTTCGTTATACCCATTTTATCGTCGAAGTTGCTGCAAAAATCGCCGCGGAGGTAATCCCTTTGTAACTCCATTCACTTACCTGGGTTCCATTTCGTACTCACTCACTCATCGTCCTCCGCGGACGGTTTGTCCGGTTGGCCCTGGTAGACCTCCTCCACCCGCTCCAACGTATCGATCTCGTCCAGCGGCTTTTCCTCCCGCAGCCTGAGAATCCGCGGAAAGCGCAGCGCAAACCCGCTCGCATGCCGATCCGACCGCATCACGTTGTTGAACGCCACCTCGATCACCCGCAGCGGCTCCACCGTCCGAAAGTGCCCATAATCCTCCAGCGTATGAGCCTTCATCCACTCCGTCAGCTCCGCAATCTCCGCGTCGGTCACACCCGAGTAGGCCTTGCCCACATTCAGCAGTTCGCCATCGTTCCCACGCACCGCAAAGGTGTAGTCGCTCAGCAGACCAGCCCGGCGTCCATGGCCAAACTCGGCTCCCGTAATCACCACGTCCAACGTCGCCAGCTCGCGCTTCAACTTCACCCACGCCAGACCCCGCCTCCCCGGCAAATACGCCGACCCCGCCGCCTTCAGCATCACTCCCTCATTGGCCTGCGCCCGGGCCTCAACGTACGCCTGCTCAATCGCTTCAACACTCTCCACCATCTTCGCCGGCGACAGCATCAGCCGCTGCAACGGAGCCTCTGCACCCATCTCCTCCTCCCCATCGAACAACCCCGCCTGCGCTCTCGGCTTCACCGGCGCGTCCAGTCCCGCAACCGTCAGCGGCCGCAACCGCGCTACAACCGCCTCAAGCCTTTCCCGTCTCTCCCGTAATGGCAGCGGCAGCAGCAACTCGCCACCCTCAAACAACAGATCGAACGCCATAAACACAACCGGGACCTGCCTCCGCAGCGCGCTGTCCACGCGCTTGCGCCCGATCCGCTGCCCCAGCACAGAAAACGGCAGCGCCCGGCGCTCAGCCACATTCCAGCCCAGCAGCTCGCCGTCCAGAATCAGCGGCTCGCTCACCTCGCGAAACGCCTCCGCAACCTCCGGAAAGCTCTCCGTGACGTCTTCCCGGTTGCGCGAATAGACCGCGACCCGCCCCGGCTGCTCCGGGTCGCCGCAATGCAGCTGCGCCCGCATCCCGTCGTACTTGTCCTCGAGAAACGCATGAATATCAATGGGTTTGTCATCCTGAGGCGAAGCCGAAGGACCTGCTTCCCCGGCAGCACCCACCTTCTTCCCCTCCTTCTGCGTGAACCGCTCCACGGCCTCCTGGGGCGTCTCCACCGGACTGGCCAGCATAAATCCCAGCGGATGAAACAGCCGCATCCGCGCCTCCCCGAGCGTCCCGCCAAACGACCTCGCCACCACCCGCGCCAGATCCGCCTCCAGCATCACCGCATGCCGCACCGCCACCACATCCGAGCCCGACGCCACAGCAATCGCCTCCTCAATCAAACTCTGCTTCACCCCAATCCGCATATCCCCAAGCATCAACTTCAGCAGATACTTCGCCTCCAACGCCCCCGCCCGCCGCAACAGCCCCTCCAACCCCTCCGCCCGCACCGCCGTGGTCCGCGCACCAGCCATCAGCGCAAACGCAGCCTCCACCTCGCCCAGCGTCAACTCCCCGCCGACCGTCCCCGGCCACAGTTTTGCCGCCGCAGCCCCCAAATCCCCATGGCGCCGATACGCCGCCGTCAACGCAGCATCCGAACACCCCGACACAACCTTCACCGCCCGCGTCAACAGCGCGCCACCGGCATTCAGCTTCCGCGGATCAGCCTCCGCAAACGGCTGTCCCGCCAGGTACAAGCAAAACCTCCCCGCATCCGCCACCGACTCGCGAGCAACGCGCCTCACCGCAATCTCAATCAGCGCGCGCTTCTTCAGCCTCCCCGCCTCTCCAGCGAGATCTTCCGCCAACGTCGCCAACTCCACAAACAGCGCCATCGCATCCTCGTTCGAATCAGATGCAGCCAATCACCTTCCACGAATCCCTAACATTCGCGGTACCATCTAATCAGCAGATGACCTCCCGCAGCGCAAACCCGGTGTCCTCTCCCCACGCGATCCCCCGTCGCGACTTTGCCTAGCTGCCCCTAATCCCCGCCCTCTCTACACTCTATCCTCTACACTCTGCGACTCCGCAGGAGGAGCAAACATGTTTGACCGCCTCGACCAACTCGAAGCCCGCTACGAAGAGCTCGGCCTGCAGCTCTCCGACCCAAAGATCGTCAACGACCAGGAGAACTACCGCAAGGTCGCCAAGCAGCACCGCGACATGGAACCAACCGTCGAGAAGTTTCGCGACTACCGCAAGCTCCGCAACGCCGTCGCCGATGCCAAGGCCATGCTCACCGAATCCGATGCCGAGATGCGCGACATGGCGCAAGCCGAGCTCGACGACCTCCAGCCCAAACTCACCGCCATCGAAGAAGAACTCAAAATCCTCCTTCTCCCCAAAGATCCCAACGACGACAAGAACATCGTCCTCGAGCTCCGCGCCGGCACCGGCGGTGACGAAGCCTCGCTCTTTGTCTCCGAAGTCTTCCGCATGTATCTCCGCTTCGCCGAGCAGCACAAGTGGAAGGTAGAAATCCTCTCCGAGACCGAGTCCGACGTGGGCGGCCTCAAAGACATCACCGCCATCATGGAAGGCCAGGGCGTCTACGCCCAGATGAAGTACGAGTCCGGCGTCCACCGCGTGCAGCGCGTGCCCGCCACCGAAACCCAGGGCCGCGTCCACACCTCGGCCATCACCGTAGCCGTTCTCCCCGAAGCCGAAGAAGTCGACATCAAGATCGAAAACAAGGATCTCCGCATCGACACTTTCTGCTCCTCCGGTCCCGGCGGCCAGTCCGTGAACACCACCTACTCCGCCATCCGCATCACGCATCTGCCCACCAACACCGTCGTCTCCTGCCAGGATGAAAAGTCGCAGATCAAGAACCGCGAAAAGGCCATGCGCGTCCTCCGCTCCCGCCTCTACGAAGTCGAGGCCGAGCGCATCCACCAGCTCCAGGCCAAGGAGCGCAAGCAGCAGGTCGGCTCCGGCGATCGCAGTGAGAAGATCCGCACCTACAACTTCCCGCAAAACCGCCTCACCGACCACCGCATCGGCCTCACCAACCACCAGCTAGCCATGGTGATGGAAGGCATGCTCCAGCCCACCATCGACGCCTTGATCGCCCACGATACTGCGGAGCGCCTCAAGGCAGAATCCACCGCCGCCTGACGCAGGTCCCACCCCGACTCTGTCATCTCGACCGAAGCATCACGCCCATGTCTTTGTGATGCGAAGTGGAGAGCCCTGCAGGCGCTCTTGCCCTTGCTTTTCTTTCTGTCATTCCCTCTGGGAATCTGCTGTTGCTTTGAGGTACCACCACTAACCACTAACCCGGCAGACTCTCCTTGATCGTCTGCTGCAGATCGTCAATCGACGTCTCCTGGCTAAGATCCCGCACGTCCGGATTATTTGCCGCCTTCGAAAGCCCCATCTCCGACGCAATCTGCCGGTCCATCCCCAACAGCGCCGTCAGCTCTTTTTCCGTCAGCAGAAGTATCTGCAGCATCATGTGATCGCGCTCATCCGAGCGACGTCCCAGCCGCGCCTGCCGCATCAAGATGAAGCTCGACACCAGGATTGCCTCCATCGCAACACATGTCTGCAGCAACCCAAACGGCTTGGGATCAAGGTGCCGCGTATGCGGCAGCGAGTTGACCACAATCCACGCCACGAACACGCACAAATGAACGGCAACGAACGGCAGGCTGCCCACGAAGCCGGCAATCCCATCAATCACCCGCTCCGCCTGGGTTCGCTGTTCCAGAAACTCTTGCTCATGCCGCGCGATCAGTTCGATCTGTTCCTGTATGTGGCTCTGTGACATAGCGTTCCTCGTCTAAGCTCTGCGACAAAGCAGTCTTGTATTGGATGCACATACTCTTCTCCATCTAGTTACTCCCTGCGTCAAATCACGCCTGTACCCTCCGGCAACGCGATATCCTCGCCGAATGAGTTTCGCTGCGACACTTCTGATCGCTTCTCTTGCTGCTACACCTGCGGCGCCTTCATCCGACGCGAAACCCTTTACGCTGCAACAGGTTCTCAGCGCGCCCTACGCCGCCTCCCTCACCGCCGCTCCGCAAGCCAACCTCTTTGCCTGGGTCGAGGACGCGGAAGGCCGCCACAATCTCTGGGTCTCCGGCCCTAACCAGCCAGCCCGCCAGCTCACCCACAACACCCAGGACGACGCCCAGGACATCACCCAGCTAGCCTGGGCACCCGACGCCTCCGCCATCGCCTACACTTGTGGCGCGGAGTCAGGAGCCAACGGCCACCCCGCCAATCCTGCCCACCTGCAGCGCCCGACGCCCGTCCAGATCATCGTCCAGCCCCTCGCCCCCGGAGCTCAGCCCATCCTCATCGGCGACGGTCATGCACCGCTCTTCACGCCCGACGGCCACAACCTCCTCTTCGTCCGCGACGGACAGGTCTGGATTGCCGACCCCGTCACCCCGTCCGCCGCGCACCAGCTCGTCTTCGACCGCGGGTCCGCCAGCTCCCTCACCCTCTCCCCCGACGGCCACCTGCTCGCCTTCATCAGCCATCGCAGCGAAGCCAACCAGCCCTCGCACAGCTTCCTCGCCCTCTACACTCTTGTAGCCAGCGGAAGCCTCGAAGCCCATACCCTCCGCTTCCTCGACCCTTCCACCAGCAATGACTCAGCTCCCGCCTTCTCGCCCGACGGCACCCAGATCGCCTGGCTCCGGTCCCCCTTCGTTCAGACCCGCGAGTTCGCCCCCGCACGCAGCTCGCCCAACCCCTGGTCCATCCAGTTAGCCGACGTCGCAACCGGCGTCACGCGCACCCTCTTCTCGCCTCCACCCAACAAGCCCGGCAGCGTCCTCCCCCACCTCGCCGACGGCGCCCCCCATCTCTTCTTTGCCTCCAACTCCGCCGTCGACTTCTACAGTGAGGCCGACGGCTGGGTCCACCTCTACCAGATCCACACCGAGGGCGACCCCTCCGTCCAATGGCTCACCCCCGGCTCCTTCGAAGTCGAAGACGCCACCTTCAGCAGCGACCACCATTACCTCGTCTACAGCTCCAACCAGGACTCCGCCGATCCACATTCCACAGATTCCGACCGCCGCCATCTCTGGCGCATCGATCTCACCCGGCTCGACCCACCCGTCGAGCTGACCCGTGGAGACGGCATCGAGACGCATCCACAAGTCACCCCGAACGGAACCCTCGTCGCCCTCGTCTCCGACGCACATCTGCCCATCCATCCCGCATTCATTGCCACCGACGGCAAGATCACGCCCGTACGCCCCGACTTCGTTCCCGCCGAATATCCGGCAACCCTGGTAGCTCCTCGCCAGGTCCTCCTCACCACGATCGACGGCCTGCACCTCCACGGCCAGCTCTTCATGCCCAGCACCCCGGCCCCCGCGCACACCACGCACCCCGCCATCCTCTTCTTCCACGGTGGCCCCAACCGCCAGATGCTCCTCGGCTACCCCGCCATGGGCTACTACTCCAATGCCTACGCGATGAACCAATACCTCACCGCGCAGGGCTTCATCGTGCTCTCGGTCAACTACCGTTGCGGCATTGGCTACGGCCTTGACTTCCGCGAGTGCAAGAACGCCGGCGCCGACGGCGGCACCGAGTACAACGACGTCCTCGCCGCCCAAAAATATCTCCGCTCTCTTCCCGGCGTCGACCCCAAACGCATCGGCATCTGGGGCGGCAGCTACGGCGGCTATCTCACCGCCCTCGCCCTCGCCCGCAACTCCGACCTCTTCGCCGCCGGCGTCGACTTCCACGGCGTCCACGATTGGAACCTCGAAGACAACGCCTCCGACTGGAAGCAGGGCTCGTTCGTCCAGATGGACGCCATCACCGCCAAGGCCCGCTCCAGCTCGCCCCTCGCTTCCATCGACACCTGGCGTTCGCCCGTCCTCCTCATCCACGGCGACAACGACCCCGACGTCGCCTACGCCCAGACCCCGATCCTCGCCGAAGCCCTGCGCGCTCATAACGTCCCCGTCGAGGAACTCATCTTCCCCGACGAACTCCACGGCTTCCTGCTCCACAAAGATTGGCTCGCCGCCTACCAGGCCGCCGCCGCCTTCTTCCGTCGCACCCTCAAACCCTGACCTGCAGTCTTCGCAGCACTAAACATCGTCACATCGACCGAAGGCGCAGCCGCAGTGGAGAGACCCCCGCATTTCGCAGGTGCAATGCTCTGCAACCCGCTAAAATAGACCGTGCACCTTACGCACGAAGGAAACCCCATGAGCACAGCCATCCAGTCACCCTCCCCAGCGCTCGAAGCCGCCGCCCACAATGCCGGCCTCACCCTCACCGCTGCCGAACCCGGCATCGACTTCGCCGGCGCTCCCACCACCCGCGCCATCGTCACCCTCGCCGGCAACACCGCCGCCGCTGACCCTGCGCACCAGCAGCTCCTCGAGCTCAGCCAGGCCTTCGATGCCGCCGATCCCAAGTTCGCCGCCGCCCTCGCCGTCTACTTCCGCGAGGCCGCCCAGCGTCTGCGCAATCCGCGCTCCGACGTCTACCTCTCGCTGCACGGCCTGCCCCTCAGCTTCGGCAAATTTGCGTGGCCCTTCCACGGCTCCACCTCCGGCGCCGACACCTTCATCGTCCACGGCGAGATTCGCCTCGAGGACGGCCGCGGCAGCCAGCTCCATGCCAAGGTCTCTGCCTCCATGACCCAGACCTTCGCCACCGTCATCCCCGCGCTCGAGCAGCCTTTCGCCGAAAGCTTCATCTACAACGCCGTCCGCAAGACCCTCGACCAGGGCCAGTTGGAGCTCGTTCAGTCCGGCAACCGCCAGCCCGTCCCCGTCACCACCCGCTACTACTCCATGAAGCAGCAGGTGTTCATCTTCAACGACACGACCGAGCAGCAGCGCCGTGCCTACCTCGCCGCAAAAACTTTTTGGTTGAGCCACATCCTCGGCGCCGGCCAACCCATCTGGATCACCGACCCCCGAGACGCCCAGTACCTCAACACCACGGTCGCCGACCTCAAGACCACCGCCGCCGGCCTCGTCCAAGACGGCCTCGTCCTGCTCGACCCCACCGGCCACTGGTCGACGGCCACCGACACTCTGCGCAACCAGGAAGACACGTACCGCGCCCAAGTCGACGAAGCCCTCGCCTTCATCAAGCCCACCTTCAACGAAGACATGCGCGGCGGCCACACCAACATGTAGCATTCCACCATAGTGGGTGCTCCAGGTCTCGCTTTGAGACCTGGGTTTTGCAGGACGACCGAGGCGTATCCGACGCCCTACACGTGCGACAGCTCGAGCTCCAGCTTCACAAACGCTTCCCACGCCGCCTCTTCCACCGCCACTCCCAACTCCTTGCTCTCCTGGCGACAACGCAGCGCGCCCTCCCCGGGATATCGCACAGGCTTCGCAGCTTGAATGGGTGTAGCCGAGTGCAAGGCATCAATCGCCTTCTGCGCAATGCTTTGCCCCTGCGCAAATCGGCTCAACTCGTCAATCGTCTCCACCGACGCCGGCGCGATCGCCAGAAACACCTGCGACTGCCCAACCTCCTTCGCCGGGTCCGTCGAGAAATCATGCGTTGCCATTCCGCCCGTCAGCATCGCCGCCAGTACATCCAGCACAAACGACAAGCCTGACCCCTTCCAATATCCAATCGGCAGCGCCCGGTGCGTCTGTTCGATCACCCCGGGATCGTTCGTCAACTCGCCATGCTCATCGTAGCCGCCCGGCACCGGCAGCGTGTCTCCTCGCTCGCGATACGCCGCCAGCGTTCCGTACGAAAACTGCGACATCGCCATGTCCAGCACAATCGGCGCAGACTGGCCCTCACCACCGGCCTTCGAGATCACGCGCCGCGGAATCGCCACCACCATCGGATTATTCCCCAGCGCCACCGTACTCGCGCCCCATGGTGGCAGGTTGGGCAGCGTGTTCGTCCAGCACATCGCCGCAAACCCCGCATCCGCCGCCTGCCATCCATACGTCCCCGCACGCATCCAGTGCGACGTGTCCGCCAGCGCCACACACCCCAGCCCATGCTCTCTTGCAAGCTCCATGGCCCGCTGCATCGCGGAATACGCCGCCAGATTTCCCGGCCCGCGCCGCCCCGTCCAGCGCTCAATCGCACCGAATCCCGCCACCTTCTCCGGCCCCGCGCGTGGATCAATCAGCCCACTGCGCACATGCTGCGCAAACCGCGGCAGCCGCGCCACTCCATGCGTCCGCACCCCGTCACGATCCGTCTCGGCTGTCAGCCGCGCACCCAACGCCGCCCGCGCGGGCGCGACTCCCAACGCCAGCAATACGAGCTCGATACGTGCCTGCAGCTCTGCGAACGCTATGCGTCTCATAGGTTCCCTTGCTCCCCATGTCGTCTGTGCCATCCAGTCTACACATCGGCGATACACTCTCAGCAGCACGCGCCGCGCTTCCTTCACAAATCGTTTCCGCTTCAGCCAGCAACCGCTCCACCGAGGTCCCTTTCCGTGAAGTCCATTTGCCCCTTGCTGCTCCTTGCTGTGCTCTCGATCGTCACTCTCCCCACGCAAGCCCAGTCTCCCTCACACGCTGCGAACACCGTGCCCGCGCTCCTGCTCTCCGACATCCACCTCGATCCCCTCCACGATCCCGCCAGGTTCGCCGCCCTCCGCGCCGCGCCCGCATCCGGCTGGGCAGCCATCCTCTACGGTCCGGCATCTTCCACCCAGGCAGCCGACTTCGCTCAGCTCCAGGAAACCTGCAGCGCTAAGGGCATCGATACCCCCCCGGCGCTGCTCCAATCCAGCCTCGACGCTGCTCGAAAGCGGCAGCCTCACCCGCTCCTGATCACCATCTCCGGCGACCTCCTCGTCCACCAGCTCGACTGCCGCTTCCGCATCCTCGCCCCCTCCGCCACCGCCGCCGACTACTCCGCCTTCGCCTCCAAAACCGTCGCCTTCATCGCCCTCCAACTCCGCGAAACCTTTCCCCACACCCCCATCTACTTCGCCCTCGGCAACAACGACTCCGGCTGCAAGGATTACCGCGAAGACCCCGACAGCGCCTTCCTCCAGGCCGACGCCGCCAGCTTCTCCGCCGACGCCGTCTCCCCCACCGATCGCGCCGCCATCCTCCACGACTTCCCCCAGCTAGGCGACTACACCGTCACCCTCCCCGCCCCCATCCGCGACACGCGTCTCATCGTCCTCCAGGACATCTTCGAGTCCAAGCGATACACCACCTGCAGCGGCGCCTCCAGCGACGACGCTGCGGCTCAGCAGATCGCCTGGCTCCGCGCCCAGCTCACCGCCGCCCGCGCCGCCCGTGTGCACGTCTGGGTCATGGCACACATCCCGCCCGGCATCGACGCCTACTCCACCTTCGCCAACCATCGCGATGTCTGTGCCGGCCAGTCCCCCGTCATGTTTCTCGCCTCCGATACCCTCGCCACCACCCTCTCCGAGTTCCCCGACGTCATCCGCCTCGCCCTCTTCGGCCACACCCACATGGACGAGTTCCGCGTCTATACATCAGCCGCAGGCGCCATTCCCGTCAAGCTCGTCCCCTCCATCGCCCCGGTCAATGGCAACAACCCCGCCTTCACCCTCGCAGAGATCGAGCCCTCCACCGCAACCCTCAAGGACTACACCATCTACAGCGCCGGCAATCCAACCGGCGCTGCCACCACCTGGGATACCAAAGACACCACCTGGAGCGAAGAGTATCGTTTCTCCACCGCCTACCACCTTCCCGACCTCTCCGGCGACTCCCTCGAAAAACTCACAACCTCTTTCGTCGACGACGAATCCGGCCGCACCGAAGCCAGCCGCGCCTACCAGAAATTCTTCTTCGTCGGCGATCCCGGTGGAGCGAAGAGCGTCAAGGCCAGCATGAACGCCATGGCCATGCAGATCCTCTGGCACGCCTACGCCTGCGCCATCACCCACGCCGACAGCACCAGCTTCAGCAAGTGCGCCTGCCCCGCTTCACCGCCGCCCGCGCCCTAGCCCGCTCCACCCCCATCATCGGTAAACGCGCAGGCTATCCCCCTCATTTGACTTTCAACCTCGCGCAGCCAGACGATGAAAGTCCGAAGGGGATAGCATCCATTCCACCCATGACTCGACCCAGTCCCCTTGGTTCTTCTTCCACGAGGTATCGCCAAGCATGAGCAACACTCCTCCCTCCACCTCTGCCGGAGGATCAACCACCCCCGGAGCGAAGCTTCGCGCGGCCATCACGGCCGAGCACCCTCTCCAGGTCGTCGGCGCCATCAACGCCTACCACGCCCGCATGGCCGAGCGCGTCGGCTACCGCGCCCTTTACCTCTCCGGCGGTGGCGTCGCCGCCGGCTCCCTCGGCATCCCCGACCTCGGCATCTCCACCATCGATGATGTTCTGACAGATGTCCGCCGCATCACCGACGTCTGCTCCCTCCCCCTCCTCGTCGACATCGACACCGGCTTCGGCGGCGCCTTCAACCTCGCCCGCTCCGTCCGCTCCCTTATCAAGGCCGGAGCCGCCGGCTGCCACATCGAAGACCAGGTCCAGGCCAAACGCTGCGGCCATCGCCCCAACAAGCAAATCGTCCCCACCGCCGAAATGGTCGATCGCATCAAGGCCGCCGTCGACGCCCGCACCGATCCCGCCTTCGTGATCATGGCCCGCACGGATGCGCTAGCATCCGAGGGTCTGGAGGCGGCTCTAGCTCGCGCCGCCGCCTGTGTAGAAGCCGGCGCCGACATGGTCTTCCCCGAAGCCGTCGCGGAGCTCTCCCAATACCGCGCCTTCGCCGAGCGCACCCACGCCCCCATCCTCGCCAACATCACCGAGTTCGGCGCCACCCCGCTCTTCACCCTCGACGAACTTCGCAGCGCCAACGTCTCGCTCGCCCTCTATCCCCTCTCCGCCTTCCGCGCCATGAACGCCGCCGCCCTCAACGTCTATCAGCACATCCGCACCGACGGCACCCAGCAACACGTCGTCAACACCATGCAAACCCGCGCCGACCTCTACGACTACCTCGGCTACCATGCCTACGAAGAAAAGCTCGACGAACTCTTCGCCGAAAAGAAGTAGCCAAGGAGACCGTCGCTGTTACTCTTGCCGGTGCTTATTTTTCGGTCGTCATCCTGGGCGTAGCGAAGGATCCCTATATTGGCTGTTGCATTTGTCTTTGCACTTGCGTTTGTCTTTGCACTTGCTTTTCTTTCTGTCATTCCCTCTGGGAATCTGCTTCTCGCACTTGCTTTTGCTCCACCGGATTAGCAGCGGACTTCAGTCCGCTGAATAGCCCGCACAACAAATTGGGCTTTAGCCCTGGCCACACAAGGATGATCATGCCCATCGAAACCACTCCCTACACCTTCAAGCCAAAGAAATCCGTAGCCCTCTCCGGAGTCCCCGCCGGCAACACCGCCCTCTGCACCGTCGGCCGCAACGGCAACGACCTCCACTACCGCGGCTACGACATCCTCGAACTAGCCGCTAACTGCGAGTTCGAAGAAGTCGCCCACCTCCTGCTCTACGGCCACCTCCCGACCCCGCACGAGCTAGCCCACTACAAGCAGCGCCTCCGCAGCCTCCGCGGCCTCCCCCAGCCCGTCAAAGTCGCGCTCGAGCAAGTCCCCCGCACCGCTCACCCCATGGACGTCCTCCGCGTCGGCGTCGCCATGCTCGCCACCGTCGAGCCCGAACCCGAGCCCCACACCAACCACTCCGCCCTCTACATCGCCGACCGCCTCATGGCCTCGCTCGGCAGCATCCTCCTCTACTGGTACCACTTCTCGCACTCCGGTCATCGCATCGAAGTGGAGACCAACGACGATTCCATCGGCGGACACTTCCTCCACCTCCTCCACGGCAAACCCGCCAGCCCCGAGTGGATCAAGGCTATGCACGTCTCGCTCATCCTCTACGCCGAGCACGAGTTCAACGCCTCCACCTTCACCGCCCGCGTCATCGCCGGCACCGGCTCCGACCTCCACTCCTGCATCGCCGGAGCCATCGGCGCGCTCAAAGGCCCCAAGCACGGCGGCGCCAACGAAGTCGCCCTCGAAATCCAACAGCGCTACGCCTCCCCCGACGAAGCCGAGGCCGACATCCGCCACCGCATCGACAACAAGGAAGTCATCATCGGCTTCGGCCATCCCGTCTACACCATCAGCGACCCGCGCAACGCCGTCATCAAGAAGGTCGCCTACAGCCTTGCCGAACACGCCGGCGACCTCAGCATCTACAACATCGCCGACCGCCTCGAAGCCGTCATGCACGAGACCAAAAAGATGTTCCCCAACCTCGACTGGTTCTCCGCCTCCGCCTACCACACCATGGGCATCCCCACCGCGATGTTCACGCCCATCTTCGCCATAGCCCGCACCAGCGGCTGGTCCGCCCACGTCATGGAGCAGCGCGCCGACGGCAAAATCATTCGCCCCTCCGCCAACTACACCGGCCCGGAAGACGTCCCCTTCCTACCCTTGGCCAACCGCACGTAGCACCTGACTGTGCACTTGCACTTCTGGTTGTCATTCCGCAGCGCAGCGGAGGAATCTGCTTCTCCACAATGCTGCCTATCCTCTCCCACGACCCTAACGTTCCATCGACCAGTTCTTAGCTAGAAGCTAAAAGCTAGAGGTTTAGAAGCTAGACAATGTCCGCACCCATCAGCAACGTCCGCCCGCCCTTCGACCAACCCCTCATCGACATCGTCGACTACGCCCTCAACTACACCATCACCAGCGAACTAGCCTACGAAACCGCCCGCTACTGCCTCCTCGACACCCTCGGCTGCGGCCTCCAGGCCCTCGACTTCCCCGCCTGCACCAAGCTCCTCGGCCCCCTCGTCCCCGGCCTCACCATGCACCACGGGGCGCGCGTCCCCGGCACCTCCTACGAGCTCGACCCCGTGCAAGCCGCCTTCAACATCGGCACCATCATCCGCTGGCTCGACTACAACGACACCTGGCTGGCCGCCGAGTGGGGCCACCCCTCCGACAACCTCGGCGCGATCCTCGCCGTCGCCGACTACCTCACCCGCAATGGCCATCCCCTCACCATCCGCGACGTCCTCACCGCCATGATCAAGGCCCACGAAATCCAAGGCTGCATCGCCCTCGAGAACTCCTTCAACAAGGTCGGCCTCGATCACGTCCTCCTCGTCAAAGTAGCCTCGACCGCGGTCGTCTCGCAGATGCTCGGCCTCACCCGCGAGCAAACCCTCAATGCCGTCTCGCTGGCCTTCGTCGACGGCCAATCCCTCCGCACCTACCGCCACGCCCCCAACACCGGCTCGCGCAAAAGCTGGGCCGCCGGCGACGCCACCTCCCGCGCCGTCCGCCTCGCCCTCATCGCCCAGACCGGCGAAATGGGCTACCCCTCCGTCCTCACCGCAAAAACCTGGGGCTTCTACGACGTCTCATTCCTCGGCCGCGAATTCCAGTTCCAGCGCCCCTACGGCTCCTACGTCATGGAGAACGTGCTCTTCAAAATCAGCTACCCCGCCGAGTTCCATGCGCAGACCGCCGTCGAAGCAGCCATGAAACTCCACGCCCGCCTCGCGGCGCGCAACCTCACTGCCTCCGCCATCCGCGAAATCACCGTCCGCACCCACGAAGCCTGCATCCGCATCATCGACAAGAAAGGCCCCCTCGCCAACCCCGCCGATCGC